>JBHGUT010000001.1:0-47736 GCA_048976825.1 Paenisporosarcina sp.
CATCTCTTCGTCAGTTTCACTCGTTCACATGCTCACGTACCAAAGTACGCTCCGCTGTTCACTTACTCACTTCCTCGACCTGCTTGTATCTCAAAAAAATTCGAGAGTATGATTGCTCATACTTTGTTGCTGGCGTCAAATGAATGACGTTTATAATGAACGTTTAAGTTCAAGTTTCGCTTCCCACACCGAAGTGTGTTCCGCTATTTTAGTTGACGTTTTGCTGTTCAGTTTTCAAGGTTCATTTGCTTGCCACTCTCGTAACAGCAACTCTTATATAATATCAAATTCTCTTCGTTATGTCAACGAAAAGTTTCGCTATCATTATAATTCATTTTCATATAATCATGTCGTTGCCAAAACAGCAACTTTAATAATATATCAGCCTGACATTCGAAAGTCAATAACATATTTTAAAAGATTATAATGTTTATTGTATCAGAAATTTCTATCAATTAAGGTTACAGTTTGATAACAATATTGAAAGGAATTAATAACCATTTTCATAAGTAAAAAAGGATGACTACCCTTTTTGGGAGTCATCCTTTTTAAACTTCATTTCTTATTGACCTTCAACGAAGACAAAGTATAGGACAAAAACTATAAACATTCCATACATAATTGGATGAATCTTTTTCGCATTACCACTTAAGATCATCGTGATTGGATAAAAGACAAATCCAATAGCAATTCCCGTGGCGATACTATAAGTAAGTGGCATTGCAATAATTGTTAAGAATGCGGGTACTGCTATTTCAAAACGATTCCATTCAATTTTATTTAATGTTGAAACCATTAAGACACCGACAATTATTAATGCTGGCGCGGTTACAGCTGAAGTCATTACTGATAAAACTGGTGAAAAGAATAATGCAAGTAAGAAGAGTACTCCTGTTACAATTGCAGCAAAACCAGTTCTCGCACCTGCCGCAACTCCTGCACTTGATTCAATATATGAAGTTGTTGTTGATGTTCCGAACACTGCTCCCGTTACAGTTGCTAACGAATCTGCAAGCAAGGCTTTGCCCGCTCTTGGTAACTTGTTATCTTTCATAAGTCCAGCTTGATTAGCTACAGCAACTAATGTTCCTGCTGTATCAAAGAAGTCTACAAATAGGAAAGTCAACACAACCACTAAGAATTGAATGGTCATAAGTGAACCTGGATCATTTAACAATGGCTCAAAAGCTACACCGAAAGTTGGTGCCACACTTGGAACTTTTCCTATAATAGAAGAAGGAACTTCTACTAAATTAAAAAACATCCCCGTAGCCGCCGTTATAAGCATACCGTAAAAGATACCGCCTTTAATTCCACGAACCATAAAAATAACGGTTAAAAGCAATCCAAAAATCGCTAATAATGTATTCGCTGCTGATAAGTCACCAAGTGCAACAAGTGTCGCTGGATTATCAACAATGATTCCTGCATTACGTAAACCTATAAAAGTGATAAACAGACCGATACCTGCAGCAACTGCATATTTCAATTCAGCTGGAATTGCGTTAATTATGGTCTCACGAATTCCTGATAATGAAAGAACAATAAAAATGAGTCCTGAAAATAAAACCCCTGTTAGTGCAGTTTGCCATGGAATGCCATATGTTAAAATTACTGTATACGCAAAAAATGCATTTAGTCCCATTCCTGGTGCCAGAGCTATTGGATACTTGGCGATGAGCCCCATAAAAAGGGATCCAACCGCTGCAGCTAAAGCTGTGGCTACGAATACAGCACCTGCGTTCATTCGCAATGCATCGTCGAAATCTGGCACTGAATCTAGTGATAATGTAAGTGGATTAACGATCAATATGTACGCCATTGATAAGAATGTTGTTAATCCACCAATAATCTCACGACGATAATTTGTTCCGAGTTCTTCAAATTGAAAATATTTCTTCATGTTTTCCCCTCCGTGTTGTCGTGTACACGCGTTCGTTTCTTCTATAATAGAGAAAGTTTTAAGTCTGTACCCTCACAGAAAGAAAGTATGTCAATCCTTGTGACCTTCTCGCTTCGATGTCAAACTTATTTTTTCACCTTCTTATTATAAAAACAAAAAGGCATGCAACAAAAAGTCGCATGCCTCCGATTTTCTTGAAAGTTTACACTCTTCAAGATATAAGAAAGACGGATTCCCGTCTTTCTAAAAATCGTAGTCGAGTCATTTACGGTAACTCGGTAGAAACTTTCGGGCCATATTCCCGACATTATACGACGACAGTATTTTATTTGATAACAATAGTACTATAACACCATGTTGATGGTGTTTCAATCGTTTTTCCGAACCTTTTTTAAAAAAAGACCTTGATAGTTCGGAAAAAACACATTCTCTTCCAGTTAACCAGTTTATTCCCACTCGATTGTTGCAGATTTAATTATAGTGATTTTCATAAAAAATAGATGGCATTATTATTTTTTCAATTGTTAATTTTAATTGAATTAATGAAATCAATCACTTCATTTTTAATTTCCGGATGCTGAAGTGCAAATTCAATGGTAGTTTTCACAAATCCCAACTTTTCCCCAACATCATAACGTCTTCCGACAAAGTTATATGCATAAACCCGTTGAAGTTGATTCAGTTTTTCAATCGCATCTGTCAATTGAATTTCCCCATCCGCTCCAACTTCTTGAGATTCAAGGAAACCAAAAATCTCAGGTGTTAGGATGTAGCGACCCATTATCGCTAAATTCGAAGGTGCAGTTCCTCTTTCAGGTTTTTCTACAAACTTTTCAACTTGAAAGAGTCTACCTTTATTTTCTAAAGGCGCAATTATCCCATAGCGATGAGTGTCTTCATTTGGTACATTTTGAACTCCAATAATAGAAGATTGCATTTCATCATATTGGACAATTAGTTGTTTTAAACATGGTGTTGAACTTTGTACGATATCATCACCAAGTAATACAGCAAATGGCTCATTTCCAATAAAGTTTTTAGCGCATAACACAGCATGCCCTAATCCCTTAGGATCTTGTTGACGAATATAGTGTATGTTTCCAAGTTCATTTGATTTTCTGACTGTATCAACTAATTCGAATTTCCCTTTTTTAATAAGAATCTGCTCTAATTCAGGGGCTCGGTCAAAGTGATCTTCAATAGCTCGTTTCCCTTTTCCAGTAACAATAATAATGTCTTCAATTCCAGATTCTATCGCTTCTTCTACAATATATTGAATCGTTGGTTTATCTACTATTGGCAACATTTCTTTAGGCATAGCTTTAGTTGCAGGTAAAAATCGAGTTCCAAGTCCTGCAGCGGGTATAATCGCTTTTCTGACTTTCTTCAAATTAAGTTTCTCCATTCTATTAAATCCTATTAAAATCAATACGTTTTCTTCAAATTAAGTTTCTCCATTCTATTAATTATTTAATCCTTTTAAAATCAATACGTGAAATAAAAGGCGGGAATCCCTTGGAAAAGGAAGTTCTAGTAATACATATTTTAATCGCTAAAGATAAGGCATCTTTTGCGGCAACCAAATGGTACAAAGCTAAATAATGTGGTTTTTTTGTCTTCAATTTTTTGATTAAATTGAAAATCATGCAGTAACTTAACAATTTTGACCATAAAAAAGCTCCCTTGTATTTGCAAAATATCGCAAATACAAGAGAGTACTTTTAAGAAGTTAATCGTTGCAGGAGGATAAATCCAATTATCCATCAAGTCTCCATAAACGTTGATTTATTAGGTTTTAAGAGCTATTTCAACATTCCAAGTTAATCAGTTTATTCCCACTCAATCGTTGCTGGTGGTTTACTTGTAATGTCGTATAATACACGATTAATGTTTGGCACTTCATTTACAATTCGAACACTTATTTTCTCTAAAACATCCCATGGAATACGTGCCCAGTCAGAAGTCATTCCATCAATTGACGTTACTGCACGGATTCCAATTGCGTAATCGTACGTACGGGCATCACCCATAACTCCAACACTTCGAATGTCAGGTAAAACCGTGAAGTATTGCCAAATATCACGGTCTAGACCCGCTTTGCTTATTTCTTCACGTAGAATTGCATCGGACTCACGGACAATCTCTAATTTCTCTTCTGTAATTGCACCGAGAACACGGATACCAAGACCTGGGCCAGGGAATGGTTGGCGCCAAACGATTTCGTCCGGCATTCCGAGTTCAGTTCCAAGTACACGAACCTCGTCCTTAAATAACGTATTTAAAGGCTCTATTAGTTTAAACTGCATATCTTCAGGTAATCCACCTACATTATGATGGGATTTAATTGTTTGAGCAGTTGCTGTACCACTTTCAATAATGTCTGTGTAAAGTGTACCTTGAGCAAGGAAATCCATGCCCTCAAGTTTAGCCGCTTCATCATCAAATACATAAATGAATTCATTACCAATGATTTTTCTCTTCGTTTCCGGATCTGAAACACCCGCGAGTTTGCTCATAAAACGTTCTTGAGCGTCAATTTTAATGACGTTCATATGGAAGCCATCTGCGAAAGTTTTCATTACACTTTCCGCTTCCCCTTTACGAAGTAAACCATGATCGACAAACATACATGTCAATTGATCACCAATTGCTTTATGAATTAAGACAGCAACTACGGATGAATCTACCCCACCACTTAGTGCACATAATACTTTTTTGTCGCCAACTTCTTGACGAATTTTTTCAATTTCTAATTCAATGAAACTTTCCATTGACCAGTTACCTTTTGCACCACAAACACCGAAAACGAATTGACGGAGTAATTCTATCCCATAAATGGAGTGTCTGACTTCTGGATGGAATTGAACCGCATAGATATTGCGCGCTTCGTTTCCTATAGCCGCAACAGCACAAGATGGGCTTGTTGCGATTACTTCAAATCCTTCAGGAGCAATTGTCACATGATCCCCGTGACTCATCCAAACCACTTGTTCACTTGGCAAGTCTTTGAATAAAAGACTCTCTTTAACAACTGTTATTTCTGCTTTTCCATATTCTCGATGGGACGCTTTTTCTACTTTACCACCAAAATGTTGAGACATTAACTGCATACCATAACAAATTCCAAGTATAGGTAAATTCATATCAAAAATGGCTTGGTCCACATGCAATGCTTTTTCGTCGTAAACGGAATTAGGACCACCCGAGAAAATAATACCTGTTGCGTTCATGGCCTTTAAGTCCTCAGCAGTTACTGTATGAGGATGAAGTTCACTATAAACGCCAAATTCACGAATTCGACGTGTAATTAATTGATTGTATTGACTTCCAAAATCAAGTACGACTATTTTTTCTTGTTCTTTCAACATAGGAGTTGCTGACAATGCGTCCACCTCTTCAATAGAATTACCGGTCCTTTCATAATGAAAAAACGCGTACGAAAGAAAACCTTTCTACGCGTTCTTTTGCTCTACATAAGAAAAGCGCAAAGCGCCATTCATGTCCGACGCCTGCGCTGGAAGAAACGAATCGGAAACCTGTTTCCGAATGAGCTTCTGAAGCTTAGGTGCGGACTGGCGCTTGAAGCTAGACAATAAAGTCTTTTCTCTTGAAAGGCGAATGCAAACAAACGTCCATAAATAGACATGTTGCATCCGCCTTCATAGTCAAGTCATTTTCGGCAACTTGGTAGAGACATCCGAACCGTATCATCGGACATATATGAGGCAAACCAGTCTGTATAATTTTTTTCAATTCTACAGGTTGTTTGTCTTAAAATCAACCGCTAGTACGATTGATTAAATTTTCCCAACTTTCTCTCAGTTGTACCCACTCATGTGCTTCTATGTTTCCACCATAAAATCCTTTTTCATAAGCATTTGTTAATTTCTTCATATCGTTCGAGCCAAAGAACGAGTCAACATAGTTGGAATATGTTTTTAAGGTTTGCCCTTCTCTTCTTTCAATCCCATAGAGTGCTAATTGTTTGAGCAATCGATGATACCCTTGTTCAAACGACTTCCAATCACTTCTTCTTAAACGGTAGTATGGAACTAACAATTTCGGCATCCATTTTTTGCGGATACGGAATAACACTGCACTTAATACAAGAATGCCCAAACTCCAGAATAAAATTCGTCCTTTATTATCGGAAATCCAAGAAGTTATATTTTTCACTAAATCTGAGAATCGTTCAGACACCGACTTTTCTTTTTTTACAGGTTTAGACTTTGTCGTGTCCTTTGGCTTTTGCACGACAGGTTCTAATTTGTCCTCTGCGCCAGCCACAAGATCGTAATCAATATTTCCAGCTCCATCAAAACCAATGGTAGGTTCAAATGGCATCCAGCCTATACCAGGTAAATAGGCTTCCACCCAAGAGTGTGCGTTATTATTCGTTACTTCATAAACACGTAGTCCATCTTGTTTACCTATTTCTTCTCCTTCAGCAAAACCCTTCACCCATCGAGCAGGAATATCCAGTGATCTTAATAATACGACCATTGATGTAGAAAAATTATCACAATATCCTCGTTGTGTTTCAAATAAGAATTGGTCTACATAGTCTTGGTCCTTTTCAGGAATACCGACGTTGGTTTGATCGTAAACGAACCCATTACTCGGAAAGTATCGCTCAATTTCTCGCGCTTTTTCATACAAACTTCGTTTATCCTCTGTTATGGATACTGCTAATTTTCGAATTCGTTCAGGTAGGTTTTCAGGTAACTGTAAGTAGCGATCAAATTCTGGAGGTAGCCCATTAAGTGATTCAACATTCGTCGCCCGCAGTGCTGTCAAACTATAAGTTGGTTCACTAAAAAACATGGAATACGAAGGTAATTCAATAGCACTATTTTCCAGGAAAGTCTCAATTTTCTGGGTATTGTTTGAGACGGAAAACGTTATCGCTCCTTCCGCTTGAGTAGTGCTCAAACCATATGGGTACATGAGGAATGGATAAGTCAATCCCATTGTTATTTTAGCAAATTGTAAGTCTTCAGGAGTTCCGAGTGGAAAGCCGGTATCAATTTGATCTCCATTCCTGTAGTTTATTATTTCATTCGAAGCTACAGATTGTTCCCACCCTTTAGCTGTATAGGTGTCCTTCGTTTCTATCTTCCAATACTGAGGTCTCTTTACGATTGCTTCAAAAACAACCGTATCATCTCCGATAAAAGCTCCTCCAAGAGAAGAATCATCTTCCCCATATCCAATTTTTCCAATCCCCGATGAACCGCGGAGGCCATTACCAGCGTTTTCAGCAAAAGAATGGATAAAGGGAACTGGATCTGCCCAAATAGGACCGGCTTTTGGTAATAAAAAACCTAGTGTTCCACTTATAGTTATCAGTAAAAGGAGTGGAGCTACCATCGAGCCAAATTTTGAACGGGGTATGCCCATGTCGTTCTTACTATATAGTTGAGATATTTTTACTAAACCCGCTAACAGTAACCCGATAATCATGACACGCAATATCGCGTTGTCTCCCTCATATGGACTAAATGTATCTAGAGCAGCAATAAAAATGACCGTCATAAAGAAGAACATGAAGATAGTTAAACGGATACTAATCCAATGGTAGATTAAATAGGTTGTCATCCATATCAAAGCGAAGAAGAGAACCGTCCGGAAAGAATTCGTTACAATTGCCCAGTTTCCTGTAAAAAGAACCCCAATGTTGGTTGCGATGTCTCCAAAAAGAAAAGCAAAAGCTTCCCCATTAAAAAATACTTCCCCAGTGTATACATAGACGAGAACCCATGCGATATAGACAAGTTTTATAGGACCACTAACCCACCACTTGAAATTAAAAACACTAGATACAAAACAGATGGCAATGAAGAATAAAAACAATGTTAAATAATTCGTTTCGGTTAATTCCATAACGGGTAACAACCATTCCCGCAAAAGGAAGAACACCAACACATAAAAAACCAGTGTAAGCCATTTATTTTCGTTATTCTTGTTCATGATTTCCCAACCTCCGTAAAGGCGTTAGCAAAATGATCTTGTGACAAAACATGCACAACCATCCCTCTTGAACGAGCTAATTGATGTACGGCCATGTCCTTCTTCGACACTTTCGCGCCTTTTTTCATGACGACAAAACAAGTGCAAACACGTAAGTTTTTGGCCGATTTAGGGATTGCATCAATCCATGCAGCAGTCAAATTGCCTGTGATAAGTAAAACGGATGTAGCACTCGACATAGCGGAATCTTTAGGTAAGATTTGATCAATTGGCTGTTTCAAATCCGGTGTTACTTTAGCTAAATGAAACATCGTTCTCTGTAATTGTTCTTCACTTTGAACTCCAGGAAAATAATATCTATTCGCTCCTAGAGATAAAAAGGCCGCACTTGCTTGATGTCTCACCACAGCTTGGAGAACAGATGCAGTTAATTCAATTTGTTCTTCAAATGTACTAGATGGTTGTCGATCAATAACGATAAATAAATCTTGAGATTGACGATCTTCAAATTCTTTTGTTCGAAGTGTTTGAGTACGTGCAAATGACTTCCAATGAATCCATGAAACGCGGTCTCCAGGTTGATAATCACGAATACCCGTTGCCATGGTGGTATCTTTTACAATAGTAAATGGCGAGGCAGCTGTACCTTGATCGTATCGAGTTTCAATTGGCATATAAATCATTTCTGTTACATTCGGATACACGATAATGTTTTGTTTGATTGGAAATATATGTGTTTTCTTCACCCAACCGAAAAAATCGCTTACTTCTATTTCAACGCCTACAAATGTATGCTCTCCACGAGGCATATGTTCAATTTCATACGTCCACTCAATCACTTTTTGCATACCAACTAACCTTACTGTTTTTAGTTTATTGCCTGCGTGCTTTAGTAAAGCTTCACTTTTGGTCTTTTCTTTTATTAACAAATACAGCATTGGAAATCGTGATGGACGTGTTAATTTCACCGTAACTATCAACTTTCCACCATTTCTAACTTGTGCTGTCTGTATGTAACGTTCTGCTTCTATCTTTGAAATTGGACTAAAGAAGAAACTAATTGAATAGAGAGCAAATGGTACTAACATATAAAAAATAAACCAACTAACAAAGCCACCTTGAAACATAGCAAATGTAAAAGCAAAGAGTAAGATAAACAGGACAAATATAAGTCGTCCCCCTATAGCCCATGAAAATCTCTTTTTCTTCATTGTTTCACAAGCCTTTTAATCGGCACATTCGTTTTTGCTAATATGCGCTCGATAATTTCTTCAGGCGTAATTCCATCGTAACGTGCTTCAGATCGTAATATCATACGATGACTGAAAACAGATGCCGCTAAATATTGAACGTCATCAGGTGTCACATAGTCTCTACCTTGCAACATCGCATACGCTTGGGAAGCTTTCATCAACGACAGTGAACCACGTGGGCTTACGCCTAAGTAAATGTACGAGTCTTTACGTGTTCGATTAGCCAAATCAACAATATAGTTTTTAATCGTATCATCGACTGTAATTTCTTTTACTTCTTTTTGAAGCCTAATTAAATCCTCTATAGAAATAACAGCGGTTAAATCTTCAATTGGAGCCGATCTTTCTGCTCGTTTTAATACTTCTATTTCTTCAGCATGGGTAGGGTAACCCATTCGTAATTTTAATAAAAATCGATCTAACTGAGCTTCAGGAAGTGGATACGTTCCTTCATATTCGATCGGGTTTTGAGTAGCCATGACAAAGAAAGGCTTTGGAATCATTATGGTTTCGCCATCGATGGTAACAGTTGCCTCTTCCATCCCTTCTAATAATGCCGATTGAGTTTTCGGTGAAGTACGGTTAATTTCATCCGCTAATACGATATTGCCCATAATAGGGCCTGGTCTGAATTCAAACTGCATGTCTTTCGGATTATAGATGGATACTCCTATTACATCGGATGGCAATAAGTCAGGTGTAAATTGTATACGTTTAAATTGTGCGCCAACGGATTTTGCTAAAGCTCGAACCATCATCGTTTTACCTACACCTGGTACATCTTCTAAAAGAACATGTCCTTGTGCAATTAATGCTACAACACTCAATTCAGCTATGTTACGTTTACCAATCATCACTTTTTCAATATTGTCTACGATTGCCTGTAACTTTTTTTGATTTTCCATCATCTCTATATTCCCCCAGTTGTCTTTTAGAACTAATTCATTTTTGTGAAAATTGTCACATTGTACCATAATCATAACTAAAATATTTCGAATAAACAACCTATTCAGAATAAGAAAACACACACATCGGAAAGATGTGTGTGTTCAGGTTATTTCCAAAAATCATCAAAGACGGTAATTGGCATATGACGTTTATGCTGTGACCGTAAATAATACGATTCTATTTTCTCAGCTGGCTCTCTTGGAATTTCTTTGCCTTCAAGATAATCATCTATATGATCGTATGTGACACCAAGTGCAATTTCATCTGGTATCGCTGGACGATCTTCTTCTAAGTCGGCAGTTGGAATTTTTGTATAAAGATGAGTTGGACAATCTAGCTCTTTCAACAATTCTTTCCCTTGTCTTTTATTTAATCGGAATATAGGCATAATATCAGTTCCGCCATCACCGTATTTCGTATAAAACCCCGTAATGGCTTCTGCAGCATGGTCAGTTCCAAGAACAATTGCGTTATGCATAGATGCAATTGAATACTGTACCTTCATCCGTTCTCTTGCTTTTTCATTTCCTTTTCCAAAATCAGTAAGTAAAATACCCGCTTCGTCAAGGGCTTTTTTACTCGCATCGACGGAACCTTTAATGTTCACTGTGTATATTTTTGATGGCTGAATAAAATCTAATGCATCCTGACAGTCATCTTCGTCAAACTGAACCCCATAAGGCAATCGGACTGCAATGAATGAATATTTCTCATCGCCAATTTCCTCATTCAATTCATTTACTGCCATTTGCGCAAGCTTTCCTGTCAAAGTTGAATCTTGCCCACCCGATATACCAAGTACCATTCCTTTTAGGAAAGAATGTTTTTTCAGATAGGCTTTCATAAAATCAATGGAGATTCGAATCTCTTCTTTCGGATTTATGTTTGATTTCACTTTCAAATCTTTGATAATTTCTTGTTGTAAGTTTGTCATTCCAATTCCTCCTTAAGCAATTATGCGAAATGCATATGATCCACCATTTCTTTGATTTCTTGAATGTTGCGCATTTTGTTGTCCCAGCATTTTTGACTTAAATCTACTGGGTATTCTTCTGGATTTAATGACCGTTTATATTCATCCCATAATAATTCTAAATTTGACGCTGCATAATCACGCATTTCATTTAACGTAGGGTTGGTGTAAACCACTTCCCCTTCTTTAATTACTTGCATGTGTAAATCTTTTGCATCAAAGTTTGTGACAAATTTCGAGACAAATGTGTGTACTGGATGGAACATTTTAAGCCGTTCTTCAGCCGTTGGATCTTCATCGTACATAGTGATGTAATCGCCTTCCGCTTTTCCATTTTCACGATCAATAATTCGATACAATTTTTTCCGACCGGGTGTTGTTACTTTCTCGGTCGTAGAAGAAATTTTAATCGTATCTTCCATTACGCCTTGGTCACTCTCAATAGAAACGATTTTGTAAACAGCACCAAGTGCAGGTTGATCGTATGCGGTTATAAGTTTAGTGCCAATTCCCCACATATCCACTTTCGCGCCTTGTGCTTTCAAATTCAAAATCGTATATTCATCCAAATCATTGGATACTACGATTTTCGCTTCAGTATAACCCGCTTCATCTAACAACCGTCTCGATTCTTTTGATAAAAAGGCAATATCTCCACTATCTAGTCGAATACCAATGAAATTGATTTTATCTCCGAGTTCTTTCGCAACTTGTATGGCAGTTGGAACACCAATTTTCAGGGTGTTATATGTATCCACTAAAAACACACAGTCTTTGTGACGTTTTGCATACGAATGAAATGCTTCATATTCACTTTTATAAGCTTGTACTAATGAATGTGCATGTGTTCCCGCGACAGGAATCCCGAATTTCTTTCCAGCACGCACGTTACTAGTAGCTTCTAATCCACCTATAATTGTTGCGCGAGACCCCCAAATTGCTGCGTCCATTTCTTGTGCGCGACGTGTTCCAAATTCCATTACCTTATCTGTCTTCACGATTTGTTTAATTCGACTAGCTTTTGTTGCAATAAGCGTTTGGTAATTAACAATATTAAGAAGAGCCGTCTCAATAAGCTGTGCTTCAATTAAAGGTGCCTCTACTCGTATAATAGGTTCATTCGCAAAAACGAGTTCTCCTTCAACCATGGAATAGACATCCCCAGTAAAGCGGATCTCACGTAAATAGGAAATAAAATCTTCACGATATCCAAGTTCATTTTGCAAATAGGCTAAATCACTTTCAGAAAATCGGAACTCTTGTAAGAAATCCAATACACGTTCTAAACCCGCAAAAATTGCATAGCCATTACCAAATGGCAACTTGCGGAAAAACAATTCAAATACCGCTTTTCGATTATGTATACCATCTGCCCAGTAGGCTTCTGCCATATTAATTTGATATAAATCTGTATGTAAAGCTAAACTATCATCCGCGTAATTTGACGACATGTGAATCCCTTCTTCCAGCTTCATAATTGTCATTAGTATACACTATTTACCCTAATTCGTACTCTACATAAACGCTATTATCTGTAGAACCTTGTTTGAATTAAAGAAATGGTACACAAACTAAAACCTTGAAAAGTAAACAAAAAAACCGACAGCTTTTGCCGTCGGCTTCGTGTATTATGAATTTAGATTTTGATTTCCTCTTAAGTTTGATTGAGCTTGTGTTACCAATCGTTTCGTAATTTCTCCACCAACTGATCCATTTGCTCGAGATGTTGCATCTGCTCCAACTTGAACTCCGAACTCTTGTGCAATCTCATATTTCATTTGTTCTAACGCTTGTCTTGCACCTGGAACGGCAAGTTTGTTACGACTTCCACCTGAATTGTTGTTTGCCATATTACTCACCTCCTTGTCCCATTATCTTGTGCTTTTTTCATTTATTCATGCATCTTAACTATTTTTTTTGGAAAACAATCAAATTCAAGTGCGATTTATTTTGGATTGACCATAACTGAAACGTGTTTAACCAAAAATTAGCAGGAGTAATAAAAAAAGACTTACCCAATAAAGCAAGTCAAAGTTCTTGGTATGGCACTTGATATTTTCCACCTTCTACATCTGAATGATAAATGGCTTTAAGTGCAAAATCTTTCTCTAAATCATGTTCATCCATTAAATCACGTAAGCGTTTTTTTAGTTCTTCATTTTCTTTAACAAGTTGCTTCATTTTTGATTTTACGAACTTCATACTGATCTAACTCCTTTCTGATTAAGATGTTTCATTAATTATAGCATTGATTGCGCAAAGATAGACTTTAACCCATAAGAAAAACCCTCCTGAACGAGGGTTTTATAACTGTTTTTAGGATGTGCAATTATATTAAAAACATCGCAACTATCGTGGTGACAATTAAACCAATCGTAACTGGAGCAAGGTTTCTTCTTGCAAGCTCGAACGGGTCAACTCCACATATAGCAGCTGCAGGGATTAACGCCCATGGTACTAATGTTCCTCCACCAACCCAAATTGCGGCAATTTGTCCGAGAGCCGTAAGTGTAGCTGCACCCGCTCCAATGGCAGTAGCAAATATATTAGCTACAGACCCAACAAGTGAAATTCCTGAAAAACCTGAACCATCTAGACCTGTAATAGCACCAACCCCGGTTAAAGTGACAGCACCTACTTCTTTGCTCAATGGAACAATCGTTGCAAGAGCAACCCCAAGGTCATTTACAATTCCATGTGAACTCTTTGGTAGCAAATCACCCACTATTTTCATAAAACCTGCATCTCCAAGATAAAAGAATGCAGCAATTGGGATGACTGCTCCAAATACTTTAAAACCAAATGTGAATCCTTCTATTAAATAACTCGTCGCTTTCTCAAATCCTTTGAGTCGATGGCTCACCATAGATATCAAAAGAAGAATAAATACGGCTGTTCCACCGATTAAGGCAGTAGCGTCTCCACCCTGCAAATCGAGGATAGACATGGCAGCAACATCGAGTCCGAATAAAACAGGAATCAATAGGGCAAAAAAACGTTTTTGAGATGTAGAAAGCAGATTCAATTGTTGGTCTGAAGGTTGGATATCTTGACTAACAGAAAGGCCAGTTTCATGCGTTAATAAACCTGATTTCAAATCGCGCTTTAAGAAATAAAAAGCAGTTACTGTCGTGACAATACCCATAACAAAGACCAGTGGAATACTCGCTTGGATGACATCATTAATTGGGAGACCTGCAGCATCAGAGGTTAATTTAGGAGCACCCTGAATAATAAAGTCACCAGATAATGCAATTCCGTGGCCAAATAAGTTCATGGCCATTGCCACCCCAAGTGCTGGTAAACCTACACGTATGGCAACTGGTAGCAAAACTGCTCCCATAAGTGCTACAGCTGGAGATGGCCAGAAAAACCATGAAATAACCATCATTAATATCCCAATTGTCCAATACGCAAGTGCAGGCGTTCGAATGAGTTTAGAAAAAGGAGAAATCATGACATCATTTATTCCTGTGCTCGTTAAAGTCCTACTCATTGCCACAATAATCGAGATGACAAGAATTGTTGGCAACAATTCTGTAATCGCATAAATAAAGCTGTTAAAAATACTACTAACTGATGCACTTAGCGATCCGGTTGCAATTATGGCAATTAAAAAAATGCCCACTATGCTGATTAATGTCGTATCACGTCTCATCACCATAAAACCAATAATGAAAATAATGAAAACTACATACGTCCAATGTAGCGCTGTAAGTTCAACGCCCATTAGTCACCTCTCCCTTCATCTCTCTATGTCTAACCGGGGAATAAACCCAATTTGTATGTACTATAGAATATGAAGGGAATAAAAAATGACATGAGGAATACCCTGTCTTCGGACAAACAAAATTACTCCGTGCTTATAAAAAAACGCATCTAAATGAATAGATACGTTTCTGCGTATAAATTTGTCTTTTTACGAACAGCTTAAACAGAAGCTTTTTCTGCCTTTTTAATTTGCTTACTTCTTAATTGACCACAAGCCGCGTCAATATCCGCTCCTTGTTCTTGTCGCACACCACAGTTGATGCCTTTTTTCTTAAGTGCATCATAGAATGCACGAATGGCTTCCGGCGTACTTTGTTGGTATTGCGCATGTTCGTCTACCGGGTTATAAGGAATTAAATTCACATATGATAAGTGACGTTTGTTTTCAAGCAGTTTTGCAAGTTGATGCGCTTCTTCCACGTGATCATTAACATCACGTAAAAGTATATATTCAAACGTGATACGTCGATTTGTTTTTTCTAGATAATAATCAATTGCTTCCATTAATTTCTCGATTGGATAGGCTTTATTGATTTTCATAATGCGTGTACGTAATTCGTTTGTTGGTGCATGAATAGAAATCGCCAAGTTCACTTGCAGACCTTCATCTGCATAATCGTAAATTTTCGGTACAATACCGCTCGTCGAAACCGTAATATGTCGAGCTCCAATTGCAAGTCCTTTTTGTGAATTAACAACACTTAGGAAATTCATTAAGTTTGTGTAATTGTCAAACGGCTCACCAATACCCATGACTACAATATGACTAACTCGTTCCTCTTTTTTCACTTGATCGAGATGTTGTTGCACGCGCATAATTTGCTCAACAATTTCACCAGAGTTTAAATCGCGACTTTTTTTCAATAATCCACTGGCACAAAAACTACAGCCAATATTACAACCAACTTGAGTTGTTACACAGACAGATAAGCCATATTTAAAACGCATCAATACTGTTTCAATTAAGTTTCCATCTTTCATTTTGAATAAAAACTTAATCGTACCATCCGAAGATTCTTGCTTCACACTTTCTTCAAGTGTATAAAGAACAAAATGGTCTTCAAGTAATTGAATACATTCTTTACTGACGTTGTTCATTTCTGAAAAGTCAGTAATGCGTTTTATATATAACCAGTCCCACACTTGCTCTGCTCTGTATTTTTTTTGTCCTTTATCTAAAAACCATGCTGTTAGTTGTTCCAATGTTAAACCAAAAATAGATGTTTTCATTTTGATACCCTCTTTTCAAAAAACAAAATTCCTTATCCATTCTACTCGAATTGGTCATATATCACAACTGATTGAATTTTGCAAAGAATAATTAATGTAAATTCTATTCGTAGTATCTGCACGCGAATTTATTCTATGCACTTTGGAAGAAGGTTTGAAATTCACCGATTTTGAATGAAAAAAACTAAAACAACTCTTAAAATTAATTATCTGTTTATTTAATCAATGATAATATGGAAAGGAAAGGAATTGATTATGATGTTTTGGTTTATTATCTTCTCGATTGTTTTTATATTTTTAGCATTGGGCGCACTAATAGACTGGAAACGAAAAAAACATAACAACTATCCGCACCGTGGCACTAATCTCAACAATAAACCGGGTGAGAGTGAAAATTACAGGATGGGAAACAATGAAAATCATACAGGAGGATTTTAAGATTATTTACTCAAGAATTTTTGCTAAAAAGTAAATGAGCTAAAACTAAATCCATTAAGGTTAATAGGTCATTTTTGTTTGCAATAAAATTGATTAAATTAGACCTCAAATAAAAAACCACTTCATTTCTCTTCTTTACTCTTGCCCATGATTTTATCGCTAATTTTTGGGGATAACTGCACAAGGAACATGCCAAGCAATGCTGCTATTAAAATATACATCCCGGCAAATATTTGAATGACACCAGTGGCTAAGCCTGCAACTATAACGGAAAATTCACCTCTTGGTGTTAATACGAGCCCAGATTCGAAAGATTCCCTTTTTGATAAACCGTACCATTGTCCACCTAAATACCCCACTATTAGTTTAGATAACACCGACCATATTAGGATAATGAACAATAAACCAAATGCGGGAATTTCTTTGGTAAATTCTAAAGAAAGACCAAAGTTTAAAAAGAAGAAAGGTAAAAACAAATTTCTGACAGGCATCACAACTTCTTTTACTTTTTCTTTAAACTGTGTTTCCGCCATCATGATCCCTGCCAAAAAAGCACCGATGACTTCTGATAAATCTAAATATAAAGCAAATCCACCGTATGTTATGGCTACCCCTAGAACAAACAAAACAAAGTAATCCTCATCCAGAAATCTAGTAATGAGTCCATGCGCTCTTTTGAAAACCACTTTACTAAACAATATTGAACCAGCAACTAATAATGCGATTTTCAAAAAGATAAAAACAAAATCCATTACTGTCAATCCATCTCCGGATAAGCCTATTAAGACGGTTATTAAAAGAGGAGTAATTAAATCTTCAAATATTAATAGAGACAATATAAATCCAGATTCCTTACGATCCAATTTATTTTTATGCTCAAGAAGTTTTACCGTAATGGATGAACTAGTTGCATAAACCAGGCCAGCAATTAAAAAAGAGGTGAAAAATTCATAGCCGGCAATCATACAGATGGCAAAAGTGACACCAATTCCGAATACAGCATCTAGCAAACTGGCCTTCCATACTTTTTTTCCCTTCGATGTAAGCTCACCAAAAGTGAATTTCATTCCCAAAAGGAAAAACAATACGATTAAACCTATTTCACCAGCAATCGTAAAGACTTCTGTATCTCCAAAATATCCTGTTAAAGAGAGTCCTGCTCCTGCAATGATATAAATGACGATATCTGGCATGCGCAATAATTTGATACCCACAAAAGCTGCAAAGAATAAAGCGAATAAGATTAATCCTACCGCTAATGGTAGATTCATATTTGCTTTTCATCCTCCCCTCAGATGGAAACTATGTATAATCCTTCTATTACCCTAATCTAGGAGTCCTCATACTTAAAGGTGGGAAATTAGTTAATTAGTTTTCATCAAAGGACTATAGTTGCGCTCTAACTTTTATGGAGGATTATCCAAAAACTAAAAAAAAGGGCGAGGCATCAGCCTCACCCTCACTTATTAGTTTTCATATGCTTCCATTTGATTTTCATATTGATATTGGATCATTTCAAAATCCATATCCCAGTCACTCATCGCTTTATCCATTTGAGTTTGTTTAACTTCAGTATCGACAACAACAGCCTTTAATTCATTATAAGCGGCAGTTTGATTCTCTATTTGATAGTCTTGCATTTCATAATCATCTACCCAATCAGATTCTGCTTGTGTTTTAATTTCATTCGCAACAGTTGCAGGGTCTAAATCAAGGATTGGATTTTTGAAAGCAGGTTCTGTTACAACCTCTTCTACCGGCGCTTCCACAACTTCTTCTTTAGGTTCATCAACTGTTTCAGCCTCCTTTTCGTTCGGTAAAGGACTGCTTTCTGTAACTTCTTGCTCTTTAGTCGAAGTATCAGGTTCACTCGTTGTTGAATCAACCGTATCTTCTCCACCACTTGCAATAGCTATAACGATAATTACAGCCAATAACCATACCCACCATTTCGTGTAAAACGGTTTTTTTGCTTGTACATTAGACATATGTATTTCCCTCATTCTATTAATATTTTCTCACAACGTAATAATTGTAACACAAATGTAATCGTTTTAATTTGGTACTTTATACGCCTTCAGGTAAATACTTCCCCACTCAACATACATGAAAAAAACTGCTTCTCTTCTGCGGGAAACAGTCTGGGAGTTGTTACTTTTATAATGATTTTTATTCGAGATGAAAAGATCTATTTTTGGTATTCTGCGTCATAGGAATTTTCACCAGCATGAACTGATAATAATGTGTCCGAAAAACCTACGAGGCGGTTTATCAATTCATCTGCAATAGAATAAACAAGAGAGTGTAGTTCAGGCTGATGTAGTTTAGGATCATCAAAGATGATCGTCGTATTGATGAAGACATCTTTATTACCATACAAATTATAGTGAATAATTGCTTTGCCTGCTGCCCCACCTGTTTTTGGATCATGGTAATGAGGTAAGAAAATGTACCACTCTTCCGCACTGGCAGATCGGAAGTTTTTTGTGAAATTTAGACCATTTAGCTCTATTTGTATTTTTTCTCTCCATTCTGGTTGAATCATGTCTATTACTTTCTTTTTTTCCTCCATTACTAAACTCCTCTAGCTTGATAATTTTTTCTTAATTAAGTTATACAGAACACTCCATCATTGTTATGTTTATCAATTAGGGATTATATTACTCAAAAAGATGATAATCTTAACAAGAAAGAAATTTGCTAGAAGGTTGGGTACATTATGATTGAAGAGTTTCAGCATGAGGACATACATTACATTAAGGCAACCGTTTCGTTTTATAAATTTAAGATAAATGTTTATTTATACTTTGTAGATGGATTACTAATTGACACGGGACCTCGGCATGCAAAAAAGAGCTTAATTCCAATTTTTCAGAGTCTACCCATTTCACAAGTTGCACTCACACATCACCATGAGGATCATATAGGTTTAGGCTCCTGGATAGAAAGTCATTTAAAAAAACCCATTTATATTCATAAAACCGGTATTATAAATTGCCAGCATTCAAAATCCCTTCCTTTTTATCGAAAAGTTTTTTGGGGGCAGAGTGAACCATTTCAGCCAGAACCGATTCCAGCATTCATTGAAACCGAAAATCACAAGTTTGAAGTGATTCATACCCCCGGACATGCTCACGATCATAGCGTTCTTTTTAATAAAGAGCAGGGTTGGCTATTCGGAGGTGACTTATTTGTTGTTCCTCATCCAAAGAGTATTTTTTCCTTTGAATCTGTTCCCGTATTAATGGAATCAATTCGCAAAGTTCTTGAGTATGATTTTTCTACTTTATACTGTGCGCATGCAGGAGTCGTCATTAATGGGAAAAAGCATTTAGCTTCCAAGCTTCAATACTTAGAAGATATTCAAGGACAAGTGATGGAGCTCCATCAGAATGGAAAGAATGTCAGAGAGATTCAGAAAGAATTATTCCCTAAGTTTCATTCCATGCAGATCCTATCAGGTTTTGAAAATTCACCCACACATATGGTGAAGTCTTTTCTAAACAATTAATACTAAAGAAAGACAAAAGGAGCGGTAGTAACACCCGCTCCTTTTGTCTATTTGTTTATTCTTCTTCTTCTCCAGCTTCTTTAAATGCTGCAGAGATTCTTTCAAATTCTTCGTCACTCTCGATAACGGATAATTCCTCGTCATCTTCAACTCTTAAGAAGAAAACATCGATATCTTCTTCGGTCTCATCTTGAGTTTCTTCTGCAAAACCAACTGCAACGTATTCTATGCCATCAATATCTAACGTTCCTAACACTTCAATTTCTTGTTCTTCATTGTTTTCATCAAACAATGTAAAAATGTCGCCTACTTCGATTTTAGCCATATACATTTCCCTCCCATGAACTTCTAGCATTAATTTCGATAAAGATTCCTTAGTTCCTTTATTACCACGTAAAGATTTTTTAAAACTAGGCTTTTCATCATATGTCTAGACCTTCATCTTTAATTACACGGATAGTTTGCCTTCGATAAGAGAAAGTATGCTTATTAACTTAACGCTTGTTTGAGATCCATTATTAGCTCATCTGGATCTCCCTGACCCACCGCGATTCGTATGATTCCAGGGTTTATTTGTTCTTTCCGGAGATTCTCGACGTTAGTTCCGTAATTAGGAGACCAAATTAAACTCTCAAACGATCCCCAGGAAACACCGATTTTAAATATCTTCACCTTATTGATGACTTCTGCTACATTTTGAAAATCTGCAGATTCTAATTCAAAGCTTAGCAATCCAGAGTATCCGGTCATTTGTTCTTTACCTAAATTGAAATCGGGGTGAGAGGGCAGTCCAGGATAATGCACTTTTTTCACCTTTTCATGCGTCTCTAAAAATGATGCTAGTCTTAAACCACTCTCTTCATGGACTTTCATTCGCAAAGGAAGTGTTCGCAATCCTTTAAGAAGTTTTGTGGCTTCATCTGGAACAAGAACGCTTCCTTGAAGGAGAAATTCCTCAGAAAAGATTGTATTCATTATGGACGCACTTGTTATTAGGGCACCTCCCATAACATCACTATGTCCGCCTAAGTATTTAGAAGCAGAATGAATGACAATATCAATCCCGAACGTGAGTGGTTTTTGGAAAAGTGGTGTGGCCCAGGTATTATCAATGACTGTCCGAATGTTTAAAGATTTAGCAAGCCTTGAAACTGCTTTTAAATCAATGAGCCTAAAATTTAAATTTGTCGGGCTTTCGAGATAAAGCATTTTTGTATTCGAAAGGGTAGCTTTTTTGATTGCCTCGATGTCTGTAGAATAAACAATTGAATACTCAACTTGAAATTTCTTTAAATACTTTAGCAAATTTATAGTTGAAGTATAAACATTCCCAATGACTAATATGTGGTCCTCGCTTTGTACGCTATTAAACATAGCGGCGGTGATAGCAGCCATACCTGATGAAAAACATTTACACTGTTCTCCCCGTTCAAGAGCTGCGATTTTTTTCTCCACGATGTCTACAGTTGGATTCATGCCTCTACTGTAAATGTAGTGATCATGCTGATGGTTATCAGCGTCCGCCAGTTTTTCAAAATTCCGGTATATAAAAAGAGTATTGCTATACGTTGGCGGCACAATTGCCCCATTGGAATGTTCATTATCCTCAAAACGGTGAAGACAAATTTCCCTGTCATCAGAAAAGAAAGAATTTTTCATGTACATCCTCCCACACATCCGCATTCCAATTTACACAAACTAACCGTGTTAGAGATGTAAAAGAAGCATTTATTGTTGGTTCTAGTATTTCAAACAAACCAATTTTCATTCACTTTTCGTTTTTTTATAGAGTTAGTAACATTTCAAATTATGAATGGCTACTCTAGGAATTGCAGCTATATAGTTTGATAATTTCCGTATTACCGCCCATAAAAACCAGGGACTAAAAGGGTTTTCCTTATCCAAGACAGGCACGTAAAATTCCTTATCGCATACCTTGTAAATGAGGTAAATGTCATCTGTCAACTAATAACCGTTAGTACAGGTGGCTCAACTATGAGGGGATGTGTATCATTATTGGAGGCTAAGAGGAAGAGTAAATCGTTTGCAATATGTTTAAGTCTGCTTCTTGTTTTATCAACATTCTTGTCTGCATGTTCTAGCAAGAATGATGATGATGAGCAATCAAAAACAACCACGAAAGAAATCATTCGAATTGGTTATCAGAAAAACGGTCCTTTAATTATTTTAAAGAACCTGGGCACATTAGAAAAACGGTTAGAGCCTCTTAACTACTCTGTAGAATGGTTCGAATTCCAAGCTGGACCCGCTTTGCTAGAAGCCTTAAATACCGGAAGTATTGATTTTGGACGGACGGGGGATTCCCCGCCTATTTTTGCACAAGCCTCTGGTTCTACGATGAAATATGCAGCCGTTGGAAAATCTAAGTATAAAGGCTCTGGTATCCTCGTGAAGAATGACTCCCCCATCAAGACTTTGGCAGATTTAAAAGGTAAAACCATTGGATTTGCCAAAGGATCAAGCTCCCATTATTTGCTTGTGAAAGCATTAGAGAAAGCAGGTCTTGAGTATGATGATATTAAACCCGCGTTCTTGTCACCTGGAGATGCCAGAGTGGCATTTGAACAAGGAGATATCGAAGCTTGGGTTGTGTGGGATCCCTTCACCGCTGATACAGAAACGACCGCTAATGCTCGCCTCCTAGTAGATGGCGAAGGTCTTACTACCGATCGTGATTTCTTTCTGGCTTCTTCTGAATTCACGAAAAACAGTGACATCATAAAAGTAGTGATAGAGGAAATTAAACTGTCAAGTACATGGGCCAATGAACATCCAGAAGAACTAACAACTATGCTTTCATCTGTTCTTGGCATTGATGAAACCTCCATGAAACTGGCTGTCGAAAGAAGAGTATATGGAGTGGATGAGATAGATGCGGAAATAATAAAAGAGCAACAAGAAATAGCCGATACATTTTATGAATTGAAGATTATTCCCAAAGAAATAAATGTGGAGGATAGTGTCTTTACCTTCGACAAGAAGGATGACGGAAGTTGAAATTTCCTTTTTCTAATTTCATTTTCAAAATACTACCTTGGATTTTACCTGTTTTTTTGCTTATTTTATGGCAATTTACTACTAAAACTGGAATCCTACCAAATAGAATTCTACCTGCCCCATCTGATGTTTATTTTGCAGCTGTCGAACTTATGAAGACAGGCGAGCTTTTCCATCACGTTTGGATTAGTCTTTGGAGAGCCTTGGCAGGTTTCTTAATAGGCGGAAGCATTGGTTTTATACTTGGTCTATTTAACGGATTGTTTCGAACAACTGAAATGCTGTTTGATACCTCGATTCAAATGTTGAGGAATATTCCACATTTGGCTTTAATTCCACTTGTTATTTTATGGTTTGGCATTGGGGAGGAAGCAAAAATATTTCTCGTCGCATTAGGCGTCCTATTTCCAATCTATCTTAATACCTTTCACGGCATTAAATCGGTTGACCGAGGACTGATTGAAATGGGGAAAATTTACGGATTGGGCGATGTCTCTTTGTTTTTTCATGTTATTTTTCCAGGTGCTCTCTCCTCAATCCTAGTTGGGATCCGCTTTTCGTTAGGTATGATGTGGATTACCTTAATCGCCGCTGAAACCATCTCCTCTATTTCTGGAATTGGCTATATGGCAATGAACGCAAGGGAATTTATGCAAATGGATGTTATCATCTTGAGTATTTTACTTTACGCTTTTCTTGGGAAGCTTTCAGACGTAATCGCTAGATTTCTGGAAAGAAGATGGTTAAAATGGCATCCGGGTTACACAAAACACTCTTAAAGATGAAGGGGAGAGGTATGAAAGATATCGAAAACGATATTCACTTACGAATGATAAATCTCCAGAAATGTTATAACAATAATGAAATTTTAACCAACCTGAATCTTGATATTCGTAAAGGGGAATTTGTCGCTATAGTAGGAAAGAGCGGGTGTGGAAAAAGCACCTTGCTTCGCCTACTTTCTGGGTTGGAAAAACCAACAAACGGGAAGATTCTTATAGACGAGAAACCACTAATGTCACTAAATCACAAAGCATGTATGATGTTTCAAGATGGACGGCTTCTTCCATGGAAAAGGGTTCTAGAAAATGTGGAATTAGGATTAAAGGGCATACACCGAAACGAAGCGTTAATGGTTCTACGAAATGTCGGGTTAGAAAATCGGATTCATGAGTGGCCGACCACTCTTTCTGGTGGGCAAAAACAAAGAGTTGCCTTAGCACGCGCTCTTATACACAAACCGAGCCTGCTTTTGCTTGATGAACCACTGGGAGCATTGGATGCTTTTACTAGGCTCGAAATGCAAATCCTGATAGAAAGTATATGGCTTAATGAGCGCTTTACAACTTTGCTGGTTACACATGATGTGGAAGAGGCGGTTGCACTTGCTGACCGTGTTATTTTATTGAAAGAAGGAAAAATCGCCCAAAATGTAACCATCCATCTACCTAGACCAAGACAAAGAGATCACAAAGTTTTCACCTCTACTGTTACTCATATATTAAGAAAAATTATTAGTAACCCCGATAATACACAACGCAAACGAGATGAGGAATCCGAATTTCCCCTTCGTTCTCTTCCAAAAGTTGTTTTATAAGATAAGCGCATTCTAGCTTGAGAGTCTGTAAGACTAAGAGCCCTATGTCCTGTGCTCCTGCGGTTATTCGTCGCAGAGGAAACCTTGCGCATTTATGACCCATGTCGTGTGGCCCTCGAGCTGGCGCTAGGAGCTAGACATAGCGGTTTCTGAATAAGAAAAAACTTCTAAAATTTATACTTTCTAAAGATAGCCTGCTTACGACAACTCATAATTGTGGTAAGGCAGGTTTTTCTTCTTTTCCTTTAATATTAAAACTAGTAGCTTACATATGTGCCTTTTCCCGTGGCGATGAATTCCTTCTTTCTATGTAGCATACAATACGAGAGCAGGACTACCACACTGTTCCATATATAATGAAGGATGATGTCTTGTGAGAAGCAAAGGTAGGAAACATACCCCAATGGTCTTTGGTGGTTTACCCAGAAAGTACTTTCTAATCATTGTGGGAGCAGTTATTCAAGGGTTCGCAATGGGCGTATTTTTATTTCCAAATTATATCCCTTCTGGAGGAGCAGGTGGGTTTACAGTTTTGCTGAATTATTGGTTTGAAATTCCTCTGAGTATTTCGTTATGGCTTGTGAACTCTTCTATGCTGTTATTTGCGTTCCATTACCTCGGGGGTGGTAGTGCAGTAGGTACCCTCTTTGGCATAACCATCACCTCTATTTCAGTCAATATGTGTAACTTGTATTTAGAATCGCCTTTTTCAAATATATGGATTGATTTATTAGCTGGATCCCTTTTCCTCGGTACGGGAATTGCCATTCTCTTAAGACAAGGTGTCTCAAACGGTGGCGTTGGGATTATTGCTTTAATCATTGCTAAATATAAAAAAATTCACCCTGCTAAATCATTATTTTGGATCAATGGTGCTATTTTTGTTATAACGGCTTATATCATTGATTGGCAAATTGTTATACAGGCAATCATTTGCCAATGGCTTTCAACGAAAATTGTCAGTTGGTTATATAATTTACCCGTAAAGACCTTACTTTCAGATTTAATATGGCGCAAGCAATAGAATATTACTCGGAATTTTGTATCAAATATAACAAGAAAAGCGCAAAGTACCTTCTAGCTCGACACCGGGGTTGGAAGAACCGATGCACAAGCTTGCTTTCGGTAGAGGTCTGTAAGGCTAAGAGCCCGACATCCTGCTCCTGCGGTTACTCGTCGCAAAATGCAGTGCAAAGAAATTTTGTCGGATCGCCCTTATGATCCACATCGTGTGGGCCCAAGCTTAGGTGGAGCTAGCGTTTGGAGCTAGACATAGCGAATCTTTAATGAGAGAAAATACATTTAAAAATCTTATACTTTCCTATAATTCAAAAAAGCGTTAATCCTTTTATTAGGATTAAACGCTTTTTTCACATGTACAGGTATGTTGCATTTGACGATTGGAAAGTGATGTTTTCTTTCTTTCCAATTAATCAGCTGATTGATCTCATTTTGTTATAGTAATACGACCATTATCTGTTCTTAACTTAATCAAATTTTCCCCTTTACTGTAACTTGCAAAGGTATCTTCGACGCCAAAAATGGTAATTCTTCCGTTATCCGTTTTGGCTTCAATTGTCGCATTGGTTGGTTCAAATTCCGTTTTAATCTCAATACTTCCATTGTCTGTTGCCAATTCGATTGGCTGGTCTAATTTTTTTGTGGTCATTATTATTCTTCCATTATCCGTAATTCCTTTAATTTTACCTTTAACATGTTCGAAAATGACTTTACCATTATCGGTTTTAACATAAACACTATTGGCTTCAATCTTTTTTAAAAGAATTTGACCATTTTCAGTCTCTAACACAACATCTTCAGCTTTGACATCTTCTACACTTATGCGTCCGTTGTCACTTTCAACTTGGATACTTTCATATTGTTTCTCTGGAACATTAATTGTTAATGTTGAGTTAAAAGATCCAAAACCAAACCAAAAGAATCGTCGTTTCTCTTTAAAATTCACGTAAAGTGTTTCTCCTTTTACATTTGCATCTAATGTGAATGTAGACTTCTTGTTCGTATCGCCTGAATATTCGACTGTTGCAACTGAACTTTCAGTTGGTACAATTTCAATTGACGTATTATTGGTCAAAACTTCAATGTCCGTATATGTGGAATCTTCAATGACTATCTTATTATCATTCTTAGCAAATACATCAACAGTTTTTAATGTAAATGTGATTCCCCCTGCAACCACTAACAATATTCCGAAAAAAATAAACAATTTGTTTTTAAAAAATATCCTTTGTTTGCCCCCTTTATTTAGATTGCAATAAACGCATTCTGTATGAATTCATTGCCGTTTCTCCGAGTTGGTCGAGTAGATTATAATTAGCAAACGCCCCAACAACAGCTCCGATGCCTGGTATCATTTGAAACATTTTGACTAAATCAATATAATCCCGATATTCCTGTTGGAAATTCCGCCAGTCCATATCTGCAATCAGGCTTTTTTGCTGTTCCCAGTTTTCAATGATAAACAATGTTTCTTTCCGTTTTTCCTCGCTTGAAAAGGTCAAAAGGAAGATATGAAGAATGAAGAGTCGTTCTTCAGGATCGGTGGTATCAAAACCATAAACAGCAGCTGCTTCGAAAAGAAATTTCATTTTAATGGATAATAATAACGGAAAATCAGCGACACCAAGCAATATGCCTCCAGCACCCGTTCCAGCACCTTCAATGGTTGCGGTTTTTCTAAAGGTTGAAAGTTTTTTCCTGAAAAGCTCATCTCGCTCATAGAGACTTAATTCGGATGATGACTGTTTTTTCGTCGTCAAATTCGAGCCAACAATTGTTGTCTTGATCATGCTTCTGATACTTTCGGTCATCAATTTATGGAACTTCTCCGGAATAAAACCATTGACTTTATTCTGCGCATTCTTGGATACACGGCTAAGGATGCCGGATTTTCTTGTCATTTTCCGTTTCCAAAAATAAATCTCTTGTTCGACCTTCTTCGTATAGTCAACCATGTGCCATTCCCTTTCTGTATCAATAACCTCGTTATATCAAGTATAGCTCAGGTGGAGATTCTTTATAATGGACCTAGGAGGTGTTTGCATCTAAGTCTTGAGATGTAGGTTTTGCAATGTTGGATAATATCCTCATTCATGCCCACGAAGAACATTTAGTATATGCAAGAAAAGCCTCTCCATCAGTTTAGTTAACTGTAGAAAGACCTTCTCAAATTTTATAGATGAATGAAATTAAACATTTATGATAGAAACACAAGGGTAGTACTTATTTCATTCAGATGATGCTGGTCTACCCACAAGATAAAATAATTGTAGGTATTCCCCCCGATTTGTATTGGGTTTGGATACTTGATGATTAGAGCGGCTTGATCTTCCATTTCAGGTGGTTGGTCTTTTGATGGATAAATAAAGCAAGCTTCTTGTTGTTGAATTTGTGTTTCAATGATACGAGGTTGGGAACCGTAAGGGTGTAATATATGGAATGCTTCATTGTGACAAACTTCGTTAATCGTTTCATCTGAAGAAATTGCTGAAAGTTGAAAGAAGCCATCTGGACCTTCAAATCTTTCGTCTGATACTCTTTCCCAATTGGAAGGATATCGAAATTGAACGTTGTAGACTTGGCTGGTAAAGGTTTTTTTCATATCCACAATTGGCATAGGAGACCATTGCAGTGAAGTAATGAGTGCAGCTTCTCTTAATCGAATCGGTACGGGATGCATGACATCAATCATCCACATCTCACTAGCCGTACCATTGGCACAATCCGAAAGATACGCAATTTTCCTGCCATCAGGAGACCATGTAACAGGTGTTGCATAGCAATTTGAAATCGCTCTTGTTGTATCTTTTTCACCTCTTCTGCCAGTTGTTCTGATTAGTGAAAAATATCCTACCTCTTCAAAAGCAGTAGCACTGTATGCAATTGCAGATGAATCTGGAGACCATACCGGAAAATAATTTTTAGCTAGCGGACCGCCCCTCACTTCAAATATGTTCCCTGTTGAAATATCCAATGTGTATATGATGGAAATGCTAACACCAGGAGTTGTAAAAAGCACATATGATCCATTAGGGGAAAGCCGCACATCATTAAACCGACCACCAGTATTTTGTGTGATTTGTTGTTTACGGGTGCCATCGATTCGAATTCGATAAAGCTGACTAATTCCGGATCCATCAGGCGCTTGGAAAAGCAATTCTGCTCCACTTGGAAACCACTGAACATCAGTCGCTCCAGGTTGGGGTATTTGCTGGAATTGATGTGTGAGGACATTGTATAAAATAACTTCCTCTTGTTTCGAATAAGCCAATTTTTGACTGTCCGGTGACCAACTTAAATAGACACCTAAACCTTCACTGAATTGATCAATACGAGTAATGGTTCCCTCAGAAAATAGGATTTCATACAGAATTGCATTTTTACCTACAAATGCAATTCTTTGACTATCCGGTGACCAAAAAGGAATGGAAAAGGACTCCCCCAAACCAAATGTAAGTTGTACATTCTCACCATCACCAGTGTTATATAACCAGATATCATAATCTCCGCCAACATTGGATGTATAAGCAATTAAACCTTGATCCCCTGGTGGAGCATACGGAATGATTAAATTCATACCCGGGTAAATCGTATTTGTTGGAAGCTGGTTGATTGCTCTGATAAGTTCAGGATTGCTGTTCCCGCTTGTTACTACGTTAAAACGTCTAGCAATCTGAAATAGTGTATCCCCTGGTTGTACAACGTAATAGGGACTACCTGGAGGTACTTTCAGCAGTTGATCTACTTGGATGATATACGGAGGATTAAGCTGATTCGCTTCGATAATAACAGATAGAGGTACACCAAAAAATTGAGCAATCTTATAAACGGTATCTCCAGGTTTTACACGAATGACATTAACTCCAGGAGGAACGGAAAGCTGCTGACCAACATAAATCGTGAACGGTGTTACCAAATTATTTGCAGCAATTAAGGCCTCAACTGGTAACCCCCATCGACTCGCAATCTTGTACAGCGTGTCCTCGGGCCGGACTGTGTAGAAAAACTGCATGATTAAACCCTCCACTATCCATTTTTAATTCGAGAAAAGGAGAGAATAGCGATTTATCAACTATTTTTTTCATCGAATACTACTAACCTATCGTAGTAAGGAAGAGAAAATGCATGGGATAAGTGAATTTTAAAAACATAAAAAGACTACCTCCCATTTTCGTGAGAAATAATCTTTAGATTATTTATTTATATGATTACACCGTGCCGCCCGGCAATAAAGTTACATCAAATTGGAATTTCAGTTTTTTTATGCGCTGATCTATTACACCCTATATTTTAAAGCTAATCCTTTTAAGAAATTCCGAGCGTATCGATCACCGCACTCTTTATAATTCTTATGTCCTTCTTTTCTTAATAATGCGCTTAATTCACCTTTTGTTACAGTGACTCCTGCTGATTCTAATATATCCAGCATATCCTCACTTGTTAATTCGAGTGCTATTTTCAATTTTTTGAGAACGAGATTATTCACTCTTTCATTTGTCAGTGCTGGTCGTTCAGGTTGTCCCGGTTTCGGTTCTTGCTTTCCTCTTTTGAATATAATAAAGCCATTTAAAAATGACTCTAACATCGTATTATCACATTTTATATTCTCTTCATTTTCATTCTCATCATAAAAATCGTCGGCATCATCAAAGTAATCGTCTTTTGATTTTGTGAGGATCAGTAACAATTCTTCTTTTGTTACTTCAATGCCACCAAGTTTAAATATCTCTACCATATCTTTATTTTTTATATCTAGAGCATATCTTAATCTAATTAATATATCGTTATTGTCCATTTATAAACCTCCTATAACATTGCCTATTTACACAGCAGCTTCTTCATTCATATTGCCTCTTTAAAGACAATTAGAATTCATGTGTGTATTTATTATTCAATCGATTTCAACCTAATAATAGCACATGACATTAGGTTTTATTCAAATGAAAGGATAGAAAAGCAACAAAAAGACTACCCCCCGATTTTTAGGAATAGTCTTTTCGTTAACTAATTTTAAATTACACAACTACTCAGAATAGAGAAGTTGTTATTACATCATGCCGCCCATAGAGTGTAACTGTTTTATTAATAATATGCTGTTATAGTCAACACATTTTTCTTGTATAAATATAGATAAATCAACAATATTACTATCTCTAATTATATTGGTTTATATATTTATAGGCACCAAAATGGCACCAATTATTATTTAAGTAAATTTTGAAGGATATTACCTTATTTTGTTGAATAATACATTAACTGATAATAATAGGGGGTTTCAAATGCCTACATTAGAAGAAATAAAAAACCAGATCAATATGCTCGATGGTGCGTCTAGACTTCTTGGAATAAAAGAAATTAAAGAGCTGCCTAATATCTTATGGGAAAATGAAAATGTTGAAAAACTAGTATCAGGTTTTTATGCAGGTGGTAATGGAATATTAGTTGCCACAAATAAAAGGGTGCTTTTTGTAAATAAAGGTTTAGTTTATGGGCTAAAAGTTGAGGATTTTCCTTATACGAATATTTCTTCGATTGAATATTCTACTGGTATGTTACTTGGTAAAATTAAGTTTTATGTAAGTGGAAACAAAGCAGAAATTGATAATGTGGATAAAAAAATGACTAGAGAATTTGCCGAGTATGTTCGTGCGCGGATTACTAAGCCTTCTGAAAAAGCCCCCACAAAGCCAATTAACTCATCGAACGATATCTCAGATGTTTTTGACGAAATTCGAAAGTATAAATCGTTAATGGATGATGGAATAATCACGGAAAATGATTTCAATGAGAAAAAAAAACAATTACTAGGAATTTAAATAAACAAGCCCTTCCACAATTCTTTTGTGGTTGGGCTTTTATTTTATTTCTTTTGATTTGTTTTTTATTTGTTCTTCAGCTTTTCAATCAAATAGTCAACGTTATCTCTAGCTTGTGCTGTTTCGTTATCAAGTAAAGTGATAATATAGTCATTTCCATCTTCACTTGATGCCACAAGAACAATGTCACCTTCAGATACTTCGAAATTAATTTCCTCTATTGGTATTAATAATTGATCCACCTCAAATGGTCTTTTTAGTAGGACCACATATCCATCATCAATTCGATCTACAGAATACTTATTTGAAATCATTCTGACATCTCCTATTAATAAATAATAAAGTTAATTTTCGCAAGCCCAACCATCTTTATCCCGGTCATGCTTCGAAGCATAGGCTGGATGTGAAGAAGACACTCCATTAGGATAAACTTTTCGCAATTCAGTACAGTTTGCAAAGTTAGTTTGGACTGGAGGTGTAATAACAATCGGTGGTGTTGGTATTGGTATTGGGACTGGACTGGGTTTCGGTGTAGGTTTAATGCTTGGTGAACAAGTATTACTTACCGTATGTCCATTCCCAACAGTTGTAACCGAAATATCGCAATGATCAACGGTGTTATATATCTTCGAACCTATAGCTTTCAGACGATTTACCACTTCAGAATGTGGATGACCATATGAATTATCCTTTCCATATGAAAGAATTGTCGTAACTGGTTTGACCTCATTCACGAAAACGTGTGATGTAGAAGTACTTGATCCATGGTGACCTGCTTTTAATACTGTAGCTTTTAGGTCATACTTCAAAACCATTTCGCTTTCACTATTAACATCCGCATCACCCATAAATAAGAATGATTCTTTACCATACGTCATTTTTAAAACGATAGAAGCTTCATTGTTATCATCACCGACGTCAGCTGCATTTAATACTTGCAAGCTAAGTGCCGAATCTAATGCAATATTCTCACCTTCAGTTGGGACTTTGTAAGGAATATTCTTTGTATCGATCAGTTGCAACATTTCATAATAAGTGTCTGTTGTGTGTGCTTTTCCACTATCTATGAAAGTCCCAATAAAAAAGGAATTCAAAACCGATATCAGTCCACCGATATGATCAGCATCCGGATGTGTTGCAACTACAAAATCTAACTTTGACACACCCTTAGACTTTAAGAATGAAACTACTTTAGCTCCTTCAGACTTTTTACCACCGTCAATTAACATGTTCTTGCCGTTTGGTGATTGGATTAAAATAGAATCACCTTGGCCAACGTTTATGAAATGAACTTTCATTTGTTTAGCTTCTACTTTTTCGAATCCCATTGCTCGTGCAATAAACGCTGAGATATGTGCTCGTGTTAGGTTTTCATTAGGCTTAAATGTACCGTCCGGATATCCAGTAGTAATATTCTTATAAGCTAGTTTCTTTACATGCTCATAAGCAGTTGAACCTACAGGAACATCTTTAAAATTAATATTAACACTTTGTGTAAGTTTAAATCCTCTAGAGATAAATGTTGCCATGTGACCTCTAGTAACCAAATCTTTAGGTTTAAATGTTCCATCAGGATATCCATTAATGATTCCTGCATTTACTGCAGAATTTATATAACCTGATGATGACATAGATGATGGTACATCTTTAAACTTCGTTGAAGTTTGTTTCCCATCTAATCCAACTGCTTTTGAAACCATTACAGCAACTTCTTCACGGGTAACTTTATCATTAACTCCGTATTTTGCACCTGCATTTATTACACCCTTATCAAGCAAAAACATAATTTCTTGATAATAAGTGTGTGTTGTTGGTACATCGGAAAATGTTGCTGCAGAAACCTCTTGTTTTGGTAATAATGCTAAGACAATTAGAATTGACATTAGTACTGATAATAATTTCTTCATGGTTTACTCCCTTTCCAATTCAATTACTTAAATTGTAATCTTTGGAAATGAACAAGTCTATGTTATTTTATGAATTGTCGAAATAAAGCTAAAATGTATTACTGTAAAACTTCACAACTTCTTAAACTATGTACATGTAAATCAAAATCATTTTCACAAGTCGTGCAGCTCATTTGCAATTGCCCGGCCATATCTCCATCTTTGAATGTGTATCCGGAATAAATTAGGTTTGATGATTGGCAAACAGGACACGGTGCTTTTTTATAAGCTTCTGCCATTTCTAAAAATTCTTCTTTATTCAAACAAAACACCCCTTTGCAGATTTTATTCTACAGAGATGTTTTGATTTCCTTCTACTCCAATAACATAACTCCTACTACGCTATCCAACGAAACGCTCATCGATCCAAACGGTCCGTCGATAATTAACCATTTAGGTGTTATCTCTTCAATTACCCCTCGAATATGACTAAACTCTCCATCTCTCCAAGTAGTTGTTTTCGTTTCCGCTTTACTGATGATGGCACGTTCAATTTCTTCATGAAGTGTTTGCAAATCGTATTCATCAAGCTGTGGACGTTCGACTTTATTGTAATTTGCTACATCTTCTCTTAACTGAGCAGTATGTTCTGGCAACATCATAGCGGTCCATTTAATACTTCCACGATCTCGCATCTTGGCCGTTTGATAAACCTGGTCAAAACGTGCAGCGAATTCGTCTTTGCCAATCATACAACCGTTCGCTCCTTAGCCATAACAGGGATTAATGCTAAGACGTTATCGACTTTGAATGTGCGTTTCTTATTGCGTAGGAAACAATAAGCCTGGAACGATTCACCGTAAAGCTTCAGTACTTTGATTCGTCGTTTTGTTACTTCACCGCTCTTTGCCATATACATTACATCCACAATTTGACCGTACCGCACAGACTTCAAAAGACTTTCTTTCACATTAATCCCTCCAATAATAAGAACGTTTGTTCCTAGTATATGCGAACGTATGTTTTTTATCAATAAATTTCAGACGAAAAAAAACACCTCGTGAGAGATGCTTTCCTTCTTGCAAGTTTATTCTATGTATCCACCAGAATATAATATTTCTTCTATACCGCTATTTATTTCCTCCACGTCCGTCTCGATAGTATCTACTGTTGATTGTACTGAATCAATTTGCTCATACAATTCTTCTACTTCCACCTGTAAATCAGGTAATTCACTAGATTCATTGGAATCTTCTAAAATATTTTCAACATCTCTAATATGATTCTTCACTTCTAATCCACTATAAATAACGTAACCAATAAAAACTAAATTTAAGCTGAGTAATCCAATTATGGTTTTATTTTTCACTATTTTGATCCCCTTCTAAAACCTACTGTAAGTCTTTCTTTTAGCTATAGTTTTACTTTACTCGTAAAATACTCCATCGTGTTGAAAAATCGTTCGCCAAGTTTCGACATTTGAGAAAAAAAAAGCACCTGGTTAGAGGTGCTTGATTTATTTATATTCTTATTAACTTATCTTTTATCAATTCTTTGACTTTTATTACATCGTTTTGTTCTTGTCGAATATAATCAGAAAATATCCTTTGCTTTTCTGGAATATTGAAATGTGAATTTTGAATTGATGTCTGTTTAATTTTTTCACTTGAAAAAAAAGTATTTAACATGTTTATTCCTCCTCTAAGTAATTTTTAAAAAATTGATAGTTTAATTCTGGTTTAAAATAATGTTTTCTCTTTATCCAAACAAACCCATCGCCTTTGGTAATAACCGCAACATCAATAGGCCCACCCACAGTTTCAGCATCCATAGTTACTCGTCGCTTGAACGATGTCAGGTTTACTAAAGCTTCTGCCATAGCGGCTAACTCTTCTTTAGGTAATACATCAAGTATATCCATAATTGGTCCAGTAAAATATTTTCCTTGGTATGAATTTATTGTATTATGTATAGAATGCATGACCGTCTCTAAATGTTCTTTTTGTACTCGCTCTAAATCTATATCGGAAGGTATTTCCATATTTTCAGTAATTTCCTCAAAATACTTACTAAAAGCCAATGAAACAACGTTCATAAATGTATCGTATAAGGAAGGTTCGATCCCATTCATAAATGAATGTACCATTTCTTTTTGAGCAAAAGGGCGCATTGAAGAAGTAATATGATCTTCGTCATTAATTGTTCCAATAGTAATTTTAGGTCTTTCAATATACTTTAGTTTTTCAAGGAATATTCCTTCGAGATGGAATTCATATAAACTCGGAAAAATTTCTTTTTCACCATACCCAGAGATAACTAGACCAGAAAAAGCATCAGAAAAAGTTTCACTTTGAATGAGAAGACCTGTATACAACATTGCTTGAGCTTTTAAATTCTCACTAACTTCAAACAACATTGTCGTGCTAATAATTTTATTAATTTTAGTGTGGTATTCTGTCGTTAATGACTCAAGAAAATTTGGAGAATCAATAGTAACATTCTTTATACGTAATAATTCAATTTTGTTATTCAATTCAAAAAGAATGAAATCTTCAATTTCTTCGTTCGTAACCTGAGCACCTTGGGCTAATCTATCATTTATTTTCCCTGTCACCGCTCCACTTAAAATTTCTGTGAACGACTTGTGAAAAATAGACACCACAAGCTGTTCTTCGATTTTTTTGTTATAAAATAATTCATTAGAGGTAATGAAATTTATAAAGTCATCCGCGTATTGTTTCAAAGTATCAAATTTTGAACTGTTTAATTTCCTTCTATAGCTTTTAATTATTATTTCCCATGGTACTCCCATGAATTCTGCTCCACCATATATCATTACACCAATAGGATGATACTTAGAAAGAGAAAACAGTTTATTTGCAGAATTATATACTTTTTGGTTAATTTCCGATCCAATAGTTACTGCACTATCGGCTGCTAACGCTACCCCCATTTTATTTAGAATTCCAATCTCTGCAGTCAAATAAAATCCCCCTCAATGTCTTTCTTATGACATATTCTACATACGAGAGGGATTTACCTTTTTTTGGTTTCTATATTTTATGAACTTTCAAAAAACAAACCAATGATCAATTTTTGTGATTTAATCATGTTTCTACAATGTAAACATGATAACCTTTACCTTGCAATTCCTTCACTAACCGGTCAGCATTCGCTTTTTCTCCGAACGCCCCTACTTGTACTTTATAAAGTTTCCCTTTTGGAGATGTTGGCTTAACAACTGGTTTAGGTAAGGCTTTCGCTTTCAGTCCAAAGTATTCAACAATTCCTAATGCAATCGCTTCACCTTGTGCTTTCAGAAACTTATCATTACGCATTTTTTTAATGTCTTCACGAGAATCCATGAATCCGCCTTCGGTTAAAATAGCCGGCATGTTGGAGTTTCGTAAGACAGCAAAGTTTGCATCTTTAATCCCTCTGTCTTTTGCCTGCATTGCTTTAACGAGTCGCGGATGCACACATTCAGCTAGTTTCTTAGATTTTGGGTTTTTACTCATTGGAACATAAACAAACGTTTCTGCACCTTCATGATCGCCCCAAGTAGTACCAAGTGCATTATGATGTACCGAAACAAAAATATCCGCTTTCCAATCATTCGCTTGATTTGTACGAGCTGCTAAAGGTGCATCCGCTCTTCCACTTGCATCATCAGTACGAAGTAGTTGAACATTCTCGTACTCACTTAATTTTTTCATAGCTGCACAAACAACTTTATCATTAAATGACCACTCACGTTCATCTGTAGGTGAACGCTTACCTGGAGTATTCATTCCATGTCCTGCATCTAATGCTATTTTAACCATATAACTTCACGCCCAATCCTTATTTGGCTCTTTATATTTCAATGCTCGATTGCTATCTGATAAACCTTTTGTGGTAGGGTCGATAACCATATTGATTGCATTGAAAATCGTCATAATAACAAGGACTGGATTAGATAGGAACTGCAAGAATACACTCCACACAATCGCCCATGTAGTAAAATCTTCGAAATTCAATCCCATATACGCAAGTATCGGGATAAGCAAAGCAGCTATGAAGCGAAACCAAAACATTAAATTGTCTTTACTGAATCGAATCTGCCAATTAATTTTCATATATTTTTTCTCTCCTTCTCGTCCTGTAGGATATTTACTGTATTTGCAATAGTCATAAATGTTGCAAGAGTCCAAACGGCTAATAGGATGCTTCCAATGTTCGGGAACCCCAATAAGTAACCCGATAAAATGATAAGTGTGAAAATACCTGATCCGAATAACCCAGCAATTTCGATGTTTCGATTTTTAAACACAAAGGCAGCGAAAAATAAAACCGCCATACTAAATGTTGCTAATGCATAACCAATTTGAGGAGATATATCTAAATAAAACTCATACAAATCTGAGGAACCTTTTGAAAATAACTTATCATCAACTGCAAAAATAATTGATAAACCCAGCATCAAAAAAAAATTCATGACACTGACTGGCGAAATACCTAATTTCAAATTAACCACCTACCCCTTTGTTTGCTAGATTCCAAATCAACGCAATTGCTCCGCCTAGAATACCTGTCGTCAACGTTCCAATAATGGCAGTGAGTATCGCCCTTTTTAACCAGGTAGTGTTATCAAGAATCGTTTTTAAATCATCTTTAATATCCTTGATCTCTTTGCCTTGCCATTTGGTTTGCATACCTATCTCGGACACTTGCTTTTTTAGAAGTTCAAATTTACCATCATCTTCAAACATGGCTTGATTTAATTTATTGAGCTGCTCAGTTATCGACAACAACCCATTTGTTTCTTCAGGCATCTTCTCACCCTTTCTTGCATTTATTCAAAACAAAAAGAACGCCCATTTGGACGTTCCAGAAATTAATTATCTGCTTCTTGTTTTTCTCTTTCAATTCCCTCAAATTCTTCATCAGTTACACCATATATATCCTTGAATATTTTTTGGGGGTCTACTTTTTTTATATTCTCTCGATATTTATTATTTAACTCTTCTACATTAACTAACCCTTTTTGCACCAAAATTTTTATTAAAGAATCCTGATAGGCTTTAAGCTTAGTATTCTCCGCAAAAAGAGTTGCAATTAGATCCTCGTAAGTTTTTTTCTTTCTTTGCATGATATCTCATCTCCTCTTTCATCCTATTTCGACAAAAGAGGAGCAAACCCTTCTAATTACTTACGACACATATCGATCCAAGAACGTCTTATGCTACTACAATAGGGTCGCCATTACTATCTAAACCAAGTGCTGCTAAATCTGCTAATACAGGTTCTTTCAAATGCTCTGGCACATCTGCAATCGTTCTTCGTTTCCCTGCGATTAAACCACTAAAAATAGCTACCATAAACATAATATTACCTCCAATTATTCTCATTAGTATTTTAATTGCTGTATTCTGTATCCAGTACATACTGAACTGCCTCACGATCTTGTTCTGGCACTTGTTCCATCACATAACGCTGATTGTAGACTAAACTTGCAAAGATTCGATGAATAGGTTTAATCTCCATCTAAAACCCTCCCATCGACATCATGTATAGTTCAGCGATTGCTTCTTTATTGTTTAAATCTTCTTCTTTTAGTTTTGCAACTTCTTCACTCAAAGGCTGTTGAAACACTTGTGGTTCTTTAGGTGCGTTCGGGTCAGGATAACTGAACTCTAATTCTTTTGTTGCTGGGTTCACTCGGTAACCTGTCGCAATTGTAAAGTCTCCTGCATATGCGCCGTACGGTAATTCGATTACATCAAACGTTTCTCGGTTGCGTTCGGACAATTCTCTATACGTAAAAATATCTTCTTCGATTGTTGTAGTAATCAGTGTAGACTGTGTTCTCTCTCCTGTATTAACAAGAATATCCCCTGTGAGTAAATCATAATAAAGTTTGCGCCCTATATTGACCATAATTTCACCCTCCTCATTTTATTCAAACGCCCAGTATTGCCATGTTTTCGCTGTGTTTGTAACAACAGGAATGCAGAATCCACCTTGATTCATATAACCACTTGTCCCAAACTTAAAAAGGCTGTCCGTATGTGATGAAGATGTCATAGTATGGAACTGTGTACCTATTACTTGGGTTGAACGACCATTTGGATAAGTTATAGGCGTAGCATGAGCAACCACCTGGCGCGAATCATTTGAGCTATTAGTATCTACCATCATTGCTATAACAATGGATGGGATAAAATCTAGTCCGCTTACAATTAAAGGATAAGCACCAAGAGTTCCCGTTTGTGTATCACCAAAATTTACAATACTCGTTCCATTTACCGCAGTCCCTGTTGCGAACTTCTTACCTAAAACTAAAGCCCCCGCTACGTTGAATATATTTTTACCGCTTAAAATATTCGCAGGAATAAGGTCAGGGTCGCCTTCTATGGTCTGCGCCCCGCTGTAGTAACCTGCGGGCTTTACAATGTTAGCTGTGCCTGGCGTAATGGTAGCAGCCCCGCCGTTATTAGGCATAGTACCTGTAACCTTAACCCCGTTTACATAAGCCGTGTCGCCTACTAAAATCTCTGCAGCTAGCGCGGTCGCGTCGAATGTATCGACTACAGAAGCTTTACCAGCTACGCCGAAGATGTTTATACCCGCTTTAATGTTAGCAGCTACCAGGTCGGCGTCGCCTGCGATTGTCTGCGCCCCGCTGTAGTAGCCCGCAGGTTTTACTACGTTAGCCGTACCTGGCGTAATCGTAGCAGCGCCGCCATTATTCGGCATGGTTCCTGTGACGACTTCGCCTGTGTCATTCGTAAAGGTCTTAGACGCTAGTACGTCCGCCGCTAGTGCGGTCCCTTCTCCACCCCCTTCACCCTGTAAGATAAAATTTACGTCGTTATAAACCAGCGTGTAGATACTTCCAGCTTTTAAGTTCCCTGCAGCTACGTCGCTGCCGTTCGCCTTCTTAATTGTCTTAGCGGCTAAGCCGTTTATGGCGATTGTCGAAGGTCCTGTATTCGTAACGTTTATTTTTAATCGTAAAGAAACACCTTCAGCATATGCCGATAGTGCAGGGTTTAGAGTTGCGATATATGCGTTAGCTGAACCTGTTGCAACTGAGTAGCCTGTATGCTTCAGATAATCCGCCGTATGCGTCGTAATGGTATTCCAATTTGTTTTCTCTGCATCTGTCACGAATCGATTATTTTCATCCTGTGAAATGATGGTAGGTGAATGAGTAGCTGGATGAATATACTTGTTTGCCTCCGCCTCGACTCCAGCAAGTTTTGTTCTCTCATCACTTGTAATATGTTTTGAACCATCATTAGCATGTAAATCGACTTGTTCTTGAACACTTTCTAAGGTTGCAAATACCAATGACTCATCAATAACAGCTGTTACGCTAGCTGCATTACCTGTAAGAACTTGAACATCAATCGCTTTCTCAACGATATCTGCCCCTCCGCCGGCTGGTATATATTCTCCCAATGCTCCTGCATTTCCATAACAGTATAAAACTTCACCAACATCTGGATCTTGTGCAAATACACCAATTTCTCTAAAAGTAAATCCATTGATAAGCGAATTGTTATCAAGAACTGTTCCTATTACAACTCGCGAATCACTTTGTACTTTTAGTTTTAATATAGGCAAACTCATTTTTTCACTCTTTAATGCACTTAAGTCGGCAATAGGAGTAGTGCCTAATTGTCCTTCTCCTATTGCGATTCTTGTGTAAGTTAAAGTTGCACCAGCTTGAGTCTTTGCTTGCAGTATTCGACCTTTATTTGTTAATACTAAGCCTCCAAAAGCGCCCATTTAAACCACCTGCTTAAATAAGTATTTGTCACCACTATGAACAAAAGCGCCAATGAAAATATCCATTGTTTCCACTTGATTAATCGTTACACTTTCCAAAATTGCAGACTTACGTTTGACTGTTTCAAGAGCTCTAATGAACTCTTGTGCACGTTCGTTTGTTATTGACTCATTGTTGGTAACAATACGGAAATGAAAAGGCTCCCCACCATACTCAAACCATTCTTCCACGATTCCTTCTCCAAAAACAGTAGAGATTAAGTCTTCCACTGCTTGCGGAGTTCCTTTCGACATATGCAAAGTAAATGAATTTCGGATTAAAGCCTGTTTGATATCAATTGAGAAACTTTTATCATAAAAATCAACATGTAAATCAGCAGCCACTGCATCTAAAAGATTATGTTCAGTAATAAGGGGATTTACAAAGAAACTTAACTTTCTAGCGTATTGAAGTAGTTCAGATGTAGATCTGTCTAAAGTGATAACCGCTGCCTTTATATCTTCATCAACTTGTAAACTGGTTGGAAGAAGTGAGAGGACAGAAGAATTATTCAAACTATTCATCTTCAATGCCTCCATAATTTAAAGTGACTACGTTTGCATTTGCTACCTCTGTGTCATTGATAACGGCATGTGACGGTGAAACTATTACGACACGTTTCGCCCCCGCCTCTCTTAGTTTGAAAACTAATTCAGAAGGGTTCACATCTCGACCTATTTTAGATTTTTGCCACGAGATAAACTCTTCTAGAGCTGAGTTGATCTTTTCTTGGACAGAAGTAATATCTCCTAATTGTTCACTAGAAATATAATAAGTTGCCTCAATATCATACGGAACAATCAACGGTGCTCCAGTTTGAACTAAATCTGTCAAAGGTCTAATAGATTTATTGAAATGATTATTCAGACCTTCTAAAAATGTTACTGAAGGTAATTCCCCTTCATTTAACAACACTCGAATATCAATAACACCTCCAGAAGGAACAGAAACTCGCACATCATCAATAAGAGGGCTATACGTTTTTGTGTGGTAAATATAAGCTGCATCAGGACCCGCTACACTGAAACTTGCAGGGGCTAAATAAATACTTTCTCGATAATCGTCATCGGATTCAATATTTACTCCACCTTGGGTAACGTCTAAATTAGTGGCAAATGTCAGGAAGGGTAATGGATCTACAATTATGTTGATTTGCCCTGGTAATAAGTCATTGCCAATTACTCCTTTTTCTTCACAATCCACATTTATTATCATTTCTTGTGTACCTGCAGGTAAAACAAATTCATTTTGAGTAGCGAAGAACAAGTTATTACCAGGTGAAAATCTTGTTCCAATTGGAATGATGTATATATCCGGAAATGCTTGAGAGAACTTTAATGTCATTCTTGTAACTGCAGCCTTTTCCTCACCCCTCGGAACTCTGACGCGTGCTCCTAAATGGTCCAAGTTGTTACCTCTTGCATACTTCAATAAATTTTGCTTTGCTGTATCGTCTATAACGTGTCTTAACTGAATCTCACGCAGGGCCTGTGTATATAAAAAAATACGTATCGGATCTCCTGGGTACAGTTTTTTTACCATACCTGTCGATTCAAAATACGCATTTTCATATTCTCTAATTATTTGAGTAAGAATTTGTTCTGGATTTGTTTCTACAAATGTAATGTCTGGTAAGTCATTCAAGATTGTCAATGTATACCACCACCTTCGGGTTTAACTTGCCGTCTCCTAAGTAAATAAAATCGACTGATTCTATTTTAGCTCTCGGCTCATACTTCCTTAGTTTTAAAATACACTCTACTTGGAAGAGTCCAGGTACCTCATTTATCGGCTCGTCCAATAAATCAGTATTTATACCGAAATCTCTGTCAAATGGAACTGTACCTGCAAGAGTTGAGAGAATGATTTTCACATTCCTCAATATTTCTTCGTCATTGTCTGTCTTTCGAGATGCTATCACTTGAATATCATGGAGATTCAACATATCAAAACACCTCAATATATTCAGATAATGAGATGTCTACTTTGCAACTGTAAACCTCTCCTTTATTGAAAATCACGTCATATCCTTGTGATACACTTTCAATTTTCCATTTGTCTATTCCTAGACCCCGTTTTCCTAATACCAAAACGTGAGCTTCGCCATTCCGATTCATTCTTAACCATTTTTCTGCTTCAATTCTCGGATTCACGCCATGTGATGCTGATAAATGAACTGAAAATGATATCGTGTCTAATTCAGAACCAAGAAATTCACTCACGGGTTTTCTGCCTATTACAGCATGATCTCCCCATCTTGCGGATGAATCTCTTTTAAAATCAGTGAAAGTTAGTATTCGTTTATCATTCGTTACGAATTTAATTGGACCAAAATAACCAATCATTTCATCACCTAATTAATGATTTGTCCGGTAACACGTAGATTACCGTTAATCGTGATTTCATTTTGTGCATCTATAGTTAATTTCTTGGATTGAAAGTCATATTTGATGACTAATCCTTCATCTATCTTTTTCACGTATATATTGCTGTCTAAAATTGGAGGTGGATTTTGATCGTGGTAATAGCCACCTAAACAAAAACCTTGTTGAATGCCATTAGGTAAAAATATGCACACCACACTATCTCCAATTGTGGGATAATTTTGAGAATCATCTAGTAAAGCGATGTCATCCGCAACCATGTCATCTCGATCGGGAAATGTAACTCGAATTGTTCCTTCTTTGTCATTAATGCCGTCAACAATGCCGACACGTATTACATTTTCCAGTTGAGTACTCATGATTTAGTACCCCCCTTTCAAAACTTTGTGAACATCAATCGATGTTGTAAAGCCATTGCCAATTGAGTGTGTTGCTTTGTCAATATAATACTTGCCATCAAAACTACCAAAACCCTCTAATTCAATTGTGGAAGATGCTAGTAATCTGGTATCTCCAATCAATTCTAAAGTGGCTGTCGTTTCTTTTTTGTTCAGTTTTCTTAAAGTGCTTTGAGCAAGCCGTTTTGCTTCTTCTAGATCCGATACTCGTTTATTAATTTTATAGATCTTGTCTTTCCCTTTATCGATTTCGTTTAATGAGAACATATACTCAATTGTTTTTTTTGATTTAGCGTCATGGTATTTTAAACTAACCCCCGCATAGGCCGTGTTGGCCAAAGAACTTTTAAAGGTATAAGAAAGTACCGAACTACTATTTTCTTTAAATTTTGCAACTGACTTACGACTTTCGTAAAAACTCTCATTAAAGATAATTATTTTCATATCAGTTACTTTGAACCCAAATCCTTCGTTTTCACATGTCTCTTGTAAAAATGCTGCGTCTGAAGTGTCTGTTTGTGCTTTAGATTTAAAAGTTGGATTTGTTTTGCTGTCGAAGAAGAGTTTTAAGCCGTAACGTGTTGCAATGTCATTTCCTATTGCCTTCAAAGAAATATTTTTCCAAACCTTGTTTCTCTTAGTATGCATAAAATTACTGTTTGCTGGAGTTGATATTCCTTTGAGACTAATAACAGAAGGTCTGCCTTTGTACTCTGGTTGATCTACTAAAAAATAACCGCAAGGAAGCCTTATTTTTTCGCCTTCCTTGCGCCAATTCATAGTCAGTATATTCGTAACAAATGTATCGCCCTTTTCAAACATCCAATTAGAAATCCATTTTCTTTTTGCATCATGAATTTCAATCGATACATCATCTGCAGTTCCACTCGCATTGTCTGTATAGGAGAAAGAGAGCAAATCATTTTGAAGATTAGTAGAAATATCTATCCCCTTATAAATTAATTCTACAAATGAACGTCTGATTAGCATCAGAACACCCTCTTCCAAGGAGGTAGATCTCCAAACTCCGTCACTTCTAATATCTCTGGAACTATTAAATCAATATCAGCAGAAAATATAATTACATCAGCATATTGTGGGTTTGAATTAATAAGGGGTGAGGTTTTGAGTTCACTCCCGTAAACTTTTTTTGCGATAATATCCCACATATCGCCTTGCACAGTTGCATAATTCAAAATTCTCCCCCCTTTATGGATTGAAACTTAATCGTTCAGTATCCGACTCTCTTTCATCAATCCAACGTTTAAATTCTTGGAAGCCTTTACGCTCAACTTCCTGAACTTGTTCTTTTGTTGTATTCCCTTGAATTACATAATTCGGACTATAAACAAGACTTTGTCCCCCACCGCCATTACGTGGAACGCTCAACATGCTATTTAATTTACTTAACGGCAGAACAGCTTCAGTTTCTCTTCCTTCTCCAATCATGGCTAGTGTAGCTCTTTTTGCTATACCGCCTTTTGCTAGTTGAGGAATATTTGGAATAGACATCCCAAACTCTTTACCACCGATTTTAGGTACCCACTCTGGAACTGAAATACTAATTCCATTTATTTTTCCGATGATGTTATTTGCCCCACTGATCACCCAATTAATAGCTGAACGAATGCCTTGGACAACACCTGAGAAAATAGAACCAATGGTACTTCCTAGTCCAGAGAAGATACTTATGATACCGTCTTTTGCCGTAGTAAAAGCAGTTACAAAAAAGTTAACCACTCCTGATACACCTAGTTTGAGACCATTCCACAAGCCAGTAAAAAATACTCCTATCATAGCAAGTACAATAATTAAACGAGCATAGCCATCGACAAAAAATTGAATTAATGATTGGACTCCTGCATTCCAAATAGCTTTCAACCCAACCCATAACGTCACAAAAAATGTTCCAATAGCCTTGAAAATAGTGATATATATTGTTACTACCCAAACAAAGTAAGCTAATAAGGCCTGTCCGAGTATTTTTGCCCCGTTTACTATATGTCCCCAGAGCCAAGTAAAGAAAATTTTTACTTTGTCCCAGTGTTTAATGAGCAAGTAACCTATTGCTATGAGAGCGACAATAGCAAGAATAACAAGTCCAATTGGAGAAGTGATAAAAGCCATTACTGCTGCAAATGCAGAACCAACAGCAGTTGCTACCACCGTTACTCCTGTCCAAATTCCTAATGCTACAGTTTTAGCAACCGTTGCGGTTGTGCTAATTCCTTTGGCAACCGCATCTTTTAAGTACATACCCCTTAATATCGCAGTCTGGGTAATATCTTTAGCTTTAGCCATACTAAGAAGTCCATAGCTATTTCTTAAAGTATTAACTGCACCAGCAAGAGTTAATATGGTAGTCACTGCTGTAGATGCAATACTGATTGCCCTCCAACCTAGGAAAGCAATCCCAATCCACTTCAACGTCTGCACGATTTGCGGTCCATTATCTTTAACATACGTAAAGAATTCTTGTATTTTTGGCCAAGCATCTTGCATGACTTGTACGGTGGATTTTCCAAAATTAATAATTGAAGGTAACGCTTCTTGAAAACTCTTGATAGAGTCCGAAGTAAAGGTGGCTAATGACTTTTGTAAACGATCAAACGTACCATTTGCTTGCATTGCGGTTAAAGTATCACCTAACTGCTTTGCTTTATTCTTAATTAAGTCAAAGAAACTCCCATCAGCAATGGATCCATCCGGTTTTACCCCGGCTATTGTTGCTAGGCCAGTTTTCCAGATACCTTGAATTGTAGACATTACGCCTTTATAGGTGTTTGCCTGTTTTTCCATACCGCCTTTAAATTTATCGTCCATCAGAGCAAACATGGCATCATTGAATTTCTGTTGTTCTACAATCTGACCTTTATTATTAATTACTTGTATGCCTTTGAACATTTCTCCGGCTTTTTTCTCAATCATTCCCTTAGTTATACCAAATTCTTTCATACGTTCTAATTCACCGGTTTGGGCATCAGCCACAGCTTCAACAGCATCCATTACATCTTTACCCATTACAGCAGCCATATTCCCGACAGTATTCATTGATTTTTGAGCACTGATTCCATAAGACTCTAACCTAACGGTTGCTTGCACAACTGAGTCCGTTTCAAATGGGGTTTTATTAGCAAAATCTACAGCCCACTTAAATGTTTCAGCAGCTTTTTTCTGGTCTTTCATGACGGTTTCGAGTGTCATTTTATAACCCTCAAGAGAAGATGCCGAATCCAACATGCCAGTTGTGAATTTTGCGAATCCATAAGCAGTTAATGCTGCAACTCCTGTTGCCACCGCCGCACCCATACCCAAAAATCGACGTTCAATATTTTGGGCAGTGGAAGTGGCACTTGAATTCATATTAGAAAAATACTTTTGAGCATTTTGTGTTTCTTTTTCCATATTCTTTAGTCTTTTACTGGCATTATTAAATGAATTGTAAAAAGAGGCTTGCAGTTTACCTCCGAGTTTGAACATCATCTCGTATGTCTTATTCTGCGCCATGTTTACTCGCCTCCGCTATTTCTTCTGCATATTCAATAAAATCGTTTATTGTTAATTGAATGAAGAACTCGATTGACGTATAGGTATTCATAGCCATTTTTATGGCCGCCTTTTTTAATTCTTTTACATCTTGTGGTCGAATTCCTATCCGAAGAAAAAATTTGTCACAATCGCTTTGACTTGTGTTGCATCGTTTATTTTTAAACCATGAAAAAACTCCAAAGGCTTATTAGTCGCCTTTGAAGCTACAATCATTGAATATGCTACTGTCATTTCATTCATCGCTGCCATATTTCC
>JBHGUT010000002.1:0-3020 GCA_048976825.1 Paenisporosarcina sp.
CCATAGAGCCCACCCGTTAGTCTGACTCCAACGACCACGGTGCATCACAGACTGTCGCACCCAATATGGGTAGCACTTATGGGAGATTAATCCTACTCTGGTTACTGCACCAGCCTTGCCTTTATCCTATGAAGAATGGAGCTGTTTCTCGATTTACTTATCAACTCAATATAATCATTCGTAAGGCTCAGCCTTTTTTTAAAAAAATCTTTTTCTGAGTCTATTTTGTTATGCTTTATTATGGATTTTGAGCGTTTTTTAATTTTCATGGGAGTTTAAGAAGAAATTACTTTTCCAGAGTTGGAAAATTTAAAGATTCCTATTATCAAATAAACCATACTAATAGCCCAAATGATTCCAGCAATCCCTATTTGAAATGAATTTTCTTCAGAAGCCATGACGAGTTCATAATCAAAAGAAATTGCTTTTATGAAAAAATACACTGCAACCGAGAAAAATAATAGATGTAATAGTGTCCAGACATAGGCAGAACTATTATTTTTCTTTTTTAGCCATAGTAACAATAGAGCTATAATTGCAATCCCCATTACAACAGAAAACCCTCCAATTAACATCCCTAAAACTTCTTCTTCTAACGGCATAAGAAACCCCTCTTTCATACATTTTTTATCTTTTTACTTACTTTACTTCGATAAACTTCTTCAACTAACCTCCCTCTATAAACATGTATCAACGGTTCTCACCATGTCATGATGTTGAGTAAATATTTTTTCACATAGCTTATAAACAGAGTCTTGAATTTCTTGTTTTTATTACCAAATAGAGCGTACGCTTTGCTAAAACTAATGGAAATCATTAGCTTTTTTCTCCACTATGTGATGCACAATGGATCTCTGCGAAACTTATGATGACGAACCCTCCCATGTCTCTTAGCGTAAATTGCGCTTACATTCCTTCGTTCGGTCTATTCATAAGGCAGAGGCCTGCTAAGCTGCCCCGGGGACTCATAGTCTTAGTTTAGTTATGTTGCTGGCTTCTCCGTGTCATCCTTCTGGTTATAGATCTCGATGATAAGAAATGTTTATGCTGTCTCTGCGAGACAGTGGAGATCCTTCATCATATACTGCTCATTAAAATGGACTTTCTTTTTGCAAATACCATGTAATATTTTCAGTAATTTACCACAGAGCACCACCATCGATTGCTTCCCACGTAAGGGATTCTGTTGGCGTGTTGTGTAGTATTCATGAAGTTGTTTAAACGCTGTGTTATGACGAATGAGTGGAACCATTACTTTGAAGAGGATATACCTGAGTTTCTTTCGTCCTCGTTTTGAGACATGTTTTTGTCCCTTATGTTGACCAGACGAGTTTTCACGTAGTGTTAATCCCGCTAGTTTGATAAGTTGGCGTGGATTTTCATAAAGTGAAAAGCTTCCTACTTCTGAAAGTAAATCAACAATCGTCGCATCTCCTAAACCAGGTACGGAAGTGAGTAACTCATATTCCATGGTTGTTTGTGCCATTTCGGCTAATTGATTGTTCACAGATGCAATTTCGGTTTCTAATAAGCGATACTGACGTAAGAGCGTGGCGATTTCATGTCGGGCCATCTGTTCTCCTTCTGTCAGTCCAATCGATTTAGTCGATGCTTCAATGAGAAGCTTTGCTTTCGGTAACTGTGGCGTCCTCATACCCTCTACCTCACGGTATAGAAAGACCAATTCCTCAGCTGTTTTCCCTTTAATATCCTGTGGAAATGGAGTCACTTCCAATGCCGCCAGCGCCATTTTCCCAAAAGACGGAAAGACTTGAGTAAACTCTGGAAAATATCGATCAAGCCAACGGATGATTCGATTTTTAATACTCGCTAAATCTTCCGTTAACTTTGAACGGAGAGTAGAACCAATACGCAGTTCAGCGTCTACTTCTTTTAACAAACGTGGATAGCTAAAACGACCATCTTTCAATAAGCGTGCGATGACCAACGCATCTTTTTTGTCGTTCTTTGTTTGTAAATTATCGTCCAGTTCCTTCGAACGTTTGACGTGCATTGGATTCACCATGACGAGTGGAATGCCATAGTTATCTAGGAAATAAGCCAAGTTCATCCAATAGTGGCCTGTTGGCTCAATTCCAACGATAACGTCTGTTTTCTTAGCTTCCTTCTTCGTTTGACGAATCTTTTCATACAAACGTTCAAAGCCTTCTTTTGATTGATGTACCGCAAAGGCTTTTTCAATTACACGCCCTCGTTCATCGACAAAGCACGCATAATGAACACGCTTGGCAATATCCATACCGACAACGAGTGTATTTTCAGTCACTTGATTAATTTTTTCATTGCATTTAAACTGCATAAAGAAGTCCTCCTTGTTTGATGATGGGTCAATGGTCGTTGACACTCACATCATACTAGAGGGCTTTTTTACTTTCAAGACCTCGAACATCCTTCAAACAGGAATGCTGCCCCGTTAGTTTAATAAGAAAAAATGCTTTACCCCTTCTTGAAGTAAAGCACCCGTTAGTGAAGAATCATATTAGATACTAATTATGAAATATGTGCATTTTGCTTTGTGTAAACTTCTTTGAAGTAATAAATCCAAAATAACCTCATAATGCCCCAAAAGTATTTAAAATCAAATCATCAACATCAAAACTACCTAACATTGGATATAACAATTGAATTGTTTCAAATGACAAACTAATCCCAAATGAAACCAATAAAAGGATTGTTATCTTTCGGAATTTTTCAATCAAGATTGGTAAAAGGAAACCTAATGGAATGAAGATAATCACGTTTCCTACAAGATTTTCTACACTAATCACTCTATTTCCAAACGCAAAGTAATCAACAATTGTTGCAAATGGAATAATGTTAATGTGGTTAAAGTTTAATCCTAATTTCAAATTCTGAATAAGGAAAGATAATGGTAGGTGTTTAATCAAAATTACTTGTACCAATAAAGCGATATACAGCATAAATCCTAACCAAAGAAATACTTTTAATAACTTCATTTCAAGCCTCCAAGTAACAATACGTTCTATCTGCTTATTTCA
>JBHGUT010000003.1:0-78709 GCA_048976825.1 Paenisporosarcina sp.
GTTTTAGGCCGACTGCCACTTTGGAACAACGCAGGAAGACATCTTGATGTCGACCGAAGTTGTGAAAAGGGGTTGCGGACTGCCGAACGAGCTGGACATGAACTTGAATGGTTTTCAATGAAACGTTTATCCAGTTTTGAGTGAACAAACACTCAAAATTAAATAGTTGAAAAACAAGTGAAAATTGTTATAATTAAACTTGTCTCAACAAAAAGTCTAGTGACAATGGCAAAGAGGTCACACCCGTTCCCATACCGAACACGGAAGTTAAGCTCTTTAGCGCCGATGGTAGTTGGGGGTTTCCCCCTGTGAGAGTAGGACGTCGCTAGGCTTTTTTATTTATATTCCGAAGTAGCTCAGTGGTAGAGCAACCGGCTGTTAACCGGTTGGTCGTAGGTTCGAGTCCTACCTTCGGAGCCATTTTTATTTTTACCATACATGATGAATTGAATATATAATGACCTTTATGCTTCTTTTCTCTTGAGTTTCTAACTTGATGAGAGGAGGGGTTTTTTATATGATACTTGATTATATAAACTTAGTCGTTGGATGGACTTACCAGTTGTTGTGACTTCACATACAATTGGATAAAACGTAGCGTCTGACTCAATTACTAAAAGGACTTCGTTACAAAAAGGAGTTATGACATCAACGGAGATACAGTTGCAATGATCGGAGAAATGACATTATTTCTTACAATGAGCTAGCAAGCTGGAGAGAATAAGACAGCATTTTAAATTGAACCGTCAGAAGAAAATAAAAGTAATATTTTTAATAACAACGGTGGTTCCATAGCTGAAATATACATGATGTCCATTATAAAGAACTAAAGAATAGAACTGACTCTAAAAAGGCAGCTTATATTTCTGATTTTAATGCATTTTTGAATAAAAATTTAAGTTTGAGACATGATATACGAGTAGTAATAGACAATTTTTTGTTATTTCGGAACGAGCTTTTCGGTACAATTTAAAAGAGTGGAGAAACTTTCTAAAGAAATTTAAAAAACCTCTTTACATTCTATTGTGAATCCATTAGAATAAATCTTGTTGCTTCGAGGATAAGGTAACATAATCGCTTAAAAACCTAGCTTTCTTGCTTCCATAGCTCAGCAGGTAGAGTGCTTCCATGGTAAGGAAGAGGTCACCGGTTCGAGCCCGGTTGGAAGCTTTTATTCCAAAAATAAATACTCGTCTAATATACATAATAGGCCCCTTGGTCAAGCGGTTAAGACACCGCCCTTTCACGGCGGTAACACGGGTTCGAATCCCGTAGGGGTCACCAAATTGCCAAACGAAGATGGCGATGTGCGACGGACGCGGCAAAGCGAGGGAAGGATCAAATCCTTCAACGTTTGCAGAAATCGCAATTTGTGAATTTTTCTTTTTACGGAATTTATACCAGTACGTAAAAAGGATCAAAAGCAAATAGTTCTAGGAAACGAGTAAATGAATGAGGGAGCGTACAAAAGTACGTGACTGAATGAATGCGTGAGTAGACAACGGAAATTTGCAGCTTTTCATTCTTTATCTTTCTTTTTACGTAACTTTAACCAGTACGTAAAAAGCATCAAAAGCAAGTAGTTCTAGGAAACGAGCAAACGAATGAAGGAGCGTACAAAAGTACGTGACTGAATGAATGCGTAAGTTGACAACGAAATGACAGCTTTTCATTCTTTATCTTTCTTTTTACGTAACTTTAACCAGTACGTAAAAAGGATCAAAAGCAAGTAGTTCTAGGAAACGAGCAAATGAATGAGGGAGCGTACAAAAGTACGTGACTGAATGAATGCGTGAGTTGACAACGAAATGCGCAGCTTTTCATTCTTTTTACCGGAGGATTAGCTCAGCTGGGAGAGCATCTGCCTTACAAGCAGAGGGTCGGCGGTTCGAGCCCGTCATCCTCCACCATAATTTTACCCTCGGAGGGGTAGTGAAGTGGCTAAACACGACGGACTGTAAATCCGTTCCTTCGGGTTCGGCGGTTCGAATCCGCCCCCCTCCACCATTTTTTCTTATATTGGGGTATAGCCAAGCGGTAAGGCAACGGATTTTGATTCCGTCATGCCCTGGTTCGAATCCAGGTACCCCAGCCATTATTTTTTACGAGCCATTAGCTCAGTTGGTAGAGCATCTGACTTTTAATCAGAGGGTCGTAGGTTCGAATCCTACATGGCTCACTCTTTTTTTTATATACATATGTTTTTTGGGGGCCTTAGCTCAGCTGGGAGAGCGCCTGCCTTGCACGCAGGAGGTCAGCGGTTCGATCCCGCTAGGCTCCATCTAGAATAGTAAAGACGTTCGGAATGATTTATCATTTCGAACGTCTTTTTTTTATCCAAAATAATGAGAAGACAACAATTGAATAAATGCTTTTTCCAGTTCACGAGGTCTTTTTACCACGACATAAGTTGTAACTTTCGGAAGTTCGAATAAATCGAAGTGAACATGCATGATTCTTCCTTCGAGTAGTTCTCTACGAACGATGGAATGGGGTAGAAACGAAATTCCTAATCCTTCTTGGATAAAGCGTTTGGAGATATGTGCTTGTGATACTTTCATTGTTCGTAAACCAGGTACTTCTTTTCTTAATTTTATTAACATATCGTCCCAAAATACGGGATGATGGTGAGTAAATAGCGTAAATGATCGTAAATATTGGACGCTATCGATTGGAGGTCCACTTTCGTCGTCATAAATATCGAGAGGTGCGATGAAGAGAAGGGGTTCCTCAAATATCGGAATGGATTGAATATGTTTATAAGTTGTGGGTAAGGCAGATATTCCTAAGTCTACGACTTCTTTATCCACAAGTTCTTCAATGAGTGTGGATTCTTCAATTCGAATGGTGATTTCTAAATCAGGATGTTGTTTCATAAATGAACGTAAGATATAAGGCAAAATGGTTTCTGCGATTAATGGAGAAATGGCAATGGTCCATTTATGTCGAAATCCTTGTTTGAAGGCATGCAAATTTTGAATGCTTTCTTCTACTTGATGAAGTAATCTGTTTGCTTCTCCGACATATAGCTTTCCTGCTTCGGTTAATGTCACACGATTGTTATTCCTTTCAAAAAGCGGTATCCCTAGGAACTCCTCCAGCAATTTGATATGTACAGTAACACTTGGTTGGGACAACAAGAGTTGTTCAGAAGCTTTTCTGAAATTTAATGTCTCTGCCGCTACCGTAAATGTTTTAAGCCATTGTAATTCCATCTCATTACCACCCTTCAATTAATAATAATAATTGAGTTAATTATATATCTTCAATTTTTATTATCAAATAACTAACATATACTTAATGTATAGGAGGCGATATTATGTTTCAAAAGGGATTAAAAGATATTGTTGCTGTTCATACGAAGATTGCATCTGTGGATGGAGAAAAAGGAGAATTAAGATATAGGGGAGAACTTGTGGATAATTTAATTCCCCAAGCAAATTTTGAGAAGTTATCCACGTTCTTATGGACAGGTGTGGACGGAGAGGTTTCAGATCTTTTTATTGAAGGACGTATTTTACCTCAACATATCACAGATTTACTTCATACATTGCCTAAAGAACTTCAACTCATGGATGCGATGAGAACGGCCGTATCTGCATATGCAACACCTGCTTTTTTAGCTAAATCTAAATATGAGCAATCGGTTTTATTAACATCGGCTTTACCAGTAATAGTAGCCTTTCTTTACCGCAGAAATAACGGCTTACAGTCTGTAGAATCAAAAGATGAACTTAATCACACAGCTAATTTCTTATACTTATTAACAGGGGTATCCCCAAATGCTACACAAGTATCCGCTCTGGAAACGTATTTGATGTTAACGATGGAGCATGGATTGAATGCATCTACATTTGCTGCTAGGGTGACCATTTCTACAGAGTCCGACCTTCCAGCCGCCGTTGTTTCTGCTTTAGGAACGATGAAAGGACCATTACACGGAGGAGCACCATCTGGCGTTTTAGATTTGTTAGATGAAATAGGCTCTCCTGAACAAGTTCGTTCCACTATTAAAGGTAAATTAACTAGAGGTGAACGAATTATGGGGTTTGGTCATCGAATTTACAAAACCGAAGACCCACGATCCCTTTTACTTCGAGAAAAGTGTCTGAGCCTACAAGGGGAGGATCCATGGCTTGATTTAGCTACAATTGCAGAAAGAGAGATTATTTCATTATTAAATCAACACAAACCTGGTCGAAAACTTTACACGAATGTGGAATTTTATGCAGCCGCTATTATGAGAGCGATTCAGATGGATCCTGTACTATTTACACCGACGTTTAGTATCGCGCGTATGGTAGGTTGGACAGCTCATGCGATGGAGCAAGCTGAAGACAATACAATCTTTCGACCTCAATCGGTCTATGTGGGCAAATCTTTTGTACGATAGAAGAAAAGCTATTTGAGGAGATGTATGATGAGTTTAATTTTGATACATGATAAAGTAACGTTGCGACCTATGAGAGAACTTGATATTGAACGTTTATGGAAACTGACAACACCTGAAACATTTAGGTTTATGGTTAATCAAATCCAGACAATAGAAGAGTTTGAAAAGTGGATGGGTACAGGATATGAACAGATGCAATCTTCGAATGAGACGATTGTATTTGTCGTTGCACATTCAGAGACGGATGAATTATTCGGCTCTACCCGCATCTATAATATTGACCATGTGAATAAAACCTGCGAAATTGGTTCTACTTACTATGGGAAATCGTATCGACGCAGCCATGTAAATACAACAGCTAAGTGGTTGTTGCTAAACTATGCATTTGAAACATTGGGAATGATTCGTGTTCAATTTAAGACAGATGAAGAAAATTTAATATCTCAAAAAGCAATTGAACGAATAGGGGCTATAAAAGAAGGTATATTGCGCAATGAGCGAATTCGTTCAACAGGTAATCCGAGAAATGCAGTTGTTTATTCTATTGTTCATACAGAATGGTCTACAATAAAAAACAAGTTGACGCAAATGATGAATATTTATTCATAAATGTGTAGAGTTGAGCCAAGGGCCATTCACGTTTTACAATAGAGTTATGTGAATGGGGAGGTATAAAATAATGAATAAACTAAAAATATCGATAATCGGTGTACCAATGGATCTTGGACAAGCTCGTAGAGGTGTGGATATGGGACCAAGTGCTATTCGTTATGCTGGACTGGTTGAACGTTTAGAAGAAATAGGGCATCTCGTAACAGATAAAGGCGATATTCAAATTGCAACAGCAAAAAAAACGGTACAAGCTAACACAATACTAAGAAATTTAAAAGAAGTAACAGATGCATGTACGGTTCTTTCGCATAAAGTTCATGAAGTTATGGAAAATGGACAATTCCCTCTAGTTCTTGGTGGCGACCATAGTATAGCTATCGGAACTCTAGCTGGTTTGGGTGACCGTTACGAAAACCTTGGTGTTATTTGGTACGATGCACACGCAGATTTAAATACAGGAGAAACTTCTCCATCTGGAAATATTCATGGCATGCCTCTTGGAGTTAGCATCGGCCTTGGTCATGATGAACTGATAAACATTCGAGGGTATACTCCAAAAGTCAAACCGAAGAATGTGGTTATTATAGGGGCACGTTCTATCGATCCAGGAGAACGAGCGTTGATTAAACAAACAGGCATTAAAGTCTTTACCATGCACGAAATTGATAGACTTGGAATGACCGAAGTTATGGAACAAGCCATTCAATATTTGAAAGACCAAAAAGTAGATGGCGTCCATTTATCATTAGACTTGGATGGATTGGATCCGATTTATACGCCGGGTGTTGGAACACCGGTACCAGGTGGAATTAGTTACCGTGAAAGTCATTTAGCAATGGAAATGTTGTATTCTTCTGAAATGATTACATCGGCTGAATTTGTTGAAGTAAATCCGATATTAGATGAAAAGAATAAAACTGCAGATGTTGCTGTAGCACTTGCCGGATCTCTTTTTGGTGAAAAATTGTTATAAACAAGCTTAAATTACTGCTAACACTTCACTTAATGTGGAAGTGTCGGCAGTGTTTTTTTTTAGAATTTTTTTGTAAAAGTAATCGAATAGTTAAGAATAGCTATTTTAATAAATGTAAGTATTTTCTAATTTCATTTGATATAATTAAATTAATGAAAAAAATGAAACCTGTCGATACCTTAGTACGTATAGGTAAGACAGCCGCCTGAGTGGAGGGGAATCACGATGGATGCGTTGGTCAATAAACGAATAAAAGAAGTGTTAAAAGGCGATCAAGACGCATTCGCGGAAATTGTCGAGCTGTATCAAGACAAATTATATAGGGTTTGTTATCGGATGCTTGGAAACAAGCATGAAGCTGAAGATATTGCGCAAGAAGCCTTTGTTCGTGCATTTATTAATATTCATACGTTTGATATAAATCGAAAATTTTCTACGTGGTTGTACAGAATTGGAACCAATTTGTGTATTGACCGTATAAGAAAGAAGAAACCAGATTATTATTTAGATGCGGATATTGCAGGAACTGATGGATTAAATATGTATTCGCAAATTGCTTCCACAATAGAGTTGCCAGAAGAAGAAGTAATGAAAATGGAAATGCAGGAACGTGTTCAATATGAAATTACTCGATTGCCGGATAAGTACCGTGCCGTAATTATCCTTAAATATATGGAAGATTTACCGCTTCAAGAAATCAGTGAAATTTTAGAAATGCCACTTGGAACTGTGAAAACTCGTATTCATAGAGGACGAGAAGCGCTAAGAAAGCAACTAAGTAATATGTAGGAGGGAATCACCATGAAAAAGTGTCCAGATCATATCGTTCACTATATGCATGAATATTTAGATGGCGAAATTAGCCGTGAACATGAGCTGGAACTTAAAGAGCATTTGACAAATTGTACATCCTGTCAGCAACATATGCATGAGTTAAGCAAAGTCGTAGCCTTTGTTCAAAGTGCTTCCCATATAACAGCACCCAATCATTTTGTTGAAAATGTCACTGCTCGTTTACCAAAAGAACCATCTCGTGCAGGGGTGAAACGTTGGTTCCACAGTCATCCCTTGTTAACAGCAGCTGCGTTATTCATGATTTTAATGAGCGCAACTTTGTTTTCAAGTTTTAATGAAGACCAACAATTTTCATTTACCAAAAAACCCAATATTGTCGTAGAAGGACACACGGTTATTGTTCCGAAAGGCGAAACGGTGAAAGGAAATCTGGTCGTTAAAAATGGGGATATCCAAATTGATGGAGTAGTTGAGGGTGATGTTACAATCATTAATGGAAAATATATGGCTTCAACAGCAAATGTTACAGGAGAAATTAAAGAGATTGACCAAGCATTTGATTGGCTCTGGTACAAGATGAAAGACGTGGCAAAAGAAGTACCGTCTCTCTTTAACAAAGATAACTAAACCCGCCCAATTTGGGTGGGTTTAGTTTATGAATAAAGGAGTTTCAAACATAACTATGATATACTACATTCATATGAATATGTAATGAAGAGTGGGGGATGCCACATGCCGTTTATTGACCAATTTACAGATTTAACGCCGGTAAACGTGCTCGTTAATATACTTGATGTGTTACTTGTGTGGTTTGTCATTTATAAGATCTTTACTTTAATTAGAGGAACGAAAGCTGTTCAGTTATTAAAAGGGATCTTTGTGATTATAATTGTTCGGGCTTTAACGACTGTTTTTGGATTGGATACACTTGGTTGGATGATGCAAAAAATCATTGATTGGGGTTTTCTTGCCATTATCATTATTTTCCAACCAGAATTGAGACGAGCACTCGAACAATTGGGACGAGGTAAATTATTTGCCCGCACGAACCTTCAAGAAGCGGAAGAGCAAAATCGTTTAATTGAAGCGATGACAAAGTCCGTAAGTTATATGGCGAAGCGCAGAATTGGAGCGTTAATTTCAATTGAACGAGAGACTGGGTTAAGTGATTATATAGAAACTGGAATTCAAATGAATTCTGAAACAACATCGGAACTTTTAATCAATATCTTTATACCAAATACACCACTTCATGATGGGGCAGTTATTATGCAAAAGGATAAAATCGCGGCAGCTGCATGCTATTTACCATTATCCGAAAGTCCTTTTATTTCTAAAGAGTTAGGAACACGTCATCGAGCTGCACTTGGTATTAGTGAAGTGACAGATGCAATTACGATAATTGTATCTGAAGAAACCGGAGCCGTTAGTTTGACTTCGAACGGCGACCTTCACAGAAGTCTATCCATTGAAGAATTTGGAACACGTTTACGTAAAGTGTGGTTTGGACCAGAACCTGAAATCGTGAGCACTTCAAAATGGGCGTGGAGGGGGAAAAAGAATGGATAAAATGATGGATAACCCATGGTTTTTAAGAATCACGGCACTCCTATTAGCCATGCTTTTATTCTTAACCATCAAGACAGGTGATGAAAATACGAATGCTGGTCCATCAGGAAGTACACGAGATATTATTCGTGATGTTCCTATAGAAGTATTTTACGATGATGAAAATTTAGTCGTTACAGGTGTGCCTAAGACGGTAGACTTGACTATTTCAGGACCGAGTCCACTCGTGCAATCGGCCAAGCAATTGAGAGATTTTACTGTTTTTCTTGATCTACGGAATTTGAATATGGGCGAACATGCGAATGTGAAACTACAGATAGAGAACGTGTCAGATAAATTAGACGTGAGTCTAGACCCAGGGTTTGTTGTGGTTAATATTGAGGAAAAAATTTCACGTGAGTTTGATGTGGAACCGGAATTAAATGATCGATTACTTGCTGAAAACTTTATTGTCACAAGTATGAAAGCGGATCCTAAGACGATTTTAGTAACGGGTCCGAAGAGTGTGATCGAAAGTATAAGTTTCGTTAAAGCAACCGTAACGGAAGATCAAGGTATTAATAAAACATTCACCAAGACATCTCTTGTGAGCGTTCTTGATAGTAACTTAAGAAAGCTTGCTGTTGTAATCGAACCGCAACAAGTAGACGTGAAAGTGGAAATAGAAGAATATAGCAAAGAAATCCCAGTGACACTCAAACAAACAGGTCAGCCACTCGATGGTGTGACCATTAATGATGTTGAAACTAAGAGCACAACTGTACGAGCATTTGGAAGCAAAGCAATAATCGACGAACTAGAGGAGATTATTGTGGATGTTGATATCAGTAAACTTGAAGCATCTAAAACGTTTAACGTAAAAATTCCAATTCCTGAAGGTGTTTCTCGTCTCTCTAAAGAGGAGCTGGAAGTAAAAGTAGATGTGACTCCCGTCCCTGTCGAAGAAAAGACTGAGGAAGACTCGGCACAAGTCGAAGCTCGAGAGTTCGCGAATCTTGATGTGGAAGTTCGTGGGTTAAATAAACAGAACAAAGCGTCATTTATACAACCACAAAATGGACAAATATTGTTAACGGTCCGTGGTGAAGATTCGTATCTTAATTCTTTAAGCATTGATGATTTTAAACTATATGTTGACGCTAGTGACGCAGCGCCAGGCGAGAACAAACTTGATGTGAAGGTAGAGGGTCCTGAGAATGTAACATGGACTGTTTCGATACCTATTGTAACAATGCAAGTAGAACGAGCTTAAGCATAGATTTAAAGGAGAGAATATATAAATGGGTAAATATTTTGGAACTGATGGTGTTCGTGGAGTAGCTAATAGCGAACTAACGCCGGAATTAGCTTTTAAATTAGGTCGTATTGGAGGGTATGTGTTAACGAAAAACGCTAGTGACCGTCCGAAGGTTTTAATTGGACGTGATACTCGAATTTCGGGTCACATGTTAGAAGGGGCTCTCGTAGCTGGACTTCTTTCTGTAGGCGCAGAAGTTATGCGCTTAGGTGTTATTAGCACACCAGGTGTTTCATACTTAACACGTGTAATGAGTGCTGAAGCGGGCGTAATGATTTCAGCCTCACATAATCCAGTTGCGGATAATGGAATCAAGTTCTTTGGTTCTGACGGATTCAAACTCTCTGATGAACAGGAAGCTGAAATTGAAGTTCTTCTTGATTCGGAAGACGATAATTTGCCTCGCCCAGTAGGTAAAGATTTAGGATCGGTGTCGGATTATTTTGAAGGTGGACAAAAGTATATTAGTTACTTAAAACAAACGGTTTATGAGGAATTCGGTGGCATTCACGTTGCGCTAGATTGTGCTCACGGGGCGACATCTTCACTTGCCACTCATGTATTTGCAGACTTAGATGCAGATCTATCAATGATGGGTGCTTCACCAAACGGATTAAATATTAATGAAGGTGTGGGCTCGACGCACCCTGAAGTGTTAGCTCAATTTGTAGTTGAAAAAGGAGCTCATGTAGGACTTGCATTTGATGGAGATGGAGACCGATTAATTGCAGTTGATGAAAAAGGACATATTGTGGATGGGGACCAAATTATGTACATTTGTGCTAAGCATTTGCATCATGAAGGTCGCTTAAAACATGATACAGTTGTGTCTACTGTGATGAGTAACATGGGCTTTTATAAAGCATTAGAATCTCATGGTATGAAGAGTGTACAAACAGCAGTTGGAGATCGTTATGTGGTCGAGGAAATGAAAAATAACGGCTATAATCTTGGTGGAGAACAATCTGGCCACATTGTATTTTTAGATTATAATACAACTGGAGATGGATTATTAACAGGTCTTCAGTTAGTTAATATCATGAAAGTTACAGGGAAAAAATTATCAGAACTTGCTTCTGAAATGACAATTTTCCCTCAAAAACTTGTTAATGTACGTGTAACAGACAAACATGGCGTAACAGATAATGCAAAAGTTGCTGCTGTCATTGCTGATGTCGAGTCAGAAATGGCTGGTAATGGTCGAGTATTAGTTCGACCTTCGGGTACAGAACCTTTAGTTCGTGTAATGGTTGAAGCATCTTCTGAAGATGATTGCAAAATTTATGTTGAACGTATAGCAGAAGTAGTTCGTAAAGAAATGGGATTAGTGGAATAATTTGTAGGGACCAGCTTTATTAAGCTGGTTCTTTTTTTTTACTTAAAACATACTTTATTGGAAATCATTATGTTGGGATAACTTCTTGAATGAAAACATGACGTAAGATTATTTATTATTCCACTTCCCATCTGCTAATCTTTTTCGTATAATACCATTACAATGGTAGAAAGTTGGTGTCGTATGCGTTTAGATGAAACGGATAAACGTATTTTAGAATTACTGGTAGCTAATGGACGATTATCGTATGTCGATATAGGGAAAGAATTGAACTTATCAAGGGTGGCTGTTAGAGAACGGGTGCATCAATTGCAAGAAGCGGGTGTTATCGAGAGATTCACAGTTGTGATTAATTCTGAAAAGGTTGGCAAAGGTGTTTCGGGATTCTTTGAGGTTGACTGTGAACCTGCTTCACTTGTGGAGGTAGCCGAGGCTCTTGCTGATAATCCGAATGTAGCGAGCTGCTACCAAATGACGGGACCATCAACCTTGCATATGCATGTTCTTGTAAATGATTTTTCAGGTTTGGAGAAGTTCATTAACGAAGAATTGTATTCGTTGGAGGGTATTACACGAGTTGAGAGTCACATTTTATTGAGACGCTTTAAAAGTCGAAGTGGCTTAAAACTATAACTAAATCAAAACCACTTACAATTTCCAAGGAAATTGTAAGTGGTTTTTTTATGTAAAAATTTCCACAATCGAAATGATTGAAAACGTTTTCAAGAATAGTACATGCTTTTTGAACCACTATGATTAAAATTCTCATTTTTTTATTACCATTTGTAGTAGTAAATCACCTAAAATAATCTAAAAGATTGAAAAAAACAAAAAAATATAATTCTTTTGAATATTCTTGTAGATTTTTATATTTCTATGAATTATAATCACAATTAACAAATAATTAACCTTTTGTTAATTGAAAACAAATAAATGATTAACATGTGTAGAAAGTAGGGGTGTGAATGGTCGCATTAGTTGTTCGAAGAGGAATTGAGCTATTATTTTTGTTATTTGGAATATCGTTTCTTGTATTTTCATCCATGTACATTGCGCCGGGGGATCCAGCCTCAATGATTGGAGGTCCCACTGCTACCAGTTCAGACCTTCAAGCGATTCGAGCAAATCTCGGATTGGATGATCCATTTCTTGTTCAGTATGGTACCTATGTAAAAAATGCTGTTCAAGGTGATTTTGGTTACTCCTATCAAACGCGACAACCAGTTGCTGATGCTATTTCGGGCAGATTTCCAAATACGCTTAAGCTAGCAGTTGCCAGCATGATAGTGGCAGTGATTATTGGCATATTTGCAGGTTTAATATCGGCCTTGAAGCATAACTCATGGTTAGACGTTACATCAACCACGTTCGCTCTAGCTGGTATTTCAATTCCAAACTTCTGGCTGGGTGCCATACTTATTCTTGTGTTTGCAGTAAATTTACAATGGCTTCCTGTAGGGGGACTATCCTCTCCGTTCTATACAGTGGAGGGAATGAAACAGCTGATTCTCCCTGCCATTACATTAGGTACAGGCTCGGCAGCCATGATTGCACGAATGGCACGTTCATCCATGCTTGAGGTAATCAAAGCAGATTACGTACGAACAGCACGTGCAAAAGGAGTTCATGAACGAAGTGTTATCTGGATTCATACGTTAAAAAACGCCATGATTCCCGTTATTACAGTTATAGGATTAAACTTCGGCTTCCTCTTAGGAGGTACCATCATTACGGAAAAGGTATTCGCAATTAATGGGGTAGGGCGATTAATGGTTGATGCTATTGCTGCTAGAGATTTTCCGATGGTGCAAGGTTCAGTTCTGTTAGTCGCAACCTTGTTTGTACTTGTTAATCTCATAGTAGATATCGTATATACATTCATTGACCCAAGAATTAGCTACGAATAATGGAAGGAGGCTCCCTATGACTAGAGCTGTGCTTGAAGCGAACGAGGTAGTACCGACTCGAAAGAAAAAAGAGAAGGTCTACCTTGTCACAATGAAAAGATTATTAAAAAACAAACTTGCGGTTGCTGGCTTAATTATTATATTTTTACAAATCGGAATGGCTTTATTTGCACCTATGATTGTGTCACATGATCCAGTTAAGCAAAATTTATCGACAAGTGAGCTTCCCATGTTCAGTGAAGGGCATTGGCTGGGTACAGATAATTATGGACGGGATGTTTGGACAAGGATTGTCTATGGGGCTCGTATTTCACTTATTGTAGGAATAACTGCAGTTACACTTGGTCTTATCGGGGGGATAACGCTCGGTTTATTAGGTGGCTATTATAAAAAACTAGATGGTATTATCATGCGGATTGTCGATTTACTGTTCTCATTTCCAGGTATTCTACTTGCGATGCTGATTATTGCAATTCTGGGTACGAGTTTAATCAACGTCGCCATCGCGATAAGTATTTGGTCGATTCCGACATGTGCTCGAATAGTACGTGGATCAGTTTTATCTATAAAACAAAAGGAATATATAATGGCGATGAAATCTTTGGGTGCTTCTGATTTACGCATCATGGTACGTCATATCCTGCCGAATGCATTTGCTCCCATTATTGTGTTCGCGACCATGAGAATGGCGACAGCAATTTTATCCACTGCATCCCTAAGTTATTTGGGATTAGGTGCACAACCACCAACACCAGAGTGGGGTGCCATGATATCACAAGGTCAGACTTTTATGTGGACATCCCCCCATTTAACAATTGTTCCGGGTGTGGCTATCATGTTAACGGTATTTGCGTTCAACGTTCTTGGTGATGGTTTACGTGATGCGCTTGATCCGAACATGGACATTTAATTATAGATATTGCATATAAAAAATTACAACAAAGCAAGAATATTAAGGAGGAAAATGCACATGAAAAAAAGTCTTTGGTTAACAGTATTATTTATTACATCACTTATTTTGACAGCTTGCTCTGGAGGTTCCTCTTCGGCACCTACTGGAAGTGGAGACGGTGTGGAACAAACATTAACGTATGCCACTATTTCTGATGCGGTAGGTTTATCACCTATTTTGACGAATGACTCAGTATCATCAAGTGTCTCTGAACAAGTTTACGAAAAACTATTTGATCGTAATCCAGAAACAATGGAAATTGAGCCTAAACTTGCCGAATCTTATGAAAATCCAGATGAAAATACTTGGGTAATTAAGTTAAAAGAAGGTATTAAATTCCATGATGGAACACCATTTAATGCAGAAGCAGTAAAATATACGTTTGATAAACTTCGTAATCCTGAGACGGCTGCACCTCGTGCATCTTTGCTAGAACCTGTTGATACCATTACTGTAGTAGATGAAAATACAGTTGAAATCAAAACGAAATATCCATATGGATCATTTTTAGCAGCACTATCTCACTCAAATGCTGCTATCGTAAGTCCAACTGCCGACCAAAAACAGGATTTAATGAATAAGCCAGTTGGTACAGGCCCATTCAAATTTGTGAGCTGGACACCAGGTGATCAAATTGTCCTTGAAGCTAATAATGAATACTGGAATGAAGCACCAGTGCTTAAGAAAGTAATATTCAAAGTAGTACCAGAGGTTACAACTGCAATTTCTATGCTTCAAACTGGTGAGGTTCAATTTATTGATGGGCTACCTACTGAACAAATTGGACGTATTGAGTCCATGAATGATGTAGACATCATTAAAAAAGATGGTACTCCGGTTTACTATTTAACGGTTAATCATTCAAAAGAACTTTCGAAGAATCCAGAATTTAGAAAAGCAGTGGCGAGTTCAATTGACCGTGAGGCTGTTGTATCGAAGTTAAACGGATTGGGTGTTCGAAGTGATAGTGTACTCGGACCTCAAGTTTTTGGACATGACGATTCTGCAGACGAAGCTGGAACGCCATATGATGCAGAAGCTGCGAAAGAAATAGTTAAGAAAAATGGATTTGGGGACAAAACAATTAAGTTATTGGCAGCGAATCGTGGAAGCAATACGTTAATGGCAGAAATTGTACAAGCTCAATTGACAGAAACGGGCTTCAAAGTGGAAATTGAATCATTGGAATGGGCAGCGTTCCTTGATGCAGCACGTGCTGGGAATTACGATTTAACATTCTTGAGCTGGTCAAACGTAACAGGTGATGGGTCAGAAATGCTTTATCCAAATTTTCACAGTGAAAATATTGGGAATTCAAACTTTGGCCAATACAACAATCCTGAGTTTGATAAGTTGGTAGACTCATCCCGCACAACTGTCGACCAAGATCAACGTAAAGAATATTTGAATCAAGCCAATCAATTAATGCTGGAAGATAACGCAGTTGTTGTTATGTACCACGGGGTTGTAACATCGGCAACTAATAAATCAGTAAAGGGCCTTGAATTAGATCCGAATGGTCAATGGTCATTATACAACGTATCAAGAGAGTAGGGTTAAACCATGCAGGAGACATTATTAGAAGTGAATAATTTAGTAACTGAATTCCGTACAGCTGATGGCAACGTCCAAGCTGTACGGGATGTCTCCTTTTCCATTGTGAAAGGTGAGACATTGTGTATCGTTGGTGAATCGGGTTGTGGGAAAAGTATTACTTCCCTTTCCGTAATTGGATTGCTCCCGAGTAATGGGAAGATAGCAAGCGGAGAAGTGAAATATGAAGGCAAGCCCATTCATAATTTGCCATATGAAGAATTAAGAAAAATGCGTGGAACGAAAATATCCATGATATTCCAAGAGCCAATGACGGCTTTAAACCCAGTATTAACTGTTGGGTATCAATTACGCGAGCCATTAATTCTTCATCATAAGGTTAGTAAAAGTGCCGCAACCAAACAAGGGATTGAATTATTAAAACAAGTCGGAATTCCGTATCCGGAAAAAAGAATGAATCAATATCCACATGAATTGAGTGGTGGGATGAGACAACGTGTGATGATTGCCATTGCACTTGCTTGCCATCCTGGATTACTTATTGCAGATGAACCGACGACCGCTTTGGATGTTACGATTCAAGCGCAAATTTTAGACTTAATAAATGAGTTAAAAGAGAAGTTTAACATGGGCGTGATGATGATTACACATGATATGGGTGTTGTAGCTGAAGTTGCTGATCGTGTGATGGTTATGTATGCCGGAAAAAAAGTTGAAGAAGGTACTGTAACAGAAATATTTGATAACCCAAAACATCCGTATACAATTGGTTTGTTAAATTCAGTACCAAACATTGATGACCCGAATTTTGAACTAGAACCGATTCCAGGATCTTTACCGAGTTTAACAGAACAAATCCAAGGATGCCGTTTCCATCCACGATGTAAGTTTGCTATGGATAAATGTCGTGACATTGTACCGCCTGAATTCTCTATAGAGGAAGGGCATGTTGTGAGTTGTTGGTTACATGAAGAGGAGGATGTTAAACATGGTCACCTTGTCGCCCAAATCTGATCAAAAAATACTCCTCGAATTAAAAGGTGTAAAAAAGTACTTTCCTATTAAAGGTGGCATTTTAAAACGTGTCCAAGGAAACGTGAAAGCCGTCGAAGATGTATCACTTCAATTATATGAAGGTGAAAGTTTAGGAGTAGTTGGTGAATCTGGTTGTGGTAAATCGACGCTTGGTCGGGCAATTTTAGGTCTAGAAGAGTTAACTGCAGGGAAAATACACTTCCGTGACGAAGAAATACAAGACTTAAAACGCAAAGAGAAATTGAAATTTGTTAAAGAGATGCAGATGATTTTCCAAGATCCTTACGCTTCTTTAAATCCTCGGCAACGAATTGGTCATGCACTAGAAGAGGTATTTACCATGCATACCAATATGTCTGCTAAAGAAAAACGGACGAGTGTTGTGAATTTACTTCACGAGGTAGGATTAAAAGAAGAACATTTTGACCGCTACCCACATGAATTCAGTGGTGGGCAACGACAACGTATCGGGATTGCTCGTGCAATTGCATTAAATCCTTCATTTGTAATTTGTGATGAAGCTGTATCCGCATTAGATGTATCCGTGCAGGCACAAGTGTTAAAATTATTAAAGACCTTACAGGAAAAGTATCAATTATCTTATTTATTTATATCACATGATCTTGGCGTGGTTCGCTATTTCTGTGACCGTGTTCTCGTGATGTATTTGGGCAACACAGTGGAGTTAGGAACGGTAAAAGATTTATTTGCAAATCCATTACATCCTTATACACAAGCTCTTTTATCGGCAATTCCACGACCATCTGTTCACGCCCATACAAAACGTATTCGCTTGCAAGGTGATTTACCAAACCCAGCTAACCCACCAAGCGGATGCCCATTTCATACTCGTTGTCCGATTGCGCAGGAAGTATGCAAGATAGATAAACCGGCGTGGGAAGAAACTGAACCGGGTCATTTTGCTGCATGTCATTTTGCTGGTACTAAAATTTAAAAATGAAACGAATGAAATATTAGGGGGAGTATCATGGATTACTTACACCACCCATTTGCAGCGAAGCGTCATACTGTTTTCGCGAAGAAGGGAATGGTTGCAACATCACAACCACTTGCGGCGCAAGCAGGTCTTGAAATATTGCAAAAAGGTGGGAATGCAATTGATGCAGCTATTGCCACAGCAGCTGCACTGACAGTTGTTGAACCAACTTCAAATGGAATTGGCGGCGATGCATTCGCACTTGTTTGGACGAAGGATAAGCTTCATGGTCTTAATGCTTCCGGCCCAGCGCCACAATCTATTTCTGCTGAGGCTATACGTCAAAAAGGTCATGAAAAAATGCCGGTATTTGGTGTTATTCCTGTCACGGTTCCAGGAGTACCAGCTGCTTGGGCTGAGCTATCCGAGAAATTCGGCAAATTGCCATTAAAAGAAGTATTAATTCCTGCTATACGTTACGCAGAAGAAGGTTATCCATTATCACCGATTCTCGGTAAGTACTGGAAGTCTGCGTATAAGAAGTATAAGGAAACCTTTACGACTGAAGAATTTGCATCGTGGTTTGAAACATTTGCACCAAACGGTCGTGCGCCTGAAATTGGAGAGGTTTGGTCTTCTCCGGGACATGCGAAAACGTTGCGTGCAATAGGTAAAACGAATGCCCGTGATTTCTATGAAGGCGAAATCGCCGATAAAATAGATGAGTTTTTTAAAAAGCATGATGGGTACTTGTCAAAAGAAGACCTAGCGGCATACAAACCGGAATGGGTTGAACCAATATCAGCAAATTATCGTGGATACGATGTATGGGAAATCCCACCAAACGGACAAGGCATGGTAGCGCTTATGGCCTTAAATGTTTTTAAACAATTAGACCCCCCAGCATGGCAAAATGCAAAAACATTCCATCAACAAATCGAAGCAATGAAATTGGCCTTTACAGATGGACAAGCATTCATTACAGAACCTGAAGCAATGCCTATAAGCGTAGAACATTTACTATCTGAAGAATACGCCGAGAAACGAGCAGGTGTTATTGAGGATACCGCAAGTAATCCGGAGCCATATGAACTTCCTAAAGGGGGAACGGTTTATTTAGCGGCAGCTGACGATGAAGGAAACATGATTTCCTACATACAAAGTAATTATATGGGCTTCGGATCTGGAATTGTGGTCCCTGGAACTGGCATTGGGTTGCAAAATCGAGGACATGATTTCTCGTTAGATGAAGCACACCCGAATGTGTTGAAACCGAGTAAGAGAACGTATCACACCATCATTCCAGGTTTCTTAACAAAAGATGGCCAAGCAGTTGGTCCTTTTGGTGTCATGGGTGGATACATGCAACCACAAGGACACTTCCAAGTAGTTACCAATACGGTAGATTTCTTGTTAAATCCGCAAGCAACTTTAGATATGCCACGCTGGCAATGGATGAAAGGAAAGTCCGTCCATGTGGAACCGGAATTTCCAAATTATTTAGTACAAAGCTTGGTAAGAAAAGGTCACGAAATTCACGTGACATCGGATGGTGGTAGTTTTGGACGTGGGCAAATTATTTGGCGAAACCCAGAAACTGGAGTATTACAAGGTGGTACTGAGTCTCGAACAGATGGAGCCATCGCAGCTTGGTAGAACGCACGATATTGAAGAAAACTTCCGAACGTCCAGGTCGTAATCTTCACCGCGATATTAGTTTGGCCTTTTTTCGTGTTGGTATGCTGGGCTTTGGAGGGGGACCTTCTTCCATTCCTTTGGTCCATAAAGAAGTCGTGAAAAAATATGAATGGATGACCGAAGATGAATTTGGTGACACTTTGGCACTTGCAAATACATTGCCTGGTCCCATCGCTACGAAAATGGCTGGTTATATTGGCTATCGAGTGGCGGGTGTGTGGGGCTGCTTGAATGCATTATTTGCTTCTGTTTTCCCTACCGTTCTCTTGATGATTGTCTTTTTAGGTTTGCTTCAGACATACAAAGATATTCCATGGGTACAAAATATGTCCGCGTCAGTGGTTCCCGTTGTTGCTGTCATGTTAGGCGTACTAACATGGGATTTCATTAAGAAATCAGGCGAAACACTAGGTTGGATTCGGGCTATTTTCTTGCTGGTGGTTTCAGGTATTCTAATAGATGCTTTGCATATTCACCCAGCGTTTGTTATTCTAGGCTGTATTTTAGTTGTCTTTCTCCCGTTATTGAAAAGGAGGAAGAAAGTATGATTTATTGGCACATATTTTTAGCGTTCTTTATTCCTGGTATTTTAGGATATGGTGGTGGTCCAGCGTCCATCCCTCTAGTTGAGCATGAAGTGGTAGGGAAATATGAATGGATGACTACACAAGAGTTTAGTGAAGTCGTTGCAATTGGAAACTCCTTGCCTGGTCCGATTGCCACTAAAATGGCCGGATACATTGGTTACACGGAAGCGGGGATTCTGGGATCTATCATTGCGCTATTTGCATCAGTTGCACCTTCTTTAATCCTGATGATCTTCATGATGGTCATATTAATGAAGTATAAAGATGAGCCGGAAGTAAAGAATCTTACGAAGCTTATTCGCCCTGTAATAGCGATTCTTCTCCTATTTATGACCGTTCAATTTGCCCAAGAGTCGTTGGAGGATATTGGTAGTGGTTATACCCTTTTAATAATGGCTGTCAGTTTTTTATTACTAGAAAAATTAAAGGTACATCCTGCTATTGTCATAGCTTTAGCATTAATATTTGGTGCACTTACAGGATGAATTAGAGTCGCAGAGATGCGACTCTTTTATGATTAGAGAGGGTAATAATGGTTATTCTATATTGCTTGAATAAATAGTTAAAGAGCAAATAGGTTTTTGATGAATATAATGGTGGTATGTACTTTATTGACGTATGAAAGTGAATTCAGTATGATAAGTGTGCTGATGTTTACTGTAAGTCATTAACAACTGACTGCGTTCTTCGTCACCGTGCAAAAGGAGGGAACAATCGCACGTGAAAAAATAGGAAAACAATGATAGCGCCTGAGCTGAAGAAATCGGACGAAATGGATCTTCAGCAGACGAGGAGGAGGAGTATCGAAGATTCGGCGGATACCTCCCGGCCGTGATGCCCGGTCGTAATTCTTTTTCTTAAACCGTAGAAGTAATTTTGCGATTAAAGGAAGAAGAAGGCACACTCGAAACGTCTGCAAAAAAATGCAGAACGTTTGTTTAACTATGATTATTGGAGGATTTAAATTATGTGCGGAATTGTAGGATACATTGGAGAGTTAGATTCAAAAGAGATTTTATTAAAAGGATTAGAGAAATTGGAGTACCGCGGATACGATTCAGCGGGTATTGCTGTTAGAAATGAAGATGGCGTAACGGTATTTAAAGAAAAAGGTCGTATCGCTGATTTACGTCTAGCAGTAGAAGACGATGTATTTGCGAAAACAGGAATTGGTCATACACGTTGGGCTACTCATGGAGTGCCAAACCAATTAAACGCGCATCCACATCAAAGTGAATCAGGTCGTTATACACTTGTTCATAATGGAGTTATTGAAAACTACCATTTGCTACAAAAAGAATATTTACCTAGTGTTGAGATGAAATCTGATACGGATACAGAAGTCATCGTTCAACTGATTGAGAAATTTTCTAAGGATGACATGTCAACGGGGGAAGCCTTCCGTAAAACACTTTCTCTTTTACACGGTTCATATGCAATTGCTTTACTAGATTCAGAAGAAGCACAAACAATTTACGTTGCAAAAAACAAGAGTCCATTATTGGTAGGTCTTGGCGATGATTTTAACGTTGTAGCGTCTGACGCAATGGCGATGTTACAAGTAACAGACCAATACGTTGAACTTCATGATCAAGAAATGGTGATTGTGAAAAAAGAATCCGTTGAAATTCAAAAATTAGACGGTACGGTTGTTGAACGTGGTTCTTACACAGCAGAATTAGATATGAGCGATATCGAAAAGGGAACATACCCTCATTACATGTTAAAAGAAATTGACGAGCAACCAGCCGTTATGCGTAAGATTATCCAAGCATATCAAAACGAAAATGGTGAGCTTGAAATGGACAAAGACATTTTGACTGCTTTGAATGAAGCGGATCGTTTGTATATCATTGCAGCAGGAACGAGCTACCACGCTGGTTTAGTTGGTAAAGAATACTTCGAAAAAATTGCTGGGATTCCAGTCGAAGTTCATATTTCAAGTGAATTTGGCTACAACATGCCGTTACTATCTGAAAAGCCATTGTTTATATTTATCACACAATCAGGTGAAACAGCAGATAGCCGCCAAGTATTAGTGAAAATTAAAGAACTTGGTCACCCAACGCTAACTGTAACGAACGTACAAGGTTCAACATTATCACGTGAAGCAGACCATACTTTGTTGTTGTATGCGGGTCCTGAAATCGCAGTAGCTTCTACAAAAGCCTATACAGCACAAATTGCAGTACTAGCGCTTACAGCTGCAGTAGCAGCTAAAAAAGCGGGACGCCAAGTAGATTTCGATATCGTTCATGAATTAGGGATAGTCGCAAACGCTGTACAATCGCTTGTTGATTCAAAAGAAGAAATGGAGCAGATTGCTCGTGATTTCTTATCAACAACACGCAACGCATTCTTCATTGGTCGTAACCTTGACTTCTGTGTCAGCATGGAAGGTGCTTTGAAATTAAAAGAGATTTCATACATTCAAGCAGAAGGTTTTGCAGGTGGCGAATTGAAGCATGGTACGATTGCGTTAATCGAAGACGGTACCCCAATCTTCGCTCTTGCAACTCAAAAAGCAGTGAGCTTAAACATTCGCGGTAACGTAAAAGAAGTTGTGGCACGTGGAGCAAACCCGTGCATCATCGCAATGGAAGGCATGGAAGAAGAAGGCGATACACTCGTCTTACCAAAAGTGCATCCATTATTAACACCACTCATTTCGGTCATTCCTTTACAGTTAATCAGCTACTATGCAGCACTTCACCGTGATTGTGACGTTGATAAGCCGAGAAACTTAGCAAAATCGGTTACTGTTGAATAAAAGTAGGCAGTTTGTGTTCTTTGTTGTCCAGTAACATTAAAGTTGGTAACTTTACATTAAAGTAGGTTACTGATATTTATAAGAAATTTTATAGAATTCAAAGTTAAGTTTGAAATAGTTTGATTTATAATAAAGATTGTTAAAATCACCTCTCTAGTTTTTCTGAGAGGTGATTTTTTATTGGATATTTATGTTAAAATAACTATAGATTGTGAAGGATTTCACTTAAACTAACGAAGCAGTTTAGTTGAACAAGGATTTTTCCTTTTTTAGAGATTAATACTTAATTAAAGGGAGGGCTCTGTGAGGTTGAGTTTAAAAAGGGCAACGTGTCAATACGGCAAAAGATAAAGGAATAGAACATAACCAAATTAAATAAAATGATAACGGGAAGAAATGAGGTGATTGTATGTTAGAAAAGCTTAGAAAAGTTAATATGAAAACGGCTGTATATATGGGGATATGTTTTTACTCTTTGACATTCTTAATACAAGTACTTATTATTAGTGGAATTATTCCATTTACATGGGTTAATGGTGGAAGGTCAGAATCCTTAGCAACTCAGCTACCAATATCTATTATCAATATCATTATTTCTATTATAGGAGGAGTTTTTACGCTAATTGTTGGCGGAAATATGTTATATAAATACAAAAGAGGAATAACCGTTATGTGTTGGTTTTTTGTAGTACTTTGGTCTTTTGGGTTTATGCAACAATTGTTAGGAACACCTTTTGAAAAAATGGTTATGTCGTTAATATTGCTTCTTGGTGTCATCTCGAACATGCGTATGGCGATTGAAAAAAGATTAGCAATAAACACTATTATTAAAACATGAATCAAAGGGACTCATTTTGAGTCCCTTTAAAAAAGTATATTTTCAACACTATTCTTTAACAGAGCCTTTATAGGCATATATTGACTTTTCTAGTTCAACTAACGGGTGCTTTACTTCAAGAATGGAGTAAAGCCTTTTTTCTTATTGAACTAACGGGGCAGTTTAGTTCAATAAGCAGGTATATTTGGAAGGACGCAGAAATAGGTAACATAAGGGGATTAGATTGAATTGAAGAATATTTCTATGTGCATTTTTATCATATGTTTAAAGAATAAACAGATGAAACAAAGGAGGAAATGACATTTCAATTATTCGATTGAAGAGAATAAGTTTTCTGTTGCTTGTTTTAGTTTTATTACTTTTAGGATGTACAGAAGAAAAAGCTAATGATGGAGATTGGAATCTAAGTCCTACATTCAATGTCGATAATCTAACTTTGCATGGTACTGAAGGGAAATTTGGTGTTATTAAAGTAAATGGAGAAAGCAATGAACCTGAGTTTCCAGCAAAACAAGGAAGACTTTATGCAGTTTATTTCTTGGATAGTCTCGAAGAACTTAATGGAAAAAAATATAAAATGACGGCTACACATAAAGAAACTGGTGAATCTGTCAAACTTCATGAAAAAAATATTGAAAAGGAACAGAATGGAGCGAAATTCGGATTTGACAAATTAGGGTTATGGAAAATTGATGTAACTATTGATGAAAAGCCTTATACAAGTTTTATTGTGGAAGCGAAATAAGGGATTGTGTTATTCAACTAACGAAGCAGTATTGTTGAACAAAAAATATATATGTTTTAGGGGGGACTTCATTGAGTAAAAAAAGATATTTTTTACTTGGTTTGTTAGGGCTTTTATGTATCATGGTAATCGCAATTTACATGAATAAACCCAATGAGAGTGAATTTGTTAAATGGTTTCAAGAAAAATACGACGTTCAATGCGAAGATGCTGATTGTTATGTTATAAAAATGGAAAACAATAGTGAGGCTTCAAAAGGCGATAAATTTTGGAATGCAGAAGGTTACTATGACACTTCAACTGGTTTTTTAGCAATGGGAATGCAGACAAAACGGCTTTACAGAAATGTTAATGACCCCAATCAATTTTTTTCAATTGAAGTAAAGGGGTTTTTGGGGAATTTTGAGGTAATAGAAACAAGGCAAAATAAAGTTAACATTTTAACTAATTAGTTCCTCAACTAAAGGGTGCTTTAGTTAAACAAGACCATCATTGCGATGGTCTATTTTTTTATTTAAAACTTCAAGTAGATCTCAGAAAGCCATTGTGAAATGTTACACTTAAACTAACGAGGCAGTTTAGTCCTTATACAATTATGAGTAAAAACAAGGGGGAAACTAATATGACAAAGAGAAATAAGGAGTTGTCACTTGAACAACGTGAAGAACTACTCAGAACTTTGAAAGCCCGTTTTGAGAAAAACATGAACCGACATAAAGGTCTTGAATGGGCTAAAATACAAGCTAAGCTCGAAGCTAATACTGAAAAACTGTGGTCGCTCAATGAAATGGAAGGAACTGGCGGTGAACCGGATGTTGCTGGCCATGATAAAAAGGCGGGCGAATACATTTTTTATGATTGTTCAGCGGAAAGTCCTAAAGGTCGCAGAAGTGTTTGTTACGACATTGAAGCGCTGGAGTCAAGGAAAAAACACAAACCAGAAAATAACGCTATTGATATGGCAACTGCCATGGGCATTGAACTTTTAACGGAAGAACAATACCGGGAGCTGCAGAAACTTGAAAATTTCGATATGAAAACGTCGAGCTGGGTGCAAACACCTGCTAATATTAGAAAACTTGGCGGGGCTATCTTTTGTGATCGTCGCTACGAAACTGTCTTTGTGTACCACAATGGAGCAGAATCCTACTATGCTGCAAGGGGTTTTCGTGGCTCGCTAAGGGTCTAAATTTTGCACAGACAGCTAAATTTGAATTTGAGAACGGATTACCTAGGGAAAGGCTTTAATTTCATTCTTCAACTATCGGGTGCTTTACTTCAATAAGCGTAGTCTTCTATTGTTCAACTTACGGGGCGGTTTAGTTGAATATATTTTGTAAATGGGAAGGAGAGCATTTATTTATGTTATTTATGCTTTTGCTTGTCGTACCATGCGGGTATGTTATTTGGTACTTGGTTGATTGCTTCTGTCATTCTTACCACAGGGGATGAATGGTGGTCTTTATACACTCTAAATATGGAGGAAATATCTCCATTCAATTTAGAAATATCTTGGATAAAAATTTTTATATATTAACTTGACCCTTACGTCACGTAATGGTTTATATTAAAGCCACCGGTAATTAATAGTCGCGCGAAATGAGGGGATGATCATTGCAGGTAAAAAATATTGGAAAGTTGGGGAACTTGCCACATTAACAGGGTTAACCGTTCGAACATTACGGTATTATGATCAAATTGGCTTGTATTCTCCATCTGGATATTCTAACTCAGGATACAGGTTGTATAACGAATCCGACCTTTCACGTCTACAACAAATTCTCGCATTAAAGGAACTAGGTTTATCACTCGATGAAGTTAAATCGATTCTAGCTGATCACAATTACAGTCCATTCGAAATTGTATCGCTTCAAATCGATCGACTTAGAGAACATATCAGAATTCAACAGAAGCTTTTAAAAGAATTACAAAATGTTTCGAGTCTGGTGGAAATGGAAGAGCCGTTGACGGTTGAGGATTTCACAAAATTATTAAGTTTGATGAAAAAGAACCATGAAAATTTTTTTACTGAACGACGATCAAGTATGGTGCACCACTTCGACAGGCTTGACGACTTTCTCGACAAGCATTCAAATGAACCAAACTAAAAGGAGGAATAAATGATGAACAAAAGCTTTGCAACACACGACACTTTCGTCATTGAAAAGACATATAATGCTTCAACTGAACGAGTGTTCGCCGCCTGGGCCAATCCCGCAGCCAAGGCAAAGTGGTTTCCGAAGGCTAACGAATTCGACTTTCGAGTTGGCGGGCGTGAGTACAATCAAGGTGGTCCCAAAGGAGGACCAGTCTTTACCTTTGATGCTTGCTATCAGGAGATTGTTCCGGATCAGCGTATCGTCTATTCCTATACGATGGATCTTGATGAAACACGTATATCGGTATCCGTGACCACGGTGGAGTTCAAGCATGCAGAAGCTGGTACTCAGCTCATCTACACCGAGCAAGGAGTCTTCCTCGACGACCATGATACGGCAGCTCAGCGTGAACACGGCACGAAGATCATGCTGGACAAACTGGGCGAGTATCTACAGAAAGAGTCAACAGTGGAGAAAAATTAATGACGAATACTATGACTGGGTCTAACCAGCAGGCGGGTATACGGGAGTGGATCGGACTGGTTTCTGGAGCTACTCTTGCTCCCTCCACCCTGGCATTGATCAGTAACATGTTTGTCAACCCCAGCCAACGTGCTTTAGACATCAGTATTTGGATGGTAGGTGCCATGGTTGGAGTTTCAAGGATGCCTCCGTCTATACAATCTAAATAAAAGGGCTCTTTCTTCAACAATCGGGTGCATTTTTTTAAGAAGGAGAAATGCTTTTTTAAATTGAATTAAATGTGAGGAATTGTGTAATCAATTTGAACATTAAATCTTCGAAGATAGGGGATGCAAAAACCCGAATCTTCTGATATTCCTTCTTAACTTGTTCATCAGAGAGGTTCTTGAGTAGGTTCTTTTCGAGAAGTAAGGGTTAGTAAGTACTTTATAACATCTATTATGTAAATACAAGAATTGTTCTAATCATGCTATATATAGTTAGAAAAATCAAACAGTTGCTGTCTTAGAAGTATGAAAACTTTGACAGTACCACACAAAGACAAGGAGTGAAGTTATGAAATTTCTGCTCACATCTGGAGGCATCAATAACAAAAGCATACACGACGCGCTGGTTGACATGCTGGGCAAGCCGATCGCCGACTCCAACGCTCTGTGCATCCCAACCGCGATGTACGGACACCCCTGGGTCGGCCCCGGCGTCAAAGCCTGGGAGTTCATCAGCGGAAATTCCGGGGGGAATCCCATGGTCGACTTAGGTTGGAAGTCCGTCGGCGTGCTGGAACTCACAGCGCTGCCAAGCATTGACGAAGACCGTTGGGTCCCGCTGGTTAGGGAGACAGACGTCCTGCTGGTGTCGGGCGGCGACGCCCTTTACCTGTGCCACTGGATGCGGCAATCCGGGCTGGCAGACCTCTTGCCGTCGCTGCACGCAGTCTATGTGGGGATGAGTGCTGGGAGCATGGTGATGGCACCTAACATCGGGGAATTCTTCGTTGGCTGGACTCCACCCACCGGTGGTGATGAAACGCTGAGACTGGTCGATTTTGCAATGTTCCCGCATCTGGATCACGAGATGCTGCCGCATAACACGATGGCTGCTGCAGAGAAATGGGCCGCCGGGATGGAGAGACCGGCGTATGCCATTGACGACGAAACCGCCATCAAAGTGATCGACGGAGCAGTCGAAGTTGTTTCCGAAGGGCATTGGAAGCTGTTTTCGCCTTGATATTACTCCTCCGCTAAAAATATCAAAAAACATATAAAGTCGCATAAATCCAAGAAGAGTTGATGCTTTTTTTTATTAACTTATTTAACTAATACACCATTTTAGGAGAATTAGTAGATTTGTTTAGCTTAGCGTAATCACATTTCTTGCAGAATATTATTAATTAAAGAACTTTATTTTGATAGAAAAAAAGAGGCTGACCCTCATGTCTAAATTAATTAGACTTTTGGGCCAGCCTCATTTGAACCATCCCTTTCTTTTAAATACTAGAACCATCCCTACCTTTGGGTAGGTATTTAATCAACGTAATGGGAAGAATAAGTGAATACCGTGATTCAAATAAATTACTTCTTAAAATGATATGGTACTGTAGTTACAACTACATCTCTACGGTAAAGTAAGATGGCTCTGATTAGTAAACTTGATTGGTTATGAAGAATGTTATGCCAACCTTTTTTCGGAATAAATTGTGGAATTACGACGGTTACACGATGGTTTGATTCTTTTGCCTTATATTCCACAGTACTAATAAATTTCGCCAATGGTTGAGTGATGCTTCTATACTGGGAATGCAATGTTACAAGCCGTACATCAGGCTGGAATTTTCTCCACTTCTCTTCGAAAGTGTGTTCGTCTTTTCTATCAAAAGACACATATACCGCAATGATTTGTGTTGGATTAAGTGACTTGGCATAGTTTAAAGAGTTTTCTACTACATGCGTGATTCCTGCGACCGGCACAATAAGGACGTTTCCTTCAATTGGAAATACAGGTTCACAGGTGGAGATACTCAATTGTTCACCAACAGCTTGATAGTGTTTTTTTATTTGATGGAAAACAAAAACGAGCAGAGGCAAAAAGATTAGAACCGCCCATACCTGTCCGAATTTGGTGATGAAGAAGATCATCATGACCGCAAAGCTGATAAATGCTCCGACAAAGTTAGTGATCAGTTTGACCATCCAACCCTTTGGTTTTTCCCTAACCCATTTAACGAGCATCCCTGTCTGGGATAACGTAAATGGGATAAATACCCCAACTGCGTATAGGGGAATCAGTTGTTCAGTTTGTCCTTGGAAGGCAATAATGAGAAGGATGGAAGTGATTCCAAGTGTGATGATTCCATTTGAATACCCCAGGCGATCGCCTCTCATTTTGAACATGCTCGGAATGTATTTATCGTTCGACAGGCTGAACGCCAAAAGCGGGAAGGCAGAATACCCTGTATTAGCTGCCAGTACAAGAATCAAAGCAGTCGTACCTTGAATGAAATAATACATATAGTTTCGCCCGAAAATCTCGGAAGCGATTTGTGAAATGACGGTTTCTTCAACTTTAGGTGCAATTCCATAATAATAGGCCAAAAAAACAATTCCCACGAATAAAACAGCTAGTAAAGAACCCATCATCACTAAGGTTTTAGCCGCATTTTTAGCCGCAGGGTTTTTAAAGTTTGGAATTGAATTAGATATAGCTTCAACTCCCGTTAATGCGGAACTACCTGAAGCGAAAGCTCTGAGCAATAAAAATAAAGAGAGACCTGCTACAGGCGTACCGAGCGGTGTATGCAACTCAGGTGACACATTCCCTGTGATAATGTTGTAAAGACCTACTCCAATAAGGATTAACAACGCGACTACAAACAAATAGACTGGATAAGCGAGAATTGACGCCGATTCAGTTATACCTCTTAAGTTCAAGATGGTAACCAATATAACGAGCACACTGGCAATGACCACATTATGATCGTGCAGGCTTGGGATTGCTGATGTAATGGCATCGGTACCTGCCGAGACACTAACTGCAACTGTTAGGATGTAATCAACCAACAATGAACCTCCTGCAATCAACCCTGCATTTTCACCAAGATTCTCTTTCGCCACAATATAGGCACCACCACCACGTGGATAAGCAAAAATAATCTGTCTATAGGATAAAACAAGTGCCATTAAGAGAACAAGGACACCTACTGCAATCGGGATTGAGTACCAAAAAGCGATTGTACCTACCGTAACCAATACAAGTAGTATCTGTTCCGGACCATATGCAACCGAAGATAATGCATCCGAGGAAAGGATTGCTAAAGCTTTTGTTTTATTAAGCTTTTGTTCACCCAATTCAGATGACTTTAAAGGACGACCAATTAAAAATCTTTTCACTGCCGATAACATTTTTTCCACTTCTTTCTTTTTAGAATTATCTTTCCTCATTCTGGAAAAACAACCCTTAATACAAGAAATAACACTAGGATTAACGAAAAAAAAGTCCACAAGGCATAGGGAAATAGCCTAGTGGACGTTATTTCATTCTCACTAGCTCCAATTCCTCTCTTATAACGCTTACGGGGTTAGCTGTCGGGTTTGGGCTAAAAGAGTAGCCCTACCTACAATTGTAGGATTCACCCCATGCGGCTAGAAAAGCCACGATAAAAGGGTTCCCCCGTTCCAAATGGATTAAGCGATTTAGAAATATGAAACTGCAAATAATACTACTCCTATGTTTTCGACTTGTAAATAATAATTTTGCTGGTTTTTTAATTCTCATCAAGTAGCCTATTTTGTAATGTATGAAGTGAAAAACACGGTTCATTGTCATTGGTCTATTTTCATTTCAATTAATAAAAGACAATTAAAATCTTCTTATCGTGTCCACTTCACGAAATACTTATACGGATAAAAATTGATATGCCACATTTTAGGGTATTCGGAGAAAAACTAAAAAAGGGATTTGAAAAGGCATAAACCAAGATATTTCAATTTTTTTTGCTAACGATAGTTCTTGACCTTCTGCAACGAACGAATGAGATTGTTGAAGATCCTTGGGATGCTTGCAGCATTTTTTTCTTATTGAACTAACTGGGCAGAATAGTCGAATTAGAATTTTACCAGGACAATTAATATACTATATAGAATATACAATTTTATTTTTGTGGTGTAGGGAAAAAGACTAATCATTTTATATAAGGAGTGTGGAGTATGTTTCATGCAAAAGATGTTTTATCTGATCAGTTGCTAGCAAATGCTAATGACCCTAGCTGGTACATACCGTTTTCAGATTCAGTGGAAAATTTGTCTGAGGAACAAGCACTTTGGAAGCCAAACGAAAAATGTAATAGTATTGCTGAAATAGTGCAGCATCTATTATATTGGAATCAAACATGGCAAACAAGGTACCAAAAATCTCACGTAAATGCTGCTCCGTCTATAGGAAATAATAATAAGAGCTTTATAATTCCTGAAAACCATACATTTAATGACTTAAAAAAACTACTATTAGAAGTGCTGTTACGCTGGCAAGGTTTATTAACTGAAGAAAAAGTTGAAAGTGATGTTAATGGTTTCCCTGAACAAGTGAAGTGGTGGGAAATACTCGGAAATGTATCTACTCATAACGCCTATCACATTGGTCAAATCATTTATATTCGGAAGTTGCAAAATAGCTGGAAAATAGATACTGGAGAATAAAAGTGCATTACATAACATGGTTTTTATTCAACTAAGGGGAGTTACTTTAAAAAGAGTAAAGCCTTTTCCTTATTAAGCTAACAAAGCAGTTTAGTTGAAGAAGGGTTACATTAAAATGTTCTGGGAATTCATGATAGATGGGGAAAGGTGAGTTAGTAGGTAAGTGGTTTTATGCAATATAGACTTTTCAACGTATGCTCATAAAATTCTTTTTCATGGACACTATAAGGAAAAAGTAAACTTTGAATAGGTTGGGGGCGAAAAAATGAAGGTTTTATCAATGATTCAGCCATGGGCAAGTCTTTTTGTCCTGGGTGAGTCAAAATATGAAACGAGATCTTGGAGAACGAATTATCGTGGACCGTTGGCAATTCACACAAGTAAAAAAATAGATAAGACTGTCTGTCGCCATGAGACTATCAAGTCGTTACTCGCTAAGCATGGATACGACGAAGAGAACCTTCCAACTGGCATGATAATTGCAGTGTGCAATCTTGAGAATTGTTTAAAGGTAACGGAAGATAATGAGACTTGGGCGATCCTGGAAGATGGGCGAATCGTGTCGGGGAATGAGTATTTTATAGGTGGATATCCAGTAGGTGGCTATGTATGGGAAGTTCGGAATATGAAGATGTTAGATGAATTCATTCCTGCTAAAGGAAAGCTTGGATTATGGGAGCATGTTTTATAGCATGCAGATTTCGGTTTCAAACTATTAATTTGTGTGAATAAAGAAGTTTTCTTTAAAAGAATTTTACATAGCAGAACAATGGGAAAGAAATATACTAGAGAGAAATTTTTATATGAATACTAATTTATTAATAGCACTTGCTAGTCTATGAAACTAGAAGATAAACTCAGCTAAAACAAAGATGAACTAAAAAAGTCACACCGTTTTGAATAAAGTTTTAAAAAAAGTTTGTTCAAAGTCCTGTACACTTTAATGATACAGGATTACGCTTCTTCAATTAGGGGGTCGAGTAAAAAGATTGATTTTAGGAATTCATTCAACTAGGTGATATTAAATAAATTACTGGATATGGGAAATGATTGATAATATTCACATACTTCAAAGTAGGATAAAGTTGCTTCACAATGCTATTAAAATAGAAAAACTTTCTAAAGGTTATTCGCCTGATAAAAAATATGTCGTTGTGGATAATTATGAAAATAGGTATTTATTACGAATAGGTGAAATTGGAGGGTACGAAAGAAAAAAGGTGGAGTTTCAAGTTTTAAATGATATACAACAGTATAAAGTTCAAGCACCTCTTCCTATTGATATTGGTGTAATAGAGGACTTAGGCATTTGTTATAACATATATTCTTACATTGAAGGTGAAGATGCTAAAGGTGTATTACCTTTTCTTACAGAGCAAGACCAGTATAAAATTGGTTTAGAAGCAGGCAAAGACTTATCTAGAATGCATAAACACCCAGCACCCCTTACCATTGAACATTGGTATGATAGAGCGATGCAGAAACATTATAGATATTTAGAAAAATACAAAACATGTGGAATAAAAATTGAGAATGATGATAAAATTATTGATTTTATTGAGAGTAATTCACATTATTTAAGAAATCGTCCAAATCAATTCCAACATGATGATTTTCACCTGGAAAATATCATTTTAGAGGCTAACCAGTATGTTGGAGTTATTGATTTTAACAATTATGAATGGGGAGACCCACTTCATGATTTTGTAAAAGTAGCTATGTTTAGTAGAGAAGAAAGTATTCCTTTTTCTGTTGGGCAAATACACGGATACTTCAATAATAATATACCTGAAGATTTTTGGAGACTATATTCAATTTATGTAGCAATGGTTATTTTTTCTAGTGTTGTTTGGTCCATAAAAGTATCACCTGTACAACTAGATAAAATGATAGAACGCATATATGTTGTTTTGGAAGACCATAAGAATTTTGAATTAATAAAACCAACTTGGTATCAGCCTAAGCTGTTATTCAGCTAAGGTTCGATTTATGTCGAAACGAAGAAGAACTTCTAATCCAAAACAATAGCCCCCTTGGTGCTTTTTATACACAAAGGGCGTAATAAATTTCACACTGTAGCTTTCCTCTCAATAATCGCATCACATTTCACAATCATAGCGGATAGTTCTGATAATAAATCTATATCATAAAATTCAGAAATCGAAAGCTTTCTACCTTCTTTATCCATAAATATTCTGACCTTCGGACGTTGGGGGTATTTTTTATTATACCCAATAACCACACCACGTTCTCCTGAACTTAATGTGACCGTTACACCAATAGGGAAAATGGCAATCGACTTTTTAAATGCTTCAATGATTTCAATGTCATATCTAATATAACAGTAACCATAAAGTACCTCGATTGCTTCATGAGGAAGCATTGCCTTTTGTCTAATCAAGTGATCAAACTTTTCAGCAACTGCAATGATTTTTGCGAATTGGTGTATATCATTACTTTTTAATCCTCTAGGGTAACCACTTCCATCAACACGTTCATGATGCTGATAGGCACAGTGAGCAATCAATAGATGAAGGTCCGATTCTTTTCGGAGCATTTCAAATCCAATTTCGGTATGTAATCTCATCAAGTGTTTTTCTTCTTGGGTCAGGTCGCTCTTGGTTAGAAGTAAGTTTGGTAATTGAAGCTTTCCAATATCATGAAAGAGTGCACCAAGTCCTAAAATATGTAATGATTTTTCAGGTATCCCGAGAGTTTTTCCCATTGAGAGGGAATACAAGCTTGTATTTAAAGAATGCTCAAACATGAAATCATTATTGATTTGTAAATGTGATATTAAGTTCAAGTGGTCATGAGAAAATTGAAGCTCTTCGACAATCCTTGCAAACGTATCCTTTAGGTTTCTAAAGTTTTGCAGCCTAGATGTTATGGCTTTTTTATTCTTTTCCTCACTAGTAATTGTGGAGAACACATTTGAAATAGTGGACATAGTTTTCGTTCGTAACTCATACGGAATATCATCCTTAATCTGAACAATATCATCAGTCATTTCAGATTTCACATAAATAAAAGCAATGCTTTTTTTAAGTCGGTTAATATTTGCTTCGGTTAATATTGTCCCCACATTCAATAAAAGAAGAGCATCTTCATTATAAATCGGCTTTGCTAAAACCATTCCGACTTCACAATTTTTAATAGAAACTAGCCGCATCTACTTCACTTCTTTCCCCAAAATCTAAGCACTTTCATTATTAGTTATATTTTACTATTTAATTGTCCAAAAAAACACATAATTTTTACTACTTCCTAACAGCTATAATTTATGTGTAATTTGGACTTTAATATTTATAAATTATAGCTAATCTAGAATGGGTTTGGTCATCATTTTTTTACTATCTCTAAGTTTAAAATCACCTTTTTATTTTGATAAAGGAATTTGGATATCGATAGAGAATAGTATAAGAAATAATTGTGAGGGGTGAATTAGATGGGATTTCAAGCTGAGAAAATATTTGTTAATTTACCAGTAAAGGATTTGAATAAATCCATAGCTTTTTTTACTGAAATAGGATTTGAATTTAACGCCCAATTTACGGATGAAAATGCAACATGTATGGTGATAGGTGAAAATATATTTGCTATGTTAGTGGTTGAGGATTTTTTTAAAATGTTTACAAAAAAAGAACTTTCTGATCCAACAAAAAGTACAGAAGTTATTGTGGCATTGTCTGTGGAAAGCAAAGAAAAGGTGAATGACCTAGTCAATAAAGCTTTAGCAGCAGGTGGGAAAGAATCAAACGATCCATTTGACCACGGCTTTATGTATGGATGGAGTTTTCAAGATATTGATGGGCATCTATGGGAGATATTTTATATGGAAGAAAGCAAGGAAGATTAAGGTCAAATCAAAAAAGACACACGCCTTTCAAAAGGACTTGTGTTTTTTGCTTGAAGAGTGATTAAAATTTATCATCTGTTTATAAAGCTCTAGACATGGAAATAGCCTTAACCCGTCTAGAATAATCTGATTCGCAAGTTGTGGTAGCTCTGGAGTCACTATAGTGGTGGCAGTGACTGTGGAAATAGTTGGAGAGACAGTGGAAATTGTCACATAGTATTTCTCTTTTCCTAGTTGTACAAGTAACCCCCTCCGAATATGATGCATAGACATCATTTTATCGGAGGGTTTTTCTTGAATTCATTGCTTACCTATGTCTTTTTAGGCATATCATTAGCGGCACCAATTGGCCCCGTTAATGCTGGACAATTAAACATGGGAATTAAAAATGGATTTTCCCATGCCTGGATTTTTGGTTTTGGGGCGTTAATCGCTGACGTTTTTTATATGGGAATGGTTTATTTCGGGGTTGGCCAATTCATTGATTCGCCAATGATCAAAACAATCCTTTGGTCTTTTGGATGTTTCGTCCTTACATATACGGGAATAGAAAATTTACTTTCGCTCCATAAAATTGAGATTGACTTGAAATATGGTAAAATCACTCGGCTTAGGCGATCGTTATTATCAGGTTTCTTCATGTCGCTTTTGAACCCGCTGACCATCCTTTTTTGGTTGGGTATCTATGGTTCAGTCCTTGCCAAAACAGCAGAAACCTTTACTGAAAGTCAAATCATTATTTATAGTTTGGCTATTATCTTCGGAGTTATTTTATGGGATACAATAATGGCTATTATATCTAGTGGTGCCCGCAAACTTTTATCCACCACATTCCTGAAAGTGATCTCCATACTATCTTCCCTATCCATGATTGGATTCGGTATATACTTTGGCATTCAAGCTTATCATGAACTTTTTCATTAATTTACCCTGCACTTTCATTGGCCTCATCTTTTTTCCATTTCTTACGTAATGATAAGACAACGATACCAATTACTGTGAGAAAGGCTAGGCTAATAAAAAATCCCGGACGGCTGGTATTATGAGAGAGTGTTCCGCTAATTGCCGCAACGACGAGAATCATTCCAATCACTCGTTTCACTTTATCTGCTGTAGTTGGTTCGGTTAATCTGTGATACATCGCTAATATGAAAATCCAATTATAGAGAAGCATTAATGCAGCAGCTGTAGTTATATATTCATACACTTTTCCGGGTAATAATAATGAAGTAACAATGGATAGAACAAGCCCACTAGAAGTCAATGCAATAGCAGGTAAAGGCATTTTCAGTTTCTTTTTCATTTGTTTACTGAATATTTTAGGCGCATCGCCTTCTTCCGATAAAGTAACCAATATCGTAGTAACTGAAAAAAGAGATGCCGACATTGTTGAAAACCCAGCAATAATAATTGCAGCAGTAAACACATGTGGGAAGAAATCCAGACCAAAATCAGATAAAGCTACAACAAATGGACTTTTGTCCTCTTTAAATGAAGTATATGGAATCAGTAAAAGAGCTAAAGACAGGGAAGTCACGTAAATCAAACCCAATAATCCGAGCATAACTTTTCCTGATTTAGGTGCGTCCTCTTTATTTTTGAGATGGATAGCCATTACACCCATAACTTCGATCCCTCCATGTGCATAAAAGGCAAACAAAAGTGCACTCCAAAAGCCAAGCGCTCCTTTGGGGAAAAACTCATCAACAGATGTAGGAACATTTCCTTTTGGGTTTCCGTCAATCACGCCTGAAAGGACTAAGATGGCAATCACGATAAACATAAAGATAGCCGCGATTTTCATAACAGCAAATACACTTTCTAGTTTTCCAAAAGCTTTTGCACCTATGAATAAAACCACGAGACCACAAATAGCGTATATTGATGCAAAAATCCATAACTTAACGTTTGGGAACCAGAGTTTAGATAGAAGTGAAATCGCTGTAAGTTGACTACCAATGATTAATATTTCGGAACACCAGTAAACCCACCCACTACTAAATCCGGCCCACCGTCCATATGCCTTTTTAGCATACGAGCGAAATGAACCTTTTTGCGGATCTTTTGCGGACATTTTTGCGAGAGCTTCAAATACGATATATGTAGCACTTGCAGCCATTATAAAGGCCAAAATGACAGATGGCCCTGTCATTTTAATTGCGATACTTGATGCCAAGAAAAAGCCTGTGCCAATTATGCAGCCAACCCCAATTAGGGATAATTGCCACCAGGCAAGATGACCCTCACCTGTATTTCCACTAGATGATTTTTTCGCCATTTCGCACCTCCCCGTAAACCTAGTCTTTCACAAGAAAATGAAATTATGTTTATTATTTTTTTCTTTATTTTTAAGTTTGACCTAATTCTCTCGTCATGATTCATCTAAAATTGCCAATAAAAAACGTATGTTCAGCTGTCAAACTGAATCATACGTTTTTTAAATAGTCTTTTTATTTTTAAGCAATCTAAGTCGTAATACAGGTTTTAAGAGGTAGAACAAAGCAGGGAGAACAATCATTATGCCTATAATAAAATAAGAAAGTCGAGTACTGATATCCCAAAATACAGCTGATGCAAACAGTATTCCCAATGGCATCGTGATTCTGAAGAAGAATAAACGAACGGAGCTTAGTTGCGTCAAACGTTCTCGAGGAGCTTCTCGCTGGAATATAGCCGCACTTTGAGCATTGAAAAGAGGAAATAACATGCCTCCGAATAATTCACAAAGCCATGCAAAGGGTATTGAATGAACGAAAAATAAAAATATAAATGACAAACCTCCTCCTAGCAAGCCAAAGTACATCGATTGAGGAGTTTTTGGGATTTTTTTAAGTACGAACATGCCAATTAAATAACCAACAGGAAAAGCTCCTTTAAAGATAGAATATTCCCAAGTCTGCCCTTCAAGTTCTCCTCGTATAAAAGGGACACTTAAAACCATCGTTGCACCTACAGCAAATTGAACGATCGAAGAGAGCAAGGTAAGTCGAAGTAGGCTAGGATAACTAAAAAAAGATCGGTAACCTTCCTTCAATTCTGCCCACCAAATTTTTTTGGTCCATACAGCAATTCTTTTCTGACTGGAACCAGGGATTTGCGAAAGTGCAAAAAAACTAACCAAAAATAGAATCGAGGAAATTCCATATATGTATTCCATTGGAATCACCAATAGGAGTAAGGAAGTAATACCCGGAGCAATAATAATCATGAGTCGAAGTGTTGTGTCCAACAATCCGTTGGCACCTATAAGCTCATCCTCTTGGCAGATCTCAGGGATAAGCGAAAAGGAGAGACTAGCAAAAATAGGTTGCATCAATCCTAATAAGCATTGTAATAATATTAACCCCATAATTGTCCCTATCTCTGAATCAAGTAAATAACCAGCGAGTGGAAGAAGATATGCAGCAGAACGAATCAGTTGTATGTTTCGAAGCATTTTCTCCTTTACAACGTGGTTAAGAAAAGGCGCACTTACACCCTGCAAAATCAAGGAAGGAATAAAATATACTAACCAAATAGCCGCCATCCATTCCTTAGATCCCGTCAATTCATATAAGAGCAATCCGTTAATAATTCCCCCAGCAATCCCTCCAAATTCTGATATAACCTCGCCTAACCAAAGTGCTTTAAATGATTTCGTGTAATTCTTCATATTAAATCATCAAGGTAATGAATGAGACGTTCAGAAAAAGCGTTAATTTGAGTCGTATTTGCCGAGTAGATTCCTTTGTCAGCTTGAATAAACTTTGCAGCTTTTAATAAAGTTAACTGATGGTGGAGTGTGGTTTTAGAAATATTAAATTGCACACTCAAATCTTGTAATGATGATGAACCTTTTACTAATTGATAAAGTATTTTCAATCGAATTTCATCACCTAACGCTTTGTGGCCACGAATAAGTTCCATTGAAGGGATACCAGACTCCAAAAGATATTCTTCTTTCAAAGGATAAAAGTATAATTTTGTTTCTGGAGTTCGTACAGCTAATGTCCACGGGCGATAAGATATCTGTGGAATTAGTTTGATTGTCCAGACAGACGGTTCAGGAAAATACTTTACTCCCCCAGTAATTTGTTCGATTGCTTCAACTGGATTTATTTTTTCTAGTGAATTATATTGCTTCATCTCAAAGTCGAGTGCTCGATTCCACTTTGCCCAATCCTGATTTTTGCTTACCCAGTTATGCCATTCTTCTAGAACATTTTGATATAGGTCGCAAATGTCTTGATATGTATAGGATCCAAGATTACAAATATAGTCTCCCAAATAGTCATGATCATTAAAATAAGTTGCGTAAGTTTCAAATGCTTTTCTATCTTTGTATTTATTAGCTACATTTTTTCTCGAATAATCAGTCATTCGATCTTTATAAGGCAAGACAATTTCATAAAACTCAACGCTATCAATCTCAGAAAGACGCTTTGAAAAATCACAAATAGTGGTTGATGAGAATTTGTCTTGAAGTAATATTAATCCAAACCAAAAATTTGTTTTTTCGATAATGGCCAAATGCTTAATGAGAGAATCGGGAATTGATTTACCTAAACTCCACATCTCATCTAAATCAAAGGTATGTCTGAGTTGGGCATGGGTGTATCCAGCTATCCCAAGAATCACTTCCCAAACAGGAGAAGTTTGTACGATTAAGGAACTGGTTTCAACCTCTTGAGTGGAATAAAGATAATTCATAAAATGTCTCCTCCTAACTAATATTATAATTCTAAAATAAATGAATAAAATATTCAATGTTATTGGAATAATTAAATGAAATTCACTTTTAAATGGGTTGATATTTCTAAATGTTGGGATATTGTTAAAGTAAATATTTTAATTATTGAGCGAGGTGGAAGCATGAAAATGGAGTTGAGGACACAATTAGAAATGTTACTACGCAATCCTGTGTCTGATTTAAATGAGCTAGATAGAGGGCTACAAAATAGATTATTTTCCTTTCATAGAAACAAAGAAAAATTGGTTGCTAGGCTAACTTTACCAAAAAGAAGATCGAAGGAGCAGATTGAGTCTGAGTTGTCATTCATGGAAACATTACAGGGCAATGGAATCCGAACAGTCCAACCCTACGAATTGAATGGCAAATCGATCTTCACTGTCAGATTAAAAGAGCAATCATATATTCTGACATTATTTGAATTTTCAGAGGGTAACGTAGTAGATGTAATGAATCCCTCAGAATGGAATGAAGATTTTTTTCGTAAATGGGGAGAAACGATTGCCGAAATGCACAAAGGCTCAATGAATTCTGAAGCAACTCTTTTGCGTCCGATTTTCATTGAAGACAGGGAATCAGTCAATCTTATTCCTTCTTTATTGAAAAGTGTTGATCCATTGTATGACATGGTTTATGAAGGTCTAAAGAAAGAATTAGCTACTTACTTAAGAACACCTGAAAATTTCGGTTTAATCCATAACGATTTACATCAAGGGAACTTTTTCGTGGATGCGGGTAATCTGAGGATATTCGATTTTGATGACTGCGCATACAATTGGTTTGCTCAGGATTTGGCAGTCAGCATCTATCACGCCCTGTGGACTGGAGAGTCCTTCCACCCTGGATGGATAGACTTCCATGCAGTTTTCTTGAAGAATTTTTTTGATGGGTATCGATCTTTACATACTATTTCAAAGGATGACTGGCAACTCGTTCTTATCTTGTTGAGATTGCGAGAACTGTTTTTATTCCTATTGTTTAAAAATAAATGGAATCTCGATGACTTAGAAGAATGGCAAAGTTATAAGCTTGCTCAGTTGGAAAGTGCTATTCAAAATGGTTCGTTTCCATATCAAGAGGAAATCAGCCAATATAGGATGCAAGTCGAAGGTAAATAAAATCTTCTGTTAGAATTTCCGCTCTTTTATAAAGTTTGACAATCTTTTAATAAACGAAACGCATACCTTCTTTAAAACGTATACATTTAAGGGATTAATTTACATGTAAAGATACTGATTAAAAAGGGGGTTATTTTGTAAAATAGAGCGGAACCACGTCACATTTTCATGGTGTTTGGGGTTTTTTTAGTGGTATTTTCACCTCTTATTACATTTTTTATTCCATTGTTCATTGGTGAGACATTGTATTATGATCGTTCAAATTGGATGATCTATTTGCCAAAGATAAACTACTGATTGGATTAGCAATTCTGATGTTAGTAATAGCTTTTTTTGTTCTTTGTTTTAAGGATATAAAAATGATAACTGTGTGGATCATTTGTTTAATCGGCTTCGGAGTTATGTTATACGGATCTTCGTTATCATTTGTAACGTTTTCAGATGAGGAAATTACATTCCGACACGCATTTTCTCAAGAAAAAGAGATTTATTCTTGGGAGGATATTAAAGAGATAAATTACAATGATGACTTAACGGGTGAAGCGAGCCCTTTTTATCAATTTCAATTTGAAGATAAACAAGAGTTAGAAATTGTGCAAAATGGAATTTTAACAGAAGAAATTAGAATCAGAATTGATCATAAAGCACGGGAAAATAACATCTCTTTTGAGAGGGTTTTTAAGTAGTAAACCTAGGAGGTGTAAAGTTTGGAGAGAATAGCTGATTTTACAAAAAATTTGTTCCTAGATGCTTTTGCTTCGATTCGGGGATTTATTTATGGTTTTTTGGTTATTTGTTTAGTTCTGGGTATTATTGTAGTTAGCATTTATCTAGTTGCAACGTTTATAAATTTAATTTGATGTTAAATAATCAGTAGTGAACTTAATGGGAAACTTGGAGAAAGAATATCCTATTCTACAAGAAGATCGACTACACAAAGAAACAAAAACAAGAAACAGGAAATATCTTATTATCCTCTTTGTTGGCTTATTTGCTATATTGTTTAAGATTTTTGTGTATTTGAGCACTATGTAAAAAATTAATTCCTTTATTAGGTTGTTAAACACAAGTGCCGTTTTATATACGAACAGTTATTTTTCCGATAAACTTCCTTGACTAAAAAAGAATCCATTTTGAAAATAGTTAATCAAAATGGATTCTTCTATTCATTTAACCTACCGGTTCATTCAAGTGAAAAATTTGGTTAGCGGATTCTTCTTTTATTCCAAATCAAAAGTATAAGAATATATTAATTCATCCACATTACCTGTAATCGTTTTTCCAGTATCTTTGAATCCAAAGTTCTCATAAAGATTCTTAGCTTTACTATTCTCCGGCTGAAAACAAATTAGAATCTCTTTGCATCGGAATATAGTTTGCATCTCTTTAACAATGAGTTGTAAACTTTTTTTCCCATAGCCTTTGCCTTGGAAACGGTAGTCAATCATAAGTCTGCAAAGCTCATAACCTTGTAATTCATCGGAATATCCATACATTGTAAAACCTATTAACTTACTTTCATGATAGATAGATTTAACCGTCCAACCATCTGACATACTTGCTTGAGCTAATGATAAACAGCAATGGTTTTCTCGAAGATTTTATTTGTTTGATCTTCACTACTTGCTTAATAGAATAACCTCAAACCAATTGTCTTTATTTACATCGTTTAAATAAAGCAATAATAATCCCTCACTTTTGGTGTGTCCCTATCAATTTCAGTATAATTCTTTTTTAAAACTCGAAAGTCTAAATCGACTCATAGTTAATAGTAAACAACCTGCTATGATAAACATAAGGATAGAACCACCGATTACCACTACTTGCACCGAAAAAAATTGTGCAGCCAACCCCAAAATCAAAACAACCAACATTTGTATCGAACTGGCGACCATTGAATACAAACTTGAGATTCTACCCATAATTTCTTTTGGTATACTTGCTTGCATATACGTCAAGAATCCTGTATTTGCCAAGGATAAAAAACAGGAAAGTATGAAAAATCCGATACCGGCAATCAGGTAAGTAGTTGAAATACTGTAGATGACGTAGCCAATTGCCACAAAAATTGTACCAATCCCCATTAATTGCTTAGCAGAGGTGAATTTAACGAGAATGTTTGTACAAATAGCACCTAGTAGAAAACCTATTCCTGCAATACTAACGAGTGTTCCGTAAGCTGAATCAGATAAATAAAGAACTTCTTTAGCAAAAGCTACTTCCATGGAATCTAGCGCAGCTGTCATCAACATAACCCCCTGAAAAATCATATATACAAGGACAAAGGGTAATGCAATTTTGCTGAAGCTCCAAACTAAATTCCAATCGGATAGGACATCACGGAATTTAAAATTGTTCTGTTCATGTGATATTGTATTCCTGTGTTCAGGAAGTAAATATGTGAATCCAGCAGATAATAAAAACGTGCCAACATTAACAAATAAGGACACTTCAAGGGAGCCGACTAAAAATAAAATACCTGCAAGTGCCGGACCCATCACAAAAGCACCCGAATGTACAAAGCTAAGCAATGCATTAAATCTTTTTCGGTCTTCCTCTGGTAGCAAAAGTGTCATATAAGTAAACGATGCAGGTTCAAATATTGCACCTGCCATTTGAATGATTAACACGAGCATGTAAATAAGCCAGATTGAATCTAAAAAAGGAATTAATACGATGAGTAGCGCCCTTACAATATCTAAAATTAGCATCAATTGCTTTGTAGAAACACGGTCAATTAAACTTCCTGCCCAAAAACCAACAACCATACGGGCAAAGGGTTTGATCATATAGAGAACTGCAACTGCTAAAGCAGAACCTGTCATTCGAAGAACCATCAAATTAATGGCTAATAAGTAAATCCATTGTCCTGTATTTGCAATACCTACTGAACTTAGGTAAAAAATAGGGAACTTCCACTTTAGATGTTTCATCTGATATCCCTCCGACATGTTTTATTCGTACAAATAAAAAAATCCCACCTCCAAGACGAGTGTCTTGGGGACGAGATTTACATGTCGTGGTACCACCCCAGTTTGTCCTGATGTCACCATCAGCACCTTTAAAGTACGGCATAAAATTTATGCTAATACTGTAGCTCGGTAACGTGAGCAAACGTCACACAATCCCCTTATTTCGAATACTAAGGTTCCCATGTAAAGCTCAGAGTCTTGTTTCAGTAATTCGTCTGCTTACCCCTTTGCAGCTACTAGGGCTCTCTGTTAAAGAATTCGGATTACTTACTTTTCTCTTCATTGCTGTTAATTTTTGCAATCATAACACAATAAAAATCTGAATGTATAGAAGAATTTTTCATTTTATATGAATTCTTCAGATTACTACTTAAGTGATTGTAATTAGTTTCCCTCACACTAATAGGGTTGCTGTATTGCGGGGATTTGAACGACTACTAAGAACAAACAAGAAAAAAGAAGAGTAGAAGTAGGAAAAGTTGATTCCAATGAATCGACTTTTTTTATATAAAATGACTATGTCTAGCACAGTTTACTAGTTCGCATCTCTGTTTTATTTCGAATCACTAAATAAGTTTTCTGAATATTTAGGTATTTTAGCGTACCAGTATTCATATTGTAGGAGTAAATAGAGTTCTATTTTAGTAACTTCTATTGATTTTGTGGAAGTGTACATGAAAAGTATTTTTGATGAGTGATCGCAATAAGAAAAGGGGATTGGGATAAAAATATGAAAAAAAGTTTAGTAGCATTATTAAGCATTTTGCTCGTGTTTTCAGTTGTTTTAGTTGGGTGTTCAGAAGACACTGAGAAAACTAAAACTAAATCACAACTAGATGTTATTAAAAAACGCGGGAAATTAATTGGAGGTGTAAACGCTACGATACCTGGTTTTGGCTATGTGGCTTCGGATGGAAGTTATGAAGGAATGGACATTGATATTACGACAGCAATTGCAGCAGCTATCTTTGGAGATCCAACTGCCGTTGAGTTCAGACCCTTATCAGCAGAGGAACGTTTTATAGCCGTTCAGACAGGCGAAGTAGATGTTTTAGCAAGAAATACGACTTATACCACTTCGCGAGACGCGTCGGTAGGTCTTGCTTTTTCACCAGTCACGTTTTATGACGGACAAGGAATCATGGTACGCAAAGATAGTGGAATTAAAAGTTTAGCAGACTTAAAAGGATCTCGGATAGCCGTGGAGTCAGGCACTACAACAGAACTTAATTTGGCAGACCAAATGCGTAAATTAGGTGTTAGTTATGAGCCTGTTGTATTTGATAATCAGGATGCCGCTGTTTCTGCTTATGAACAAGGTAGTGTGGATGGCTTTACAACAGATCGTTCTGGACTAGTCTCCCGTAAAACGACTTTATCCAAGCCAGAAGATCATATTATTTTATCAGAAGTTATATCAAAGGAACCTCTTGCGCCATCAGTGAAGGATGGAGACTCTAAGTGGAGTGATGTTGTGACATGGACAGTTTATGCATTAATTCAAGCTGAAGAGTATGGCATAACTCAGAGTAATGTGGACAGTTTCTTAGATAGTGATGTTCCTGAAATCAGCCGTTTCTTAGGTGTTGAAGGGGATTTGGGCGAGCAGCTTGGTTTACCAAATGACTTTGTTGTTCAAGTAATTAAAGCTGTTGGTAACTATGGTGAAATTTACGACCGTCACCTTGGACCAGACACGGTGTTTAATTTAGATCGCGGTCCAAATAACCTATGGACAGAAGGTGGCTTATTGTATTCACCTCCTTTCCGTTAATGTCTATTATGTCTAACGTATAACACAGATAAATAGTATGAATAAAAATTGGCCTGCAAACCTTCATAAGTTAGGGGCAGGCCAATTTCCGTTTTAAATTATAGTAAAACTTACTGTGAGGTGAACTTTACGTGAATAAACATTCATCTTCGACATCAATTCCTTTTTGGAGAGACAAACGAGTCATCCCTATTCTTCTACAAATCGTATTTACTATGATAGTTGTTCTTGCAGGCGTTTTCTTTTTCAACAATGCCCTTGATAGCATGAGGCAAATTGGGATGGTTTTTGGATTCGATTTTTTAGGCAAGATGGCTGCATTCGATATTGGAGACAAGTTGATTGATTTTTCCTCAACAGATACCTATGGTATAGCCTTTGTTGTAGGCATTCTAAATACGATCAAAGTAGCTTTTATAGGAATTGTATTTGCAACAATTTTAGGTTTCATAATAGGGGTTTCTCGATTATCTACTAACTGGCTCGCAAGAACAGTGGCTACTGTTTATGTAGAAGTTTTCCGTAATACACCACTTTTAGTACAAATTTTCATTTGGTTTTATGCGGTTTTTTTAACCTTTCCTATTATTGAAAAAAGCCTTAATGCATTTGATTTATTCTATTTTAGTAATCGAGGAACGGTTATTCCTTGGTTCGATTTGACATCTTCTTCATTCATTTGGTTTATTGCTTTACTTATTGGTATTATTCTTTCATTTGTTGTTTATAAAGTTAGAATCAAACGACAAGTAGAATTAGGTAAGAGAAAATATCCGATGTACTGGGCAAGCGCATCAATTGTTAGTGCATTAGTTATTGCTGGAATGATCACATTAGAGTCACCACTTCTACTAAGTATTCCGGAAATCGCTGGGAGAGGATACGAGGGTGGTTATACAATTGGGCCAGGATTTGGGGCACTTTTAGTAGCCCTTGTCTTGTACACTGCATCCTATATTGCTGAAATTGTTCGGGGAGGTATTTTGGCTGTACCTAAAGGACAAGTTGAAGCAGCAAAAGCATTAGGGTTGAAAAGTCCAACCATATTGAGACTCGTTGTACTACCTCAAGCTATTCGGATTATTATTCCTCCTCTTACCAGTCAGTATTTAAATCTAATAAAAAATTCAAGTTTAGCCGCCGCTGTTGCCTATCCGGAATTAGTAGGAGTTGGAATTACAATACTAAGTCAAACAGGCAAAAGCATTGAGGTTATTTCAATTGTAATTCTCGTCTACTTATCAATGAGCTTATTCACATCACTCTTGATGAATATATTTAACAAATATTCGCAACTGGTAGAGAGGTGAGCTAAATGGATAAAGATGAAATGAACATTCAAAAACGTGAGCCAACCGTGATACCACCGCCTATTCAATCGGTAGGTGTTCTAGGGTGGATGAAGAAAAACTTATTTAGTAGTTGGATAAATACAGTTCTGACCATTGTGTTTGCTTCCATCATTTATTTAGTTTTAAAAAATACAATCGAATGGGTATTCTTTGAAGCAGATTGGCATGTTATTTCAGTTAATTTCAGGTTGCTCATCGTAGGGCAATACCCTGTAGCAGAATTGTGGAGGGTGTGGGTTAGTATAACTTTCATTTCCATTCTTATGGGTTTTTCATGGGGGATTTGGAAGGGAACCATCGGACATTTAACGATGGGGGTAGCTGGGATATACATCATTGTGTGTAGCTTACCTTTTGTCTTGGTGGAAACCCGTATATGGCTTGTGATCAATATACTTGCGATTGTATCTACATTTTTAATAGGGAAAAAACAATTAAAGTTGAAGAAATTTATCCTTGTAGGATGGTTCTTCATGTTTCCAGTGATTATTTTTCTATTAAGTGGATTTGGTCTATTTAATCATGTGGGTACGAATTTGTGGGGTGGGTTTTTATTAACTTTACTAATCGCTATAGTTGCGATAGTTTTTTCTTTCCCTTTAGGAGTCCTACTTGCTCTAGGAAGAAGGAGTAAACTTCCAATAATTCGTTGGTTCAGTATTGGTTATATTGAATTAATCCGTGGAGTGCCATTAATTATGATATTATTTGTCGCGCAACTGATGTTACCCCTGTTTTTGGGTAATGAAATTAAAATCGATAATGCTGTCAGAGCGATGGTAGGTTTCACACTATTTACTGCAGCCTATTTGGCTGAGAATATTCGCGGAGGATTGCAATCTATTCCTCGCGGTCAGTTTGAAGCTGCAGAGGCGCTTGGACTAAATACAACATTTAAGATGACTTTTATTATCTTACCTCAAGCATTACGTGCTGTTATTCCAGCAATAGTAGGGTTGTTTATAGGGATAATCAAAGATACTTCACTCGTTGCCATTGTGGGCTTAACAGACATACTCGGTATAGGTAAGAATATAATCTCCAATCCTATGTTTCTTGGCACACAGATGGAAGTTTTTATATTCATTGCAATCGTCTTCCTCATTTTCTGTAATATGATGTCCTATGCGAGTAGAAGGCTCGAAGGCGCGTTGGGTGTTGGTAAGCGATAAATAGTTCTAAGTCCAAAGGAGGTCCGATTATGTTTGAAGACTTTAAAGAAGAGATACCTCTTGAACAAAGAGAAGATATAGTCGTGTGTAATAATCTAAATAAATGGTTCGGAAATCTTCATGTATTAAAAGATGTGTCATTAAAAGTAAAGCAAGGAGAAGTCGTGGTCATCTTAGGTCCTTCTGGCTCAGGCAAGTCTACATTTATTCGGACTGTGAATGGGTTAGAGGAAATTCAAAAAGGTGAAATTACGGTGGATGGTATTCCTTTATCTAATGATATTTCTGATATAGAAGCTATCCGTAAAGAAACAGGAATGGTCTTTCAATCATTTAATCTCTTCCCTCATATGACTATTTTAAAGAACATAACTTTAGCGCCAATTTGGGTTCGCAAATGGCCAAAAGCAAAAGCAGAGAAAATAGCATTGGAGTTACTAGATCGAGTGGGAATTCCAGAACAAGTCCATAAATATCCGGGTCAGCTTTCAGGGGGACAACAGCAAAGAGTTGCTATTGCAAGAGCATTAGCAATGCAACCTAAAATTTTGCTATTCGATGAACCAACATCAGCGTTAGATCCTGAGATGATAAAAGAGGTATTGGATGTTATAAAAACCTTAGCTGGATCAGGAATTACCCTGATGGTAGTAACACACGAGATGAATTTTGCTCGTGAAGTGGCCGACCGTATTGTGCTATTTGACTTTGGCGAAATCATAGAAATTGGAACACCTACTCAACTATTTGATCATCCAAAACATGAAAGAACGAAACTTTTCTTATCTCAGATTTTATGAAAATCAGAATTTAATTAACTAACCAACGAATAGCATGATTCTTCAAATCCTCTCAAAGATTAAAAGTTGAGAGGATTTTTTACTATGTGGAGAATTTTCTGCATGTAAAAACAATTAATAGATAGGTAAAATTAAACAGTATTTTATGATAATTAACTGATAAACTAGTAATATCCTATTCATCAATCGGAGGTAAGAAGTGAAAATCAAACATAAAATATTAATCGCGTTTACTACTATTTTGATGTTTAGCTCAACAAATTTAGCTACTCTGAATTCAACTGTTCATGCGGCCTCTTCTTACAGCGGCTTACAAAATTCGATAAATACTATCATGGCCGATAACCGGATGAAGAACGCATCCTCAAGTGTGACTGTACGCAAAGCATCTACTGGAGAAGTTGTTTATCAATATAATGCAAATAAACCGATTACACCTGCTTCTTCCTTAAAAATCCTCACTGCCTCCGCCGCATTAGAAACTTTAGGTGAAAACTATCGTTTTTCAACAGCAGTCTTAACGAACGGTAATGTTGCTAAAGGAACACTTTATGGAGACTTATATTTACGTGGGCAAGGGGATCCAACCCTGTTGAAAAAAGACTTTGATAATTTTGCCTCTGTTTTATTTAATAAAGGTGTTAAAAGAATTTCTGGTAATTTGATTGGAGACGATACATACTTTGACACTAATCGACTTTCTCCAGGAATCTCAAAAGAAGATGAATCTTATTATTATGCAGCACAAATCTCTGCTTTAACTGTTTCACCTAATGCAGACTATGATGCAGGATCTGTTATTGTCGAAGCAACACCGACTGTAAATGGAAGAGCTTCGAAAGTCACACTGTCTCCTGCAACAAGTATTGTACGAGTTGTTAATCGTTCAAAAACTGTCCCTAAAGGGTATAAAAATACATTGAAGATCAAACGAGAAATTGGGACAAATAATATCATGATAACAGGTAACGCACCAATCGGCAGTTCAGGAAGTAAAGAGTGGATTGCTGTATCTAATCCAACTGCCTATGCATTAGATGTTTTCAAGAAATCTTTGGCATCTAAAGGGATAAGCTTTTTGTCTTCTTCTAAAGTGTTGCGTGGAAAAACGCCTGAAAATGCACGGGCTTTAGCATCGAAAAAATCCATGACATTGAAGAATTTAATGGTGCCATTTTTGAAATTAAGTAACAATACACATGCAGAAGTATTAGCGAAAACCATGGGAAAAGTAGAGAATGGAGAAGGTAGCTGGGATGCCGGTTTAAAAGTGATGAGAAATTATGCGCATTCTGTGGGTTTAGATGTGAATCAGTGGGTTTTTGAAGACGCATCTGGTATGTCTCATGCAAATAAAGTACCCTCCAGTCAAATGTCTCAATTACTTTACCATATAAGGTCGGAACCTTGGTATGGCACGCTTTTAAAAGGACTTCCAGTAGCAGGTGGCTATGATCGATTTGTTGGAGGGACATTACGCTTAAGAATGAAAACCGCTCCAGTGATAGGTAATGTAATCGCAAAAACCGGAAGTCTTGACAATGTGAGTGCTCTTGCAGGCTATGCAAAAACAAAAGATGGGGAATGGTTAGTTTTCACGATACAGACTCAATATGCCAAGTATAGTACTGTTCCAGTTATCGATCGAATAGCAACAGCCATCACAAATTCACAAATCACACCTTAAAGAAATCAAATAATAAAAGACGAGGCTTTCAAGAATCCAATTTCTTTGGAGCTTGAATGCCTCTTTATTTTTCGTAAATAAAAATGCAATTTTAACTATTTTTATAGGAAAATCTGGTAATCTACTTTTATAGAAAGTAATAAAAAATCTGGGGGAAACCATGAAAATAAAAATCCTACACACAAATGACATTCACAGTAATTTTGAAAACTATGCGAAGATGGCTACGCTCATTTCACAACATAAAGATGAAACAACACTTGTTCTCGATGGAGGCGATTTCGCGGATTTTAAAAGTATAGAGCTTCAAGGAACTAGGGGCTTGGCTGCGATTGAGTTATTAGAATCAGCGGGTTATGATGCACTGACAATAGGAAATAATGAGACATTTAACGGTATTGACACGCTTGAATATATGGCAAGTAATAGCTCCATTCCTTTTATCAGTAACAATTTATTCAAAAATGACAAGACGAAAGTGAAAGGTGTGTTTCCGAGTACAATCGTTCATAAAAATGGTTTACGAATTCTGATTACGGGATCATCCCCTGACTTAGGTGTTTTCAATGAAGGTCTTGGTGTACATATTGTTTCATATAAAGAATCAATCATTGAAGAAATCACGAAAAATAAAGGGAACTATGACCTGTGCATTCTCCTAAGTCATATTGGAACAACTGCAGATAAAGAACTTGCCATGGAAATACCGGAAATTGATATCATACTCTCAGCACACGACCATCAATTGTACACAGAAGCATTAGAAGTAAATGGTACCATTATGAACAGCGCAGGGAAGTATGGGGAGTACCTCGGTATTCTAGAACTAGAAATAACCAATGGTAAAGTGTGCTTGCTATACTCCGCAAATCTTCCAACAAATGGAGTTGAAATGGACGAAAGGGTAACAACCATTCTTAAAGTAAATAAAGAGAAGGCTATTGAGGTTCTTAGCAAACCACTTTATGAATTAGCTAAGCCCCTTTGGCATGATGTCATTGAAGAAAATCCAATTTCAAATTTAATTGCGGATGGTTTAAAAGATATGTTGAATTGTGATATTGGCGTCATTAATAGTGGCATCGTCAATTCAGGTGCATTTGGTTTCATATCCAATCAAAAACTAATTGAGATTTGTCCATCGCCTTTAAATCCAACTTCCTTTGATGTGAAAGGAAAAGACATTAAACTTGCTATTGAACAATCTCTTGATGCACAAGTTTGTTTGTCAGAAGGTAGGGGCCCAGGGTTCAGAGGGAAGTTTGTAGGAAGACTTCATTTCTCAGGAATAGAAATACTACATGATGGAAAAACAGTTCAACAAGTATTAATTGGCAACATACCTCTACAAGATGAAGTGTGGTACTCAGTGGCAAGCTCTGATTATTTACAAAGAGGATCTGGATATAAATCTCTTGCTAACAATCGTAATGACAAGTATCGTGCTGAAGATATCCGAGATGTCATCCGTTTTTATGCAACACAACCAGAATTCATGGAAAAGTCGTATACCAACAGATGGAAACAAATAACGAAAATCAACGTGTAAACGCAGTCAAATTTGCCTGTGAAAAAAGGGAATGGACATAGAACATGGAGAAGTGGACATAGACCTACCATAAGTGGACATAGACCGACCATAAGTGGACATAGAACATCAAATACTGGATATAGAATAAAAGAGAGACGCTATTATGAAAATTAAGTTCTCGAAACTTATAATGTTCATGGTGTATAATTCAACTGTGAGTAAGTTCAGCAATAACATGTATAAAATTTTTCGGTTGAATTAAACCAATGTGAAAGTGAGTGAACAATATGGGCCGTAAGTGGAATAATATTAAAGAGAAGAAAGCCTCAAAGGATTCGAATACAAGTCGTATTTATGCGAAATTCGGACGTGAAATATATGTAGCAGCTAAACAAGGTGAACCAGATCCAGAATCAAACCGTGCACTTAAAGTTGTTCTGGAGCGGGCCAAGACATATAGCGTTCCAAAAACAATAGTAGACCGTGCCATAGAGAAAGCAAAAGGTGGTTCGGAAGAGAGTTATGATGAATTGCGTTATGAAGGATTTGGACCAAACGGTTCAATGGTTATTGTTGACGCATTAACGAATAACGTGAACCGCACTGCTTCTGATGTCCGTGCTGCTTTTGGGAAAAACGGCGGTAATATGGGCGTAAGTGGTTCAGTTGCTTATATGTTCGATGCAACTGCAGTTATTGGGATTGAAGGAAAAACAGCTGATGAAGTGTTTGAACTATTGGTGGAAGCCGATGTAGACGTACGTGATGTATTGGAAGAAGATGAGTCTGTAATTGTATATACAGAACCCGATCAATTCCATGCGGTTCAGGAAGCATTCAAAAACGTGGGTATTACAGAATTCACTGTAGCTGAGCTAACCATGTTAGCTCAAAATGACATTACGCTTGAAGAAGATGCGCAGACACAATTTGAAAAAATGATCGAAGCGATTGAAGATTTAGAAGATGTTCAACAAGTTTATCATAATGTTGATTTAGGCGAATAAAATCCAGCTACCAACGTAAAGTGTACACGTTCTATAGAACAATAAAAAAAGACTGATCTGCATGTCAAAGATGATTTCTGTATTATGTATTATACAGAGGTCATCTTTTTTAAGTATTTTGCCATATTGATAAAAATTAATTAATTAATATGGCAAAATAATGTTTAGAAGATTTGTATAAAGAGTATATATAATTAGAATCGGTCATTGATCAGTATTTTCGGTAGAAGATTTCTTGAAATATCATTTCCATGTTCCACAAACAAAGTTGATAGTTTCAACAAAAAAACAGAAAATTTGACATGGTTTGACTAAATAGAATAGTATGAATAATGACTAAAGGTTCAAAAAAATACAAAATGAAAGATAAATAGATTAAAGGATTGATATTAGGAGGCACAGAATGATTGAGTTTAAGCAAGTAAATAAGTTTTATGGAGAATTTCAAGTCTTAAAAGATATTGATCTTACAATTAATAAAGGTGAAGTAGTCGTAGTAATCGGTCCATCGGGTTCAGGTAAAAGTACGTTATTGCGCTGCATGAATCATCTAGAGACAATCTCTGGAGGGACACTTACTGTCAATGGAATTTCTGTAGGAGATAAAAAGACAGATATCAATAAGCTACGACGCAATATTGGAATGGTGTTTCAGCATTTTTACCTATATCCTCACAAAACAGTCCTTGAAAACATTACATTGGCTCCTATCAAAGTGTTAGGTCAATCCGTAAAAGAAGCTAAGGAAACAGCTAAGTATTATCTCGACAAGGTCGGGATATTAGATAAAGCTGAATCCTATCCTTCCCAGCTATCTGGGGGTCAACAGCAACGTGTGGCAATAGCACGGGGTCTGGTTATGAAACCAGAAATCATGCTTTTTGATGAACCCACTTCAGCACTTGATCCAGAAATGATTGGAGAGGTATTAGATGTAATGAAAGCCCTAGCAAAAGAGGGGATGACAATGGTTGTCGTCACACACGAAATGGGGTTTGCCAAAGAAGTTGCGGACCGAATCGTCTTTATGGACGAAGGTCAAATATTGGAAGAAGCAGTTCCGGCTGAATTTTATGAGAATCCTCGTGAAGAACGGGCTCGTCTATTTCTAAGCCGTATTTTAAATCATTAATTTGGGGGGAAGAGGAATGTTTAAAACAAAGAAATTTTTAAAGATGGCGGTTGTATCTGTCATCGTTAGTGCTTTACTTGTTGGTTGTGGAGGAAAAGATGATGCACAAGGCGATAGTAAAGACGTACTTGCTCAAATCAAAGAAGATAAGAAAATTGTTTTTGGTGTAAAATATGACACTCGCTTGTTCGGATTGAAAAATCCTTCAACGGGTGATGTAGAAGGATTTGATATCGATCTTTCCAAAGCGCTAGCAGAAGAAATGTTTGGTACGGATGTTAAACCTGAATACAAAGAAGTTACTTCAAAAACACGAGTAGGTTTACTGAATAATGGGAAAATTGATGCAGTAGTTGCAACAATGACTATTACCGAAGATCGTAAAAAAGAAGTAGATTTTACTGATGTGTATTTTGATGCAGGTCAATCTTTGCTTGTGAAAAAAGGAAGTAAAGTTCAAGGCATTGAAGACTTATCAAAAGATACGACAGTTCTGGCTGTAAAAGGCTCTACATCTGCAATAAATATTCGTGAAAAAGCACCAGATACTAAAGTTCTTGAATTTGAAAACTACGCAGAAGCTTTTACAGCTCTAAAGGCTGGAAAAGGTGATGCCCTTACAACGGATGATTCAATTCTATATGGAATGGTTGAAGAAGATCCATCATTTGAGCTTGTAGGCGGTACGTTTACTGAAGAACCTTATGGTATTGCTGTTAAAAAAGGAAACACAGAACTTGTTGAAGAGTTGAATAAAGCTTTACAAAGCCTGAAGGACTCTGGCAAGTATGATGAAATTAAGGACAAATGGATTAAAGAATAATAATTTATATCAGCTTTCTCGTCAGGATGGGCAGTAGTCCGTAAGCAAGTTTACGGATTTGCTCATCCTGATTAATTAGGAGGAGATCGTTTGCTGGATTTCTCGATACTAACGAATAATATGGATGCATTCTTGGATGGATTCAAAATAACCATTATTGTCAGTTTAATATCTTTATTAGGCAGCTTTATTTTAGGAACACTTATTGCTGTTATGCGAATTGCCCCATTTAAACCGCTTAACTGGATTGGTACTTCATATGTGGAATTTATCCGAAATATACCTGTACTGGTTATTGTATTTTTCACATATTTAGCTGGAAGCTATAGCGGGATGGTTGCAGGAACAATAGGGTTAACCGTCTACACAGCAGCTTTCATTGCTGAAGCAATCCGTGCCGGTATTATGTCTGTTCCTAGAGGGCAAATGGAAGCTGCCCGATCGTCAGGATTGACATACAGTCAGGCAATGAGAACCGTTATACTCCCTCAAGCGATAAAGATTGTAATCCCACCTCTTGGCAACCAATTTATTAATTTAGTTAAAAACTCATCATTGTTAGCGGTAGTAGCAGGTGGGGATTTAATGTATCAGGGGGATTTAATAAATGCAATGACCTTCGCACCCGTTGATACATATATTTTTGTTGGCATATTTTATTTGATTTTAACGATACCATTAAGTTTTGGCGTAGGATTTTTGGAAAAACGCCTAGCTAGAAGTAATTAAGGAGGTGCAAAGATGGATTTTCTAGCACCGTTCATAGAAGTATATACACCAGACAATTTAAAGTTTTTACTTGAAGGATTTTGGGTCACCCTTAAAGTCGCTGGTATTTCGATAGTGCTTAGCTTCATTTTGGGTGGCATTATAGGAACTCTTAGATATGCGAAGATTCCTATTGTATCGCAATTACTTACCGTGGTTGTCGAGACAATTCGTAACCTTCCATTACTGTTGATTATTTTCTTCACTTATTTTGCATTACCCGAACTTGGGATTGATATGGAAATAATGACAGCGGCCATTGCAGCATTAACCATTTTTGAGTCAGCAATGCTATCGGAAATTATCCGAAGCGGTCTGAACTCAATCGAAAAAGGACAGATTGAAGCAGGACGCTCGTCTGGCTTGAATTACACCCAGACATTAACCCATATTGTCATGCCCCAAGCGCTGAGAAGAATGGTTCCGCCTATCGTCAGCCAATTTATTTCCCTGCTTAAAGATACATCTTTAGCTGTCGTCATCGCTTTGCCGGAGTTATTGCATAACGGACAAATCTTATATGCTCAAAACGGATCTGTGATACCTGTTTTCGTAATGGTGGCGTTCATGTACTTTATTGTTAATTATGTCTTGTCATTGATTGCACGAAGATTAGAGTTGAAACAAGCCTAATAAAAATCCGACTCAGAAATTTGGGTCGGATTTTTCATTTAAGGACTTCATTCCTTTTTACGGAATATTATTCTAGTCTAAAGTTGTTGTTGTTTAGAAAATAGATAAACCTATATTCCTTTGTGATTTTCTTCAGACACGAAATCATATCCAATTTATAGAAAAAATGATTTACAGCAAGTATAAACCTTGATGTACGTAAGGATAAATCGAATTCAGAAAAGACTGAGAAATCGGACTTTATTTATATACAAAGAGATTAATATTGTGTTATGATTGCGAACATTACAATAACAAGGAAAGAAATTGTTATTTGTAATTTGCGAAATTTGTCGAATAATGACAAAAAATATTTCTGGTGGACGGGAGATGAAAAAATGACAAGCAAGTTATTTAGAAAGAAAAGCATCCAAGATTTATTGAAGACCGCGTCAACAGGAAACACGCTTCAAAAGGAATTAGGAACATTTGATTTAACGATGCTTGGCATTGGTGCCATCATCGGAACAGGAATTTTTGTTTTAACTGGAGCTGGAGCACTAACAGCAGGACCTGCTCTTACTTTATCCTTCATTATTGCGGGTCTAGCTTGCTTTTTTGCTGCATTATCGTACGCGGAATTTGCATCAACCGTTCCTGTATCAGGCTCTGTGTACACCTTTACGTATGTAACCTTAGGTGAATTTATAGCATTTATTATTGGCTGGGATTTAATTCTTGAATACTTGCTAGCCGTTAGTGCCGTCTCTGTAGGCTGGTCAGGCTATTTCCAATCGCTTCTTAGTGGGTTTGGTATTCACTTGCCCACAGTTCTAACAGCAGCTCCAGGAGCGCTTGAGGGAACTAAAACATTATTCAATCTTCCTGCTTTTATTATTATTATGCTAATCACGTTTTTACTATCTATCGGTATCAAACAATCTAAAAGAGTAAATAACATGATGGTTATTGTTAAAGTTCTTGTCGTTCTAATTTTTATTGCTGTCGCTGTAACGTATGTTAAGCCAGAGAATTGGCAACCGTATATGCCGTTTGGTTTTGAAGGAGTATTTGCCGCAGCCGCTCTTGTATTTTTTGCTTTCATTGGATTTGATGCGATTGCTTCAGCTGCTGAGGAAACGAAAAATCCGAAACGTGATTTACCTCGAGGTATTATTTTATCATTACTAATTTGTACAGTCCTTTATGTGATTGTTACTGCAATTATGACAGGTGTTGTGCCGTTCAAACAGTTTGAAGGGAATATTGATCATCCAATATCTCTTGTATTGCAATATTCTGGCCAAGACTGGGTTGCTGGAATTATTGATGTTGGTGCAATTCTAGGAATGTCCACCGTAATGTTAGTGATGTTGTATGGACAAACACGAATCATGTTTGCAATGTCTAGAGATGGTTTAATGCCAAAATTCTTTTCCAATGTGCATGAAAAATATCGCACTCCATATAAAGCAACATGGTTCTTTGGATTTGTTGCAGCACTATTTGGGGCATTAATACCTTTAGATGAACTTGCCAAATTAGTAAATATCGGAACATTATCGGCGTTCGTTCTAATCTCAGTTGCCGTTATTGTATTACGAGTAAAACAACCAGATTTACCGCGTTCATTCAGTTGTCCGGCTGTTCCGCTTATTCCAGGATTAGCTATTCTATTTTGTGGATTTTTAATCTTCCAATTAGGACAAGCCACAATGATTCGTTTTGTTATTTGGTTACTCATCGGTGTAATAGTCTACTTTGCATACTCAATGAAAAATTCAAAGCTAAATAAATAATATTAAATAATGTTCCAAATTCAGAAGAAATTGAAGTAGCTTAGTTAAGTGACAGTGACTACTTTGCAGAGGACAATTATGAAATAAGCTGCATTTAAAAGATGACTTCTGTATTTTATATTTTACAGAGGTCATCTTTTTTATGTTCCATTGACAGCGATTTTGTTGCTTTTGGAAGATTTGAAGTCGACACTTTTACAGAAACGCTCTTTTTAAAGCGTTATTCTTTTATAATATGGTTGCTTAATTTTTCTTTGTAAATTGGAAAAGGGACACGCCTGGTTAGACATGTCCCTTTGTTTATTAAGATAACATAAAGTTTTGAATGATATTTTTCATCCCGAATATTCGGGGAATAATTACCTAAGAAAGTGTTCCTTGCTTTCCGTGCCGCGGTCATTTGTCCACTGGGTGTCTTCCTTAAGCAACGTAAACCCTACCTTCTTTTACGTCCTTGCGACCCTATAGTCGCGCCAGTGTGAATAAGTTTAATCAAAAACATCGAGTAGATGCCAGAATTTCAAAGCTTACGTGCTACCTTACTTGTTAACTATACTATTCTTACATAAAAAACTATGTTTGTCAATGAATTTCCATTGAAAATACATGATGGATGAAAAAACTTATCTCTGTTATTAAGTTTTTTTCCATATTAAAAAGAAAAACCCCCTTCATCTATTACTGGTGAAGGAGGTGTTTTTTGGAATAAATGAAATCTTTATAACCACATCTAAGATTTCTTTATTCGAGTGTAGTTTTTTTAACTTGTTTATAAAATAATATTCCACTTGCTAATAAAAGAACACCGAATGTAAATGTTTTTAGATCTGCTGTTCCTGCATATATCACCCAAATGGAGTAAACAGTAGCAAGAGCACCTATAATGCCATCCGTATATCTGCTTCTATTATTCGTATATGTTTCTCCAGTAAAGACAAGTTTTAGCTGGAAAACAGAGGAAATGAAATAGGGAACTAAATAAGATAACGTAGCCACAATAATGATGAAATTAAAAGCTGAGGCTATCGTATTAGATATAGTTGAGAAAATGAACAATTGCCCAAGAAGGTTTGTTACCACTAACGAATAAACTGGAATCCCTTTCTTATTTACTTTTTGGAATGAAGGGAGGAATAGTCCTTGTTTAGCTGCTTGATATGGAATTTCCGCACTGAGCATAACCCATCCAATAGTGGAACCAAATAAACTGATCAACCCAATCGCGGCAAGAATTTTCCCTCCTATAGGTCCTAAGACAGTTGTAATTGCATCAATCAGTGGTTTGTCAGATGCAACTAGTACATCATGGTTCAGCATCCCTAAAACCAGCGTGCTGATTCCTACATAGATGACAAGTGCAATTAGTAAACCAAGCATAGTTGCCCGTTTAACATCGACGGGTTTCTTTGCACGTGATGCAAACACGACAGCGGATTCTACGCCAATAAAAGCCCAAAGAGTAGCTACTGCAGCGCCATTCACTTGCCCTATCAATCCAATAGAATGCCCGAGTTCATCAATTCTCGGTGCAACAAACGGGAGTATGTTTGCTTTTTGAAATGCAAATAAACCAACTACAATAAATAATAAGAAAGCAATCACTTTTGTTGCTGTGGCAACGAAATTTATCTTCCCTGCACGTTCAATTCCATTTAAGATAATAAAGTGCACAAACCATAATAGAAGGGTACATACAGTAAATGTTAACGCGTTTCCTATTTTCAAGGTGAAACTACCAATTGTAAATAGTTCAGCTTGATTTACTAATGCGGGGAAGAAGGTGGACAAATAGCCAGCAAACGTTGTAATTATGGCTATATTCCCAGCTAAATTCCCAATCCAGTAACCCCAAGAAGCCATAAATCCTGACAAAGTTGAAGCATTACTGCCGGGTTTAAACAATTCTTTCGCATAAATTTGAGGACCACCGCTCAAATTTGGTTTTCTTATTGCTAAATTCCCAAATACGAGTGCAATCATCAGAACACCAAATCCAGTGACTACCCAAGCTGACAATACACCTGCAGGGCTAGCTACTTCACTTAAAGATCGAGGTAGCATAAAAATTCCGGACCCTACCATATTTCCAACTACTAATGCAGTCAATATCCATAAACCAAGTTTTTTATTAGTATCCATTAAAATTATTTTCCTCTCTATTGAACCTCAAACGACTCAAGATAAGAAACTATATATTGTAAAAAAAGAGTCTAAAAACTGTGAAAAAAACCGAGTCAGACAAAAAGAACGTTCAAACATAGTGATACACTATGACAATCCTGCCGCTATTCGGAGACAGTCCCGTTCCTATAATCAGAATGTTAAGGCACATTGGCAACAAAGCTTTCGTTTGAATTCAATAAGTTCCTTGACTCTTCTTCAAACTACTCTTATCCATTGCCATATCTACCCATCTTGAGCTGAAGAGGGTTATATTTTATTACTTGTAATAATATAAGTACATTTAGTTAAGAAGTCAAATGAAATATTTTACTGTAGTAGTTTGGTAAAGCGTTCAATTAGGTCATATAATGAGTGGTAAATTAACGAATCGAAACTACATTTAATGCACAATTCTATAAGTTTTAGATGCAAGCTGTTATACTTTTATTCTTAACATTTAGAGGCATTTTTAAGCAATTAGCTTTAAAGCGAACCCTTTTTTATTTAAACAATAGGAGGTTATGAAGCATGACAAATAATTTACTATCAACCACAACTTTGCATAACGGTGTAAAAATGCCGTGGTTAGGGCTTGGTGTATTTAAAGTAGAAGAGGGACCAAGTGTAATTGAAGCAGTTCGTACTGCAATTAAACATGGGTATCGTAGTATTGATACAGCTGCAATTTATAAAAATGAAGAAGGCGTTGGTCAAGGGATTCGCGAAGGGATAATAGAAGCTGGAATTTCAAGAGAAGAATTATTCATTACATCAAAAGTATGGAACGCTGATTTTGGTTATGATACAACGTTAGCAGCTTATGATGAAAGTTTGAAAAAACTTGGATTAGATTATTTGGATTTATATTTAATCCATTGGCCAGTAGAGGGGAAATACAAAGATACATGGCGTGCTCTTGAGACAATTTACAAGGAAAATCGTGTAAAAGCGATTGGTGTAAGTAACTTTCATATCCATCATCTGAAGGACGTGCTAGAGGATGCAGAAATAGTTCCGATGGTAAATCAAGTGGAATACCACCCTAGTTTGACGCAAAAAGAACTTCAATCCTTCTGTCAGGAACATAATATCCAGCTTGAAGCTTGGTCTCCTTTGATGCAGGGTAAATTATTAGATCAGCCTGTCCTAAAAGAAATCGGAGATACATATAACAAATCGGTTGCTCAAGTTATCTTGCGTTGGGATCTTCAAAACGGAGTTGTCACGATTCCGAAATCCATTACAGAACATCGAATAGTAGAAAATTCATCAATTTTTGATTTTGAATTAACAAAAGAAGATATGAAGCGTATTGATGATTTGAACAAGAATGAACGAACGGGTCCAGATCCTGATAACTTTGATTTTTAATCGTATGATAGATAGATCATGCACCGCCCGAAATTCGGACGGTGTTTTTTCTTTATTTAAAACGTTTGACATTGACGTAACGTAAAGGTGTACAGTTAAGTAGTCAGGAGGTGATGAGATGCAATATACGGTCCAAAAGCTAGGGAAGATGGCGGGGATAAGTACGCGAACATTGCGGTATTATGATGAAATTGGCATTCTTAAGCCGGCAAGAATGAGCTCATCAGGGTATCGAATTTATGGTCAAACCGAAGTAGACCGACTGCAACAAATTTTATTTTATCGAGAACTTGGTCTTAAGCTAGATGCGATTAAAGAGATTGTGACGTCCCCAACATTTGATGGAGCCGAGGCCTTAAAAGAACATCGAGATCAACTCCTCATCAAACGACAACAATTAGATTTACTAATTGCCAATGTCGAAAAAACAATTTCTTCAACAGAAGGAGGAATGAACATGACGAACAACGAAAAATTTGAAGGATTCAAACAAAAAATGATGGATGATAATGAAAAAGCATACGGAAAAGAAATTCGCGAGAAGTATGGCGATGATACGATAAATAAATCCAACACAAAGATGAAAAATATGACACAAGCACAACATGAAGAAGTTACACGTCTTGCTGAAGAAGTCTCGACGACCTTAGCGGAAGCATTTAAAACAGGAGATCCATCTAGTGAACTTGCCCAAAAAGCTGCTGACTTGCATAAAAAATGGCTTCTTTTCTACTGGACTGAATATAGTAAGGAAGCTCATGCTGGTCTAGCGCAAATGTACGTAGATGACGAAAGATTTACCGTTTACTACGATAAAGAACAACCAGGATCCGCAGAATTTCTCAGAGACGCCATCTATACTTATACAGGAACCAATTAATAAGCAAAGTGTGGGTCGATGCAACTTGTATCGCCCCACACTTTTTGTTTTTGCAGTCTCGTTGTAAAAATTGTTCTCTACGTTGTAAAAACTTCATGTCACGTTGTAATTTGAAAAAATTACTCAATATGTTGTATTCGAGATGAGTCAACCGCTTTCAATTCCCTAATTAATCTTTTAGTTTGAATGAATTCTTCCAAGGTAAGAATGAGCAGGAATAGCCTAAGGAGGGTGATAATCTATGTTTAAAAAACCTTGGATACTGACACAGGAATGGCATGATGTTTTATTTCTTCATTGGCCAGTGTCTCCGGATACATTACGTAAGCATATCCCTACCGAACTCGAACTTGATCTATACAACAATGAGGCATGGATTGGGTTAATATTTTTCAAAGTGAAAGGGAATCGACCCAGGTTTATTCCACCTGTACCCGGAATGAGTTCCTTTTTAGAAATAAACATCCGTACATATGTGACGTATAAGGGAAGAGCAGGAGTTTATTTCTTTAGTTTAGACATAAATAATCCCTTCATAGTAAAATTGGCGACTCTTGGAAATTTTTTGCCTTATAAGCATGCGAAAATTAGTTTGAAACGAAGAAATAATGCATTTACAATCAAAAGCATACGTTTTGACAAAAATGCACACCCCGAACATTTAATTACTTCATTTGAGGTAGTATCACAAGTAATTGAAAGAAACCATTTTGAACAATGGTTGACAGAAAGATATCATCTTTGGGCGAAACCAAAAGATCATTTGTTTCGTGTGGATACCATCCATTCACCCTGGAAGCTGCAAAATGTCTCCGGGACAATTCATGTAAATACAATGGGTTCATTTTTAAAAAGTAATTTTCAAGGAAAGCCACCAATCGCGCATTATTCGAAAATGAAAAAAGCTCGAGTTTTTTCACCCATAAAGGAAAGTTGAATGGGTCGAAAAGCTCGAATTTTACCTTAAATACATTTGTTTTTGTATTAAGTGAAAAATTTGGTTAAAAGAAAACTGCACCTCCAATAGTTATTTCTAACAAGTGAAGGTGCAGTTCAGAATTCATGAGAGGCTTTTACATATTATGTTAAAGGAGAGAGAGCTTTCGTTTCTTCGATGTAAATGAATGCATCGTAGCGACTTCCCATTTTTGAAGGGACGTAATTGCCATATGCTTCATACTCCGGATTGTAGACAACACCGATTGCTCTATGACCAATCCAGTTATTAAATAAATGTCGGTTTTCTTCATTAAAGATTAACATTTTATTAAAAGCACCTGTGTTATGGCATGCATCTTCCCAAGAGTTTTTCTTAGCGGGTGGTACTTCTATGCGTTTGAATGGAATACCCCATTCTTCAGCTGCGATAACAGTACCCCTGTGCGTGCCAAAACCTACAGCATACACATTCTCTTTTTTATTTTGTCGGCGAAGAACCTGACCGACATTAATCATACCTGCGGCTGCCATGTCAGTTGCCGATGCATCACCTATATGTGTGTTGTGTTCCCAAATGATCATTTTTGCGGCATCCCCATGGTAATCCATGACTTCATTGATAGCCTCAACCATATGCTCATCACGAACATTCCAAGATAAGTCATCGCTTCGAACCATTGCACGGTAGTATTCTTCAGCATTTTGAGCAACCATTGCATTTATTTTTAAATTCAAATCAGCTTCTTGGGCATTCTTATAGTGGTTTTCGTGGGATCGAATGGAAGTGAGGAGCTTAGACACTTCATCTACACATGCATCAGATATGTTAATGGAAGACATTGCATAGGTTTCCGGATGTCGATTAAATGGTTCAAAACAAGAGAAAGCTTTTTTTGCTAGCTCTAGATCATTGCCTTCTGGATTTGTTTTGCTTAAATATGTAATCAGTTCATCTAAAGACTCCCACAAACTGTACACGTCGATTCCGTAAAATCCTACTTTCTTTGGCATTTCTTTTTGTTGATTATGCATCTTTAACCACAATGCAAATTCAGCAATTTCTTTATTGGCCCACATCCAAGTCGGCCACCGGTTAAATGCTTTTAAAACATCTCTCACGTCATTTTCTTCTTCATCATAACCCTTAATGAATCGGTTAATGTGCTGGCTAGAAGGCCAATCTCCTTCAACGGCTATCAGCGTAAATCCTTTTTCTTTAATTAGTCTTTTTGACAATTCCGCCCGAACCGAGTAAAACTCTGAAGTGCCGTGACTTGCTTCACCTAATAAAACAATTTTCGCATCCCCAATGGCTTCAATGATGGGAGTTAAATCTTCTTTTGATTCGTAAGGAATAGCATATTTTTTAATAGCTTCTTCAAGTGGATTCAATAATAACACTCCTTTCTCCATTAAGTTTGAGTTAAGTGGTGCTTTTTCATGCAGTCCCAATCAGCACAAAGTAATGAAGTAAGAAAAAGGATTGCCTCAAATCTGAATAATTTTGCATTAGAAGGTCGTGGAAAATCAAATTACTGTGCTATTAGTGATGTTTCAAGTTCAATAATATCTGCTATCTTTTCATTTCCGACGGCTTCGAATGATAGTCATCTAGAGTACCCCTTTGTTAGATTTTTATATCTATTTCTCTTATTTATTGTTTCGGGTTTATTTTAACAAAATAATCCATTAATGTTCTTCTCAACAATAACTAATGAAAATAGGCCCAACGTCAAAAGACGAGGACCCAACCTATTTAATCAATTAGTTGAATATGAGAATCTTCAAACCAAACATGCATTTGTGCTAAGTGAGCAAGTAGCTGTGGTCCAGTCATTAACTGGCCGAACCAAGGAACTTTAAAAGCTTCTCCTTTAGAATCTACTAATTCAGCTAGTTTCATCGAATCAAATAATTCATGAAGAATGGAGTTTTTATCTGTAAGAATTTCTTTTAACCATAATTGAACACGGTCTGTGTAATAAGGGTTATGTGTTTTTGGATATGGACTCTTTTTACGATAAAGGACTTCATCGGGTAAGAGACCGTGTAGTGCTTTTCTCAGAATTCCTTTCTCCCGGCTACCTGTCATTTTTACTTCCCAAGGAATATTCCAAGCATATTCAACTAAACGATGGTCGGCAAAAGGTACTCGAACTTCTAAGCTAGCACCCATACTCATTCGATCTTTTCGATCGAGAAGGGTCGTCATAAACCACACCATATTTAGATAAAATAACTCTCTTCGCTTTGAGTCCGTTCCCGTTTCACCATCTAAACGAGGCGTTTCGGCAACCGTCTCTAAGTATGCTTGTCGAGCATATTCTTCCAGTTTTAATTTTTGACGCCAATCCTCTTTTAATAAAGAAATTCTTTCATTTGTAGAACGCATCCATGGAAATCCCGTGCCGTTTAAATCTTTGAAATTATGAAACCACGGATAGCCTCCAAAAATTTCATCTGCACATTCTCCTGATAAACTTACCGTGAAGTCTTGTTTAACTTCTCTGCAAAACCAGAGTAAGGACGAATCAACATCTGCCATGCCAGGGAGGTCACGAGCATGAACGGCTTCCGTGAGATGATCCATTAACTGATCTTGCGTAATAATGGAAGAATGGTGTACGGTATCAAAAGTATCGGTTACTTTTTGAATCCACGGGCCATCAGCGTTTGGTTGAAAAGTATCTGTTTTAAAATACTTATCATTATCTTCATAATCTATGGAATACGTGTGTAGAGCACCTTTGCCATCCTTTTTATATTGATTTGCTGCGATGGCAGTAATGGCACTTGAATCAACACCACCAGAAAGGAAAGTGCAGAGAGGAACATCCGAAACGAGTTGGCGTTCAACTGCATCCGTTACTAGATAACGAACTCTTTCAGCAGTTTCACCAACCGATTCTCTGTGACGTTCACTTTTCACATTCCAATATCGCCAAATTCGGAGACCTTTCCTTGAGACTGTCAGAGCATGAGCTGGCTTTAACTCTTTTATTCCATGGAATACTCCTGAGCCAGGTTTCCTGGAAGGACCTACAGCCAACAACTCCGCTAAACCTTCACGCGATAGTTGGGTTTTTACATCGGGGTGCGCTAATATGGATTTAATTTCTGAGCCAAATAGTAAACCGCCGTTTGATTCTGTGTAAAATAAGGGTTTTACACCCATGCGGTCTCGAGCAATAAATGCTTTTTGTTCACTCTCATCCCAAACTGCAAAAGCAAAAATCCCATTAAAGTGTTCAACACATTGTTCTTTCCATTCGATATAAGAGGTCAATAACACTTCTGTGTCAGAATGACCGGAGAAAGTATACCCTTTACGCAAGAGCTCTTTTCGAAGATCCTCCGTATTATATAATTCACCGTTATAACTAAGCGTATATTTTTTAGTGTCCTGTGTTTTCGTCATCGGTTGCTTTCCGCCAATTGGATCTACGACCGATAAACGACGATGTCCAAATGCAACATGGGGCTCTAGCCATACGTTTTCATCATCCGGTCCTCGTTTGGCAAGAGTCTTTGTCATCTTTTCTATAACCAAGTATTGTGTTCGTAAGTCTCTTTCGAAATGAATCCATCCTGTAATCCCGCACAAACTTCCTCATCCTTTCTAGCCGAAAACTTTTCTATATACTCTATGCAATAACTAAGCTTTGTTGAATAAATGAAACCTAAAAATATTTAACATGACTTTTTAAGGAAGCTTATAAAGCGAAACCAGTTTTACTTCATAAAAGAGATTGCCTTTTGTCATAATATAGTGAACAATTAAATAAATAGATAGAGGTACTTATTTTGAAGAATAGAGGGTGAAATTCGCAATGATTACTTTTGATCAATACACTTACAAAAGACCAGATTTTGAAGAAGAAAAGACGCGTTTTGAGCAATTAATGAAAAACTTTAATGAAGCAAATTCGGTTGAAGAACAAAGCGATGCGATTAAAGAAATAAATGCATTCCGAGAATCTTTTTCTACTCAAGGAAACTTGGCATTTATTCGCTCGTCCATTGATACGAAAGATGAGTTCTACCAAAGTGAAAGAGATTATTTCGATGAAGTATCTCCTCAATTAGAAGAGTTAGTGACTGAGTACTATAAAGAACTTGTCTCATCAAAATTCAGAAATGAGTTGGAAGAAAAATGGGGAAGTCAGCTGTTTGATCTAGCTGATTATTCGATTAAGGCTTTTTCTCCGGAAATCATTGAAATGATGCAACAAGAGAATAAATTATCCTCTGAGTATTCGAAATTAGTTGCTTCTGCACAAGTTGAGTTTGATGGAAAAACGTTAACGTTAGCTCAGTTAGGACCTTATAGAGAATCAACTGATCGCGATATTCGTATACAAGCATTAGCAGCAAGCACTAAATTCTTCGAAGGCAATGAAGTGAAGTTTGACGATCTATTTGATCAACTTGTAAAGATTCGTCATAAAATCGCTGTAACTTTGGGATATAAAAACTTTGTTGAACTTGGTTATATTCGCATGATGCGCATTGATTATAATGCAGAGATGGTAAAGAAATTCCGTAATCAAGTCCGTGATTTTATCGTTCCTTTGGCGAGTAAATTATATGACCGACAAGCAGCACGGATTGGAGTCGATTCATTAAAATTCCATGATGAATCTTTAAACTTTGTTTCTGGGAATGCAACACCACAAGGAGCAGCGGATTGGATTATTGAAAACGGTTCAAAAATGTATGATGAGCTATCACCTGAAACAGGAGAGTTCTTCCGTTTCCTAACTGATCGAAAATTGATGGATGTTGAAGCGAAAACTGGGAAAGAGTCTGGTGGATATTGTACGTTCATAGAAGATTACAATTCACCATTTATCTTCTCAAACTTTAATGGTACTTCAGGCGATATTGATGTATTAACGCATGAAGCGGGACACGCATTCCAAGTTTATTCGAGTCGTAATATCGGTATTCCTGAATATTTGTGGCCTACGTTTGAAGCATGTGAAATTCATTCAATGAGTATGGAATTTTTCACTTGGCCATGGATGGAGTATTTCTTTAAAGAGCAAACAGAAAAATATAAATTTTCACATTTGAGTGGCGCTCTTCAATTCATACCGTATGGTGTGGCAGTAGATGAGTTCCAACATGAGATTTATGAAAATCCTGAGTTGACACCTGCGGAACGTAAAGCAGCGTGGAGAAAAATCGAAGGAATCTATAGACCTCACCGTGATTATGATGGCAATAGTTATTTGGAAGCGGGCGGATTTTGGCATCGCCAAGGCCACATTTACAATAGTCCCTTCTATTATATTGATTACACATTAGCGCAAATCTGTGCGTTTCAGTTCTGGAAACGCTCAAGAGAAGACCAAGAATCGGCATGGAAAGACTATTTGCACCTTTGCCAATTGGGCGGATCTAAATCGTTTACAAAACTAGTTGCAGAAGCAAATTTAATCTCTCCATTTGAAGAGGGTTGTGTGGAATCTGTAATTGGAACAATAGAAGAATGGTTAAATTCGGTGGATGACAAAAATCTATAATCGTTTAAGAAAAAGTTGAGAAAGCATGACTAGATGTTTTCTCAACTTCTTTTTATTACAAGAAAGTGCATAGGTATATATGAAAAATCTAGATATTCTGAAGGACCAGGAGGTCAATAATCATGCAAACGATGTTTCAGTATAATTGGATGGTCAGAGAAGAATGGTTCAAGTGGTGTGAAGAAATCCAACTTGAAGAGCTATTAAAAATAAGAACAGGGGGAGTAGGAGGTATCCTGCATACGTTGTTCCACATCATAGACGTAGAGTGGAGTTGGATTCGTGTTATGCAGGGAAAGCCTGATTTCCAAGAAAGTTTTACAAATTATCAAAGCATTGATCAAGTCAAACAGCTTGAAAAGCAATTCAAGAAAGAGGTTGAGGAATTCGTTCTTGCCTGGGAAAGCGATTTGGAAAACAAACACTTTCAGGAGGTTAGACAAGATGGAAGTATTGAAATCTTCACATGGGGTGAGATCATGCGGCATATGATTGCACATGAAATTCATCATATAGGTCAGTTATCGGTATGGTCCCGTGAAATTGGAAAACAACCGGTTTCAGCAAATCTTATTGGAAAAGGATTACAAGTTCCTCTAATACGATAAATCAGGTCTGAGTAAACAGAAGTAGAAGCAAGACCTAAATTAAGGTCTTGCTTCAATTAGTTCTAGATAAGCTTTGTTAAATTGGTAATGGACGAGTCTCCATATGAGGTTCCATTAAAGAAATGATAAAACAAGTATTCTTTAGAAAAATGTAGATGAACAAATTTTAGTTATCTTATTAAGATTTAAAAAGAAATACTTTTTTGAAAAATCCCTCTTTTATTGCCGACAATTTTAACTAACTCATTGTTATAATATCTATATTAAGGAAAGGTGATGAATATATGGAAAATAATAAAGAAAAAATAACACCAGAAGAAAAAAGTAAGATTTTTAATGAAGAATTAAATAAATTAAAAGATATGAAATATTTGGATGATTTCAATTACCAGAAGGTATCAAATGCGTACATAGACTATAGAAAAAACATTGAAAAAGAAAAAGAATCTACATTTGTAGAAAAAGTGAAAGTACCTAACAATATGCAACATTCAAAGGTAGAAAGCAAACCAATTGTACAAAATGTGCAAAAGGTGAAAAAGCAAAAATCTGCAGAAGAATTGAGAGAAAGAAACATTTCAATAATTTTAATGATTGGTGTTATGTTACTTTTATTTGGAGGTATGATTTTAGCAACGACAAATTGGGGAAATATAAATAATCTTACCAAGGTTATGATCATATTTATGATTTCGGTGTTCTTCGGTAGTATGAGTTTCATTTCATACAAACTGAAAATTAAACAAACTGCGTTTGCATTTTTAACACTATCAAGTTTATTTATACCAATTACCTTAGTGGCTATCGCTTATTATAAGTTATTAGGAGAATATCTATCGTTAGAAGGAGAAGGTAGAGCACTATTAGGAGTATTTGGTGGGATATTAGCCTTACTCATATATTTTAAGATAGCAAGGTATTTCCAATCGAAAATGTTTTCTATCTTAACTTTAATCATTTTTTCACTAACTGTTTCTTTCGCATTAGCATACGCTACACCAAGTGTAGAAGTGTTTTTTATGTTAATGATGGCATTCAATATCTTTATATTGTGGAATACAGAAAATATAAAAAACAACAAGCAATTATCTATTTTTAGAGACTTTATTTTTCAATTTATACAATTTAAAGTAATGATCGAAGGATTTATTATTTTCACTTTATTCTCTGACAATATGTTTTATTCTTTGACTTTAATTTTCACTTCTTTCGTGTTTTTAATTCTAGCTATTAGATTCAACAAAAAAATGTATAACTTTGCATTTAGTCCTATTTTCACATATGGGTATTTACATTTAATGTACGCAATTATACCAAATAATATAGAAGTTATTTTTGTATCCATTTTACCGTTATTATTTATTTACCTGTCAGCCGTACTTGAGAAAGAGCATCCTTTTATAGCAAAAAGTTTTTATTTTACTAGTTTAACAGCAAGCGTATTCGCATTTGTCTTCATTAATGTAAATAATTATGCAAATTCGCAAGAATATAACATGGAATCCTTTATTTCAATAATTATTCTTATGATAAATTTTGTTTTCATCACTCTTAAAATTAAGAATGCTATTTTTAGCACTGTCGTATTCTTCTTAACGAATGTTTCATTAATATATATAGTAAATGAATTTACTACCTCAATAGATATTTTCTTTTATATTCTATTTGGTACTCAATTATTTATTTATACAATGTTTTATTTATATAATCATAAACTTCAAGAAAAAGGTCCATTCTTCTTATTGGGCGCTTGGATAATTCCTCTTATAACAATGATTCCAATCATTATTCGGACTCTTATAATAGAAGACGATTGGTTATTTAAAATAAGTGTTTATGTGATAATCGCTTTTGTTTTATTTATAACGCATCAAAGAGAATTAAATTTAGTGGTAAAAAATATAATACGATTTATTGCTCCAATTTCATTTTCTATAGCGTTAATTTTGACATTTGAATTATTAAATCAAACATTTGATGCTTATGATCAGTGGATTGTAAATTTGATATTCATTTCATATATATTATTAGCTATCGGATATATGTTGAGAGTAAAATATAAAGACTTCTTAACCCCTATAATGATTATTGCTCCTATTTATTCAATAATAGCTTTACTAAATTACCCAACCAATGAGTTATCAGATATGATGGAGAGTCTTGTAGTAATTATGATAATAGGAGTTAGCGCGCTTTCAACGATTTACTTTAATAAAAAGATACTTTGGATTTTGGTCGTAATCCCAACACTTGTTTTATCGTACTCATTACTAGAACTATTTAATATGATGACTTTGTTAGATAATGGTTCATATTTACTTGGATTAGGATTATTTCTATCTATTATCAGTATGTTTATTAAAAAGTGGACTAAAGATGGATCACTCATTTTTGGTATTTCTGCAGCCATATTATCTATTGTTACAACATCTGTTTTATTTGCATTCCAATCATGGATGGATAAATCAATTGTATTTTACTTCGCATTACCAATCTTAAGTTATTTGATTTTATTTATGAATGCTCAAAAGCAAAGAACAAAAGTTATATTAAGCTATTTGTCATTAACATCGTTTATTGTCATGTTTTGGAGTATGATTGAATGGTTTGAAATAAGCTTAAAAAACAATTCAGAAGCATTTCTTTTGGTATCGATTTTGACGATCATATTATGGGGAATCGGAAATACAGAATGGAAAAAAGTGTTTGAAAATTATTTATTATTTACTGTCAATTCGTACATCATTTTCTTTCCAATAGAAGTGTATTTTAAAAATATAGATTATGTACATTTCTTTACTATTTCTGCAGGTATAGCTATTTCTATCGCCATAATGATAAAAAGAAATTGGAATTTCCCTTTGATTTTACCATTATTAATATCTATCATTTTTTACACAAACTATGCAAGTGGTTTGTCTATATATTACAAAGTAGTTATCTATTTAGTGGTTGCAAGTATTATGTTGATTCTAAGCAAACAATTCTTTAAAGGTCTTTGGAGTAATGAAGGAGCTTTAACTATTGATTGGTTTAGAATTACAGCGTTTATTATGGTGCTATTGTTAAATGGAAACGTGTTCTCAATGAATCCAATGTATAGACCAATGATGTTAGTTGAAGTAATAGTTGCACTTTCATTACCACTTTACTTCTTCGCGGTATGGGTGATGACAACAGCAAAAATAGAAAAACGTATTTATTTAGTGTGTATGACGGTATTATCTTTGCATCCGTATTTGGTTTTCATGGATTATATCAATGTTCCTGCATTCTTAACTACTGAAGTAGTGGTTATTCCAATGTTCATTATTGGTACCTTAATTATAAGAAGAATTTACGTGAGTAAATGGTCATCTATTATAGAGTTAATCGTTGTAGGTGTACTATTCCTCATCCTATTAATTGATGCATTAGTTGGAAATACAATGAATGATGCTATTGTTATAGGTGTTATTTCTATAAGCTCTATTGTGCTTGGTTTTGTTATGAAATATATATCTTATTTCTTAGTAGGTATCATCGCTATCCTTTTAAATGTATATTTAAATACAAAATCATTATGGGGTAATTTACCTTGGTGGCTATATTTAATTATTGGTGGAATATTGCTTATCTCTTTAGCAAGTTTCTTTGAGTGGAAGAAGCAAAAGGAAAAATCAACTTCCAAAGAAATACTGGAGAAAAACAAACAAAAATTCAAAAAAATATTTCTAAAATGGAACTAGTGGGAAACCGCTAGTTTTTTTTTTACAGGTAACGGAACAAGCTGTTGGAATAGAAAGGTAAGGTCCATTGAATAAAATAGAAAATCTTTAATAAGAATTAATGAATTGATAAGATTTCAAAAAAGGAATAGAAAGTCCGATTAGAATTTTCCATTCCTTTTGTTGTCTACATCTATTCGGATAGAAAAATTCAACTCTGTTGAAAACCCTTCCATGTCGCTTGATTATTGCTTCGTATACTTAACAACAAGAACCTTTGCCGTTTAAGTTCGTACTACATACGCCTGTTTCAGGTAGTTCGAGTTCTACTCTTTTGGCCCCGGCTTCATCTCCAGTTAAATGAGCGACGACCGAACGAACTTGTTCATACCCAGTAGCCATTAGGTATGTAGGAGCGCGGCCATAACTCTTCATGCCAACCAAGTAAAAGTTTTTTTCAGGTTGACGAAGTTCCATTTCTCCATGTGGACGAACAGTTCCGCAACTGTGTATGTTCGGGTCAATTAGTGGTGCCAGTTTTGACACGCTCTCAGTTGCAGGATCTAAATCAAGGCGAATTTCACGAAGAAAGGAAAAATCAGGTCGGCTTCCTGTATTTGCAATGATTTCGTCTATTCCTTCTATCGTTTTCAATTCGTTATGAACTGTTCCAGTAAGCTTAATTCCACTAGTATCTTGCGAAATTTGTTGAATAAAGAAAGGTGTATATACGTTTACTTTGCCAAGGTCAACTAACTCATGGATTCTCGAACCTAACTGACCTCTTGCTGGTAACTCATCGAGGGATTCTCCCCCGTACGCTTCTTCCACTCGACCCTTTCTTAAAATCCAACTAATTCCAACATTTTCAAGAGTGGCTAATTCTAGAATTGTATTAATAGCAGAGTGACCACCGCCAACAACAGCTACATGTTTGTTAGCAAATTTCAATCGATCCTGGCCGTTTATATCTGGTATTTTATAAGTGATGTGTAGGTTTAATTCTTTTTCTTCTTTTGTCCAAATATTATCCGCGTTCACTGGATTGGGTTGACCCCAAGTTCCTGTAGCATCAATGATTGCACGAGCTTCCAATCTTTCCGTATATCCATCTTTCTCTACATAAACCACGAAAGATTGGTTGTTACGATTCACTGATTTCATCTTATCTAACCCTTTTTTGCTAATCGCTACGACTTTAGCATTTAGATGGATAAAGGGCTTAATAATTGGCAAGTTTGCAAGTGGTGTTAAATACTCTTCCACAATGTCAGACCCAAAAGGCAAATGAGTCAAAATCGGTGCTTTCCAACCACTTTCTTCAAGCAACTGTTTAGCCATTTTATCAATATTAAATTTCCAAGAAGAAAACAAACGTACATGTCCCCATTGTCGAATATGATTTCCTACACTCGGACCAGCTTCGATCACAAAAAATGCTTCCTTCTTAGCTGCTAAATGAGCTGCAGCTGCCAAACCAGTAGGTCCCGCACCAATAATAGCTATTGGTAAAGTTTTTTCTTGCGTGTCTCCAGTAGATGATGAACCACCACAACAATTGTTTAGAATGTTAAAACTCATTTTTTTGTTTTCCAAATAAATTCTCCTTTAACTTGTAAATTACAAGTATTATTTGTTTTTAAAAGCAAGATTTCTCTTGCTCAGATTAACGGCGTGCAACAAACACTTGATTGGGACATTGCTTTATTTAATAATTTAATGGATCTCAAAACTGTTTCTTGTTCAAACTCATTCATATGTGAGAAGACTTCATCTAAATACGTATTCATGGAAGTTTCAATAGAAGTAGCCATGAATTTACCTTCTGTTGTTAAGGATAAAATATAATACCGCTTATCGTCTGAAGAAGGTGACTTGACGACGAGGTTCATTTTTATTAATGTCTGAATTTGACGACTAAAAGTTGTGACGTCAATTCCTAGTGTTTCTGCTACTTGTTGCATAGTAGGGTCGTATTGTTTGTCGATTTCATATAGAATATGACTATGAACCGTTGATATATCCATACCACCAACTGTACAACAGTTTTTATTCAAAAGACCAAAGCGACGGGTTAAGACCTGAAATAACTCACGTTTGTTTTCCATGTTTCACCTCTTTCATAAGTTATACTCCAACTGTTTGCAAAATGCAACTAGTTGCTGGAATTTATTTTAAAAAAGATAGGAGCTTTTTATATGCACATTAAAATACGTCAAATGATTCCTACAGATTGGACTGAAGTTAAAAACATTTATGAAGAAGGAATTAAATCGAAAAATGCTACATTTGAAACAGAAGCGCCTTCATATGAACGGTGGATGGAAGCTGCTCATCCGGACTGTCATTTAGTGGTAGAAGTTAATAATGAAGTGTGGGCGTGGGCAAAAGTTTTGTTTACATCTGCCCGCACTGTTTACGCAGGTGTTGGAGAAGTAAGCATTTACGTGCATCCAAAAGCAAAAGGTAAAGGAATTGGAAAGCAGCTTTTACTCGAATTGATAGAAGTCTCTGAGCAACAGGGCTTCTGGACATTAAAAGCCTTCATTTTCCCAGAAAATACCGCGAGTATTAATTTGCATAAATCATGTGGTTTTCGAGAAGTAGGGATTCATGAGCGAATGGGGAAAATGGATGGTGTTTGGCGAGATAATACGATATTAGAAAGACGGAGTAATACGGTCGGTGTTAATTGAAAATATCCCGCCGGTGAGCGGGATTTTATAGTTGTTTATATTATTTCTTTACCCATTCAAGAAATTCCAAACGGTTGCCAAAAGGATCTTTTATATAAAAACGTTTAGCCCCTGGCAATTTATCATCGAGTTCAATTGGCACGTCTTTACTAAGTAAATGTGTTGCGAAGGCTTCTATGTCCGATACTTCAAAAGCAGGATGTGCTTTTTTAGCAGGGATGAATATTTCTTCCACTCCGATATGAATATGGACGTGTCCATTGGAAAACCATACGCCACCATTTTTCTTTAACTCTTCAGGTTTATCGACTTCTTGTAAAGAAAGAATGTCTTGGTAAAAGGTCCGTGCTCTTTCCTCACTACCAATAGGTGCTGCTAATTGAATATGATCAATTTGTTTAATGAACATCATGCTCTGTACCCAACCTTTCATGTTTAATTAAGGGCAGTAAAAACAGGGCGCCGATAAATACTAAGAAAGCAGCACCTAAAAGTGCCCATCCATAACTTTCTGTTTCAGTCGTTAGAACTCCTGCAATGGAGGGGCCAATCATTTGTCCGAGTGCGTAGACAGTGGTCATTATTGCGATGACACGTGCACTACCAAGTGGGTTTTTATTTCGGGCGTAGGCAGTAGCTAGTGTCGTAACGCCCATGAAAGTGGCACCAAAAAGAATGGCACTTACATAGAAGCTGAATGGAGATTCGGATAAGGCTGGTAATGCTATCCCAATAGATTGAATGACTAAGAGAACCATTAAGGACAACATTAAGCCGTATTTATTTCCAAAGTAAGACCAGATAACGCATGAAGGAATAGCGGTTATTCCTACTAATACCCAGACACTAGTTGCGTTTCCGCTAAAAGCGGGCGTTTGTTCAGCAATTGCTACAATAAATGTTCCTGTAACAATGTAGCCTAATCCTTCTAAACCGTATGATACAAGTAACCAAGGAAACCATGTAAGATTTTTAGTTGGTTTTCCTTGTTGTGCAATTGGCGTGATGGTTGGAAAAGAATCATCTTCTTTTACGGTAATAAACACAATGATGCTTAATAATCCCGCTAAAGCAGCAAGGCCTATCCAAGCGCCTTCATACTGAAAGTTCTCGATTAGAAGTGGGACGAGCAATCCGGAAACAAAAATACCAAGACCAACCCCGCCATACATCACACCCACCCATCCAAGTTTGCGTTGTTTTGCCAGCTGATCAAGAATTAAACTAGAAGCTAAGACAAAGACGAATGCACTTGTAATGCCGGACAAAAATCTCCATATCATCCACAAGGTATGACTATATGTAAGACCCATCAATAATGTTAATAAAATACTTATGACGATACTAAGGCGTAATAGTAATGCCCGTTTGAGTTTTAGTGGAACAATGCTGGCGATTATAGCACCCACCAAATACCCTGCGTAATTACTAGATGCTAAAAATCCAGCAAAACGTGTGGAAAATCCAGTTTCTTGTTGCATAAAGGGTAAGATGGGCGTATACGCAAAACGACCAATACTCATGGCGATAAAGAGAGCAAAAACGCCACCGATGACGAGTGTGTAAGGATTTCTAGACAAGGCGTTTCCTCCTCCATTTTCTACCTCTATCATACCCCCTTGTCATGAATTTTGAAAAGAAGGTTTGATTTTTGTGATAAAGGAAATAGAAAGAGAAGGCTAAAGGAGGAACTAGTAATGAATGATAAACAAACTAAACAACTAAAAGATCAATTGACTCAAAACTTAATAGATGTGAAAGATCGTTTACATGAAGACAATCATTTAGAGACAACGGAGTTATCAAACTATGATAACCATCCTGCAGATAACGCAACAGACTTAACAGATCAAAATACAGAAATGGCCATAGAGCAGCACAAAGTATTAGAATTGGAACAAATTGAAAATGCGTTGCAAGCAATTGAAGTGGGAAGTTACGGAGTATGTACCGTGTGCGGAGAGGATATTCCATATGAACGACTTGAAGCACTGCCTACAGCTCTAACTTGTATAGATCATGCTAATCAAGATGTGGATGTAGAAAGTCGGCCATCAGAAGAGGCGATTTTAGGTTCATCCATGAAACATCCGGTTAAAAATGAAGGTGCTATCCGTGATTACAACGATAGTTTTGAAGAGGTTGAGGAATTCGGATCATCTGATTCTCCTTCAGATGTTGACAAACAAAACCAGAAAAACTTTTATAGTCGTAAATAAAAAATACCTGGAAGGGTCTAAGATTGTAGAATCGCAGACTCGATTTTGCGAACAAGGTGGTTCGCGGGTACAAGTTGGTCTAAAGCAATCATTTCAATTTGGTCTCGTTGAATGGAATTATGTTTTGAAAGCATTGTAGTCACCTCAAGTAATTAATTTTTTTATTTTAGGAAAGGAATCCGAGCCACTCCC
>JBHGUT010000004.1:0-5541 GCA_048976825.1 Paenisporosarcina sp.
GGAGACTCAATTTCAAGAGCAGATTGAAACATATCCAGATCGTTCTGGTAATCTTCCATAGACCATACCTCCATAGCAATTTACTAGTAGTATGGTCTGATTCTTAACTTACCAAACCAATAGTGAATAGCGAGGAAGCAATAAATTTACTGCAAAATAACTTTACTTTAAATTTAGATTTTTAGAAGGATTTTGATAAAGAACGCCGAAAATTACCTTTTAAATTACAACTTGGTAACTATTCAGAAAAATAAAGTTGAACACAAGGGGTTTTTTCATGCTAAAACCTTATGCCCAATATATCGAAGATGCTATAAAATTGAATCCAGTATTTATTGTGGGGAGCGGTCTTTCGGCTGGTGCAGGAATTTCTACAATGGGACAATTGGCTACCTATCTAATTCAAAATGTACGTACCGAGGAATTTTCAGATCAAGAACGGCATGAATGGGAACAAATAAAGGCAAAATTAATAACTGAAAAAAAGGGCCTTGAAGAAGCACTTCAAGATTCTGGGGAGGCTATCAGCAAATCTCTTCTACGCGAAATAATACAGCAGACATGGTCATGTATTTCAAGTGATGAGCAAAAACTATTACTTGATATTTCAAATAATCTTGACCCTACAGGTTTTGTTCGTTATTTCAAAAAATTCAAAAATTCAAATACTGAAATTATTCATATTATCACAACTAATTATGATCATTTAATAGAATGGTCTGCTTCGAGTTGTGGGTGGAGAGTTTGGGATGGATTTGACGAAGGAACTATTGGTTCACCCCTTCCTTTAACTGAATTGAATAGGCGAATGAAAACAATATCCTTTGTTGGACGAAAACCCGTGACCTTAACACATCATCACTTGAGGATTTATAAACCTCATGGTTCACTAAGTTGGTTTAGACTACCTGATGGACAGTTAAGAAAAGTACAAGGTGTGGGTAATTATCTAATTCCGATGTTAGGAAAGGTTCATATTGTCCCGACAATTGTAACTCCTGGCATAGGAAAATATCTTGAAACCCATCAGGAACCATACAACATGGTACTTTCAGAAATGAAACATGTATTAGATAACAGCAAAGCCCTTATTTTTTTAGGGTTTGGTTTTAACGATTTGCACATTCAAGGAAGTTTTGATTCTATCCTTCGTAATGACTCTATACCAAAAATTATTCTAGCTATGGAATTGTCCGCCAATGCTAAAAAACTAATCGAAAATCAACAGTTAAGAAATTTTGTTGCTGTTCAAAAAGACACTCTTGGTCATGGTAGCGAAATTATAAGTGATAAGATTAAATCTTTTAAAACAACCCAACCAGAACACTGGACATTTAAAATGTTATTAAATCAAGCTTGGGGAGTTGATAATTTTGAATCACTTAAATCTGTTTGATATTAGTGAAGATCATTTCATTGGGCTAGTAAATAAAGTTGACAGCTACAGCGTTAATATTTCAACTTCGGATGAAGAGCAACTTAGAAAAGTCAATGTTAATGGTTACGTAATTTTACATACTTCTGATCCTAACACACGATTAATTGGAAGAATCGATCGCGTAGTTAGACTGGAATATGAACAGAACAGCCAATCTGACAACGCTCTTGAAGAAGAAATTCGTATTAGTAATGATGTCACAGTTAACGCATTAGGTACCTTGAAAGGACCTGGTGGTGGTAGAGATCGTCCTGTATTTTCACGTGCCGTAGAAAACTTACCTGAAATTGGCGCTAAATGCTTTTTACTTTTAGGAGAGTATTTGACCCTATTCACTAGTTTGATTGCCGATGAGACAGCAAAGTCAAAAACTCCGCTGTCATTAGGTACATATACTATGGCATCAGGGGCACAGGCTATATTAGATGGGAATGCCTTCTTTCAAAGACACGCAATGGTTGTTGGTTCAACAGGTTCAGGAAAGTCATGGACCGTGGCTAGAATTGTCGAACAAGTCGCGAGCTTAACGCATTCTAATATGATCGTGTTTGATTTACACGGTGAATATGAGCCCTTATCAGCTCATCCTCACATTACAAGGTATAGAATTGCAGGACCAGCCGATCTAGACAACCCAAAAAGTGACGTATTGTTTCTACCCTATTGGTTGCTTGGTTATGAAGATATGCTCGCTCTTATCCTAGACAGAAGTGACGAAAATGCCCCTAATCAAGCGATGGCTTTCAGTAATGCCGTTGTAAATGCGAAAAGAAAAGTACTTCAGAATGCAAACATGCAAAAGGAGTTAGAAACATTCACAATTGATAGTCCTGTTCCATATAGCCTCGATGATGTAGTAACAGAGTTAACAGAACTCAACGAAGCTAGAGTCACAAATCCAGGAACAGGTAGAGAAGTTAACGGTCCCTTTAACGGAAAATTCAACAGATTTTTACCTAGACTCGCCTCAAAAAGAAGTGATCGTAGACACGGTTTCTTGTTTTCCCTTAAGGAAGAACAACTCGCTGTGAACTATTTGGATTCTTTAGTAGAAAAGTTAATGAAAGCTAATGGAGAACACAATCCGGGTGTTAAAATAATTGATTTCAGTGAGGTTCCTTCCGATATCTTGCCAATTATTCTTAGCTTAGTAGCCAGATTAATTTTCCAAGTCCAACAATGGTCGGATAGCACTAATCGACATCCTATCGCTCTAGTATGCGATGAAGCTCATTTATATTTACCAAATCGTATGGCAGCTGATGCTGCGGAAGCAAGGGCATTGACTCATTTTGAAAGAATAGCAAAGGAAGGCCGCAAGTATGGTGTAAGTCTCCTCATTATTAGCCAACGACCATCAGAACTTAATACAACGGTCATGAGTCAATGTAACAATGTTGTAGCTCTCAGGTTATCTAATCAATCAGATAAAAATGCTGTTTCTAATTTGCTCCCAGAAAATCTCGGCGGAATACAAGATCAACTCCCTACATTAGGAGTAGGTGAGGCAATTGTGGTTGGCGATGCATGTCTATTACCAAGCAGAATTAAGATTCAAAAACCTGAGTATGAACCCAACTCTGGTTCGGTAAAGTTTTGGGATGAGTGGAGCGACGCAAAGAACAAACAAAATCTATTTAGTGCAGTACAAAACTTAAGAAGACAAAGTAGCTCTTCTAATGAAATTGAAGATAACGTAAACAATTAGATGAAAAAATTCTCAATATATCTATTTGAATGGGACGCGATCACTCGTGTCCCATTTCGTCCCCAAATCAATGTAACTTTCAGCACCAATATCAATAGTTCACGAGCACTTTCTTCAATAATTCAAGAGCTGGTTCATCTGTTTCATCGTTCATGCCAAGCTCTCCACGGAAAGCAAGGGAGAGGATGGATTTTTTTATGCCTTCTATCTGATCAATGATATTATATAATTCATGTCTTTACGTTTCTTAGCAAAAAATTACCCAATATACGGATAATCTCATCTTGTTCACTAACTGAAGGTAAATTTAATGGTAATAATCCCAAACTTTTTTAACTAATTGTATTTTGTACTGCATTAGATATTATCTACAGCGTCATTGAAACGGCAGAAGAAAACCATCTAAATCCATTTCAGTACCTGAAATATCTGTTCGAGCAACTCCCGCAGCTAGCAGACCCGAAGGATCCGGAGGCACTGGATAGATTGATGCCATGGTCCTCATCTATTCCGATAACGTGTCGCGCGTTTAAATCATTTCCATATATTTCAGCCCTCATCTTTAACAAAAGGTGGGGTGTGTTTGACGTGTAGACACGACGTGAAATCGATTAATTTGGAGTACCTAAGCCAAGCCTAAAAGAAAATCTATTTGTGAGCTTCGTAATAAAGAAAAAATCGAAAGGGAGTACAAAAGACCGCCCCGTTTAAAACCAATTAATCATTGCGGTCTAACAATAATAATTTCGTTAGCATCTAGTCCTTCTTTAACATATAGCTCGGGTGTGGTCTCTTCAGGAATCCCCTCAAGCATAAGTGCCGCTTTAGCTTGTTCAAATGCCTTTTGTAAAGATAGGCCAAAACCGATAGACGAATAAAATTGCGCCGCAAAAACTCTAGCCGCATCATCACCAATTGATGTGTTCATTCCTATTGCGGCATCAACATGTTCAACTACTGCTTCGGCTTGTCCGTATGAAAAACATGTATTAAAAAAGACAAGTCTTATTGAATCCGAGGAACTCATCATCGTTTGTACAATAGCTTCCTTTGAAACCAATTTTGCGTTCCCCTGTGGATTTTGAAAGACGATTTCACCATGTTCTGAACCATGACCGCTAAAATGTATAATCGTAGGGTTTGATTCATTTATTGCCTGCAGAACATCTTGTGGTCTAACCGCCCATTTTGTAACAAATGAAACCGAGTCCCTATGTTCAGATTTTCTTATCATTTCATCAATCGCTCGTGCTTCTTCATCCAATCTTAATGCAGGAACATCAATAGGATTTGATGCCATAAAGAGAACTGTTATTTTTTCGGGAACACTCTGTAAATCCAATATCGCTTGCTGTGTCTGCAAATGCAATTTGGTATGATGACCTAAAATTTCGTTCACCTTCTTCATTTGGGACTCAGCCTCCTTTAACCTCTTCTTCTCTTCACGCTCTTCAGCTTGTCTTAATTTACGTTCTTCCTCTGCGATTTCTTTATTTTTCCTAGCAATTTTACCATCTATATCTGAGACCTTCTTCTCTAAGGAAGCTATTGCTTTTTCCGATCGCTCTATCTCTCTGACTTTGGATTGCACAGTAGATAAGGATTTTGTTCTAGAGATAGCTTGTTTTGCCGACAATATTTTCTTTGTATGATCAGATATCTTCTTTATTTCACTAGCTTTATCCGACTGCAATTTAGCAACCTCTTTCTTTTTCCGCATAATGCTAGTCCTGTATGTATCAATGAGTGCCATAGTTCGTAATACACTCCTTAAAATTAAATCCTATTTAACTACATTTTATTATCATTTTTGCAATTAGACGATCTCTATCTCCACTACATCTTTTAGCTTGACCCACTCAAAATCATTTTCAAAGCAGATTTTTATTGGCCTTGTTTCAGTCGCTATTTTGTCGATCTTGCCGAATTTTCTTAATATAAAATAAGACTAAAGTATCATTACTCAATTCGACATGTAATTGCAATGTTCCTTCCAAATAGTTTTCAAGGTTTGCATATCATATTGCTTTCGTTTGTACTCACCATTAAATAAAGAGAACGGACTTCGTCAGTATTTGATCGATAGTTTCGTTTCTTTGTTCCAAAGTATTCAATGTTTATTTAAAAATATTCCACCTTTCACCTCTCATCAAATATTGTACAGTCAGTTAGTAAGTAACATCCATATATTATCTTTCTCTGGGCCTCTTCATTATTTTAGCCTCGGAAGTTTCATATAACGTTTCTTGATAGTTGGATCGGCTACACTTAGTTGGACAATAAAAATAAGGGCTTGTAGAATAGACCTATCATGTTAAGGAGCGGATCTCAACAATGCCTAAACAACCACGACGCACGTTTACAACCGAGTTCAAAAAGCAAATGGTGCAGCTCT
>JBHGUT010000005.1:0-7347 GCA_048976825.1 Paenisporosarcina sp.
AAGTAACATACGTTCTTGTGATTCTGATAACATCATTTCGTAAGCTGTCATACCTGTTTCGCGTTGAGGAACTAAATCTAAGTTCATTTCTACACCAGAACCAGCTTTTGAAGCCATTTCTGCTGATGATGAAGTAAGACCAGCAGCTCCCATATCTTGAATACCAACAAGTGCATCGGATTTAACGACTTCTAAACATGCTTCAAGTAAAAGTTTTTCCATGAATGGGTCCCCAACTTGTACTGCAGGACGTTTTTCTTCAGAAGCTTCTGATAGTTCTTCTGATGCGAATGTTGCACCATGAATACCATCACGTCCTGTTTTGGCACCAACGTACATAACAGTATTGCCCACACCAGCTGCAATACCACGTTGAATATCTTTATGGTCGATTAAGCCGACACACATGGCGTTAACAAGTGGATTTCCTTCATAGCAAGGATCGAATTGAATTTCTCCTCCTACTGTTGGAATTCCAATACAGTTACCGTAACCAGCAATACCTGCAACGACTTCTTCAAATAAATATTTACCCCGTTCTGATTGCAATTCACCAAAACGTAAAGAATTTAACATTGCAATTGGACGTGCACCCATTGAGAAGACGTCACGAATAATTCCACCTACACCCGTTGCAGCTCCTTGGTAAGGTTCAATAGCAGATGGGTGGTTATGTGATTCCATTTTAAATACAACCGCTTGCTCATCACCGATATCTACTATCCCAGCCCCTTCACCAGGACCTTGAAGAACTTGAGGGCCTTTTGTAGGGAATTTACGTAATACAGGTTTTGAATTTTTATAGGAACAGTGTTCTGACCACATTACAGAGAATAACCCTGTTTCAGTCCAGTTTGGAAGGCGTCCTAAAATACGCTCCACCATCGCAAATTCTTCATCTGACATACCCATTCCAGCATAAAGCTTTTGTTCTTTTATTTGCTGTGCTGTTGGCTCTAAACTAGCTGACATGTGATTCCCTCCACTGCTTTACAATTGATTTAAAAACGTTCAGACCATCATCACTACCAAGCAATGCATCTACTGCACGCTCTGGATGTGGCATCATTCCAAGAACATTTCCGCGTTCATTAATAATTCCTGCGATGTCTTCTAAACTACCATTTGGATTTTCACCTGAATATGTAAAGACAATTTGATTGTTTTCTTTTAATGCTGCTAACGTTTCCTCGTCACAGAAATAGTTTCCTTCACCATGAGCGATTGGAATATTAATAATTTGCCCTTGTTCATATTGGTTAGTAAAAATGGTATTATTGTTTTCTACTTTTAATTGAACTGTACGGCACATGAATTTTAAATTTTTATTTCTTAACAAAGCACCTGGAAGTAATCCTGCCTCCGTTAAAATTTGGAACCCATTACACACGCCTAAAACTGGTTTTCCCGCTTCAGCAGCTTTTTTTACTTCTGCCATTACGTTTGATTGGTTTGCCATTGCACCACAACGTAAATAGTCACCATAAGAGAAACCACCAGGAACTAAAATGCCATCGAATTCGCTTAAATCTGTTGCATCATGCCAAACATATTCAACTTCTTCACCAAGCTCATCTTTAATCGCATGATACATATCGATGTCACAGTTTGACCCAGGGAAAACGAGTACTGCGAATTTCATAATTAGTTAGCCTCCTCGACTTCGTAGCGATAATCTTCAATCACTGTGTTTGTAAGAAGTTTTTCGCACATTTCTTTTACTAATGTGTCGATATCTCTTTCTGTTTCTCCGATTTGAAGCTCTAAATACTTACCGATTCGCACATCGCTCACTTCGTTATAGCCGATTTTCGCTAATGAGCCTTGTACCGCAGAACCTTGAGGATCTAACACACTTTCGCGTAATGTAACGTAAATTTTAACTTTAGTCATTTCTATTTGCCTCCAAGTCTAGCAAGAATAATTTCATATACTTCTGTCAAACTTCCTAAATTGCGTCGGAACACGTCTTTATCAAGCTTTTGTTTTGTTTCTGCATCCCATAAGCGACAAGTATCAGGTGAGATTTCATCTGCAAGTAATACGTTTCCATCTTTATCTCGACCAAACTCAAGCTTAAAGTCTACTAATATTACGCCAACTTCTTCAAAGATTGGTTGAAGCACACCGTTAACCTTTAAACCAAGTTGATATAAAGTTTCAACTTCTGCTTTTGTTGCAATACCTAAAATGTCAATATGGTCGTTATTGATGAATGGATCACCAAGGGCATCATCTTTATAGTAAAATTCAACAATAGTTCGTTTAAGTGGAGTTCCTTCTTCTACACCAAGTCGTTTTGCAAGACTGCCAGCAGCAATGTTGCGGACTACTACTTCGATTGGAATAATATCCACTTTTCGAACGAGCTGCTCATTGTCTGAAATTCTTTCTACAAAATGAGAATCAATTCCATATTCTTTTAATTTTTCGAAAATTAAAGTTGTAATACGGTTATTAAGCACACCTTTTCCTTCAATTTCTGCTTTTTTCTCACCATTAAATGCAGTTGCACTATTTTTATATTCAACGAACAAAATATCTTCCTGTTCTGTTGCATATAAACGTTTTGCTTTTCCTTCGTATAAAAGCTGACCTTTGTTCATGACGTGAGCCTCCAATTAATTTACACTCATCTCTCATCAGTAATTTAGATAAGAGATGAATGCTTTAGAAATTTAAAATCAATTAAATTAGTCTTGGCGTATTTGCCGCCCAAATTTTATCGAAATGGCATTATCAATTTGATTTTCCTAATGAATTCTACTAGTTCAAGCCAAGACGTTCGAAAATCATATCTACATTTTTAATGTGATAGTTGTAATCGAAACAATCATCAATTTCCTCTTTCGTTAATAAAGAAGAAATTTTTTCGTTTGCCTCAACTAATGGACGGAATTGCGTTTGTTCATCCCAAGCACGTGCAGTTAATGGTTGAACTGTATCATAAGCATCTTCACGAGCTAATCCTTTATCAATTAACGCAAGTAAAATACGTTGTGAGTAGATTAAGCCGAAAGTTCTATCCATATTACGTTTCATATTGTCTGGGAACACCGTTAAGTTTTTCACGATGTTGCCGAAACGGTTTAACATATAGTTAAGGGCGATTGTTGCATCTGGAATGATGACACGTTCTGCTGATGAATGAGAGATATCACGTTCATGCCATAAAGATACGTTTTCATAAGCTGTTAACATATATCCACGAATTAGTCGTGCCATACCAGTCATATTTTCTGAACCGATTGGATTGCGTTTATGCGGCATTGCTGAGGACCCTTTTTGCCCTTTTGCAAACCCTTCTTCCACTTCACGCGTTTCTGATTTTTGAAGACCACGTACTTCAGTTGCAAATTTCTCAATTGAAGTTGCGATTAATGCTAATGTTGAGAAATATTGTGCATGACGGTCACGCTGTAACGTTTGCGTCGAGATTGGAGCTGCTGCTAAACCTAATTTTTCACAAACATATTGCTCTACAAAAGGATCGATATTTGCATAAGTACCAACAGCACCAGAAATTTTCCCTGTTTCAATTACTTTAGCAGCGTAGTCAAAGCGCTCTAGATTACGTCTCATTTCTTCAAGCCAAAGAGCTAACTTTAAACCAAAGGTTGTTGGTTCTGCATGAACACCATGAGTACGTCCCATCATTACTGTGTATTTATGCTCTTTTGCTTTTTCCGTTAAAATATCGATGAAGTTCACAATATCTTTACGTAAAATCGTGTTTGCTTGTTTGATTAAATAAGACAATGCAGTATCTACCACGTCAGTTGATGTTAAGCCGTAATGAACCCATTTGCGTTCCTCACCTAATGTTTCAGATACAGCACGTGTAAACGCTACTACATCATGGCGAGTTTCTTGTTCGATTTCATAAATACGGTTAATATCGAATGAAGCGTTTTGGCGAAGTAATGCTACGTCTTCTTTTGGAATTTCACCAAGTTCAGCCCAAGCTTCACAAGCTAAAATTTCAACTTCTAACCAAGCTTTAAATTTGTTTTCTTCTGTCCAAATTGCGCCCATTTCAGGACGTGTGTAACGTTCAATCATGTTTCCTTCTCCTTTTTATTCCGACCAGATGCCAGAACTTTTTATTTGTTCTAATGTTTCTTCGATATTTTCCGTCATTATTGTTACGTGACCCATTTTACGGTTCACTTTTGCTTCAGTTTTCCCATAAAGATGAACAGACCATTCAGGATATTTTGTAATTGAATTTGTTAATGGTACAACATGCTGACCTAACAAATTCACCATAATTGATGGTGCCCATAGTTTTGGTTTACGAAGCGGCCAACCACAAATAGCACGTATATGTTGACCAAATTGTGATACATTACAAGCTTCAATGGAGTAATGACCAGAATTATGTGGTCTTGGTGCAAGCTCATTTATAATAATTTGTCCATCTTTCAACACAAACATTTCAACTGCTAATGTACCAACCAGTTGTAAATAGTCAGCTATTTTTTTTGCAGCTTCGATTGCTTTGTTATATGTTTCAACAGATATACGGGCCGGCACAATCGTTTCGTGTAATATATGATGAACATGAATATTTTCTCCAACAGGAAGACAGTAGCTTTGTCCATTTCCATTACGTTGAACAATGACGGAAATTTCTCTTTCAAATGAGACAAACCCTTCAGCAACACATTGAGAATGTTCAAGTAATTTTTGTGCAAGCGGTAAGTCGTCTTTTGAATTTAATTGTTGTTGACCCTTTCCATCATATCCACCCTGTGCTGTTTTCACAATACATGGGTACCCAATTTCATCAATCTGATTTACTAATTCTTCATAAGTATTTGCTACTATGTATGGAGCAACTGGGCATCCAGCATTAACAATTGCTAATTTTTCCGTTACACGATTTTGCGTTATGCGTACTAGTTCAGCGCCTTGCGGAACGTAAGCCATTTCTGTTAATCTCTTTAAACCTTCATAATCTATATTTTCAAATTCATAAGTAATAACATCACTAACTTCTGCTAATTCTTCTAATGCAGCCTCATCATTATATTGGGCAACAATTCGAATATCAGCAACTTGTCCACATGGTGAGTCCATCGATGGTTCCAGTACTGCAATTTTATAGCCTGCTTCTTTAGCAGCAAGAGCCATCATTCGACCTAATTGCCCTCCACCAATGATGCCAATCGTTTGTCCAGGATAAATCACTCTTGTCACAGTAGATCACCTGTACTTTCCAATACTTGTTGCTTAATCATTTCTCGTCGCTCTTCAAGTCTAATTGCTAACTCATGATCTGTAGTTGATAAAATCTGAGCTGCTAATAAACCAGCATTTGTTGCACCAGCCTTACCAATCGCTACCGTTGCTACAGGTACACCGCCAGGCATTTGTACTATTGATAATAATGAATCCAATCCATTTAATGCTTTAGACTGAACTGGTACACCGATTACAGGTAATGTTGTTTTGGCTGCAACCATCCCTGGAAGATGGGCAGCTCCACCAGCACCTGCAATAATTACTTGAATTCCTCTTGAACGGGCTGATTCTGCATATTCAAACATAAGATCTGGCGTACGATGTGCAGAAACAACTTGTCTTTCGTATGACACTTGTAGTTCATCTAAAATATCGCAAGCAAATTTCATCGTTTCCCAGTCACTTGAACTTCCCATAATAACACCAATTTTTGGATTCATCGATTTCGCTCCTTCAAACATTTACGTTCTCATGTAAATTTATTGAATCATATTGTCTTTTACATTTTTGATTTCGTTACATTCATTGATAGCTTTATCTGTCTTCTCCTGAAAGAAGATAAAAAAGTCCTCAAATAATCCACTTTCTCAAATGCGAAGAAAGCAGAATACTTGAGGACATTTTATTATAAGAAAATGATGTGAATAGGCATACGTATCCACACACCTTTCTAAATGCCAAAAAGTTGCTTTCCCGCATAGTCCAACATTTACGGTGTCGGGTAGAGACACTAGAGCCATATTCTCTAGCATATATGTGGGAGGTCTAATATTCATTTAGCGAATATTTATTTAAATGTAAGATGTTAAATGTTTTCCTGTTCACATTTTAACAAGGCGTGAGAAGAAAATCAATGGTAAAATGCGAACGATAAATTTTCAGAAAACAGTAATGTTCGGATTTTGACAAAATTTTAATTTATTTCTCTATTAATATCCCTTTAAATTGAATTTTTTGTCTCAAGTAAGTAGATTCTCCACCTACAAGATGAAATACAGGCTCTTCTTTACGTCCCATTGGCATATAGCCTGCTTCTTTCATTCGTTCTAAACATTGCTCAATTGTTTCATGTTCTTCTACTTCAAACCAGATTTGTTTTTTAGTCATAAAATAATCCTTTCGTTGTTCGTAGTTATTATTTTATCAAAATAGAATGTTTAAAGGTTAAGAAGCTTTAATTTTACTAAGCGTATTTCTGTTTACTATTTCATTGACAGTTTTAAGCATATTAGTTAAAGAATGAATTAAATAACATTTTCGTTTCTCTCTTTCTTCTGTAGGCGTGTAGAACACTATATCTTGTCTATTTATTTTATTAGCCTTTATACAGTCTTCTCTTACTTCCTAATATGGCACTTAGTTCTTTGATTAAAACCATAAGAACTTAAGTTGTGTTCGTTTTTTTAAATTACTTGATTCTCGCTTATTGATAACCGTAGCAGTGAAATACAAGAAGAAATACAATAGAAACAGCTTGATTAGGGGGTGTAAGTACTTTGAAAAAAACATCTTTTGCACTCATTTTTTTGGTAGTTTTATTATTATTTGCGTGCCAATCAAAGAATAATGGCTTAACATATTATGGCGAGAGTAAAACATGGTCAGCCAAAGTAACTGTAAATTAAAGTAATTCAGAAGAAAAATATCAAATTCAGCTTAATTACAAAGGAAAAAACATAGCAGAAATAGATACTTTTCATTACCATGTTGAATCAAATAATAACGGTAATATAGATTTTGGTGCAGATAATGCTACTTTAAATAAAGAAGGCGTATATTTTAACAAATCATTAGGTTCTAACAGTCCTACTACTAGTGCAGAAGATTCATTAGAAATCAATGTTGAATGGAACAATAATAGCGATAGTTTTACTTTAATAACCCAGTAATCTGTGCTTTAAGAGTGAGGAAAACTTTATATAAGGTTTTCCTACATTTTTATCAATTTATTAAATCAAAACTCAAAGTTCGCACCTTATTAAGTAAGTGCAATCCTTGGTCTAATTGAGCCTTCCTTGTTTTCATTATGTTCCTTGACAAATTTGTAGATTTACAAAAAAAGCACCCCAACATTTGATATAGTGTAATTGTCGAAAAAAC
>JBHGUT010000006.1:0-172844 GCA_048976825.1 Paenisporosarcina sp.
CAAAAGCACCCTTGTTATTTATAGATTTAGATCAATTAAAAATTGTGAATGATACTTTAGGACACCACGAAGGTGACTTAGTATTAAGAAAAATCGCAACAAAAATTAAACATATAGTTCAAGATAAGGGACAAATTGCACGGTATGGTGGAGATGAATTTGTTGTCTTAATAAAATATGAAGACTTGAAAGATGTCGAGGAATTTTCTCATAAACTTCTTTATGAAATACCTGTTTCAAGCGCATGTCAAATAAAGGTTTCTCCTAGCATTGGTATAAGTTTGTTTCCGCAACATGGTGAAGATATTCAATCTCTAATTCGTTACGCTGACATGGCCATATATGATTTAAAATCAAATGATAACCGAAAGCAAAATTATATCTTTTATGAACATTCCATGAGTACCAATCGATTGAGAACGAACCAATTATCGAATGACTTACATACGGCAATAGAAGAAAATCAGCTATATATCGCATTTCAACCAAAACTCCATATGAAATCCTTAAAGATTGAAGGAATGGAAGCCTTAATTCGTTGGAAGCATCCCGTGTATGGCAATATATCCCCTGTTGAATTTATTCCTCTAGCTGAAAACAATGGGTTTATTCATAAAATGGGAGAATGGGTCTTAAAAACATCAATAAGCGAAACTTTAAAATTGAAACAACCCATTAGTCTAAATGTAAACATTTCGACCAGACAACTTTTACGAGGTGGATTTGTTGAAACGGTAAAAATGATTTTAGAGGAAACCCAATTTTCACCCGAGAGATTGAATTTAGAAATTACGGAAAGTGTTGCCTTACATGATGTGGGTAAAGCTGTTGAAATTTTAAATCAATTGAAAAGTCTTAGGATTCTCCTCTCTTTAGATGACTTTGGAACAGGCTATTCCTCATTAAGCTATCTTACAAAACTACCAGTCGATTATTTGAAAATAGATCGATCGTTTATTAATGATTTAGAAAATAATGAGTCCAATAAAACCGTTGTTAAATCCATCATCAAAGTTGCGCACAGTCTGAATATGAAAGTGACTGCTGAAGGTATTGAAACGAAGAAACAAGCAGAAATTTTGAGAAAATACAGTTGTGATAATTGCCAGGGTTATTACTTCAGCAAACCTCTGCCTTTTAATGAAATACAAGCTTACCTGGAACAAAGCCGTAATAAAAAAGCTTGGTTTACTAAGCTCAGATAGTAAAACTAAACGTGAAATCAAACATAAAACCACTCATTTTATCATGGGCGGTTTTATTGATTGATGGTGCATATTTTGAATCGAACTGATGATATTCCCTTCTAATATCCTATACTTTATGGATTAATTTAAGTTCCTTTTTATCAATCTTTCCTACAGGTGTATAAGGTATATTATCAATAAAGACGATTTCCTTGGGTAACTGAAATCGCGCAACTCTAAGACGTAACCATCGAACAAGTTCCTCTTTTGAAAGTTCAGCATTTCTTACAGGATGCACAAAGGCTTTCAATCTACTTCCGAATTCTTCGTCACTAATTCCTATTACTGCAACATCTTCTATTAGAGGATGCTTTATAAGTACCTGCTCGAGTTCAACAGGATACACATTTACCCCTGCCGAAACCACCATATCATCTGTTCTTCCACACAAAAAGTAATACCCGTTATTATCTCGATAACCTAAATCACCAGTTTCAATCCATAAGTTATTACTATTTGTCATGGACCATTTTGTTTTGATACAAAATTGGCCAATCGTATTAGCCTTAACCTTCTTATGATTGTTATTTAGTACTTTTAGTTGAACACCATTTATTTTTTGACCGATTGTATGAACTGAATATTTTAAGTCTTGTGGTGTTGCTATAAGATTCAAACCAGCTTCAGATGTACCATACAAATTGTACAATACATCTCCTAAATTACTTTGAACCTCATGTGCAAGTTTAGGATTGAGTTCAGCTCCGCCTGAAGCAATACAAGCAAGAGACTTTAAATCTTCAATATTGTTTTTCATCATTTTATGTAACATTAACGGTACGACGGTCATTACTTCAACTTTATTGTCTCGAATTAAAGAACATGATTTTCCAGCATCAAACCCATTACTTATAACTACTTTTTTCCCTAAAACGATGAATAAAAATAATACAGCAATACCATACCCATGATAAATAGGAGTAGCAATATAGGCAGAATTGTAATTCAAAAGTTTTAATCTAGTGAGTAAAGTTAAAAAAGGATTTAAGTAATTGAATATGGATGGTTTGTGAGCCACTTCTTTAGAAATTCCTGTAGTACCACCAGTTAGCAGTATAATTTTACTCAAGGATGTCCTCTTAATCTTAAGTTCACCAGAAATATTTGAATGAAGTAAATGATTATTCACTGCTGGCAAATTTGTATGATAACTCAAAATCTTATTGTTATTAAAAGTTGATTGTTCTATTAAATAGCTCAACTCAACATCATAAATAAGAAAGTCAAAATTATGACGGTTAAATAATAGATTTAATTGGCTCTTATTCATTTCTGTATTGAGCAAATATATATCTGATCCTAATAGTGAAATCGCAAAAATAGATTTAACCAGAGAAGCATGGTTTTTACATAAAAAACCGACCTTTTGCCCGCTTTGAACTTGGTATTTTTGATTTAAAATAATGGAGAGCTTTTCTGATTGTGTCATTAATTCTTTATAACTTATCGTTTCATTTTCATCCACTATTGCGATTTTATTGCCATATGTACTTTCAGCAACCTTTAACAGCATCATTACGTTTATTCCATAGTTATAAATAGCCGCAATTAACCTGAATAATCCTAAAGGGGTAAGCAATCTAATTTTAAATAAAACATATAAAAGCCTAAAGATTTGCAAGCTATTTTCCCCTTCTTCTTAAAATAAACGGAATTGATAATTCCCATATTCCCCTAAAGATAATGGATACTACCTGTCCAAAAATCAACCACCATGGCCTATATGTTTTCGATTTTGTGTACATTGTTTTACAAATAATCCGAGCAACATGGTACGAGCTCATAGCAGGCGTATTTTGATACGCCTTTGTCGGCGCTATCATAGGTGTTTTTACTAATGGTAGATATATAGTTGTTGTTGATATCCCCAAAGCATTTAACTCGGGAGCTGCGGAGCGTAACCAGGTATCAAAAGCTGACTTGGAAGCCTGATAAGCGGCCCAATAAGGTAAAGGGATTAATAATGCATTTATGGTTGATATATTGATAATCTGACCTTGGTTTTTTTGAAGTAAAGGGATGACTGACAACAGTAATTGAACCGGTGCAAAGTAATTGATAGACATCGTTCGAGTAAAATCATGATATCGGTCTAATGAATGAGTAATCGATCGTTTGATTGATTTTCCTGCGTTACTAACAACCACATCTACCCCTTCAGGTAAAAGATGAAGAAAACTGAGTAAAGCCTCCATTTCTTCTTTATTCCTGAGATCCGCCTGGAATATGCTGACTTTGGCAACAGCTTTCTTTTCGATTTCACTTTTCATTGATAAAAGCTTTTCCCCTCTTCTAGCCACCAACACCAAGTGGACGTTAATTTCTGCTAGTTGGTAGGTTAACTCTTCTCCTATTCCTGAACTCGCACCAGTTATTAGGATTGTCTTTCCTTCGAGAGTGAGTTTGAGGTTTACCTTGTTCAAATAAGTAAATGGAAATAAAAACTTTTCAATAAAGTTATATTTATGCATGATGATAAATCCTTTTATGTTATTTTCACTACCGAATTAACCACACCTGTAAAATTTATCCTATCTTAATATTCAAATAAAAGCAAAAACCTCCTATTATCCTACTTCCTAGAAATACGAGTTTAGGTAATAAAAAAACGACATCTCTGTCGTTTATTGATTCTTTTTGATTTTGTCTTTAAAGAATAATTATATTTAGTAATCATCTTTAACTAATTTCATCCTTTAGTTGAATAACAACTCTTGGTTTTAACCATTCATTTCTATCATTGCTCCTCGTTCATCAAATACAGATTTAGGATTGTATGCTACTTCCCAAAAGTTTTTTTCAGGGTCTAATTAAGCACCACTTCTACCACCCCAAAATGCATCATTTGCTTCACTAATAACATGAGCCCCTTCATATTTAGCCTTTTTCATCACCTCATCTACTTGTTTAAGATTCTCAACATTAATACTTAATGTAACAAATCTAAACAATCTCCATGCTTCCTCCTATTGTGTCTGGTTTTAAAACAAGCCTAAAAAAACACCTTGAAACAGCAATCTAACTGTCTCAAGGTGTTTATATTTATTATAAAGTTAAATCTGATGACTCTGAAACAACTACAGGCTCACCAGCTTTTAATAATACTTTGTTTCTTCCTAATAACAGGCCAAGTATTAACATAAGCACTCCCGTACTAAATAAAATCCCTTCAACTCTCACGACATCTGCCATTGGTCCGAAAATTAGCATCCCTATCGGCATCATAGATGTAGCAATCATCCCAAATACACCAAATATTCTACCTAAATAATCACCCTCGACTCGCTCTTGGATTAGTACAATCGTCGGCGTATTGAAGACTGGCATTGATACTCCGAATATCGCCATGAAAAGTAAATAAGCCCAAAATACTGGCATAATCCCTAATGCAATCGTGCAAATTCCCATTATAATACTGGCAAGTGTCATCGTATGCACCTTATTTGAAAAGCCTCCCCACGAAGCAATAATACCTCCGCCTGCCATCATTCCAATCGAAAAGGCTATTTCAATTGCAGTTAATCGCCATACATCATCACCAAAGCTCCGAGTCACTTGTAATGGAGTTAAAAATGCTGACGGCGCCATCAAAACAAAAAACAACGCGAAATACAAAAAGAACTGTTTCAAAAAAGCATGGTTATTAATATATATTAAACCTGCTTTAAAATCATTTAGATAGCTAGTCGTTTGTACCTCGGATGCCTTTGCATGTACCTGAATTTTTAAGAATACGAGCAAAATTACGATTGCTATAGCTGCAGTGACCACATCTATAAAGAAAATGATTTCTAATGTAGCCATCGTCAGCAATGCTGCACTCACCATAGGAGACACGAACATAATAATAGCCTGTATACTTCCGTTAATTCCGCTTACCTTCGTCAGTTTATCCTCTGGAACAATTTGCGGCAAAATAGCCCCTACTGCTGGACCTTGAATACCTGTTCCTATCGCTCTAATAGCTGACATAGCAAACAGTAGCCAAACAGCCTCATATCCCATTAAGAAGACAATTGCCATGACGAGAGCTGCAACAGCAATCAGTCCATCCGATAAGATAATGAGTACCTTTCGATTGTATCGATCTGCCCACACTCCGGCAAAAGGCGACAAAATAAAAGTAGGGATGAATCCACATAATATAATCAGTGTCATCATCATTCCTGATTGTGTAGTAAGTGTTATATGCCACATAATCGCATATTGAACCAGTGAGGAACCAAAGAGTGATATCGTCTGGCTGCTTAAAAAGATAATAATATTCTTTTTCCAATTTTCATATTCCATATTCATCTTCTTCACGAACCTTTTCTTTAAATTTCCTATATCGAAAAGAAAATGGTGGGTATCCTATCATCCTCCTAAGCATTCCTAATTGTCCCTTTAGTTGAATTAAACCTTTGTTTTTAATTCAACTAACCTGCCTCGAAAGTTTTAGTGAGATCCTTTACATTGGAAACTTCTACTTGTTACCGGCACAGACTGTGGAACTTGTTGGGCAACGATGATTTTGCGTACCTATGAATCATAGGATTTCTGCACCCATTGAATTTTTGAAATGTTTTAAAGTATATTCGTGTCCATCTTGATTAAAACTTGCCGTAGCTTTTTCGTGAATCACAATATTCAATCCTTTATTATAAGCATCAACTGCAGTATGGAAAATACAAATATCCGTACATACTCCAACCAAATGAACTTCTGTAACTCCACGCTCTTTAAATTTCATTTCCAAATCTGTTCCTGCAAATGCGTAACTTTTTGGGTTCACTTCATTGATATTAGTGGTTTTCCTATTAGATGGAGTATATCGGGTTCGAACCGACGACCTTCACACTGCCAGCGTGACGCTCTCCCAGCTGAGCTAATACCCCTTGTTTCAATTATTTGTTACAATATATACAGTATAACTCAGTGGATAAGAGATTCAAGAGGTGAAAGGGTGTCGGAGATGCAGAAAACGAGACAACATGCAGAACGTGAGATCAGCACACCAGTTTCTTTATGTGATTCTAAAGGTAATTTGAATCCAGCTGCGATCGGATTTGCTCGGCAACCGATAATTGAAAGTAATTTAACAGGACACTTCATGCGTAAGAAAAAGTGGAATTATTGGTGTGTTTATGGGGAAGATATTTTATTTTCAGCCACCATCAGTCATTTAGATTACGCCGCTGTTTGTTTAGTTTATTTTTTAGATTATGAAACACAACGTTTCTTTGAGAAAACCATTACAATTCCACTTGGACAACGTGTCCATATGCCGAACCAAGTGTTAGAAACCGTAAAGTTCTCGAATAACGAGATGAGTATACAACTTTTACATATGCAAGGCGAAACACATATGACGGTAACTATATCGGATTTTGATGGAGATTTGCTGCATGCGGATTTGCATATTGAACATCCGGTAGACGATGAATCATTAAATGTAGTGATTCCATGGAATCGTCAAATGTTTCAACATACTGCCAAGCATCATACCCTTCCCACTAGCGGATTTGTCAAAATTGGTGACAAACGATATTCGTTTAATCCAGAAGAAAGTTTTGCGATACTCGATTATGGACGAGGTGTATGGCCGAGGTCCGCTCAATGGAACTGGGGAATGGCTTCGCAACGAGTTGGTAAACAGCGAATCGGCTTAAACTTAGGTGGTAAGTGGACAGATGGAACGGGTATGACGGAAAATGCTGTTTTTGTGGATGGTCGAATGACCAAAATCCATGAAGATGTTTTGTTCGAATATGACAATTCGGATTTTATGAGACCGTGGCGTATTCATACTAAATTTACGAATGATGTTGAATTAAACTTCACTCCATTCTTTCAGCGAGTAGCTAAAACCGATGCGCGTTTGGTCACTTCTACGGTTCATCAATTGATAGGCTATTTCAATGGTGTCATTATTCTAGATGACGGTAAAAGTTTAGCCATTAATCAGTTGCTAGGTTCTTCTGAAGAACAAATCTCGAAGTGGTAAATCAAATAAAATCCTCATCGCGTGATAAATTGTGATGAGGATTTTTAATTATAGAATGCTGTATTTCTCGAGTGGATGGTGTCCATCTGGGAGCGAATGGACATAGAATGCACCAAAGTGGACATAGAACGTTCATAAGTGGACATAGAACCGTCATAAGTGGACATAGACTCTACAGGCATTTAAAAATAGACTAATCTATCACTCCACTCTCCCCACTACCTCCATCATTTTCTCAGGAAAATCCGTAAATATCGCATGCACACCTATTTGAAGCAACGTCTGTGCATGGTCTATTTCATTTACAGTAAATACTCGGACAATAGCTCCCTTTAACAAAGCTTCCTTCGTCATTTTTCGGAAGGCTGTAGGTAAGAATATATGAAGTGCATCTGCCGGTATAAACCTCGCATAATCATAGGCATCTACAAGAACTTCCATTGACAGCAAAGCCACTTCGATATGAGGCGCACTTTTCTTAAACTCTCGAATGGCCTCGTGATCAAATGATGATACGACAACTCGATCTGCCATTTGAAACGCTTCAATTGCCTGCAATACTTTGACTTCTAAACCCTCATACGGAAAAACATCCGATTTTAATTCAATGTTCACATGAAGTTTCGTTGTTTTGAATATCTCTAAAACCTCTTCTAATGTAGGGATTTTTTCACCTGCAAAATCTGATGAAAACCAACTTCCATAGTCGAAAGCGCTTAATTCAGAAAGCGTCATGTCTTTGACATACCCTGTCCCACTGCTTGTGCGGTCGATAGACTCGTCATGAATGACAACAAGTTTCCCGTCTTTTGTTAAGTGAACATCTAACTCTACACCATGAATGTTTAAAGTTGCTGTATTTCTAAAAGCAGCTAGTGTATTTTCTGGATATGTTCCCGATGAACCTCGATGAGCATATATCTTCATCATTGAACCTCCTTAAATTTCAGTTCGTAATGTCCACAGCTCAGGAAAGAAGTATTGATCCAATACTTTCTTTAAATAATGGACGCCTGATGAACCACCCGTACCCGTTTTGAAGCCAATGATTCGTTCGACCGTTTTCATATGACGGAATCGCCATTGTTGCAGCCAATCTTCAATGTCTACCAGTTTCTCGGCTAATTGATAGAGCTCCCAATAGGTGTCTACATCCTTGTATACCGTTTTCCATGCTTCAAGTACACTTTCATTTGGTTCGTAGGGCGAGGATACATCCCGGTTTAAGATTTCTTTATCGATTGGTAATCCACTTCTTGCTAATTTACGAATTGCGACATCATATAACCCTGGTTGTTGAAATGCTTTAGTTAATGTTGCAAGTAAGTCTTCGTCTTTTTCGTAAATTTTTAATACATGCTTGGTTTTATATCCGAGTGCAAATTCAATCATTCGATATTGATACGATTGGAAGCCACTCGCATTTCCAAGAGATGAACGGAATTCCATATATTCAGCGGGAGTTAACGTAGAAAGAACATCCCATCCTTGAATGATTTGTGATTGAATCTTAGAAACTCGCGCTAATTGTTTAAATGCTGGTTGTAATTGATCATTTTCGATGTGTTTAATCGCAGCACGAAGCTCATGTAAGATTAATTTCATCCATAGTTCAGATACTTGATGAATCATGATGAACAATGGTTCGTCATGATGATCGGTTAGTCCATCCTGTGCTGATAATAATTTATCTAAATGAAGATATTCTCCATACGTCATATTCTCTTTAAAATCCGTATGTAACCCCGCTTCGCCCTTTGCAGCAAAATTTTGACCATGATCTACAGTAGGTCTTTCCAATGATAAAAACTCCTTCATGCTCAACTTAGTCTCATACTCTTCTACACTGATTATGACATGTGTCGCGCGATTTTAACAGACTACTTACACTTTTGCAAAAATTCTTCTTGCTCTTGCGTTTCTCGTATGATACGATTCTATTCTGTTTTCAAAACCCCAACATCACAAAGAAAAGCGGAGAGCGCCTTCTTGCTCGACACTGGCTCTTGAATCTAGTCACAACTAATCCAAGTGAAATGGTCAAGCTTTTAAATATTCTCCAATTTTTCAGGACGCAAAATATCAAAATATCGGAGGACTGTATGACACAGAAACATCCTGATTTTGAACTAGAGCAAGAGCGCCTGGTCTACACGAAAAACTACATGCAAAAGCTATTAGACGAATCTAAGCGTGATGTAAAGTCCGCTCAAGAAAACATTCGTCATGCCATGGCTGATTTAGATTACTTAGATTCCAGTTTGAGCTACATGAATATTTTAACGAATGCGCGGTTTTTTGAAATGGCTCGCTCTCAGAAAGAGGGACTTGAAGCCATCCAACAAAAACCGTATTTTGCGCGCATTCACTTTCAAAAAGACGATGAAGATAGTGAGTTGCTCTATATCGGAAAAACGTCTTTATTTCACAGAGAAACACAAGAACCCATTATTGTGGACTGGCGTTCTCCAGTTGCAAACGTCTATTATGATGGGCGTTTAGGTGATATCGAGTACGACGTTCGTGATGAGACGTTTTCAGGTCACTTATTCTCTAAACGACAATACATCATTGAACAAGGAGAACTGAAATCTGTACGTGATATTGATTTAACAACGAATGACGAATTGCTTCAAGATGCACTTGCTGGTAAAGCCGATGTCCGTCTTACAGAAATTGTTTCTACGATTCAAGCGGAACAAAACGAGATTATCAGAGCTCATTTGAAACAACCGATTCTGGTTCAAGGAGCGGCTGGAAGCGGTAAAACGACCATTGCTCTCCACCGTATTTCATACTTTCTATATACAATGGGCGAACATTTTCCTGCTGATAAGTTAATGATTCTTGCCCCTTCCAAATTGTTTATGGACTATATCGCGGATGTATTACCAGAACTCGGAGTTAGCCAAATTTGTCAAACAACCTATGCGGACTATGTCTTACAAGCTATCGGTATCAAACTGAAATTAACCGATCCCAATATAAAACTAGCGTCTCTAACCGAACAAACCCAGCCGGATGAAAGTATGCTTTGGTTATCACAAATGAAAGGCTCTCTAATGTATAAAGACATGCTCGATTTGTACATATCGAATCAAGAGAAAGAGATAGCCTCCCAATTTGAGGACGTATTTATAGAAAAATATCGGATTATGAAAGGCGTTCGCTTAAAGAAATTATTTCTCGTAGAATTTGCCTACATGCCGAATGAAAAACGATTGGAACGTATTAAAAACATTCTACAATCGCATGTCCGGCAGAAGAAGAAGGAAATCTTGTTTGTTTTGAATAAAAAATACGATGATGCACTCGACAAAGCGCTTTTTGGCATAAGAGATGATGCGAAAAGAAAATCAGAAGTCACTAAGTTTATTGACGAACGAGATCGTCGAATTCCTTTAATTGAAAAAGAAGCACGAACAACTACCTCTGCCTATATGAAACGGTTTAAAAAAGCCAATATAAAATCAATGTATCGTAGCTTCGTAACGGATGATTTGTTCATAGAGAATCATGTGTCTGATTGGAATGAAGAGCAACGAACGGCTTTTATAAAAGCTCATGCGCAAGAATCATGGGAACATGAAGACTTAGCCCCCCTGTATTATTTACATGCAAGAGTAAAAGGGGTAACTGATAAATGGAAAATGCGAGTAGTATTTATTGATGAAGTTCAAGACTACAGTATTTTTCAGCTTGCCGCCTTAAAAGAAGGTCTTGATACGGATATGTTTACGATGGTTGGGGACTTAGCGCAAGGAATCCATAGTTATCGCGCATTAACTTCTTGGGAACCTGTCGTGAATTTATTTCCTCGAGCTACTTACACGACGCTTCAAAAAAGTTACCGTACCACCATTGAAATCATGGAAATGGCAAACAGTATATTAATGCAAATGGATGAAGACTTGCCGCTAGTTGAACCTGTTGTACGGCATGGGAATCTGCCCTCTTTTCATGAAATGGACAAACTTGATGCAGTAAGAATTGAGAGCTTGGTACAGGAAATAAAAGATCGTGGGCATCACTCCATTGCCCTCATCTGTAAAACGAGTACAGAAGCAAAAAGTATCGCTGATACCTTAGACCATCACTTCCCTGTTCAATTGTTAACTGACCACTCGGACATCGATCAAACGAAATTACTGATAGTTCCAAGTCATTTGGCAAAAGGCCTAGAGTTCGATGCAGTCATCGTTGTGGCAATTGAAGTGCCATTCAGAGAACATTCTATTGATCGGAAACTACTGTATGTAGCGATGACCCGACCTATGCATGAACTTCATTTAGTTGGACCGAGTCGCACACATTTTTTATTGTAGATATCAAGCATTTCTCTGACTTTGGAGAAATGCTTTTTCTTTTATTCAATGAAAATGGTAGAATCTATGCCACTTATCGTTGTTCTATATCCACTTCCTACGATTCTATGTCCACTTATCATGCTTCTATGTCCATCCACTTCCACCCACACACCAATCCATCAGAAAAAGACACAGATAAATACACAAAAGCCCCACTAACTATTAAATGGTGGCGGAGCTTTTTACGTAATAATCGACTTGCATAACTGGTGAAAATCCTACTTTTTCATATAACGAGAGCGCTTTGTCATTATCGACTTCGACATCGAGCATGACCGTTTTAACTCCACGCCTACCTGCTTCACCCAAAACAAAGCGTAAAATGGAGGATCCAATGCCTTGTCCTTGTAACTCTGGTGATGTTGCTAAAGCTGTTACCCATAACGTGTCCTCTCCCTCAACAACGGTTACTGTTCCCACAGTTTCTCCATCTTTATTAGCCACAAACACATGACGTCTTGGATCGGATTGGTTGAAGGTCATTAACGTTTGTACTTCACCTTCTGTGTCTTCAAATGCATCCATTAAGATACGCGTTAGGGATTCATGCTCATCACTCAATGGCTTAACTTCTACCTTTCTTTCCGCTACTTCTTCTATCGCATTTGCTTGCAAAGTCGCTTCTGAAAAGTTCCACTCATATCTTTCTGCATCCAAAAACACTTTTGCATGTGGTGCATTTTTAACAGCTACTGCAAGTTCACTTTCTGCACCTCTTGCTTCTAAATTTCTACTTAACGCTTTCAGTAAAGCTTTGCCGACGCCTCTTCTTCGAAAATCAGGAAGTACAAGTCCACTCCATTCATATGAATGTATGCCAATCATATCGATGGCTGAGATCAGCCCCACAAGTTCTTCTCCAACATATGCCAATACGGCAAATCCTTTTGTAGCATCATCTGTAATCGCATATAGATTTAGCACTTGTTCGTAAGAAAACTTGTCTTCTAATTCAGTAGTGGTAACGAGATGGTAGATTTCTTCAGCAGTATCAAAATCGACTGGAAATGAAACCGTCATAATGGATAATTCCACACAATTTCCCACCTTTCTTTTCAATTCAATGACGTGTTTGTATCAATTCGATAACAAAGGTTTATTTCACCTTCAAACAGGCTATATAATAGCAACAGTTTGATTTTTAAAGGAGCTTAAAAATGAACAAGAAACGTTTAACTTGGGTTGATGTTACTAAGGGCTTTCTGATGATTCTTGTTGTAATCGGTCATTATCCTGGTGAATTAGATTTCCCACTAGGAAAGTATATATATTGGTTCCACATGCCAGCATTCTTTTTGCTAAGTGGGCTCTTTTTTAAGCCACTCTTAGAAAAAGGTAAAACGAAACAAGCGATTCATAAACGCTTTATGCAATTAATCGTACCATATTTGTTTTTCCTTGTAACGATAACAGTCATCCGTTATGGAATGGAAATCGGATCAGGAAATATGGAGCTTTCATGGTATTTAAATGACCTATGGACACTCGTAATTGGTGGTCGATTTGCTCGTGGTGCATATGGAGTTTTTTGGTTCGTGACGACACTCTTCTTTACGTACCTGTTCTTCTTATGGATGACTAAGTATTTTAATAAAACGAAACAAATTATTATTCTTTCCGTATTTTATTTAATTGCGCATGCTGAAAGCTTGATTGCAATGCGAGTTATTGGTGGTGCTCCTGATGAAGCATCTCAAACAATACCTATGCTTTGGAACTTGGATGTCGCTTTGATGGCCATCGTGTATTTCGCTTTAGGCTATTACATGAAAGACATTTGGATGAATGTTACTAGACCTTGGCTTATAGCTGGATTAGTGGTTAGTATCACAGCAGTATCACTGGACTGGTTTAACGTTATTGATTACCACTTAAGTATGAAGTTTCTACGTTATGAACATTTAGTATTAGACATCCTTATTCCCATTTCAATTACACTCGTCTTTGTTGGAACCATGCAACGAGTAGCTGCCAAGTTATCTTTAACATGGCTTCAACAAATTGAAAAGCACTCGATTTCCATTATGTACTTGCATATTTTCACGGATATCATGTTAAATGATTATTTCCAATATGGACTTATTGGGTTCACGGCATTTGGGTTGATTATTCCAATCATTGTCTCGATCATCATTCAAAGATTGGTACCTCACGGAAAACTGTTCTTAGGTGGGTTTAATCCCAACAGAAAAAAACCTACGTCAACTTCAAATCCTTCAATACCTGTAACAAACTAAAGGAAGCTGAACCTCTGGAAACAGGGGTTCAGCTTCTTTTTATATTTTGGAATCCGCAAGCATCTGATGATACATTCCTTTTCGATCAATGAGTTCTACTTGGCTGCCCGATTCCACGAGTTGTCCATGATCCATTACAAATACGATGTCTGCTTGTCGTACTGTATTCAATCGGTGAGCGATAACAAAGCTAGTTCGCCCTTTCATTAATCTTTCTAATGCTTGTTGAATTTTCACTTCGGTCACCGTATCGATGCTACTTGTCGCTTCATCCAACAGCAAAATTACCGGGTCTGCAATTAATGCACGAGCTATAGATAGCAATTGTTTCTGTCCTTGGCTAATCTCCCCGCCATCTGCAGTCAGAATTGTGTCATAGCCTTGTGGTAGCTTCCGGATAAATTCATCTGCATTTGCTTTTTGTGCTGCTTCCATTACTTCTTCATCTGTCGCATTTAGTTTACCATAACGGATATTTTCTTTTACTGTTGCTTCAAATAAAAATGGATCTTGTAAAACAAAAGCCATTTGACTTCGCAATGTTTGGCGTGGCAAGTTATGGATAGGTATATCATCAATTCTAATTTCACCTTCATTAACCTCATAAAAACGCGCAAGCAACTGCATAACTGTTGTCTTTCCAGCACCAGTAGCCCCTACTAATGCAGCTGTCTCTCCTGGCTTTACAGAAAAACTCACATTTCGAATCGTATGTTCATCATCCGCCTGTTCATATTTAAATGAAACCTTGTCAAACTCCACTTTTCCTTTTAAAACAGTATCAATATGTCCAATGGCGTCATCTTTTTCAATGGGTTCCCCAATAATAACGAATACCCGTTCAGCCCCTGCAATAGCTGATAATACGGTATTAAACTGATTGGCCAAATCATTTAAAGGACGTGTAAATTGTCTAGCATATTCTGAGAAAATTACGATGGTACCTATGGTTACATGACCATTTAAAGCTAACAATCCACCGACACCAGCGACGATTGCAAAACTAGCGTTATTCAACATATTCATGACTTTCGGAATAAAACCAGAGTATGTAAGCGCCCAGAAACCAGTCCTTCGTAATCGTTCACTTTTGACAGTGAATTCCTCAATCACTCGGGCCTCTTGGGAAAACGCCTTAACAATTCGTTGTCCTGAAATGGTTTCTTCAATCATTCCATTTAAGTCGCCGACTGCCGCTTGTTGTTCCTTAAATAGTTTCCCTGTCCGTCTTGTAATCCACCTCATTGCGATAAACATGACGGGAATAATAGTCATGGTCAATAGTGTAAGTAACGGACTCAAAATCAGCATAACAATCAAAGTTCCAGTAAGTGTTAAAACACTTGAAAATACTTGAATAAATGAACTATTGAGTGTTGCACTAACATTTTCAATATCATTAGTTACGCGACTCATTAATTCTCCATGCTGACGTTTATCAAAAAATGACACGGGAAGCTTTTGAAAATGAGCAAATAATAAAGTTCTCATCCGATAAATCGTTTGTTGCGCAATTCCAATCATCCAATAATTTTGCAAAAACATCGAAATCGAAAGGAATATATATATAACAACCAACCACATAATCTTTGATTTCAAACCTTCAAAATCACTTGGAACTATGTGTTTATCGATAATTTTACCAATTAAAAATGGACCAATAAGTGCTAAAGCTGAACTGATAACAACCAGAAACAAGACGGATAAGAGTAAAAAACGTTGCTCATCTACCAGTTTCCATATCTGTTTTAATACAAATAGCCAATCGCCTGCTCTTTCTCCTTTTTTCTTTTTGATGGGTTTCATATCATCCTTTGAAAGAACCGGTTCATAGCCAAAGGGCTTAGTAAGTATACGACGCATGATTAGAACCCTCCTGTTCCTGTTGAGACTCGGCAATTTCTCTGTATAAAACCGAGCTTGTTAATAATTCTTGATGGGTTCCGTAACCAGAGATTCGCCCATCATTCAACAGCAAAATTCGATCTGCACCTTTAGCCGTCCGAATCTTTTGTGTTACTACTAGCATCGTTGCCTCTTCAGTTGCGAGTGATTCCCAAAGGGCAGATTCTGTTTTTACATCTAAAGCGCTCGTGCTATCATCTAATAGTAAAATTTCAGGTTTACGTACGAGGGCTCTTGCAATGGATAACCTCTGTTTTTGTCCCCCGGATAAATTCACACCTTTTTGTCCAACCCTTGTTTCGTACCCACCAGAAAATTGTCCAACCGAATCGTGGATTTGTGCTTGTTTCGCAGCATATTCAAGCTCTACTTTAGAAGCTTCAACTTTCCCCCATGCAAGGTTCTCGTAAATGCTACCCGTAAATAAGAGAGATTGTTGTGGGACAAGACCAATTGCTTGTCTTAGTTGATCAAGCGACCAATTTTTCACGTCTTTCCCGTCTATTTCAATCGTTCCATTTGACACTTCAAAAAAACGGGGAATAAGCTGGAGTAATGTAGATTTACCAGAACCAGTTGCACCCATGATTGCAAGCTTTTCTCCAGACTTCACAGAAAAACTAATATCGGTTAATACTTTATCTTTGGTATTTGGATAAGCAAATGACACATGATTAAAAGTGATTTCTCCATTAGATATAACTTGCATTTCCCCGGTTCGTTCATTGCGCTCTAGTCCTTCATTCACGAGTAGGACTTCTTCCATCCGTTCAGCAGAAGCCTTCGCTCGTGCAAATGCCATTATAATAAAAGCAAACATAGAAAAAGCACCCGTAATACGCATAGCGTAGTTGACAATCGCAACCAGTTCTCCTATTTGCGCATCGTTCGTTTGAATCCTTTCTGCACCAAACCAAAGAACAGCAAGCAGACTAATGTTCATAACGAATAATAATAACGGCAGAATAATTTCCATAATACGCAATGCTTTCATTGTATCTGTCTTCAGAAGACCAGCTACTTTTTCAAAACGAGAAGATTCGTATATCCCACGTAAATACGCTTTAATTAATCTGACGGCTTGGAGGTTTTCTTGTAATACACGATTTACGCGGTCCAATCTGATTTGGACAACTGCAAAATAAGTGACTCCTTTTTTAACCATTACATATAGAAATATGACTAGAAACGGTACTGCTATAACTAAAAACATAGCTAAATAGGCATTTACAATAAAGGCCATAATGAGACTCCCAATAACGAGTAATGGGGCACGAAGCATTATACGTAAACTCATAAATAGCACGTTTTGTACCATTGTTACATCACTAGTTAATCGCGTGATTAAACCGGATGTTGGAAATCTAGTGAAAGTAGACATGGTAAACTTTTGCACTTGTTTAAAAAGCGCACTTCTCAGGTCAAATGCAAAACTTTGTGCAGCATGGGAGGCAAAGTACGAATTAGTAGCTCCCGACAAAAATGCAAGCAGGGCCATGAGCATCATCACGCCACCCCATAGCCAGATAACGGACTGATCACGTTGTAAAATTCCATCATCAATAATTTTGGCAATTAATAAAGGCTGTACAAGCTCAACAGCAAGCTCTGTTAACATAAGAAAAAGTGCGATGGCGACAGGCCATTTATATGGTTTTACATATAAAAATACGGTTTTCAACTTTGGTGTTCCCCCTAAAACTTCTTCGTTCTACGAATTAATTTACTGATGTTTCCTATTATGCCACATTGTAAGGAAGAGGGATATCACTAGATGAGAGAAAATAATATTTATTCTGAGATTATTGACCGAATAAATTTAGTTTGGAAAAATAAGTAGTGTCTATCAGCGATTGGGAGCTTTCTATCGGCGATCCCGTTGACTCTATCGACGATTGTGTCGACTCTATCAGCGATTGACGACTCTCTATCATCGATTCCGTGTTGTCTATCAGCGATTCTCGACTCTATCGGCGATTGACGGCTTTCTATCAGCGATTCCGTTGTGTCTATCGGCGATTGCCGACTCTCTATCATCGATTTCGTGTTGTCTATCAGCTATTGTCGACACTTTCGGCGATTGACGGCTTTCTATCATCGATTCCGTTGTGTCTATGGGCGATTGCCGACTCTCTATCATCGATTCCGTAGTGTTTATCAGCGATTGGGTGCTTTCTATTAGGTTTCTCATTCTCCATTCCAACAAAAAAGCTCCCTCTTTTCAGAAGGAGCACTACATTAGTTGATTTTAAATTGTTGTACTAATTGTTTTAATTCACTCGATAGACCGCTTAATACATCCGCCGAAGATGTGATTTCTTCCATCGATGCATTTTGTTCTTCAGCTGCTGCCGCAACTGTCTGAGCACGTTCAGATGCTTCAGTTGAAAGGGTTTCTACTTCACGAACGCGTCCTTCCATTTGTTGTGCGGAAGCATTCATTTGTTGGAATATCGCTGTGATTTCCTCTGTTTGTGCCGATACTTCTGAAATCATTTTGGCAATTTCATCATAACTTTCACTCGACTTCTCAGCTAAGCCAATTCCGAGTGCCACTTCTTTGGTAGAACCTTGCATGGATACAATGGCCTCTTTCACTTCGTTTTGGATGGAACCAATACGAGAATGAATATCTTTTGCTGCTTTCGCCGACTGTTCTGCTAGTTTACGAACTTCATCTGCCACCACTGCAAAACCTCTTCCATGATCACCAGCACGGGCTGCTTCGATAGCTGCGTTTAACGCAAGTAAATTGGTTTGTTCCGCAATTGCTCTAATTAACCCAACAATTTGTCCAATTTCATCAGACTTCACGCCTAGTCCTTGTACAACTTCTGCTGATTTTTCTGAAACAAGACGAATTTCATTCATTTTCTTACGTGTTTCTTCCATAACATGCAGACCCGTTGTCGTTAACTCTGTTGTAGATACAGCTTTATCCGACACATCTTGGACAGCACTAGCCGCCTGTTCCATACCAATTGACATTTCAGCAATCGACTCACGGACATGACGTACTGATTCAGACTGGACATCAGCACCCTCAGATACATCTGCCATTGACTCAGTAATTTGCTCAGTTGCACGACTAGTCTCAGATGCACTAATTGACACTTGCTCAGCCGACATAGCAACCGTAGAAATAGATGCTTGTAAGTCTTTTACTAGCTTTTGCAAAGTAGCCAGCATGGTATTGAAATGATTAGCTAGATCACCAAATTCATCTTGATTTTTGATGTTAATCTGATCAACTGTTAGATCACCATTTGACATCGCTTTGAATCGATCTGTCAGTAAGGAAACCGGATTACGAATTAAACGTGTCATGAACATGGCAATCGCAACAGTAGATAGAATCGCCAGTAAGATTCCGATGATTAACGCCAACATCACCCCATCAAATGTATTACTGCTTTTGTTTTCCACCGCTTTTGCTGCATCTAAATCGATAAAGACTAATTCATCTAAAGTCCGTTGAATTGAATCATATTGAACATTTCCTTCATATGTAAGAGCTACTGCACGTTTTGTATTATCGTTTGTACTTGCCACAATAACGTCTTTGTTTTTATCCGTGTATTGAGCCCATTTCTTAACGATATCAGAATGTAAATTAATCGCCATAGGGTCTTGAAGCAACGTGCCATAGTTTTGAAGTAATTCATTTATTACTTTGATTTCTTCGTTGATGCGATCTGCAGAATCTTTTTTGGCATTAATATCTGTAGATAAGACATGGCGTTGAGTTAAACTTACCACATGTTCCATTCGATAATTTAATGTCTTAACGTCATCGACACGAGGTAAGATTCTGGTATTGATCTCTTTTGTATTGTTATTCAAAACAATTGTGCTGTAAACCGCAATCCCACTAAGGATTAAGAACAACAATATAATTGCAGAAAATGCAAAAGATAATTTTTTACGAATGCTAAACCGCCCATCTGATGTCGACAATTTTAATGCTTTCAAGTCTAACTTAGGAAATTTCACTTTTACTTTTTTCACCTTTGGTATTTTTACTTTTTGTACAATTTGCTTAAGTCTATTCATAAGTGGAGTCCCTGCTTCCTTTTTTCTTAAGTTATATATCGGCAGGTTTTTTATCTTTTTTACCTGAAATTGATAACCATGTGACAAATATCAACATAAATAATGCGCCAACCCATTGCCACAGTCCTAATATTTGTTGCAGCCATAGGACTGATATGACCATTGCAGTTAATGGTTCAAGACTTGATAGGATGCTCGTTTCGATTGCGGATATATATTTCATACTACTTAAAAACAAAACAAAAGCTAATGTGCCAAATACAATAACCATGGTAAGGAAAAATACAAGTTTTACATCCATCAAGTAAATCCATTCAGTAGATTCCCAGATTCGAGTAATTAATGCTAAAATAATACCAGCGAAAAGCATTGACCATCCGACAACGAGAAAAACTCCCCATTCTTTCATTAGAGCGGCTGGATATAACGTATAAAATGCAAAAGATAGACCTACAGTAATCCCCCATCCTAATGCAGCGGGACTTAACACCAAGTTCGTCATCGATCCATTAGTTAACAATAAAAAAAGACCTACAAGTGTCCCAGTAATCCCAATAATTTGATACGTCGGTGGCCATTTTTTTAAATCCAAAGATACAAAAACAACCACAAATATAGGTGCTAAAAATTGAAGTAAGGTTGCAACCACTGCGTTACTCGCTTCAATAGCAGATACAAAAGAAAATTGAAGACCTAACATACCTAGAATCGAAAATAAGAAGAATCGTTTTATCCAATAAACACTTTTCCACATTGAGGTGATTTCATTACCTTGAATCCTAATAAAAAGGATCATACCTGCACCTGCTATTAGTAAACGTAAAGTTAGCATGAACGATACGGATAACTTCGTGTTTGATAAAATCCATTCCATAATAGGTCCAGTAGCGCCCCATAATACGGCTCCGGTAATAATTAAAAATATTCCTTTTGCCCTTTCCATAAAATCACCCACCTAACTTATACTTCCCTATATCTTACTATTCTTCTACCTGATTTCAATGCTTAACAGAGATGAAATATGGGAACGTTTGTCCTTTCTTTATTTTTCAGAATAAACATTTTTTAATTTAATGACGTAATCGTAAGACTTCTTTATAATAAGAGTAAGTATATGTACACAAGGAGTCCTGAAAATATGAATCAATTGCAACAAATAGTAGAATCAGGAAACGAAGTTTTTAATCATGTACCAAGTCCAATGATGCTAACGTCTAAAGATGGGACCGTTATTTGGTGGAGTCGCGAGGCTGAAAAGATGTTTGGTTACCGGTCTGAAGAAGTCGTTGGTCAGTTTAATCCTTTCTATGATGAGAGTAGTGCGGCTTTACATATATCGACGTGGGATCAAATTTTAAGAAGTGTTGATCCGATTCGATTCGAAAAAATTATTTTACATAATAAAAAAGGTGAGCCGGTTTATGTTTCGGCCATCATAAAATCTTTAACAATAGATCATGATCGATGTGTGATGTTTTTATATGTGGAAGAGAATGAAAATTTTTCATCTTCTGTGGAAACTACGAATGGACAAGAGTTAGCTAGTCTTAAAATGGGGCTAGACCAAACATTTATGCTCACATACGTTGACGTTGAAGGATTAATTATCTATGCAAATGCACAGTTTTTAAAATCAAGTAAATGGACGCCAAAACGAGTTGTTGGAAAAACATTTTGGCAGCTATTTCCATTAGAGACGGGCGAAGCAGTTGCTAATACCATTTGGTCTTCCTTAAAGAGCAATCGTGTTTGGCAAGGATCCGTTGAAAAAGTTACAAAAGATGGGGAAACATATTGGGTTGATATGACGGCCATTCCCGTAACTTCTGCTCTTGATGAACCTATTTATTTTGTGATTTTAGAGAAAGATATTACAGAAAAGAAACGTTTACAAACACATCTTGAGCAAATTGCGTATGTAGATCCCGAGACCAATTTAATGAATCGACATCGTTTAGAGTATATTGTTTCGAATTTTATTGAAGAAAAGCGTCATTTCTCTTTTGTTTTTTTAGATATTGATAAATTTTTTACCTTGAAAGATATGCATGACGAAGATTCTGAAACAACTCTTCTTTTAGAGTTTTCAAAACGTATGAAGATGTATTTCCAAGATAGTGATATTGCGAGAGTTGGTGTAGATGAATTTGTAGTCCTGACACCACTCAGTGAATGGTTTATCCAAGGATTCTTAAGCTATTTAAAACAACATCCTATCTATATTCGAAATTCAGCGATTCCAATTTCGATCAGTGGTGGAATTACACGTTATCCTGAAGATCAGTCTACTTTTCTTCATTTAATGAAAGCATCAAATGCAACCATTCATAAAGTGAAACAAGAAGGCGGAGGGAACATCGTCAGTCTTTCGAAAGCAAATCATCAAGCATTAAGTAGAAAAGCTACAATTGAGAAACGTTTGTTGGAAGCACTGAACCAAAAAGATTTACATATTGTCTTTCAACCACAAGTCGATTTACAAACTGGAAACATCTATGCGGTTGAATCACTTGTTCGATGGGAAGACGAAGTTCTTGGAACTGTTCATCCAAATGAATTAATTCCACTCGCTGAGGAGAATGGAATGATTCATGGCATCGGTTCTTTTATGCTTGAACAAGCTTGTCAACAGGCAGCAACATGGGCAAAAGATGGACGGCCCTTAAAAGTAAGCATTAATTCCTCTGTTCGTGAGTTCCGTGACCAGAATATGGTGAAAAAGATTAGAAAAGCATTAGAAAAAACTGGCTGTCCAGCGAATTTATTGCAAATAGAGATTACTGAAAAGTTTGCTTTAGAAGCAGAAGCGGAACAATCCATTATTCGTCAAATGCGCCAATTAGAGCAAGACGGTGTTGGATTCGTTCTAGATGACTTTGGAACAGGATATGCTTCATTCCGATACATGCAACTATTACCGATTTCTAAACTTAAAATCGATAAATCATTTATCTCTTCCATTATGCAACAAGAGAAACTTCAGAGACTTATTCATGGGATGATTCAATTTGGGAAATCCATGAACATTCGTGTATTAGCTGAAGGTGTTGAGACTAAAGAGCAATATGATTTATTAGAAAAAATGGGATGTGACGCCCTTCAAGGATTCTATATTGGCCATCCCGTCACAGCAAACGAATTAGTAAAATCCTAAAGTAACGATTCCTTGGTCGATTATGACTTGAGGAATCGTTTTTAATTTAACAAGATATTACACCTTTCATAGCTTCTAAACAAAAAAAACTAAAAGACGGTCATTCCTAATTTGGAATAACCGTCTTTTTTCTTGGAATATATCTAAATATCAATTGCATGAGCACTTCTGCAAAAACTAGACCCATTGCGATCGAACCTGAAGTCATGAAAGCTTTTGAGGCAAAAGAAATGGCTGTAAGGTAATCATTTTCCACAATATTTCTCATGGCATTGTAAGCCAGACCACCGGGTACCAACAAAATAATGCCTGGAACACTAAAGATAATCATTGGCATTTTAAACCGTTTGGATAATATATGTGCAGCAAGTGCTACAACAAACGCACCTGCGAATGAAGCTTGAACTGTATCTCCAGAAACCATTGAAAAACCACTAAAAATGAGCCATCCAAACATACCCACCATCCCGCATGCTAGCAATTTTTTTCGAGGTGCATTAAAAATGATAGCAAAGGATATCGTAATGATGAAACTAAGTATTCCTTGTATAATCCACGTCATGGCTATCCCTCCTAAAATGATAGTACGAGTGCAACACCCGCTCCAATGGCAAATGCAGTTAATAAAGCTTCTGCTCCTTTGGAAACGCCGGATACGAAATGGCCAGCCATAAGATCACGGACTGCATTTGTAATCAATAAACCTGGCACTAATGGCATGACACCACTAATAATAATTGTATTTAAATTTTCGCCTAAGTTTAATAAAACAGCCAAAAACGCAATAACGCCAACAATGGCTGCGGCAAAAAATTCCGCGAAGAATTTCACCCTCGTTAACTCATGTATCAAAGTTACAACCAAAAAGCCAATACCTCCAGCTAATGTAGCAGCTGGCACATCCCATACATTTCCTTCGAACAGAATGAGCAAACCTCCACTTGCAATTGCAGCCGCAATAAACTGCCAAGATAATGGGAACATCAAGTTTGCACTTGCAATCCTTTGCAATTCCTCATAGGCTTCTTCAATCGTCATTTCGTTTGTCGTGAGCTTTCTTGATACTTGATTTACAAGTGCAATTTTCTCTAAATCAGTATTGCGATCACGTATGGTCATAAGTCGGGTTGAACCATTTTTCCCTAGAGAAAACATAATACCAGTAGGTGTAACAAAACTTTGCGTACCGATTAGCCCTTGTGAGATGGCCATCCTTGTCATGGTATCCTCTACGCGATATGTTTCCGCACCACTTTCAATCATTAATCTACCCGCAAGAAGGCAACAATCAATCGCCAAATCATTTTTCTCATTTAGCATGTTTTTGCCCACTCCAATCAATCAATACTTATGCATAATCTTATAGAAATGTTATCCAAAAGACAAACTATGTTCCTCATGAAAAGTGTTAATTGTTAGAATTGGACAATTCGTTCATTTGCCCACATGAACAAAAACAAATAAAGTTTAATCGCTTCATTTGATTGTATGTGCTTTCTCTTGGTTTACGTTATTTTTTTGTCTTTGTTGTTTTTGATCCATAGTAAATGTCATTGAATTATTCCAAACTAATTCATTTTGAATAAAACCATTGAGACAGTCGATATCGTAAAAGAGGTATTTGTCACCAATATAAGCAATGATTCGTTAATATCAGATGTGATTGTGCCACTTCCATTGCCATGGCTTTCTTGATGAAAAAAGTCTCTTTAGATGTTTTGAATCGCTTTCTCAGTTGCATGAAGCATTAGATACCATTCACCCAACAATCAATTATCATTTATTTCTATACTTATCATCACCCGTTATTCCACCAGGTTGCATGATGTCAGTTCGTTCCAACATATTCCGATTAAAGCAAGCAAAAAAACAGACCACTAAGCAAAATGCTAGTAGCCTGCCTCTTATTAATATGAGATAACGTCTATTTCTTTAAACGTATTCAAATCGTAACTCTTCATTTCTTTCATCGAAATGGTATAAAGAGTTTCACCGATATACACCATCCTTTGAACCGACTTCTCCCATTCTTCGTATGGTTGATTTGGTTTTCTTTTGTTGATCATATTAGCGACTTGTTGTATACCTTTTTTAGCAGTAATTTCATAAATAACCGCACCTTCTCCTGCAAACTCACCATAACCTTCTTGGTTTACTCCTTCATACAAGGTTACAGGGAAACCGTACAGACTCTTTTGTTGATGTTGGAATAAAACCTTGTGATCATATTGAAGCGGACTGTAGGTTCCCTGACCGCCGAGAATTTCTACATCCTGTTCTTTAGGGTTCTCAAAGTCTGAAACATTAAACAAGGAAATTTTCATGCCATCTGTGAGAATCATCGGTTCTGAACCATCTTCACCAGGAATTGATTTTGTATTATATCCAAATCCAATTAAATGATTCTCATCCAATGGATGCAAATAGTTGCTGAAACCAGGAATTTTTAATTCACCCAATACTTTCGGTGAAGAAGGATTTGCAACATCCAAAACGAACAGTGGATCCGTTTGTCTGAATGTCACCATGTAAGCTTTATCACCCATAAAACGCGCAGAATAAATACGTTCGCCTTTTGCAAGTCCTTCAATGGAACCTACTTGATTCATCCCAGCATCTAAAATAAATAAATTATTTTCAGAAGGGGTTTCATCGTTCCACGCAAAGCCTTTTGTTGTGACGACACGGAAATGATTTTCATGTTCATCCATTGAGAACTGATTGAGCAACATGCCCTTCACTTCGCTTGATGAAACAAAGTCAACTTTTGTACCATTTAAACTAAACTTAAAGATTTCTGTGTTGGTTTCTTGTGAATTCCAGATCATATTGGTAGACGATTTTTGGTCTTTTTTTGACGATGGCATATATACTGGTGCAGTTAAATATAACGAATCCTTCGACATATACATCGAATTGCTACTACCTAAAAATCCTTTGGTTACTAGTTGGGATTCTTTGGGATTATTTAAGTCTATAGCAGAAATCACACTATATGTTCCCTCTGAAGTTCCAGGTAGGATATATAAATCGGAGAATGACATTGGTGAAGCTTTGTCGTCTTTTTGACTATCAAACGTGTAAGGACGCAGCTCCACATCTCCTTCATGGAGCATCCAGTAATTTCGGGACACATTGGTGACGAAGTATAACAAATTATCTTTTTTTCGAGCACCGTTTAAGTACCCTTCCGCTCCAATCTCTCGTACTATTTTAGGATTCTTCTTATCCTTCACGTCGTAAAAACTCACATTAGTCGAACTGTTAAAAGGCATCATGATTTTGTTGCTTTCTCGGGAATCCTCCGAAAAGTCATAAGGTATATGTTTATCTCCAAATACGATTAGCGTATTTTCATGAAGGAACAACTGAGTTGGATAAGTTTCCTCTGATTGAATTTCTGTCACTTTAGTCATTTGTAAAGGATTTCGAACATCTGTAATGATGATGCGACCATTCGCTAATGAATAAATGTATTCGCCATCCGTTTTTACTAAATCCGCCTCATCCACGCCTTCTACTTGGTTATTTGTTTCGGAATATTCAGCTTCTCCATGACCACCTTCGGAAGATTGATTGCTTGTATCCATAGAAGCTGTTTCACTTTCTCCATTTCTGTTCATATCATAATTTTGAGCCATCATTTTTTGTGACTTCTCAAGGTAGTCTTTTAATTCCTTTTCTGATTTTACAGTTTGTATATTTTTGTGTACTGTAAAGGAAAACTCGTTTGTTGACATGGATTTAAAGAACCCACCTTTTACTGCATCTCTTTTAAAATGCAGCGTATAGGAACCAGGTTTCAACTCAGAAGCTTTGATAGTACGACCATTTTGAGTTAAGACTAAAACTTCTTCCAGTTCATTTCCTTGCTGATCTACCAAGTAAATATCGCCGTTTTTAATGGCATTTGATTTCAGCGGAACGGAAAAATTCGCTTTCCATCCTTTTTCAGACAACGCAACTGAGGCTGCATTTACTATCACTTTATCAATTAAAAATGTTAATGATAAAACGATACCCACCACTACAACTGCAATAATAATCCACCCACTTCTTTTTTTCATTTAAGTTTCGCCCCTTTTATACATCTAGTTATTACATTAGACTGTTTTCAAATTATTTTCGTTTCGTATTTTCCCGAAATATTTTTCTAAAAATTATTTTATGTTAATCGAACGAAGTGTCCAGATTCTTCTGTTGAATTAACTCATTGGAAAAAAATATGTTTTCACTATATTGCGATCCTAACAGACAACATACTAATCAAAAAGGCCAACCCCAAAAAGGATTGGCCATCAATTCTTCTATACCATTTAAAAAAAGATTTAACTATCCTGAAATATCGTTGATTCACTTAAGACACCTGAGGTTAATAAATAGTTTGGGTCCTGTTAAATATCATCAAGTACTAATTAATAACCGCCACCATAGTCATCTCCACAAAAAGCAGCTCCGACAATAATAAGTAGGATAAACAAAACTACGATTAACGCAAAGCTTGATCCATACCCATGACCACCTTCAATATTACCAGACATCATTTTTCCCCCTTCCATACTCGATATTAATAGGGTATGGAAATAATGGGATGTGGCAAGGGCAAAATGGAACTTTCATTAGAAAAACATAGGAATTCAAGACTTACTACTATATAACGCTCTTATTTTTCCATCCGTGAAAAACCGGGGGGCTATGCCTCGTATTTGAACCACTCTGCCATCAAAGCTTCTAACTGCTCTTCAAACGCGTTCTTTTTTAAGACAAGCTCTTCATAAATCTGCCAATCTCCCTCAGCATCAATCTGCGTAACCAAATCTGCCAGATCCTGTTCTACTTTCGCAATTTCTTCTTCAAATGAGCGGGGCCTTGTTTCGGGTTCTCTATCTGGTTTGACCGGTTTACTTTGTACGATAGGCACTTTCGCTTCTATCAAATTCTTTTGTAGCTCCCATTTTTCGCGTGCCCACTCATATGGTCCTTCATATGTCAAAAGGACACCATTATCTAACCACGCGGTGCGTGGAAAGAGTTTATTCAAAAAATAACGATCATGCGATACAGCTACAATGGTGCTTTGAAAATCTTCTAAAGCTTCTTCTAGCACTTCACGTGAATCAATGTCCAAGTGGTTAGTTGGCTCATCGAGCATTAGAAAATTTATGTCTTGATGCATGAGTTGTGCTAATCTGAGTCTCATACGTTCCCCACCACTTAAATCGCCCACACGTTTAAATACGTCTGGTCCATAAAACATAAACTTCGCTAAAATATGACGGGCTTCACCTTCAAACACGTTTACTTCGCTTCGAAACACATCAATAAGTCTCGCCTTCGGTTCGGCTACTTCAAAATGTTGAGATAAGAAACCGACTTTCACACTACTTCCCAGACGCGCAACTCCTGAATCTACAGGAAGCTCGCCACGTAATAATTTTAAAATTGTTGATTTGCCGGTACCGTTTCTCCCTACAATCGCAACTCTGTCCTTCCAGTAAACAAAGAAATCTGCTTTCGAAAGTAACACTTTGTCACCAAATGCCTTATCAACTTGCTCCATGATGACTACTTCCTTGCCACTACGAGGAGCGACGTCGAAAGTAAGGTTCATTTTTTTCGGGTCAACCAGCGGTTTACGGACCTTCTCCATTCGATCCAATGCTCTTTCCATATTGCGAGCACGTCGATGAAGCGCTGCATTGGGAGGAACGGCTTCATTTGCCCAAAGCTTCAAGCGTTTAATGGCTTCTCTCATTTTCTTTATTTTTTTCTGTTGTTCCTCGTATTCTTGGAATTCGCGCATAAGTCGTTCTTCTTTTTGAATGACAAATGATGAATAGTTGCCGTGATACAAGTGTAGTTCGCCTTCTTCCAAGTCAGCTACTTTCGTCACGACCTGGTCTAGAAAAAATCGGTCATGCGAAATGATAACAACAGTTCCTTCGTAGGTAACTAAATATTGCTCAAGCCATTCAACAGCAAACAAATCTAAATGATTCGTCGGCTCATCCAGTAGAAGTAAGTCTGGTTTAGTCAGAAGCAATTGGCCAAGCATAATTTTCGTTTGCTCTCCACCACTTAAACTTATAAAAGGTCTCCCCACAAATGAAGTTAACTGAAGACCTTGGACAACTTTTTCAATATCCGTATCCATCGAATATCCATCTCGATTTGTAAAATCCTCTTGAATGTTTCCATATATACGCAATAATTTATCCATCTCAAACGGTTGTGCTACGGCCATTTGTTCTTCTAACCTTTTCATCTCTTTGTTCATCAAGCGCAGTTCTTCAAATGCCATAAGTAATACATCGTGTCCAGTTACATCCTCTGTGTAGGATGGTATTTGAGCTAAATAACCAATCTTCGTTCCTTTTTTAAAATGAATGCTTCCTTGATCAGGCGTTTCGATACCCGCTATCAAGGTAAATAAGGTTGTCTTCCCTGTACCATTTCTTCCAACAACACCAAGTTTGTCACCTGTTTTTATTGCCAAAGATAATTCCTCAAATATTAAATTTCCACCTAGCATTTTACTAATTTCTTGTATTGTACATATCATAATTTTCATCCTTTCGATTTAAACACAGCTGGAATTAGAAAGGCGAAAAGTGCCGTCTAGCTCGACTCCGGAGCTGGAAGAACCGATGCGAAAGACCGCTTTCGCCTGAGGTTCTGAAGCTTAGGTGTGAGCTGGCGCTTGTAGCTAGACATAGCAAACCTTGAATGAATGTATGACAATATTAAATTCAAACGCTTATAAAAGCATACAAAAAAGACTGCTCGAGGAGAGCAGTCTTTTCCACTTACACGGTTTGGAAAGAATGTCTAATCAGCTGTGGTATTCATGAATTTGTCTAAAAGTGGACAGACCTGTCCCGTTGATAGCATTTTCATGAGTAATCGCACATGAAACGGATAAAAATTCCAATATAAATTCATGTGCAGTCACAGCGTTTTTCATTCTTTCTTCACCTCCGTTCGTTATATTTTAGAATATTCTATCACATATCTCGATCGATTTCAAATGGCCATTTTGGAAGCATTCTCGATAATTTTTTATCTTCTCGATAGCCTAGAACATACTCGGCTTGCATGATGGTATGAATTTCACGAGTTCCTTCATAAATAACTGGCGCTTTTGAGTTACGAAGGTATCGTGCTACTGGATATTCATCTGAATAGCCATATGCACCGTGGATTTGTACAGCATCATCAGCTGCTTGATTAGCAAAATCGCATGATTGCCATTTTGCCAAAGAAGTTTCCCGCGTATTGCGAACCCCTTTGTTTTTCATTTCTCCAACACGATAAACCAGCAAGCGACTCATTTGAAGACCCGCTTCCATTTTCGCGATCATCTGTTGAACTAACTGATGTTTACCAATTGGTTTTCCAAACGTCTCACGTTCATTACAATATTTCACACTAGCTTCCATACATGCCATAATCAACCCTGCAGCACCAGCAGCAACCGTAAATCGCCCGTTGTCTAATGCAGACATTGCAATTTTGAAGCCTTCTCCTTCTTCACCTAAACGATTTGACACCGGCACACGGATGTCGTCAAAGAAAATTTCTCCCGTATTACCCGCTCGAATTCCGTATTTTCCTTTAATCGCTTTCGATGAGAAACCTTCCATTGTACGTTCCACGATAAAGGCACTAATTCCTTGGTGTTTTTTTGATTTATCAGTATATGCAAAGACCACAAAATGGTCCGCTTTGTCACAAAGTGAAATCCATGTTTTTTGACCTTTAAGAATATAAGCATCGCCATCAAGCGTTGCTGTTGTGGACATTGCTGCTACATCTGATCCTGCACCCGGTTCCGTTAAGCCAAAGGCACCAATCTTTTCCCCTTTTGCTTGAGGAATAAGGTACTTTTGCTTCTGTTCTTCCGTTCCCCATTGCATAAGCGTCATAGAATTTAAGCCTATGTGAACCGATACGGCTGTACGAAACGCGGTATCGCCTCTTTCCAATTCTTCACAGACAATGGCTAGCGCATTATAATCCATTCCGCTCCCACCATAAGCTTCAGGTATACAAACACCCATAAAGCCTAAATCGGCTAATCTCTTCCATACCTTAGGGTCAAATCCTCCAGTTGAATCCCAGTCAGCGATATGAGGCAATATTTCATCATCCACATATTGTCGAACCGTTTTGCGTAGTAATTGTTGTTCTTCCGAAAATTCGAAGTCCATGATAATTGCCTCCTATTATCCGTATACAATCGAAGACGATCGATAAACGGATTCTTTTATATATACTTCTCTTTTTGCCATCTCAACTAAATACACATCTCCCGGAACAATTTGTTCTGGAGGATATACCCCACGTTTTGTAATTTCTCCGTTACCAATCATTTGTGCTACGACAGAAATTGTATTCGCTGTGGCTCTGGCCATTGCTGTAACTTGATATTTCATATCTTTCTTTGTGACCATTTCATATTGATAGGTTACGGCTTCTCCATCTTTATTGCCGGAAACAATCACACGTAGTAACACAGCGTCTTGTTTATCTCCTAATAATAGGGAAGGTGTCAATGCTTCCTTTAATACATCTCGAGTCTTCACAATATGTCCATCCACATTAACGGTAGTTTCTTTATTCGTTAAACCAAGGTCTACAAGTACTTTAAACTTGTCTGCGTGTCCCGCGTAACGAATCGTTTTATATTCAAGCGTTCCAATAGTAGAAAATGTTTTAGCTAACGTCGATGTACCACCCGATGTATGGAAAGCTTCTAAATCCCCAAAGCCATCGAAATGGATGGATTCAATTTCTGTTAATGAAGGAACCTCTTGCAATTGACCGTTTCTCACCACATGAGAGGAATCTGTATAGTGGTCAAGTACACCATCTAATGAAAACACAATGTTATATTTCAGTGGTTCTTCTGGTTCAACCGGAATACCACCTACGTACAATTTAATAGATTTGAGATTCTCTAACTTACTTGCACCGTACCCAGCTAATATATTAATCATTCCTGGAGCTACCCCTAAATCTGGAATGAGTGTAATCCCTTTTGCAACTGCCTCTTCATGAAGGTCAAGTACTGCGTCTGTAGCACCCCCGATATGTCCACCTAAGTCCACTGAATGTATACCTACTTCAATTGCTATTCGAGCAACTTTTTCGTTAAATGAATAAAATAATGCATTGATAACAACGTCACCTTTAGTCATTACCTCTTTTAAGTCAGCATCATCATTTGCATCTAGTCGAACCACTTCCAACTTTTCTGATTTTAATTTGTCTTGAAAAAGTTGTGTTTGCCCGACATCCAAATCTGCTAGAAAAACCCGTTTAACACGATCACTTTTCACTAAATCTCGTGCAACTTCTTTTCCCATTAACCCCGCACCCAATACAACAACCTTCATCTTTACATCCCCTTTGCAAATCGACTTATCATTTGTTTATCTTAGGAATTGTCTATTTGTGCCCGTTGCAATTTGCCACTAAAGTCAACATAAATACTCTTCCATTCTGTGTAAACATCAAGCGCGGCTACACCCGAGTCACGGTGACCATTCCCCGTTCCTTTGGTTCCTCCAAATGGCAAATGAATTTCCGCACCCGTTGTACCGGCATTCACATAGACAATCCCTGTATCTAGATCACGTTGTGCCTTAAAGATTTTATTCACATCACGTGAGAAAATAGAACTGGATAAACCAAATGTTACGCTGTTATTCACTTCAATAGCTTCTTCTAAACTAGAAACCTCGATTAGGGAAACAACCGGTCCAAAGATTTCTTCTTGCGCAATTCGGCTATTGCGATCTACATTTGTAAATAAAGTCGGCGAGTAATAATTACCTTTCGACAGTTTACCTTCAGCTAAAACTTCTCCACCCACTAAAAGAGTAGCCCCTTCATCTTTGCCTATTTCTACGTAGCGCTGTATTTTCTCCAACGCTTTTTTATTAATGACCGGTCCAATTTTAACTGTTTCGTCCATACCATCACCAATTGTGAGGCCTTTCATTGCTTCTTGAAGACGTGTTTGAAGCTCTTCTTTCACTTCTTTATGAACAATGACACGACTACATGCTGTACATCGCTGTCCGGCTGTACCAAAAGCACTCCAAAGAATTCCGTCAACAGCTAAGCCAAGATCCGCATCTTCCATAACGATTACAGCATTTTTACCGCCCATTTCGAGAGACACTTTCTTTAAATGACGTCCTCCTAACTCTGCAACCGAGCGACCCGTTTCAGTCGAACCAGTAAAAGAAATAACCTTAACATCCGGATGTTCGATCATTGCAGTGCCTACTTCAGACCCTGCACCAAAAACAATATTAGCGACACCATCCGGAAGACCAGCTTCTTCAAATACTTTCGCCATTTCATATGCCATCATTGGCGTTTCAGTTGCTGGTTTCCATAGGAATGTATTGCCTGCAACCATGGCCGGGAACGATTTCCAGGTTGCAATGGCTACTGGGAAATTCCACGGAGTAATCAGACCTACAACACCAATCGGTGCGCGAACACTCATCGCAAACTTATCTGCTAACTCAGATGGGGTCGTTTCGCCGAAGAGACGACGTCCTTCTCCAGCCATATAAAAGGCCATATCAATTCCCTCTTGAACTTCTCCACGACCTTCTTCAATGACTTTTCCCATTTCTTTCGTTAACACTTGTGCCAAATGTTCTTTCTTTTCTTTCATAATTCGTCCTATTTCATATAAATAATCTGCTCTTTTGGGTGCTGGAACAAGCGCCCACTTTTTTTGTGCTTCTTTTGCAGCCTTTACAGCTAGATCCACATCATCTTTTGTCGACATTCGAACTTGCGCTAACTCTTCGCCAGTTGCAGGGTTCGTTACAGGAATGTATTTCGCATTCCCAGCCTCCTGCCACTTTCCATCGATGTAATTTTTCAATTGCATGTAATTAACCCCTTTCGATTTGAAAACGCTTCCATTATATATATTCGACAATGAGCAGAGTAAACCTCTCTAGTTTTAGAATTAACTAAATTTTCATATACTGAGACTTCTATGAAACTTTTTGTTTCTTGAAGCGTAAGAATAAATAGAATTTATATGAGGAGGAAACTTATCATGAACAATCACGAAATCGATTACAAATTACATGGGGATGATATGCAATTTGTAGAAGTGGAACTAGATCCAAACGAAACAGTAGTTGCTGAAGCAGGAAGTTTAATGATGATGGAAGATGGAATCTCGATGGAAACGATTTTCGGGGATGGGTCCTCTAGTTCTGCCGGTGAAGGTTTCATGGGCAAACTAATGGGTGCTGGTAAACGCTTAATTACTGGAGAAAGCTTATTCATGACTACCTTTACCAACACTGGATCAGGTAAGAAACATGTATATTTCGCTTCTCCCTATCCAGGGAAAATTATCCCGATGGATTTAAGTGTAATGGGTGGAAAAATCATATGTCAAAAAGATGCATTTTTAGCTGCCGCTAAAGGTGTTTCGGTAGGTATTGAGTTTCAGCGAAAACTAGGAGCTGGTTTCTTCGGCGGAGAAGGTTTTATTATGCAAAAGCTTGAAGGCGATGGGCTTGCATTTGTTCATGCAGGAGGCACGATTCACAAGAAACACTTACAACCGGGTGAAGTTCTACGTGTAGATACAGGCTGTTTAGTTGCTATGACACAAGAAGTAGACTACAACATCGAGATGGTAAAAGGCGTAAAAACTGCTTTATTTGGCGGAGAAGGATTATTCTTCGCAACCCTTCGTGGTCCTGGAACAGTATGGGTGCAATCTTTGCCATTTAGCCGCTTGGCTAGCCGTGTTTTTGCAGCAGCTCCACGGACTCCTGGTGGTTCAAAAGATGAAGGCAGTTTAGCTGGTGGCTTGTTTGATATTTTAGGTGGGAAATAAATATCAACGATAAAAAAGGGAAAAGCTGTGCACAAGTTGTTGAAAACTTGTCGCACAGCTTTTTTGTTTCTCACTTATATGGATTTATTGCCAAAAATCATCTCATAACTCAATTCTATTGTCTTATGAGACTACCATTTTGCCCTTCATTCGCCATAAGAAATAGAGAACTGGCAATATAAACACTGCGGATATGGTGATTCCTCCAGAAATGGATGTGTAAAGTGCGAGTAATCCGACAAGGGGTCCCCCGGCAATTTGGCCAAACGCGTCTAACTGGCCAAACATTGAAAGTGTGGTTGCTCGGCCTTTGGACTCAAGTCGCTCGTTTGTTACAATGCTCATTAATGGATAATTAACGTTGCGTAGTGCGCTCGTTACCCAGTACATGGCAACAGCTAACCAGAAATGACCTGTCCATGCAAAAATGATCATGGTACCAATTAACACTGTATTTGCAAATAATAATACTTCTGGGTAGCGGCCTTTCACATTTTTTTCGACCACTCGTAGCACGACGATGTTCAATAAAAATGCGACTGCATAGAATGCGCCGAACCAGTAAATGGATTCGCTTTCTGACAGATTATAGTCTGCGATAAAGTGCGCACCATAAAGACGATCAAACCCTTCGCTTGCAAGTCCCCAGAATAAAGTCACCATGGCAATACTGACTAACACCGTATTACCGCGGATTTGTGAGATCCCTGCACGTATGGTTGAAATCATATGGGTTACACCCGATACATCTTTTTCACGAGTCACTTTGACAAACTTGTTTTCTGGTAATCTTATAAACGCCCAAATTGCTAAAATAGTTAACATTGTTCCCGCAATTAAAATTGCTACTTGAACTGACCATATCATCGCTATTCCTACACTGGCTAAAATCGCAGTGAACCTTGCAAAAGAGCTATACTGCGCACCTTTTAGGAAGACTGAGTCTAATTCTCTTCCGTCTATTTCATCTGCAATCCATGCTTGTTCTGCTCCACTGATAAACGTCCAACCAATCCCCCACATTGCTGATGCAATCGCAATTGCCCAAAACTCGGGTGTACTTCCCTCTAATATATGAGCGAGTCCAATGATAAGCGTTCCTAAAGCAAGTGATCGTTTTCGACCAAAATGATCTGCATATAATCCTGTTGGCATCTCAAATAAAAGAACGGACACTTCCATAATCGTACCGATTAGTACCAATTGAAGTGCATTTAAGTCAGCCTGTGTTACGTAGTAAATCGCACTTAATGTGAACACCATTTGAATAAAAAATGATCTAATACTTGTTATTGTGTAATAAAAATTTTGTATACTCACTTATAATTTCCTCCGATTTTTCAAACTCTCTTTTTGTATCAAATCGGAGTATATCGTTTTATACCAACATGCCCTCCGGTTTGAATGGTGAAGTTAATGTTGTTCTTTTCATATTCATCTCTCCCTTACTTAAACTTTTTTTATTATAGATTTTATTCAGACTATTGTCACTACATTCTTGCGTTTCTACTGCCATTCTTAAAAGCTCCTATTGCCATTATTGGACGGACTCGTCATACTAGCAATAATCATGTGAAATGAGTGTGAGCTAGTGAAAAACTTACCTTTACAATCAAAAATCTTTGCTTATGGCGCCCTTTTTGTAACAGCTATTGCTCTCCTAATCGGATCTTCCTTTTATTTCACCATGTCTAAAAGTATTGAACAACAAATCGGGAGCCGTGCACTAAGCATTGCAGTGACCACTGCTCACCGTGCAGATGTCATTGCGGGTTTTGATTCCAATCAACCTTCTGATATTTTACAACCGATAGCAGAAGATGTCCGAGAATTATCCGGCGCAGAATATGTGGTCATCGGTAATACGGATGGGATTCGGTATGCCCATCCAGTGGTCGAACGAATTGGGCAAAAGATGGTGGGCGATGATAATGAACGCGCCCTAATTAACGGTGAATCTTATGTATCAGAAGCTACAGGTACACTTGGACCAGCCTTACGGGGAAAAACGCCTATTAAAAATTCCCAAGGCGAAATTATCGGCGTTATTTCTGTTGGCTTTTTGAAAGAAGATATATCGAATACTTTTTTTGAATATGTGGATACCATTCTGACGATTGTTATACTTGCAATTCTTTTAGGTGTTATTGGGTCAACAATTCTAGCTAGGAGCATCAAAAAGGTTTTATTCAACCTAGAGCCAGCTGAAATTGCCCATTTCTATAATGAGCTGAATACACTGATAGAATCGGTGCGTGAAGGCATCATCATGGTGGACAAGTATGCCAAAATTTCAATGGTAAATCCTGCAGCCTATGACATGCTCAGCATCCCATCTGAGACTTCCCTTATTGGACGATCAATAGAAGAAGTGTTGCCAAATACTCTACTCCCTCATGTATTAGCAACTGGAGAAAAGCAATTTGACCGACCGATGATTGTGCGAGGAAAAAAAGCAATCGTCAATCGAATGCCTATATATGTTGGGAAAGAAATTATAGGGGCTGTTTCTAGTTTCCGTTTACAAGCAGACATCGATCAACTTACATCTGAATTATCTCAAGTGAAACAGTATACGGAAGCACTGCGAGCACAAACACATGAGTATCAAAATTTCCTTTATACGATAAGTGGTTTAATTCAATTGAATTCTTTGGAAGAAGCCATTCATCTCATTCATGATGAAACCGAGGAACATCAATCACTGGTTCACTTTGTGACTAGAAGATTGCAAGACCCCTATTTAGGAGGTCTTGTCATTGGTTTATTTAATCGAGCCCGTGAGCTAAAAGTGCAATTTATATTAGATGAAGATAGTCATTTGGAGAGCCTGCCTAAACATTTTGAGAAGAGCCTATTTGTTTCAATTATTGGAAATCTAGTAACAAACGCATTTGAAGAGGTTGAACATTTACCTGAATCGGAACGAGTCGTACGATTGTTTATTAACGATAATGGACAAGAAATTTTACTCGAAATAGAAGACTCTGGCCGTGGACTTTCCGAGAACATACAAGAACATATATTCAAAACACGAGTTTCCACAAAAGAAGGACTTGATCGTGGATACGGCTTAGTAAAAGTTTCTGAAAATATTAAAGATCTCAGCGGTGTCGCTACCATTGAAAAAGGAGACTTAGGTGGAGCCTTGTTCATCATTTCAATTCCAAAAGGAGGCTTTTTACATGCCCACAATGATTGAAGTATTAATTATTGAAGATGATACTAGAATTGCAGATATTCACCGTCGTTTTATCGAAAAAATCGAGGGATTTTTGGTTGTGGGTTCTGCTCACACGGGTTCAGAAGCAAAAGATTGGATTTCGGTGTTGAAACCAGACCTTATTCTACTAGACGTCTATTTACCAGATATGATGGGGACCGAGCTCATGTCATTTATTCAAACTGAAAGTCCAGATTCAGATATTATCTTTATTACGGCAGCTTCCGAGGTTCAAGTTGTGAAACAAGCTTTTAGAGGTGGCGTTGTTGACTATATTTTAAAACCTCTAACATTCGATCGCTTTCAAGAAAGTTTACGTTCTTATCAAGAAAAACGAACTGCGCTTTCTAGCTCGGGTAGCTTAGAGGAAGATTCCATTCAATTATTATGGAATCAACATAAAAACAAACATCTCCCTGAAACGATTTATACACCAAAAGGAATTGATCCGATTACAATGGAAAAATTGTTTCACCACCTAAATGATCAATCAGAGGGAATCACTGCTGAAAAGCTTGGCTTGTTAAGTGGTGTTAGCAGAAGTACTGCTAGACGCTATCTCGAGTTTTTAGTAACAGAACGTAAAGCTTCTGCAGAATTAATCTATGGAACAATTGGACGCCCAGAACGTAGGTACTTTCCAAAAGACTTGTGAACAATATGAACAAAATGATTTTTAAACCCATTATTCCACTTATGACCTAAAACATTGAATTGAATAAAAGTTCTGATAAATTAAAGACAGTGCATTGTAAGCGCTGTCTTTTTGTATTGGTAACCGTATCCATAGTTTCATAGTTCAGTATAAAAACAGCTTCACAATGCCTTTATTGGAATTTCATTCAAGGGGGAAATGAGTTATGTTGAAAAAATTAACGACAGCTGTACTTGCTGGTTCATTGGCTTTAAGTTTGGCTGCATGTTCTGCAGATGGAAATGAAAGCGCTTCATCGAATTACCCTGAAAAAAGTATCACAATCGTAGCACCTTCGGGGGCTGGTGGTGGATGGGATCTAACAGCTCGTTCAATTGCTAAAACAATGAATGACACAAAATTAGTTGAAGAATCCATTATGGTTGAAAACAAACCAGGTGGCGGTGGCGCTGTGTTTATGGCGGATTTCGCTACTAAAGAAGTTGCAAATGACTACATGTTAATGGTGAAATCACCACCTATCTTAATTAATAACAACAAAGCGGAAGGAAACAGCCCTTATGGCTACAAAGATACAAAACCTCTTGCACAATTAACACGTGACTACGGTGCAATTGTAGTTCAAGCAGATTCAGAATTTAAAACTTTAAAGGATGTATTAGAGGCTATTAAAGCGGATCCAACTAAAGTGACATTAGCTGGTGGTTCAGCTCCTGGTTCGATGGATCATTTAGTTGGAATTTTACCAGCTTATGAATACGGACTTGACCCGAAATCAGTGAAGTATGTGTCGTATGACGGCGGTGGTGAAGCGGTTGCTGCTTTACTTGGAAATAATGCAGATGTAATTGCAACAGATGCATCTACAATTTCTGAATATGTTAAATCAGGTGATGTAAGAGTTCTTGCAGTTAGTTCTGCAGATCGTTTAGAAGGCGTACTCAGTGACGTTCCAACATTCAAAGAAGAAGGTATTGATGCGGAATTCACTATTTGGCGCGGACTATTCGGACCAAAAGATATGTCCGATGATGCTTTTAACTTTTGGACGAAGAAGTTAGACGAATTGGTAGAGACAGATGAATGGAAAGCAGAACTTGAAAGAAATGGTTGGCAAAGTGAATACCGTAATGCTGATGACTTTACTACTTATTTAGAAGATCAAGATAAAGTGATTGTTGAATTATTAACAGCTCTAGATATGCAAAAATAAACGGAAAAACGTAAAGCGCCACTCTAGCTCGACGCTGACGGTGGAAGAAACGAATCGAAAACCGTTTTCGAATAAGTTTCTGAAGCGGAAGTGCAAGCTGGCGCTTGAAGCTAGAAAATATTAAGGCGACGGCACTAGCGGTCGCCTTTTTCTTTAGGAGGTGAAGGATAATGAGTAAAACGTTCGATCGGGTTGCAGGTATCGTATTTTTACTGATTGGTCTTTTATTTGTCATCGAAAGTCGTTCGATATCACAAAGTGCTTACGGTTCTTCAGTTGGACCTAATATTTTCCCAATGGCACTTGGGGGTATTCTTATTTTATTAAGCATTCGATTGCTTTTTGAAACAATGAAATATGAACAAGTCGAAGGAACAAAAGAATCTTTTCAATATGTTAAATTTCTAATTATTTTCATTAGCGCAGTTTTATATGCAGCTATTTTAGAACCAGTAGGATATGTCATATCGACCTTCCTTTTTTTAATAATCACATTTCAAACAATGGAACGAGGAAAATGGTTTAGCACGATTCTCATCGCAGGTGCTTTTTCGTTCGGAGTATATTACTTTTTTGCAGAGTTTCTTGGCGGTTCGTTGCCTGGATTCCCAGAGTTTTAAAGTGAAAGGAGTTTTGGCATGAGTACGTTAGATTTTCTTTTTAATGGTTTTGCCGTCGCATTCCAGTGGCAAAATATCTTATTTGCATTTGTTGGTGTTTTGATTGGAACCGCAGTTGGCGTATTACCTGGCATAGGTCCAATGAGCGGTGTTGCTTTATTGATACCTGTAACCGCCACCTTGACTTCTGGTATGCCAACTGAAGCTGCTGCCGCTAGCTCCATTATTTTACTAGCCGGTGTTTATTATGGAGCGATGTATGGAGGCTCAACAACGTCTATTCTCTTGAATACACCTGGAGAATCTTCGTCCGTTGTTACAACTTTAGATGGTTATCAAATGGCTAAACAAGGACGTGCAGGATCTGCTCTCTCCATTGCAGCTATTGGATCTTTTGTTGCAGGAATCATTTCCTTAATCGGATTGGTTTTATTAGCTGAACCCTTGTCAAATGTTGCCCTGAAATTTGGTCCAGCAGAATACTTTTCATTGATGCTACTTGGACTTTGTGCAGTTAGTGGATTAGCTGGAAAATCAATGACCAAGGCATTAATCATGATGATTTTTGGTTTACTTTTAGCAACCATTGGCATTGATGCTGTGTCAGGGATTGCCCGTTTTACATACGATTTGCCGATTTTGTATTCAGGTCTTGAATTTTTGACCATTGCCGTTGGTTTGTTTGCTCTTGGTGAAGTCTTTAAAACCATTCTGGAGCGAGATGAAGAAGATGGGCCTATTGCAAAAATAGATCGTGTATTACCAACTAAACAAGATTTGAAAGATAGCACAATACCAATTTTACGGGGTTCAATACTCGGGTTCTTCATTGGTGTACTTCCTGGAGCTGGTGCCACACTCGCCTCCTTCTTTTCTTACATTACAGAGAAAAAATTTAGTAAACATCCTGAGAAATTCGGAAAAGGTGCAATTGAAGGTGTAGCAGGACCAGAATCCGCAAATAACGCTTCTTCTGGTGGTGCGATGATTCCTATGTTAACGCTTGGTATACCAGGTTCTGGTACAACGGCGATCTTGATGGGTGCTTTAATCATGTATAACATCCAGCCAGGCCCATTATTGTTTGAGGATCACCCTGAGGTAGCATGGGGTTTAATTGCAAGCATGTTTATCGGAAACTTAATGTTACTAGTTTTGAATATGCCACTCGTTAAAGTTTTCGCGAAGATTATTCAAACACCTAAAAGATATTTATTACCGATAATTATTGCGATTTCCTTTTTCGGTGTGTACGCTGTTCAATACACTACTTTTGATTTGTATCTTTTACTTGCATGTGGTGTTATCGGTTACTTTTTAGCAAAAAACGACTATCCCCTTGCTCCATTAGTTTTGGCATTAGTGTTGGGACCGATGATAGAAAATAATATGCGCCGTGCATTGACGATTTCAAATGGTGAATTTTCTATCTTCCTAACAAAACCACTTTCACTTGTGTTTATTCTTGCGGCTGTTGCATGGTTAGTTATTCCACTTCTCTTAAAACTTAAGGGACGCAATGTAATCATAAATGATGAAGAATAATTAGAGGCTGAGCATCTTTGCTCAGCTTTTTTATATCCTTTCCAATGGCAACATGAGGAAGTTGAATGAAGAACTGCATTCATATATCATTAAGTATTAGGATTTTTTAAGGAGAGGCTTGAATGTCTGATTCATTTGCACAAATCAAGGTTAATAACAACGAGTTTGTATGGAATAAAAAAGATGGATTATTTACATTTGACGGGGCCCCTGCCCTGTTATTTTGGGATGCAGCCATTGAACTATTTCTCCGCACTATTGAAGAAGTCTCCGGAAATGACGTGTCAACTACCGTTTTTGAGGCTACCGGTTTTCGCATGGGCAAATTGGTAAGTTCATATTATTCGAAGCGATTAGATACCGAAGAAATCATTAATGAATATATGAACATATACAGAAATGCAGGTTGGGGAAATGTGAAAATCGAGTACTTTTCATTAGAAGAGAAAAAAGTCATTGTTCATTTACGTAATAGTTGGGAACACCGGATTTTCAAAGAAATGGACAAGGAGCAAGCAGGAGTATTGCTTCCAAGTCATTGGGCTGGCGTATTCAGTGGATTATTCAATGAAAATATGTGGTATAAAATTAACCACAGTCAACTAAACGGAAACGAATATGATGAGATTGAAATTTTTGCTTCTACTATTACTGCTGCCGCTAATATTCATAATTTAGCAAGACAAAAAGAACAAGTGTACATAAATGAATTAGAAAGTAAGGTAAAAGAACGTACAGAAGAGCTTGCTTTAATGGTAAAAGATTTATCTTCACCTATTATTCCAGTGTTAAAAGATATTCTTGTTCTTCCCCTTATCGGAAAATTTACGGATCATCGATTTGAAGATTTAAATCAGAAAGCACTGTTTGAATTCACTGCCAGACGTGCAAAATACTTAATTGTTGATTTAACAGGTATCAGTCACTTTGATGAGATGACAATTTATGGCTTACAGCGTTTAGTGCTTGCGATTAACCTAATTGGTGGAAGCTGTATACTCGTTGGAATATCGCCATCACTTGCGCTTCAAATGAAGAATGCTCAAGTAGATTTAAAAAACATTAAGATTTTCTCTACATTAGAGCACGGCGTACAACATGCACTTGAAAAAACAGGTTATAGCATTACAAAAAATAGCTGATTTAAAAAAGAAACAAGCCATATTGTCATGGATTGTTTCTTTTTTCATGTTCTTTTTATGCAGATTGTCCTTTTTCAAAATTTAAATCCCACGTAAAGCCAAATCGATCTCGCACTTTTCCATATTTAGCTCCCCAAAAAGTATCTTGCAGTTCCATCACAGCTGTACCTTCTTCTAATAACGCACTATATAAACGAGTAATCTCTTCATCGCTTTCACATTCAATCATCAATGAGACATTGGTTGTACCCGATTCTCCTGGATTTGTTGAGTCTGCAAGCATGATCGAAAATTTCCCATCTGTTAAATGACAATGCATGACAAAATCAGCAGCTTCGGGAGGTGACGGGAAATCGCTGTCACCGTATTTCATCATCCCTTTATTTTCTAATCCAAATGTTTTTTCATAAAAAGCAGCAGCATCTTTTCCATTTCCGTAAAACGTTAAATATGGTGTTACTGGTTTCATTCTTATTTCCTCCTCTTATATTATTTATTAGTAAATCTTTCAGGCATCGCAATTGTAACACTACCCCATTTGCAACATGGACTTATTCCGCGAAAACCTTATCGTGCACACTTTTTCGGTTGGATTTCCCCACCGTTCCGGTTACCTTTAACTGTACACTCCAAATAATCGGAAAGTAAAGTCTTTCAAAAACGAGGAGGTCCAATCCATTCAACATGTTCGGTGACCTTTCATCCGTGGCAAATAATTGAAAGACCCCGTTCCATGACATTAGACAAGTATGCAACAAATCCAGCGTATACAAATTAAGGGAGAGTCAAGCGCTTGTCAGACTGTTCATAATAATTCACCATTTCAGCCCATTCCAGAACTTCCTAAAATGGTATCTATCGTCATTTAAACGACCACAGTCATTGCATCGAGCTAAATCATCGGGGTATACATCTTGAATGGCGATTTTCGCTTGCTCCATTAAAAACCTCCCTTTCTTGTGTTTCCTCTATCTTTTTTTACGGTTTGCTTTTTGAATGAAAGAGTCATATTTGATTCTTTTTATAATCGAAGGAGGCCGTTGTTAAAAACCGGTCCCCTCTCTTCCTCTTTATTTAGATGGCTTGAATAATTCACATTTACAACGTGAGTCGCTATTTTGAAATCACACTGCTACATCTATAAATCATCAAATCCATTATCCTGTACATTGATTTTCACATACTGGCGAGACTTTTGTTCAAAGAAATCCGTTTTGCCAAGGTCCACTTCTTCATATGCTTTAATCCACTTTAACGGATTTTTACGATACGCTGGGAATGGTCGTTCATATCCGAGTTGAACGCAGCGGACATTTGCATAAAAGTAAATGTACGCCTCAATGTCCTCGACATCCAAACCATCAATTTGGTCACTTATGACTTCACGTGCCCATTCAATCTCCAATTGTGCAGCTTCCTTAAAAATCATCTCTACTTCTTGCGACCATTCTTTCGTATCGTATTCAGGGTACTCCAGCAACAACTCTTGATAAATTTTCACAAATAAATCTACATGAATTTGTTCATCCCGGTTAATATAATTAATCATCGTGCTCGTACCAACCATCTTTTGATGACGTGCTAGATGGTAGAAAAAAGCAAAACCTGAGTAGAAAAATAACCCTTCTAAAATAACATCATACACAATCGCTCTTAATAACGAATCAACTTGAGGTTGGACTGAAAAGGCATGATATCCTTTCATGATAAAATCATTTCGTTTCTCTAAAACCGTTTCAGTTCTCCAGGTATCAAACACACGATCTTGCTCTTGTTTTGTCACTAAACTTGATAGCACATAGGAATACGAGTGATTATGAATGACTTCTTGTTGAGCCAATATAATCATGAGTGCATTTAAACTAGAATCTGTTAAATAATCTGCGACTTTTCCTGCAAAATCAGTTTGAACACTATCCAGCAATGCCAATAAGCCAATAATTTTCAAGAATGCTTCTCGCTCAGGACCCTTTAACGACCCAAACTGTTTTAAATCCGAGCCCATATTGATTTCAAAGGGGGTCCAAAAGTTGCCGAGCATCCGCTTATATTTTGGGTAAGCCCAACTAAACCTGACGTCATCCCAATTAAGTACATTAGAAGAAGCACCATTTACAATGCCCGTAGAACGATTCGGGGCATGTTTATCCATAAGCTTTCGTTTTTCAATCATCGTCATAAGTATCCTCCTTAACTCGAGCAAGATTCACATTCCATTAATTCAATGGATGTGGATCTCACATAATATGTTGTTTTCAATCCTTTTGCCCAAGCATCTAAGTGCAAGTCGAGTAATTCTTTAGCCTTGATTGTGTTTTGTACATATAAATTTAACGATATTCCTTGATCGACATGACGTTGACGTGCCGCGTTCTGTTTTAACGTCCAGTGTTGATCGATAAAATAGGCTGATTTGTAAAACCACGTGGTCTCATGATTTAAATCTGGTACCGTCACCGGAATTTTGTAGTCTTTCTTTTCTTCTGAATAGCTTTTCTGGAAAATCGGGTCAATGCTTGCAGTACTGCCGGCTAAAATCGATGTTGATGAATTCGGTGCAACGGCCATTAAATAACCGTTTCGCATACCATTCATTGCTACATCACTTTGTAGATCACGCCACTTTTTAGATGTGTAACCACGAGTAACAAAGTATTCTCCACTTTGGAAATCAGATCCTTTAAATAAAGGATACGCCCCTTTTTCAGATGCTAACTTCATGGAAGCTTGGATTGTTAAGAAGGCAATTTCTTCATATAATTCATCCGAATAGTCAACAGCCTCATCAGATTCCCAACGAATTCCTTTTAATGCTAATAAATGATGCCACCCAAAAGTCCCCAATCCAATTCCACGGTATCTCGCGTTCGTTCGTTCTGCCTGCGGTACAGGAATCATATTCAAATCAATGACATTATCGAGCATCCGAACTTGGACTTCTATGAGACGCTCTAACACGCAAGCTGGAACTGCTTTCCCTAAATTAATTGATGATAAATTACACACAACAAAATCTCCTGGCTTACGGCGCGTCACAATGACATCATCTTCTATACTGATCGATTCAAATTCAGTGGCACTCATGTTTTGAAAAATCTCTGTACACAAATTACTACTGTAAATCATGCCTTCATGTTTATTTGTATTCCTACGATTTACTTCGTCACGATAAAACATAAACGGTACTCCTGTTTCAAGTTGGCTACGCATGATGCGTTTCATAATATCAATTGCTGGTACGACTTCTCTAGAAAGACGCTTGTCCTCTACACATGCTTGATATTTTTCACGGAAAGTCCCTTTGCCTTTCGTTTCATCATAGGAGTCTTCAAGGGAATAGCCCTTTACCGTCCGTATTTCATGCGGATCAAACAATGTCCATTCTTCTCGCGCTTCTACTTTCTCCATAAATATGTCGGGTAGACTCACACCTGTAAAAATATCATGTGCACGCATTCGTTCATCTCCGTTATTTAACTTCAAATCTAGAAATGGCATAATGTCCTTATGCCAAACATCTAAATACACCGCAATTGCACCTTGTCTCTGACCGAGTTGGTCTACACTTACTGCCGTATTGTTCAATTGTTTAATCCAAGGTAATACCCCGCTCGAAGCCCCTTTAAATCCACGAATGGATGAACCACGGCTTCGAACTTTCCCCATGTAAATACCAATTCCACCACCATATTTCGATAATGTGGCAACGTCCGTATTCGTGTCATATATACCTTGCAAACTATCGTCGACCGTATCAATAAAGCAACTTGATAACTGACCTTCAGGTTTACCAGCATTTGAGAGCGTCGGCGTTGCAACCGTCATATACAGGTTACTCATGGCCCAATAAGCTTCTTTGACTTTTTCTAAACGATTCGTTGTTTCACTTTGCATTAACGTCATGGCAATGATTAGCCATCGTTCTTGTGGTAGCTCAACAGGAGTTTTATCGTAATCTCTTGCCACGTAGCGATCCATTAATGTCTTTAATCCAATATAAGTGAAAAGGGTGTCCCGCTGTGGCTCGAGAATTTCACCTAAACTCCTGATTTCATCTTTGGTATACGATTGTAAAAGCCGGACATCATATAACCCTTTGTTAGATAAATGGTTGATATGTTTAGTAAAATTTGAATACACCTGGTCACCAGAACAATCTCGAATAACAGAAATGTCATTGTATATTTTTGCTAAATATATATGAGCTGCTACGAATGTCCAATAAGGTTCCTCTTCATCCAAGTGATTAAGAGATTCTAAAACCATTGCATTTGACCATTCCGTACTCGTACCATAGGGATTTTTCTTATACCACTTTTCATGTGCATCCAATAACGGGGCTATTTGTTCTTTTTCGAACAACGTAAGTAATCGATCAATTAACACATCTTGTTTTAATACAACATTTTGTACCATATGTAATCCTCCTCCAATTTGGTAAAAACACAAAAAGCGATGACACAGCCTCTTCGGCTGAGCCATCGCTCACGATAGAAAGAATGGAAAGGAGTTTAACTGGGTCACGAGTGAATGGAATACTGCTCGCTACTGCTAGCTCGCTTCCACTCCTCAACCCCCGAAGAAAGTGTTGCTTAATCGAAAAAATGGCAGGTCTCCTGGCTTGTGCATGACCCTTCCGTACGCCTTCCCATGCTTTCACACAGTGGACTATGTACAGTCGTTGCACTTACAGTTGCGGGGACAGCTTCGGCATTAACCGAATTCCCTATTAAACCATTACTGGTACCATTTTCTCGTTTGCATACTATATATTGTGTTTTCTATATTTATTAATCTAACATATAGTATTTATTCACACAATAGAAGAATAATCTCTCATTTAGGATTACATCTTAATATCGCTGACTTTTACATTGGGAACTACTTTTATCCTTTGTTTTAAAGATAATGATTAAGACAAATACAGCGATAGCAATCAAGACTCCAAAACTTACATAAAGACTAAATAATCTCGAATTATGGTGATCAACACTCGGTTCATTAATTTACCAATACACCTTCTAAGATTTCACCACAACAAAAAAACGGCCTCAAATTTGAGACCGCCTTTGAATAAATTACATAACAATAATGACAAATAAAACTGCTGCTAATACTAAACGATAAATCGCAAAAGGTGTTAACTTTACACGATCGATTAATTTCAAAAAGAACTTAATCGATATCAGAGCGAAAACAAATGCACTGATAAATCCAACGACATAAAATGATAGATGGGTTGGTTCAACATACTCCCAATTTTTCAAAAGCGAGATAAAACTTGCTCCAGCCATAATCGGAACAGCCATGATGAACGTAAAGTCAGCAGCAGTTCGGTGACTCAAGCCTAGCAATACACCACCTGAAATGGTCGCACCGGAACGTGAAAATCCTGGCCATAATGAAAAACATTGGACTAACCCTACAGAGAATGCTTGTTTATATGTAATCTGATCCAGTGTTTGTGTTTTGGGGATTTTCGGCCCAAACTTATCTGCCACAATCATCAAAATGGCACCAACGACTAATCCTATTAATACCGTTTCAACTCGGAATAAATGTTCATCGATATAATCTTCAAATAAAACACCTAAAACTCCAGCTGGAATTAGACCAACAATTACATGAGATAACTTCAGTTGTGAACCTGGTGCCACATCCTTCATTTTATAGAGTCCAACTAGACTGAATAATCGTTTCCAAAAGACAACAACAACTGCCAAGATGGAACCCAGTTGTACAACGATTTTAAACGTATTCGCCGAATACTTCCCTAGGAATTCTTCCGTTTTTAACCACATGTCATCCACAATTATCATATGCCCAGTCGAGGAAACAGGAGCGAACTCCGTCATCCCTTCGACAAAACCTAATATTAATGCTTTTAGTAACTCAAATAGTTCCATAAAATCTCCTTATGCTCTTCTTTTTCTGAATTGTAAATACCACCAAATCACTGCAAGTCCAGCAAGTACAATTAGGACATACACAATGTTTGAATAAACATCCATGACGCCAACGATAGATTCCCAGTTGTCTCCAACCGCCGCTCCAACCGATACTAAAATCGTATTCCAAATAAGTGTCCCTAATGTCGTAAACAACAAAAATAAGCCAAATTTCATATTCGACATTCCGGCAGGAATTGAAATTAAACTACGTATCAATGGAATAAGCCGACAAAATAATACCGTCCAAATGCCATATTTATCAAACCAGCTATCTGCTTTATGAATATCTTTTCTGGTTAATCGTAAAACACGTCCCCAGCGATCAACGATTTTTTCTAAACGTTGTACATCTAACAACCGACCTATACCGTATAGAATAACGGCACCTACAACCGAACCAGCAGTTGAAACCAAAATCACGCCTATCGTGGTCATGTCTGATTGCGTCGTCATATATCCACCAAACGTTAAAATAACTTCTGAAGGTATTGGTGGGAATATATTTTCAAGCATGATAAGTAAAAATATCCCGATGTAGCCGTACTGGCTCATAATATCCGTAATCCAGTTTTCCATGTCCAGCCTCCAACTAACAATTTTTCTCCAACTACTATCGTAACAAGTTTAAGATTTTTTTCCCAATGTTTATTTCGTAGAAAACGTTACTGTGATTGACCATAACTCTGAGCGCGAACCTATTCGGAAGGGTGGACCCCAAAATCCAAAACCAGATGAAACAAAGGCGTGCATCGAATCTTTTAGCTTATACCCGTAATCGAGTTCGAACAAACGACGGGTTATTAACTGATTCGGCCAAAGCTGACCACGATGTGTATGTCCTGAGACATGCAGATCAACTTCAAGCTCAGATGGTGTCCTAATGTCCGAAGGTGTGTGATCCATTAAAAACCAAGGTAGTTTATCATCTTCTGGTTTCAAGTCCTTTACCGACATCCGTTTTTTGTTCGTCGCATCTTCTCTTCCAGTTAAATAGAACGCATTGTTAATGCAAATGGTTTCATCTAACAACATTTGAACGCCCGCTTGCTTCATTTCTTCTACTAAAAGAGGGATTTTTCGTCCGTAATATTCATGATTTCCAACGACTCCATATACACCATATGTTGCCTGAAGTTTTCTCATCACTACTGACATGCCATCTCTAACAAACCAAATGGGATCATCATCTACTAAATCACCCGCAAGTAACACAATATCGGGGTTCTCATTATTAGCTAATTGAACAAATCGATTCAGGTGCTTTTTATTGGACAATAAACCTAAATGGAAATCAGATGCGAGAACCACTTTAATCTCGCTAATAGAACCTGCATTTTTGTTCACTTGAATATTTTTATGGTGAACTACTGGCGAGAATGCAAAATAGGTTCCTGCAATGAAGATACCTAAAAAGATAACGGCCACCAAGTTACCTACAATAAAAATCGTTTGCTCGGATGGCCATAGCAAATAAGTTATGGTTGAAATCGGGAACAAAATCGTACCGTACTGCATGACAAGGAACCAATATGATCCAATCACACTAAAATACTTAAAGCTGTGACTAAACTTTCCGAAAATATAACTATACGCCCATACAAACCAAATAAACCCGAATACCCCTGGTTGAATTGGTAAGTTCCAAGTTTGAAGCCATTGAAACGTGTTGAAGCCAAAATAGAAAATAAGTAGTGTATAAATTACTAGGATAAGGATGCTTATACTGATTCTTTTCATGTTACTAATTTACCTTAACATCACTCATACGGTCATACCGGATGGTAAACGCTACTTTCACTTCAGATTTTGGGGGTAATGGTACTACTATTTGAATATCACCATTTTTCCGTTTCCATTCATGAGTCGATTCAATCACATCAAATATTCCGTAACTTGTGCTGTGATTGATGAGTAACTCAATTGGTTGATCTTTTTGATTTCGAATGTGGTACTCCACCTCTTCAAACTCAAATCCATCTTTTTTGTATTCAGCAACAATATCACTTTCTACTGTAACATCAAAGGCTTCCCCTGATTCAATTCGGACGGTTTCACCAATAGCTGTATGTGGAATGCTATCTTCGCCAATAAATTCAGACGAACCATCTTTGGGATTTTCTTTGTAGAGTTTGAATCTTCCTTTTGGAAGCGGTAGTCCAATTCCATTCGCTGCCTCATTTTTAAAAGTGAAGTACACTGTTGGATGATCACTATATGAATCTACTTCATAGACCATATTCGATTTTATTTGATAAGCAGAGAGGAGCTGCACTTGTTTTTGTTGACGATCTTTTACCGTGACTTTCTCAGGCAATGTGTACAAATGAAAATCAGCAAATGCTTGATGTTCTGGTTGAGTATCATAAGTTTCCATTTTGGAGTAAACGATATTTGTTTCTCTTTGACTTGGTGCTCGACTTACTGTACCTGCCATTAATTTCAAAGTCGCATCTTTATATGTCATACCAGAATTATTTGTTAATGTTACCCAGCCAGTTAAGTCAAAATCATTTTCTCGAATTTGTGCAACATAGTCGACATCCCAATTAAATCCTCGCGTCAAATAAGTAACCCTCGCATCTTCAGCGGTCTGTTCTCGAATAAGCCAAACTAGTGTCGGTTTTAGAATAAGACCATCTGGTAAGGCGGGCAATCGGGTCTCACCCTCTGCGTCCAAAACAATTTCTTGTGTCTGAAGATCTTCAAGGACTAAGCCATTTTGCGCACTTAACAAACGGTATGACTTTTCAACACCCGTTTCCTTATCAACTAGCTTTATTTCACGTCCTATATATTTTTCAAGCAACTTAAATTTATCCACTAAATCATATTCATAATTAAGTTCAGCTACTTGCAAACCCTTAACTTGAAGTGAATTTGTTTCAATTAGTTGTGGAACGTCTAAATAGTGAATGAGATGATCATCAGAAAGTGGAGGAATCGTCCGGATTTCTTTGACTAAAGCAAATCCATCATTGTAAACCGTTAAAGCTAAATCCTTGGTTAAACTTGCTGGCATCAATGTAGGCATCTCTTATTCTCCTCATCCGTTTTTTGAAAGTATACCATGATATGCACTGATTCCTGGTGCAATACGTTATCTCATAAGCCAGATTGACTTGTATGTGAGATGTGTTTGGGGACAAATCATTTAAAATGTGTCGATAAAATGCCAGAGCTGAGCGAAAAACCATTAATAGTGAGCGATAAAAAAGTTTGTGATTAAATCACAAAAGCGACAGAAACGTTCCTGTCGCTTACTACTCTTTCACATTTGGCCATTTCGCTGACCACTTTTTTGCAACCAATCTTTCTTTAAATAATTGTGAATCTTTGAAAAGAGAAGTTGGTTTGATTGTCATTGAAAGTAAATCTTCTACCCCGTAAGGCGCACATAAGTGGAGCTCCCCTATTTCATCCAAAGTTACACCGATTGCTGTTGCTGTCTCCGGAAATTTAGACATGCCATCTGTAGAAGATGTATATGGGGTCACTTGATTAACATGATGCATCCGTGCTTGGTTTTTAACTGACCAAGGAATCGTCGGATCCATTTTTTTCAATATGCCTTCAAGTCTCTTTTCATTTTCCTCATCCACTTGATCTGACTGAAAATAAATAACGTCAACATCTGGCAATGGTGTCCTTACTTCAAAACTATGAAGGGTGTCCCACACCTTAGATCGTACAAACCCGGCACAGATCCACCAGTCAGGTAACTCGAGAGTTGATGCATGTCGTAGTACATTCATCATCCATTCATCAGTAGCAATTAGTTCGATCAGGTCTTGTTCGTTTAATAAATTCATTTTATTTTCCAATTAATCAAATACGATTGATTTAATCTTGGCTCTTAATTTGACATCTAATTGAATATATATGGCTGAAAGTACACCTAAAATAGCACCAAGCATTATATAAATTCCTATATTTACTGGTAGATGTAGGAGGCCAAATCCAAGCAATGCACCAAGTATCACACAAAAGATCCCTACCATTCTTTTTTTTCCCCCTATAACCCCATTTTCTTTGCAACAATCACCTTCATGATTTCATTACTTCCTGCGTAAATTGACGCGACTGGGATATCTCGATATCTTCTCGCAATCTTATATTCTTCCATGTAACCGTATCCGCCATGTAATTGCAGACATTCTCCTGAAATTTTCTTAGCCGTTTCTGTTAACCAATATTTTGCCATCGACACTTTGGACACGATGTCTTTACCTGCCATATGGTCTTCTATTAACGATTCTAAAAATGAATGTCCGAGCTCAACTTCAGTTGCCATTTCAACAAGCTTGAACTGTGTATTCTGAAAAGCACTTATTTGTTTCCCAAAAGCTTTACGCGATTTTACGTATTCAAGTGTCATATCGACCATATCTTCAGAAGCGGTTTGTGCAGAAATCGCGACCATCAACCGTTCCTGTTGGAGTTTTTCCATTAAATAAGTAAATCCCTTGCCTTCATCCCCAATTAGGTTTTCCACAGGTACGAGACAATCTTCGAAGTATAACTCAGCTGTATCTTGAGCATGCATGCCAACTTTGTTTAATTTTCGACCTCTTGTAAAACCAGGCATTCCTTCTTCAATCATTAACAAACTTATCCCTCGATGCTTGGGCTCAATTTGAGTATCCGTTTTTACGACCACTAGGACCAAATCAGCATTTATTCCATTGGTAATAAAGGTTTTTGAACCATTAACAACATAATGGTCGCCTTTTTTCACTGCTGTTGTTTGGATTGCCGCTAAGTCCGATCCAGCCCCTGGTTCTGTCATGGCTATTGCGGTTATATGGTCTCCACTAATGCAACCTGGTAACCAGCGTTCTTTTTGTTTGACAGAACCATAGGCTTCAATGTATGGAACGACGATATCGTTATGCAAACCAACACCTGTTAAACTTGCACCCACTCGTTCTAATTCTTCTCCAATAATCACCGCGTAACGGAAATCAAGTTCGAGACCTCCGTAAGCTTCTTCCACTTGCGGACATAAATACCCCATATCCCCAAGCTTTTTCCAGAAAGATTTTGGAATCATTCGGTCTTCTTCCCACTGTTCATATTGTGGAACCGCTTCTTTATCTAAATACTTGCGCAAAGACTTTCGAAACATGACATGCTCATCGGTTTCAAAACGATATTTCCCCATAAAATCCCTCCTTATTTTGGTTGCATACGAATGGCACCGTCTAGACGAATCACTTCTCCATTCAACATGGGATTCGTCAAAATGCTATCTACTAATTTGGCATACTCGCTTGGTTTACCAAGTCGATTAGGGAATGGAATGGATCGTGCAAGAGAATCCCTCGCTTCTTCCGGCAATCCTGCAAAAAGCGGTGTTTCTATTAAACCTGGGGCAATAGCCATGACTCGAATTCCATCTCGTGCAAATTCACGAGCAATTGGTAATGTCATTCCTACCACTCCGGCTTTAGAGGCACTGTAAGCAACTTGACCAATTTGACCTTCAAAAGCTGCAACAGAAGCGGTGTTAACAATGACACCTCTCTCCCCTTCCTCGTTTGGTGGGTTTTGTTGCATGGCATGTGCTGCTAGTCGGAGAACATTAAATGTGCCAATTAGATTAACTTGAATGATTTGTTCAAATCGAGCCAATTCCATAGGACCTTTTTGAGAAATCACTTTACCAGGAGTAGCGATTCCTGCACAATTAACCAGAACATTTATCAGACCAAAGTGTTCAACAACAGCAGCTACTTGTTGTTCAACTTGTAAGGCATCCGTGACATTTGTTTGGCAATAAAAAACATTTTCTCCTCCCAATTCTCTGACTAACCCAAGACCTCGTTCTACATTTAAATCAAAAATGGCTACTTTACCACCAGTTGAGACAATGTGACGTGTAGTTGCTTCACCAAGACCTGATGCACCGCCTGTAACGATGGCTATTACTTCATTCATTTTCATTTAATAAAACCCCTTCTACTGCAGTCTTTCAATAATTGTGGCATTTGCCATTCCCATACCTTCACAAATCGAAAGTAATCCGTAGCGGCCATTGGTACGTTCTAATTCGTTTATTAAAGAAACAAGCAGTTTTGTGCCAGTTGCACCTAATGGATGACCTAGCGCAATGGCACCACCGTTAGGATTTAGCTTTTTCGGGTCAGCTCCTAGATCTTTTAACCAAGCCAGAGGGACGGGAGCAAACGCTTCATTGACTTCGTAAGTGTCTATATCATCAATCGACAGGTTAGCTTTTGCTAACACTTTTTGTGTTGCAGCTATTGGTCCAGTCAACATTAAAGTGGGGTCCGATCCAACCACCGAACGCGCTACAATTCTGGCACGTGGAGATAAGCCAAGTTCGTCCGCTTTTTCTCGTGACATCAATAAAACAGCTGAAGCTCCGTCACTCATCTGACTTGCATTGCCTGCAGTAATTTTTCCATTTTCATCAAATACTGTTTTCAGTCCACCTAGAATTTCCATTGTCGTTCCTGGTCGAGGACCTTCATCTTCTAAAAATGATACAGTTGAACCGTCTTCTAGTTGCACCTTTATTGGTACTATTTCGTTTTTAAATCTACCCTCTGCTATTGCTTGAAATGCACGTTCATGGCTTTGAACAGAGAAAGCGTCCAGTTCTTCCCTAGATAGGTTCCATGTTTCTGCAATCCGTTCCGCAGATAAGCCTTGATTAATGATTTCGTATGCATCCTTTAATTTTTCACTCGGCGTTGCTTCACCCATATTTGAAAACATTGGAACTCGAGACATGCTTTCGATTCCACCTGCTATGACGATGTCCATATCCCCACTTGCAATTGCTTGTGATGCAAAGTGAACAGCCTGTTGGCTCGATCCGCATTGACGATCAATTGTTACGCCAGGCACATGAGTTGGAAAACCAGCAATAAGTGCAGCTGTTCTCGCAATATTCCCTCCTTGTTCACCAACTTGAGAAACACATCCTAAAATAACGTCTTCTACTAGATTCTTCTCAATTCCAGCACGTTCAATTAACTTTTCTAATATGGTTGCAGCTAATTCATCCGGTCGAGTATGCAAAAACTTCCCTTTTCTACGGCCGATTGCTGTACGAACACCTTCTATAATCACGACATCTCTCATCGATTACACCTCTTTAATTTTATTAAATTGAATGAATATTCACTCAGTACTATTCTACCTAAAATAACCATGGTTTTCCACCATATTCTTAGACAATCTACATCTCAAGTCTTAGTCAAAGATGCATTCGAAGACGGTTTGGTGCATTTAATTTCGTTGGTACGATAAGGGTACAAATTGAGAGGAGAAACAAACACATGAAAAAATTTGGTTTAGTAGTACTCGGAAGTATCGCAGGAATTGTTGCACTTGTGAATTTAGGTTCCTTACTTGGGTTAGCGTTATCCGCATTGTTAGTATTTGCAGGAATGCATTATTACTTAAAAGGGGAATCTACTCTTACTAAATTATTCTGGATCGCTGTAGGAATAATTGGTTTATTAACAGCAGTAGCAAATGTACCTGGTTTCTTTGGAATATTGGCGATTGTCGGTCTATGGTATGTCGTTCGTAAATGGAAACATCAACCGATGGACATCGGCAATAGCGTAAGCCTTTCATCTGATCCATTTACAAACTTTGAAAAACAATGGAACGAACTAAACAAATAAGGAGGAAATACACATGACAACATTATGGAAACGATTTAAGTATGCTTTTGAGGCGGATTTACACAATACTTTTGATAAACGAGAACAAAAAAATCCAATTGCGATGTTAAATCAATATATTCGGGAAGCAGAAAAACAAACCGCACAAACTGGAAAATGGGTGGAACGTCAATCCCAATTAAAAGCTCAGCTAGAAAAGGAACTTCTAGAAGCCCAAGAGATGCATACAAAACGTTCTAATCAGTTAGAACTTGCACGTCAGACAGAGGAAAATGAATTAATTGCTTTTGCGGAATCAGAAGTCGCTATTTATTCAAAACGTGCAAACACCTTACTAGATAGTATCACTCGAACAACGAATGAGCTTTTTGCTCTTGAACAAAAATTCGAAGAGATGAAACATAAAGTGAAGGATATGAAAGTTCGTCAACTTCAGTTAATGGGAAAAGAAAATGTGATTCGTGCACACAACCAAATGGATCGAGTTTTGTCACCTGAATCATCCAATAATGCGGAGAAACGTTTAGTTGCTTTTGATGAAATGGAACAGTACATTGAACGTCTCGGTCAACATATTGAAAAGCAACATGATGTTTCTTCCATGGAACAACGTTTAGAACTGCTCGAAAAAAATAAACAACCAGATCAAGAAATTGTGTAAACTAGAAGGAAGGCGGAAATCGTCTTTAAGTTAGGTTTTCGACTAGGAAAAATGAGAAGAAGGCTTATGTCTTCTCCTCGTTTTCAAGTTTTTACCCGTTTCGAAAAAGGAGGAATAAGTATGCAGAAATTTTCAACTGATCGCATCACATTTTGGCTACTCGCTGCTTTATTGCTCATTTTTGTGGAGTCCATGTTTTTCCATAATGGAAGTGTGTTATTCATACTTTTTGGGATCGGGTTAATATATATAAGTTTACGAAGAAGAAGCCGCTTATTTTTTTGGGGGGGCGTTGCTTTTTTAGTTATTGCGTTATTATCCATGTGGAGTTTGCGCTTATTAATTGCTTTAACCATGGTCTATGTTCTAATCCGTCTTTGGAAAGGCGATGAAAAAGAACAAGTCATCGAGCCATTTTTGAGTGATAACTTACAATCGTCAAACGCGATTATTAAAAACAAACTTTTTTCTGTGCAAAGTACACCTTTTCAAGCTTACGAATGGGAAGATGTTCATGTCCAAGGCTTTTACGGAAATATCACCATAGATACAACGCAAACCGTTTTACCAAAAGGAACATCATTGATTTCAGTTCGTCAAGGAATCGGAAAAATACGAGTGGAAGTTCCATATGAAATTCCAGTTCGTATTCATTACACGACACTTTTAGGCGATGCCCGATTATTTGGAGCAAGTAAAAAGAGAATGTGGAATCAGTCAACCAGTCTCCACAATGGCTATACGGATACCAATGGCGAAGCTCCTTCAGAACTCATTATCACCATATCTACTTGGCTTGGAGATGTTGAGGTGATTCGTAAATGAGCGGATTCTTTGGAAGAACTATCATTTTATTTTCAGTACTTTCTGCTATGCTTTTTTCCTTATTAACTTACTTTTGGGGCTGGCCAACATACGATAAATGGCAGACTCTGTGGTTAACAAAAGAAGGAGATTTACCAATAGGGATTTGGATGGGATTGGCGTTACTCGGTGTTAGTATGTGGGTTTCCATTTCAACAACTCAACTTGCTAGAAAAAGAGAGCGAGCAATCGAAAGCTTCTTACTTTCTTCTATAGACGCTGATCAAAAAAGTGAGCATCTTAAGGTCCCTTTAGTCTCGTTAAAGTTATCCAAAATATTGAGTGAAGTGAACAAATTAATTGTGACGCAAAAGAAAAGTTTACAAAGAATGTCCGACGAGAGGGCAGAAGGAGAAGATAAACGGATTCAAGAGCTCATTATACAAGAGCGGCAACGGTTAGCTCGAGAACTCCATGATTCTGTGTCTCAACAATTGTTTGCTGCCTCTATGCTATTATCAGCGATTACGGAACAACAAGAAGGTGAAGCGAACGAAATTCCTAAACCTTTGGCCCAAGCTGAGAAAATCGTTCAACAGGCTCAGCTTGAAATGCGTGCCCTTCTTCTTCACTTACGTCCAGCAGCACTTCACAACAAGTCATTGGCGCAAGGTCTTGAAGAATTACTTTTCGAGTTGCAACAAAAAGTTCATTTCACCATTCGCTTTAGACTGGAAGATGTATCTCTTTCCAAAGGTGCGGAAGACCACCTGTTTCGAATCGCACAAGAAACACTATCCAATACATTGCGCCATGCAAATGCAAGCGAAGTTGATATCCTATTTGTCGAGAGGGATGGACTTGCTATCTTCCGCGTTCAAGACAATGGTGTTGGTTTTATGAAGAATGATGATGGCAAAACAGGATCTTATGGGTTGCATCACATTCAAGAACGCGCAATAGAAATGGGTGGAACAAGTAAAGTTGTTTCCGTTCCATCACAAGGAACCATAGTGGAAGTAAAAGTACCTGTAGAAAAAGGGGAAGAAATAAATGATAAGAATCGTACTAGTAGATGATCATGAAATGGTTCGAATAGGCGTTTCTGCTTACCTTCAAGCTCAATCAGATATGGAAGTAATTGGCGAAGCAGTAAACGGTGCTGAAGCAGTGGATTTAGTACTCTCCCTTCGTCCCGATATTGTGTTGATGGATATGGTTATGCCCATAATGAATGGCGCTGAAGCGACGAAAGCGATTATCGATCAATGGCCTGAAGCTAAAATTATGATTGTTACAAGTTTTTTAGATGATGATAAAGTCTATCCTGCTTTAGAGGCTGGCGCCGTTAGTTATATTTTGAAAACATCTAATGCTAAGCAAATTGCGGATGCGATTCGTGAAACAATAGATGGGCAAGCTATTTTAGAACCAGAAGTCACAAATAAAATGATGAAACGTATGCGTGTAAGAAATGATCGTCCACTTCATGAGGATTTAACCGATCGAGAACTTGAAATTTTATTGTTAATGGCTAAAGGACACAGCAACCAAGACCTTGCGGATGAGTTATTTATCGCAGTGAAAACTGTAAAAACACATGTTAGTAACATACTTTCAAAACTAGATGTGCAAGACCGAACACAAGCAGTTGTATATGCCTTCCAACAGGATCTCGTACCCAAAAAATAAAACAACCTTGCCGTGGCTAGGTTGTTTTATTTTGATTATTTTATTAAACGGTTAGATTTATTCAGCTTTGTCATTTTTAGTTATTGTGTTTAATGCAGAAATAATGCCTGCGTGAACACCTTCATGCCATATCGCAAATTGAATCACAGCTTCCACTGTAGGCATTTCATGAATAGCACCTATTTTCATAGTTTCTGACAAAGGTTGATTAAGTTTACCTGTTAAAACTTCTCGTATTCGGGCAGGTTGTTCTGCTAGTGCTGCAAGTAATTCTTCATTTGTTGGAGGTTCAACTGTCCAGTCTGCAGGCTTTGTACCTCCTTTGAAAAAAGGAACCCATTCTGGATGAATTTGCTCGTAATCTGGTAATACTCTATGAACAAAGCTTTCCATTGAAACAAAGATATGTCCCACATTCCATCGTATTGTATTATTAAATCCTTCCGGCTGTATATCCCATTGTTCAGCTTTGATAGATTGTAAACGACCTTGTGTATAAATGCGTGCGAAGTTTAGTTGCCCTAATGTCTCCATTTTTTTACATCTCCCCATTGATTCAGCTTGAATTAAGCGTAGCTTAGTCTATTATAAAAAGAAACACAATAATCTATAGTATTAAGTTTCGAGAAGAATGGAATTAATCCTTCTTTTAGTAAAATAGAGTTGTTAAGAAATTGTCGTGAAAAAGTAAGTCTAAGTGGTCCCAGATAATACGATTACAACGTCAACTGCAATTACAAAGTCAACAACTATTTTTACAACGTCGTGGCACAAATTTACAACGTGAACCTCAAAAATTACAACCTCAAACCAAATTATTACAACCACCATCCATTGCATCCCCCCAAAAAGCAGCAACCCCGTTATTCCGGAGTTGCTGCTAGTTTTAGGATAATACTTATGGTCTAAATGGGTCGTTACCAGGTTTTGTGTTATTCCAACTATCGTGCGCATCTTTGTTAAAAGAAGTGCCTTCATTTGGTGAGACGTCATCATAAGGATAAACTTCATCGACTGATGTTTGATCAGCAGATGGCATACTACCTGCAAGATTAACTTCATCCACATGTGCTGAATCTCCACGTAGACTATGTTCTTTTTGTGATGCAGGTTTAAATGTTTCTTTCATTGCCTCTTTTAATGATTCTTTTTCTGCTTTGTAGTTTTCTTTAGATACTTCTGCGTTTTCCAAACTCTTTTCCATTTTACTTAAATAGTGTGATGCATGGTCACGACCACCGAGGCCAAATGCTAAACCGAATGCAAGTGCTAATCCACCTAAGATTAAAATGAATGCAGAGTTTATAATGGATGCAGCTATACCTAATTGATCTAATGCCATAAAGAAAGCGAAGGCAATAATCGCATATTTCGCGACATACCGCAACATATGTGGCGTTCCTGATGAGTGACTCATCACACTGCCTACTAATTGTTCTGCCATTTTCGCTAACCAGAAACCAACTGCTAAAATTAGGATGGCAGCGATAACTGATGGTAAGTATGCAAATATTGCAGTAGCAAGTGTAACCATAAACTCAAGTTCAAGTAATTGTAGAGCTTCAACTACGAACAATAAGATAATGACTACTTGTACAACTGTACCTAATAATGTTGCAAATGATGGAGCAGAACCAGTTCCAGATTTGAAGCCCATTTTGCCAAAAATTGAGTTTACACCTAATTTTTCAAGCAATGAAACGACAATATCTTTCACCCATTTTGCTACTACAATACCAACTAGTACAAGAACGATTGCCACTGCAATTTTCGGTAACATAGCTAAAATATCATTTAACATACCCACTGCAGGACCTGAAATTCCATCTAAGTCTAAGATTTCAAGTGCTGTAATTGATACTGGAATCATGATTAAAACAAATGAAATAATCCCAACTACTTTTGAAATACTCGATCCTTCAAAGAATGAAGAAATATTTAAACGATCAGCTAAACGATCTGCACCTGCTGATTGTAAGAACTTTTCTAGTAAGTTACGTACTAGTTTCGCAACAAACCATCCAATAAAGAATACAATTGCTGCAGAAACTAACTTAGGAATAAAGTTAAATAGACTGGCAATCATGCCTTCAAACGGTCCACTTAATCCATCAATTCCTAAAGCATTTAAGATTGCAGGAATGAATAATAGGAAAATTAAATAGTATGCAACGTTAGCAGCGGTGTCCGTCCATCTTGCTTGATCAGATGGATTTGGATTCTTGCCAGTTTTCGCTACATATTTGTTTAAGTTTAGCTTATTCCCAGCCATCTGAATGACTTTTTTCACAACTGTAGCTAATACCCAAGCAAACAATAAAATTAAAGCAGCTTTTAGGATATTCAATACGGCTCCAGTTAAGCCTGAATACATGGAAACAAATGGTGTCGCCATTGAATTCAAGTTCAAGATATTAAAGAACAGAACAAATGCTAAAATTAATACGACGAAAAATACAACTTTACTAATAATTTTTTCGACGGTCCAAACATCGTTTTTATTCCCTAAACGCTCATTGACACGAGCCTTACGCAACGCCTTATACGTTAAGTTTTCTAATAACTTTGCAACAAAAAATCCGATTAATAATACCAATAAAGCTAATAAAAGTTCTGGTAAAAAAGAGAGAGTATCTCTCCAATAATACTGATCCATCATACTGTGTCCTCCTTTGAAGTGTGTTGCTATACGTTATATCTAGAACACTCTTCATTTACCCCTTACATTTCTTTTTAAACGTTTCACTAGCTTCCTTCTTCCCATAGATAATGAGTACATCGCCATGTTTTAGTTCTTCACTAGATGATGGATTACTTATTAAATCCTCACCTCGTCTAATACCAAGAACTGAAACACCCATTTCCTTCCGAATCGCAGCTTGTTTTAATGTTTTTCCAATATAATCACAGTTCTCTTCAAGCTTTACTTCTTCCAATGATTGTTTTTTTTCTTTCGTGTGTATGAGCAAATTAACTAAGTTAGTGCTTTCTGGACGTAACACAGAACTCACCAATTCACGCCCACCAATTGTGGCTGGATTTACGACGCGACTTGCCCCCGCTCTAAGTAGTACATCCTCAGAATCTGCGTTTTCCACTCTTGCAACCACTTCAATTTTTTCATTCAGCGCTTTTGCTTTAATGGTAATAAAAACATTGTCCGAATCACTCGGAAGTGCCGCAATCAATCCTTTTGCATTCGCAATGTTTGCTTCTTTTAATATTTGTTCCTCCAAAGGATTACCGATGATTTTAAGTATCCCTTCTGGCAAGTACCCTAGCATCTCTTCTTCAGAATCGTGAATGTAAATGACTGCCACATCTTCTTCTTTAAATTGCTCAAATATTTGCTTACCAACTCGACCTAGGCCGCAAACAATAATATGACCTTTTAAGTTTTTTATAGTATGTTCCATTCTCTTATTCCACACCTTTTCTGAAAGTTGATGTTCAATAAAATAAGAAGCCACTGCCCCCATTGCATAGGTGACAACTGCAACACCAAGGGGGATTAGCACTAAAGCAAAGCGTTTACCTGCATCACTTTCTGGCACGATGTCACCATAACCAACAGTCATTAATGAAATGATGGTTAAATAAAAAGCATCAAATAATCCAATATCTTCGAACAGCATAAAACCACCAGTTGCTATCCCTACCAAAATAAGTAACCCGATTAATGCGAAAAAAATATGACGGAATCGAATACGTAAGTCAATCCATTTTGATGTATTCATTGGTTCACCTGCTTAATTTTTTTAGTACTACTAGTACACTTACCCTATTTTGAATCTTTTTCACACGATTATCGTCTTTTTCTTAGGGAGGGATACTCATGAACAAATGGTCAATACTGCTTCCAACTTTAGCAGTCATGCTCTTACTATGGATTGAACAAGTACTAGAAGTTACATATTTATATAAGACCGTTGGAAAAGTACTCATCTTCTTAGCTGTTGCTTTCTATTTCTTAAACATCACCAAACTCGAGTTTTTTCGTCTAAAAAACACGAAAAACAAGAACAATGTTCGAGCAATTGGATTTGGAATTCTTGTCATGATTTCAATTTTAATAACTTTTTATATCCTTCAAAATTTCATTAACATAAATTCTATACTTTCGGATTTGAAATCCAGAGTAGGTGTTACCTCAACAGTATTTCCATTTGTAGCACTTTACATATTGTTTGGAAATTCTTTTTTAGAAGAATTTTTCTTTCGAGGGTTACTTGTAGATTTATATAAAGAGTCCAAGTTAAAGTGGTTTCTTCCAAGTTTCTTTTTCTCGATTTATCATATTGCGATTTTCCTTCCTTGGTTTGAATGGCCAATCCTACTTACTGCAGTTGGAGGTCTCTTTATGGGTGGGATGTTAGTTATATTTCCGTCACGCATTTGCAATTATCTCCCAAACTAATAGGGTCGACATTTTTGAGATAATGAGATCATTGGGGCATCAAAAAATAGAGACAACGATGATTTATTTAGATAAGATATTTGCGAAGGAACGTCATGCAATTCATAGTTGGACAGCTGAGTCATTTGGGGAATATATATAAAATGGGGGTAGTGGTGGCATAGAGGAAGGTGTATTTAATGAAGGTGAATTAAAAGCCCAATCAAGTTGTATTGGATGGGCTTATTTTAATATTTATCTTTATTAATATGATTTTGTTCTGATAAATGTGGGATTGAAGAGAAACGATTATCGCAGAGTAATAGGAACTGGGTGGTCTTTAATATTTGTAGCGTTGATAGAATCTATTTATATGGTGGTAATTCACTCTCATTAGGAAAATTCACTTCTTTTAAAACAGCCTCAAAGTTGTAACCTCTTGTTGTGGTTTGTAATAGTTCGTTCAATTCTTTAAACAATGTTGTATCAGTTGCACGAGAAATTGTCACGAATTGGTTTTTAGTATCTAATACTTTTAGAAAATGAACTATTGCCTTATATAAGAAGGGAAATTCTAATTTAATGGCTTCTCTATTATCTAAAAACGCTCTAACATAATCTTCGAAAATATATTCCTTCTCCTTATCGATGTCATCATGTGGTAGGAAGATGAAAGCGGATTCACTTTCCCAATTACCAAGACCCACACAGAAGATAAGAAGCGAGTGCTTTCTCAAGTCATAATCCGGATTTGAAAAGTAAAGATAATAGTCATCGTAGTTTTCTTCGCTCCATTTCTTAGCTGTGTCAAAGCCAATTTCAAGTCCTACCAAAATACTCTTCGCTTTATCAACTATCGTTTTGGTCATAGTCTATACCCCATTTCTTTTTTGATTTTTCCCTACGAATTGTTATTTTCCTAATATTATTATCTTACTAAAGATAATGTAAAAAACCATCAAGCAAAAATGATATCAAGCTTGATGGCAAAAGAGTTACTATATTTTTTAAAACCCTACTTGATTGAAATAATGATCCAATCATAACTACTATAAGAAGGACTTCCATTCCAATGAACTGTCTCTTGGAGAAAAAACGTGAGGGAAAGAATCCCTCACGTTTTTAAATTATTTCAATAGAAACTGTTACTTTGAATAAATCTCCATCCACATCAATCTTCATCGTTCCACCATGTAAGTCTACGATTGACTGCGCTATAGCCAATCCTAGTCCAGATCCTTCTGTATGGCGTGAAGTATCTGCTCGTTTAAAACGTTCAAATAACTCATCTACGTTTTCGCCAAGTTCATATTTCGTTACATTCTTAACGATAAACTGAGCACAGCCATCTATTTCTTTAAGTGTCACGTATACACGAGTCCCTGGCAATGTGTACTTAATCGCATTGACAATTAAATTGTCTAATACTCTCCACCATTTTTGACCATCTACATATGCATGTAATGTTGTTGAAGGTTTTGAAATCCGGAAATCTAATCCGGTTTTCTGGATATCTTCTTCGTGTTCAGCAAATGCTTGTTGCAAAAGTTGAGTCAAATCTACTTTTTGTTTATTAAGCTGCAAATTCCCACTAGCCATTTTTGAAACCTCGAATAAATCCTCAATTAAAGTTTTTAATCTTTGAGATTTTCGATCTAAAATAGCGATATAAGACATACGTTCTTCCTCTGTTAAATCAGGTTTCTTAAGCAAATCTGTATACGTAATAATTGACGTTAATGGGGTACGTAAGTCATGACTAACATTAGTAATCAGCTCGGTTTTAAGTCGTTCACTTTTTGCCTGCTCTGATTGAGACATGCGAACACCTTCACGAAGTTTATTCAAATGCTTCGCGTGTTCTGCAAAAACTGATTTACCACGGATATGAACATCTCCTGTTAATTGCCCTTTTGCCATTTGTTCAGTTGCAATGGCTAATTTGTTGTAATCCGCTACTCGTTTGAGAAGCAAATAAATGGTAGGAAGACTTACCACTAAGAACAACGGAGCATACACCAAGATAAGCATGGGTTCAACTAAAACAACACCAAATCCTAGTCCAGATAAAAAAACAACGAATAGTAGCAAGATGATTTGTACGCCGAGTGAGCGTTTCAAAAACACTTCTTGTATTCTTACATTCATTTGTTTAATTCTACTGTTTTCCCAAAGGTCTTTAAGTCCCTTATTTTTAGATTCATTTAACAGCCAAATTAGTTGCACAATAGTTAATGTTAAAAGAACGATATATATCAAGAATGAAACTACGATACTATGACCTCTATTAAAATGATTATAAACCATATCATCCATGCGAATTGTTAGTGTAGAGTACGTATTAAGCATTCCAACCGTAGTAACTAAAATGCCCACAATTCTTCCTTCAAGATTAAACTTTATTAACCATTGGGGAGTTGAAAATGAAAGTATTTCGGTCTTTCTCGTTCTGTACAACCAAAAAGCTACGGCTGCCGATAGTAGTCCCAACACCCATGATGCCGTAAAAAATAATTTACTTCGCTCGTAAAGTCGCAATTCTTCACGGTGATATTTCGATACCATGTTCTTAGGTACTATAATCTTTCCTGTATATTGAGAAGATTCATCCCCAACAATTTCATAAAGATTATAAATAGACAATGCTTGTAGTTCATCACTATTTAGCTGACTACTTTCTTCGTCTAATGAAGAAATAGTTAAATAACCTGTATGTTCATTAAAATCTTTATTGTATACTGCATCTTCATTCATATTCCCAAAAGTAAAATTTTCACCTGTCTCTACATTTGTTAAGTCATAGGCTAAAGACTTTTGTATTACTTTTGCTTTAGCAACAGAGTTTTCTATCCTTTCATCATATTTAAGTAACGCTTCTTTCTTTGCAGTCAATATTTTCTCTCGAACCGTTTGGTCATCGATAAAATTTGAACGGATATCTTCGATTTTAGCATCACGTTCCTTTATGATTTCATCCTTTAATACCTGATTATCACCGGCTTCCGCATCATTTATCATTTCCTGGTACCGATCCTGAACTGATCGTATCTGATCTATTTCAGAGCCGAAATGAGTTCTATAATTCTCTATTTCATAGGATTCAACTTTAAGGTTTTCAATTTCCTCGTCAACATCCAGCCTACTTAGCAAAACCGGTCCTATCTCGTAAATTTTATTTTCAATAAAACCACGAAAGTTTTCTGATTCATAATATGAGCTACCAAGATATTTGGGTGCATATGAAGCAAATGTGGTTACCGCAAACAAGGCAATACTAACTAGGACAAAAAAGAGCCATGTTATTTTCTTCATTCATTAAACACCGCCTTTCAATATACGTGTCAGTTGCACAACAGTTCGGTTCGAATGAAAAAAGCCTTGTTCAATTAGTTGTTGAATAAATGAAAAACAATAGATAAAACTAAGCATTGCGATGGCAATGGCGACAATGGAGAACCACTGAGAAGTCTTACTTTTCGATTTTGTAACCAATCCCCCACACCACCTTTAAGTATCTTGGATTTTTCGGATCTGTTTCGATTTTTTCGCGAATTTTACGAATATGTACAGCGACAATGTTTTCAGCATTATACGCTGGTTCATTCCACACACGTTGATAAATATCACCAATAGAAAATACCCTGCCTGCATTTGTCATTAATAATTCGGTTATTTTAAATTCAATCGGGGTTAATTTGACGGGTTCACCATCTAATGTTAATTCTCGCGTTTCTAAATCCAATGCTATACCATTAATCGCAATAGTCGTTTTTTTATCTTGAAAAGTGCCTAAGTGAACATAGCGTCGTAACTGTGATTTCACTCTGGCAATCAATTCCATTGGATGAAATGGTTTGGTTACATAATCATCTGCTCCAACCGAAAGTCCATGTATTTTATCCGAGTCTTCAGCTTTGGCACTTAACATGATGATTGGAATGTTTCGTTCCGAGCGAATTTTAAACGTCGCTTGAATGCCATCCATATTCGGCATCATAATATCGAGTAAGATTAAATGAACTTCATTCGTTTCAAGCAACGCCAATGCTTCTTGCCCATCCGATGCTTTTAACACGTGATAACCTTCATTTTTCAAATAAATTTCTATTCCATCTCGAATGTCTTGATCATCATCCGTTACAAGTACTGTGAATTTTGTCATTTGTTGCTTCTCACCTCTAGTCTTATGATACCAATTGTATCCATTAATTCTTAATAAACTGTTAGGAAAAAAATGAAGATTTTCTTAAGAAATGAAAAAAGCGTCTCCATTTCTAGAGACACTTTCATTTATTCAAACTCTTTTGCTCGTTTTCTTCCGCTAAATGTTAAAACAAGAATGCCCCCCAGCAAAAGGAAAACTCCAATCCAAGATATTGGACTTAACACTTCTCCCACAACAATAACACTTAAAATAGCAGCGGTTAATGGTTCACCTAGGGATAAAGTAACTGCAGAAGAGGATGGAACTTTTTGGAGTCCTGATAAAAATAAGATATAAGCAGCACTAGTGGTCATAAAACCTAAATATAAAATGGTTAAACTATTCGATGGTTCCAAAATCCATGAACTGTTAAAGATTAATAGAAACGGAAATAACATGATCGCACTGAAGGAAAAGGTCATCGCCACAGCTGGAATCGCTTCAACCTTAGTTAATATTCCTTTACTGACGATTGTATAAATGGCAAATACAAATCCTGCGATTAAAGATAAAATTACTCCGAATGGATTAACCGTTAATGCATCTTTATTAATAAATAAAAGACTACATCCAATAACTGAAAGTGCCGTTGCCATTACCCAAGCGCGAGACGGTTTTGTTTTCAGAAAAAGCCACTCTATCAAACCTGAAAATATCGGTGCACTGCCAATCGCAACAACAGTTCCAATGGCAATACCTGTCACACGGACAGATGTAAAAAACAATGGCTGGAATAAAGCCATACACAGTGCAGCAATTATGGTTGGCAGATATGGCCAAGTGCGAAAATCTATTTTTTTCATTAAAATCATTACCAGCAGTAATGAAAAACCACCTATCGCAAGACGTATTGCACCGATTGTAAGTGGTTGAGCACTTTGTGGTAAAAATGTTTGGGCTGTTCCAGTCGTCCCCCATAACACAGCTGCTAATAACACGAGGAAGTAAGGGATCACTGTTTTCATAACGTCACCTCAAATAGTTGTTGAGAGTACTTTACCATATTTTATACATATTGAGATACAGCATTTCGTAAACTATACTTATAGAGATGATAGAGGAGTGACACTTATGTATTTAACAATAGAAGAAACAGCAGTATTTTTATCAATGCCTGAACACCAAGTAAGAAATTATGTATTAGAAGGACGCATCAAAGCGGTCCATGACGGAGAACAGTTTTTGATAAACCAATCACAGTTTGATCGACATTTGGAACAAGTAGAAGATGTGAAGCGACAAATTGATGAATGGCGCAACACACCAATCCCTGAAGATATAGATGTAAAGGATGAGGATTAAACGACCTATCTAATTTGTAGGATGCTAGTCTATTTTGAATTTTAATCCACTCAACGATTTTATTCTGAATACCCCAACAATCTTTATCATTCTTTTCTTCTTTTAACTACCCTCGAATTCTATTAGTTCCATTTATTTTAATGTTTCAGTGTTTAATGAATCAGGTACCTATTATTTTAGCCTGAAACGACTAGAGTCATGTTATTCCAAATTCTATTATTAGCACTTCATTTGTTTTTTAATATCAACCCAAAAGTAGTTAACCAATCCAACTTTATCTTATTTTATTTTTACTAATATCCAAAAACAGTTTTTAAATACTCCATAGGTGGACCATAACCTTTTTGAGGAATCTCAGATTTAAAAGACTTTAGATAAGACCCATCCGTAATCGTTTCAAATGTTGCATCAGCCTTCACTTCAACTCTCCATTTCGTATCAGAAAGCAATACTTCTAATCGTTCTGAATTCGCTTCATTTGATTCCAAGGTATTTCTCGCGGCTGTAACGTATTGATCTGTACTACTACTTACAGATTCAAGTATTTTTCCTTTTAATGAATCACATTGATTCATTTTCGGAATAAGTTCATCATTAAATGCTGTTATGTAAATTAAATCGGAGGTTTTACCAGAGGCTCTTAATTGTTGTACTCTTTCATTAACGGACTCTTTTACAGGTTTATCAAAAATACATTCAACCTTTACTTCAGGGATAATCATTTGATCAAACGAGTCAACGCCTTCATTCGTTGCTTCTATTAAGACAGAAGTTCCAGCTATCGCAGCTTGTTGAGTGGCAGTAGAAGCTTGCTGCTTTACAATATATACTCTTCCGATATTCATCACAATGATAAAAACCACAGCGGTCATCCCGATAATCCACAGTAAGTAAAAAGCTGAATTCCCTTGTTCATTTTGTATATATTTCATGGAACCAAAACCTTTCCAATTGCCTCTGAGTTCAGTGAAACTGAAGTTGCTGACCTCCACTCGGCCGGAACAAAAACCAATGGATGTGTAACTGTTACTTGCAACGTAAAAGAATCGTTTGGAGCAGTTGATACAATCACAATAGGATTGGCTAAAAGTTCACTTCCACCAATCGATTTTAAAACCGTTTGTGTAGCCTCATATTCACTTTGGGTGAGAGCATACTCAAGTGCTCCATCGTTAGCGGCAGATTTCAATGTCATAACCGCGAAACCCGAAGCAACGACTTGCCAAAGCAATAAGAAAAACAAAAAGTAAAATGGTAAAATACCGAGAAATTCAAAGCTTAATGCTCCTTTTTCATTTTTTATATAAGACAAGCCCTTCATCGATTCCACCCCTTATCTGCCTTAACCTTGGTTACTATTTGTCTTGTTGAACTCTTCAGTACCTTCAGGTGTAAAGTAATATACATGAACGATCATTTTATTTAATCTTAAGTTTTTCAACATCATCTTTAGAGACTAAAAAAGCGGGGGCCATCACCATAAACATGGCACAAACTTAATAAATTAAAATTGACATTCCAGCATTTTCGGGGGATTGATTATTTCGCATAATTGCCATGAGAGCGATTCCTATAATTATTAAAAGCATCATATAAATTGATAATATAGTAAGAAGAATTTTATGTTTTTTGTTTACGAAACTCATAACGATTCTTTTTCTTAAGAGATGCGAACTAATAATCAAGGTTGTTGTTATGAAAGCAATTATCCAGAAGTAAATTGAAGGATACGACAATTTAAAAATCGGGGTAATACCAAAAAAAACGATTCCCATTAACATTATATAAACTTGAAAAGAATAGTATTTTACCGTATCGTACTTGTATTTCGTCCATAAGAAGAACAGAATTCCTAAAAAAATTAAAGTAAAAATACTATTAATTATTATCCACGTCAGCACTGTTTTTTCTGGAATGAAACTTGTACCTATCATAATTATAAAAAATAAAAAAAACGTCATACCTAGTCTGTGCTCAGCAACTATTTGAGGTTCTAATCTAGACTGAGAAAATTCTTTATTATTATTTTTATTCATCTTTTATCTCCTCCAGATCTTCCTCACGAACTAAAAGGACCATAACTATTAAAACAATTACTGAACTATTAAGAAGAAGAGTATGGACTATTCCAACGTGATTTGAGGTAGAATATCGTAATGAAAATTAGCTATCTAATCCCTTGCGATACTGAATGTTTAATAGCCCCATCAAGTAGTTTCACTTTTTAAGTTCGTGGTTAAAGCTAATGCAAAAAAATTTACCACTTAATAGAGCCTGTTCATTAAATATCTCATTCAATGTTTTCTATCTCGTAATTCAATGGCCTTTTCTGGTGTAATCAACATTGCAGGTGATATCATCACAAAAAACAAACCTATGAAGAAGGTAATAATGGCTACCGTAACCCAAGGTGCTGCTTCTGTTGCGAGCATATAAGCCAATAGAACACTTCCTGCAAAGAAGATAATTCCAAAATATGTGTAAATCATAATCTTAAATCCTTTTAACCTAGGATTAAGAAATCCTTCTGCAATTGATTCCGATTTCGAAAACAAAAATGCCATGAAAATTCCTAAGCCGATTAATAATAGCCAGAAATAAATTCCGGGAAATAACCCTTTAAATACTGGTGCCATCGCAAAAAATGCCATCCCCAACATCATCACAAGAGAGTGTAACGAAAAATAACGTTTGCTGTCATCCTGATATTCTTTCCATAGCAAATAATTAATGAACGTTAATATAATTGCAACTGTGATATTGATAATTGACCACTTCACGTAGGTTTCTTCAGGTAGGAAACTCGCTGGTATTCCAATAATCAATAACAATGTTAACGTAACAAAAAGACGATTATTGGCAAAAGGCACATGTGCTTTTTCATGTTTTTCTAGGTTAATCATGTCGTACTTCCCCTTTGTATAAGACATTGACCGAAAAATGACTATTTAAAATTTCTATGTCTTCATCAATTTAATGATTATTTATTACGCACTAATTTCCACTTTTGCACCTTTTCTTTACTCTGATCTTTCGGCAATTTCCCTTGCATTCCAATGCTCATAACGGCTGCAAGTGTACCTAACCAACAACCGATGATATATAGGACATATGAGAAATATTTCATAGTTGGTTCCTGTCCGAAACTTTCTGTCATAATTCGGGTTACCCTGAAGTTTCCTCCACCTGAAATAAAAGCAAGTACAAGAAAACCTAGATAGTAGACAACCGTCCATTTTGATTTAGGTTTACCAGCCGTTGGTAGGACAATTTTGTAAAATGTCTCGACTTTAACAAAAAATATAATATGGAGTACTAGCCAAATCACTATTAAGAGCAATTGAATGCCAATTTCACCATCAAATATTTTAATCAAAGGCATGATAATAAAAAATGCGAAAGCAGTAAACGTTGCATATCCTGCGAATTTAGAAAAATCCACCTTCCCCTTAAATGAAGACATTCCTTTAACGATGAAGAGTAACAATGCATACCCCAAGTAAATGATGGCTGTTAAAATCATATACTCGGACATATAAATGGGAATTCCCAGTGAAAGCAGTGCAGATATCAAGGGAAGCAGTAAAAAAACAAAAATGGATGGCTTCGGCAATTACTCACTCCTCTCGTCTAACTAATTGCGTTTTATTTAGAACATATTGTATATACCAGATATGAAATAAGAGTACAAAAAATCGATTAAAAACTCGTTCATTCATATTTTTTTCCACAGCCTCATCAATTCTAAAAGTTGAATAACAGAGAATGCCAAGCCCCCAGAAGGTCACAATCCAGCTAGTACTCTCTAGAATTATTCTAGTTGACCTTTAAATTCTTGAGCACGTTTTGGTGTCACTAGCATAGCTGGTGCAACTAGGATCATGAACAAACCTAAGAAGAATAGAATACCCGCTACTACATTAATAGGAGCTGAATCGAATGCTAGCATATATCCCCAAATGCTACTTCCTGTTATAAAAAGAATGGAGAATGAAGTGTACATGATTAATTTAAATCCTTTTTTACGAGGATTTAATAAACCCTCAGCTATCGCATCGTATTTAGAGAAGAGAAATATGCTATAAACGATTAGTGCAATAATTAGGACCCAAAAGAAAGTGGTAGGGTATACGATTTTCAAAACAGGGGATACCATAAAAAAGGCTAAACCCATCATCATGACAAGTGAATGGAGTGAGAAATATCGTTTACTATCATGTTTTTGCTTCGTCCAAATGAAATAATTCAGAATAGTTAAGAGAATAGAAACACCAAAATTGATAAAAATCCATTTTAAGTATCCCACCTCTGGCATAAAAGCAGTGGGGATTCCTAGCATTAAGAACAATGCAAAGGTAATAAATAATCGATTGTTAGCAAATGGTACAAAGACACTGCCTTTAAGTTCACCGCTATTCATTGATAACCTCCTTTCCACAAAAACTTATTTATAAGTTTTGTTTGTATAAAAAAATATGTAGAAAGAATAAATCAAAAGATTTAGTTCAAGTTACTGTATGGTCTTCAATACTTTCTTGAGTCTAAAAATTGAATAGTATAGTTAGCCTTCACTCAAATCATACAAAATTGAAGATGATTTACTTTTGGTCAAGATTCTCTATTTTAATCTTCAAAATTGGTTTCATTTCAAATATTATAGCTAATAATGTGAAGTTACTTTAAAGAAGAGGGTAACTAATGTTTTAATTTTTCCACATCGTCTTCGCGAACTAAAAACATCGGGGCCATAACCATTAACACGAAACTTATAAAATAAAATAGTACAGAAACACCTTCATTTTCAGGAGTTTCATTTATATGCATTATTCCTGTAAAAAATATTCCAATGAATATTAAAACCATCATATACATAGATAAAATGTTTACAAGTAATTTATGATTTTTATTAACAAAACTTCTGACAGTTCTTTTTTTAAATAAATGGGAAGTTAAAATTATTGCGAAAGTTATAAATAGAAGAATCCAAAAGTAAACTGTTCCAAATAACAACTTAAATATAGGAGTAATAGCGAAAAAGACTATTCCCATTAACATTATATAAACTTGAAATGAATAGTATCTTACCGTATCGTACTTGTATTTTGTCCATAAGAAGAACAGAATTCCCAAAAAAATGAAAGCAAAAATACTATTAATAATTATCCAAGTCAGCACTGTTTTTTCTGGAATGAAACTTGTACCTATCATAATTATAAAAAATAAAAAAAACGTCATACCTAGTCTGTGCTCAGCAACTATTCGAGGTTCTAAGCTAGACTGAGAAAATTCTTTATTATTATTTTTATTCATAGTTTATCTCCTCAATATCTTCTTTAGAATCTAAAAGTAGCATAGCTTAAAAACAAGAATTGAACTAGTAAGTTGAGAGTATGGACACTCCAACAGTTTTGGTACAGCATCGTTAAATTGACAATATGGTTAAAAGTAATTAATAATCTTTTTTAACTAAGCATTTAAATTGTGTGTTTCAGCAATCATTTACTCTTCCCCGACCAATCTTGTTTCTATTGATTTAATTTATTGCATAATAGGCTTCATTCTATTTGTTTTAAACTGAATATAAAAAATGGTGAACAGAAATAGTAGAACTCGATTAAATTCAATTTCAGTTTTATCTTCAATCGATTCAGCAATTCGAAATGCCGAATAATTGACTAGACCTACCATAAAAAAAGTAAAAATTGTATCAAATGATTCAATGTATAAGAATCCATATTCTGTGAAAATGAAGTTTTTTATTATATTGAGAATCAAAAACACTATCAATACTGCAGTACATAGTTTCCACCACATAAAAGGTACAGTTTTTCGATCATCCATTTTTTCTATATCGCATTTACGATTTAGGAACCAAACTCCTATATAAACACCCAATGAGAAAATACTCAAAAAAATCATTAAAATAACGTTTGCCGGTTTTAGCAATGTACCTATTGTTTGTAAACTTGTGTTTTTTCTCATCTCATACCACTTCCTACATTCAATTTTTATACACTAAACTGGTCAGACCTGTATCTTAAGGAAAGATAAATATAAATAAAAGGTAATGTGAAAATATTCAATATTACTCGAATTAACATATATCCATAAAGGTTATTTTGAAAGTTCTGCATCAAATACATCATTCCACTCCATACGAGCAAAGATACGGAAATAACTATTACTAAATCAATCAATACTGATATATTTTCATCGATTAACTTTGAACCAGCAAGTTTCATCATTGACTTATAAGAATTTACATCTGAATAGTAAGGAATAATAAGTAAGTACATTAAAATTAAAATACTAGGAATTAAAAATAACCACATGGTATAAAGAGCAGTCAAATACAAAGCAACAGAAGTTATAAATAAAGGACCAAACTGTTTTATAAAAAATTGAAATCCTTCTCTCCATCCCATTTTCTCATCTTGTAAATCTAATAATACAAGTTTTAAATAAGGTGGTGCACAAAGGATGAAATTAATTAATAATAACAAACCTGCAATATAAGTCTGTGACGTTAACCCATTAATTTCATTCAAATAAAGTATCGCTGTGAAGATTAATGCTGTAATAGGAAATATTATTGTTATTGATAAAAAAATAATGCTATACAAATTTCGGTTGTAAATTTGAAAGATTTCTCTAGTCATATAATCTGCCCCATCTTTTTGTTCATCACAAAATTTGTAATGAACGCTGTAATAAGTGCTAGAATAACTGCCCACGACATACTCCTATTTATACCCTCTGGATCAACAAATACCATTATATTAAAAACATAGTATGCAAAAAGAATATTTAATAGAGATATGATAACTGCTCCTAAATAGGCAGAAATATATGGTGTTTTAGGAACCCACATTACCGAAAAAACACCAAGTGAACCGTATGTTACTACCATCTGAACAAACACAAACAATAAATAATTTTCCATATTACTTAACCCCATAACAATAGAAAAAATAACATTGATTATGATAGAGACACCTATTACTTGTAAGAATTTTTTCATGTTAAACATAAATATTTCACCAGCTCTCTGACTATATGTAGCAAAAGGCTGACAATGTCAGCCTTTAATTAACCAAACATGGAACCAACGCTTTTAAAGAGTTTAGATCCGGCTTCACCAATACCTTTAACAGCTTTTACAGCACCTCTACTAATTCCTTTACCTACTTCTAATGCACCATCATAACCTGCTTTAATTGTGTCTCTAACAAAGGTTTTAACTGATTTGCCCAATTTAGTATTTAATACTAGCGTTGAAATTCCCCCGACTATTAACCCAACCACAGCCCCTACCAAAGTACCTGCTATAGGAATTGGAATAGCAGTACCAATTACTGCACCAGCAGCCATACTTCCTGCGACTGTAGATAATGCAGTAATACCAACACCAACTGCAACATCTGTAGTTAAATCTGCTGCGAAATCGGTAGAGCCCATTCCTATACTCTTTTTATCACCCCAATTATAATCGTAGACACTATTTACTGAGCTCAGGGCTACATTTGCAACACCATTTAATTTCGCTATGTTTTTTAATTTTAAAATATTGATTGCATCATCCACACTTGTTTTTGCTGCTTCTCTTGCGAGCTGCCAACTTGTTTTATTTGTCATACCAGGTTTAGCTATTTTTCTAGCTTTATAAAATTCATCTATTTTATCTGGTTTTACTTGCCTGGCTCCATTCCCTAGCTTCTTTGTGTCTCCATTAATCTTATACTCTTTAAAATTTTGAAAATATTTATTCAATATAGGGTTTTTTACAGAATCTTTTCCTGTTATAGCGTAGTTCCCTTGTAATCTGCCACTTTCAATCTTTTTTATATCAAAACCTGCGTTCAAAGCGACTAGTGGACCTACTATCTTATCTCCAAAACCAAACCAGTAAGTCTTAATATCACGGAGAAAGTTGAAACTTTGGACAATTGACCCTCTAGAATCATCCGTACTTTTAAATAGTACATTTAAATTAGATGGTCCTTCACTTTCAGTTGTACCACCTGTTTGACCACCGCTCGTTCCTAACTCACCAGATCCCGCATTGCCTCCATTTGGTCCAGTTCCACCTGTTCCAGCTTGCCCTCCATTTGGACCGGTTCCACCAGTTCCTACTTGGCCACCGTTCGGTCCAGCCCCTCCAGTTCCAGGTTGACCACCATTCGATCCGGTTCCCCCAGTTCCTACTTGGCCGCCGTTTGGTCCGGTTCCTCCAGTTCCTACTTGGCCACCGTTTGGTCCGGTTCCTCCAGTTCCTACTTGGCCACCGTTCGGTCCTTGACCACCACTAATGGCTTCACCACTTGTCATTGGGTTCCCCAATGATAGCCATCCACTGTAAGGTGAGGTTATATAGTTTGGTGTAATAAACAAACCGTTTGTAAAAGGCTGAGTGGGTATAAGTGGCTTCCCGGAAACCGTAGGAATATTCCCTGTTCCTGGTTGTCCTGGTAAATAAGATTTCCCTGGTGTTAGAATTTCACCTGGTGCTATAAACTGGCCACCTGTAATCGGGCTTCCTGGTGTAATTGCAGTACCAGGAGTTATTGGTGTCCCCGGGGAAAGAAAGGAAGCCAATACTACAGATGGCCCGGCTGTCCAAAACAATAAAAACGCAATAAGATTAATAGCAAACAACTTTTTTAATCTACTTTTTATCACTCGTGCACCTCCTTGTTATGGAGAACTGTTTTTCTTATACGTTTCCTCTAATAGCTTCATGGCTTCTTTATAATTCATTTCATTTATTACTTTTAATTCATCACGTAATTTGTCATATTCTTGCTCAATCCACGTGTGATAGTCTTTATTTTTCTGTTTTAAATAATCATGGCTCTCTTGAGACATCATTTCATGCTCTTGGAGTAAGTAAGTTAAGGTAAATCCAACTTGCTGGCTTTCATCCACCCATTTTTTAAATTCACGTGAATGATATACAAATATATCCAAGCCATTATTTGTATGTTCAGCACCCGCATTACCTTCAGTTGATGTTTTCCAAAACTTCCATTTTTCGGCTACTTTTTTAGCTTGGTTCAATTCATCCTGTAAACCTTGTGCATCCCGTACATCTTGATAGTTACCTTTTGTAGCCTCTGCAACTGCACGCAATTGCTTCTGTCCTTCACTATCCACATTGAAACCAATGATATTTACAATTGGGGTAATATCAGATTCGTATAATGTTTTTGCCGCAGTGACAGGATCGTCGTCACAAGTGGAAATGCCATCACTTACTAGATAGATAATATTTGTGTTCTTATCGCCTTTGAAAGAAACCAAGTCTTTTTGAACCTCGTTTAGAGCTAATTGAATCGGTGTCCACCCAGCAGGTTTTGCTTTGGCTAAAGCTTGTTCGAAACCTTGTGGTTCATATTTACTGATTGGATAAATGAGTTCACTACTTTTACAGGATCGTTCTTTATCAGCTTTATTTCCACTGCCTTCCTGTCCATATATACGTAGTCCGACATTGGCATTTGCCGGAAGTCCCTTCACGAAATTAGTGATAGCGGTTTTTGCCACTTCCATCTGGGTTAGGCCATTCATGTTTTTGCCCATGCTTCCAGAAGCATCCAAAATGACGATGACATTCAAATTTTCTTTAAACTGCATCCGTGAATCATCGATATCTGGGGCCCCAATCGATTGAAACTTCATTTCTTGTAAAATATCTTTCGGTCCAATAAAATCTTGTTGAAACACGTGCAATATAGCTTCATAATATTGATCAAGTTCTTCAGTTGTTGGGTTACCTAATATATTTGGAAGGTCTTTAGTTAGTTCATCGATCTCGCTTACATCTTCGTCATCTATAACTGATAAATACCCTGTATAACCTACAGGTTTTTCCGAGAGTTCGTCTAAAGTAGTAGGTAATGGTGGAATTTCTAAAGTAGGCGCATCTTCACCGTTTTCAATATCCCTTGGTTTTACATCCTTCTCAGCTGCTTTGGTAATTTCATCTTCGGTTGCCTGCTTAATTTCTTCCCCTGGTTTAATTGGATTTTCAATATTGTCAGTGCACCCTGTAAGGAGGACTCCAAGACAGTACAATGTTAATAGGTATTTTATTTTCATGAGTACCTCCTTCAAGGTGAATTTAAAGTACCTAAAATAAAATTTTAATTCGATGTGTTTTGTTGATATTTTTCTTCCAAAGCCTTAATGGCTTCTTTAGAATTCATTTCATTTAAACTCTTTAATTCTGCTTTTAACTTGTCATATTCATCTCTAATCCATTGATGATAGTCATTGTGTTTATTAAGTAAGTATTCATGGCTTTCTTCAGACATTTTACCTTGGTGTTTAAATAGATAAAATAAGGCATTGCCCACTTGCTGTTTTTCATAAATGTACTTACTTTCTTCATGCGTCATATAAACAAATATATCATTACTGTTTTCAACTTCTTTATAACCCACCTGTTTTGTTGACTTTTCCTTCCACTCTTCCCACTTTTCAGCAAGTTGTTTTGCTTGATCAAGTTCGTTTTGAAGTGATTCTTCACTTGTAACATCCTGATAAGACCCTTCCGTTGCTTTTGCAATTTCTCTTAATTGCTTTTGTCCTTCACGATCAACATTAAACCCGATTACATTTACAATAGGTGTGATATCTGAATCGTATAACATTTTAGCAGCGGTAATTGGATCATCGTCACAAGTAGAAATTCCATCACTAACTAAATAGACGATATTCGTATTGTCTTTCCCACTAAATTCCGCCAAGTCTTTTTGCGCTTCATTTAAGGCAAGTTGTATTGGTGTCCACCCTGCCGGTTTAGCTTGAGACAACGATTCACTGAAGGAGTCTGAGTCAAATGGTGAAATTGGATACAACAATTCACTGCTACTGCAAGAAAGAGACTTATCTGCTTTGTCCCCAGTACCTTTTTGACCATATACACGAAGTCCTACATTTGTTTCTTTAGGTAAACCAGTTACAAATTTCTGAATCGCGGTTTTTGCTGCATCCATTTGAGTCTGAGATCCAATCTTTTTCCCCATACTTCCAGACGCATCCAAGATAACCATGACATTTAGATTTTCTTTAAACTGTCTGCGAGGATCTTCAATGTCTGGATCACCAATAGATTGAAATTTCATCGTCTTGATAATATCTTCTGGACCTTTAAAATCACGTTGAAAGATGGATAATAATTGATTGTAGTAATTGTCTAGTTCTTCATTAGAAACATCTTCTGATATATCAGGTAAGTCCTTTGTAAGTTCAATTATTTTTTTTTCATCATCGTCATTAATGGCATATAAAAGCTCGGTATATCCTGGAGATAATTCAGCCAATTCATTTAATGTTGCTGGTAGTGGCTCTGCAACGATAGGAGTTTTACTTTCATCACTTTTTGGTTCTGTTTCTTTCTCTTCCGGTTCTTTAGAATCCACTGTTATTTTTCCGCCTGGCACAATGCCTGTATCTTTTGGTTCGTCTGGATTACATCCACTTAATAAAGAAATTATAATGATTATTAAAATAGTATATTTTAACTTCATGTCATTCCCCCTACGAATTTATTAGCCTACCATATCATTAATCTTTCCAATAATGGTTTCAATGATTCCACCAATACCATCTGATTGTTTGCTGACCGCTGTCGAAACAATACCGAGTACTAATATAAGTAAAGCTGCTAAACCCAACCATTCAAGTGATTGCGCCCCTTTTTCGTTTTTCACAGGTACTACGATATTCATCCATGCTTTCATAAGTAAGTTTTTCATTTTGTTTTTCTCTCCCTTTTAATAGGTTTTTTTATTGGAATAAATCAAAAATCCCTTTGTTTTGGTTGAACATATTTATCATCATCAACCCCCCGATTAATACGAGCGAAGATGGCAGAACCAAAAATGTGGTCACCAGTGTGACTTTTGGAGAAGCTTTTGCAGCCTTTTCTTTAATCATTTCTTTTTTCAACTTCCGCATTTCTTCGGCTTGTTGTTTAAAGGTATCGGCAATTGGAACTCCTAACCTTTCTCCTTGAATTAAGGACTTTATTAAAATTTGAAACTCTTTAGAGTCATTGCGAATTAATAATGTTCGATACGCTTCGGCCCTTGGAACTCCTACACTTATTTCTTGAATAAAACGTCCAAACTCTTCTTTCACAGGTCCTTCAAAATAAGGCACAATGTCTCGAATTGCTTGGTCCATTGCAACACCAGCTTGAAGAGTTACGCTCATCGTATCGAGAAAATCGGGTAACCGATAAGATATCTCTTCTTGACGACTTTTAGCTTTTGCACGAATCCAAAGAATTGGAGCAAAATAACCAAAAATAGGAAGTAATATAATCATGAATTGTGAGAAAGGCAGAAGTAAAATGAGCGAAATTCCGCCAGTGAAAAAACCAACAATCATTAAAAAGATTTTCAACCCTTGGAAACGTTCTATAGACAGTTCATAAGGGTATCCTGCTTTGATTAACCACTTTTTCACATCTTCATTTTCACTGAAAAAATTAATTCGTTGACCTAAATCTGAAAAATCATCTGCAAATTTAAAAATTTTTGCAATGAGCTTTTCTTTACGAGTTATTTTCCGATGAAATGCGTCATATACGAAAAGTGATTCTTCCACTTGTTCCTTTAAATTCCGTCGTTCTCGTCCATATACATAGGAAGAACGGAGTGCCACAGCAACGGTGAGTAAGGATAGTAAGACAGTTAATGCGATTATCCCATCCATCTCATCACACCCTTATATTCGTGATTTTTCTTACGATTACAAATGTTAATATTGTTCCTGTTAGAAAGAATGTTAATAAAATAATACCTAAACCTGTAAAAAGTGGATCTAGAAATCCATCGACAACGTTGTTCATCATTAGTACGAGAAAAATCGGAATCACTGGAACAATATATGAGATATACCGTTGTTCAGCAGTCATTGTCTTGATTTCTTGTTTTAAAAGCTTACGTTCATCTAATGTTTGGCTCATTTCGTCAAGTACTGCGTATAAATTCCCTCCTGCTTTCTTTTGAATGAGCATAGTGGCTGTGAATAATTGGAATTCTTTATCATCAATTCTTTTTTCCATACTTCTGATAGCACCACTAAAATCGATTCCGAGAGAAAGTTCATGAGCAAGACGTTTAAATTCCGATTTAGCTGGCTCACCGATTTCTTGAGCAACCAGTTGAATCCCTTGATTTAACGTCATACCTGATCTAGTTGAATTAGCTAATATGCGACAAATTTCAGGGAGTTGTTCTACCATCATTTCTTTCTTCTTATTTTTACGGATTAAGAAGAGAACTCGTCTACCACCTTCTACGATTAACAACGATGTGAACATGGCAGTCATTATGTTCAAATTAAAAAAGTTTTGTAACCCAATAACTAAACCCATAAACGACACGATCAATGCCCCTATAAATTCCGAAGGTGTTAAGCTAATATTCGCATCTATTAATCTTGTTTCTAAAGCCTTTGCAGATTCTGTTTGATCGTATTTTGTGCCAATAACAACAAGAACACTTTTTCGACGTTCACCATCACGATAAAATTGTTGGACGTTTTTACGCCATTCTCGTTTCTCCTTGCGATAACCAAGATGAAAATAAAAACCTATGACTAAAAGCAAAACGGTTAGCATCGCAAGCATTGCTTCTGTCATACAAAAACACCCCTCGATACTGGTCGAAATAATGTTTCATCAATTTCTATACCAAATACTCGAATTCGATCGAGACAATGTGGAATCTCCCCTGTTGGTGTGAAATGTCCTTCAACATCTCCATCCTTTGTTAAACCAGTTCGTTGAAATTTAAAAATTTCTACAATCCTGTGTTTTCCATCCGTTTTTTGAACTTCAGAAATCGAAACTATCTTTCTTGTACCGTCTGTTAATCGAGTGGCCTGAATAATAATATCTAATGCACCAACAATGTATTCTCGAATGATAGTGGACGGTAAATCCATCCCAGCCATGATGACCATGGACTCAACCCTACGCAAAGCATCGTCTGCATTATTAGCATGGACAGTAGTAATCGAACCTTCATGACCTGTGTTCATTGCTTGAAGCATATCGAATGCCTCTCCACTTCGTACTTCTCCAACAATTATGCGATCAGGTCTCATCCGTAATGCATTCCGAACTAAATTACGAATACTAACTTCACCCTTACCCTCAACATTTGCAGGACGCGCTTCCAAACCAACAACATTCGGTCGATCCAATCTCAACTCGGCAGAATCCTCAATTGTTATGACGCGTTCCCCATAAGGGATTGAACTTGCAATAACGTTCAATAAGGTTGTTTTACCAGAACCTGTTCCTCCACTTATTAGGGTGTTCATTTTGGATCGAACGACACCGTCTAGGAAAGTAGCCATATCTTGATTTAATGACTCAAATTCCAATAAGTCCTCAACTTTAAATGGATCCGCTCTAAACTTCCGAATAGAAACGAGTGTACCAGATAAACTAATGGGTGAAATTACCGCATTTACACGACTCCCATCAGGAAGTCTAGCATCTACCATCGGCGAACTTTCATCTATTCGTCGGCCGAGTGGTGCAACAATTCGGTCAACAATATGCCGAACATGCTCATCGTTTCGAAAGGCTATTTTTACTTCTTGAAGCTTTCCTCTTCGCTCCACATAAACTTCTTGGTATCCATTAATGAGTATTTCCGTAATGTCCGGATCATTTATAAGTGGTTCTAATGGACCAAAACCAACTGACTCATCTAAAATCCTCGTAATTAAAAGCTCTTTATCGTGTCTTGAAATAATCACTTTTTCTTCCGACATGAATGTTGATACATACTGTTCTATTCTTAACCGCATTTCACCCGAAGATAATTGTGTTAATGCTTCTAAATTTGTATCACGCAATAAACGAGCTTTATAATGTTCAACTAAATCGTCTACTAAATGATTTTCATATTCATAAGAGGTAGGCTTTTTTTGCACAAGCTTTTCTTTTCTTTTTTCGAACAGTGAGCTCAATTAACTTCCCTCCTATTGCTTTAATACCTCTCGCGCAAACTTACGTACATCTTTTGCAAAGGGAATTAACTTTCGTTCTTTTGCCACCTTACGAACAGGCACCCCCGTATTAATAAATGGCTGAAGTCCTTTCATATCTCGGCGAATGGTACCAATTAATGGATAGCGTAAAACATTCCTCAAATCTTTTTGCTGCACTTCATTTTCTTTCGCTACTTCGTTTAAAATAATTTCCATTCGATTCACTAAAGGAATCCCTAACCGTTTACTTAACGTCTCAAATTGTTTTAATGTTTTTAAAGCAGATGTTTCCGGCGCTAAAATATAGTAAATCTTATCTGACTCTTCTAAGGCTGTTACCACTTGCGCATTCATGTGGCTTGGCAAATCAATCAATACATAGTCGAACGAACGACGACATGTACGGATTAGCTTCGCAATAAATACTTCGTCAATGGATTCAGCTATTTCTGCATCGCATGGGCTTATCAAAATTTCTAACTTTGAATCTACTTGAGTTTCCGAAACGTTTCTAATATGACTTTCATTTAACTCTTCCACAACTGGCATGAGATCTGCTAATGATCGGTTAGACTCAATGGAGAAAACATTCTCTATGCCACCATACTGCGTGTTTAAATCAATTAAGATGACTTCCGCTGTTGACTCTAGCTTTATTGTTTGTGCAACAGATGCTGCGATTAAAGTCCGACCACTGCCACCTTTTCCACTGTAGAAAGAAAAAATCTTTCCTCGGTTACGACCAAACGTGACAGCCGCTTCCTCGATTGAATTCTTTTTAATTTCATAGTTTTTAACCATTGTAGGAAATCTACTAGCAAATAAACTTGCTTCGTCTGGGAAAACGAAAAATTCATCTGCACCCGATCGAGTAATCGAACGAAGCAAAGAGAAGTCTGATGAATCTGCAATGAAAAGAATTAAGCATTCAGGATTGACCATTCGAATAGATTGCACAAGTTCTACTGACTCTTCTATTTCATATTGAGAAACGATGATTATATCCTGTGTTTCACGATTCATTTCTCGAATCGTATCAGCGTAATTAACTATGTTCACTTGATTCGAAAAATTTTCAGCAATTATCTTTAATTGAGCAGTATGTTGTTCTCGCTCACTTACTATTAAGAGATTTACCGATGACTCCATGATTTTCGCCTCTTTCCCCTGTCACTGTCCACTGCCTGAAGTAGCTCCATCTTGCGCAGAATCCTTTGAGGCTTCAATCTTTTCAACAGATTTATCCTCTTGTTTAGTTTCTTCAACCTTATCAACTTGAGCTTGTTCATTAGTTGTCGTTTCTTCCCCATCTCCTGTTGGGATACTGTTATTACCTACATTGGATTTTAGTAAACGAATGTGATCCGCATAGTTTTCCATATGTATTAATTTTGGTGCATCATCTGCTGATACCTCTACAGAAATCCCAAGAATGTCTTCACCCTTTTTTAAAGCGTATCGAACAACAACATCTTTCATAAATACAGATGTCTCCGGTTTACCATCGACTTCTCTCGAAACAATGATATCGACTCGGTCTAAAGCAACAAATTCTTGATCAAACCAAATCTTATCGGTTCGAGGAATTGCTACTAATCTATTGTTTTCATTTTGCAGATTGGATGCAGGTTTAATCATATTTTTTGTAATGATTTCACCAGGTTTTAATGGTACAACTGAAACTCGATTTTCTAAGTCAGTTAATGATGTAATATGGGAGTCTTTAATCACAAATTTGTTTGGTAATTCCATTACAGTTACTTGATTCTGTTGGATAATTTCTCTCGAAAGAATTTCTTCTTTTGCTACATATACTTTTGTCAAAGCACCTAAATCAGAATTCAGGTCTTTAACTTTTTGAAGGACCATATATCCTGTTGCAGCTGCCAAAATAAATGCCAAGATGAAAAAAATAGCTGCTCGTCTCTTTGCCTCTAACATCAAACATTCCTCTTTTCAAAATGGTCTTAATAAAACCTATTTAGGCAAATATCTTTATTACACATGTATTAATCTATTCCTATTTACCATTTACTTTCCTCAAATGTCAAAGATAGATAACATTTCCAGTTTGGTATTACTAGTTCCCTTGTACCGTGTAAATAAACCTATACTACTAATTATTTTTTACCATGCCTTATGGAAAGCTATTCTACGGTCATTGTTAAAAAACTCAATAAAATCAAAACTATAACCTATTAACTTATTAATATCCTTTTTTTTACAATAAGAAGGTAAAATGAATCGTTTATTTTTTCCACCAATTTCCAATAATCTTGAATTCAAGATACTTTATTATAGGTATTTTGAATGCATTTTATATCTAACCATCTTTCATATTTTGAATATCAAAAACCGCTATATATCTCCTGGATAGAGATCATATAGCGGCTTAAATTTTTTTATAAAGTAACTAAAAATTGAGCGTGTTTTTTTATAATATCTGCGTAATCTTCAACCATTACACTAGCTGTAGGAAATTTGCCAGCTCCTGGACCTGACAAAGTTAATGTGCCGATGTAATTTGTATCAAGACTAATGGCATTATCTACACCTTCAATCGCATATAGTGGATGCTCTTGACTTACCAGTTTTAGCCCAACTAATGCATGCAAAGACCCATCAACTTCTTGACTAATCTCTGCTACATGTTTGAAACGCATACCTTCTCTTGAAGCATTTTGTACCTCTTCAAGAGTTATATTAGTTATTCCTTCAACCTCTACATCGTCCCATTCTGGTTGTTTACCAAAAGCTAGAGTACTCAATATCATTAGCTTACGAAAAGTATCTTGACCAGAAATGTCATTATAGGGATCAGCTTCTGCGTATCCTAGTAACTTTGCTTCCTGCAACGCATTTAAAAAGAGGCACTGTTGAATACGCATTTGGGTTAACATGTAGTTTGATGTTCCATTTAATATCCCTTGAATCTTATGGACTTGATTCACTTGAAGAAGATTTTTCAGGGTTTTAATAATAGGAACACCAGCCGCAGTAGTTGCTTCATACCCTACATGTACACCTTTCACTTTTGCTAGTTCTTCTAACTGCAAACCATACTTTGAGAACATGACTTTATTCGCAGTGATTACATGACATCCTTTTTGAATAGCTCTACTCAAGTAATCAAACGCTGGTTCTTCACCTACTATTGCTTCAAACACAACTTGAATCCCTGGGATAGCTTCGATCGCTTGAAAGCTATCCGTCACTAAAACGCCTGGCGTTACCATACGTCTTTTTGCAAGGTCTCGTATGAGAATAGCTTTCACTTCGATATCCACCCCAAGAGATTGTTTTAATTGCACCTTTCTCTCATTGAGTATCTGGTAAATGCCTTGCCCAACTGTTCCAAAGCCTAAGATTGCTGCTTGAATGGTTGCCACGCTTTCGCCTCCAAGTGAATCGTTAATATACTTCCCCATTTGTCAAATTCAGTCAGAAAGCCATCGTGACCGAATCGTGTATTGACCATGTAAAAATGATTATCCGGAACAAGATGAGTAAAGGAACGTATGTCTTCAATTGGATAAATTAAATCATGTGTAAATGCTATAGATATCATTTTTGCCTTAAATTGACTAGCTGCTATCTCTATACTTCCTCTTCCCCAACCAATATCATGTGTATTCATTGCACGAAGTAACGTTAGATAGCTGTTTGCATCAAATCGACTGGTTAACTTTGTTCCCTGATGTTTTAGGTAGGATTCGATTTCGAATAAACCGTCATCTCTGGTCTTTCTAGCAAATCGTTCTTTATGTAGCTTTTCACTACGATATGTGACCATTCCAGCCATTCTTGCTGTCTCAAACCCCTTAATATCAGATGATTTATTGTAATTTCCATTGTGAAAACTCGCATCGGTTTAAATGGCATGAATTCCGATATAGTTAAACGCAATACCTGTATCACTTAGATATGGGGTTACAGCTAATGGAATAAGTAAATTCATATCTTGTGGATATAGAAGTCCCCATTCCAGTACCCGCATGCCTCCAAGAGATCCACCAATTACTCCATGAAGTCGATCAATACCTAACGCTAGTAATCCTTTTTTCTCAGCATGCACCATATCCCGTATTGTAATGTTCGGAAAAGAATATCGGAATGGTTCTCTTGTATGAGGATTGATCGTCAACGGCCCTGTTGAACCCGAACACCCACCTAGTACATTAAAAGTGATGATCCGAAAATTATTTGTATCGATATGCTTCCCAGGTCCAATCAATCCACTCCACCATCCTGGAGATTCCTCTGTTCCAACCGTATATTGGTTTCCAGTTAAAGCATGGCAAACTAAAACAACTGGTGCATCTGTAGGTCCAAGAGATTCATATGATAGTTCGACATCTTTTAACCAGTCTCCCGACTCTAATTGGAAGCTCCCTATTGTTACTTTGCCTGTTGGCACCCTTACTCACCTCCAAGTTAAATCTCCACCACAGTTGCTTGTTTGATTGCTTGCGCTAAATCTGCAACTAAGTCCTCGATCGATTCCAATCCAACTGATAAACGAATCAATTCTTCCGTTACACCTGAAAGTTTTAATTCTTCACTGCTTAACTGTTGGTGAGTTGTAGAAGCTGGATGAATGATCAGAGATTTGGCATCTCCGACATTCGCTACATGAGACCAAATTTGAACATTATCAATTATTTTACGTCCTGCATCTCTTCCTCCTTTTATTCCAAAGTTTACAATCGACCCATAACCATTCTTTAAGTATTTATTGGCAAGTTGGTGAGATGGATGGGATTCAAATCCATTGAAGCTTACCCATTCAACAGCAGGATGATTTTCCAAATAATTGGCGATAGCTAATGCATTTTCATTGTGTTTCGGGACTCGTAAGTGCAGCGTTTCGAGGCCTTGCAAAAAAGCAAATGCATTCTCGGGACTTAAGCATGGTCCGAAGTCACGTAGTAATTGAACGCGCAGTTTAATTGCAAAAGCGACTTGAGGCACATCAATTCCATATCGCAAACCATGGTAACTTGTATCTGGTTCCGTGAATCCTGGAAACTTCTCGCTATTCCAATCAAAATTCCCAGCATCAACCACGACGCCACCGATTGAAGTTCCATGTCCGCCAATCCATTTAGTTGCTGAATGTACGACTACGTCCGCACCATATTCAATTGGATTACTTCCGTATGGAGTAGCAAATGTATTATCAACAATCAACGGAATTCCGTTCGAGTGTGCCACGTTAGCCACTTCTTCGACATCTAAAACATGTAGACTTGGGTTCCCTATAATTTCTCCGAATAGAGCTTTTGTTTTTTCCGTAATGGCTTTTTGGAAATTCTCAGGATTTGTGGCATCGACAAACTTCACTGTTATTCCATACCTTGGAAGTGTATTTGCAAATAAATTATAAGTTCCCCCATATAAATTACTAGCAGCAACGATTTCATCCCCCGCTCCTGCCACATTCAAAATGGAGAAAGCAATAGCAGCCATTCCACTTGATAGAGCAACTGCTGCAGTACCTCCTTCTAGCAATGCAATACGCTGTTCAAATACATCCACTGTGGGGTTACCTATACGTGAATAAATATGACCCGTTTCTTGTAACGCAAATAAATTTTGTGCATGTTCAGTGTCTCTGAATACAAAAGATGTGGTTTTGTGGATCGGCACCGCCCGAGAACCTGTTACCGGGTCCGGCTGTTGCCCTCCATGTAAAAGTAGTGTTTCTGGTCGAAGATTTGTCATTGATAATTCCCTCCTGATTTGTGGTTCGATGGAAGTGTGGAGGCGAAAGAGGAGTTTTTGGAATAGAAAAAAGCCCCATCTTCGCTTAAGAAGAGGGGGCTCGCAAGTGCGTATTCCTCCTCTTATCTTTCAGATCCACGTAAAGAAATCTGTAGGAATTAGCACCTTTGCAAGTTTGTCACTTGCCGGTTGCCGGGCATCGCAGGGCCTAGTCCCTCCGCCGCTCTTGATAAGAGTATTAGATTCAGTTTTCCATCTTGAGAAACATTATATGTTTTTAAAAAAGAAAAAGTCAATAATTTATAAAAAAATTTTGAAACTTCAACCAACACTCAAACGTTTAAATGAATGAAATGCAAAGGAGTTGGAAAATATGAATCTTGCTCTATGGGCAATAATTGTTATTCTTTTTGGTTATTTTATTGGCAGTCTCCACGGTTCAAAAATGGCACAATGGTTATCCGGAGTAAATATAAAAGAACAAGGCGTAAAAAATTCAGGTGCATCTAATGCAACCATTGTTTTGGGTTGGAAATATGGAGCACTTGTTGCTTTAATTGATATAGGAAAAAGCTTACTAGCGGTCTTATTCATGCATTATTGCTTAAACGATACATTTTATTCGAATGAACAAATCATGTCTTTATTGTTTTTGACTGGTATGGCAGTTGTTATCGGACATAATTATCCTGTATGGATGAATTTTAATGGTGGAAAAGGGACAGCATCAGTAATAGGAGTTCTCTTTGCTCTAGACTGGAAAATGGGATTGGTCGGGTTAACACTTCTAATAGTGACAACTCTTATGACAGATTATTTACTTGTTGGCGTACTTTTTCTATACCTCACATTTACTGGCTACACCTTGTGGTTTACCGAAGGATTTGTGCCACTATTAGTTGCTATTACACTATTCACTCTAGCCATGTGGAAACACAAAGAAAATATGGTAAGAATAAAAGGTGGCACTGAACCTCGAATTTCCACGGTTTTAAAAAAGAAAAAAGGAGCAACGTCCTCAAGGTAATGTTATCATTTTAAACAAGCACATATTAAGACCATTCATACGAAATTCTCAGGGAGAATCATTATTTCGCGAAAACGATGAGCGTGCTAAACTAATTGTAGATTTGAATGTTAAAGGGAGATGTATATATGCAAGAAACATTAATCGAGCGCCTCGTGCGTTATGCCAAAATCGATACACAATCGGATGAAGAAAGCACTACTTGCCCTTCTACTCCTGGTCAGTGGGATTTATTACATGAATTAGAAAAGGAATTAGCTTCTATAGGTATGGAAGAAATTACGCTTGATGAAAACGGCTATCTTTTTGCCACTTTGCCTGCAAATACAGATCGTGATGTACCTACTATCGGGTTTTTAGCTCATGTAGATACAACAACTGACTATACAGGCAAGGATGTTAAACCACAGCTTATTGATTGCTACGAAGGTGGCGATATTTCTTTAAATGAAGATACAGCGATTTCACCTGCTGAATTTCCTGAGTTAAATAACTACATAGGTCATACGTTAATTACAACTGATGGAACAACATTATTAGGTGCTGACAATAAAGCTGGAATTGCTGAAATTATGACTGCTATGGAGTATCTAATAAATAACCCAGACATCAAACACGGAAAATTACGAGTAGCTTTTACACCAGATGAAGAAATTGGTCGAGGACCTCATAAGTTTGACGTTGAAAAATTTGATGCTAAATATGCATACACTATGGATGGAGGTCCACTGGGTGAACTTCAATTTGAAAGCTTTAACGCTGCAGGCGTAAAAGTTGTAGCAAGAGGTAAAAGTGTTCATCCTGGCTCTGCTAAAAATAAAATGGTTAATGCTATAACGATGGCAATAAAATTTCAATCTCATATGCCGATTAATGAAGTACCTGAAAAAACAGAAGGGTATGAAGGATTTATTCACCTGATGGGATTCAATGGAAACGTGGAAGAAGCTAAATTATCATATATCATCCGAGACTTTGATCGTGCGAAGTTTGAAGCAAAGAAAGCTCTATTCAATGAAGCAGCTACCAAAATAAACTCTGAATATGGTCCAAATTCAATCAAAGTCGAGCTTAATGAACAATATTTTAATATGGGTGAGAAAATCCAACCCGTTAAAGAAATTGTCGATATCGCCAATAAAGCTATGACCAATCTAGACATTGAACCGCTTATTATTCCAATTCGTGGTGGAACAGACGGTGCTCAATTATCCTTCATGGGCATGCCTACGCCAAATATCTTTACAGGCGGAGAAAATTACCATGGTAAATACGAATACATTTCAGTCGATAATATGGAAAAAGCGACGAATGTCATTATTGAAATGGTACAGCTATACGAAAAACAAGCATAAGAAGGTGCCCTCTTGAAAGAAATAGGGATTGGCGTTTTAGCATCACTATTTTTTGCAGTGACGTTTATATTAAACCGTTCAATGGAACTTTCCGGTGGTAGTTGGATGTGGAGTGCTTCTTTACGCTATTTCTTCATGGTTCCTTTTTTACTAGCAATTGTTCATTTCCGAAGTGGATTGAAACCGCTAATTATTGAAATGAAAAACCAGCCTGTATCATGGTTCACTTGGAGTTTTGTGGCTTTTGTTCTCTTTTATTCACCCATTACTTTCGCCGCTGCCTACGGTCCTGGCTGGCTAATCTCGGGAACCTGGCAAGTTACAATTGTTGCCGGAGTTTTGTTAGCGCCCCTGTTTTCATTTACAATTCAAAGTTCGGACGGAATTCGGAAAGTTCAACAATCAATTCCTAAAGTCTCACTTGCGATTTCAATGGTGATATTACTCGGGATCGTTTTGATCCAACTACCTCATGCAAATGATGTATCGACTCGAACATTGTTACTTGGCACATTACCCGTGGTGGTGGCAGCATTTGCCTATCCGCTTGGGAATCGTAAAATGATGGAGTTATGTGGAGGCCGACTAGATACGTTTAGTCGGGTCCTTGGCATGACAATTGCGACGATTCCTGTTTGGATTTTGCTTGCATCGTTTGCTTTTTGGACTGTTGGACTTCCTTCTTGGCATCAATTTTTTCAAAGTTTCATTGTAGGAGTTAGTTCTGGTGTGATTGCTACAACGTTGTTTTTTATGGCTACAGACCGCGTCCGAGATCACCAAGGAAAACTTGCTGCAGTAGAAGCTACCCAAGCTACGCAAATTTTGTTCGTTATCGCTGGAGAAATGATGTTGTTGGGCGTACCCTTGCCTGAGCCTGTTGCGTTTATCGGACTCATGATCATTATTATTGGACTCTTTTTGCATAGCTTTTATACGAAAGTTTCAAAAGAAAAACAAGCAAGGTCTATCACGTAGACAGTCCTTGCTTGTTTTTCGTTGAAAATCTCCTCGTTTGAGTTAGTGGGTAATTTTATACATCTAAAATTTCTACGACACTTTCCCTTAAAAATACACGCAGAATGGATAATCGCTGATAGCGGGTTGTTAATGGCTGATTGACATTGCCTAGTCGCTAATAGACATGTCGAAATCGCTGATTGACAGCTCCAAATAGCTGACAGAACAGGCAAAAGGTTATATTATCATTCCCTATTTCATCTTCTTTAGTAAATAGAGCAAATAAGGAGTTCCTATTAATGCCACCACGAGGCCACTTGGGATATCTTTTGGTGCAATTACAATACGCCCGATAAAGTCAGCTGTAACGAGCAACAATCCTCCAAGTAAACCAGATACAACGAGCAATGGTAAGTGACGAAACCCTACTAAGCGTCTTGCAATATGAGGTGCTACCAGTCCAATAAATCCGATTGTCCCTACAATGGCTACTCCAGCAGTACTTACCGCTACACCAATAAACATGGCCCCCAATCGAGCATGACGGACGGATAACCCTAATCCCGAAGCAACATCATCGCCAAATGTTAATGCATCAAGACTACGTGTAACGTAGATTGCCGGGAAAATAAATACTGCCAACAAAATAATGGCTAGTTGTACATCGTCCCATCCTTTTGCATATGTACTTCCTGATAACCAAACAAGTGCTGAAGCTACAGCGAGCTTTGCTTTTACAACAAAGACCTGCGTCGCTGCTGAACCAAAAGCCGAAATGGCAATCCCCATTAATGCAACCAACATCGGTTGGAAATTATTTTTCCATGAAGTTAATAGAATAATTATTAATGCGACTCCTGCACCTATTACTGCACCAAGTGGCATATATTCAATAGGAATTGCTGGGAACATCACAAGTAATAACATAGCTCCTGCTCCGCCCATTGATGTCACACCAAGCACACTTGCATCCGCTAATGGATTTCGTAAAACCCCTTGTAATATCACTCCAGTGATTGCCAGCATGACACCGACGATAAACGCAGTAATAACTCGAGGCATTCTAAAGTTCAAAATAACTGGCTTCATCCAATCAAATGACCATTCAGATCCGTTAAAAGAAAGTGCCAAAACGAATACAACGACTACGAAAGAAACGACAATCCCAAGAACAATTGGTAATTGGATTGGTTTCAAAGCCCCACCCATTTGTCGATCGCCACGCTGATGAGTTTTCGCTGTTTTCCATGCTAAGTAAAGTAACCAAGGTCCTCCTATTAGTGCTGTCATTGCACCAACAGGCACTTCCTGTCCTGGTTGGATAAAGCGCCCAAGAACATCAGCTCCAATGAGCATGACACTTCCCCATAAAAAGGAGTGTAAGATAATCCAAAAATGACCCTTTACCCCTAACATACGAACGATATGCGGAGCCATTAGGCCAATAAATCCAATAGGACCGACCACACTCACTGTAACTGCAGCAAGCACAATGGCAATCGTCCATGTAGCCAGTTTAATCATGCGCACATTTTGGCCGAGAGATGTGGCAATGTCTTCCCCTAATGAATATATATCAAGTGATTTCGATATGATAAGAGCACATACAAAAACAAGAATAATGACGGGTGCTGCAAATCGGACACCCTCCCAATTTAATTGAACCAGTGTCCCAGATCCCCACAAAAACAACCCGTTTGTTTCATTTTCAAAAATGAGTTGTAAAGATCCTGTTAGAGATGCAAAGAGTAAAGAAATAATCATTCCTGTCAATGCAACCCGAACTGGTTCCATTTGTTTCCCAGCTAAGACAATCACCATGACAGAAGAAATAATTGCCCCTAACAAAGCCGTTACAAAAGGCATGTTTCCTAAAAATGAAGGGAAAAATATGGTGGAAACAACGACAAAGAAAAATGCTCCAGCATTGATTCCAAGAGTTCCTGGTGAAGCTAACGGGTTATTCGTTAAGGTTTGTAAAATAGCTCCAGCCACTGCTAAAGCTCCTCCTGCAAGAATTCCGATGACTAAACGTGGTAATCGTAAAGAAAGTAAGATGTCTTGTACACGACCTTGCGACCAAACCTGTGTAACTAATTCATATACACTGTAACCAGCTTGTCCTTGCGTAAGATGGATGAGAGAAAGCAATATAAGCAGGAAAAAGCCCCCTGTCAAAAAGACAAAGGACTTACTCCCATTCAAGCGAAACATTATTTATTCACCAAAACATCAGTAATTTGGTTAACAAGTGTTTTTGCAGACAACGGTCCTCCGTATAACCAAGTATCAGCACCCAAATCATACGTACGATCTTCTTTTACAAATGCAAGGTTCTCCCAAACGGCATTCCCTTTTAATTGGTTTTTATAAATATTATCTTCATCCGGAACTGTAAACATATAGTTCGCATTTTCGTATTTAGTTAACCCTTCCACATTAAAAGTGCTCGATCCGAAAATCTCAAATTGATCTGGTTGATGCGCATTTTTTAATCCGATTTTCTCCATAATAATTGAAGCCATAGAGTTCGGAGTGAATACACGAATTTCTGGAGCTGCTGCTCCTGTATAGGCAAGTGTTAATATGGTGTCTTTTGTTTTCAATTCAGCTGCTTCAATTTCCGCCGCTTTTTCTTCATAGGTTTTTTCTAAATCAGCCAAAACTTTTTCAGCTTCATCTTCTTTACCTACAGCTTTTGCCATTTCGTTAAATGTAGTTTCCATCTCTTGATAAAGATCAATGCTTTCATCTTCTGGATATGGATTAAAAATAACGGTTGGCGCAATCTTTTCTAAATCAGCAAGCATTGCATCGTGACGGAAACTAACACCGACGATTAAGTCTGGTTCAAGTGCAGCAATCGCCTCTAAGTTCGGCTCTTGACGCCCGCCGACGTCTGCTACTGTGTCATCTAATTGCGGCTCAATATTTACATAATCAGCATAACCTTGGATATCAGCCATTCCAGCAGGTTGAACACCAAGTGCTAATAAGTTCTCTGCATAAGTCCACTCAAGCACCACTACTTTTTTTGCAGGCTTATCTAATTTCACTTTACCATTTGTTCCTTGAATCGTTATAGCTTGATCTTTTTCTCCCGTTTCTTCTACTGCTTTTTCTTTTGTAGAACAGGCAGTTAAACCTAATGTAAATAGTGCTAACATGAGCACGTAGATGACCAAACGTTTCATTTACTTATTCCTCCAATATCTCTTTGAATATGATAATCATTCTCAATACGTTTTTAAGTTTATGCGGACTTCACAAGTTTGTAAAGACTTTTTCGAAAATAAGTGAAAATCATTCTCACTTAATGTATATTTTATGTTATGATATTTTCTAGTGAGAACACCTATCATTTAGATGGAGGCTACACAACATGCATAGTGCAGTTAAAACTGAATCCCTTTCAATAGGGTATACCGACCAATTACTTTTCGAAAACTTAAATTTACATATACCACGCGGTGAAATAACTGTTTTTGTTGGAAGTAATGGTTGCGGGAAATCAACGCTTCTTCGTTCGATTGCCCGTTTATTAAAACCAACATCTGGCTCAGTTTTATTAGAAGGAAAAGATGTTAACCGAATGTCTTCTAAAGAAGTTGCAAAAAAAATGGGAATCTTGCCGCAATCCCCTATATCTCCTGAAGGGTTAACTGTACATGACTTGGTGAAGCAAGGACGCTATCCTCATCAGTCATGGCTAAAACGTTGGACCGAGGAAGATACGAGTAAAGTAGAAGCTGCGATGGAAGCTACAAATATTAGCGATTTAAGAGATCGTGCAGTTGATACCTTATCAGGTGGTCAACGTCAGCGTGCTTGGATTGCGATGACACTTGCCCAGGACACAGATGTGATTTTATTAGATGAGCCTACAACTTATTTGGATATGACACATCAAATTGAAATTCTAGATCTTCTTTTTGAATTAAACGAGAAAAAAAATCGGACAATTGTCATGGTATTACACGATTTAAATCTAGCATCGCGTTATGCGCACAACATTGTTGCGATCAAAAACGGAGAAGTTCATGCACAAGGTAAACCAGAAGAAATCATTACTTGTGATTTAGTACGTTCTGTGTTCGGTATGGAATGCCAAGTTTCTAAAGATCCAATGTTCGGCACGCCGCACTGTATACCCTTTGGTCGTGGTCGATGTGTTGTTCCAGAACTTCTTGCTTCTGCAGGAGCTTAACTGATGATATCTTCTCTCGAACGATTATCTGTCAATGTCGATGACACACGCCAGCCTTTATTTACATTGGCTGATTTATATTCTGAACAGAGATTATTTCAAGTCCTTCAAACCGTTCGAGACGAAACGGATGCGCCAACAAATGCTGTTGCTGCCTCCGTTTTCTTTCGGCGTCTCGGTTTTTTCTTTGCCGCACAGTTTCAAACCATATCCGTTCATAACCAAATGTTTGCCGGATCTCTTTCTTCTATAGGGGTCATTCGAGAAGACCAGACGTATAAATTTATCGTTCCTTTTGACGATTTTGTTGAGGTTAATAATCGAGAACAAGCCATTCGATTTGTCCTCGATACATACGGACACCCATTGGTTGAAAGTGTCAGTAAACAAGCGAAAATTTCTAAACTCATATTATGGGAAAATATATGGGGCTATGTTATTTGGGTATACAATCAATTAATTCTGGAAGGTGTTGCTTCAGCAGAGAAGGATTTAGATTTCATGTTGCTCGACAACACTTGGACACCGCAAATGAGACGATCGCCATTTAAACAATTTTTGCAAAACCAATCAGCACTAGACGCAATGAAAGATTACAAACGGGTCACCTGTTGCTTATTAAAAGAAATGCCCGACACCAATAAATGTCCTTACTGCCCACATGCTAATTGAGCATGTGGGTTTTCTTATTGCCTGTTTCACTATCTATAGTTACATTCTTATCAACAAAAAAAGATTCATGCATGATAAGCATGAATCTTTATCATTTTTTACATAACTTAACAATAAGGTGGGTTAAGTCTGTGAATATTCAGCCACGATTTGGAGAAAAGTCACTGAACGGCCATCTCTTTCAACAAAAATAAAAGAGGAATTCTCTTTATAGATAATCATTATCAATTTATAAGTCAACACGTATCCCTAAAACTTTGTATACTTGAGATATGACAACTTTAACGAACGATCAAATCCGACAATTAAATATGTACAGTACATATATTACACCCCCTAAACATCCTTTATTTACACATGAGCAATTGCAGCAAGTGGATGTTCTTCCGGTTGTGAAAACGATAACCGGTATTGAGAACACAGTAGTAGCTGCTTCGTATCTCATGCGCAGGTATGGAATGTTTGTTTCTACACAGCTTGTCATGCTCACCACCTATAACGAATTGTGGATGGGTCACAAAAATGAAATTCAATTTGGTGCCATCACTGAATATGGAAATCAGAGTATTAGTATGTATATCGATAAGCACCAATACCGCGATGTTACAGATCAACCCCGAGATGCAATGATTCGTTACGTTTTACATGAACAAATTCACCCCATGATTGTTGAGATGCGTAAACATTCCAACATCTCTCCTCTTACTCTTTGGGAAAACGTTTTCGGTTTTCTTTTATGGCATTTTTATGTGATGTTAGGAAATTCAGCAACTATGGACAAAGCCAGAATTGATTTTAATCTATTGAAAACAGATGAATTATGGAATGGGATTGCACCAAAGTCTTTATTTGGTGTGTATTTAAAGGGATGTGAACCATCACAGCTAATTAATACGATGGTTCGGACGACTTGTTGCTTTTCAAAAGACGTTCCTGGTTTACAAGCCTGTGGATTTTGTCCGTTGGGTTAGTATGAAATACCTATTTTACCCATTGGCATGTTTTATCTATCAGGAAATAGGATAAACCTAACAGTAACAAGATGAAAAGGAGAGTGTCATACACATGGATAATATTCAAGGAAAAGTTCAAGAAGAATTAAACAACGTTAATCCCGAGGAAAAAGATGAAATTTTAGCGAATTTTTCAACCTTTAAATCTTATTTGGGCGATAAAGTAGCAAAAGGTGAAAAATTAGGTCTTGGCGAGGAACAATTAGCAAAAACTGCTGAAATGGTTGCAAGATATTTAGCTAATAATGAAGAACCTCGTAACCGCGAAGAAAACCTATTGCAAGAATTGTGGAAATCTGGGGATAAAGATCAGCAACATGCTTTATCTCACATGTTAGTAAATATGGTTAAAAAGTAAGCAACTGAAAGGGTGGATTGGTATGACGAACAAACCTTCTGTTCCTCGTAATAACAAGGATATAAAGGGACGTAAATTAGACAATCCCGACTTAGTTGATACTGAAAAAGAAAGTCTTTTCGATATGCATGAAGACATGCAAACTGTTGATGCAGTTCCTGTTGACGAGTTAAATGAAAAAATTAAAGATGAAGCAGATGAAAACCATAGGAAAACAAAAGACACTTCATCAAGTGAAAAACGTTATCCAGATTAAAATATCTCCTAGCCGATAATCGGTTAGGAGATTTATTCGTTATAGAAGGATTATTCCTCTTCTACTGTGCTAGTAGCCGCATCTCTTATTTCTGTACGATGGGCGTAAATATTTTTTACAATTGTTTTAATGACTGCATAGGTTGGGATCGCTAAAATAACTCCCCATAACCCAGCGATGTTACCCGCTGCCAAAATAATCGTGATGACTGTAAGTGGATGAATATCGAGTGCTTTCCCCATAACATTTGGAGAAATTAAATTACTCTCAATTTGTTGCGCAACTAGCATTACAATGGCTACATAAATAGCCAGCTGGGGTTCCTGGACAAAACCAATTACTAAAGCAGGTATAACTGCTATAAAAGGACCCAAAAATGGAATAACGTTTGTAAACATACCAAAGAGTGCTAATAACAAAGCATACTCTAATCCAATGGTTAAATAACCAATGAGTAACATAATCCCAACAGCTATACTGACAATTAATTGACCTTGAATGTACGACTTTAATGTCCCATCAATATCAACCAATGTTTTACGAATCCATGTCTTTTTCTCTCCACTAAAAAATTTAGCTACGTGAGGAGCAAATTTTTCATGATCCTTCAGAATATAAAAAAGGAAAAATGGGACTAACACTAACGCGAATATACCTTGAGCCAGACTTTGGATAAAGACAACGATCCAGTTTCCAAATCCCTGTGCTATATCCGTGATTTTCCCGGATTGGCCATCGATTGATTCTTCAATAGCCTTTGGCAACCGATCTTTTTGATTGATAATATAATTTACTGTCTCTTCAACATCCTTGGTAATTTTTGGTGCATCTTTCATCAATGCGTTGACTTGCGTCGTAACTGCCGGACCTATAAGTGAGGAGAAGAGCCATAAAACGACACCAACTATGACAAAAATGGCTAATATACCTGTCCATCTTTTCCAACCTTTGGATTCAATGTATCTGAGTAAAGGTCTAGAGAGATAGAATAAAACCCCAGCTAGTAATAGAGGCAAGAAAATGGTTTGCCCAATAATCACAAGTGGTGAAAAAATGGCCCTTACTTCTATGAACATTCGTATAATTATTAGGGTTAATAGAATCCCAATCCCTACTTGAAACCATAACTTTTTCGTCATTATTTCACGTCCTCATCTCAGTTGTTTACTCTATTATAAGTTATCTCCTATAATAATGGATATACTTACAAAAATTATTAGTTAAGGGGCATTTTTTATAAATGGAATACTATAAAGAACTGAGAAAATATGTGGGTCACCGTCCATTGATATTACCTGGTTCCGTCGTTATCATTCAAAACGAAAAGGGTGAAATTTTATTACAAGAACGAACTCCTAATGTTTTTGGTTTACCAGGTGGACTAATGGACCTTGGAGAAAGTTTAGAAGATACCGCTATAAGAGAAGTCTATGAAGAAACAAATTTAAAAGTTGAAAATTTGGAACTCGTTCATGTTTTTTCAGGTCCAGACTATTTTTTCAAACTTGATAATGGGGATGAATTCTATTCTGTTACAGCGGTATATAAAACGTCTAGTTATCACGGTGAACTAATAGCGAATTTAAATGAGTCCGTTCAGCTTCTATTCGTTGATATAGATAAGCTACCTGAAGGCATAATCCGCTCACACAAAAAGTTTTTGGAAACATGTTTATAAGTTGTACAAGAGGGTAAATATAGTATCGAGGGTTTTTCCCGCCTACTTTGTTCCTCTTTTAAACTACCTCAAAAACAAAAACTCCGGGCAAAATAAAATTTTTGGAAGGAGACTGTTTGTATGAATTGGTATGAAAAATTAAATCAATATTTCCCAGTCGAAGAAATGAAATCTAAAGAGCATATGGAAACATTACTTGCTGAAAAAGGCAATGTGTACATAAAGGATGAAGGTCCTAAACACGTTCTTATGTATGTGGAATTTGAAAACTTTATATTCGTGGACTACTTATTTGTTTCTAAGGAAGCGCGTGGCGAAGGTTTAGGCCGCAAGCTCTTGAATATGCTGAAGGAAAAAAACAAACCCATATTACTTGAGGTGGAACCCATCAATTACGAAGATACGGATACGGAAAAACGGTTGAAATTTTATGCTAGAGAAGACTTTAAACACGCTTCTCGTATCGGATATATTCGTCGGTCACTCGCAACCGGCGAGAACACTGTATTAGAAATTCTCTATTGGTCACCCGTCAATCAAGACGAATTAGACATTTATAAAGCGATGAAATGGACTTATGAAAACATTCATACATTTAAAGATGAGCATTTTTATGGAGAATCCTATGATCCATCCCACCAAGTACTTGAGTATAACTCCGAGAAAAAACCCAATATGTTAAGCGACTACTAGTCATTCGAAGAGAAAATACCAATCGTTCTTGGTATCTTCTCTTTTTTATTTGAAAATCAGGAATAACCGATTATTATTATAGGTAGATTTCGCGGTCTCCTTCTCGAGAATTAGAACCTTACCAATAGAGGTAAATTATTCTAAAAGACGAGTATTATCAACTACTAAGTGACTATCGAATTATGTCGAATTACTCATAATCATTATGTTTCATGAATAAAAACACATCTATTGAATTATCTAAAAATTAGTAAAAAGAACCATTCAGACTATATGCAGGAAACTAAACCAGTCCTAATATAGTCAATAAGAGTAATTAGTGATGGACCCCCGTTACTGGTTCTCGATAAGAGCAAAACTGATGAAAGTCAGCGACGCAAAGCTACAGGGGCTTCTTGTGTACATACACAATTGCCAGCCAGCTACCGAAAGAACTGGGCATAGGATTATAGAGATGCAAAACGAGTGAATGTGCGTTTTAACAGGGTATTTCTCCCCTATTAATTCATGAAGCATCACAACATTTTGATATCTATTAATCTATTCGTGAACCCCGCTTTCGGTAGGCGGGGTTCATTTTTTTATGTTGGAGGTGAAGTTGTGCAAGTGATTGACTCATTACACGGAACCGTGATTGCAACAGAAGTCAAACCAGCGTATTCATTTATGAACCGCTTGAGAGGCTTACTTTTCACTTCATCACTTCCGCGTCAATCAGGAATTCATATTCAACCCTGCCGCTCGGTTCACACCTATTTCATGCAATACCCGATTGACATCATCTATTTAGATGCCAATCGAATCGTAGTCGGGCTCGAACATTCTGTCGCACCAGGAAAACGTGGATCTCATGTTCCAATGACATATTCGGTTTTGGAGTTAGCAGCCGGCCGTATCGAGGAACTCGCTATTGAAAAAGGACAAAAACTACACATTCAACCAAAAGGAGAGAAAAAATCATGACACAATGGATGAAAAATTTCATGAATGAAGAAGAAGGACAAGGTATGGCTGAGTACGCGTTGGTATTAGGAGTTATTGCTATTGGAGTTATTGCTACATTGGTTTTATTCGGTAAAGAAATTATCGCAAAATTCAATGATGTAATTTTAAAATTCCAAGAAAACTAAGCTAAATGAGAAGTAATATGTTGTGAAAGGAGGTTTAGGATGCAACTACTTGATGGGTTACTCATAATTTTACTTAGCATTTGTTTATTCACCGATTTAAAGAGTCGAAAAATCTATAACAAGGTGTTGCTTCCTGTCCTCCTTCTCACTTTAGTATTACAGGTTATTTCCAACGGTTGGTCTGGCTTATCAAGCAGTTTATTTGGACTCATCGTTGGATTTTTAATTCTTTTGATTCCATACATGATGAAGGGCATGGGTGCGGGTGATGTGAAGTTGATGGCTGTAATTGGAGCGATTCAAGGTCCTCTCTTCATATTAACAACAGCTGTTTATATGGCGGTAATTGGTGGTGTTGTTGCTTTGCTATTAATCCTCTATCGATTAATTAAATCAAAACAGTGGTTGTCACTATTTCACCGCAACAGCCTCATGACGTATGGAATGAAATTGGCGGTCGTCCGCTCTCACTCTTCCAATCAAACACTTCCCTATGGAGTGGCCATTGCAGGTGGTGCACTATGCGCTATGATTTTCCAAGGAGTGATTCGCTTATGATTCGCGAGGAGAAAGGGCAATCCCTCGTTGAGTTTGCGTTAGTCATTCCTATTTTCTTATTGTTTTTAGTATTTATTATCGATCTTGGTCGAGTGGCTTATACATATTCAACTTTACATTTCACAGCACAAGAAACGGTTCGTATTGGCAGTTTTGGTCATACAGATGAAGAAATGGAGACTTACGCACGTCAACACTTTTCTGCTGGTGATGGTAATACTCTTGTCATTGGCATTTCCCCTGACGATAGTGTTCGAGAGTCTGGCGATGATGTGACCGTCACTCTTTCTTATAAGATGAAACCAATTATGCCGCTTGCAAATCTTGTTGTTAGTGGACCTATTGATATTGAAGTCGATTCAACAATTCGAGTGGAATGAGGTTTTTCTATGAATTTCCGATCTTTTCGACAGGATGAACGAGGGAACGTCATTTTAATTGCCGCTTTTTTAATGCTTGTTCTTACTGCATTTGCTGGTCTTGTTGTCGATGGTGGGCATTTATACATGACCAAGGCTCATCTACAAAAAGCAGCAAATGCGGCTGCATTATCTGGTGGACAAGAACTCACAACAAATGCCGGTATTGAAGTGGACAGCATTGTGGATGAGATTTTAGAAGCACATGATGCACTCCCTTTTCTTCAAAACATTTCAGTTACACCTGAGGAGAATGTTACCGTTCAATTGAGTGAATCTGTTCCACTGTTTTTTGCATCGATTGTAGGCATTGACGATGTAGATGTTTCTGTGAAAGCAAAGGTAGAAGTTGGAGTAATGGGAAGAGCATCTGGTGCCGCTCCTATCGGGATAGATGATTCGATTCCACTTATCTATGGGAATGAATACACATTAAAAGTAGATGAAACTGCTTCGGAAACGGGTTATTTTGGCGCACTGGCTTTAGAAGGTCCAGGTGCTAAGCTTTATGAGGAAAACCTAATGTACGGATTCGATGGTGAGTTAAAGATTGGTGATATCATCAATACCCAGACAGGTAATATCGCAGGACCAACAAAATCAGCCGTGGATTATTTAATCTCTACATGCTCGGATATGACCGCTCGAGACTGTCCAAGGATCTTACTCATCCCTGTTTATGTCCCATACAACGTCGAGTCAAACCAAATGAAACAAGTGAAAATTACCGGCTTTGCTTACTTTTACATCTCAGAAGCTATGGACTCACATGACAAAACCATAAAAGGAATTTTTCTAAAACGCGTAGGTACAGGCTTCCAGTTAGAAGATGCGGCAAATAAAGGCGCATATACAATCAGATTAGTAGAGTAGGTGTTAACATGAGATCAAGAACATTATTTTTATTGGCTATCGTGATGGGGTTAATCACGACCCTCGTTTTTGCGTATTCATTTTCTGCGAAAAATAAGGAAAGTGACCTACCCATAGTAACTAAAGAAGTGGTCGTTTCTGTTCAAGCGATTGAGGAAAACACAGTCATTACAAAAGAAATGGTCAAACTAGCCACAAGACCCACCTCATCTGTTCATGCTTCAAGTTTAACCTCTTTAAAGGATGTGGTTGGCAAATTAGCAACTACTCGTATTGAAGCAGATGAAGTATTGCTGCCAGCACGTGTTCAATCTCCTCAAGAAGTTGAAGACATGGTTTCGAAAAAAATCACAGATGGTCAACGTGCCATTTCGATTCGAGCTAATCTTGTGCAGTCTGTCTCTAACTTAATTGAAGCAGAAGATTTTGTGGATATTATTTACTCCGTAACTGAAGATGAAGCAACAACAAATAAACCTGTTACAAAGAGCGTCCTTCTTTTTTCAAAAGTTCGAGTGTTGGCAGTAGGTCAAAAAATGACGGTTAAAGATGAAAATGACGTACTTGTCGAATACGCTTCTGTTACACTCGAAATAAGTCCAGAAGACATGATTCAGCTTATTCAAGCTCATGAAACTGATAAGGCGAGCTTACATTTAACTTTACATCGTCGAGAAGTATTACCACCAAAAGAGTAAGGAGGTGCCACCTTGGACAAGCATGAACAGATGAAAACAGGAAAAGTTGTCGCTTTATGTAGCGCGAAAGGTGGTGTTGGTCAAACCTTTCTTGCGACTAACTTAGCGATTGCTCTACATAAGAAATACTTATCCATCACACTAGTCGATGGCAAGTTGCAGTTTGGGGACATCGCCATCGCATTAGATTTAAAAACAACGGTTACGATGAAAGATGTGGCCGAAGACATAGCCCGCATTGACCACTCTCTTATTTCAAACTATTTAACAGACCATGAAACCGGTATACATGTATTAGCTGCTCCAGACCGTCCGGAACATGCAGAACTTGTGACGAACGATGTGATGAAAAAAGCAGTGAATATGCTCAAAGATCATTATGATTACACCGTTGTCGATTGCGGATATGCCTTTCATGAAACTACACTCGATATTCTCGATTTAGCTGACCACATTCTCGTTGTGACAACTCCAGATATGACTGCATTAAAGAATACAAAACAATTACTAGAAACGTTCAATCAGTTAGCGTATACACCGAAAATTAAACTAATCATTAACCGCTTCGATATGGAAGGAATGATTAAACCAGAGGAAATTCCTGGCATGTTGCAAGTTACAGATGCTGAATTCGTCACAAATAACTTTAGATTAGCGAGTCAGTCATTAAATATTGGGATTCCCGTGGTCAGTCGACGTAGTGGCTCAGACTTAGCAAGAGATTTAGGACGCTTGGCTGATTGCATTGTAACGAATCACCCAGAAGATAATGGGGTTCGTAAAGAACGTGCGAATAAGAAATGGTTTGGCTTGAAAAAATAAGGAGGGATTGACATGAGTTTACTTAATCGTTTGCAACAAAATCAACAACCACCAGAAGCAATCGAAAAACTTGAAGAACAAAAGGAACCTGTTCAACTCCCTCCCACCATACCTGCACCTATTGTAAAACCTGAAGTCAAGTCTGTATTATCTGTACCTAAGCCTGCAGCGGCACAACAAGAAAAAGAGCAAGAGTTTAAGAGAATGATACAAAAAGAAATTTTGGCGACCATTGATTTAACTAAAGAACATGACGATTTAGACCAACAAATCGACCGTATAGTTCACGACGTTCTTAAAGAAGAAGAAAATTACCGGAAAGTGATTGATCGGAAAAAAGTAACTGCCGATTTAGTAAATGAATTGACAGGGTTCGGTCCGATTAATCCACTTCTACTTGACGAATCAGTTTCAGAGGTAATGGTAAATGGGCCAGACCGTGTTTATTGCGAACGCAACGGTCGACTGGAGTTAACGGATATCGTATTCCGAGATAATGAGCATGTTCTAAATGTAATTGAGCGTATTGTTGCCCCTATTGGCCGACGGATTGATGAGAGTAGTCCGATGGTGGATGCGCGATTACCAGATGGTTCACGTGTGAATGCAATCATTCCGCCTCTTGCTTTAAATGGTCCAACCATTACGATCCGGAAATTCTCAAAAGATCCATACACGATACGTGATTTAATTTCTTTTGGAACGGTAACGGAAGAAATGGCTTTATTCATAGAAGCATGTGTGAAAGCACGCTTGAATATTTTCGTGAGTGGCGGTACTGGTTCTGGAAAAACTACAACACTTAACGTGTTATCGAGTTTCATTCCATCTGATGAACGTATTGTCACGATTGAAGACGCAGCAGAATTACAATTAACGCAAGACCATGTTATTACTCTAGAATCGCGACCAGCAAATATTGAAGGCAACGGTCAAATCTCCATTCGTGATTTAGTTAAAAATTCACTTCGTATGCGTCCCGACCGGATTGTTATTGGTGAGGTTCGTGGTGCCGAAGCACTGGACATGCTCCAAGCGATGAATACAGGGCATGACGGTTCTCTTGCTACTGGTCACTCCAACAGTCCAAGGGATATGATTTCTAGATTAGAAACAATGGTTTTACTAGCGGGTATCGATTTACCAGTTAAAGCTATTCGTGACCAGATTTCTGGCGCACTTGATGTGATTGTGCAGCAATCCCGATTAAAGGATGGGACCAGACGAATCGTCAAAATCACCGAAGTACAAGGACTTGAAGGAGACATAATCGTTCTTCAAGACATCTTTGTTTATGAACAATCGGGTGTGGATGCTAATGGTAAGATACGTGGAAAGTTGATTCCAACTGGTGTACGTCCGAAGTTTTATGAGAAACTTGAGACTTCTGGTATTTACATTCCCCCTCATGTCTTTATCGAAAAAGATGAGGTTTTGTCATGACAGTCATTGGATATGCCTTGTTATTAGCCACATCCACTCTATTTTTCTTCGCCATATTTGTTAGATTCTTTTTCCAAAAACAACAAATGACGAAGCGCCTGGAGCATTTCATTCATAATGAAAGTCCAGAACCAAAATCCGAAAAAGAGATGCGTCGAATTGTTGATTTAACAACTGCTAAAGAAAAAGTGAGAAAACGACTAAAAGCCAAGGATAAAAATAAGTCGATTGAGATGACGTTACACCGTGCAGGAATACCACTTAAGCCTGAAGAGTATGTCATGTTCCAATGGATTTCAATCATATTTTTTGCCTTATTCTTCTATTTACTGAAATCATGGATTCTTATGTTACTGGTCGGTGGAATTGTTGGTTATATCCTTCCTAAAATCATTATTAGATCTAAACAAAAGAAACGGTTACAGCAGTTCAATGATTATTTGCCAGAGATGATATCGACAGTAGTGAATGCCCTTCGAGCGGGGTTTAGTTTTTTCCAAGCACTTCGTAACGTAATGGAAGAGTCACCCTCCCCTGCGAAAGAAGAACTTGAAATTGTGTTACAAGAAATGCAGTACGGAGCAACAGTAGAAGAATCGTTAAACCGGATGAAAGAACGCATGCCGAGCAACGACTTGGACTTGATGATTCAAGCTATTCTCATTCAACGTCAAGTTGGCGGAAACTTAGCGGTCGTCTTAGAAAAAATCGTCCATACCATTCGTGAACGAATTAAAATTCAAGGGCAGATTAAGACGTTAACGGCACAAGGGAAACTTTCTGGAATGGTGGTAGCCTTACTCCCTGTCGGCTTATCAGGCATGTTATTCCTCGTGAATCCATCTTACATTCTTGTGCTTTTCACGAATCCAATTGGACTTGGAATGCTTGCAGTTGGTCTACTTTCAATAATCCTTGGCTTTTTCTTTATCATGAAAATCACGAACATTGAGGTGTAAATTATGATTGAGTTACTTGCGTTAGGAACCGTTTTATTTGTACTGTTCGGTGCATTTTTAGCACGAAAAGAAGCGATTCAATCAAAAAAACAGCGAATTGCGCTTGTGATTGGTGAAGAACGCCTTGAACCTGGTGTGAAATTAAATACAACTTTGAAAGAATCTCTCTTCCAAAGACTTTTCGAAACAAGATTAAAACAATTTAAACGAAGTTTCAATCGTACGAATAAACGAGGTAAAGCTGAAAAAATTGAGCGTAAACTTTTACAAGCCGGTACCCCTTTTAACATGAGTCCATTTGAGTTTAGAATATTTCAGCTTGGATTTGGTATCTTCTTTCCACTTGGAATGCTAATACTGCTCATTGTAGCGAGGGCTTCATTTGGTGTAATCGTACTTTTGTTTATCTCAACACTAATTTTCAGTTTATATATGCCCCATGGGTTTTTGAAAATGAAGATCAAATCGCGAAATCATAAAGCGGTCATTGAACTATCCGATTTTATTGATTTATTAGCGGTTAGTATGGAAGCTGGACTTGGTTTTGACCAAGCATTAAGCAAAGTTGTATCAAAAAAATATGGTGTCCTCGCAGATGAATTTCAGCGTTGTTTAGAAGAGTTACGACTCGGTAAAACTCGCCGAGAAGCCCTTGCTGGGGTCCGTGATCGCCTTCCAGTTGATGATATTAAAATGCTTATCGGTAATATCATACAAGCTGAGCAACTGGGTATCGGAATGGTACAAATTTTAAGAATTCAATCGGAAGAAGTCCGTGTGCGTCGAAAACAACGTGCAGAAGAAAGAGCGATGAAGGCACCTATTAAAATGCTTTTTCCACTTGTAATCTTTATCTTCCCTTGTATTTTCATTATCTTGTTGGGACCTGTTTTCTTACAATTGATGGACACATTTAAATAGGATTTAGTGGGTGAGTAAAGAGCGAATGAGTCATTCGCTCTTTTTTGTTGCCCAGCTTCCTTAGATTATTTCACATTTACAACAAAGCGGCCCTTTTTTACAACGTAGAGCAACATTTTTACAACGTGAAGCTTAAAAATTACAACTTAAAGTCCAATTTTTACAACTAAACAACATTTTGTGTATTCATGATGCATTCCTTCAATAAAACCACACAAAAAAGCGAGTCGCATGGACTCGCTTCTAACCTTTATACGTATAATAATCTTGTGCATGAACAACTTTAAAACCTACTGATTCATATAACCTTAAAGCATGGGCGTTTTTCGTTTCCACTTCTAAATGAACGGATTGTCCAGCGTTACTTTGTTCATTGACAACTTTTTTTAGTACCTTCCGGCCGATTCCTTTACCTTGATGTTCCGGTAAGATGGAGAAACCATATATCCACGTTTGTCCCTCTTCTTCACATCTCAAACGAATTTTTCCAACGGTTTCTTTATTCACTTCTATCATAAACATATCGGTATCTTCATCATGATCCAAACGTTCATTCATAGCACGTGCATCCTCTTCTGAATCTCCAAATGCTTCTACATCTAATCGAATCCGCATATTTGTGTCATCCGTTTTTGCAAGTCGTAATGTCACTCCATCTACCTCTTCAAGTGGATTAAGCTGCCACTCCATCTGATGTTCACTGAATGCATACTCCGCTCCTTGTTTATTTAAAAAAGCTTTTGCTGCATCTGAAGTAGCTGGTGCGTTCAATAGGATTTTCTTGTACCCATTTTGTTTTGCTCTTTCCATGCCTTGATCAAATAAGCGTTGGAAATGTCCTTTTCGTCGTTCACTTGGTTTCACCATACCGCATACTTCAACTGTCGAACCAAATGTATACAACCCTAAAAACGCGATAAGCTCTTCATTTTCATAATGAAGGAAGTCTAACTGATCCGATTCGCGTTTTTTAAGCATCTCCCAGTTAAGTTTCAGTTGAAACTGATCATACGTCTCACATTCTTTTTGTAGTTTTTCAATATCTTGTAGTTGTTTTGTTGTTACCATAGTAGTCCCCTTTTAAATTCAATAATTTATCTATTCTATTTCTGTATTTCTTTTATGACATCCAGTAGTTTCATATCAGACATTGAATGTAAATGAAGTGCATGACCTTCAAATGGTAAGTGAGCGGTCACTGGATTCGGAACGATTACGCACTTAATTCCTGCTGCACATGCAGCTTTTAAACCATTGAAGGAATCCTCAAAAACAATGGCTTCACCTGCTTCAACCTCTAATTCTTTTAAAGCAATTAAATATAGTGCAGGGTCTGGTTTTACTTTTTCTACATCTTCTCTTGTCTTGATTACATCGAATTCCTTCATTATCCCGAGATTCTCTAAGTACCCTGCAACCCATTGACGAGAAGAGCTCGATGCAACAGCAAGTTTCAAACCCGCTTCTTTTGCAGAATTGACATATGCTTGTACACCATCTCGCAAAACAGGAGTTAATAGCTTTTCATTATAAAAGGTATGTGCATTTTCATTAATGGCCGCTATATCAACATCTGTCGTAACATTTTCTTGAATTAAACGATCTAATGCATCAGACGAAGTGCCGATCACTCGCCCGAAATGTTCCAAAGTAAGGTGAAAATCGTGTTCCACTAATGCATCTCTATAGGCTTCATACCAAATCGATTCTGTATCTACTAGTAACCCGTCGAAATCAAATATAATTGCTTTTATCATATAAAGCCTTCCTTTCAAATTAAATCATATCTAAACAAGAGAAAAATTCACTCTAAAAATAGCTTCCCACATTAGCCCGTGGGAAGCTACTGATTATTTTGATTTTTATAATTTGCTATCGCAGAAACAATTGAATCTTCTACTTTTTTCATACTGTCTAGATTATTATTTATAAGAATCGAGAATATCATAGGTTCTCCATCCTTCGTTTGGGTATATCCGGAAAGAGTAGAAACAGATGTCAGATGTCCGGTCTTTGCCTTCACGTTCCCGGCAATATTAACTCGTTTTCGCATTGTTCCTCCCACTAAACGATTGCTGTTTCCCGGAATCGGCAACGAGTTTAAAAATGTGCTATACCACGACTCTTTTTGAACTGAATATAATAATTTTGATACTTCATTTGGAGGAATCAAATTCAAATAGGACATACCCGATCCATCTCGAATCTGCATCGATCCTACATTAAGACCTTGCCTCACAGAATATTCCTCCATCACTTGGAGACCTCTCTCCCAGCTTCCTTCACCATAAACGACCTTCCCCATTTCTTTTGTCAAAACTTCAGCAATGCCGTTGTTGCTTAGCTTCATAAATGGAATGAACAATTCTTTTAAGGGCATGGATCCCTTAGATGTTAATAAAACTGCACTAGTTGGCGTCTTACCTAACTCTACACTCGATTCAGAAGAAAACTCAATCCCATTTTCTTGTAGAGATTTTTTAAATAAATCCAACGCGTAATAGGAAGGCTCCCATACCGCTATCCATTCTTTGGTTGAATGACTTTCAACTGGAATCGTTCCTTCAACAAGAATGTTATTTGTACCATGTTGACGTAGAATACGAATGTCTCGGCTAGTCCCTTTTGCAACAGTTTTAGATCGATTAATGACTTTCATGACATCAGTTAATGGACTCATTTTTACAATCGCCGTTTTGCCTACGGTTTTATTCGGAAAAGCTTCTATTATAACCGTTCCAGCATCGTAATCATTATTCGGAGAAGCAGTGAGTGCAGAAACCTGGGCAGCATAATAATATGGCTCATCGTTCCAAGTGATATCTGCAGACAATCGAACCTGATCGTACCAAGTATCGTCCCCAATCAGATTTCCATTAACTTCTTGAATGCCTTTCCCCTTTAAATTCTTTGCAAGTAGATCGAAATCTTCTTTCAATAAAGTCGGGTCACCTTTACCCTTTAAATACAAGTTCCCTTGCAAAACATTATCTACTATTATTCCGTCTGATAATACCTCTGTCGTGAACCGATAATCTTCACCTAAAGTATCAAGTGCAGCAGCACCTGTTAACAATTTCATATTGGAAGCGGGATGTAATCTTGTATCCCCCGAATGTTGATAGATGACTTCCCCTGTGGATGCCTTTCGAATACTGATGCCTATTGAGGTTCCATTTAATCGGTCATCTTGTAAAATTCGATTGATGTCACTACTGAGGAGAGCATACTTATCAAAAGAAACGACTGTCACTTCAGCCAATTCAGTCTGTTCTTCCTTCAAATCAGCAAATGGCAAAAAAAGTATCACGGTAAAAAAGAGCATAAGAATCATTCGTTTTCTCTTTTGCAAACAACTTCTCCCCTTATGTAATCTTTTGTTGGGATAAGCATACGTACCCTTATATATGCACGTATTCAATTCTCTATACACATCGTCTTCATTGTTTTTATTAAAAAACCCACCTCTATTGAAGTGGATTTGATCGTCTAATTAACTTAGTTGCTTAACTTTCACTCTTGTTGTTAAATATACACCACACAAAATGACGATGAGTCCAACGATCATATGTATAGAGACCTGTTCGTCTAACAAGAAGAACCCCCAGAAGATAGCTGATATAGGAATAAGATACGTAACTGATGTCGCAAATTCCGGACTTCTTTTATTCATTAAATAGAAGAATAATAAGTGGGCTATGCCAGATCCGAAAAATCCGAGACCAATGATTGCGAAAAGGACTTCCCCATTCATTTCGTTTATAAGATGGCTAAGCTGATTAGGATGCGTTACCATCATTCCAACTGCACCCACGCATGCCCCAACAATTAATGTACATGTCGTTACAAAAATGATGCCCGCGTCTTTCAAATGCTTCCGTGCATAATGCGAAGAAAATCCATAACACATCGTAGCAAGTATCATCGTTCCAATTCCGATAAAACTTTCTCCAAATAGGATAGCAATATTAAAGTCCATAATAATTAATATACCTATAAATCCAATTCCAATTCCTATCCACTGACGTTTAAATAAAACAGTACTGAATAGTAGTAATCCAATTAGACCTGTAAAAATTGGTGTAAAAGCATTTAGAACAGCGGCTAAACTGCTGTTAATTTGCGTTTGGCTCAATGCAATTAATCCCCATGGCAATCCTGCATTAAAAACACCAACAATAAGTAAAGATTTCCAAGGAATTGGTTTCACAATCTGTTTACGCTTGACCCATAAAAGCGGAGCTAACAACAAGGCTCCGGCCACACACCGAATAAATACGGTGCCCCAAACGCCTGCAGGTTCACTTAAAATATGAATAAAGACAAACGATAGCCCCCAGATGAGGCTTAGTGTAATTAAAGCGATATATTCACGCATGATGAGAATTCTCCTTTTCTTGAGCCTGTAATCGATACTGAGTCGGAGATTGTCCAACATGTCGTTTAAAAGCAGTGGCAAAATGCCCTGCATTTCCAAATCCGATTGAACTCGCTATATCTATGACAGGCATTTCTTTTAATCTCAATAATTCTTTTGCCTTTAGCAAACGGACACTTAACACGTATTGAGAAGGTGAAATATTCATCTCGTCCTTAAAAATTTTCTGCAAGTATGTAGGCGATATAAACACGTTGTCTGCAATTCCGACCAGCGTTAATGGCTCAGTTAGATGATTGTTAATATATGCAACGGCTTTTTCCACGAATTCAGCCCGTCTACTTATGGTAATCTTCCTATCAGGCGTACATCTTTTACAAGGCCGATAACCAGCTTCCTTTGCTTCATCAAGTGCCGGGAAAACAGTCACATGTTTTCGGAGTGGCAACTTGGATGGACATGATGGGAGGCAAAAAATCAGTGTTGTTGAAACAGCATAATAAAACTTTCCATCATAATTAGAATCATTCATTTTAATGGCTTTCCATTCTGAATCTCTCATTATAGATTACTCCTTTTTCGTATTCTACCACAATTAAAATCACAAAAAATTGAATGTCAAAAATCGAAATGCAAGATAAGAAGAATTTTATTAAGATGAAAGAAAAGGAGTGAAGTTATGTTTAGAGGATATTATGAATCGCCTATTGGATTCATTGAAGTTTTAGCAGATGATGAAAACGTGCATTCAGTTTTATTTGTAGAAGAGATAAATAACTCAAATGAAAATCACATCGTTAAGCAGATTCTCCTGCAGCTAGATTTTTATTTCAAAGGAAATCTCAATGAATTCGATTCACCATCCATGTCGTCCGGAACTCCATTTCAACAAACAGTTTGGACAGCCTTAACTGAGATTCCTTTTGGCACAACAACCACATATTCCGATATCGCACATTTACTTAACAATGAAAAAGCTGTACGTGCTGTTGGAACAGCAATTGGTAAAAACAAATTAGCCATCCTCGTTCCTTGCCATCGAGTCGTTCGGAAAAACGGTTCGATGACTGGTTTCGCATGGGGAACTTGGCGAAAAGAATGGTTACTCCAACACGAAAAGAACCATTCACCAAGGTGAACAGTTCTTTTTTCTATTTTCCATGATGACCAAAATTCATAAGTTGATAACGTCCTCGAATAATTTGGTAGATGCCATATAAAAATAGTCCAATGGCAACCGAAGCGAGTAAAAGCTGGCCAAAGGGTTGTTGAGCAAGTTCTGATAATGCACCACCCTGACCTTTTGAATGGTTTGAATCATGTGTAATAGCTGTTTTAATAAAGAAAAAACCAACCATACAAAATACAATCCCTCTAGAAATCAGCCCTACTTTTCCGGCATTTTTTGCAAGCTTTCGTTCTTTTTCGTTCATTTCGTATGTTTTAAATTTATTCATAAACTTTTCTTTATAACCACTATAAAATTCATAAAGACCATACCCAATAATAATGGCTCCTACGATGCCTACGAGCCACACACCAAAAGGCTGTTGCATTAGTTTTGCGGAGATGGTCTGTTCAGAGTTACCACTACCTGCATTCCCTGTATGACTAGCAAGCTTGATTGCTCCAAAAGCTATATTCGAATAAATAATAGCACTAATGAAATATCCGATACGCTTAATAATTCCTTTTGCATCAGTTCCTTCGTTTTCAGGATCTTTAATGGCTTTAATTAACCCCCATACAATATAACCGATAAGTCCGATACCAATAACCCATAACACCAATTCTCCAAACGGCATTTCTGCGATTGAATATAAAGCCCCGGAGGTTCCTGTCGTTTCACCGCCTGGACCAAATGCAGCCAGAAGTGCCAAAATGCCAATCATTGCATAAACGACGCCCTTCGCCATATACCCGAAGCGACCAAAGCGACGTACCCATGGTTTTGCATCTCTCATCGTATCTTTAGCTTGTTCTTTTGATATCGAGTTCATTTCGGCTCATCCCCCTTTGTTTTAGTCCTACTCTATGAAGTTCCCATTCTAGTGAAAGTAGAAACCTAATTTTTTATGGGAAAAAAGGGAAATAGCATCTTTAAAGAAATATGTATCAAGTTTCATAGTTTTCTATTATAATTTTAAAACCATTAAAAAGAGACTATACTCCATTGAAGAAATCTTTTATGATATTCATTTCCACTTTTCTAATTTCGGTCTGTTCCCAATTCGGAAGAAACAAAAGAGATACAAAGCGAATTAGACCAAAACATTGGTTATTCCATTGTAGAAAACTTTGGGTACCGTCATGGATTTCAGAAGATGCGATTAAACTAGTTGAATTTAATGAAGAAACAGGAAAAATGACTATTATTGCATATACGTATGTTTTTTTAGATGAAACTTATGAAGAATTTAAAGCAGATACACTCGATAGGTGCTAATATACTACAAGTTGTAAAAAGACATCATGAAATAGAAGAAGTGGATTTAATAATAGAAACGACTCTCGAGGACCAACAAGGAGACCCAATGGATTTTGCTGTGTTTAATATGGTATTTTTAACGTAAAAATTTAAAGAAAGTTAATTTTAATGAATTTGATTCGTTACTGCTTTATAAACAAGCTAACTTCTATCTTGAAACACCCTTTGAAATCTAAAAATGACAAGGCGAATGCCTTGTCTTTAATTTTTAGCGTGTGCAATCCAACCGCCAAAAAGTGTTGTCGAAAAGAACTGTGTAACACGTTCAAATCCAGCTTGTTCTAAAAGCCCCTCAATCTCATTGGCTGATACAAACGATAATTCACGCACTGATTCTTCCATTCCCTCCACATCTTCTCTTGTTAAATCCGTTAGATCTAACCATATTGATTTCCACAAATTCATACGCTCATCAAATTCAGGTTGAGATTGATCTCCAAACATTGTAACGAGGGCAAATGGTGCTCCAGGCTCCAAATTTTCTTTCACTGTTTTTAATAAACTCAACTTTTCTTCCTTCGTTTCAACAAAATGAAGAACTAGTAAACAAGTTGCAGCGTTAAACTTTTTATTAAATTCCACTTCTTCAACTGTACCTGTATAAATGGTCACACGTTCATCTATGCCTTCATTTTTCGCTTTTTGCAAGGCAACCTCTAACATTGCTTCTGAAGGATCCACCCCAGAAAATGTCCACGTCGGATTCGCCTTTCCAAACGTTACGATTTCATTTCCTCCACCAGCACCCACAACCAGAATGTTTGGAGCGTCTTTCACGTTTGCACGTAGAAAAGATTGCACCATACGAAATAACGCGTCATATGTAGGCAATGCACGTCGTATTCCTTTGTCATATTCTCTTGCCATTTCCATATCAAATTCTAAATCGTCTTTCAATAGGATCTCCTCCATTCTCAAAATTATCTTATCTTTCATTATGTGATAGATGAAGAAAACTTACAAACAGTTGGAGTATTGTAAATTTACTATCCATGAAAATTCTCTTGATAATTGAATTAAAATTATCTTATTATTATATAAGTATAGGAAATTTGACGGAGTAGGTGATGACGATTGGGATTTTGGGATAAGATAGGAAAAGTGGCGAATGTTCTTTTAGAGGAAGGACAGCGTGCTCAGCAAAGAGCTCAACAGCGCCAAGGACAATTAATGAAGGATGCTGAACGGAAGGTCCAACGTGCAGGTAATTCTGAGAAAATGCAAAACCCGGAATATGCACGGAAAGTGAATGAAGCTAAAGAAAAACTACAACAAGCAAAGGTGAATGCATACACTGGTGGTAATTCAAATGAATCGGTTCAAATAAACTCGAATGGAGATATCTTATTTGCAAGTCAAACTACAGATCAATGGGATAGAAGTTGGCAAAGTCTCGGCAGATTAAGTAATTTAACTTTAGGTACTCTCTCTGCTTACAATAAATCTATTGGGTTATACAAAGCCGAAATGAATGGCAAAATTATGTATATTGGTCGTGCTATCGAACACAGCAATGGAGGATTTCGTAAAAGATTAAGAGACTATGTCCGAGATAGCGATAGTGCAAGAACGCATAAGTCTGGCGGGAAAATGAATGAACATGCTCATCAATTAAACATCTCCATTATAGTTGTTGGCGGCTCAGCGGAAGAGGTAGATGCGGTTAAAGCATTAGAAAAAGCATTAGTCTTAAAGTACGCCCCACCTTGGAATGTTCAGTTTAACCGTTTATAAATTACTAGAATAAAAGAGACGAGTAACCAAATATCTCGTCTTTGTTTATTTTATCCTTGAATTCGTTTTGCTTTCTAAAGCACAACCTAAGAAATTATATTAATTTATTCAAACGTTTTATTGCATCAAGAATTATACCTGGTTCATCATTCTGTATATAATGAGCACTATTTTTCGCAATCATAAACTCACTTTTAGTGGATATCTCAAGTAATTCTTTTTGCATTTCATTCCATAATTCCTGAGAATTTTGAGTGTAATGGTCTTTTTTCCCTGCAGAAAGAACAATTAGAGGGATGTTTAATTGACTTCTCGTTTGTTTTAGCTCGACCAAGCTTTCCTTAAATTCATCAAAAGTACCTTCAAGAGTAAATTGTTTGGTGTATGCTTCTTGAAATTCGATCGGCATCGTTGGAAGGAATCTTTCTTTATATTCCTCTGGTGTTGAATCAACCAAAATTAGACCCACAACCTTATCTGTGAATTCTGTAGCATACATACGTGCATTTACTCCACCGAAAGAATGACCAACTAATATGTATGGTGGCTCAATCCCCATTCCAGTCAAAAGCTCATCCATTTCCTTAATCATTACAGAACTTATTCTAGCATTTTGACTTTTTTCGCTTTTTCCTAATCCAGCTCTATCAAAAACTAATACTTGAGATATCCTAGCAACCTCATGTATTAAAGAATCCCAAGCCTTTGAATAGTCTCCATATCCAGCATCCATGACAATAGTTGGAAAATTATTTTTCTTCCCAAACATTTTTGTATACAATTTAATACTGCCTACTTGCACAAACTTCTCTTTTTCGACTGTCGCTCTTTTTTCGATCTTATGCATAGTAATCACTCCTGTATTAGATACCTTGAATTTCAATCAACGGAGGAATTTCATGTAATAAACATGTAAAAAGAGGGATATCCTCTTTTGGACATCCCTTGATTTTTTTTTAATCATCTAACTTTATTTAGAAATTCCTCTAAAATTTTTGTGTAAATAAGTGGCTGCTCTGTATGCACTAAATGCCCCGCAAATGGAATGATTGCAACGTGGACATTATCCTTCATTTTAGGATAAACGATAGCTCCTTTAGTTTCATTTGAATTCCCTTCACCAACCATAAAAAGGATGGGAGCATGAATTCCGTTAAGATTGTTTGTTTCATCAAAAGGATACCAATCTTCATTTCGTGCCATATAAAGAAACTGTCTCCAATCTGATTGGTGTTGATTATCAAAGAAATTTATTATATCTTCATTTTGTAATAATTGAGTTTGCATAGCTACGTCTTCACTGTGCGTTTTGAGCCAGTCATCTGGTTTTTCTGCTGTAATTCCTGAAAGGGTTACACTTTTCACCATTTCCGAAAACCTTTTAGCAAAAACCAATCCAACTAATGCTCCTAAAGAACATCCGACAATATGGGCCGACTCCATACCTAATTCTTTTAAAGTTTCAGCAAGGTCTTTAGCACAATCCTCAAAGTAATTCGAAAAATCATCCTCACTGGATTGACCATGACCTCTTAAATCAGGAAGAATGACCTTAAACGACCCTTTAAAATATTCTCTTTGGTATTCAAAATCAGTTAAACCAGTTTGTAAGCCTGTATGAAGAAAAACAATAGGTTCTCCATCTCCAAATACTGCGGTATGTAATTTCACAATCTGTCCCCCTTGACACAATATGGATAAATATACCACACTATTAATAAGATTGTGGCTATCAAATTAGTTTTTTATATCAGCTAACTTTTTAGCTTTGTTTAATACATCATCCTAAAGATGATTTGTTGAATAACATCTTTTAAATTTTTACCCTCATTCAATCTTTCTAATAAGAAGTAAGAGGACTTCAGAAAATTTTTGTATGCTAGCTGTGCATAATATGGTTGCAAATCAGTTTTGTTACTGGATTTTTTTTCGTTCAAATATTGTTCAAGTTTTAAAGCCCATTCAACTATGAATGCTTCAGTCAAATGATGCTTAGTTACTGTTACAAAAGCACGGGCCAATCGCTCTTCCTCATCATCCCGATAACCTTCGGCAATCGTTATCATACGAGCAATATCTTGGAGGATTTTTTTAGCATCCTCTTCAGTTGCCAACGGATGTTTACCTATTGAACTTAGCAAATCCGCTCCATGCGCAGCCGCATGTGCCCAACCCTTAACGTCATCATGGCCTCTTAAATCCTGCTCTCTCTCCATAAATTCGTGAGATACTTCTATTACTTTCCGCACTAATTCTGCGTCAATCTTTTGTTTTGTTGCATCAACATGTAAAATTGCCGCATAAAATAGTGCTGTAAAAGTACGAGTAAACACTGAATCGGTCATGGGCTTCTCGATATCTAGTGTTAGTAATTGTTTGTTTAATAGCTCACTTAATACATATTCAATTTGCTGTTCTTTCAGGCATTCATTATTTATCAAAGTCCAAAAAGCACTGTAAATCATGTTGTCTCTTAATATTGGATCAGTTGATCCGATGTTAGCAATCATCTCATCTAGTACTTCTTTTGAAACAACGTTAACTTTTCTATCTTTTATATTTTGTAATGTATCAATTAAATTTGTCATTGTTATTCTCCCAATCCTCTTTATTTTGATAATAAATTAAAAAATCCTTCCACCAGTCATCTTCATAAGAAAAAGCTTTTCTTGTACATTCATATTGAAATCCTGCGCTCTTTGCAAGTTGAATAGATGGCTCATTGTCGGTGTTTATATGGAGCCCGCTTTGAAAGCATCGAATAAAACATCTAAATTGTATAGAGGAACTTTTTTCTTTTCCTCTTAAATGGAACTTTTTCGACATTCCATTAAGCATTACCTTCTCTTTTTTATTATTCTTCTATTAGAAGTTTTACTCTCGTAGAGTCAAACATATTATGGTGGTATGGAAAGGAGTTTTACATGACAAATCCTTTGGAAACGATGATACAGTTATTACAAATTCTAATTCCTCTAATTGCTGGAACCATCCTTTTTTCCAGTACACTTATATCTAAACGGAACCGTTTGATGGCTATTCTTCTTATCATTGGTCTAAGTAGTCCGTACATTTATTCGCTTTTTTATGAACAAGCGCCTCCTGCCATCGAAAGGAATCTTGAATTGTCTATACTATATGTGTGGTCATGTTCTGGAATATTAATGATCTTAGCTTTCATTCGGATTTACCTCAGAATCAAAGGCCAAAAATAAATGACGCTATCTTGCACATTTTTTTATACTGTATAATACTTCTCGATTTGTCTAATGAAAAAAGGAAGAATGTGCAAGTAAAGCGCATCCTTCCTTTTATTTAAATCATTAAACGAGTTTTAACACATGAGTCGTATCGGGTGTCTCATGGACGGCTTCAAAACCATTAAAACGGTAAAAAGCGTCCGCTTTTGCAGATTCCGTTTTACAACTAATTTCTTTGAAACTTCCTTTTGCATGGTTCTTAAGTTCTGATAATAATTGTGAACCCACACCTTGTCTTCTTGCACTTTGTAAAGTGTAAAATCTTCTTAAACGAGCTTCATCTTTATTGTTCGTATATGGATTTTGGTTAATCCCACCAATTGCAACTAGTTGCTCAGGTCCATCCCAAACACCAAATAGTGCTTCACCATCTTTGTTAAATGTGTTCGATCCATCTTCATAATCATGTACTAAACGAGATAAGAAACGGTAACCTTCCTCTTCACTTTCCGTTACCAACTGCGATACGTCGACTTTCTTCAAATCTTCAATTCGTTGAACTTTAAACGTCATCATAGTTCCTCCCTTTCAGTGAATCATTTGTACTCCATCAATAACACTTTTCGATACTCCTTACACATTATCCTCTATTTTATGTCAGTTAAATCATGAACATTTATAAGAAATAAAAAATGAGTGGAAAATAAATTCCACCCTTTACCTATTTATTGTCCGATACTTCCACAATATCTAAGCTCTTCAACTGGAAGGCCGTCTGCTTTCCCATCTAAAATCTGTTCCACATCTTCCAGTGTTTGTGATAAGGAAACCGCTTTCCCGGGTCCTGTAAATTGTTCTGCTACAAAAAATGGTTGGGTAAAATACGCTTCCAATCGTTCTCCGCGTGCATAGGTTTCCAACTCAGTTGCAGGCACTTTCTCCATACCATGTGCAGTTACTACTGATCTTAATTCTCGATATCGTCGTAGTAACTTTTGAGCGCGTTGTCTTAAATTAAAATGACGTTGGTCTAAGTCCGTTCCTTCCAAAATGGATGAAGTTGAATATAAGGGATGAACTGCTGGATATAGATTTCGCGTCGCTAAGTCAGCATCCAGTAGCCAAAGTGTTTCAAGTGGTCCGTATGGCATATCCTCATCCACTATTTCACCTGACAGATCGACAAGAATGGTTGTGATGTTTTGGACACGTTCTGCTACTAGCCTCTCTTGCAAATCGAACAATTCTCCAGACACGATATAACTCTTGTCTGTAATAAAAATTACATTACCATTTAGTGAAGTTAAGATTGAGAACGTCTCATCGATAGTTGTGGTCACTTTATCAGCTAATTCGGTTGTACCTTCAAGCTCTGGATAACTCGTTGTAGGAAGTAAAAAAACGGTCGTCGAATCAATCTCTTTAAAACGATGCATTAATTCAGCTATAATAACAACTTGTCCCATACCAGGACGAGCAACCAAACCAGTAGTACCACCTTTTACAAGTGGTGCAAAGAAATCCAATGTTTTAATTTGTGTTTCAATCATATTCAGTTTCTCCCCTCGAATTATCAATTCATCAAGCGAACAATTTGCAAGTGTTGCAAGACCAACTAAAGTTCTGATTTCAGCCTTGCCCAAATCAATTTTGCCTGTGCATAAATTCGATACAGTGGCCGGTCGAATCCCAATTGATTTAGCAGCTGTTGTCAAATTCGGAACTTTTCTTCTTAACAAAGCAACATTCAGTCGAATATCATCCATAATAAACCTCCTTAGTTACTTTATATAGTAAATTAAATTACTTTAAAATGCAAAATCTATTTATTTAAAGCGAAAATAAATTACGTTGAAACACAAAAAAGCTGCCCTTTAAAGGACAGCTTTTAATCTCAATGAGAGAATTTTTTATCTACATTATATTTTGCAACAAGTTTATTGATGGCATAGGTTTCGTAAATTTCGCGATCAAGAGCATCTTCAACAAAGAAAATTTCAATCTTCGAGACCTCTTCTCGATGATTTTTGATCGGGGAAACATTATCTTCAAAATGCTTTTTGACTCGTTGTCTTAACTTACGTGCTTTACCAACGAACAATAACTCATTTTCTCTATTAAAGAACATGATAATGCCGCCTTTGTCTCGCGGGATTTGATGAAAGTCAATAAATCCATAAACCGACGGAATTTCAACTTCGTTTTCTTTCAATTCTTGCTTTCGCTGCCTAATAACTAAATCAGGCTTTGGAATTTCAATTTTAATCATATTCGGTCACGTCCTCACTATATCTAGAGTGTAATGTTATCATATTACCCGCTTTTAATCTAATTTAGATTGTTAGTTACTAGGTATTCACAATGTCATCGTTGTCTAGTATAGTCAATTTCCAATTAAATAAATATGCACAACTTGAAAAAAATCGTACTCCTTCAGCCTATATAGTAAAGACTATTTAATACTCTCTATTGCATGCTTGACGCTTCCAAATGTGTTGAATGAAGTAAAGTCAATACCTGCTTGTACAATCGTCATAGATAAATTCGGTCGTATTCCTGTAAACAACGTGTGAATTCCTAGGAGTTGCAGTACATTATGAATAGTAAAAATATGCTGTGCTACTGCTTCATCTATGGTCAGGATACCTGAAAAATCAATAATCAAATGTTCAATTTCAGTTGTAGAGATATTTGGTAGAACTTTATTTAATAAATGTTTTACACGTGAATCGTCCAACACACCAATCAAGGGTAAAACAGCGATACCATGTTGAATGGGCACGATTGGTGCAGACAATTCATTAATTTCGTTTTGACGGTCCCTCATTAGTTCATCTCGGTATGCTTCATAAGAAAATATTGTTTCTGTCATGCTTACATCAAGTAAAAAGTTTACGCGGTTATTGATTTTGAGAACATCTTCAGTTGATAACCCATGCTCAATGGAAATATTGTTAATACGTTGTAAATACATTAAACGTTGCCCGGCATATGTTTTTAACATCTCAGACAATCGTGCTAGCATTGAAGCCTGTTGTTCTCCATATTTTTTGCTCCACTCTAATAACCCTTCAGCAGCCGCTTCATCACTTTCGTTAAATGATTCAGCTAAAAGATGCAAAAACTCTACGTTTTGTTTGATGGATTGTTGTATCATTTCTTCAGTTATTTCGTATTCAACCATTTTAAGTGCACTTTCCATCATTTCACTGATTATTTCTTCTGCATGATCTATTAAATATTGCCCAACTTTTTGTATTGAATCCATGATTGGCACTTCCTCTTTTTATTTCACTTTGTTGTAACTATATAAGATAATTCTACTATAAAACAACAAAACAAAACATGATTTTCAATAATCATCTATTAAATCAACAAAACCCACTCTTTTTTTAAGAGTGGGTTTTGTATTCTTCTTTATTCTTGATTGTGTATGGCTTGACCAATTTTAGATTCTGTAATATTCCAATGAGATGCATTCCACACTGGCTTTTCATTTGATAGCAAAAAGATTTGAGGTGATTGATGTTGAATTCCTAGATTACGTTCAATTTCATTTGATACTGGACGACTTTCAATTACTTTTACTAAATACGCATCTAAATCCGTCTCAATAGAAGTGAATTCTTTGTAAGCTGCAGCACTAACGGGACAAGTGGTACTGTGCTTAAAGACCAACACCGGTTTTTCCTTGGAATATTTTAAGACATTTTCCCATTCGGGTAAGGTTGAAATTTCTTTGTAGGTTGTCATCATTTTCATCCTTCCTCTTTGTTTGCTCTATTATGTCAATTTTCATGGGATTTCGCACGCAAAACGTCTTGTGAAACTGAACTAAAAAAAGCCTCAACTAAATCATTGAGGCTAATTTTTATTGATCTATTAAACTGACAGAAACTTTTACATCGAGGGTATGACTGCCACCACGATAGATTCCTTGAATTGGACTTACATCACCATAGTCCCGTCCTACACCGACACGAATGTGATTTTCCAAAGCTTCCACATTATTCGTTGGGTCTAAGCCTACCCAGCCAATACCTGGAACCATTACCTCAACCCACGCATGGCTTGCAGCATCTCCAATGAGAGCAGAGTTTTCACCTACATATAAATATCCACTCACATATCGTGCGGGAATGGATCTAGCACGCAATATTCCTAACATTACATGCGAAATATCTTGGCATACTCCTTTTCTTAAGTCAAAAGACTCCGTTGCTTTAGTGGAAACATTTGTAGAAGAACCATCGTAGGTAAAATGGTTATGCACGTAACCCATTACATGAATGGCATATTGAACAGGGTTCATCATTTCACCTAACTCTGCATCCACCTTTTCCATTTGCTTAGCAGTAAGGAATGTATACGAAGTGTTACTTAAGAAAGATAAATAATGTTCACGAAATAGAGAGGAATGGAAAATTGCTCTCATTTCTGGCGAATAATCGATACGGTGAATAAAAGGACTTTTTTGAACGCTCACAACTGAAGTAGTTTTAACTTCTAAATGTTTATGTTGATTGGCAATGAAAAACGATTCTACACTATTCCCCCATAAATCGGTATGTTCTTTGGTTAATGAAACCGGTGTGATATCCGCTCGATAAGAAAGTAGTCGTTGACATTCATCTGTTCGAGGTTTTAAACGTATCGAATTCATGCTTTGATCCACCATTGTTTCGTAATCGAATATATTGGTATGTTCTATTTTATATTTCATGGAAGAAGACCTTTCATTAAGCTGGATACGCTCAGTTTCTACTGATTGTATCATCACTTGAGCAGAAATAGGCTCAATCAAATAATACGTCATGGAGAAAATTTGCCCAATCTCATTGCATTGGTTCTGAAATTGATTCAAAAAAGTTAGCATTTCATCTGAATTTAACTCTTTTATGCTTATTTCATCAAAGCCATTAATTAATTGATTAAGTGCTTGATAGAGGTATTCAGATTGATTGGTTCCTTTCGTAGTTTTTAGCGTGTCGATTGCTGACCGAACATGATTCATGTTATAGGAGATAGACCTTGGAAATGAAATGTCCGTAATTAAAAAAGTTAATATTGTTTTCGGATCCATTTTCGGACGATTTACTTTTAAATACGCTTCGTAACCATTAACCATTCGTAATGCGGATAACCACGCATAATAATCTTCACCTTTGTAGGCGAGTTGAGTTTCTCGAGTATGTTCGCATACCACGTTTAAAATACGTGCAGTTTTTTCAGCTCGCTCTAACCACTTGCCAATTTTGATCATACGATAAGCTAAACCACGGGACATGGCTGACTCTACAATACCTTGAGCTGTTAATGAGGCTGTCTTTACTTTCCGTAAAAAAGCACGAATTTGGTGAATAGAAGCTGTGCCTCTAGAAGCATCTTGTCCATACAAAAAAACGTCGTTCCATACTTCAAACAGTTCATTGGGTATGTGGTCTCTTCCCAGTCTTGCATTTTCTCTTGCAAGTCGAACGCATGACAATACTGAATTCACATTTTTCTCCTCAAATGCTAAATATCGAATATACATGTCATCTAAACCATTAGATTGAATTAAACAATTAGCTAACTCCTCTTTAGTGGAAGAAATTTCATAAATGATTTCCCATTGTTTTCCATCAAGCGAATTCTCTAGGGAGGTCTCCACCATTTGTGTTAAATGGACGTCCAAAATTCGGGCATTCAATTCTGCCCGTTCAATATTCCTTGACATCCAATAGAGTGAGTCAGCTACTCGACTTAACATAGTCCATTCCCCCTGATTTAATCACCCACGTATCTTTACCTCCGCCACCTTGGGATGAGTTCACTACGAGGGAACCTTTTTTCAAGGCAACTCGTGATAAACCGCCAGGGAACACATGTGTTTCCGTTCCTCTAATAACAAAAACACGTAAGTCCACGTGACAAGGGTAAAACTCTTCACCTTGGTATGCTGGTGCTCTAGATAATTTAATCGTAGGTTGTGCAATATATTGATGTGGTGCTTCAATGATTTTCTCCCGAAACATTTCGATCTCCTGTTTTGATGCATGTGGACCAACTAGCATATCATACCCACCAGAAGCCCCCACATTTTTAACCACTAGCTCCGATAATCTTTCTAATACCCATTCTCTTTGAATTGGATCTTCGAGACGATACGTTTGGACGTTACCGATTATTGGTTCTTCCTTCAAATAATATCGAATCATATCCGGCACATAGACATACATCGCCTTATCATCAGCGACACCGTTACCAATTCCATTTAAAATAGCGACATTTCCTTTTTTGTATGCTTCAAGTAAGCCTTGCACACCCAAAGTTGAATCTTTTAGGAAAGCTTGCGGGTCTAAGAAGTCGTCATCAATTCTTCGATAAATAATATCCACTTTTTCCAACCCACTTATGGTCTTCATATAGATAATGTTATGTCGGACAATTAGGTCACGGCCTTCAACTAATTGTAATCCCATTTGTTGTGCTAAAAAAACATGATCATAATAAGCCGAATTATACATCCCTGGGGTGAGTAATACTGCACGAGGATTTGAGCAACCAGTTGGGGCATGGTCCATTATAGCTTCATGTAAATAGGTCATTTGATGCTCCAATGTTTGAACAGAATGCTTTGCAAAAAATTCAGGGTAGACTTGTCTCATTACATATCGGTTTTGATAAACGTAAGACATTCCTGAAGGATTTCGTAAATTGTCCTCAAGAACTAAGTACTTACCGTTTTCATCACGAATTAAATCAATACCCGCCAAGAATATATGATTATTTAATGGGATACGGAGACCTTGAACCTGTTTGGCATAGTAATAAGGGTTATCTTCTATTAATTCTTTTGGGATAACTCCATCTTTTACTATTTGTTGGTCGTGGTATACGTCATCTAGAAAACGATTTAATGCTTCAGTCCGTTGAATCATACCTTTTTCAATGGTATCCCAGTCTTCCGGGGGAATAATGATAGGAACGAAGTCAAAAGGCATTGTACGTTCCGCACCAATATTGTTATGGTAAACCGTAAATGTAATCCCTTTTCTCAAAAATGAAAGTTGAGCCGTGTCGTGTTTCTCTTTTAACTCTTCTTCCGTAAAAGTATGTAACATATCGTAAACTTTCTGATAATGATATTTTGGCTTGCAGCTTTCTTCAAACATCTCATCAAAAAATGGCTTAACCTGGTAGGACTGAAACATTCGACCACCCTCTCTATCTCTACAATTATCATATTTTAGAATTCATACTAAGTTATCATATGTATACTCTAGTTCTGTTTACCCATTGATAATCAAGTCAAGCTCATGAAAAAAAATATTTTTTTAGTTTTGTATAAACAAAGTCTGAAATTCATAGCAGACAAAAAATCCAAGACAGATGCTTAAACTCACATCAATCTTGGATTAAACAAGTTTACTTATTCTTTATAATTACCAATAATCTCAACTGCTTTTTCAGTAATAGCGGTATCAATGGCTTTATCGAAATCGAACTCCCCACGAATGGCCCCATTTTTCTTATAAAGTTCATACTGATTTCGAATGTCATCGATGAACATCTCACCGTTTGGATTAAGTCCAGTTACATACACATCTTCCCAAACATTTGCATCTTTTAATGCTGTATATTCTGTCATGATGTTAATAATCTCGTCTTTACCTTCACCTTTTTTGAAAGCATCGTTATAATCACGAACACCCTTTAAATAGGCTGCCATGAAGCGTAAAGAAACATCTTGTTCATCCTCCATAAATTCCGGTGAACCAAGTACCATAGCAATTTGTGCTTCAGGTGCAAAATCCGTTGCATCACCAAAACGCTCATGCACTCCATTGGAAATTCCTTGAGTAATCAACGGTTCAATATTTAAAGCAGCGTCAATTGACCCATTTTCAATAGCAGCAAGCATTGTGCCAAAATCAGGCATGAGAACAAATTCTACATCTTCCTTCGTAAGACCGGCGTGATCTAGCATGAGATGGAAAATATAATCGTCTACTCCATGCTCACCAGAAACAGCAATTTTTTTTCCTTTTAAGTCACTGTAATCTTTTATTTCATTTTGTTTATCAGCGCCTATAACAAACGTGAAATAGGATTTACCTTTTTCATTATGACCTTTGTCGGCAATAATCTTCACGTCTATTCCTTGTGCAATTGCATTAAAGAAAGCAGCTGAGGAAATACCTCCTGCAATATCCACTTCACCAGAAGCAAGTGCAGGCAACATATCGTCACTGTTTGCAAATGTGGCAAATTCAACTTCAATATTGTAGTCTTCAAAATAACCTTTTTCATTTGCTATATAAAATCCTGCACCTGAAGCAGAACCATCTTCAGCAATGACCACTTTCGTTTTTTTAGCAAGTGGTGCCAAGTCGCCGGATGGGTTATCTTTACTAACATCGTCGTTCACTTTTACGGTTTCTTCACTTGCACATCCACCAATTACTAAAATCAGCGTTCCGACTACACCTAAAAACCATTTTTTCATTCGAACTCCCCTTTCACTTTCTTGACTCTTGAACTTCATTTTGTAAATGGCTCCATATTTCAATAAACTTACCGGCTATGATTGGGTTCGATCGAATATTTTCTAATCTTCTCGGTCTCGGTAAGTCCATCTTTATTTCCTCAACAATTTTCCCTGGCTGGGAACTCATCAGCAATATACGATCACTTAAGAACAATGCTTCATCGATGCTATGAGTAATGAAAAGAACCGTCTTTTTCGTCTCAGCCCATATCGATAAGAGTTCTTCTTGTAAAATGTATTTATTCTGCTCATCTAACGCTCCAAAAGGTTCATCCATTAATAAAATCTCTGGATCGTTCGCAAAAGCTCGTGCAATACTTACTCGCTGCTTCATACCTCCTGAGAGTTCTTTTGGATATGTTTTTGCGAACTTTGTTAAGCCCACTTTATTCAAAAAATATGCTGTGCGTTCTTTTACGACAGATTTAGGCAAATGCCTCATATTAAGACCAAATGCGACATTACCCTCAACGGTTAGCCACGGAATAATTCCACGTTCTTGAAAGACCATTGACTGTAAAGGTCGGTCCTCACTACTTCGTGCAATATTAAAATCACCAGCACTTTGGTTTTCCAATCCCGCTAATATTCGTAATAATGTAGTTTTCCCACATCCACTTGGACCAATGAGACAAACAAATTCCCCATCCTCTATTGCGAGTGAAATGCCTTTTAAAGCTGTTACGCTATTTTCCTTTTTATAAAAAACCTTTGTTAAGTTCTCAATGGATATTTTCGGTCCCGGATTCAGATTGGTCACCTCCACGGTAAAAGTTTTCGTTGCAACCCTCTTATCATCAAGGAAAAAAGATAGCCGAAGAACGAAATGAGTATGAGCCCAACAAACATTTCTTTTAATAAAAACGCACTATAGGAGGTCCAGATTAAATACCCTATACCTGAAGTCGCCCCCATCATTTCTGCCGCTACAATTGTCAACAATGCAATTGCTTGACCCATTTGAATTCCTTCAAGCATTACTGGCAAGGAACCGGGTAAAGCAATTTTTAGGAAAAAATCTTTTTTATTAGCTCCATAATTTTTTGCCACATCTATATAAATGGAATCGATTGTAATAACACCAGCTACTGTATTGATAACCACTGGAAAGAATACACTTCCTGCTATCGTTACAATTTTAGAAGTTTCACCAATCCCAAAAACGATTAAGATAAGTGGCAGTAACGCAAGCGTAGGTATAGGCATGAGCGCCATAATTAGCGGTGAGACGAAATGTCTAACAGGGGCATATAAACCCATACATAGACCTATCACAATTCCGGGAATTACACCCAACAAGAATCCTGCTATAATCCGAAACAAAGAAATGCCTAGATGCTCAAATAACTCACCATTTGTGAGTAAGCTAGTCAGAGTTGAGACAATTTGAGTAGGTGGAGGAAAAAACCTCGTATCAATCAGCGAAGTTCGAGATAAAAACTCCCATACAATCAAAATAAACAGCGGAGAAGAAATAGTCAGTCCTGCTTTTATTCGACCTTTACTCTGTTGCTTTCGCCACTCTTTTTCTTCTGTTGCAATCGGATCTATTATTTCCTTCATCGTTCACCACCTCTTCTTCAAAATAATATGTAATTTGCCGAAAATGTGTGCCGACAAAAAGCGTTCAAAACAAAGGTGAAGCTCATTAAATTATTACTTTTACTTTCCTCAACAAAAAAAGACCCAGAACAATGTCTGGGTCTTAATTTCTTCTTAATCATCTTAGCCATTCCGGTAGATTTTGGCGCTGGTTTTTAAAATCCGAGTCGATTGTGATACTTCTGTATGACCGTTGACTTGTGATTTAAACCTTTTAGGTCTCGTCCAGTTATGATGTAACTCCGCTGATTTTTCATCAAGTGGTTGTTTCTTACTCATTGCCCTTCACCTCTTTAAATAAGAATGAAAAGAAGAAATCTCCACTAGTTTGCTTCAGTAATGAGCAATTATTCAACTCAAAATTTCAGCTTAATTGAGAATTATAAATGATTGGTAGAAGAAGTGATATAAATATTTCCTCATCTTTATTCTCTAAACAATTACTTTACGATTTTTAAAATAATCGAGGGTTTGTTCTTCTTCCCCTTCTTCAAATAAGCCCATTTCACGAAGAATTGCTGTCGCAAATTCAACATAGGCATTGCCTTGAGCTGTTATTATTTTGTCGTTAACCGTGACATCTTGTTGTCGAAGGAATGGCCAGTCATGTAGATTTTTATGTTCATCCTCTTTCTCTTCTAAACTTGTTGAAAACTGTTTGCCTGTGAGAATTCCTGCTTTGCTTGGCAATGAAGTTCCAGCACAGATGCCTGCAACAAATTTACCATTATCATGAAACTCACGCACTAATGATAAAAGACGTTCGTTTTCAAGTATCGGAAAAATGTTGCCTCCTGGAGTAATTAAAATATCGTAATCTTCTGCCCCTTCAATGTCTCGTAACGTTAAATCAGGATATGTATGAAAACTTGCTTCTCCGATTATCGGTCTTTTTTCATTTTCAACGGTAAATGTTTCTACGGTATAACCATTGCTTTTTAAAAACATGGCAGCTAAATTCACTTCGAATTCGGCGTATTGATCAAATATTAAAAATAACGCTTTTTTCACCTTCATCTCCCCTTTATGATTTTTAATTTAACATAATTATTAAAATACTAGTGCTTTTTGTTTACTAGAACGGATATTATCCTTTTAGAGTTTTTTCAATCAACTGTTTAAATCCTATTTCGAACTTCTCATTATCTTCTTTTTGACGTTTCTTCGGTCCTTTCATTCGTCCACCGGCTTGTCTGACTTTTTGAGACATATGCCGACTATATAAAAGTTGGTCAATATTTTCATTTGTGTACGCTCTGCCGTTTTGATCAATCACTAATCCTCGTTTAGCTAACACCATTGCTGCTAGTCCATAGTCTTGTGTCACCACGATATCACCTGTATTCACACGATTAACGAGTACAAAATCCACTGCATCTGCACCTTTTGAAACCATTATTGTCTCAGCTCCATCACGTTGCATGTTATGTGCCGTGTCACAAAACAAAAAAACAGGTAATTTAAATTGTTTAGCTATTTGAATCGTCAAGTCCACCACAGGACATCCATCTGCGTCTACTAATATGTTGGTCAATCATCTCATCCTCCTGTTATTGATTACTATATTTCTTACAACCTGTTTTTCATTCCTCGTGACTTATTTTTTTGAATAAACCCGTAAAACATTTTCGTTATCTAGCACCGTCAGAAGAAAACGTGTAAACTAGAACTTATCTAAATATTGTGGCGATTGGAGATAGGTACATGCATTTTTTCCTGAAAGTAGGGCTTGGTTTAATCCGTTTGAAGAATTTATCCTTATTAATTGCCGCACTTTTTTTCATTGTATTTTGTACGTTTACGATTTACCTATTAGAACCTGAAACATTTGAAAGTTTACTAACATCATTCTACTTTGTCATGACAACGTTTGCTACGGTAGGGTACGGTGATTTTTCACCTGTTACCGCTGGTGGTAGACTTTTTACAGTCCTTATGTATTTACTAGGAATTGGGTTACTAGGTGTGGTGATTGGAAAAATAGTAGATGCGTTTACTATATTTAGAAAACGCAAGGAGGAAGGCAAGTTGGCTTATACAAATATAAATCATATTATCATTGTTGGTTGGGGAAAGAAAACTGAAACTGCTATTGAAGAAATTTTAGCGTCAGATACTTCCAGTGAAGTCGTCATTATTGATTCTCTTCCTACCTCGCCAGTTGATGTTTCTATCGACCGTGTGCACTACGTACAAGGGGATTCTTCGGAGGAAGAAACTTTTCTACAAGCGAATATAAAGAAAGCCAAATCCGTTATTATTTTTGCAGATGATGCCATTCAGGTCCCTTCCTTACGGGATGCCAAAACATTAACAACTGCTATTACGGTTGAAAGATTAGCAACGCATGTCCATACGACGGTAGAAATAATGACGAAGAAACAAATCCCTAATTTCTCCCATGTGAGAGTAGATGAATTCATTCTATCGCAAGAAACAACTTCCCTACTTGCAGTTCGTTCTGCCATGCATCAAAACGTGAGCACCATTGTCACACAATTGATTAGTCGCAGTATTGGAGAAGATTTATTTGAAGTTCGTAAAGACTCTAAGTGGATAACTTATGGAGATGCTTTCCACGATTTATTAACAAAAGGAGCGACGCTCATTGCGGACCGGGAGCATATGGATATTAATCGTAGATTGAATGAGGATATCCCTTCTGATGCTGTTTTATATGTGATTTGTAATGAAGAGACATATGTAAAGTTAAATGCGTAAAAACGATCATTTGTGGAATTGAAAGGAGTAACTCTTTATGACATTTTCAATTATAGGTTATGATCCAGTAACGAAAGAGTTAGGTGTTGCTGTTGCATCGAAGTTTTTAAGTGTCGGAGCAGTAGTTCCCTTTGCAAAAGCTGGAGTGGGGGCAATAGCGACTCAATCTTGGGCAAATTTAGACTATGGGAAACATGGATTGGAACTGCTTGAAAAAGGCTTAACACCTCAGGCGGTATTAGATGAATTGATTCGACACGATGATAAATCTGGTTCACGACAAGTGGGTATTGTTGATGCAAATGGACAAAGCGCGACTTTTACTGGTGACGATTGTTATGAGTGGGCTAGTGGTTCGGCAGGAGAAAATTTTGCTGCACAAGGTAATATTTTAGTCGATGAACATACAGTTGAAGCAATGGAGTCCACCTTTTTGCAAACACATGGAAGTCTTGCTGAACGCTTACTTTCAGCATTACTCGAAGGTGATTCTGCTGGTGGAGATAGTCGTGGAAAGCAGTCAGCTGCCTTATTGATCGTTAAAGAAAATGGAAGTTACGGTGGCTACAATGACCGTTATATTGACCTCCGTGTAGACGATCACGTAGAGCCTGTCCAAGAATTAACTCGTTTATTAAAGTTACATCAACTTTACTTTGAACCTACCGTTCCTGGAGATGTTGTGTTAATTGAAGGTTCTTTGTCAGAAGAACTGAAGGAGCTTTTATACGAAAATGGACATCTACAACGGGAGCTATCGGAACATGATGACCTATTAGATGCTATTGAGTCTTATCATTTAATCGAAAACTTTGATGAACGTGTGCAAGAACGTGGCATGATTGACCAAAAAGTTGTCGAGTATATGCGAATTTCTTCATCCAAACGATAAGACAAGTCATAAAGGGAGTCGGCAAAATGCCTCCTCCTCTTTTTTGTTTGAAGTGCAAAACTGGACATAGAAATTCAGCTACTCCATATTGAGAAAAATTTTGTTGCATTTCATTATCTGTTTCGAATTTCCATATCTAGGGCAAATTATATACATGCTGCATAGCAACTAAACTTAGTAGTTCCTTTCCTCATGCTAACTTAAATAAAAATTAGACAATATCTGACGAGGTGATGTTCCTTGAGTTCGAAATTGAAAGCTTCCTTCACCTTATTCATCACTATATTTACACTAGCTGGTTTTGGTATCTTGGCTTTCCTAGTTACCGGAAATCAAATTATTCAATTCGACAAAGCACTACTCTCTTTCATTCAAAACTTAGAGACTCCATTATTAACAACGATTATGAAATTTTTCTCGGAAATTGGTGCAGGGTCATCTATTAAGATTCTGGCTTTGATTTCGATAATTGTTCTTTTCTTCTTCTTCAAACATCGTTCTGAACTTATTTTATTTACGATGGTTTTAATTGGATCTCACTATCTATTTCGAGTGTTAAAACAATTATTCCAAAGGGCACGACCAGACTTGCATCGCCTTATTGAAATTGGAGGGTATAGTTTTCCTAGTGGACACGCGACAAACGCCATAACTGTATATGGTATACTTTCATTCCTTCTATGGCGTCATATTCCTACTCGCTGGGGTCGTGCTCTCTTAATCTGTTTCAGTACCATCATCATTTTCTCCATTGGTTTTAGCCGTATCTATTTAGGAGTTCATTACCCAAGTGATGTAATTGCTGGCTATTTTGTTGGAGGCTTTTGGCTGGCAATTACCATTTTGACTTATCAGTTTGTGATGGAAAAAAAATAGGAAAGAAAAAACAAAAGTATATGAACTAGCTTTTATCCAAAAAAAGAAGGAGGATAGTGTAACTCTCCGTTCGTACACTCTAGTTCTCCTTCTTTAAGTTCATAAACCATGAAGACATTATCAGGAACTTTGTACTGGTTTAATTCTAGTCCGTAATTTCTTGCGGGCTGAAATCCGAACTTTGGATAATAGGTTGGATGCCCAATCAATAAAACAAGTCCATAACCTAAATCTTTTGCCCTCTTTAAACCTTCTTCAATTAACTTGCCGCCAATCCCTTTCTTTTGAAAATCTGGTTTTACAGCTACTGGTGCTAGGACAATGACTTCTTTTTCGCTATTTTGTTGGATGATTTTCGCTTTACTCAGTAAGATATGCCCCACTATTTCTCCCTGGTTTTCTGCCACTACTGATAGTTCTGATATAAAACCAGTTGAGAAACGAATACGCTCCACTAATTTAGATTCATCTTCCCGATTTTCGAACGCTTCATAATGCAGATTGAATACTTGCTGAAAGTCATTTATAGTTTCAGTTCGGATACGCATAATTTTCACCCTTTTTCTTAATACTAGTACAGTTAACCCTTCTATATCACCCGATTAAATTCCTCTTTTCCCTACTACAACTTTTTAAAACTAATTATGAAAAGTGCATATTTTTTGACTCCAACAAACCAGAAGTCTTAAAGTGACATTATACTTTTTCTTTTTTAGTATGATTTTTCTCAAGACTTAAAATTCCAGGAGGTCATGACTGATGTTAAATAAAAAATTTCAACCACTACTAGAAACATTCGAATTACCAAATGGGGTACAACTTAAGAATCGTGTTGTGATGGCTCCTATGACCAACTACTCTTCCAATCCAGACGGTACTGTCTCTGAAGAAGAAGTAGCGTATTATGTACGCCGATCAAAAGGGGTCAGTATGGTGATTACAGCTTGTACATACGTAACCGCAAATGGCCAAGGATTCCCGGGTGAATTCGGAGGACATACAGATGAGATGATTCCTAGCTTACGTCAATTAGCTACTGCCATTAAAAGCGAAGGAGCAAAAGCCATTTTGCAAATCTTCCATGGTGGTCGTCAAGTGCCAGTAGAGCTTGCACCAAATGGTGACGTAGTAAGTGCTAGTGCTATTCCTAACGAAGGGGATGGCAACCCAGTTCCTCGTGCACTTACGGAAGCTGAAGTGGAGTCTATTATTCGTGACTTCGGAGAAGCAACTCGACGTGCAATTGAAGCTGGATATGATGGAGTTGAAATCCATGGTGCCAACACTTATTTAATTCAACAGTTCTTCTCCCCACACTCCAATCGGAGAACTGATCGATTTGGTGGTTCTTTAGAAAAACGTTTGACATTCCCTCTTGCAGTTGTAGATGAAGTCCAACGTGTGGTGAAAGAACAAACTAATGAATCATTCATCGTTGGCTATCGATTCTCACCTGAAGAACCAGAAACTCCGGGTATTACTATGGCTGATACGTTAGTGTTGATTGATGAATTGGCGAATAAAAACTTAGATTATCTCCATGTTTCACAAATGGATTTCTGGTCAACTCCAAGACGTGGTGTTGAAGATACTCGTTCTCGCATTGAAATCATTCAAGAAACTGTCGGTGATCGCGTGCCTGTTATTGGTGTTGGGTCCATTTATTCTGCAGAAGATGCTCTTAAAGCGCTAACTTCTGGGATTCCGTTGATTGCTCTCGCTCGTGAAATATTAATCGATCCTGATTGGGTGGAGAAAATAGAGCAAGGTCGCGAAGATGAAATCATGACAAAACTAGATGTAAATAAACAACATGAATTAGTTATACCAAACCCTCTATGGCAGGCCATAGTAAATGCTCCAGGTTGGGTTCCTGGCGTTTAAAATCAAAAAGAGTGAAACGAGCCATAGTGACTCGTTTCACTCTTTTTCTATTTAGAATTCTTTCGCAAACAACCTCACATATTCAGAAGTGGAAGCATACCTAATCTTTCCTTCATCTTTCATCCCGAGCTTCTGAAGTAAGTTTGCAGATTTCTCATTATCAAGGGAAGTAAAACCTGCAATTCGATGATATCCTAGTTGTTCTATACCGTATTTTAATGTGGCTTGTGCTGCCTCGTAAGCATATCCCATCCCCCAATACTTCGATAGAAATCCAAAGCCAAGATCGACATCTTTTAAGAAATCGCGCTGGATTAAACCACAAACCCCAATAGGGGTGGCACTCCCTATTAATTCTACTGCATACAGCCCAATTCCATGTTCTTCATACATAGTCATCGGACCATCATGGATATACTTTTTTGCGTCTTCTATTGTACGAATGCCTCGATCGCCAATATATTTTATCCAATCCGGCTCATTTAAAAGCTCCAATATGAATTCCCCATCATCGGGATTCAAATGCCGTAGATTTAATCGTTTTGTTTCGGTAATCTTCAACTCGTTCACCTCTAGTTTTTTCGATGCTTTTTGAGGGCTATTACGTTAAGTACAATAAAAATGATCGCAAAACCGACAAGCACCATTAACTCAAATTGCACGTCACTTAAAACTTGTCCTTTGTACATCACGTTTTTCAATGCATTTGCACCATAAGAAATTGGCATCACTTTGGACAATCCTTGTAACCATTCAGGCATACCCTCAATCGGAATGATGCCAGTGAAAAATACTTGAGGAACAATCACTAATGGGATAAATTGAATCATTTGAAATTCCGATGCTGCAAATGAAGACAACAAGATACCTAGACTAAGTGCTACAAGCGCAATTAATCCGTTAATAACAAGCACATGCCAGATGGAACCTAGTAATATCATATCTAGAACATTTACAGCATATAAAACTACGATAATTGTTTGAATAACAGCAAAAAGTCCATAACCTATTAAATAACCAATGACAATTTCCCATCTTTTAATTGGCGTCGACAATAATCTCTCGAGTGTTCCTGTCATTCGCTCACGTAGCAGTCCAATTCCTGAAATTAAAAACACGAAGAAAAACACAAAGAATCCTACTAAAATAGGGCTCAGGACATCAAAAAAAGTAGTGTCTTCACTTCCGTACACATAATCCGTCTCAATAGCAGAACTGTTTAAAGTTGGTGATAGTGCTTTTTGAACTTTCATTTGTAACGACTTAGTCTGTGATGGATCGGTATTTTCAATTGTTAGTCCGAGTTTCTCATCTTGAAAATCGAGTAGCCCATCTAATTCTTGCTCCACCACTATTTTCTCCACATTAGTAGTTTCTATAACTCTGATTACTTCAAAATCTTGTTCTTCTAGTCTTTCTATAACTTCATTACTAGCCCCTATCACTCCTACGGTAAAAGGGACTTCATTGCTGGTAAATAAAAAGTGCATAAGCGTTAATATAAGTAAAGGTGCAACGAACAATAATGCTAGCGTTCTTTTATCTCGAACAAGTTGCAAAACGATGCGTTTAACGAGAGCTGTTATGCGCATGGGCTTCACCTCCAGCTTTTAAGAAGACATCTTCCAAGTTTGTAACATCATATTGTGTTTTCAATGCCTGTGGGGATCCACTTGTAATGAGAAGACCTTCACGTATCATGGCCAAAACATCACACTTCTCCGCTTCATCCATGACATGTGTCGTGATGAGAATAGTTTTTTTCTCTTCCACCTTCAACCGAACAAGTTCTTTCCAAATGGATTTTCGTAGTTCTGGATCTATTCCGACAGTTGGTTCATCGAGTATTAACATCTGTGGATTTTGAATTAAGGCAATTGCTAGCGATAACCGACGTTTCATTCCCCCAGAATAGGTTGCAACCCGCTTCCTCAATGCATTTTCTAATTGTACAAGTTGTGTGACATACGCAATCCGCTCTTTTTTCTCTTTCTTACTCATCAAAAACATGGATGCAAAAAACGTCAAATTTTCTTGACCCGTCAAGTCTTGGTACAACGCATCTGATTGTGCCATGTAGCCGACTTTGCTTAATAAGCTAAGCTTTGGTACTCGTTCGCCTAGAACATCCACAAAACCAGTAGTCGGTACATCCATTCCCATAATGAGTTTAATAAGTGTCGTTTTTCCAGAGCCAGAAGGTCCAATAAGTCCTACAATTTGACCTGTCTCTGCTGAAAATTGTATGTCTGATAGTATCTGATGTTTCCCATAGCTTTTGCTTACATTTGATACTTGTAAGATAGGCATCTTTTGCTCCCCTTTTCTAATGTTTATCCTACGCGCTCAATTAATTCAGGAGAATTATTTTTCGGAGAATTCACTTGAGCTGATACTTCATACGCTTCAAGAAGTCTGTCATCTTCATATGGTCGTAGTAAGTGCTTTAACTGCTCAGCATTTTGAATCGATGAATCAAGCCAAGTTGCCTCATCTTCCGGTTTAAGAATAACTGGCATTCTATCATGTATGTTTGACATTAATTCATTAGGATCAGTTGTTAAGATTGTACATGTGTGAACTAACTGTCCTTTTGAATCCTTCCAAGTTCCCCACAATCCAGCCATCGCAAAAAGCTCATCATTTTTCATTTTGATGCGCATCGGAATTTTTCGCTCACCCGTTCGTTTCCATTCATAAAACGAATCCGCAACTATAAGGCATCTTTTGTTTTTAAATGCTTCACGGAAACTTGGCTTTTCATGCACCGTTTCTGCTCTTGCATTAATCATCTTAAAACCAATTTTCGTATCTTTTGCCCACGGCGGAACAAGCCCCCATTTTAAATAACCCAAACGATTTTTCGATCCATCATTTATTACTGAAAGGACCATTTGTGAAGGTGCAATATTGTAGCTTTCTTCATATTCTTCGGTTTCAAAAGTGGCTTCACCGAACCGCTCTTCAATTTTGCGAAAGTCTGCGAACAAACTATAGCGTCCACACATTTTTACTCCTCCACTCTATGTATATGAACCAATTCGCTGTATCTAACAGATTTCCTCCTTCCCTTGAAAAATTCAAAGTTATAAAAAACCGTCCATTTCACTTATGAGATGGACGGTTAATAACTTTAGTTTATTGATTAATATAAAGTTCGAAGATGTCTTTGAAATCTTTTTTGGCGTATTTCGACCGATTTTCGTGCATCCAATCATGCGCGAATCGCGTAATATTTTCAAATGATTGTGCTGGGGTTACTTCGTTGTTTCCGATACGACCTACTGATTGAGAAGCAAAATTCAAACTGCTCTCTGCAATCGCATATTTTTTCTCGTTCTCTTTCATTTCAATGGAGATTGCAAATAACACTTTGTATAAATCTTTAATTTCAGTTAAAAATCGTTTGTGAATATCAACAGTTAGTGGAATATTACCGATTGTAAATTTAATCTCTACATCTAAGTCAATAGTTCCTGCTGTTTCGAGCGCGACATTTGTAATTGGATTATATGCATATTCAAAACGTTTGAGAATGCGTTTCTTACTAATGGCATTTGCACCATCTACATGAATTAATGCCTTGTTCGTAAAGCAATATTCATCTGCTCTTGTTTTAATTAAGAAGAAAATCTCTTCTCCCGATTCATGCATCACAAAATCGTCCGCTTCAGTTTTATCAAAATCTGTTTTAGGTACCACAATCCCAATATCGGATAAACCAAGTGCATCTGCTGCTAACTTCTTAAACATTTGTTTTCCTCCTTCAATTTAATTGTCATCTAATACTACGATAATATACACAGCAAGTTTCAAGTATTTTGAACATGGATATCTAAGTAGCATGAAAAACCAATTTCTTTAATTAATTTTAAATTTCATTATCCATTGATAATAAAAGACGATTAGTATGACAAATCCACTAAGCACTAGATATAAACGTGCATAACCTAAATAAGCTGCACCTATTCCTAAAACAAAGGACCCTACTGCAATTCCTGTGTCAAAAAGCGTAAAAAAAGTTGCCGTTGCATATGCGCTTCGATGATTAGGCGATGCTTGAATGGCAAGTGCTTGAAAACAAGGCAATAATGTGCCGTACCCTAAACCAATTAAAACTCCTGCTAGTAACAACATCCACGCGGAAGATGTCATACTAAGCACAAATAATCCTAACGCAAATATAAGAATCGATGGAATAATCACTATGTTGGGTCCCATCGTGTCAAATAATCTTCCTGTAAATGGCCTCGAAATGAGCATGGCCGCTGCAAATACTAGGAAAAAGTAACTCGCAGTTTGCATCAACCCTATCGAATGTGCGTAAATCGAAATGAAGGACATGATGCTCGCATATGAAAACGATATGAATACCCCAACTGATGAAATGGCAAGAGCCCTACTTTCAAATAAATCAGACCAAGACAACCTTTTTTGAGCTCTGGGTGGAATTACTTCAACTGCATCTTTCACGAACAGACTACAAAGCCACCCAATGATCATAATTCCTCCAAATAAAATAAAAATAGAATGATAAGGGATAAGCTGTTGAAGCGTCAGTGCAATAAATGGACCGACTACTACAGCCAAGTTCATTGACATGCCAAAATAACCAAGTCCTTCTCCTCTACGTTTAGGAGGTACAATGTCAGCTGCTATTGACATGGTTACCGTTGTAGCTAAACTAAACGAGATTCCGTGAATAAATCTTAAAATGAGCAGCAAGGTGATGTCTTCCGTTAAACTGTATAAAAACGTGGACAATGCAAAGGCAAGCATACTCGTAACAAGCATTCGTTTCTTCCCGATTTTTTCGAGGATGATTCCTGAAAACGGACGCACTAGAATGACAGATAATAGAAAAATGGTTGTTACAAGTCCAGCTTGCGACAACGTTCCACCCGGCAAATCTAACACATAAAGTGGCACTAATGTTAATAAGGCATAAAACACCACAAATATGAAAAAATTACTCACTGCGATGTTGATAAAACTTTTTGTCCAAATCGGTGGTTTATTTGACATTGTATTCACTGCCTCTCCATATTTTCTTAAGCAGTCGACTAAGTTGATTTACTTCATCATTAGTAAGTGCATGTAATAATTGCTGTTCAACCTCGTCAATTCTCTCTTTAATTCGCGGAATCAATAATTGCGCCTCTTCTGTCAGTTGGACGATTCGTTCTCGCTTATCTTTACCTTCTTTGCGAATGACGAAGTTTCGTTGTTCTAATTTCATTAACGTTCTCGTTATGGTTGGTGCTTCGACATGAAGGTACTGCCAAATCTCTGTTTGCGTCATCGGTCCAAATCGATTAAGACTAAACAAAATCGACCACTGAGCACTATATAATTCAAATTCTTTTAATGCTTCATTTACTTCTTTAATAGATAAACGAGCTTTTTGATGCAATTCGTGAAAAACTATTTTATTCATAGATATCTCTTCCTTCATTATTTACCTAGGTAAACATTATTATTCAATAATAAAGCCCTCGGGCAAAAGAGTAAAGAAAAAAAACTACGCATCCCAGGCTTCAAAGGATTTCAACACTTGCTCTGTCATTTTTTAGTGGGAAGACAACGGTTTGATGCAGAGTTAAGGTCTTCCCCAATACAGCTAACTTTATAAGCGAAACGTTAGTGTTGACATAAGCTGTATCATAACCTAAAATTACTTACATAAAGTAACTTGCTTTAAAAACGTAACTTAAAAGGAGATACTCACATGACATTTCATCAACATCCAACTACTTATACAAAGCATGTCCAATTAAATGTAGCAAATTTATCGCGCTCAACAACTTTTTACCAAGAAATTCTAGGTCTTCGTATTCTAAATCAATCACCTTCAGTCGTGAAGTTTACGGCTAATGGGAAAGACGCAATTTTAATAATTGAAGAATCGAAAGGTCAGGGGAGCCAATTTCCAAATGCGGCAGGCCTTTACCATATGGCATTCTTAGTTCCTTCAAAGAAAGAACTTGGTGCTGTTTTCAATCACATTCGTAGCTCTGGCTATCCGTTAAGCGGTGCTTCAGATCACGCGGTTAGTGAAGCACTATATTTAAATGACATAGATGGAAACGGCATCGAAATTTATTATGACCGTAGCCCGGACAAGTGGAATTGGAAAAATGGAGAAGTGGAAATGACCATTGATCCACTAGATATTGAAAGTCTAACGGCAAATGCAGAACAGACATCTAGCGGCTTGCCTGCAGGAACCGTGATGGGACACGTTCATCTTCGTGTCGCAAATCTTGCAGCTGCAGAAACATTTTATATCAAAGGATTAGGTTTTGATATGGTCAATCGTTACGGGACGCAAGCATTGTTTATTTCTTCAAATGGCTACCATCATCACATCGCGCTTAATATTTGGGGCAATCCTCGCGCGATTGAACGTGATGAGCATACACTTGGACTTAAAAGTTATTCTTTAATCTATCCTAATGATGAAGAAAGACAAAAAGTGGTTGGGCAATTAAAAGAAATTGGTGCATCTGTTACTGAACAAAGCGAGTACGTAAGTACAATCGATCCTTCCGGTATTGAAATACAGTTATTTATCGTATGATTTGTGTATTCATCAAGTACGGAGGTGCAATAAATGAATTCAAGTAACCCATCTGGTATGGAGATTGGCATCTATACATTTGGAGATTTAGGTACTGATCCATACACAGGACAAATGATTAGCCCCCATCAGCGATTACAAGAAGTAATGTCAGCTGCAAAATTAGCAGATGAATCTGGGTTAGATATCTTTGGGTTGGGTGAACATCACCGATTGGATTATACTGTTTCTTCTCCAGCAGTGGTATTAGCCGCAATAGCGAATAACACGAAGCATATTCGACTGACAAGCGCGACCACTGTTTTAAGTACCATAGATCCTGTACGTTTATTCGAGGATTTTGCCACACTAGATATGATTTCGAATGGACGTGCAGAAATCATTACTGGAAGAGGCGCATTTGTAGAATCATTTCCTCTATTTGGCTATGATTTAAGTGATTATGATGCATTGTTTGAAGAGAACATAAACTTACTGTTAGAGCTAAATAAAAAAGAAATTTTGACTTGGGGTGGAAAGTTTCGCCCGTCTTTGAAAAATGCCATGATTTCTCCAAGACCAATTCAAGACGAGTTGCCAATTTGGGTGGGAGTTGGTGGTACACCTGAAAGTGCGCTCCGGGCTGGAAGACTTGGTATCGGAATGGTGTTAGCCATCCTTGGTGGAGATCCAATACGATTCAAACCACTTGTCGACATTTATCGTCAAGCCGGTTTAGAGGCTGGCCACAGTTCAGAACAATTGAAAATTGGAGTTACAGGTCATACCTACATCTCGAAAACATCTCAGCAAGCGAAAGACGAATTCTATCCTTACTATTCAAACTATTGGGCTTATGTGAATAGTCAACGTGGCATGGGAACCAGAATGTCACGAGAAGATTTTGAATATATGGCTAGTCCAGAAACAGCCTTATTCATAGGAAGCCCACAACAAATCATTGAGAAAATTCTTCACCAGCACGAATTATATGGGCATTCCCGCTTTATTGCCCAAATGGATATTGGTGGATTACCTTATTCTCAAGTAGCGAAAGGCATCGAAATGTTGGCAACCGAAGTCGCTCCTGTAGTGCGTAGAGAAACAAGTCGGTAAGATAATTAAAAAAGCCAAGTACAGACGGATATTTTCCGACTATACTTGGCTTTTTGTCTTTTACCAAGTTACTTGAAACTTGCACACAGGCTCATTTCTATTAAATTTATTTCAATAACAGCTTATCTTTTGAATGAGGCGATAAATTCCATTTCACTCAATTTTGTGAATTCTATAAATAACCTAGACATTCTTTTCAAACTTGCATAAATTAGAGAGATTTTATTAAGAGGAGTGAAGTTGAATGGTTATGCCGTTCGGATATGATCGCGGGAGACGAGATGATGATCGCAGGAGACGAGATGATGATTACCGAAGATTTCCAAGGTACCCAAGGTATCCAAGGTATCCAAGGTATCCTTATTATCCTTATTACCCTTTTTATCCTTTTTATCCTTATTATCCGGGATATGGTTATGGATACCCTGGGTACGGTTATTAACAATATTTAGTGTTCAGGAATTTGATTCATTGAACAAACTGAGAGAGGGGATTCCCCCTCTTTTTTTAAGAAAATTTATGTTCAACCCTTATTAAGAGATATTCATAACGGAATGGCGGCTTACCATTCGGAAACACGGGTAAAGACGAGAATTCTGATTTATATCATACTGGTTGTGTTTTTTTACGTTTCTCATTCAAGCACTCTATTGCTATACTATTTCTATTACATTGATGTCATATTTTTCATTATTAGAGGAGAGTTTACGTGGGAGAAAAACCAAATTTACGTCTTGTTTTAGCTGGATTGCTGTTAGCAATATTAATGGCGGCGATGGACAATACAATTGTAGCGACAGCACTTGGATCGATTTTAGCTGATTTAGGAGGCGTTGAAAGCTATGTTTGGATTACCTCAGCTTACGCTGTAGCAGTATTGGCAGGGATGCCGATTTTCGGAAAATTGTCAGACATGTATGGGAGAAAGCGTTTTTTCATATTTGGATTAACCATCTTTTTATTAGGTTCTGCATTATGTGGAATTGCACAATCCGTTCCTCAACTAGCAATCTACCGCGCTATTCAAGGGATTGGTGGAGGCGCATTATTGCCAATCGCTTTTACAATTGTCTTTGATATTTTCCCCCCAGAAAAGCGTGGTAAAATGACAGGAATATTAGGGGCTGTTTTTGGGGCTTCTAGTGTACTCGGTCCTTTATTAGGGGCATTTATTACAGATTCAATAAGTTGGCACTGGGTTTTCTATGTGAACCTTCCAATCGGTATCGTTTCACTTTTTTTGATTTTACGTTTTTATAAAGAAACCAAACAACATGCAAAACTAAAAATTGATTGGCTAGGTGCCGTTACGCTTATAATAGCCGTCGTCAGTTTAATGTTTGGTCTAGAGCTTGGTGGTAAAGAATTTGCTTGGAACTCATGGCAGAGCTTCTTATTATTCGGCATTTTCGTTGTGTTTGCTATCGTTTTCTTATGGGCAGAAACAAAAACATCTGAGCCCATTATTTCTTTCTGGATGTTTAAAAATCGTTTATTTGCCTCATCTCAAGTTTTAGCGTTCTTGTACGGGGCTACCTTTGTAGGGTTAACAATTTTCATACCTATTTTTGTACAAGCAGTATACGGTGGATCTGCTACGAACGCTGGAATTATTTTAATGCCAATGTTACTAGGGTCAGTTGCTGGAAGTGCATTTGCAGGGATTACACAAACTAAGATATCTTATCGGAAAATCATGTCAATTTCAGTTATATTTTATTCGATTGGGATGGCTTTAATGGCGACGATTTCTCCTGACACAAGTCGTGTTCTACTCACGTTTTATATGGTGATGGTCGGTTTAGGTGTCGGTTTCTCATTTTCATTATTGCCATCTGCAAGTATGCACAAGATGGATTATCGCCATCGAGGTTCAGCCAACTCGACAAACTCTTTCTTCCGTTCACTTGGGCTGGCACTTGGTATTACTATATTCGGATCCTTGCAAACTAAATTATTAACAAGTGAAATTCAAGATAATCTTGGGAATTCTGGTCAATCTGCATCGAATACATTAGATAACTTACAAACCGTGTTCCAACCAGAACAACGTGCATCCATTCCGCCTAATATTTTGGAAGTTATCGTGAATGCCATGTCGAACTCAATTTCTGCTACATTCTTATGGTCACTCATCCCAATAGCAATTGCGATCATTGCTGTTTACTTTATGGGCAATGAAAAGCTGGAAGTGTCTAAGAAAACAGAAGATGTTCCGGTTGTACCAATAGAAGAAGCATGAGAAAGAAGAATTTTCATCAGATGATTAAAGCTTTGGAAGATAATAAAAAAAGATGCGTCACCCATGTGAGCAATCCATGGGTGACGCATCTTTTGTTTATTATGAATTAATAGCCGTTAGAAACGCTATACCGTACTTCTCCAGTTTATTCGCACCAACACCGCTTACTTCTAAAAATTCTTCATCTGTTTTTGGACGTTTTGCACACATGTCTTTTAATGTTTTATCCGAAAATATAACAAATGGCGGCACATTAGATTCGTCAGCAAGTCTTTTTCTTATCATGCGAAGTTCCTCAAATAACGGATCATTGTCACCTATTTGTTGAGTCACAATTGCACCTTTACGAAGCACTTTTCGATTCCCTTTTAATACTTCTTTACTTTTTTCCGTTACGTATATGGTTGGATATGATCCTTGTTCGACAGCTAGCAAGTCCTGAGAAATCATAAATTCCATTAAGTTCGCAACTTCTTTAGCATTATAATGTTTTAAAATGCCGTAAGTGGATAGTTTCTCAAATCCAAATTCGATTACTTTTTTATTTCGTGAACCTGTCAGCACTTGAGCGGTAAGCATCTTACCAAATTTTTGACCCATTCGAATGACACATGATAAAACCATTTGTATATCTTGAGTGACATCCAAACCTTCACGTTGATCCGTACAATTGCTACATTGACCGCATACACCTACACCTGTATCCCCAAAGTAATGAATGATAAATTGTTGTAAACAATTCTCAGTATGGCAATAATCGACCATGCCTTGTAACTTAATGAGTTCTCCTGGAATTCTACTCGGATCCTGTGCTTGATCTATTAAAAAGCGTTGGGTTTGGACGTCCTGAGATGCATATAACACGATACATGCACTTGGCAGACTGTCTCGTCCAGCTCTTCCCGCTTCTTGGTAGTAACTTTCCATGTTTTTGGGTAATTGATAGTGAATGACATACCGAATGTTTGACTTGTCAATACCCATTCCAAATGCATTCGTTGCCACCATCACTTGGACCTCATCTTTTAAGAAGCGTTCTTGCTCATAACTCCGTTCTTCATCAAACATGCCACCATGATATTTAGCAACGCTGATGCCCTTTTTTTGTAGCATATCGTAAATATGATTCACTGTTTTTCGAGTTGCGGCATATATAATTCCTGACTCGTTTTCATTTTGCATCACATAATCTTTAACAAACTTTTCACGGTCCTGCCCCTGTACGACTGAGAAGGTTAAATTTGATCGTTCAAACCCAGTCATGACGGTATTTTCTTCTTCAATTTGGAGAATACGGCAGATATCCTCGCGAACTTGTGGAGTAGCAGTAGCAGTTAATGCGAGAACCGAAGGGGTATTTGTGAAAAGCTCCGTCATTCTGCTAATTAAACGGTAACTTGGACGGAAATCATGTCCCCATTGCGAAATACAATGTGCTTCATCTACTGCAATAAGTGGAACTGGAATACCACGTAATTCATTTAAAAACGTTTGTGAGTCTAAGCGTTCTGGAGCGATATATAAAAGTTTAACAGCACCACGTTGTACGTCATACAGAACTTCACGGACCTCTTCATGACTTAAAGAACTATTGATGTAAGCAGCATGTATTCCCGCTTCGAGTAATGTATCAACTTGATCTTTCATTAAAGAGATTAATGGAGAGACCACAATCGTAGTACCTTCTAATACAAGTGCCGGAATTTGATAACAAATTGATTTACCTCCACCTGTTGGCATCACGCATATTGTATTCTCTCCATTAAGTACCTGATTAATCACCTGTTCTTGGCCTGTTCGAAAGGTCTCATACCCAAAATAGGTTTGTAAATACTTTCTTGCTTGGTCTAACACATCTGTCACTCCTTCTATGTTGCAGATACTTGAAAAAAAAGTATCAGTCACTTCTTTAAGACTTCTTGTTACTTTGTACTGCTGGCTCGGAGACCGTTTCTTCTTTTAACTCGTCAATTAATAACTCTGCAGCCTTCCGATACGAGTTACTAATATTTACTAGAGATGTGACGAGGAGTATCTTTTCTAGTTTTTCAGCTTCATCATCACCTAATTTTCCAACTTCGTTTTGTACATCATCTGCACGTTTTTGAAATTCTTGTTCAAAATCCAACGCATTTCTCTGTTGTATGGCAAGAAAGCTTTTGTAGAACTTTTCTAATTCGAAGTCTTCGTCTGATAGTTTTTTATTAATACCGTCTAATGTCGCTTTGATGTCATTAATCGATAAGGCACCTTTTAACTGGTACACCATACTAATCAGGATGAGATGTTTCTTCGAATATTTTTTATTTTTTATAGGAATAAAAAGCTTCCCTTTTGCATAGTTGTTAATCATCGTTTTTGTTAAAATTTTTTCGTCATTATTTCTTTTCGTGTTATGGAAAGTATGATTGAACAATTGAATGACTTGGTCCATATATAAATCAATATCGGGCATTTCATGAGGTGAAATGTTGGTATCTAGAGAAAGTTTTTCGAGTACTTCTTGTATGTTTTCCATTTTACATCCCTCTGTTTTCATTTACATTTAGTACTGTAAGTGTAACGCAAAAAATCACAATCGTAAATGTTGACTAGATGATAATATAATCGTATGATTACACATAGTATAAATAACTACATACAAACAGGAGGGTATTCATTTGAACGCATATATTCGCGAACCTTTTAATGGATTGTCACATTTAGCCGGTGCTATTTTATCTTTTGTTGCCTTAATTGCCATGATAGTTAAAGCAGCAATCAGTAATTCTCCAGTTACTCATCTCACTGCAGTCATTATATTTGGTATTAGTATGATTTTATTGTATGCCGCTTCCGCAACATATCACATGGTACTTGCGAAAGACCGTGTCATCGCTTTTTTAAGAAGACTTGACCATTCCATGATATTCTTACTGATCGCAGGTTCATATGCGCCATTTTGCTTAATTTCTCTTGATGGAACGACTGGCTTGATTTTATTCTTCGTTGTAACAGGTATTGCTATAGCCGGTATTTTATTCAAAATGGTATGGTTCGATTGTCCGAGGTGGCTTTCAACGGGACTTTATATCGGTATGGGCTGGATTATCATTTTTCTAGCATCCCCTTTATCAGATATTTTAAGTTTACCTGGGCTTTGGCTACTAGTCGCAGGTGGTTTAATGTATACAATTGGCGGCATCATTTACGGTGCAAAACCTAAATTCCTTCAATCTAAATATTTAGGATTCCATGAAATCTTCCACATTTTCATTTTGCTAGGGACGTTCTTACATTTCTTATGTGTGTATTATTACGTTTTATAAAGTCAGTCTGGTTTAACCAGCTTTTTTCTAAGTCTAGGCACACATTGCTAGACTTTTTTGTTTGGCTTTAAACCTATGCTCCTCACCCAACCTATTCTTAAAAACAATCATATACTAACTCGAATACAGATAAAGGAGGTACCCATTTTTGGTTAATCAATTTCCATTTTTCCCACCCGATGATGATGGCTCGCCAGGTTTTGGAAGTCCAATCTTTCCTGGACAAGGAGGACCAGGCTTTGGAAGTCCGAATTCCCCTGGACAAGGTAGACCACCTGGTTTCCCGGGGCAAGGAGGTTTTCCCGGACAAGGAGGAGGACCCAGCAGTGCGCCAACTAGCCCGCCACCATCTTTTATTCCTCAACAACAAGCAAGTGCGAGAGGCGGAGTTGGTGTTTACGCAGTAGTTCCAGGTGCTATTCGTGGCTGCTTGTACCGTTTTACGTATGTATGGCTCAGAAACGGACGTTCTTTCTGGTTATGGCCAACTTTCGTCGGTAGAGAATCCGTCGCTGGTTTTAGATGGAACGGGCGTAGATGGAACTATTATGGAACAGATTTAGACAGAATATCATCATTCCAGTGTTATTGATTTATTAGTCAAATGAATAAAAAGAGGACGTTCTAAAGTCATTTTTTGACTCTAGCGACGTCCTCTTTTGTTATGTTATTCCGATTCGATCAATCTGATAAAATCTTCTTCATTATCAACGCCAAGGAAAGAATAACCCGATTCCCCAGCAGAATCTTCTAATGCAGGGTCCGCACCATACTTATAAAGCATAGACGCCAATTCATAGTTCTCATTGTACAATGCATCCACAAGGACACTTGAATAATCATTTTGAGAATTCGGATTTGCTCCCGCCTTTAATAATTTCTCAGCCATTCTAGTGTTACCATTATATACTGCATAACCTAGAGCTGTATAACCCTCAAAATCCCGCTCTTCTAGATCTACGCCATCTAGAAGAAGTTTATGTACTTCTTCTAAATGGTTATTATCAACAGCAATCATTAGAGGAGTTTGGTATTCTTCAACATCGGTTTCTAGTAACTCTTCTGAATTTGATACAGTATCAAGAAACTCTTCTGATTCGGCGAAAAAACCTCCATACACAATTGATCCTGCAAAAATAAATAGAAAGACAAGAGGATAAACAAAGTTCATACCAACATATAGTAATATAGCTCCAATAGCTATTTTCCCATGATCTGGTCCATAAGACGGTGTTCCTTCTACCCCCATAAAACGACCAACTGCTTGAATGCGTTTCGGTAAAAGAGGATGACTTGATAACACTTCACTTAACCAAACTGCAACGTTCGACTCGCTACGTATTTGCTCCAAGTAAGCTTGTTCATTAACCTCTGAATACAATTCTTTACCAACGCCTAAAATTGTTAATGCTCGTTTTGCGGCAATTCCATTTTTGGTATAGTAAGCAGCTTCTCGATCACATGTGTACTCACAAGAACGGCTATATGCTTGTGACAGGAAAGGAACGAAATTGGCGGGAACTAAAAGAATATTCTTCCATACATGTCGACGCTTAATATGAGACAGTTCATGTGCGATGATGAAATCTAATTCAGCTTCTCCACCCTTTCTAGCTAGTTCAAAAACTTCCGAATAAATGACAATCATATCACGTCCAAAGAAACGGGTGGCGAATGCATTTAAAGCCCCTTCAGCCTGAACAATAAAGACATCCGGTACTCTTTTAAGTCCCATTTCACTTGATAACGAGACAACTCTCTCATATACATCTGGGAATTGTTCCTGCCGAATACGAATTCCATTGCCACGAATTGATCCAAGCATCATAAGATTAGCATACAGCATTAAAGCTAAAAGCCCGATAGCTATACCTATTCCTACAATTGAAACAGCTGCTATTATGTACACGAATACACTAAAAATTATACTTATTACAAAATAAATTGTTTCTCTTTCTGATGTTAAATTAGGTGTTCTCAATCTATTATCCCCTTTTTCTCATGAAACTTTATGTACAACAGAAATTTACCCTATAATAAAGTTTTCGTCAATAGAGTATAAAAATGATATTAATACATAAGCAAGGAATTCATTTTTTATTGGATTTCTAATTTCGTTAAAAATCTCTAAAAACGTGAAAGCCACTAGGAAATACGTCTCATAGGTCTTTCACGTTTTTATAACTTTAAAAAGTGTTGAATCTCCGAAAGGAGAGCATCGGGTTTTTCATACTCATATGACCAGCAACATTAATTAATGTTGGAAAGTCTGAATAATAGGAGATGAAGGTAGGTAATAATTTGTCACAAAAAAAAGCATACGTAATTTTACACGCATGCTTCGTTACTATTGAAAAAACTTAATGAGCTGATTACTTGATGGTTCTTGAAGCTGATAGGTTTCATCACTATTCGTTTTATTAACAACGTGTAATGTCGGAAACTCTTTTACGATAAATTTCCAATGCGAAGTTTTCGAAGTACTAGTAGCTTTCAATTCTTCGGTCATCATTTTTTTTCTAAAATTTGCAAGCTTGGCAATTAAGAACCGTTCTTTATAACGAATAAGGAGATACCCGTTATGAGCTAGTCTGTTATATTTATTTAAACTTACTTCTCGCAAATCAAATCCATTGGACTTGTTTTGGACAGAAGGAGACAGTACAAAGAAATCACGCTTCTTAAAAATTGTTGTATTTAAATGCTGAATTAGCCCTAATTCATTTGTCAAAAAGTCCTTATTCACTGCATTCGGAACTTGAGTTTTATCCATTCTTCACCTCTTCTAAAAGTTCTAATGTAATAAGTATACACTTTTTCGAGTGAAATTTCACTTAGTAGATTGGCGAAGTACTCTTTACATTTGAATCCACCATCAAATCACATACTTAAGTATATGTTTTTCAAGCACCATATATTCTTTTTAATGACTCTTTAAACTGAGGTTTCACATCAACATCTGGTCGAATCATCTTCACTTTCGCTTCAGCTTCTTCGATTGAATTAGCTAAACGAAGCTCTAATAACGTAGCAACCGCCATTGTCCCTGCTCTTCCCCTTCCAGTATTACAATGGAAGAATATTTTCTTTCCATCTTGATAATCTTGAACAATTTGTTTTACCCCTTTCCGAATCGATTCATCCTGAAACTGTCCATTGTCTACTATCGGTTGATGTTTACTAATTTCACTCGAAGGCTGTGACACTTCAGCTCGCAAATCGTATATGACATCAATTTTTTTATCTTCTCTAACGTTAGATACATCTGCAATTCCACCTACAAAAATTCGATCATCTACTAATGCTTGATAATTTTTTGCATTCATTTCATTTCCTCCTAAAGAAATTCAAATTTCAGCTGTCCTTCTGTTAACATCAGCTTCGCATTAAAATTTTTTCCTGCTTTAGAGACGAATCCTTCTAATACTTCAGTTTTCCCTTTTGTACATAAATCTTCAATATGTTTGGCAGACAATTTTTTCTTTAAAAAAATAGCAGGAAACGTTTGTTTACATCCTTCTTTATAAGCGGAACAACCATAAAAGTTTTTCCTAGAAATGATGGTTCCTTTTTCACAAGTTGGACATGGCGCCACTTCTTTTCTTCCTTCAAATGTTTCATTTCCCATGTGAAAAGTTTTTTCAAGAAGTTGACTCGGAACTTCTTGAATAAGATGATTTAAAAACTTGGCGATGCTGCCCAAAAACAACTCAGAAGAACCATTTCCCGTTCCTATTTTCTTTAAATAGGTTTCCCATTTCGCAGTCATTGCTGGGCTTGATAGCAGATTTCCTTCTATCGCTTCGCAAAGAACTCTTCCTTTTTCGGTAATGGAAACAATGTTTTTGGTCACTTCAATGTAGCCGTGTCGTTTTATCGTCTCAATAATTCCACTCCGTGTTGCTTCTGTCCCAAGACCTTCTACTTCTTTTAACATTTCAGTTTCTACAGCGTTTTCGACAAACTTACCACATGTTTTCATCATGGCGATTAATTGGCCTTCCGTATATGGCTTGGGTGGCGTAGTTTGCCCTTCTTTTATTATGACATCACTTTTCACTTGTTCATGTAGGGAAAGTTTCGGTAAGTTGGGTTCTTTCGCTGATTTCGAATCTTGGTCATTGGAAAATAGTGCTTTCCATCCTTTATCATTTTCCGTTTTCCCACTGGACAGAAAAGCTAGTCCGCTTACATCCGTCGTTACAGTCGTTTCTTGGTACTTATAATCCGAATGGAACATTGCTAATGTAGTTCGTAAAACTTCTTCATATAAATTTCGTTCATCGCTTGATAAGCTATCCAAAACCTTGTCACTTGGAATTTTCTTTGTCGGAATAATAGCATAGTGCTCCTGCACTTTTGAACTGTCAACATAACGTTTACTAGGTTTTCTAGAAGCAACTTCAAAAGGTTGCCCGATTACCTTTTGAAATGCTTCCACTTGGTTTTCTAAATACACGAATTCATTCGGCGTAATGAACTGAGTATCCGTTCGTGGATAGGTAACCAATTTCTTCTCATACAAAGACTGCATCATGGAGAGCACCTTGGCAGGGCTATATTTCCACTTCCGGTTTGCAGTTGCTTGTATGGTTGAAAGTGCATGCAACTTTGGTGGAAGTGTCTTTTTATCTTCCGTTTTTAAATGAAGGATCGTTCCAAGGGAGGTTTCCTCAATTTGATGTTTCCTCATTAGTTCCTGTGCTTCTTCAATTTGCTTGTACTTACCTTTCACTTTTCCTTTATAGGATCCATGTTCAGCAGTGAACGTTCCTTCTAATTCGAAAAATGGTTCAGGTACAAAACGTTCAATTTCTAGCGCACGTTGATAGATTAAGTATACGGTTGGAGACTGAACTCGACCGATGGAAAACACTTCACGAATTCCTTTTTGTTGAATAAGCAATGTGTAAAGTCTGGAGCCGTTCATTCCTACGAGCCAATCACTCATTTGTCGAGCTTTTGCTTCTTCATACATCAATAAATCTTTTCGATTATCCTGTAACTGAAGAAAACCTTTACGCACTTCATCTACTTCTAGGGAATTGATCCATAATCTTTTAATTGTTTTATTCTGAGCACGAGTGTAATCAAAGATACTATAGAAAATATTCGATCCTTCTCTGTCCACATCACATGCATTTATGACGGTATCTGTTCCAAATATTAATTTTTTAATGATGCCAAATTGTTTTGCTTTACCCCTAGCTACTTGAAACTGAAACTCTTCAGGAAGAATTGGCAGAGTTTGAAGTGACCATTTTGTCCATTTTGGATCATGAGACTTTGGATCTCTCAGCTCGACTAAATGTCCGATTCCCCATGTGATAAAAGCGCCTTCAGGAAAAATATCACATGGTTGAATATCAAAAAAGCCTTCTTGTTTCTTAACTTTAAAAGCATCTGCATATGCCTTAGCCTGACTTGGCTTCTCTGCAATAATGACGGGTTTCACTATTTTACCTCCAGTTAAATCCCTTGATTCGTATTAAAAGTATACCACGAGTTGATATGTACACTTTGTTCCATATAGTAAAATTTAAGCTAACAGGTAATGTTTGTTAAATTAGAATAAACGTTATGAAAATTTAATGAATAATAGGATGTGAACAAAATGATTTTTATAATTGTTTTATTTATACTTGCAGGACTTATGGAAATTGGAGGAGGTTATCTAATCTGGCTATGGTTAAGAGAAGGTAAACCGTTTTATTATGGGGTTTTTGGAGGGGTATCTTTAACATTATATGGAATCATTGCTACTTTTCAATCGTTTCCAACTTTCGGTAGAGTGTATGCTGCTTATGGTGGGGTATTCATCGTTCTTTCTGTATTGTGGGGTTTTGGAATTGATAAAAAAACACCCGATTTATATGATTGGATTGGTGCAGGTATTTGCTTAGTTGGTGTTTCAGTGATTTTATTTGCACCACGTCAATAGAAAATTCACATCTCCTTTATCAGGTTAAGTTTTAACGAAGCGATTCGCAAATTAATGGGAATCGCTCTGTTATTAGCTTATTCGTTTATTTCACAATAAGCACTGGACAGTTTGCACGTTTTACAACTTTGTGGCTGACACTTCCAAGTACCATTTCTTGCAATGAATTTAAACCGCGACTCCCCATAATAAGAAGTTCAACGTTATGTTTATTGGCATACTCAACAATTGTAGGACCTGGAACACCGTGAAGGATCTCAACACGATAATTGATGTTATGCTTCCGTAAAAGTTCCTCTACAGGCATTATCTTTTTACGTCGTTTCATATCTAGTTCCACAGAACTTCCACTGTGTAAAACATCATTTTTGGATTTCGTGTAATCTGCCACCATTATGACTGTTACCTGACACCTGGAGCTCATTGAAGAAACTTTAATCGCTTCTTCTGATGCACGGATTGAGTGAAGAGAACCATCTACTGCTAATAAAATTTTTTCATACATCCCCAGTACGCCCCTTTTTAATGTTTTGGCATTTTTACATTTTCATTATGATAAATTGCCAATTTATCGACAAGTTTTTGACTACTTTTATTCAATCCTTTAATGAATACGACATTTTCATTTTCATAAAATCTCATCACAACTTTGTCGATTGCCCCAACACCTGAATCATCCCATACATTTGTAGTAGAGAAGTCTATCACAATATTTTCTTTTTCCACTGTATAGTCAAATGATTCGACAAAGCTTTCCACAGATGCAAAAAACAATTGACCTTCGACGGTATAGATCATCACTTTGTTTTGGATACGCTTTGTAATATCCACTTTAGAAATTTTAGCTACAAAGAAAATAGCACTTAAAATAACACCGACAATCACACCTTTAGAGAGATCATGCGTGAAGACAACGATTAAAACAGTCGCTACCATGACAACTGAATCTGTAATCGGTGCTATTTTCAAATACCTAAAGGAAGTCCAATCAAACGTTCCAATTGACACCATAATCATGATCCCTACTAATACAGGCATCGGAATTTGAATCACCCAATCCCCTAAGACGATAATAAGGAACATCAAGAATAACCCCGCAGTTAGTGTTGACAGGCGGCCTCGGCCCCCTGATTTTACGTTTATCACGGATTGTCCAATCATGGCACATCCAGCCATACCACCGAAAAAACCATTCACAAAATTCGCAATCCCTTGACCTCGTGACTCTTTGTTTTTGTTACTTTCTGTCCCTGTCATATCATCCACAATAGTCGCTGTTAACAATGTTTCCAACAACCCAACAATGGCTAATGCAAAAGAATAAGGGAAAATAATCATTAACGTTTCTAAATTAAACGGTACATCGGGAATAAAGAAGGACGGAAGTGATTGCGTAATCGTTCCTAAATCTCCTACAGTTCTCATCTCTAAATTAGTAATAATCGCAAGTGCAGTTAAGACGATAATCGCAATCAATGGTGCTGGTATGGACTTTAAAAATCTCGGTAAAATGTAGACAATTAATAGTGTTACAGCTACAAATATATAAGTTATGTTAGAAATGCCTAAAAAATGAGGAACTTGTGCCAGGAAGATCAATATAGCAAGTGCATTTACAAAACCAATCATAACTGCCCGAGGTATGAACTTCATGACTCTCGCAACTTTAAAAACACCAAATAATAGTTGAATTATCCCAGTTAATATTGTTGCCGCTAGTAAATACTCGATACCATAATCTTTTACTAGTGGGACCATTAATAAAGCCATTGCTCCTGTAGCAGCAGAAATCATGCCTGGACGTCCCCCAACAAATGCAATAATCACCGCAATACTATAGGAGGCATAAAGTCCTACCATAGGATTCACGCCAGCAATAATGGAGAATGCTATGGCTTCGGGAATAAGTGCTAAAGCAACAACAATCCCTGCTAATACATCTCCTCTAATATTTGAAAACCAACTCATCTTTATTTTTTCAATCAAATAATTCATTCCTATCTTTTCATATTTTTTTGCATGAAGTATAAAATTTTATTGTGAAACATGAAAAGCAGTATAGCACATCAATAATTATTCAGGTACCTAGGAGCGCATATATAGATTTACTTTCTCCAATAATAACTCCGAACTTATAGAGGCTTCTCCCCCTCCTTGCGCAAAAGCATCGGACCCCCCACCTTTTCCGTTGATGAACGAAAGCGCGTTGGCCGTAAGCTGTTTCATACTTAGGTCCACATTTTCACCACGAGCGGCAACAAATTGAAGAAGATGGTCATTTTCGGCTACCAAGAAAACGATTGAATCTTTCGTTTCAGAAACGACCATTCGAGCTAGTTTTTGCAGCTCTTGAATGGAACGATTTTGATAAATCGCTTGGATGGACGGTACTCCATTTATGTCTCTCTTAGCCCCTACCAAATCTTTTGCTTCGTATTCGAATAATAAGTTTTTTGTGTCAGTTAATGTTTTTTCAATTTTTTTATCGTGATTTAATATGTTTAACACTGCATCACTTAAACCATCTTCGGATGCACTTAATAACCTTGTCACTTCTAAAATAACTTTCTGTTTGCGATGTAATTGCGCTAGCACTCTTCCTCCACACACAAAGTGAATGCGAACATTTCCTTTTTGTTTCTCCGTATGTAGTATTTTCACTGATCCAACTTCAGCAGTGGAATTTGGATGAGTGCCACCGCAACCGTTATAGTCAAATTCAGGAATAATAACTAAACGGATATCTTCATCAACTGTGACTTTTTTTCGAAGAGGATAATTACTTAATTCTTCTTTTGTGACCCACATTGTTTTTATTGGCCGATTTTCTAAAAGAATTTGATTTGCCAAGTTCTCTACGTTCGATAATTGTTCCTCGGATACTTCCGTACAATCCAGATCGATTGTTACCATTTCTTTTCCCAAGTGAAAACTAATTGTTTGAATATCAAACAACTCTACAAATGAGGCAGTTAAAATATGTTGGCCTGCATGTTGCTGCATAAAATCAAATCTGCGATTCCAATCAATTTCGCCTTTCACTTCCATCAACCTCTCAAATATAGGCTGATCAACATAATGTCTAATATCACCATCCGCCTCTTCAACATCCAAAACGCTGACATTATTTAATGTCCCTACATCATGTGGCTGTCCTCCCCCAGTTGGGTAAAATGCTGTTTGATTGAGTGTGACATACCATTTACCTTCTGCATCTTGTTCTTGTCGAGTTACACTTGCTTGAAATGATTTTATGTAACTATCTTGGTAGTATAATTTCTGCTTCATTATTCTCTCACTCCCATGTAATTAATAATTACTTCTATTCTAATCCGATTTCTGATCTTATGTTAGAAATACCTAATTGCATTTTGTGTAAATCAATTCATAATGAGTATCATCAAACTAAAACTTTTTCCACTTGAAACTAATTGAACTTCTGTTCGTATTACTATATACGCTAAGGAAAGGAATGACTGTGATTTGACAACCGCTGCGCTTGAATACCGTTTATACAAAGGATTGAACTCTTTTGAACCTCTTTTTTATTATGAATCAATCGAACTTGAACAAGTACTTGCTAGAAGAGAATGTGAATTCTTCATTAAAGAAGGAATTACATATAAACAAACATCTTCTGCTATCGAGGGAGATACACATTTAATTTATGTGAAAAAAGAAGAAGAAGCAGAAAAAGAGAAGGAAATATTTAACCTTAATGGTAAACTCAGATTAGAAATTAGAGAATTCAACTTTAGAGAAAATCACCCGATCATTAAAACTTTTGAATTCGATCATCATATAGAAATACTTAGTAAAGTCGGGTGTGTGTATCTGTATTTGGATAACCACGAGTGGGAACGTGATTCTGCTGAAATTGATGAAGATCGTCTTGTATATGTGCTTTACATGACAAAAACAGGCTATAAATTGGAGGGAAATTAAAAATGGGCAAAACAAAGCAACTAATGGCGGGTGTCGCTACTTCCGTTTTAGCTTTTGGAATGACGGGCTGTAGTCAAAATCAGGCATTGCCTGAAGAGCCAACGGGTTATGAGTGTGATGACTGGGAGTGGGATGACGATGAAGGAACGTACTATTGTGATGATCAACGGTCCTCTCACTTCGGAAGTTATTTCCTTTTAGGAAGTATGTTCAGCAGCAAAAGTGCGTTAAGAAAGTCCAGTGGGTATGCTAATCATAAATCTAGTTATCAATCTAGTGGCTATAAATCGGGAATCGGTAGTGGAACAACTGGAGGATTTGGTGGGTGATTGATTCTCCATTTTCTAATGAACGTAAACAAGTGTACAGTGAAATTCCTTATTTTTTCCCAGATTTAGAAAAAGAGGAATACGCTTTACTGGACATTCATTCTAAACCAAAAGACTATTGGGACCAAATTCAACTTGCTGCAACAGAAGTAGGTACTATTTTCGATAAAATCGCTCCCCTTCTTAGAACATTAGATGACGCTACCTTGCTACAACTAGGCTTTCCGAAGGAGACACTTTCTTATATAAAAGTGAAAACCATTCCACAGGAGTATGTCATTGGAAGACTTGATTTTGTTGTAAAGGATGATGACATTAAATTACTCGAATTTAATGCGGATACGCCCACTTTTATAAAAGAAACATTTCATGCAAATTCATTTTTATGTAAACATTTTGGCCTTATGAATCCTAATGAAGGCGATGAACATCTTTTACATGTTGAAATGCGGAAAGCAATTGCTGCTTGTTGGGAAAAGCTAAACAAACCAGGGACACCCAAAATCGTTTTCACTTCTCATTCCGATCATTTGGAAGATAAATGGACAACTCGGTATTTACAAGAGCAACTTCAGTTACCTTCTGAATATGTAAGTTTACCTGAATTAAGGATTATGACAGAATCTTTTATTGAAGATGGTGTCACACACGAACCAGGATTATTTACACCATCCTTAGAACGAATTGATATATTATATCGCCAAACTTACCCAATCGAACATTTGGTGAATGATGAAGATCCCGAAACTGGAGAACATGTCGGGCAAGCCTTAATGAAGTTAGTTGAACAAAATCAGCTGATGATTCTTAACCCACCCTCCGCTTTTCTCTTACAATCAAAAGCAGTTCAAGCTCTAATTTGGGGATTACATGAGGAGGAGAAATTCTTTACTCAAGCTGAGCACGACATTATAAACCACTATTTTTTACCGACGTATTTAGAACCAGATGCATTCATTCTTAAAAATCAATCGTATGTAAAAAAACCATGTTTTGGCCGAGAAGGAGATACTGTTGAAATTTTCAATGGACTCGGCGAGAAAACGAATGAAGAACCCATGAAAACATATACGGAGTCGTTGCCCGTTTATCAACTTTTTCATCCTCTTCCAAAAACGACGATTAAGACGACTGTTGGAGAGAAGCAAGTACATCTTATGGTCGGATGTTTTTTACTTAACAACCGTGCAGGTGCCATCGGAATCCGTGCTGGTGGAGCAATTACAAATAACGAATCTTATTTTTTACCGGTGGGAATACTAGAACAGGAGGATGAATAGTTATGTCAATCATGACAATGGAAGCAGTAGGGAGTTTTTTAGCTCATTTTGGAGCTGGTATAGGATTAATGTTTTTAGGTTTAACTGCATTTGCATTTACAACGACATTTTCTGAAGTCAAATTAATTCAAGAGGGTAATATCGCAGTAGCCTTAAAGCTTTGGGGTAAAGCAATTGGTCTAGCCATTGTAATCTATACTGTATGGGCAGATAGTGTGAACTTGCTTGATGCATTTTTATGGGGATTAGTAGGAATCGCGACACAGGTGATTGCTTATTGGATTTTGGAATACATTCTTACTCCAAAGAAATTCCATTTAGCAACCGAGGTTGAAAAAGGAAATACCGCAATTGGATTTAGTCTTTTTTCCATATCCATTGTTGTTGGTATAATTGTTGCAGCAAGTTTAACTTATTAAAACGTTAGCACCATTAAGGCTAGCTAGCTAATCATGATTAAAACAGAAAAGCCGTAGCTCTTTGGAAATTATCCTTAGAGCCACGGTTTTTTATTTGATGATTAATAGAACCATGTTTCTATGGATTTGTTGACCATAGACCAGCTTCTTTAATAAAAATTCGTTTATTTAATTTCAATTGAGAAACAATAAATTCTGCAATATCTTCCGGTTGCATCACTTTATCTGGATTTCCATCTGTTAAATCATTTTCAATTGCTAAATCTGTTGCAACTGTACTAGGAGTTAAGGCAGTTACACGGATATTGTGCTTGCGCACTTCCATCGCTAATGACTCCGTTATTCCAAGCACCCCAAATTTTGACGCACTGTATGCACTTGTAACAGGTGCCCCTCTTTGTCCAGCAGTCGATGCGATATTAATTATGTCGCCCGACTGTTGTTCGATCATTCCAGGTAATACTGCACGTGTTACATAGTAAACACCCATCAAGTTGATTTGAATGATTTTTTCCCATTCTTCAATTTCAAGGTCCATAAATTTGCCGAATTTCGCGATTCCTGCGTTATTAATGAGAATATCAACCGATCCAAGTTGAGATGTTAATGAATCAATTGCTTTTATTACTTCGTTGTTTGAAGAGATGTCAGCGATAGCGTAAACTGCTTTCCCACCGAGTTCTTCCACTTCTTTTACAACTTGTTGTAACTGTTCTTCTGAACGTGCAAGTAGTCCTACATTGACTCCTTCTTGTCCTAATGCAATTGCCACAGCACGCCCAATACCACGTCCCGCTCCTGTAATAATTGCGTTTTTACCTTTTAGAGTTGTTGCCAACATGATTCCTCCTCTTCTACATCGTATCTTGAGAAAAACAAGTATATCAAACCAATAGATTTGATTAAAGAAAACTGACTTTGATAGGCATGTTTTTTGATTTGGCCATAGAAGATATTGTTTTTTTGTCTTCCAAGCTGTTTTTACTTCTACCTACGTAACGGTTATTTCCGGAACTGTCGGTATTGCTACGATTATCGTTTGGACATCATGAATGATTGGTGGAAGATGGATAACCATTCGTAAAATAAAATAAAAAATGCCAAGTCATAAATAGGTATTGGGAATATCCCTCACCATCTTTCTGACATGGCACTAACTATAGATGAATCAAATAATTTAAGAATGTTGGCTCTCAAGTTCAGCTACAATTGTTTCTACTTCTTTTCTGGAAATTTTTTCACGACCAATTTTCATCGCTTTCAGTGTGCTATTTGCTAATGCAAGCGGAACTTTACAAAACATCGTAATCCCGCGGTTATTAATATCTTTTACATATTCACTGCCCATAGCTAAGTTTTGTTTGGCGTAGTGATAAAGATCATCACGATCCCATCCATCAGGTAAGAATTTAACACCACGCTCAGAATCTTCATCTTGATTACGTAAAATGTTAACAGCCTGCAACCCTCTTCCAAAAGCGATGGCTTTCTCACGGTCTGTATCTGTATTATCATGCCATTTCCATAAATCAGATAACATACAACCTACTAACCCTGCTACATAATAGGTATAGTCATCTAAGTCTTCTTTCGTACGTATTCGCCATTCTCGGTCAACCCATTTAGCCATTCCACCAGCCATCATACTTGTCGATTCTTTTACTTTTTCAACAACCTCAGGTGGACAAAGTAGAAGCCAATCCGCAAGACGTTGAGTTACAGCAGGAAGAACATGTTGATACGGCTGTATTAATGCACGATAAACATCTGCGTCAAATGTAGTTTTCAAGCTTGTACTAATTGAATTTAACAAATGCCGTTTCGTTTCAGAATGCATACTCGGATGATCTTCAATTTCATCAATCGCGCGCATACATAAATAGGCTGACGCCACCGTTTTACGTAATGTAGGTTCTAAGAAGTTAATGGGAATAAAAAACGTCCGGCTCGTTTGTTTTAACATTTCCATTGCTTCTCGATGTAATATTACTGCCTCGCTCATATCCTGTTCCTCCCGTTCTGCATTAATGTATATTCACAAGAAAGAATCTTCATTCTCTTATCATACATCATGACGGTCAGTTGGAATGACTTAAAGAAAGAAAATTCTCTAAACTAAGGACTTTTCACATATAAAATACCACTCTTACAATAAATAAAAGCCGATGCCCATAATTAAGTAGGCTGCAAGCAAAGTGAGTCCCTCGAACCAATTGGACTCTCCGTCATTCGATACACTGATGGTTAGCAGAACAGCGGTCGCCATTGCTACTAGTTCTGGTATTGTAAAAACAAGAGGCATCGATTTCGGCATAAACAATGAAATTATGACTAATAGCGGTGCAACAAACATAGCAATTTGAAGTGTTGACCCAATAGCAATTTCTACTGCAACATCCATTTTGTTTTTCATAGCCATTAATATAGCGGATGAGTGTTCAGCTGCATTTCCTACAATAGCTACAATAATTACCCCTATAAATAACTCTGACCAACCAAACTGCTCACCCACAGTTTCAAAGGTATGTACAAGATTTTCGGAAACATAGGCAACTGCTAATGTAGATAGAACCAAAATTGTTAATGCTTTTTTCTTGGACCATTCTGGTTCTTCGTGCTCTATTTCCGAAGGTCCTTCATCATGTGTATATACCCCACGGTGAGTTACTAATTTGAAAATTAAACCAGCTAAATATAACACAATCATGATGATGGATATGCCCACACTCAGCTGTAAAGTTTTTGTTTCATTCATCGACATTGAAAAGATTTCCGGAATGACAAATGCCACAATTACGGCAAAAACCAATAGGCCGGAATTATGAGTTGCATCATGAATGCTAAACTTTTGACGTTTGAATTTTATTCCCCCTAGAAAGAACGACAGTCCACCAACGAGCAATAAATTCCCTAAAACTGAACCTGTCAACGAAGCTAACACAACGCCAATTAAACCAGCTTGTAACGCAAAAATCGATATGATTAATTCGACAGCATTTCCAAATGTAGCATTTAACAACCCACCAATACGTGGTCCGCTCACGATTGCCAAAGATTCAGTAGCTCGTCCCATAAAACTCGAAATGGCAATAATCGTTAAGGAACAGATAATGAACATTGTTATACTTGACCAATGCATAAGTGAAGCTACTACTGTAAGTGGAACGCCTACCCATACCATGATAGTAAAAATTCGATTCATCATTAAAACTCACTCCTATGTAAATAATGCTGTTATCAATACCTTTTACTAGCTAAAGAAAAAAACCCTTTTTGAAAACAATTAGGTTCTTAATATTTTACTTCAATATACTAAAAAACACATGTTTTACGTTCAGACAGACATTAATAAGTGCCAGGCATCCTTGACGAAATTTGTCCTGGTTACCTGGCATTTTTTAAATTTTTTTTAGTTTTATATTCATCTCCGTAGCAGAAACAAATGCTAATTGGTCATTCAAAATATCTCCTGGTTTACTTGCTTTTCCAAGAACATACCCTTCAAATGAAATTCCCATGAACTGAAATGTATAGTTAAACTGTTGTACAAGTGGTAATCCTTTTAAATGAGGATTGTCTCCACCCACTGCAATAACAAATGCTTTCTTCCTTCCAAGATGTTCTTTGAAGTTTGGAAAATTAACATCCCTCATTGTTTGTGACCAGCGATCAATAAAATTTTTCATTATGCCGGACATGCTATACCAATAAATAGGCGTCACAAAAATAAGGGTATCATGTTTCATCATGCGTTCGATAAGCGAATCATAATCATCTGCAACACTTGAAAATCCTTTTTCATCATGACGTTGATCATGAATTGGTTGAACATTATATTCACGTAATATAATTTTTTCAACCTCAAGGCCATGAATGGCGATTTCTGCTAACTCTTCTGTATTCCCATTCTCACGTGTACTCCCATATATAACAGCAATGCTCATTTTCAAAATCTCCTTTATACGATTGTATAAATAAGGTTACCCAATTATTAGTGTATGCAATAGAACATAATAATGTCTATCAAATGTATTTCCAGTTTAAATAATTCCCTTAAACTCATCACATTTCACTTCTACATTTTGGTCTTAATACTTTTTTACGTGTACAATAAATAAAGGATATTACTTAACAGAATACCCAGTAACTTATGTTAACTAACTTAAAAAAGGTGGGCACTACATGACAAATCCGGAAGAAACTAATTTACCTCCAAAAACTTGCTCAGTTGATCGATTAATAACAATGAAATCAGATATTAAGAAAGCATTACAAGGAGAAAAAAGCGCAACACGACGTAATGGCCGCTATGCAGATGTCGGAGAAACTATGGAATTAGAAGGACAATCTTTCACCGTAAATCGTGTTTACTTACAAACTCTTGGTGAGTTAACTGACGAACATGCGAAACAAGAAGGTTTTGAGTCTGTAGAAGACTACAAACAATCCATTTTGTCTTACCATCCTGGTATGCCTTGGTTACCAACTATGACTGTATGGGTCCATGAATTCAGTCCAACGAAAGCTTAAATTATGAATAATCTGTATGTAGCGATTATTTTTATTCACGTTATAAGTGCTGTAATTTCTGTTGGACCCTTATTCGTTCTATTTCCTGTATTGCACAAAATGCGAGGGGCAGACAGTCATATTGAAAAGGCTTATATTTCCGTTTTCCGGTCTGTGGTCCGACTAATAAAACATGCAGGTCATGTATTAGTTGGATCTGGTATTTTATTGATCATTTACGGTCCATGGAGCTGGTTTACCCCTTGGATTGTTCTGACAATTACGTTGATGGTTATCTCGATTTTTTTCCTTGCCCGCGCATTTTCACCTACCTTAAAAAAATTCGAAGAACCTTATCCAGACAAATTTTTATTAGTAAACCAATTACATAAATCTACTTGGATCTACATTATCTTACTTGTTTTGATGCTAGGACTTATGGTTATCAAACCCGATTTGTGGTGAAAATAAAAAAAATAAATCAAAGACGAAAAGAGGACATAAATCATGAGTGCACCCCATGAACTGGATGGAGCAAAAGTAATCAAACAGACTAAAAATGACGCATCTCAAAAAATAGGCGTCATGTTTTTTGAAGAAAAGGACGGTTCAACAATTGAAATAGGAATTACTGGTTTAGCGATCGTACAGTATGAAGAGGAGAACGGCTTCTATTTATTTATGTGTGATCACAATTGGGAAGTACAAGATGACTATCTTTTGAACACAGTAGAAGAAGCAATAGAGTGGGCAGAAAAAAGTTTTGACGTAAGCGAGAAGGATTGGAACTAAATTATCGGTTTGAAAATGGGAGGAGGTTAGGTTGATGAAACCAAATAAAAATTGTCAAAGTTGTGGAATGCCATTGTCTAGGGATGCTAAAGGTGGCGGTACTGAAAAGGATGGAACGAAGAGTATGATCTATTGTAGTCATTGCTACGAGGATGGGGCTTTTATATCACCTGATTTAACAGTAGATGAAATGAAAGAAAAAGTGACCGAAAAGCTTATAGAATTTAAAATCCCAAAAATTTTTACTAGATTTTTCACACGAAATATTCATAAATTAGATCGATGGAAGACGACTCAATAATCATAGACTTATATTCACAAATTTTATTTACATAATTCGGTATCCTTTCCCGCTTTAATCAAAACTGTTTTACATATTCAGTAACACAATTAAAAGGCGCGGGGTGAGTTTTCACCTTGCGCCTTTTTCTGTGGGAAATTCCTGTTAAATAACTTTAACATTTTCTCTTTGAAGCTCGAGAAGAACTGGATCTTTTGTGTTTGTATAATCCAGTTTCATCTTCTCGAGTTCCAATTTCATTTTTTCCGTTTCAACTAAATAATTTTGATGTTTTAATTTCTCAAGTTCAATCTCGTCTTTTATCATGTTTGCACTCAATTTTTGTTTACCTCGAAGAAATGATAAAAAAATTGCCGAAAGCGGGATAGAAAAAACCATAATGACTGCAATTAAACCAACGAAATTATCCATAATCATCATCCCTTTTTAATCATTCTTTTTATTTCACTATTTTACTTACGAACTGGGCACTAAAAAGTTTCAATTGTTATATGGTTTTTTATTTCCAGGAAAATAAAAAATTGTCTTATCAATCTAAGAGTAGCTCATTCAAGTGGTTATTTGTCAAACTCACTAACTTTCACTAGTGACTTCCCTAGGTTTGAGCCTTTAAATAAATCTAAGAAAGCGTCAATTGTATGGTCGAAACCATTTGTAATTGTTTCTTCATACTTCAACTTGCCTTCTTTTAACCATGTCGCCAGTTGTTGTGCACCCTCCCCATATTGAGAAGCATAGTTTCCTATGGTAAATCCTTGCATTAACGAACTAGTCTTTATTAAGTACCCTTGAACACGTGGACCTACATCCTGTTCTTCGTTATTGTAAGAAGAAATGGCTCCGCATACAGGAATCCTTGCAAAGTTATTTAATAGAGGGAAGATTGCATCTGAAATTTTACCACCTACATTTTCAAAGTAGACATCAATCCCATTTGGACACGCTTTTTTTAATTCGATGGCAACATCTTGAGTTTTATAGTTGATGGCTTCATCAAAACCTAACTTATCTATTAAATAATCCACCTTTTCGTCAGACCCCGCTATACCCACGACACGTGCCCCTTTTATTTTTGCAATTTGACCAACGATTGAACCAACAGCACCGGCAGCACCCGAGACTACCACTGTTTCTCCTTCTTTTGGCTTACCAATATCTAATAACCCAAAGTATGCAGTTAACCCAGTCATACCTAAAACGCTTAAATAAGCAGATGCAGGGGCTAGGGTATGATCAATTTTTCGGACAGTATTTTCTTTTGCTATCGAATATTCTTGCCATCCTAATGAACCAAGAACAACATCGCCTTTGTCAAATTGAGCTGATTTAGATTCAACAACTTGACCAATGACTCCACTCGTAATGACCTCGTCCAATTCAAAAGGGGGAATATAAGATTTCGCATCATTCATACGTCCGCGTAAATAAGGATCAACTGAAATGTAAACGGTCTTGATTAACATTTCACCTGTTTCAGGCTTTCCTATTGGCACCTTTACTATGTCAAAATTCTCATGTGTAGGTGTTCCTGTCGGTCTATTTTTGAGTAATATTTGTTTTTGCATAATTATCATCCTTTCATATATCTTCATCAACTTACTGCATTGAGTTTTAATTCTGTATGTCCAAAATCATTGAACCATTTTCGAAGGGTCAACAAAACGATCGAACTCTTCTTCAGATAAAAGACCCGTTTGCATGGCCGCTTCTTTTAATGTTAGTCCTTTTTCATGCGCTAATTTGGCAATTTTCGCTGCATTTTCATACCCAATGTGCGGATTCAATGCTGTGACGAGCATAAGTGAATTTTTCACATGATGTTCAAGTTGCTCAAAGTTCGGCTCAATACCAACTACACAATGGTCATGAAAACTAATCATCGCATCACTTAGCAAGCGTACTGATTGCATGAAATTATAAAAAATAACCGGTTTGAAAACATTTAACTCGAAGTTCCCCTGACTGGCCGCAATTCCAATAGTGACATCATTTCCCATAACTTGCGTTGCTACCATAGTTAAAGCCTCACTCTGTGTCGGATTAATTTTACCAGGCATAATGGAGCTCCCCGGCTCATTCGCAGGAATTGTGATTTCTCCTATCCCACTTCGTGGACCACTTGCAAGCCATCGTACATCGTTTGCAATTTTCATAAGGTCGGATGCTAATGCTTTTAAGGCACCATGAGTATACACTAGCTGATCATGGCTAGTAAGAGCATGAAATTTATTGGATGAAGAAATAAAGTGATATCCCGTTTGTCGATTAATTTCTACTGCAACACGGTCACCGAAATCTGGGTGAGCATTAATACCAGTACCTACCGCCGTCCCACCGATCGCAAGTTCACTTACATGCTTAAGGCTTTCTTTTATCATCTGTTCACATTTCACCATCATATGTTTCCAACCACTCACTTCTTGTCCGAGTGTTAAAGGGGTTGCATCCTGCAAATGTGTACGTCCTATTTTAATAATTGAGTGAAACTTATCCTCTTGTTTTGTTAATGTTGCGTGTAATACCTGTAGTTTTGGCAATAAAGTCTCTTCAATCGCAGTAACAGCTGCAATATGCATGGCAGTAGGAAACGAGTCATTTGAACTTTGAGATTGATTCACATCATCATTTGGATGAAGCCTTTCTTTGCTTCCTTTACCTTCGAGGAGCTGATTCCCTCGGTTTGCAATCACTTCATTTACATTCATGTTAGTTTGTGTACCACTTCCTGTTTGCCAAACGACAAGAGGAAAGTGGTCGTCCCATTTTCCTTCTTGAATTTCGGTAGCGGCTTGAGAAATCATATCCATTTTTTCTTTAGATAACGTACCTAATTGATGATTAACAATTGCCGCTGCTTTTTTTAACTGTGCATAGGCTCTTATCAGTTCAATTGGCATTAACTCTGTTCCTATTTTAAAGTTCTCTTTACTACGCTGTGTTTGTGCTCCCCATAATTTGTCAGCTGGAACATTAATTTCACCGATGGAATCTCTTTCAACTCTAAATTTCATGTTAAACTCTCCTTTCGTCCTATTGTGAGTATTTTCTTTTTCGGGTTTCACATACTTTTTATATCTTACTTATTAAGAGCATACGCCACATC
>JBHGUT010000007.1:0-50740 GCA_048976825.1 Paenisporosarcina sp.
CCATAGAGCCCACCCGTTAGTCTGACTCCAACGACCACGGTGCATCACAGACTGTCGCACCCAATATGGGTAGCACTTATGGGAGATTAATCCTACTCTGGTTACTGCACCAGCCTTGCCTTTATCCTATGAAGAATGGAGTTGTTTCTCGATTTACTTATCAACTCCATATAATCATTCGTAAGGCTCAGCCTTTTTTAAAAAAAATCTTTTTCTAAGTCTATTTTGTTATGCTTTATTATGGATTTTGAGCGTTTTTTTATTTTCATGGGAGTTCGGACTTTGTCCGTAATAACGTAATACATCTACATTAGAGAAACAGTTCAATATAGCTACTGCGTCATTTACAATAAGTTCTCTCAAAACTAAAGGAAACATACTCTCACTCCCTTTGTTCTTATGATTACATCTAACCTGATTTGTTACGTTTTTAATTTTCAAGAAACAAACTTTATTTCATCCTTCTACTGAATTAGACTTCTCTAATTGCCTTTCTACTCTTAACTGTAAAGCGTGATTTATGTCTTGCTAAAATACATTCACCACCTGTAAAATCACCCATAAAGAACAACAAAGTAACCATACCTGTAAAAAAGTGAGGGGGAGAACAATCAACATGAACAAGAATTTGAAAGCAGTAATTTTTGATCTCGATGGTGTAATCACAGATACAGCAGAATACCATTTTCAAGCTTGGCAGGCACTCGGTGAAGAAATAGGAGTTCCGTTTACGCGTGAGTTCAATGAAGAATTAAAAGGAGTTTCAAGGATGGATTCACTTGAGAAGATCCTTGCTCTCGGGAATAAACTAAATGACTTTACTCAAGAAGAAAAAAAAACGATGGCTGCACGGAAGAATAAACATTATGTGAGGCTTATTGAAGGGATTACCCCTAGTGATATTTTGCCCGGTATAAAAGATTTGATATACACGATAAAGACAAATGGCTTAAAATTGGGCCTTGCGTCTGTAAGCAAAAATGCATTTAGTGTCATGGATAAACTGGAGCTCACCGACCAGTTTGATGTGATTGTAGATGCGGCGAAAATCCAAAAAGGAAAGCCGAATCCTGAAATCTTCCTTAAAGCGGCAGAAATGTTAGGAGTCGAAGCAAGTGAATGCCTTGGTATTGAGGATGCAGCAGCAGGAGTTGAATCCATAAAAGGGGCAGGAATGTTTGCGGTAGGCATAGGAAACGAAGAGACACTCAAAAAAGCAGATCTTATTTATAACAGCACTTTGGAAGTTTCTTTTGAAGAATTAACAAGCGCATATACCAATTCAAAATAGGAAAGACGGCGATTTCCCGCCGTCTTTTTTAAATTTCAATTGGTTCAAATAAGGAAACTGTATAGGCTTCTCCAAAAACGTTGAGTGTTAAATCTTCTCCGGAGAGAAGCTCGATTTTTATCTGATCGAGAGATATTGCTACAAAAAGTTTTCTACCCTGATATTGTAGCGGGAAAGAGTAACCCACCCATTGTGTCGGTAGAATAGGACTTAGTGATATGCCATCTCCTTTTATTCGTAGTCCTGCAAATCCAAAAATGATAGCCATCCAGGTTCCGCCCATATTGGCCATGTGAAGGCCATCCTTTGTATTTCCATGTGTATTATCTAAATCCATACGTGCGGTTTCAATAAAGTATTCATAGGCTTTTTCATTTAGACCAAGCTTCGCAGCCATAATGCTAAATACACATGACGATAAGGAAGAATCGTGTGTGGTCACTTTTTCATAATAGTCATAAGAGTTCTTCATCGTTTCTAAAGTTTGTTCATCTTCGAGTAAGAAGTGGGCTAAAACAGTGTCAGCTTGTTTACATACTTGATAGCGATAAAGGGTTAATGGATGGTAATGAAGCAGTAATGGGTATTTGTCCTCAGGAGTATTTTCAAAATCCCATACACCTTTACTTAAAAAAGTATCATCCTGGGGATTAATCTTCAGCTTCTCGTCATAAGGTAAGAACATTTTGTCTGCAGCTTCACCCCATAAAACAACTTCTTCCTTTTCTAAACCAATCTTTTTACTTAATTCTGCTAAGCAATCAAGAGAATTAGCTTGTAATAACCCGTAGAACTTTTCTGCCCATCTTAAGTTATGCTTAGCCATTGAATTGGTATAATAATTATTGTTTACGATACACGTATATTCATCGGGACCTGTTACGGCATCAATCCGGAATTGCCCACCATTAAAATGTCCGACTTCAAGCCACAGCCGTGCAGTTTCAAATATAACTTCTGCACCGTATTGTTTAATGAAATCCAGGTCATTCGTGACCATATAGTATTGGATGTAACTATAGGCAATATCTGCACTAATATGGTATTGAGCTGAGCCGGAAGGAAAATAAGAAGAGCATTCTGTCCCTGAAATGGTGCGCCATGGAAATAAAGCTCCTTTTACATGGCCCATTGATTTTGCGTGACTCCTAGCGCTGTCCAATATTGAGTATCGATATAGAAGAAGCTGCTTTGCAATATCCGGATTGGTCATCAAAAACACGGGAGTCATATATATTTCCGTATCCCAAAAATAATGCCCCTCATATCCTTCTCCAGATAGTCCTTTTGCAGCTATATTTGAAACTCGATCCTGTCCAGCAGACTGTAATAGGTGGAATAGATTAAAACGAATTCCTTCGTTGAGTGATACATCACCTTTGATTTCAATATTTGTGTCTTTCCAAAATTGCTGCAAATAGCTTGTTTGCATCGCCAAAATTTCCTCAAAAGGTATATTACTTAAACTCGAATCAAGCTCTGTTACGGTTTTTAATAGGTCAACTCCATGGCGAAGTGTATCAACAAATAAACTTTTCTTCTCAAAAATAATAGTTTCTGTTAATTCTCCTACAAATGTTGTTTCAATAGTACTTTCAGTGATGGAATCTGACCGCTCGAAATTTCCGTTGACCCAATAGGTTGCTCCGCAGGCAGCCTTAAGTTTAGAACGAAATGTTTCGACCTCGATGTAAGAGAGGTGATCTAACTGAGAGCAATCCGTCACAATTAAACTCTTTGCATGTCCAGAAGAAACCCGTGGATCATTTTCGTTAGTGAAATTGGATACATCCCCGTCTAAGGTCGTAACAATGGTTATTTTTCCAGTATAATTCACTGGTTCAATGATCACTTTTTGATTAAAAAGTTCCTTATGAAGAAAAGAAACAAGCCGAAGAAAACTTATTTTCACTTCTTTTCCATCTGGTGAACGCCAATGAATGTTTCTTTCTGAAAAGCCCTTATCCAGGTTTAGAGACCGTTTATAAGAAAGAATTTCACCTTCAAACAACGAAAACTTTTCTTCACCAAAAAAAAGATAAAGTGATTGTGCATCAATCATATTTAAAAGTTTTTGCTGAGTTTCTGGGAATCCATATAACTTTTCACCGTAATCAATGGAAACGATATCGTGGAAAGCGTTAATATAAGTTCCTCGAATCGATGTCTGTACATTCGGAGTTCCCTCTTCGAAATTACCGCGTACTCCAAGGTAACCATTTCCTGTAAAAAATAAACTTTCTTCATTTAACAAATCGGATTCTAGTAAAGATTCTGAGCTGATACTCCAAGACATTTGTTAACACCTCTATTTCTTATTCTTTCACTCCACCGCTAGTTAGTCCGGAAACAATTTGTTTCTGGAAGAAGAGCACAATGATCAGAGTAGGAATGGTGACAATCGTCGTAGCCGCTGCCACTTCACCCCATAAAATTTCGAACTGTGTCCGTAAAAACGAAATAGCGACTGGAACCGTATGGTATTCGGAATTTGTATTCAAAGTAATAGATAACAAAAATTCGTTCCAGGCAGCGATAAAAGAGATGATTGCTACTGTGAATACGCCCGGTGCTGCTAACGGGAAAATCACTTTATACAAAATTTGAAAGGTGGTTGCTCCATCGATTTTTGCTGACTCTTCTAAGGCTATGGGAATCTGATTGAAATGTGTAACTAGAATCCACACAGCCATAGGAAGTGTAATCGTTGAGTATGGCAAAATAATCGCATATGAGTTTAATAAATCTAAATCAAGGAATAAATTATAAATTGGACCAGTCATAATCATCTGTGGGAACATGGAGACGGCAAGAATTAAGCCTAGTAAGATATTTTTCCCTCTAAAATGAAAACGTGAGATCGCATAGGCCGAAAAGGTTGATACGATGACAACATAGATGGTCGTACAAACAGCAACAATGAAGCTGACTTTAATTGAATTTAATATTCCCTTTTCAAAAAGAATGGATATGTAATTTTTCAAGGTAGGATCTTCGGGAATTACCCGGAAAGCACCTGTTCCAAATATCTCTCCTGATGTCTTAAAGGAGGTAATGAAGACCCAGAAAAATGGGAATACCATGGCGAATAAGTAAAAAATAATGAAAACTCCGAAGAAAATCCTTAATCTATATTTTGATGAAAGCATATTTTTCCCCCTCTCTTAATTTTTCTCCATTAAGTTGGCACCTAGAAGTTTCACGAAAATAATTGCTATTATCGCCACACACACGAACATTAGCACGACAACTATAGAGCCATAACCAAAATTGGTTTGGCCAAACATCACTTTATAAGCATAAATAGATAAAGTTTCCGTTTTTCCTCCGGGACCCCCACCGGTTAAAACATAGATAAGGTCAAAGACACGAAATGCATCAAGTGTACGAAATAGTAAAGCAACTAGGATCGAAGGCTTTAATAATGGCAATGTGACTCTAAAAAAGGACTGAATCTTATTTGCCCCATCAATGGAAGCGGCTTCATATAAGGATTTAGGTATATTTTGGAGACCAGCCAACAATAATAGTGCCATATACGGAGTCGTTTTCCATACATCAGCGAAAATCGTAGAAATCATTGCACCTGTCCCGCTTAATAATAAATCCTGAGACTGATTTACAAGTCCGATGTTTTCAAAAATATGAGCAACAATACCGCTACTGCCATTGTAAAGATAGCCCCACATTAAAGCCGCTACTGCGGTTGGAATAGCCCATGGAATAAGAGAGGTAGTACGAATAAGTCCCTGTCCGAATATTGCCTTGTTCAAGATGAGCGCAAGCCCTATACCAAGGATAAGTTCGAAAAAGACCGACACCGCAGTGAAAAGAACTGTATTTCCAAGGGCAAGTCCGACTCGGCCATCGGTTAAGACTTTTTTATAACCTTCCAAACCAATAAAGTTTGACTGAATTAAACTGTTTTCAATGTCATCCACGAGTGCGGGCAAATCATCTTTATGGGTGAGTGTATAGGATTTATTGAGACCCTCAACCAGTTCCTTTGCATCGTTGTGCAAGTCGACAATTTTATTTTTTTGAGAATCACTTATTTTAATGACTCCATTTTCGTTTTCAAAGTCATTGCCAACTTCTTTGAGTTTTTCGGTTACTTGATTAATGTGTTTCTGGTCCTCCGAATCCGTCACAACTGGTAATTCTTCTTCAAGAAACATGCTAACGTAAAGCTCTGTCTCTTTATATAAATTCACATTAAACCGCTCATTCACATACAGTCCTGCTTTTTGTTGATCATTTAAGCGGTAGTCAAAAAAGGTATAGGTTATTGATTGAAACACTGGCCAGAGCGAGAAAATTCCAATCAGGACAAGTGTTGGCACGATAAATAGCCACTCTTTAATACCCATTTTTAACATTAAATTCACCCTTTCATGGCTACAGTTTCACTTCAATTGTAAAATTCAAAATCTGCATTTGCAGGATATTTCTATAGAAAAAAGCGCCCAGTCCCTCAAGGTCGGGGTTAATTAGGGCGCTTTCCGATTTTCATCCAAAGATAAGAAAGTATAAGTTTTTATGTGCTATATCTTCGAAACTTGGAGTAACTATGTCTAGCTTCAAGTGCCATCTCGCACCTAGTAAAAGGCGTTGCGACAAAAATGTTTTTGCGACGAGTAACCGCAGGAGCAGGTTGTCACGGCCTTAGCCTTCGCACTGTGAGACTTATTCGAAAACTTGTATGCGATTTGGACTTTCCAGCTGTAGAAGAGTCTAGTAAGATTGGCTCTTTTCTTGTATTACTCTGCTTTAGTTGCTTCCTCGATTGCTTTTACTGCTTCATCAAGGCCAGTTCCAGAGCTCAAGTATTTATGTGCTTCAACCTGGATAGTATCAGATACTTTTGAATAATTTGGTGTAACCGGACGAGCTATTGTAGTTGTAAGAGCTTTTTGGAAACCAGGGTATTTCAGCATATCATTACCTGATTTAACTTCTTCATTTTCAAGCAATGCATTGAATCCTGGTAGGTATCCACCTGTTGTAGACATAATTTTTTGTCCTTCTTCGCCACCAGCGAATTTAACAAATTCCCATGCTCCATCAAGGTTTTTAGAGTTTTTATTTAAGCTAAGTAACCATCCACCAACAGAACCTCCATTTGGAAGTGGAGCGATTCCAACCTGATCTGTTTTGACAGTTACGCCTTCTTCCTGACCATTAATGCGTCCAAATTGGTACGGCCAGTTACGAGCGAAAACGACATTCCCTTGTTCAAAGTTCGTATGCGTTTCACCTTCCGTGAAGTTCAGGATATCCTTTGGAGAAAATGGTGCTTTTGTGAATTTATACATAGCTTCAAGTCCTGCTTTAACGTCCTGATAAGATTTCGTATACTCGGTTACGTTTACAGTTAAGCCTTCATATTGTTTTGACTGGTAAGCCAAACCGAATTTTGTGTTGTTCTTACCAGTGTATTTCTCAGCCAATGTGTATAAATCGTCGTAAGAATATTCACCGCTTTCGAGCTTTTGCGCATCCTCAGGACTAACGATATCAGAGCGGAAATATAAAAGGCCTAAATCTGGGAAGAAAGGAAGTGTATATTGCTTTCCTTTGTAATTTCCTGAAGTCATAGAACCAGCATTGAAATCAGCTTTAGTAAACTTTGCTTCATTCATTTTAACATCAATCGGCTCTAAGTATCCTGCACCTGCAAATTCGCCAGCCCAGACAACATCTAGAGATAAAATATCATATTCTTCAGAACCACTTGATAACGAGTTTAATAGTTGATCATGCATTTGACCTGAATCGTTTGTCATTTGAACCCATTCAACTTCGTACTTGTCAGATTGTTCATTGAAAGTGTCAATCAATTTTTGTGTGGCCGGTGTATTATCATTTTGAGCAGCGAATTTTAAAACTACTTTCTCTTCGCTTGTATTCTCATCTTTTTCTGGCTTTGTCGTTTCTTTATTACCTTCTTCGTTACTGCAGCCTGTTAATGCAATACTAGCAGCAAATGTAAACGCTAACAATTTTGAAAATAACTTCTTGTTTTTCATAAATATAATGGCCCCCTTTTTAATTGCTACTTGAAGTTTATAATTTTGAATATTACAATTATATTAAAATGTTAATGTTTTTATTAAAATAACAAGGTGGTGTAAAAAATTTTAATGAACACATCGATACAAGATTCCATCATTCAACGGTATTTTGCAACGCGAGTCGAAAATAAACAAAATTATTTTGCTCACCCTTCATACTCTTTAGAGCAGCAATTAATGGATTGTATTGGGCGTTGCGATAAAGAGGAAGCAAGGATAATTTTAGATCAAATTAATTCAACAGAAAGAGCAAGACTCGCTGAAGATCCTGTAAGATCACTGAAAAATTCTCTCATTTGTTCTTGTACACTTTTCACGCGTTCCATTATTAAAGGTGGTGTCTTGCCGGAAGATGCCTTTAGTTTAAGTGATGTGTTAATCCTACAAATAGAAAAAATGAACTCATTGTCTGAGATTAAAGAACTAGAATACGAGATGATTTCATCCTTCATTGATTCTTTAAAGTCAGCAAAACATCCTGTATATAACTATGTTGTGAATAGGGCTATTAACTATATAGATCAAGAAATAATTAATGATTTTTCAGTAGAGAGTATAGCGAAATTTGTGGGTGTTCATCCCAGTTATTTATCGAAGGTTTTTAAGGAGTCGGTAGGAGTTTCGATACCTGAATACATTAACAACAAAAGAATGGAAGAATCTAAGTATTTCCTCCAACACTCTAAATTATCTTTAAGTGACATCGCCCACTTATTCAAGTATTGCAATCAAAGTTACTACACGTTTCTTTTCAAAAAGTACTCGGGTGTAACACCACTACAGTTTCGTAATAATAAATCAAATATTGAAAATACAAAGTGAAACTTTTTCAATGGGGGGTGTTTGTCCAATTTCCTGTGACGCTTGCACTAATAACTGTTGAATTTTCACATCATCTTCTATAATAAGTACGTTGTAGGATAGAGCATGGTAAAGGGATGAGATACTTAAAGCTAAGAAAATCTGGGTGTCAGTTACTTTTACGTTTCCGTATAATTTTATTGATAATATCTATTCCTAAAATTTTAACCACATTATTCTTCATAATACTACCTCTATATAATTCGTAAAATAAAATAGCAGAGTCAATAATTGTCCGCTATCTTAGCTACTTTATAGCAGCTATGCCGCTTTGCTTCTTCATGACTTCTTCCCGGAACTTCTTCTGTTCCTCATTTGACATTGCCTTGTGAAGCTTCAGAAAATTTTCATATTCCGGTATCACTTCTGTTACTGGGCCATAGTCTTTTATTTCCCCATACTCCAACCAAATTGCTTTATCGCAAAACTCCTTCACCTGGCCCATTGAATGGCTGACAAAGAAAATGGTTTTGCCTTTTTCTTTGAACTCAAACATTTTGTTCTTCGATTTTTGCCCGAATACTTGGTCCCCAACCGAAAGTGCTTCATCAACAATGAGGATATCCGGGTTGACGGTCACTGAAATGGCAAAACCAAGACGGGATCTCATGCCGCTTGAGTACTTTTTCACGGGCTGGTCGATAAACTTACCGACATCTGCAAACTCAATAATTTCTGGTTCCATCTCCTGAATTTCTTTCTTCCTGAAGCCAAGCATCAAGCATTTCAATTCAATGTTCTCCCTGCCAGTCAACTGATTATTAAGCCCTGAAGAGATGGCGATGATCGAAGTCTGTCCTATTGTCTTTACTGTCCCGGACGTAGGAGGTATGACTCCGCCCAGTATATTAGATAGGGTTGATTTTCCTGAACCGTTCATGCCGACCAGCCCAATTACGTCCCCTTGATTGGCGATGAAAGAAATATTTTGAAGAGCATAGAAATCCTCCCCAAAGCCTCCAGGCAAAATAATATCCAATAGCTTTTCTTTCGGAGATTTGTGCATCTTATATTTTTTATAAAGATTTTGAATAACTACCGTCTCACTCATGGCGTCTCACATCCTATTTACAAAAAATCGACAAAACGATTGCGGAATTTCAAATGCAAGGAAGAGCCCAGAAGCAGCATAAATAGGATCAAGATCCAAAAATAAAGGGTGTACTGGGCGTATTCAACTATATACCACGTCGTTCCAAGCAATGACGCCCTGTATCCTTCAACCAGATAATACAATGGATTCAGCTTTAACAGAAACGTTAAATTCACTCCATTAAGCACCAATTTGTCCGTATGCCACAGAAGCGGTGTTAAATAGAGTACCATACGCAACATCGACTGAACGATTTGCTGCACATCCCGGATGATTGTAGAAAGAGTAGATGTAATAAGCGAAAGTGCAAACAGAAAGATTAACGTGGCCATCATGAAATAAGGCAGCTGGATGTAATAGACGGATATCTTAAAGTCGGTGAATTGCAAAAAAATTATGACAACCGCAACCAGCATTAAATGTGTATAAAAATTAGCCATTATGACAAATGAAGGGATTGCACTCATTGGAAAACTCATCTTGGAAATCAATTGAATTCTCGTATAGATTGATTTGGAAGAGTGCGAAATAGCTGGATTCACAAAAAACCAAAGAATCATCCCTGTTACCATCCATATAAAAAAAGGAACCTGGGCCCCATTTTCCATTGTGATATTTTGGCCACCGCGAACTCCAATCCCGAACACTAACCAGTAAATAGAAAGTTGAATTATCGGATTAAGAATTTCCCAAAGTCTTCCCAAATAATGATTGGTATGCGCACTTTTCATTTCAAAGGCAGAGAGTCTTAGAATAAGGTAAAAAGAACTGATTTGCTCCCTTACAATTGTAAACAGTGACTTCATAATAAAAGATTGTCCTTCCTATAAACAAATGGCTATGTTAAAGATTTCTGTTGATAGTGAATCAAAAATGAGAGAGTGCACTTGCGCCTTGCATTCTGGAACAGTGATGCATAAGACCACCAGTATGAGGTTTTCCAACTTGTTAGCTCATGTGGAACTTGCGCAAACGCAGTTGTACAATAAACAGCAATATAATTTAACATAGCTGAACAAATAAAAACCTTGTTCATTAGTACATCTATTGCCAAAAAATAGACATTATAAAAATAATGCTTCGAGAAATTGTTCATCTCGAAGCATGAGATAACCTAAAAAAGTCTTTTAAGCTTATTTAAGGCTTCTACCAGGAAACATATATTGAACTAAATTATAGCTAGAATGACCTTCGGAATACTTATTCCATACTTTTGCATACCAGCCAATCAAATCAAGGTCAAAACGATTGGACTGTATTAATTCAATAATTGAATCTGTATCTCTCACAATCGGACCCGGAAGATTACTTTCAAATCCCTCTAAAATTCCCCGAGACAGTTTATATTCTTCCAAATCATATGCGAAAAAAATAATTGGCTTTTGAAGAAGTGAAAATTCGAATGGAATCGATGAATAATCCGTAATTAAATAGTCTGCAGCAACTAGCAGTTCGGTAATATCATAGTGTCCGGAAGAAACATCTACGATAAAATCCGGGTATTGATCACATAAAATAACCGAATTCTGAATTGCAGGATGCAGCCTGAGAAACAGGACATGATCGTTACCTAGGTTCTCAAACATTTTCCCGATATCAAGTTGAAGTATAAAGCGATCCAATTCATGGTCACGGTATGTAGGGGCGTACAAGATGACTTTTTTATTTCCCTTTACTGGTAGCTGGCAAGCTAATGTCTGCCTTGCATTTTCTACTGCTTTTTCATTAAAAAAGAAATCTGTCCGCGGAACACCGGTTGTTAAAATTTGCTCTTTTTTAAGATTGAAGGATTCGATAAAGATAGCAGCCATGACATCCGAGCCCACTACCACTTTATGAAATTTGCTGTAAACCTTTAAAAAGCGCTGTTTTGATTTTGGGTTTCTATATTTTATCGATACATCTTCAAGTCCAAACTTCTTCAATGCACCTGATGCATGCCATAATTGAATGCATTGTACTCCTTTTTTAAAATGAATAGAGGCAAGAAACCCATAGTAATTATCCACCATAATATAGCGCGAAGTTGCCAGATGATAAATGGATTGTAACCATTGAATAATATTGGTTGTTTCAAAAGTAATAAGATCTATATCCTTGTTGTTTATAAATAGTCTCATAACATTTCTTTTACAAAGTACAACCACTTTTACTTTAATGTTTTGTCGTCGTATTTCGTCAACAATATATTTGCTGTTATCGCCAAAGCTGACAACAAAAGTAGTCTTTTCCTTAATTGGAAAAAGATTAAATAAAAAAAACACAAATTTAAAGTGAAAAAGAAAAAGAAAAATGGCTAGCTCCCTAACCATTTTCTATGGCCTTTAAATCCGTTTTGATTTTAGAAGTTGAGATTCCAATTGTTCTTGGCAGATAAATTACCTCGCAGTGTTCTTTAAGAAAATCGAATCGCCCTTCCCAATCATCACCCATGACAAAAATATCAATGCCATTTTTTATGACATCCTCAATTTTTTGGTTCCAGGTGTTTTCTGGAATTGCCTCGTCAACAAATCGAATGGATTCTAATATCATTTTTCTGTTTTCAAAGCTATGATAGGCTTGTTTATTCTTTCCTTCATTAAATTCGTCCGTGGATAGGCCTACGATTAAATAATCCCCTAATTCTTTTGCACGTTTCAGTAAATTAATATGACCAAAATGGAGCAAATCAAAAGTGCCATATGTTAAAACCTTTTTGATAAGTTTGTCCTCCTTTGTGGGTTAAAGATAAATTTTTCATTAATCATTATGTTGGGATAAATTTCACTTTTTATGCAGAGGAATGAAAAATCATTTATTGGTCCAATAAATCAAGGGAATAATTGGATGTTGAATATAAAAGAAACACAAAACACGATGAAAATAGTAACACTCAGCGTATATTTTTATTCATCAGGTCCATACTAAAAGTTAGGAAATTTTCTTTGTGTAAGGAGAAAGATTTTGAACAAAAATAAACGATTAAATAAAAATTGCCTATTGGATTCAATATACTTGCAAGAAAACAACTTATTCTTTCAGATTGGGTATCCGAGATGGATGCCAATTGATCAAAAGAAACTAACGCTCCTATTAGTTGAACGATATACATCAAAAAAATTAGAGTATTCCTTAACCGTTGTAAATAAAAGTGAAAACATTCTTCAAGCATATTTAAGAGAAATAGATTTGCAGCAGCTTTTGATTGAAGGAAAAGATTGGGATGTTTATGTAGCGGATAAATCCGGGGAAAGAATACGATTACATAGTAATTCTATGGAGTTAGAGCTGCTATTCTTTCTAAAAGACGGTAAAATGTTGGCCCCCTTTACAACAAACAACGGAAACTTATCATTTAAATCGCAACTGCCCAGACTTATTACAAAAGTAGAACAGATTAATTTCATCAATAATGACAGTATTGGTATAAAAGGCTACATGGTTAATCCACTAAGGTTAAATCAGACTAGCAATATAAATAGTACAATGGTATTTTCAACTATCGATGACGATTATTCATTCACTGTTCCTTTAAAACTCGTAGACCATGACTCCTTAGTAAAAGTAAATAGAAACGGGGATTTTCATTTTTCACCAATAGGTTATGAAGCTTTGGTTCCCATAAACTCTTTAATTTCAAGTACAAGTGAAGCCGTCAAATTTAAAGCAACGATTGAGGTCTCGTATTCCAACAACTACGGGATTGTTACAACCGATACGTCTCCTATTATGTACAAATCACTTGATTTCAAGAAAAAATCATTGATCAAGAAAGTGAACGGTAAACAAAAGAAACTAATATCCATAACCAGAACACAAAAGGCCAGATATTTAACTTTTGAAATCTATAACTATGATTTTAATAATCAAATAAAAGCAAAAACTAAGGAGAAACTCGTCTTTATTAAAAGACATTCCATGATTAAGGAATTATATAAAAAGGCTTTTTATTGGATGGGAATGCTACCTGCAAATAAGAAAATAGTTGTATTTGAAAGTTTTCTGGGAAAGCAGTTTAGCGATAATCCACGTGCCATCTTTGAATATTTACAAGATTATCATCATGCATATCAATGTTATTGGAGCGTTGACAAAAAGTGTCTTCATAATTTCCAGGACAAGAATCTAAATTGCATCCGTAGATTTTCAATCAAGTGGCTTTTTATCATGCCTCGTGCCCGCTTTTGGGTGACGAATAGCAGAATGCCTTTATGGCTTCCCAAACCGAAACATACCATTTATCTTCAAACATGGCATGGAACTCCATTAAAACGACTGGCAGCAGATATGGAAGAAGTACATATGCCCGGAACAACTGCTGAAAATTACAAGAAAAATTTCATTAAGGAAGCAAAGAATTGGGATTATTTAGTTTCACCTAATGCCTATTCAACTGAAATCTTTCGGAGAGCCTTTCAATTCGATAAAGCAGTTTTAGAAACCGGCTATCCACGCAATGATTTCATAGTCAATCACAATAATAAGGAAACTACCCGTAAACTTGCAACGGAACATGGCATCCCTTTAAATAAAAAGGTGATTTTATATGCTCCTACATGGCGGGACAATCAATTTTATGCAAAAGGTAAATACAGCTTTGATATAAAATTGGATCTCGAATTAATGAAAGAGAAATTGGGAGAGGACTATGTCATTCTCTTTAGACTGCATTACTTGATTTCAGAAAATCTTGACCTATCGCCATACGAAGGTTTTGTCTACGATTTCTCCAATCATGAAGACATCAGGGAATTATATTTAATGGCAGATATCTTGATGACAGATTATTCCTCGGTATTTTTTGATTACGGAAATCTACAGCGACCAATGATTTTCTATGTATACGATATCGAACAGTATCGGGACAATCTTCGCGGCTTTTATTTTGACTTTGTAAAGGAAGCACCAGGTCCATTGGTAAGGACTACTGAAGAAGTAATAGAAACAGTTAAAAAGTTGGAAACGGATGGATTTAAACTATCCACAAAGTTTGACTTGTTTTATGAGAAATTTTGTTATTTAGAGTCCGGGGATACATCACGTAAAGTCGTAGAAAAAATTTTTCCTGAAATAAAAAAGCGAACAGGTCATTAAACCAGTTCGTCTTTTTTGATTATTTTATTTTTAGCCCGACATTCGAATGGGCTGTTGTATAAAAGATAAAATCACGTTCTTGATAATGAATCTTATTTTCATTAATTTTCCTGATATTGATTTTGTTGTAGTCATTATATCGCAGGAACATTGCATAACCGGTCGATGGAAGTTGATTTAAAATCTCTAAATCCAATTCAAGCTTCCCATGTCCGTCACTGTCTACCTGAACTGGAATTGAATATTCCAGATTGACGTCTTCCCGGTCCCTGATAATAACATCGGTTATATGATCGACATAATCACCGTACACCATGAACTCAAGATAATATTTATTTTCGTACACCCTGTCCTCTTTAAAAATAGCCAGCATCGGTACTCGGATATTTCGGTATTTCTCTTCTAGGAACGGGGCTATATAGTAAGGGAGATTGTCTTTGATTAAGACATTCTTTACCTTCTCTTTTTTCTCCCACTCAAAAAGCTTTTCCAGCTGCTTCGTCTTCCCTTCCTTCAAGAGTTCGTAAGCTACTTTATTTAACGGGTTAAAAAAGTTGTCCGAGAATTCGTATCGTAAACCATCTGTTGTTTTCAGAATCTCGTTGAATTTATTATAATAAAGCGGCTTTAATTTCGTTTTTTGAAAATGTCCTGTATTAAATAATCGTGTAATGGAATCAAACTCATATAGTCGATTCAAAATCATTTTTTCTTTCTCTTGTTCCAAATTTTTATTAATAATATAATGAATAACCTTGATATTGCTATCTGTTTTTTGCATAATATTCGTTTGTTTTGTTAGAGAAGTATTATTATCATCGAGCCGGTTCAAGTAATAAATTGGCGCTTTTGTTGTTGAAATTTTGTTGCAATGAATCAAGACGTCCATGAAAAACTGTTTATCCTCTGCAAACTTCATTTCCGGGAAAACAATCCCATTATCTTTAATGACGTTGGCTCTTACCATCCTCGCCCGTGGTCCTAAATGTTGAAATATATGCGGAATCGAGTAGGGGGAAACATTTCTGCGCTCGATACAAGATTCATGTTCCCCTACAATTTTGGAACCTCCCGATTTCAACTGAATCGTTTTACCAACGACATAATCATCGCCTGTTTTCTCTAAAATATCGTGCAGTTTTTCCAAACCACTTGATTCCAGCCAATCATCTGCATCCAGAAAAGTTATGTATTTAGAAGTAGATAACTGTATCCCAAGGTTACGAGGCTGGCCAGGAGTTCCCGTATTGCATTCCAAAAAGACGGCAATAATGTTAGCGTATCTCTCAGAGTACTCTAACAAAATATCTCGTGATGAATCAGTCGAACAATCATCAACCAAGATATACTCAATATGATCAAATCCTATTGTTTGGTTGATAACAGAGTCTATCGTTTTCCTTAAATACTTTTCCGCATTATAAACTGGCGTCACAACGGTTACTTTAGTTTTATTTACTTTATTCTCCAGTTTGTTGGAAACTACATAATATCCGTCTTTGTTATAGTTAAATGAACGATTTTTATGAAACTTCATTGATTTAAAAATCCAAGATACATTAACCATAAAACTTGCCCAACTTTCTACTTAAACTTTTTTAAATTAAAATTATTATTTACTCTAAGGAACACAATTGCCTATTTAAGCAATGTTTGCTGTTATTTATTTTATCGACATAAATCTGTAAATTTATTCAAAGCTCTCTCTTCATTTTTTCTTTTCTGGTAGAAAATATGAAAGGAATGCAAAGTCGGAAGATAAGAGTCAAATAATCAGATACTAAACTGTCACTTCGTCGACTTTACCTCCACAGCGACACTACCATGAAGCAGTCTCTCCATAAGCACTTGAAACGCAAAAACAGGCAGGACCATTTGCCTTTTAATCCTCCTCGGTTCACATAGCAAACGGTAAAACCATTCTAATCCTAACTTTCGAAATATAGCAGGGGCCCTGCAGATGCGGCCGGATAAAATATCAAAACTGCCTCCGACACCAATCATGACGGTTGCGCCGAGTTCATTTCTAAACCTATGGATAAATTCCTCTTGTTTCGGGTTGCCAACACCGACTAATAGAAGATCAGGTTTCTCACGAGAAATAAGTTCCACGATTAAGCTTTCCTCATCTGAATCCTTTTTGAAAAAACCGTGATGTGTTCCCATGACTTGAACTTGCCCATACAGTTCCGCTAATTTCTCACCCGCAGCACCAACAACATCCTGCGTGCTCCCCAGCAAAAACAACTTTGTAGACGCGCCAACACTCTCCCGATACTGAAGCAAGGCGTGTAGCATATCATACCCCCCAACCCGCTCTTTCAACGAATGCCCTAATATCTTGGACGCATAGACTATACCGATTCCATCCGGCGTGATCATATCGGCTGAAGAGATCACTTCGTGAAAACTAGAATTATTCTTAGCTTTCATAACGGTTTCCGGGTTTGCCGTTACAATAAAAGTAGGGAGGGACTTTTCAATTCTTTCATTTGTCCAACTCACCGTTTCATTCATATTATTTTCCGCAAACGGTACAGATAAAATTTTCAGCACCAAAAACCCACCTTTTGAATGAATTTGTTTCTATGGCGCATAGTTTGTCCAATCATCAGCAAAATATGTTTTCAAAAGCTGTAGAAACCTAAAGAAAAAAAACCGATTATCCATTCGGATAGACGGCAGTGATTTTGTTAGTTTCAACTATAATGTTTTTGCTCCCAAATAACGTCTGAGTCCAGTAGGGGTGCTAAGCTTTGAAATGGTAACCCTTTAGAAGAAATGTGTGTATGAATTCTTCGTTGCTGACATAAATACCCATGCGGGAAGCCCCTGCTTAATATGACAAGGGTTTTTAACAATACAGTGTACTACTCACGTTAAAAGTAGATACTCTGTACTAACACTTGCGAAAAGTTTTAAAATCCTTTATAAAAAAAGGTTTTTAGGCTTTTTTCTTTTGTTCAACTATGTGAAAGACTGTATTAAATAGTTTGGGGCTAGAGTGGCAGTTTTTAGGACTAATTAACACAACAGGATTTTTATTTTATTGATCTTATAGTTAAATACGAAACAATTCAGCGAGCGTAAAATAGGCAGATTTATAAAAGAACATAGATTTTAGGTAGCAAATGAGTTAATGTAAAACTTAAAATTAAACCAAAGTCTTAAGAGAAAAATCTCCAGGAATAAGCACTCCTCAATAGAGATCAACGTTCATCATTGGAGTATTAATCCCATTATTTCTATAAGTAGATGGACTAGGTCGAAAGAAAATTTACTGTCTACACATGGGAGTAAAAGGATATATTGTTCAGTTAATTAGAAAGTTTTATTACAGAGTATATTTTAATTCAAGGGTTACTCAGGTTTGTAATCTTCTGCATTAGCCTCGTCATAAGCTTCTTTAAATAATGGTGGTGTTTCGTGAGTTGATTCTTCTTGATCATCTTTTGTAGATGATTTATTTATTGAAGACCTCATCCCGTTAGCCGATAATAGGTCCAATACTTTTTGTAGATATAGTGGTGTTGTCTTGGGAGAATTTCCATTTAAAGAAGACTGAATCCCGTTTTCCGACAAGAGGTCCAAAATTTTTTGAATATCTTCTTTTGTTGCAGGAACTTTACCAGGCAATAGAGTCGTTGAGATTGTACCATTAGATTCCAAAATAGCTAATTCTACGTCTTCGATACTCCCGATGTTCCGCTGGCGAATTGCGACTTCTAATTCATCAGTTGTTAATCTAGCTTTTTTTAACTCATCTAACCTAATCTTTCCATCTTTAATTAATACCGAAGGTACTCCCATGAGTAGTTCTCTGAGTTTCGGGAACCATATTTGCATTTTCATTAACAAAATAATCCCAACTACAAACAAGGTACCACCATAAATGGCTTCCCACTCTGTTTTTAAAGTTTAAGGTCCAATGATCAACGTCCCAACTGCGATTCTCATTACTGCTTCTGCAATAGTCATATCTGAGAGTGACTTCTTTCCTGCTATGCGAAGAAGAAAAATTCCATAAAGTAATAGTATTAATATTTTTAATGGATACGGCAAAGTCGGTATGTCATTTAAAAAATCCGGCAACTTTTCACCCCATTTATTTTTGTGATCTAACCGTTTATTCAATCTTGAGTATGTACTTAGAGTCTGTTTTTTACACCTTTCATATATTTATAATGATAAGTCCGCCTTTTGTATGTTGGAGAGAATGATAACATCGAAGTATTGAAGGAATAGAGTGAAATGGACTAGTCCGACAAATCGTGTTGATCGTCTAGCACGTAAATCACTTAAGAATCATTTTGGGGCTCTTATCTTGTTTATGCTAAACTAATAAAAACATCAAAAGGAGTTATTTCATGAGACTCATTTCGATATGTCCTAGCAATACCGAGCTTCTTGCATATTTAGGATTAACAAATCAGCTTGTTGGGATAGATGATTTTTCGGATTGGCCCATCTCCGTTCATCAAATACCTAAAATTGGTCCAGATTTATCCATTCGTATGGATGAACTTGAAGCGTTAAACCCAGATTTAGTGTTAGCTTCACTTAGCGTGCCTGGTATGGAAAAAAATGTGAATGAATTAATTGCTAGAGGAATCCCCTACATTGTTTTGAATCCTCAAAGTTTAGAAGATATTGCAGAGGATTTATTAACCGTTGGACATGCATGTGGTGTATCTGAACGTGCTGAACAAGTTGTCAATGAATACCGAGACTTTATTGAGGAAATGAAAAATCGAGCTTCTACTATCTCTTATTGGCCTGAACTATACTGGGAATGGTGGCCAAAACCGATATTCACACCCGGCCAAATTAATTGGTTAACTGAAGTGAGTGAAATTGCAGGCGGTCGCAATGTTTTTCGTGATGTGGAACTGGCGAGTATACAAACGGATTGGGATGACGTCTTAAGAAGGAAACCAGATTACATCTTTTTAGCATGGGTTGGTGTGGCACAAGCAAAAGTGAATACAAAAGTTATTGAGAAGCGATCGGGGTTTGATGGACTTAGCGATGACCAAAAGAAACAACTGTTTATTATGGAAGAGGAACTTTATTGTCGCCCCTCTCCTCGCTTACTTGAAGGTGCATTTAAACTAGCAAATATCCTACATCCAGAAGCCTATAGGGATATACTCCTTCCTACATGGATTAAGGATATCAAATAATGAAAAAGATGCCTTGAGAATAGTCTCTAGGCATCTTTTTTTTCACTTCATATTATACAAACTTCACCATATGATATTTTTTCTTCCCACGACGTACAATTGCAAATGAGTCGTCTAATCGATCAACAGCACTCATCACATATCCAACGTCAGTGATTTTCTCTCCATTAATAGTAATAGCTCCATTCGTAACATCTTCTCTAGCTTGACGTTTTGAAGATGAAATAGCCGCTTCTACTATGAGGTCAACAATATTTTTATCTTCCTTAGTCATTTCAATAGAAGGAACATCTTTAAATACTTCCTTCATTTCGTTGGCAGACAATGCTTTTATGTCCCCACTAAATAATGCATTTGTAATACGTATTGCATTTTCAAGGGCTACTTCCCCATGAATCATTTTCGTCATTTCTTCAGCTAATGCTTTTTGAGCTTTTCTCAAATGCGGTTCTTCAGCAACGGTTACTTCAAATGCTTCAATCTCATCCCGGGTTAAGAATGTAAAGATTTTCATGTATCTAATTACATCTGCATCTGCAGTGTTCAACCAAAATTGGTAGAATTCATATGGAGATGTCTTCTCTGCGTCTAACCAAACAGATCCGGATGCAGACTTACCAAATTTTGTTCCATCTGCTTTTGTCACAAGCGGAATTGTCATCCCAAACGCTTTTGTCTCTTCCGTGTGCGTTTTACGAATCATTTCTAGACCAGTTGTAATGTTGCCCCATTGATCCGAACCACCTACTTGAATTCGGCACTTATGCTCATTATATAAATGATTGTAGTCAATCGCTTGAATTAACATGTAAGAGAATTCAGTAAATGAAATACCTCCTTCAAGACGAGACGCCACCGTATCTTTTGCTAACATGTAATTTACACCCATGTATTTCCCATAATCACGTAAAAATTCAATGACGTTCATCGACCCAATCCAGTCACGATTGTTAACTAATATCGCGCCATTATCTGATTTGAAATCAAAAATACGTTCCATTTGTTTCTGTAGGCCTTTAACATTTAAATCGATTTGCTCTGTTGTTTGAAGCTGTCTTTCTTCGCTTCGACCAGAGGGATCACCGATCATACCAGTAGCTCCGCCAATTAATAATACTGGTCGATGTCCATGCTTTTGAAAACGACGTAAAGTAAGAAGTGGAACGATATGTCCGATGTGCATACTATCTGCTGTCGGATCGACACCACAATATAACGAAATCGATTCTTTATTCAAAAGCTCAACCATTCCAGTTTCATCTGTTAACTGGTAAGCAAGACCTCTCCATTTTAAATCTTCAATTAACGTGTTTGACATACAATTTCCTCCTCTAAAATAAAAAAGTCCCTGCACGATTAATAAAAATCATGCAGGGACGCTACTTAAAAGTTTGCGCGGTACCACCCAGCTTGAAGGAAAAGACCTTCCGCTCATAAGCACATTATCGCCGTGCGTGCGTTTAGCTCCAAGCCTGTAATTCACGCTTGCATACTGACCAGCTTTCACCACCCGCTGGCTCTCTAAACAGTTATTGCAACCACTACTCCGGACTTTTCATCACTGAAAAAATCGATATATATTAGCTCATTTTACTCTCTTTTTTACTGATGTCAATTAATTTATTAGAATTGGAAGATATATGATATAATAGGACAAGATTTTAGGAGGTCGATTCGGTTGAATGATCAAGTAAAAGAATGGATAGATAAAATAATTGAGATTTGGAATAGATGGACACGAGCAAAATGGGCAAAAGGACTTCGGATAACCTCTGGCGTTATATGGAATCTAGCTCTTTTACTTCTTATTGTTTTATTTACAGGTTTTGTATTTGCAGGATCTGTTGGGGCCGGTTACTTTGCTTCATTGGTGGACCAAGAACCATTACGTAAAGAAGAAGAAATGCGTGCTTCTATTCTCAGTTATGAAGAAACATCTGAAGTCTATTTCGCAAATAATGTGTACCTCGGCAAATTAAGAACAGATCTTCAACGTAATGAAACGAAGTTAGAATCTGTTTCTCCTTTTGTATTAGATGCTGTTTACGCAACTGAAGATGAATATTTTAATGTTCATCAAGGGATTGTTCCCAAAGCGATTTTCCGCGGACTTTTGCAAGATGTAACAAATTCGGATAGTCAAACAGGTGGATCGACATTAACGCAACAATTAATCAAAAATCAGATTTTAACAAACGAAGTTTCATATGAACGTAAAGCCAAAGAAATTCTTTTGGCACTTAGATTAGAAAAATTCATGACAAAAGAAGAGATTTTAGAAGCATATTTAAATATAATCCCTTATGGTCGGAATTCATCAGGGGCTAATATTGCTGGAATTGAAACAGCTGCAGAAGGAATTTTTAATGTAGCTGCGAAAGATTTAACTCTACCACAAGCTGCATTTATTGCAGGAATTCCACAAGCACCATTTGCTCATACTCCATTTACTTCAGATGGAGTATTAAAAAATGCAGAGGGATTAAAACCCGGAATAGACCGAATGTTAACTGTACTTTATCGTATGAAAGAAACTGGCTATATATCGGAAAAAGAATATAAAGCAGCAGTAGAATATGACATTACTAAAGACTTTAAAAAACCTGAGCCACTACCATATGAAAGGTATCCATTTTTAACAATTGAAATAGAAAGACAAGCTAAGCTGATCATTTCTAAAATGTTGGCGGAAAAAGATAATATTGATTCTGCACGCTTAAATCAAGAAGCGGACCTATTTCAAAAATATGAAATTTTAGCAGATAGAGCTATGCGAACAAATGGTTATCGAATATTTTCAACAATTGACAAAGAAATGTACGACGCCCATCAAGCAGCTAAGGATGCATTTAAATTATACGGTCCTAATAAACCATTGGAAGTTTATAATAAAGAGAAAAAAGAATATGAAACAATACAAACTCCTGTTCAAGTTGGAAGCATCATGATTGAAAATAGTACTGGCCGAGTAATTAGTTTTATTGGTGGCCGGGATTATTCAATAGAAGCAACTAACCATGCTACTATTCCACTTAGACAAAATGGTTCGACCATGAAGCCGATATTAACGTATGCCCCTGCCATTGAATATGGATTAATCGGTGCGGGTAGCCCAGTTGTAGACGTAAGGTTACAAGGTTTTCATAAGGGGTGGGATCCAAAAAACTTTAATAACGAGCAAGAATTAGGTATCATTCCAGCTAGACAAGCTCTCGCTTCATCGCAAAATTTAGCAACAATTAGATTATATGATCAAATTGTTGCTAAGAGGCCAGCAGAGTTCCTTAAAAAAATGAAGTTTTCAGGATTAATTGAAGAAGATTTCACAAATCATGCTGCTTCAATCGGAGCAACTAAAAATGGAGTAACAATTGAAGAAAATACAAATGCCTACGCTACTTTAGCTAATGGTGGTCAGTTCATAGAGGCGTACTGGATAGAAAAAATTGAAGATGCTGATGGAAATATTATTTATCAACACCAATCTGAAGCTATACCAGTGTATTCACCTCAAACAGCTTATATTATCACAGATATGTTAAGAGATGTATTAAGTGTTGGAACTGGTACACGAGCAAATGGAGACCTAAAATTCCAATCTGATTTTGCTGCGAAGACAGGAACAACTAACGACGCAAAAGACGTTTGGTTCATGGGTTATAATCCCTCAATCACTCTAGGAGTTTGGTTAGGTTATGATAAAAAGAATAATTTAATAACTCCAAGTCGCTCAAACTATCTTCAACCAGGAACTCGAGTCAACTTGTTATGGGCACAAATTATGAATAGTTCATATGATGTTAACCCGGAACTAGTCGATCCAAATGTTGAATTTAAAGCGCCAAGTGGTGTTGTTTCACGGTCTTTCTGTTCAATATCAGGACTATCACCTTCAGATGCATGTACAAAAGCCGGTTTAGTTTCTTCAGACTTGTTTAATGCGAATACGTTAATTCCGACAAAAGTGGATGACAGTTTTATTTCTTCTTCTTATGTCATGATTGACGGAAAACGTTATCGGGCACTACCTTCTACTCCAATTGAATTTGTTGTTGAAGGTGGCAATGGAGTTAATCAAGACTTCATTGATCGGATGTTCGGAAATATTAAAGGTGATGCAACAAAGCTTTTCCCTAAAAATTCAAGCTTTTCCGATCGGGTCGTCTCTGAAGATACATTTGAAGCAGATGGCGCTTCCCCTGGACCGGTTTCAGTTACGTTATCAGGTAATAGCTTATCATGGAGTAAGTCTCCTTCAAATGATGTGGTTGGATACCGTGTCTTCCAACATTCAGGAAATAGCAATGTTCGTGTAGCTTCCATACCGGAAGCAAGTGGCAATCGTTTTATCATTAATGGAACGGGTGAATACTTCGTCGTAGCAGTTGATATAACAGGTAAACAATCGTCAGCTTCAAATATCGTAATCATTGACGTTCAAAATCCGGTACCAACAGTACCAACTATTCCGACGATCCCACCACCAAAAGGAACGACACCACCACCGCCAGGAGGACCGACTGTACCACCTCCTCCAACGACGACACCACCACCACCACCACCACCACCACCTGGTGAGGATGAATAGGAAAAAACAAGAAAAGCTGTACGACACATTGTTTTCAATGTGTCGTACAGCTTTTAACGTTTAATCTTCCATTGTTGATAAATCACCAGTGGGTAAATCCAATTCCCAAGCTTTTAAAACACGTCGCATAATTTTTCCACTTCGTGTTTTCGGCAATTTGTCTTTAAATTCGATTTCACGCGGAGCGGCATGTGCAGCTAAACCTTTTTTAACAAATTGCTGAATATCTGCAATTAGTTCTTCAGACGGTTCAATACCTTCTTTAAGTGCAACAAATGCTTTAATAATTTCTCCACGAACTGGATCAGGTTTTCCAATTACCCCTGCTTCTACAATAGCTGGATGCTCTAATAATTTACTTTCCACTTCAAAAGGACCTACTCGTTCTCCAGATGTCATGATGACATCATCAACTCTTCCTTGGAACCAGAAATAACCGTCTTCATCCATGTAAGCCGAATCACCGGAAACATACCATTCGTCATTCAAGAAATACGATTGATATTTTTCTGGATTATTCCAAACCTGACGCATCATGGATGGCCACCCTTTTTTAAGAGCTAAATTCCCCATTTGGAATGGTGGTAAAACTACTCCACGATCATCGACAATTGCCGCTTCAATGCCCGGAATCGGTTTACCCATAGAACCAGGCCGAATAGGTAAGCATGCATAGTTACAAATCATTTGTGCACCGGTCTCTGTCATCCACCATGTATCATGGATTCGATGATTAAATACTTGTTTGCCCCATCTAATCACTTCTGGATTTAAGGGCTCACCAACAGATAATACATGCCGCAATGAAGATAGGTCATATTCTTCTACCAAAGCGTCTCCTGCCCCCATTAACATACGGAAGGCAGTTGGAGCACTATACCATATTGTTACCCCATATTCCTCAATAGTTTTGTACCAAGAGTCTGGAGAAAACCTTCCACCAAGAACAACCATTGTGGTCCCTGTTAACCAAGGCCCAAATATACCATAAGAGGTTCCAGTAACCCAACCCGGATCAGCTGTACACCAATAAATATCTTGATCCTTTACATCTAGAACCCATTTAGAAGTCTGATAGTGTTGTAGCATTGCTGCTTGGACATGAAGAACACCTTTTGGTTTCCCTGTTGACCCAGAAGTATAATGGAGAACTAAACCATCATCTTTAGATAACCACTCCACTTGGAAATATTGTGAGGCAGTACCTAGATGTTTCATAAAGTCTACAATATTTCCGTTTTCCTCAATGTTTTCTCCTACTAGAATAATGGTTTCTAAATGTGGCAATTTATCTACAGGTACTCTGTTTAACAATTCAGGTGTAGTTACAATGACTTTTGCTTCACTATCTGCTAGTCGATCGTAAACAGCCCCCTCCATAAATGCTTCAAACAATGGACCCACAATAACACCTATTTTTAAGGCACCGATTAATGAAAAATATAATTCCGGAGATCTTGGCATGAAGATAAACAAGCGATCTCCTTTTTCTAAATTTGTATGCGATTTCAAGACATTTGCAGCTTTATTCGTCCATTTCTTCATCTCATTAAAAGTGTAGGATTCTTTGCGATTTCCATCTTTATAGTAAAGTGCAACCTTATTTTTCCGATATGAGTTTGTATGTCGATCGATGGCCTCGTGGGCAACATTTATACGACCAGTCTCATGCCAACTAAACTCTTTTTCTACTTCAGACCAATCAAAGTTGGCTGCAGTTTCATCATAATTTTGGAGTAAGTAATCTCCTTGAACGACAGGAAGTTCTTCAAGTTTCATTTCTACCACCCTTTCGAATACGATACTCTATAAGTTTACAACAAACAGAAAATAAATAGCGAATTTTTTCACTTTTCGAAAATTATTATTTGAATCTCTTGAAAACGTTTTCATCTTTTCTGATTCATGTATAATAGAACTTATTGTCATTCTTTTCAGGTGGTGTACAAATGAAGCATATAAAAACCTATAATGCCATGGAAATTAAAACTAAGCATGGTAGTCTGATTCTTGAAGGTCCTATTTCTTCATCAGACATTGCTCGGTTAGAATTTCATAAAGATTTGGTCGCTTTTCGACCTCCAGCTCAACAGCATAAGGCAATAACTGAAATTGCTAAATTGCCTGAAGGAAGAATCCTTATAGCAAGAGATAACTTTACAATAGTTGGATACGTTACATTTTTATATCCGGACCCTCTAGAGAGATGGTCAAAAGGACAGATGGAAAACCTAATTGAACTAGGCGCAATTGAGGTTATTCCAAAATACCGTGGAGCTGGTGTTGGAAAAGGCCTACTAAAAGTATCTATGATGGATGAGTCGATGGAAGATTATATAACTATTACTACAGAATACTATTGGCATTGGGATTTAAAAGGAACAGGGTTGAATGTGTGGGAGTATCGTAAAGTGATGGAGAAAATGATGAATGCTGGAGGACTTGAATACTTTGCAACAGATGATCCCGAAATTAGTTCCCATCCAGCAAACTGCCTTATGGCTAAAATCGGTAAAAGAATTAATGCTGAATCTGTCCAACGATTTGATCAGTTGCGTTTTATGAATCGTTTTATGTATTAATAAGCTTTGTATAATAAATATAATGCATTTTGTGGTGATAAAGGAGAATTTGCATCATGATTATTGAAGAAATGATGAAAACAAACGTTTTAACATTGCAACCTACTCATACGATTATGGATGCAATTACATTATTACGGGAAAATAAAATACGTCATTTACCCATAACAGATTCTTCAGGTCAACTTGTAGGTTTGATCTCAGATCGTGACATTAAAGAAGCAACTCCTTCTTCTCTACTAAATCAGCAACAAAATGTTCATGCAGTTAAACTGCAAGATATTATGACGAAAAACCCAATTGTGGGCCATCCCTTAGATTTTGTGGAAGAGGTTGCGACGATTTTTTATGACCAGCATATCGGTTGTTTACCAATCGTTAGCCAAGGAAAACTAGTCGGAGTTGTAACTGAGACAGATCTTTTGTATAAATACATTGAATTGACAGGAGCTCATCAACCAGGTTCACATATTGAAGTAAGAGTTCCCAATAGACCTGGTATTTTGTTTGAAGTGTCCAAGGTGTTTCATGACCATCATGAAAATGTCTTAAGCGTTCTCGTTTACCCCGATGTAGGAAATGAAGCGAATAAAATACTAGTATTTCGAGTGAAAACAATGAATCCTCTGGGAATTATTGAAGATATCCGTAAAGAAGGTTTCGATGTTCTATGGCCAAACATGCCGGGAATAACCAAATAAAAAAAGATGCAGTATTTATATATTCTGAAGACCAATTAGGCTACAAGTTTTCTGATACACATCCATTTAATCAAAAGCGTCTTACGTTAACAACCGATTTATTAAGAAAAATGAATGCTTTATCTGATGAAGATATTGTTATTCCTCGGATGGCATCCGATGATGAATTACTGTTAGCTCATGATGAACGTTATATTGAAATGGTAAAGAAAGCGAGCACGGGGCTTGTCACTGCGGAACAAACGGAAAGTTATGGGATAGGAACTGAAGACACCCCCATTTTCCCAAACATGCATGAAGCTAGTGCTCATCTTGTAGGCGGTACGTTAACTGCTGTTGATTATGTAATGGAGAATAAAGCATTCCATGCATTAAATCTTGGGGGAGGACTACATCATGGCTTTCGGGGACGTGCCTCTGGTTTTTGTGTATATAATGATAGTTCAGTAGCCATTAAATACATACAAAAAAAATATAACGCACGTGTATTATATATAGATACAGACGCTCACCATGGCGACGGTGTTCAATGGAGTTTTTATGATGATCCTAATGTATGTACAGTTTCTATTCATGAAACAGGACGCTATTTATTTCCTGGTACAGGCAATGTAACGGAGCGAGGTACTGCCGAAGGATATGGTACATCATTTAACCTTCCGATAGATGCATTTACAGAAGACGATTCTTTTTTAGAATTGTATAGAACCGCTTTTAGAGAAATTGCCGAACACTTTAAACCAGATGTCATTATTAGCCAAAATGGTGCAGACGCACACTATTTTGACCCGCTAACTCATTTATATGGAACGATGAAAATTTACCATGAGATACCAAAACTAGCACATCAACTTGCACACGAATTTTGTGACGGTCGATGGATTGGTGTCGGTGGCGGTGGTTATGATATATGGAGGGTAGTTCCACGTGCGTGGTCCCTACTATGGATGGAAATGAAGGGACTACCATTTCCTGAAGGGAGATTACCAAAAGAATGGTTGGATCGTTGGCAAAATGAATCACCCGTTCCATTCATTCCGACTTGGTTGGATCCTAATCCATTGTATGAACCCATTCCTAGAAAAGCTGAAATCACTGAAAAGAACCAAAAGGTTTTGGAAAAAGCACTATATAGCATACGTACACACCATGAATAATACAAAAGGAATTGTCTACTGGTAAGTTGGTAGACAATTCCTTTTTTAAAATCAGTTTGGACTCTTAACTGATTGTCTTTCTTCAATTCGATGTGGTAACACAACTGTTTTTTCTTCAATTTGTTCTTTGTTCATATATTTTGTTAATAATCGCATGGACACTGCTCCAATATCATACAGAGGTAGGACAACACTTGTTAAGGTTGGACGAACCATACGTGCAAGTTTTGAGTTCTCAAAGCTTATCACTTCAATGTCCTCGGGTACAACTACTCCTTTATCTTGAGCACCATGAATTAGTCCAATCGCCAATTCATCATTGCCTGCAAAAAAAGCTGTTGGGGGGGATTCAAGCTCCCGCAATTGATTATAAGCAGCTATTCCTTCATCATAGGTTGCATCACTTTCGACCACCAAAGATTCATCAATACTTATTCCGGCATCTTCCAATGCTTTTTCATAACCCGTGTACTTAAATGCGCGGTTAATTGTCGATGAAAGTGAGCCTGAAACAAATGCAATTCTATGATGTTTGTTTTGGATTAATCTAGTAACCGCTTCATAAGCTGCTTGGTGATAATCAATATTAACAGAAGCAATACGATTCGTTGCATCTATTGTTCCAGCTAAAACAATCGGAACTGGCGAACGTTCTATCATATGTAATAAATCATTTGTTACATGATCGCTCATTAAAACAATACCATCAACTTGTTTGCCAAACATAGTTTCTAACAATTGAAGTTCTTTGTCTTCTCTTTGGTCCGAGTTTGAAAGAATAATGTTATATCGGTACATGGTTGCAATATCTTCAATACCACGTGCTAATTCCGCATAGAAGACATTAGAAATATCCGGAATGATTACACCGACAGTCGTTGTTTTTTTGCTTGCAAGACCTCTAGCAACTGCATTCGGACGATATTCTAATCGTTCAATAACATCTAATACTTTTTTTCGAGTTGCTGGCTTTACATTTGGATTTCCGTTTACTACGCGAGATACTGTTGCCATCGACACACTAGCTTCGCGTGCAACATCATAAATTGTAATTGTCATTATTTTTCCACTCTCCGCTCATACCCGATCTTCTACCATCATATAACAGTTTTCTGACGTTTTAAAGCGATAGCTAATTTAAAAGAAAAATACCGGTTCAATTTCTGAACCGGCTTAAATCTTACACGTGCATTTCGTATGATTTCATGAATTTTTGTAGAGAGTCGTAAAACTCATCAAACTGTTGTAAATTCATTTGCTGTGCCGCATCAGATAAAGCTACTGCTGGATCTGGATGTACTTCAGCCATAACTCCGTCAGCACCTATAGCAATTGCAGCTTTTGCAGCAGGAAGTAATAAGTCACGTCGACCTGTAGAATGTGTCACATCGACAAATACAGGTAGATGTGTTTCTTGTTTTAAAATCGGAACAGCAGAAATATCTAATGTGTTTCGGGTTGCTCTTTCATACGTTCTTATTCCCCGTTCACATAAGATAATTTGATCATTTCCTTCTGAAATTATATATTCAGCAGCGTTGATAAATTCATCAATCGTTGCAGCCATTCCACGTTTTAGAAGAACTGGTTTATTAATTGACCCCGCAGCTTTAAGTAGTTCAAAGTTTTGCATATTACGAGCACCAATTTGTACGACGTCAATATATTCTAATGCCTCTTCTAAATGTGATGGTGTAACAATCTCACTGACTACCGCTAAGTTATATTCTTGGGCTACTCTTTTTAATATTTTTAATCCCTCAAGGCCTAATCCTTGGAAATCGTACGGTGACGTTCGTGGTTTATAAGCTCCTCCACGAATCATTCTCAAACCTTTATGCTTGATAGCGGCAGCGACTGTAGCGACTTGTTCATAAGACTCAACTGCACACGGACCAAAAACAAATGAGGGACCACCCTCACCTACACGTTCACCGTTAATAATAACAACCGTGTCTTCTGCTTTCTTTTTCCGTGATACTAGCAATGCTTTACGGTGATCGTCTTCTTGTAGTTCTAAAGCAGATTTGAAAATTTCTTTAAAAATATGCTCAACTGTCGGTTGTGGAAGTGGACCGACATTATTTTCTTTTAATAAATTCAACATATGACGCTCTCGAAGAGGATCATATCGGTTGACACCTTGTTTTTCTTTAAGTTTCCCGATTTCTTGAATAACGCTAGCGCGTTCGTTAATTAAACGCAAAATTTCTAAGTTTAATTCATCAACATTTGTTCGTAAGTTATCTAGATCTTGATGGCTCATACCTCAATCTCCTCTCTTCCTTGTAGCAAAGTCTTTCAGCGAACTGAAAACTATGATACATTTTTAGATAATAGAACTATTATAATCAATGACATTCGGAAAGTCACGTTATTTCTTTATCGCTTCAACGCGCGAAAGTGTAAACGAGTTTCCGACATAAAGGAAGTGCTTTCTATTGGCAGAAAAATTATTTGCTTTAGATATTGGAACAAGATCTGTTGTTGGAATTATTCTAGAAGAAACAAATGATTCTTTTCATGTTGCTGATTTAGTAATAGAAGAACATAAAGAACGAGCTATGCTTGATGGTCAAATACATAATGTAGTATCTGTAGCTGAAGCGATTCGACAGGTAAAAGAGTCTCTTGAAATGACGCATGGTCCATTACGGAAGGTTAGTGTAGCAGCAGCCGGAAGAGCACTTAAAACCGAGCAAGCATTAGTCGAAATGGATGTTGTTAATCGTCCTTTATTTTCAGAAGAGGATATAAGTCGTCTTGAACTAGCAGCTGTTCAACAAGCACAACAACAACTTTTATCAAGTGATATGGAGAACAAAAATAGTCATTATTATTGTGTGGGTTACTCTGTTCTTTATTACAGATTAGATGGAGAAGAAATTGGGAGTTTAGTTGATCAGCAAGGTACAACTGCATCAGTGGAAGTCATTGCCACATTCCTTCCAAGAGTAGTAGTAGAATCTCTACTATCTGCTTTAAAGCGTGCAGATTTAGAAATGGAAGGTTTGACACTTGAACCAATCGCAGCAATAAACGTGCTCATCCCTCCTTCTATGCGGAGACTCAATGTAGCACTTGTTGATATAGGGGCAGGAACTTCCGATATCGCCATTACCGATAAAGGCACGGTTGTTGCATATGGAATGGTCCCTACAGCAGGTGATGAGATTACAGAAGCCATGAGTGACCACTTTCTACTCGACTTCCCTTTAGCTGAAGAAGCGAAAAGAATGGTCAATGATTCGTATGAAATTCGAATACAGGATATCTTAGGATTTGATCAGTATTTTCCAAAAGCTGAAGTGATTGATGCTTTAAAACCTGCGGTAATAAATTTAGCACATTCTATTGCCCAGGAAATTTTGAGATTAAATAATCAACAACCTCCAAAAGCCGTTATGTTAGTGGGGGGTGGTAGTTTAACGCCAGAAATAACAAAGCATTTAGCAAATGAACTCGGATTACCAGAAAATCGGGTAGCAATAAGAGGAATAGATGCGATACAATCATTAACGAAAGCGGATCATGTCTCCTCTTCTCCAGAATTAGTAACGCCTATTGGAATTGCCATTGCAGCAAGGAAAACACCGATTCATTATATGTCAGTTCAAGTTAATGAAAAAATCGTGAGACTATTTGAATTAAAAGAAATGACGGTCGGAGATGCCTTACTAGCTGCTAATATACGCGCAAGGAGTCTTTATGGTAAACCTGGTCTAGCTCTTGCTGTTAAAGTAAACGGAATTGATATTATGATACCAGGAGAACATGGACACCCAGCTTCTTTGCGTGTAAATAACGAACCAGCAAGTACAAAGTCACTCATAAAGAACGATGATGTGATCGATTTAGTTGAAGGTCGAGACGGTGAACATGCCAAAGTAACAGTCCATGACTTAATAGATGCTGCTGCTATTAAAACTGTCACAATAGATGGCACAATGTACATTGTAGAACCCCATATTCTAGTTAACGAGAAACGTTGTACACTCGATACACAACTAAAGGAAAGAGACGTTTTATCGTTTCAAACGATTGATACTGCAGAAGCAATTCTAAACGCAACAGGTCAAACTCATATATTCCAGAGCATTAAACCCTATTTTGTCTCAATCGATGATAAATCAATCTTCTTTCCTGAATTTTCATCTCAACTGTTGTTAAATGGAACTCCAATAAAACTACAGTACGCAATAAATGATGGAGATACACTAACAGTCCGAAAATCACTACCATCCACTGTTCAAAATATAGCGGATCAATTAAACACAAAATTAAAAGACACGCTAACGGTTACTTTCCAAGGTAAGCAAGTTTCACTAGAAAAATCATGTGTAACTGTATCAGTTAATGGAAAACAAGTCGATACAGATTATATCATTCAAGCAGGAAGTAAAGTTTCTTTTCAAACCATTGATTCCGCTCCTTGGATTTTTCAAGATGTATTCCGTTTTTCCAATTGGAAATTACCTGAGAAAATGACAGGACAGTTTTCTATTTTAAGAAATGGACAGTCCGCTGGTTTTGATGAGCCTATTTTCGGAGGAGATCAATTAGAAATACGATTTGAATATGTCACCTAAAAAAACGCTTTGTTCCATTTTGCTCGACATCTTAAAATTGCAACTAATTCTAATCCAACTCGGTTGCAAAAAATCTATATCGGATTCTTGTTTTCGAATGAAAAGACACCAATTCAGTGGGAAAACTGAATGGATGTCTTTTTTATAACTTATGAATTTTTTTGTTCATTTACTGCAACTTTTAAAGCTTGTGCAGTTGACGTCATTTCTTTATTGCTATCCTCTACAACATCTTCAAAAGAGTTAGATACTGTTTCCATGAACTCAAGTGGTTCTTCTCCTTCAGATGAAGCTGTACCGTCATCCATCATAATTGGAGTTTTAGTTTTCAATGATTTTACTTTATCAACGATTTGTCCAGACTGTTCTTTCAATTGCGTTGACAATTGAGAAGTTTTTTCTTTAGCAGTTGATGATAAATCTACTGTCTTATCTTTAAGCTGAATCGCTTGAGTAGATACATCACCGCGCAGTTCCCGTCCTGATTTCGGAGCTAGGAATAAGGCTGCTGCAGCACCGATAATTCCCCCTACTAAAGCACCGATAATGAAATCTTTTGAGTTTACTTCATCATTGGAATACATAGATTCACGGTGCCCATTTTGATATTCATAAGGTTGAGGTAAGTAAGCTTCTGTTTGGTTCGATTTATTTGAATAAAATTCATGATTATACTTTGCTTCGTTGTAATTAGGTTTGTAGTTTGTCATTAAAAGTACCCCCTATTTTTGAAATTCATTATAAGAATTCGTAGACTGGTTAGAATCGAATGTATAGCCTCTTGCTTCTTCTATGGCTTTACGTTCTTTGTACTTTTCACGAATACCTAGTATAACATTGCTCCATTGCACAACTTGTGCAATTTTTTCTTTGTTTTGGTCAATTTCAGTAGAAATAGATGTTGTAATTCGACGAACAGATGTATTTAATCCATTTACCGATTCTCCCACATTTTTAACCGCATCCACAACACTGTTCAGTTTTTCAGACTTTTCTTGAATATCTGAAGCTAAACCATTTGTCTTGTGTAACAGTTCAGTTGTTTCCCTTGTAACTCCTTGCAATTGACCTTCAAACCCTGCCATTGTGTTTGACACGTTATTTAATGTCTTTTTCAATGAGGTTAATGTCATTGCTAAACTAATACATAAGACTAAGAAGCCTATTGCTGCAATCAATGCTGCTATGTATAGCACAATCTCCATAATCTATTCCTCCTCTATGATGTTCATACTACCTATGTTCCCATCCACTGTTAAAATTAAACGTGAATCTTATCTTTATTCCACAAAAATACGCTTATTCCTGCTAATTCATAAAAAACTCTAGTCAAAAACAGACTAGAGTTTTCATTCATATTAATTGATTTTGTGTTCAAATGCTTCTTGAAACTTTTGAACATCTCCTGCACCCATAAATAAATAAACAGCGTTTTCATGCTTTAATAAAACTTCAATTTCCTCAGTTGTCAGAAGAGAACAATTTTCAATTAAATCGCATAAATCTTGAATCGTTAAATCTCCTACATTTTCACGGGCTGAACCAAAAATATCACATAAATAAACCGAATCTGCCCCATCTAAGCTTTCTGCAAATTCTTTCAGAAACGTACGCGTACGAGTAAAAGTATGCGGTTGAAAGATTGCAACAATTTCACGACTCGGGTATTTCTGACGTGCGGATTCAATAGTTGCTCTAATTTCAGTTGGATGATGTGCATAATCATCTATTAAAATACGTTCACCTACATGACTTATAGTAAAACGACGCTTTACACCACCATAAGTGAGCAATTGGGCTTTAATAATTTCCGGATTGATTCCTTCATAATGACAAAGTGAAATAACTGCAAGTGCATTTAAAACAGCATGGTCACCAAATGATGAGATTTCAAATGAGCAATAAAATTCATTTCTCACAAAAACATCAAAAGAGGATCCCGATGTTGTTTTGGATACGTTTCTTGCTTCAAAATCATTTTCTGAACCAAACCCATAGAATACTACAGGGACATTCGCTTGAATTTTTTGAAGGTGTAGGTCATCTCCACAAGCAATAATGGCTTTGTTAACTTGTAAAGCCACTGATTGGAAAGCAGAAAAAACATCATCAATTCCAGAGAAGTAATCAGGATGGTCAAAATCGATATTTGTCATAATCATATAGTCTGGATGATATGCTAGAAAATGACGACGGTACTCACAAGCTTCAAATACAAAATACGTTGCATCTTCAGTACCATGACCAGTTCCATCACCAATTAAATAGGATGTGGGTGCTTGACCGCTTAGTACATGTGAAGTTAAGCCAGTCGTTGACGTTTTGCCATGGGATCCAGTAATACCAATTGAAGTGAAATTTTTCATAAGATCACCAAGGAATACATGATATCTAATGACTTCTATTCCTTTATTTTTTGCTTCTATAAGTTCTTCATGATCATCTCGATAAGCATTCCCGGCAATAACCGTCATGCCCTCTTGAATGTTCTCTTTATCAAATGGGTATATGTTAATTCCTCTTTGACGTAATGGATCTTCAGTAAAAAAGTGTTTATCAATATCTGATCCTTGTACTTGATTACCTGCATCATGCAAAATTTGTGCTAGCGAACTCATGCCAGACCCTTTAATTCCTGTAAAGTGAAACACTGTCATTATATATAACCTCCTGGGAAAGGTCCCCAAACTATTCTACTCATTTTACTTACCCCATTATATCATCATTTAATCTACCCACGGAATGAACGATTTTCCCACAAATACAAGATTTTTTTCATACTTTCCCACTAGAATCGTCGATTCTTACCCAAATAATACATCGATATCATTTTCGGTGATAAATACCTCTCTTGCTTTGCTTCCCTTTTGTTCTGAAACGTAACCATGTTGTTCCATTAAATCAACCAAACGCGCCGCTCGATTGTACCCTATATGAAATTTACGCTGGAGAAGTGAAGTTGATGCTGAACCTTGCTCTAAAATAAATCTGCAAGCTTCCTCAAAAAGTTCATCCTGGTCATCTGACACTTCTAATCTTCGAACTAATTCTTCTTGTTCAAATAAATAAGAAGGTTCACCTTGGCTTCTTGCATACTCAATAATGTCTTCCATTTCTTCGTCTGTTACATAGGTTCCTTGTAATCGAACAGGTGCTGACATTCCATTTCCTAAGTAAAGCATATCGCCTCTTCCTAGTAATCTTTCTGCCCCTTGGACATCTAAAATTGTCCGAGAATCCACTTGGGAAGAAACTGAAAAAGCGATACGGGTTGGAATATTTGCTTTAATAAGCCCAGTTATAACATCGACGGAAGGTCGTTGGGTTGCTACGACTAGGTGAATTCCACACGCTCTTGCTTTTTGTGCAATTCGACAAATTGCTTCTTCAACTTCAGTTGGTGCCATCATCATTAAATCAGCTAATTCATCAATAACAATTAATAAATACGGCATTTTTCGAGCAAATTGACGTTTTTCAGTGGCGATTGAATTATATCTCGTTATATCACGTACACCAACATGTGCAAATAATTGATATCTTCTTTCCATTTCTTCCACTGCCCATCTTAAAGCAGCTGTAGCAGCTTTAACGTCAGTAATAACAGGGCTAACTAGATGTGGAATATGATTAAAAGGTGCAAGTTCCACCATTTTAGGATCTATTAACAATAATTTGAGCTCACTTGGGCTCGCTTTATACAATAAGCTAATAAGTAGTGAATTGATACAAACTGATTTCCCTGATCCGGTTGCGCCAGCAATTAACCCGTGCGGCATTTTACGGAGGTCAATCGTTACTGGCTTCCCAGTTAAATCAAGTCCTAATGCAGCTTCTAATGGTGAGTCAGAATTAATAAATGTTTCACTGCCCACAACCTCTGATATTCTAACAGGCCTTGAAACACGATTAGGTATTTCAATTCCAATGGAACTCTTTCCTGGGATTGGTGCTTGAATTCGAATATCCTTTGCTGCTAAAGCAAGTTTTAAATCGTCCGCTAAGTTTCTTATTTTACTGACTTTAGTACCTTGTCCAACCTTCATTTCAAATTGAGTAACAGCAGGTCCTTGGACCATTTGAACAATTTCACCTTTAACCTGAAAATAAGATAAGGCTTCAATCAATCGTGAAGCTTGCATTTGCATCCATTCCATATCTTGTGTTTTTTGTTCAGGGGGAACTAAAAAGTTTTCAGAAGGAAATTGATATCCATTTTCATCTCTAGATACTGATGACTCGGGAATAGACTTAGACTTTCGATTTAATTCCGAGACTTGTTCAGTATTAATTTCTTTTTCAATTTTAAGTAAATTAGTAACATCCCTATTTTCATCTTGAGAGAAAGGGGTTTGAATTTTAGTATCTAATCTCTCTTTATCTGACTTTAGCATCATCACATTAAAAGGTAAGGTAGTCGTTTTTTGCTCCTTTGTAGGAAGCTTGTCCACGGTTGTAGCTACACCTGCTGCTACCATCGAGCGAAAATCTGCTCCGTTTTGTTTAATTGATTGTTCTTGGTTGAAAGGTTGCTCTACATAAACAGGGATTTCGTTTTGCAAGAGTGTTGTCAATTCAGGTTCAATTTCAGCTACAACTTTTTTCTCTTCTATTATGTTATCTTTCTTTTTTGCCAACAATTCTTCGATTGGTTTGATAGTAGGTTTCCCAAATCCATGAATGGGTGACGGTACTTGTGTCGGTATAAATGTTTTATTTTGGACCATTACTTTCTTAGATTTTGTATGAATAATTGGTTCGGACTTTTCAGCTTGATGGATAACTGTTTTGTTACGATCCTTTTGCCACTGAGGATGCATATAAAGCGGTTTGGAAAGTTCCTGCTCTACTTCTTTTTCTCTAATCGATGGTGATTCATCCTCTAAAAACCGTTCTTTCTCTTCATCACTAATTAAAGGAAACCGGAATGGTGTTGTTCTTTCTATGTATGTTTTTTGTTTATCAAGTTTATTTTCATTTTCAACATGTTGTTCAGTTTCGGCTGAAAACATGCGTTGTATTGCTTTGTTAAACCATTTCAAAATGTACAACCTCTTTTCATTTCAATGTTTCCATTTTAACAGTTTTAGCTATCAAATCAACGATTCAAATAAAAATGCTATGTATCCAGGTTAATAGATACACAGCACTTCCATTTTTTATACCATTTTGAATGGTGAACCTATCTCAACGGAATCTTCTAAAACCAAAATTCCTTTTTCTATTGGTGCATTTGGAATAGCCAGTTCTTTTGCAGAACAAATCATTCCACTCGAAGCTACTCCTCTTAACTCTGCATCTTTAATTACCATTCCTGATGGCATAACTGCTCCAACTTTTGCTACCACAACTTTCTGTCCCACTTCTACATTTGGAGCACCACAAACAATTTGAAGCGTTTCTTCCCCTACTTGCACTTGGCATACATTTAGCTTATCTGCATTTGGGTGTTTATCTTTAGAGGAAACATAACCTACAACAAATTTCGGTGATAAGTCAACATCCAGCGTTAAACTTACACCATTTTTATCTAATGCAGATTGAACATGTGATATAAACTCTTCCGTGAGTTCAATTGCACCTTGCTCTTTACATTCTAAATAAAGACTAGCTTGGAATAAGTTAAAGGCTCCAACTTCTCCTGAAACACCGTCTTTTATTAATGTAACATCACCTTTAGACTCAGTTTCAATCGATTCAAATACATTTGTGTTCAATTGAACGAGCATTACGTCCCCAATACCTTGTGTGTTATAAAAAATATTCATTATTCCTTGTTCTCCTTTTCAACTCGGTTTTTTGCCATAATAAAAATTGGCTCTAGCTCACCATTTTCATAAAGAAATGACAATGACGTCACTGGAACTGTTCCCACAGTGAAAAAATGCATCGTCATTTGAGCAAGCACATCATACCCCACATCATTTCTGATATCTCCAATTATTAAGACATCCTGGTGTGGAACAGAAAGAGTCATATCTCCTTCTATCTTGCCTTTCATTTCTTTTAAAAAATGTTCATTTAATATACGACTCGCATCATATCCATCATTTGCGTTAAGAAAATAAAAGATATTCCCAGCAACGTGATCTTCTTTTAAATCGGTTGATAATTTTCTAACTTGGAAACGAGCTGTTTCTTTAATAAATGTTTCTTCGGCATTCATTTTTGCACACATGTTTTCATCAATCAAACGATACGTATTTCCTAAATCCAAAGCATAATAAATTCTAGTTTCGGCAGTATGTTCCGTAGTCAGAAATTTAGATCCTTCATTTGATTTTAGTGGAAATGAAGTTGATCGGATGACAGGATAAATAGGTTGGTTCATTTCTGAAATCCCATCTATCTCTTTTTCCATGGCTCTGAATGTTTGGCTAATCGTATACACTACCTCATCGATTGCTTTTTCTTTTTTCACTTCAAATTTCGCCAAAATTTCTGGCAAAGAAATTTCCATTCCTTTGTTTAACTTTTTATGATTTAGACGGACTCGATCTGCTTTTTTATCATAGTCCCAAGTAAAGTGAATATCAGATAATTTCTGTTTTAGGCGTTCAATTAGTTGTTCCGAATTGATGTTCTCACGACCTTTACAAAAGTAAACGGTTCGCACCTTATTTGGCGGAACCGCTCTTTTTAGATTTAGTTAACTGACAATAAAAAACGTTCAATTTCCTCTTTGGTCTTACGGTCTTTACTAACGAAACGTCCTGCTTCTTCTCCTGCTTTATACACCAAGAAGCTTGGGATTCCATAAATATCATGCTCTGCACATATATCGATGAATTTGTCACGGTCTACTGAAACAAAAGTTAGTGTTGAAAACTCTTTTTCAATTTCAGACATAAATGGATCAATGAAATGACAGTCAGGACACCAACTAGCTGTAAATAAGAAAACAACATGTCCATTCGTTTTCAACTCATTAAATTGTTCAACTGACTCCAATTCTAACAATGGAATCTCTCCTTTATTTTTCAACTTTTACAGAGCGTACAATTTTCATCATTTTTTCCATATTGTCAGCAATTTGATTTTCAGGTGAAATCGTCGTTAATTTGTACCCACCATTACTTACCACAATTTCATACTGTTCTTCTTTTGAGGGTAGGACTGCTACAAATCCAAAACGCCCATCTTTTTGGAATGTTTCTTCCGCTAAAATGACATCTTTCTTTTCAGCTACTAACAAATCGTAAAACAAATGACTATTTGGTTTTTCATTTGGATTAATAAACAAAACATATGAGTCATTATTATCCGTTAAAATGATGTTTGATTCGTCTGATTCCTCTTGTATAGAAAATCCTCCTGGAATATATAAATGAACATCTTTTACTTGTTCATTCGACTTGACAACATTCCCTTGAAAAACTTCTTTCGCGGATTCGATTCCATCGTTTGTTTGTTCTTCTACTGAAGCTGAACAACCAACCAAACTAATTAAGACGAAAGGTGCGACTAAAATTCGCAACCAGCTTCGGTTCATGATTCTTCCTCCATTCACTTACACATATACTTTCTATTTTAGTATTGTTGGGGAATGGTTGCAACTCGAGTGAATTAGTGTTGATCATTCTTCAAATACTGTCCAATGAGTAAACGGATAATATGCTTAAACATTTCACTTCGATTTACTAATCCATTTGTGAAAACACCAACAGCACCTTCCATATGACGTATTCCTTCTTGCTTTGTATATAAATCCATAACTGGACCAAGTTCAGCACCTTCTCGAAGGGGTTGTGCAACTTCTTCAGGAAGAGGGATTTGAGCTCCCCCTGCTAGGAAGAATTGACCTTTTCTCGTTGCTAAAACTCCCCAGTTGCAAATAAACATAACTCCATCCAGTTCTTTAACGCCTCCTTCTAACCCAAAAGCGATATCAACATCAGAGTTATTTAATACATTCATTGCTCTATTTTTCGCTCCAGTGGACGTTTCAAAATCATCTAAAGGCTGCTCGGAAACACCGGAAGAAACATTAAGTTCTAGAAACGTACTATCTTTGAAATACTTGTTCCATTCTTCCTTAACAGCTAAACACTTTGCATTGTTTGTTGTGCCAATTCCTATTTTCATGTTTGTCCTTCTTTCATTCCATAAAAAAAGGCCCTTTTCAGGCACCTTTTTTATACGTTATTGTGGATGGTTTCGAGTGTTGTACGGTCAGCAGCACGTACTAATTTCACGATTAATTCTTTAGCAGCAGCATAATCATCTATATGAATAATTGACCCAGCCGTATGAATGTATCGTGAACATATACCAACTACTGCACTAGGAACACCTTCATTAGCCATGTGAACACGGCCAGCATCTGTTCCACCTTGAGAAATAAAGTATTGATAAGGAATATTATGAGTTTCTGCTGTATCTAAAACGAATTCTCTCATTCCACGATGAGTAATCATTGAACGATCAAGTATACGTAACAACGCTCCATTTCCAAGTTGTCCAAACTCTGTTTTAGAACCGGACATATCATTTGCAGGACTTGCATCTAATGCAAAAAATAGATCTGGTTTAATCATAGTTGCAGCTGTTTGAGCTCCACGAAGACCCACCTCTTCCATTACGTTTGCGCCTGAATACAAAGTGTTTGGAAGCTTAACATCTTTTACTTCTTTTAATAATTCAATGGCTAATCCACATCCATAGCGATTATCCCAAGCTTTAGCTAATATTTTCTTTTGGTTTGCCATTGGGGTAAATGGACATATCGGAACAATTTGTTGACCTGGTCGAATTCCTATTTTTTTTGCATCTTCTATATCATCAGCACCAATATCAATCAACATATTTTTGATATCCATTGGCTTATTACGGACCTCATCACTTAATAAATGTGGTGGAATAGACCCAATTACACCAACTACTGGTCCAGTTTCTGTAATGATCTCTACTCTTTGTGCTAATAGGACTTGGCTCCACCAACCACCTAATGGTTGAAAACGAAGCATGCCATTTTCTGTAATTTGAGTAACCATAAACCCAACTTCATCCATATGACCAGCTACCATAATCTTCGGACCTAGATCATCACCTTTTTTCACGCCAAAAATACCGCCAAGATGGTCTTGAATAATTTCGTCCGAGTATTTCACTAATTCACTTTTCATAAACTTTCTAATTGCATGTTCATTTCCAGGAGCACCTGGAAGCTCAGTTAACGTTTTAAATAGTTGAAGGGATTCAGGTTTCAATATAGTGGCCTCCTAATTACGTTCATTCTTTCATATTGTAGTCGACTTTTCTGAACATTTCCAGCCTTTTTCCTTCGGAATTCGAATTAACTTCATCAATCATCTTAGGACGGTTTGAAAACGTAACTTATGGTAAACTGAAAAAAATATGATTTGCTTTGGAGGTTCGTCTTATGAAAACACGTGATTTCTTAATTGGATTTTCAACAGGTATTGCTGCCGGGTTCTTAATTCGAGAAACGGCACAAAGAATTGAACCGAACAAACCTGCAGAACTTGTTCTTCACGGAGTAAAACAGATTTTTAAACAAGAAGGTCCTATCGATGGTTCATGGATTTATATGAAAACAGAACCATTTAAACGACAGGCAATAACAACTGATGTGTATCGAGGTGGAATTTCAAGAATTCGAGAAGGTGAAAATGAACAATTCGAATTTTATGCAGATGCTCGAACTGGCTCAGTAATTGAATTAATAAAACAATAAGCAAAAGGGTGCCATTTGAACGTTCTCAAATGGCACCCTTTTTACTGAAAATCAAATAAACCGTATTAATTCGTTCGTTTAAGCGTTTCTATAAACTCTTTACCATTTATGTTCCATTTAACCAAACGATAAATTGCATCATGATAAAAACTAAACATATACCCATTAGTTAAACCTTCTGCCATCAATCTTTCTTTTGCATAGACCGATGTCATTGGATAGTCATCATAAGCTAAAACCCAAAGTGGATTTTGGTGGGCATGGGTAGGCATGATATCCCCCATATGTAATATCGTTTCTCCATTTTGTTCAAATTTAACGACACTATGTCCTTCGCTATGCCCACCTGTATGGATCATACGGATACCAGGCATAACTTCAAGTTCTTTTGTAAAAGTTTCAACTTGAGTTTGTATAGCTTCCCAATTTTCTTTCCAATATGTATTTTTCGATCGGATGTTGGGGTTTCTCATTTCATTCCACTCAATTTCAGATACCAAAATTCTTGCGTTTGGAAAAGAAGAAACAAGCTTGTTATTTTCCCATTTTGTTAAGCCGCACGCATGATCAAAATGCATATGAGTTAATAAGATAATGTCAATATCCTCTGCAAGTAAACCTAATGAAGCAAGGGAATCATCCACTTGGGATTCCTCCGTCACACCAAAGTTTCTCATTTGTTTTTCATTCATCTTGTTGAAGCCAACACCGGTGTCTAACAAAAGATTTTTGTTTTGGTATTGAATTAAGATTGGATCAGCTGTAAGTTCAATTTGATTCGCATCATTCACAGGGTATTTCCTTGACCATAATGGTTTTGGCACGACTCCAAACATAGCGCCTCCATCTAGGTATGTAATTCCACCTTTTAGCCAAGTTAATGTCATGTCATGAAAAAAATATTGATCCATGGCGATTCGCCTCCCGAGAATTAATTTCTAATATTGTAACAAAAAACACCTCTGTGTTAGAGGCGTTATTTTGTATTAAACTGTGATTCTAATCGATAAATAGGTTGCCCTTTTGCAGAGAATTTTTCTTCATATTCTGTCATAACATTATCTTCAGGCATATTTGCATGGAAGTCTAAAGATACATCTTTTAATAACATTCCATACTGAGACATGCTCATAAGTGAAAATTCGAAGAGACCACGATTATCGGTTTTAAAATGAATTTCCCCGTTGTCTATTAATATGGATTCATATAGCTTTAAGAAGTTTTCATGTGTTAATCTTCTCTTTGCATGACGAATTTTTGGCCAAGGGTCTGAAAAGTTTAAAAACACTCGATGAACATCATTTTTCTGGAAAAACTTATACAAATCCGCACCATTAACTTTTAGTAAACGTAAATTTGGTATAGGTCCTACTTTTAATACATTTTCTAACGCACACACGATAACACTGTCATAAAGTTCAATTCCCATGTAATTAATACCTGAATTGGCTTGAGCCATACCAGTCACGAATTGTCCCTTGCCAGTACCTACTTCAATATGCAAAGGGTTATTATTTCCAAAAACCTCATGCCAATTTCCTTTATGCTCTTCTGGATTGGCAATGACAATTTCAGGATGAGCAGTGATTAATTCTTCTGCCCAAGGTTTGTTACGAAGTCTCATTTATATTTTCCTTCTTTCATTCCTGTTTAAAATAAGTGCAAATAAGTGCATAAAAAAATAAAACGCAGTTGAAAAGGCATGTAATGAGTGAAACCCTGAACATCTCTTCTAACTTTCCTCTTATACGATTATCCATTATCAAGGAACCTGATGGATACGTCAAGACGTTGAAAAATCAGCAATTTCCCATTGATCCCTCAATACGAGAAACTCGTCCATTTCTTCTCTATAAGTTGATCCAGCAAATTCACCATCCGTGTGCCGATAGACAGTTTGATTAGTAGATAAATTAAATGACCCAGAGGTAAACTGTTGAACTTCTTTAAATTTTGTATGTATGCCAAAAAAGACAGTTGCAAAAACTAATAACAATTTTAATCTGGATAAGTCATGTACGACTGTTAATTCGATCATTCCATCGGAAGGATTGGAATTTGGCGAAATTTTCATTCCACCACCAAAGTAAGGCTGGTTACTAACTGTTGCGAACCAGACATTTTGAAAATGTTCTTTCATTTCTTCATTATTCACCGTTAATTCGAATCGCTTAAACGTGAGGAGGGTCAAAATCACATAATATGTATAAGCTATTTTGCCAAGTCCGAAATGATTCAACCATTTTTTGAGTGAAGATTGATTGACATTAAAAGCCACTACCGCATCAAAACCTATTCCTGCATTATTAACAAAATAGTAATCTTTCTTTTTTGATTTTAATAACCCAATATCTACTGATTTAGATAAGTTCGATGACGAAACATAATGATTCAATTGACTTGGAGATTTGAACGATACAAATCCTCTACCAAAATCATTACCGGAACCTGCACCTACTACGCCAACTGTGCAATGTTTACAACCTACAACCCCTTCTATTACTTCATGAGCTGTGCCATCACCTCCAAATGCAATTAGGAGTAAATTAGTATTCCTAGCAGAAACTTTTTTTGCAATGGCAGTGGCATCTTTTGGTCCTTTCGTCATCATAACTTCATATGAAAAGTTAATCCCTTTTTTAAAACGTTCCCACTTGGATAATGCTCTACCATTACCCGCGAGTGGGTTTACTATAATTATAACGTTCATAATTGTTCATCCTCTACGTCTACTTCCCATCCTACCCGATGATACGAAGTGGTTTGTACCATCGTTAATATTGCTTGAGCAGCTTTTAATTGCATATGTTTTATGGGTGAATTTGTGCTTTTTAATTGTTCAAACCATTCAGTATACGTGCGTTTATCAACAAATTGAAAGCCAAAAGTAGATCCTGGGAAGTCTATATACCCATTTCGAGAAACAATTATTTTCCGAATCGGCATTTCTATCTCATCACGTTTAAAGATTTGATTTAAAATGGTTTCCATACGGTTAAGACCAATGGTTGGATTGAGTATTTTATTTTCAGAAGTCCCCACTTTTTTCACCCAAAAACGATCTCCACTTCCAATGAAGGCAGCCATATTTTCTTCTTCTAGAACTTTAATACATAAAGCTTCTGTTGGCGTTAGTAATAAAATATCCAACTCCACCGGTGCTTTTTTTAATTGTAAAATCGGGTAATAAAACAATAGATAATTATCGGGTAACTTTTGTGTAAATTGTCTTAGCAAATTATCTCGTAAATATCTCGGATCCACATGTGATTTCTCGAGTAATGTCGAACTTGCCCACTTTAGTTGAAAATGAAATAGTTGATCCATATACATTCGTTTTAAATCTGCTATATTTTGAGGCTTATAGACAATATTAGGTTCAAAATGAAAACTTGCATCTTCTTCTTCTTTATCTTCTAGCTCACTGATCAGTTCTACATCTTCCCACGGAATTTCTTTATCTTTATTCTTTTGAAATAGACGTTTAATCCATCCATTTTTTTCTATGGGTTCTGTTTCTTCGTGTTCCCATCTTAGAACATCCTCACCTGTTTCCCAATCTGACTTCATTCGTTCCCATTGGATTTTTTTCAGGTGGATAAATTGAGTGGGGTATCTTTTTAAGTCTCTTTGATACCGTGAAATATAATCTTGTAGTTTTACAAGTTGCGCCATAAGTTATGCCTCTCCTAATTGGAACATTGCGATTGGTTTATATTTTGGTGATTTATTTGGATGAATTTCATAAATATAAAAATGTTTCACCTCAAATGTTATAGGTTCATTAAATGTGGATAAAGCACGGAACTGTTCAGTATCCCTCCACTTTTTAGCCAAAGTAATATGTGGAACATACTTTTTTTCTTCATAATTCATGGATACAAAATTCATACAAGTAGCTAACACTTTTTGCAGACGCATAAGCACAGGATTTTCCTCGATGTTAGCATAAACTACTCTTGGTTTACTTGGATTACCGAATACTTTCACTTGACTGCTCGTTAATTGAAATGAACTATTTTTAGGGGCTACTATCTCTATCTCTTGGATGAGCTTATGAAGTACCTCTTTTTCCACTGCACCTAAGTAAACAAGGGTAATGTGCATATCTTCAGGGGCTACAGGAATCTTGTGAGACTTTTGCAATTCCATAAAATTTTTCTTTTGATCAAATATTGCAGCTTCTTTACCAGGAATTTGTATGCCAATAAAATAATGTTGAATCATCAATTTATCACCGCCGCTTTTATTATCCTCAGTTTACAGGACACCATACAAAATAAATAGTAAGAAAAGTAAAAATCGTCTTTTTAGCATGATACCTTTCATTAAATAGAAAAAAACATTCCTCTATATTGTAAAGGAATGTTTAGGAATGTTTTTTTAAACAATAACTGCTTCTCGGATTTTTGCTTCAAAAGCAATTTGTAATTTTTTTGTCCATTCACCTGGTAGTCCAGTGCCTACTTGTTTATTATCAATCATAATGATTGGCATAACTTCTGTAGTTGTTGATGACATAAAGAATTCTTCATGTTCGTATACTTTTTCCAAGGACATCGGGTTTTCCACGACAGGCAATCCAATTTCTTCACAGCACTCTAGAATCACGCGGCGGGTAATTCCGTTAAGAATTAAGTTTGTGGCTGGGTGTGTATACAATACACCATTTTTAATACCGTACATATTGGAAGAAGATCCCTCTGTAATAACGTCCCCCCGATGTAACAATGCTTCAAAATTACCCGTTTCATGAGCTTCTTGCTTCGCTAATACATTTCCAAGTAAATTTAAACTTTTAATATCACATCGTAACCAACGAATATCTTCCACAGTCTTTGCCGCTACTCCGTTTGCTAATTGAATTACAGGTCGATCTACTTCTTTGGTATAAGCAGTAATTATGGATTCTTCACCTATGGTTGGAAAGTGATGTTGTCTCGGAGATGCACCACGCGTAATTTGTACATACACCTGGCCTGTATTCACTTCATTAGCTTCGATTAAGTCGTACATGAACTTATGAAAAACATCTTTTGTATAGGGAATTACCAGTTTTATTTTGTCCGCACTTTCATATAAACGATCGATATGTTCTTTTGCCGTAAACATTGAACCATCATATATACGAATGACTTCATAGATTCCATCACCAAATTGATAACCACGATCTTCTTTTGAAATGACAATTTCTTCATCTTTTACTAATTGATTATTCCATAAAACCCATGACATTTATTTTTTCCTTCTTCCTACTGTTTTTTTCCAGCTAATTCACATATTGCGTCAGCATAAATAGCAACGGCTTTCACTAGGTTTTCAATATTCACAAACTCATCAATTTGATGGGCGACATCTATTTCACCAGGAAATAACATGCCAAATGCAACACCTTTTTTCAGTACACGTGCGTATGTCCCACCACCAATGGCTAATAATTTTGCTGGTTCTCCGGTTTGACGCTCGTATACTCTTTTTAAACTTTGAATTAACTCTTCTTTTTCATCAACAAAGTGAGGTTTAGAGTTCGAAATAACATCTAAAGCAAACCCTACATTCTCTATTTCACGTTGGCACAAAGTCACTTTTTCTTCATAAGGATAACTAACAGCATACCGTAAACTAACATCTATAAATCCACCAGAATTATCATCAAATGAAACAATCCCTGCATTTAATGTGGTATCTCCTGACATCTCATCAGAAAAAGCTAAACCAATTGATTTTCCTCTCGAATCTTTCCAGAAAGATTTAACCATGAAATCTAAAAACTTTTTCGATCCCGTTGATTGCACATAGTTACTTAAAAATTTAGCAAGGAACACTGCTGCATTGACTCCATCATTCGGTTCCATAGCATGAGCAGATTTCCCTTCCATCATGAAGTGTGCTTCGTTCTGTTCATGATGGAGTGATCCAACTAAACAGTGTTCTTTTAAAAAATCTTCAAACTCATTTTGAAGTTGTTCCTGATTCAGTCTGACAACTGCTTTTGCTAAGTCAGGTACCATATTCGTGCGTTCACCAGCTGTAAATGAGAGCAAATCTTCAGCTTCTTGGGTTTTTATTAATGAAAAACGAAGGGTGGATATCCCTTTTTCAGCATTAATTATTGGGAAATCAGCATCTGGTGCAAATCCGATATCCGGCATTTCTTCTTCTTTAAAATACTGTTTTACACAACGGAATCCGCTTTCTTCATCTGTACCAATAATCAACCGAACACGTTTGTCTAATTGGATACCTGCATCTTTTACCATTTTCATTGCCATCCATGCCGCCATAGTCGGTCCTTTATCATCTATTGCGCCTCGGCCATATAATTTATTTTCGACAACCTTTCCTTCAAATGGTGGATAGGTCCAACCGGTTCCAGCAGGTACAACGTCTACATGCCCTAAAATGCCCAGAAGTTCTTCTCCTTGTCCCATTTCAATGTGTCCTGCCATATGTTTTACATCTTTTACGCTCATTCCCTCTTGTTTACCTTGCTCTAATAACCAAGCTAATGCTTTATAAGGTTCTGGACCAAAAGGATACTCTACCGTAGCTAATGATTCATCTAATACACTTGGTATTTGTATGAGTTGTTGCAAATCTGAAATTAATTCATCTTGTCTTTTTTTCGCTTCTTCATACCAATTCATACAGAAACATCACCTTCCAGATTTCTTAACGTTATTCTACACTTTTCTACAAAAAATCATAGCCAATAATGATATTCTTCATAAAACTAAAAAAATTTTCACTTTCTTGTTATTAATTCTTTCTAAAATGCTTGAAAAATGTAAAAGAATTGTAAAATTAAGTGGAAATTATAGAAAAAATAATAATTATCCGTTATAATCGAATTGTCAGATAATGCATATTTGACAAACATAACAGAAAAGGGGATGTCTAAGACAAATTACTTAAACACCTGATTCTATTAGAAACCTTTTATCGTCCGCTAGTCTTTGCCAAGAGAACATAAGATGAAGGAGTGGTTCAAACATGAAACCAACTACTGATCGGATGCTCAATCGCATAAAGGATGTATATAAATACATTCGCGATAACGGAATTGTCACGACACAGGATTTAGTCGATGAATTCGGCATCACTCCTCGCACCGTTCAACGAGATTTGAACGTGTTAGCCTTTAATGACTTGATTAGCAGTCCAAGTCGAGGTAGATGGACAACGACGAGCAAGCGAGTTAAAATGACCTCTTAGATATGTTCATAGCAGGAAAAGTGTACAAGCTCATTAAACTCGTTTTGATCTTCCTGAACTACATTTTGATTACAAAATTAATTATTGAGCTGATTCTTTTAAATAGTCCCATCTGCAGTTCTTCAAATTTATATTCCATAAAAAAAGAATGACCGGATATTCTCCGGTCATTCCAGATTGTAGACAAAAGGGGTTCGGAATGGTCTCATTCCGAACCCCTTTTGCTTTTTTCTTCGATTTGAAGCGATTTCTCTGAATAGCAGACCTCTCCGAGGTCATTATTTATACTGTTTTGGGGCTTGCCATGTCCAGTTGGCAAGTTTTTTTAAATTCATGGCTTCGAAAGTAAGCATCGCCTGTATCGACAATTTTTTAAGTCCCCTTAGTTTAATTAAGATAACAGGATCAATACTTGGACGACCTACTTCCGAATACATATCTTCTACCAATTCATAAATAAAAGAGAAATCAAGCGCAGACTCGATTTTGCGGACAAGGTGGTTCGCGGGTACAAGTTGGTCTAAAGCAATCATTTCAATTTGGTCTCGTTGAATGGAATTATGTTTTGAAAGCATTGTAGTCACCTCAAGTAATTAATTTTTTTATTTTAGGAAAGGAATCCGAGCCACTCCC
>JBHGUT010000008.1:0-2898 GCA_048976825.1 Paenisporosarcina sp.
AAAAAAACGTCTCCTTGCCTGTTTTCTTTTTTAGTACTCCTGCTGTACTTTTTCATCCGCCTCACACCGAAAACCACAAGTTAAATCATTTCAATCGTTTGGGTTAATGAGGGAATATCGTAGTTCTTACTATAGACATGCGGCCGAAGATGAAATTCCGGCCATTCTACTCTACTACTAAAGGATTCCCCACTGAAAATTCGAAAAGATAAAGAAGTCACTGATTTAGTAATAATCTTGAAAGTTTAAACTCTCGTGTTTGTTTCTGTCACAGGGACGCGAGTCTGGATAGTGAATAGCTGCAATTCATTTCTTGAAATGTGAAATTCTTTACTCTTTATTACTTTTGGTTACAGGGAAACTATTCTTGATTGGTTGGCTAGCATCCCAACTTATCAGTTTTATATTGTATTCCTTTAGTAATTGATCTGCACTGATAATCCCACTATGAGTAAATCTCCCGTCCTTCTCAATAAAGGCTGCGTCCGGGAAAAAATGTTCGGATGATTCATATTCCCCCAAATCATCCATATAGTAATCACTACTGCCTGGAGGATAATATATTTCTTTTGTTTCATCTACTTTTAGCAATGTTATATCCTTATTTCCACTGGCTAATCTTTCTTTCCACTTGCGATATTTTCCTTGACCTTCATTTGCACCAATACCATCATATTCACATATTAAAGTATCTTGAATCACCTTTCGCTCTCCGTTAATTTCATATTCCAAACGAAATGGAAATTCCCCATATGTAATTTCAGGGCGCGGAGGATTTGGCTCTAAATGAATACCTATGAATATGAGAAGCCAAGGCACAGCAAGATACGCCACGAATGCAAGTGCCAACAACAATGGAACACTCAGTAATACTAGTATTTTTGTTTTCAATTATACCCTGCCTCCAAATAGCCAATCAAGGTTCAAATATTATCCACTATGAACTTCAAAACAAAAATATCCAAATGCTAAGTCATCGTCTTTTAATTGCATTTTTCCTTTAGCAAAATCAAATAACCTCGGTAAAAGCGTACCTAAATAATCACGATATTTTTCTAGCGAGAGCTTATAACTCTCTACATCGTCGTGTTGACATAGCGGATACATAATTTTACCCATATCAAATTGCTCTGTAGACACAGTTGGGTAATGTGCATCTAGGCAATCTAAAACATGGTCGTTTAGTGCTTTCTCATCGAACTGTTCCCTACATTCCAAATAAAACATATATTCATCGAATTCGATCTGCATATTAACCTTTTCATTAATATAAAATGGATTAATTCTTAAATATTCTGTCGTTGATTTGGATTCAATTATCTTTTCTAAAATATCGTTTAAATCTGTAATCGTTGGATACAACCTGAATTTACCGCTTTGATATGTTGTATATTCATAGATTATTTCGTTAATTTTTCCTTCTTTTTTTATTATCATTACATCACCACCTACTTCGAAAAATTAGGATCAAATTTCCAATTTAATTTATTTAAATCAGAAACTTGTATTACCTTCCCGGTACCATTATCTACTGCTACATAGTGTGTTTTATCTTTAAAGTAAACTGTAACTGAATTTTTTGTATATTTGTTTACCGCACTAGCAGTCTTATATGGTTTATTTATCACATCTACTATGCTTTCGTTTGTCCAACCACGTTCAGTAACTTGATTTTCATATGCTGTTTTTTTAAATTTGTCACTAAAAACAATATCTTTCCCACTTATTTTACCAGCACCCTTAGGAGATCCACTACCTTTACTAAATAGAAGTCCTAAATCATTTCCAAGATTCTTTGCAGATTTCGCAGAAACCCCTGCTCCGTACGTAAAACCGGCAACACCGGCCGGAACAGCAACAATACCTGCAGTTCCTCCTGAAATTCCGGTTATAACTACACCTGCTGAAAAACTTGCTTCCATTGTAGCTACGCCATTTAATATGGATAATAAATCTGCGAAAACAGCTCCTGCCTGATAAGTTTTACTTTTATTTTGTGGGTCACCATCTGGATATAAAACACTACTTACTAAACCCACTGTAGAATTATCGAACGCACGGTAGCCGGCACCTGCAAAAAAGTCTTTTCCATGAATCATTAAGCTTTCCATGAAATTTGTAGCTATTGGTGCTATTGGCACTACTGGCTGAACTTGCGTTAAGTGACTTCGAACTTTTAGTTCCACATATCTGTCAAAGGATGCCGGAAGTGTGACTAATCGGTTAATGACTCGGGCATCAGCTGGGGCACCGTATCGTGAGATTTTCTCCGCGTTAAGTGTTGCGATTTATTCTGCACTGATGTATTCATCCCATGTGTCTGTACCCTCTTCTTTAAACACAATAGGGGTGCTCGTTGGTTCACCAATTGGGAATTCATCAACCCCGTCAACTTTTGTTTTTCGGATGACGTAATCATAGAACCATTTGTTGATGAAATCCTGTTCCATGTTTAGCTAATACTGTCTTTCTTCCATAACGGTACCCATAAGACGGGAAGGTGATCTAACCTCAGAGTAATCTTGATAGTTCCACTAGTGGTATGCATTAAACGCTCCACCAGTTATTTCTGGAATGGAAAAGCTCTCTTTATTGCGAACCAAATCGGGAATGGCTTTACCAAAATCTATTGGTTCTGCTACATGTCCGCTTGGATCCCACATGTTAACGGGATTGTTTAACGCATACGAATAGCGGTTTTGTGTTTGTGGTTGGCTAAGTTCGCCTGAATACGTATCTTCGTTCATGAATTTACCAGCAGTTGGATTGTACCATCGTGCATTTAGGTCCACTAGTCCTGTCTTACCATCATAACGCATACCTGTGTATCCATGATGGTTGTATGGTGAAGTGGTTCCTGTGAAAATTCCACCAAACGCATCGTAACGATAACTTTCG
>JBHGUT010000009.1:0-2895 GCA_048976825.1 Paenisporosarcina sp.
AAAAAAACGTCTCCTTGCCTGTTTTCTTTTTTAGTACTCCTGCTGTACTTTTTCATCCGCCTCACACCGAAAACCACAAGTTAAATCATTTCAATCGTTTGGGTTAATGAGGGAATATCGTAGTTCTTACTATAGACATGCAGCCGAAGATGAAATTTCGGCCTTTCTACTCTACTTTAGAAATAATCTTGAAAGTTTAAACACTCGTGTTTGTTTCTGTCACAGGGACGCGAGTCTGGATAGTGAATAGCTGCAATCCATTTCTTGAAATGTGAAATTCTTTACTTTTTATTACTTTTAGTTCCAGAGAAACTATTCTTGATTGGTTGGCTAGCATCCCAACTTATCAGTTTTATATTGTATTCCTTTAGTAATTCTTCTGCACTGATACTCCCACTATGAGTAGATCTGCCGTCAGTCTCAAAAATGGCTGCGTTCGGGAAAGGTTCAAATGATTCATATTCCCCCATATCATCCATATAGTAATCAGCACCACCTGCCGGATAATATATTTCTTTTGTTTCATCTACTTTTAGCAATGTTATATTCTCATTCCCACTGGCTAATCTTTGCTTCCACTTGCGAAATTTGCCTTGGCCTATATTTGAACCAATACCATCATATTCACATATTATCGTATCTTGAATCACCTTGCGCTCTCCGTTAATTTCATATTCCAAACGAAATGGAAATTCCCCATATGTAATTTCAGGGCGCGGAGGATTTGGCTCTAAATGAATACCTATGAATATGAAAAGCCAAGGCACAGCAAGATACGCCACGAATGCAAGTGCCAACAACAATGGAACACTCAGTAATACTAGTTTTTTTGTTTTCATTTATACCCTGCCTCCTTCAAAGCACTTTTTATTGAATCCATCGAATGATTCTTAGTACTTTGTGAAATCATATATGCAGGAGAGTGATTTAATCTTCCCATACTTCATCCATAAGGTCATCATATGCATCACCTAGTGATTTAAAATCATCCCTTAACCAATACCAATATTGACCCTTATTGTCTATAATTCTTTCTAGTAAATCTGTAAACGATGTTGCAATAATTTGTGACTCTCCAACAAGTCCGTGTCGGTCGAAGAAACTATCATAACATTTCCCTAATCTATCTTTTTCAAGGTCAATTGTTAAGTATTCATCCTTACCATCGTTGCATATGATATACCAATTTGATGAAATATCTTCTTCGCATAATTCTCCTACAATTATTGGATTTGCCAATACAAATTTATCTGGAGATACAACATAAATGGGATAATCCTTATTCTCGAATAAAACTAAGCCCCCACAAAGACTGTAAAACTCTTTTAAATCTTCAGGTAAAATATGCTTTGTTTCATTAATCTTAGGTAATCCAGCTGGTTCTAAGACATAACAGTGGGATAGAGTCCCAATTTGTGAAATTAATTTTTTTATCTTTGACATTTATTTCACTCCCTATAGTTATATCGATTGAAGGCATTATAGTATTCTTGTCTAGCTGAATTAGGAACTTTCGCTGCATCAAACATTTTTTCAGTAAGTTCTTGCATCTCTTTCGGTGAAACAGATTCCCAATCAACTTTCCCTCCAACTTTTTTACCTGTTTTTTCATATAACCACTGTCTATAAACATCCTTTGTAGCATCGTGTTGTTCTTTTGTTAGTGCTATTGTTGGGGTATTCCCGCCTCTACTTACATAGTTTGGAACATTATGTTTTGCCCATACATCCATAACCCCATGATGATTTTCTAAAGGTGAATTACTAGGTCTATATGATACTACATCATTAGGTTTAACACTTTTATCAGTACCCTTAACAATATCCCAAACAGTATCTGCAGCTTTAATCGGCTTAACAAATGTAAAAAGTGCAGCCAATGCTCGCTCATTAAATGTTGAGTCAGGACTCAACATTGTCCCAATGTCTTCCGTCAAGTATTTTAATGTTATTACAGTAATGTGTCCAAAGGCTTCTAAGTCACCCACACCTGTCGAATTCCCTAATACTCTGCTATATCCAGCATAAGTAATCGGATATTCTCCTCCATTGATTAAAACTAAATCACCGTTATTTGATGGAATTTCAAATTCATTTTCATTTAAAAGCAAGTAATTGTCAATTCTCTCAAAAATCCATTGAATCGGAACTTCCGGCTTCACCTGTCTTAAATGGTTTTTCAGCTGGCGTTCGACATACTGATCATAGGAGGTCGGGAATTTGACTTTGGTGTTGAGCCTTTTTGCATTGGCTGGTGCGCCGTATTTCGCGATTTCTTCCGCATTTTGCCCGGCAATCTCTTCGGCAGTGATAAAGTCCTCCCATTGTTCTGTATAGCTTTCTTCAAAAGTGACCGTATATTGCTCATCGCTTCTCTTAAATTCATTAACGACGAGGTATTTCTGGTAATCATACGTCCACGTGTTGCTAATATCTTTTTGATAGGTTTGGTTGTAGCCCCGAAGTTCCATAACCTCGTTCACGAGTCGTGTATCGGATTCATTGTGGGAAGACGATATATAGTCCCAGTCATGCAAAGTATAAAAACTATCGGTCGGACTCGTTTTGTCATCATAGGAATAATCGCTTTTATTTTTCACCCACGATAGCATTTCATTTCCTTCGATCGGAACGCTCACATGGCCGCTTGGATCCCACATGTTGACGGGATTGTTTAACGCATACGAATAGCGGTTTTGTGTTTGTGGTTGGCTCAGTTCGCCTGGATACGTATCTTCATTCATGAATTTACCGGCAGTTGGATTGTACCATCGTGCATTTAGGTCCACTAGTCCTGTCTTACCATCATAACGCATACCTGTGTATCCATGATGGTTGTATGGTGAAGTGGTTCCTGTGAAAATTCCACCAAACGCATCGTAACGATAACTTTCG
>JBHGUT010000010.1:0-4257 GCA_048976825.1 Paenisporosarcina sp.
ATTTGAATCATTAATCCCACCGTTTGCGATGACACTTTTTAATAGTTCTTGAGGATGGATGCTTTTCGCATCGCATAACACCGCCATCATCGCTTGTTTCACATCATTCACATTTGGGCTGTTTGGAAGCAATTTTTTAAACCTCGCAACGCGCTGCTTATTTTTAAAAAATGCCCAATGATTCTCCATAAACGGCCGGATGGCTAAATGGTCGATACGGAGTTCCTTCATCATAATCGCAATTTCATCCGCCTGAAACTCTCCATGTTTGCCGCTGTAAAGAAGGATATCTAGTAAAAAGTTATCTTCATCTTTTGGCTTAGCAAAAGGAGCATAAATTAAATAAGAACTTTCCGTATCTTCAAGCTCCAACAATACTTTTGTCTGGAAGGCATTATGATTATTTAATCTCCAAACTTTGATTCCTTCATGATTCAATGCTTGTTCAATTTCTGATAAATCACGCTCAGCACCTTGTGGGTCATACCAAAACACAATGGCACGATCAGCACCGTTATTTTCAGACAGTTGTTCTTGGAACAATCGTAATAACTCTTCTATTATATTCATCTTGCACCAACTCTCAGTAAATCTTTACTCATATTATCTAAGATAAAAAAGATTCAACCATTTGTAAACCTCACTAAGCAAGAGAAATGGATAGGAAAAGACCCTATCCATTCTGTTTTGCTTATTTGATTTTTGCAAGAATCGTTTTTAATTTCTCGTAGTTCACAACGACGCCATCGTCTAAATCTAAGACAATGCGCTGGTTAGCAAGTTCCGCTAATTTTTTATCGAATTCAACAAGTTCTTCTTGCTGGGCTTTAATTTGGTTCAATTGCTTCTCATAACGCTTCTTCATCGCAGCAGATAAATCCGGGTTAATAAGGTCTTGCTCGAGACGTTTTTGCTCTTGGCGCAGTTTTTCTTGTAAGTTTTGTACATACGTAAAACGCATTGTTGCTAATGTTTCTGGCGTGTAACGATGTAAATAGAATAACGCACGGAAACCTTTCTTCGAACCAGACTCCGCCATCCAATAAATCGGACGCTTTTGATAAATCTTGCAGTGGTCCGCATAAAACTCATCAAAGAAATAACGACGCAAACGTTCTGTCGGTGTTTCATTGTTTTTCATCGTCAATGACTCCGCTAACCAACGAAGATTTTCCACTAACGTATCTTCACCGAACATAATAATTAATAACTCTTGCAAACGGCTGATGACATCATCTTCAAAGTACGCTGTTTCTGTCAATGGAATAATTCCATCTTTATTAGGCTGGAATGTTTTATACTTCGAGGCATCCCATTCACCACCTGCATACGCAAGACCTTCGACATCTAACGAATAACGCCCCATCATCAGACCAATGCAGTAGGACAAGAACGATTTTGCATCACGAACACGATCCGCGCGGCGAACGGTTACTTCCTCATCCGGCACTTCCGGGGTCAATTCATCTTGTAAACCGTATAATTCAATAAAAATGCGGTTCAATTCTTCCTCATTTTTCTTCAGCTGCTGGAACTGCTTTTCTGCATGATCTGCCCAGTTTGCGTAGCATTCCTCTAATGTCTTTGCGTTTCCGCGGTATGTGAGGAATGGATGCCGTTTGAAATCCCATGATGTTTCGAAGGAGTCCCAATCCCAACGAGCGATTGCAATTGATTTATCAGATAAATTATCAATTGTGATTTGTGTATCATAATTTAGGTTATCTTTTAATATAGGGAAGTTTTTAATATTTCCTGTAGTTAAATTCATTGTAGGAGACAAAAATTCAAGAAATTTCTTAGCAACTTTTGTATTAAAAAAACTTAGTAAAAAATTATAGTCAGCTTGTGATTTCGGAAATACTGAATCTGCAGATTGATCAAATATGAATCCCTCTGGAAGAACTCTTAAACCTAAATTAGAAACACCTATCCGCTTCCATGTAATTCCTCGTTTATAGTAAAATTTTTCATTACGAACAACTGCACTCTTATCTTGTTTTATTGCAATTCCGTCATTTTCCCAGTTAACAACACTATCATAGCCTCCATACCACTTTCGATTTTCTCCTCCTGTATTATACTTTATCCATTTACCACTTTGATTAAAAATGTTGGTGTGATGGATGTTAACTTCATGCCAATTTCGTATATATTTTGTGTTGTTTCCTGTTTGCATTCCTGTACAAGCTTCTGCATATTTACTTAGCTTATTTTCCTTAAGCAATTCTACCATTTTTGAATCTATCCAATATGCAATTGTAGAACCTGGAATGTCCTTAAATTGTTTACTATCACAAGAATAACGATAATCTACCTTATTTTTTACTGCCTCTTTTACCTTTATAGGCTGTAAATCTGCACCTTTAAATTCTTCTAATCTGATATACTCCCCAATGGATGTCCGATTTTGATTCTGAATTACAAATGTACAAATTGGAACAGTCGCTTCCGTAAAGGCTGAGTATTCGAGTTGGATCAAACTCGAAATGCTTTGGTTCTCAATAATATACTTTCTTAACTTTTCATGTGAGGAAATAAACATCCATGTAAATGGAGTCATAAGTGCTGCAAACCCATTTTCAACCGTCATTTGTGTGCAACGATAAATAAAGGCAGAGTATAAATCTGATTTATAATCTTTGTAGTTATCATTCATAAACTTCTTTAATACAGGATTGTATTTATTATGATAAGGTGGATTCGTTACAACGACTTCATATTTTAATGCCAATAAATAGGCCTGTTTTAATAGTGGAAGAAGTTTTTCTTTTAACTCAATAATATATGTTTCTTCTAATAGTTCTACTTCATTAACGTCATAGGATTCGATTGCTTCAATATATTTTGAATAAAATGATGCCTGTTCGTCTGGAACAAGTAACGAGCCAAACTGTTTTGCATTTTCAAACTTCTCTTGTAAAGCAGCAACCCAGCTGACATCTCCTACTTTTTCTCCAAAGAAAGCGAGTGCTTCTTCTGAGATAGGCTCACTGTCGACAAACTCATGGATGTTTAGTTTTAAATCTGTTGCTTTCTTTAAAAAGCGACGGTATTTTTCTTGTCCTTTCATCATTAAAGCAAAGCTTGCCAGTTGAACAGCGCGTTTATCTATATCTAATCCATATAGATTTTTTTCAATAATGAGTTGTGGAATCTCACGTTCTGGATATCCCGCTTCTAAATACATGTCATATAACAAATCAAATGCATAAACTAAAATGTGTCCCGAGCCACAAGCAGGATCAATGACCTTTATTTCTTCTAAAGAAATGTTCTCTGGAATTGGGAGCTTTTCGGATGATTTCAAATAGTACTCCCAATCTTTTGCAAGATGATTTTCTGGCCTCCATTCGTCATATAGCTTTCCTAATGAGTTTTGCACCATATATTGCACAATCCATTTTGGCGTAAAAAGTTGGGTAACAACAGGTAAATCTTCTTTTTTGACAGCTGTGTTTTTCAATCCGCCTACTTGTTCCTTTTTTTCAGACATATAATATTGATACAACCAACCAATGACTTCTACATGCTCAAAGTTTTCGTCTTCTAATTCTTTGCCTAGTTTGTTAATCAGCGAATCCGCATGTAGCAACGATTCAGGCAAGAGCAGTTCCGTATAGTCTGCTAACTCTTCAAACAGAAAGTCCATAATTTGATGTAATTGATTACATTGAGCAATTAATAATTTCCGATACGCTTCCTCCCGTTTCCCTTGTTGTAAAAGAGAAGCAATTTCTTCTTTATTCACTGGCAAATCTGCATATTGGTAATCGGTTAAAATATCCGGGTCAATTTTTCCTTTTGTTTCACTGGAAAGAACACGAATCTTTGATGGTAAGTAGTTATGAACTTCCATAAAGCGAATCGCAATTAAGCGATTGAACCATGTATATGCGACTTCTTCAATCACTTGATCATAGCCTTTTGTTTCAATTTCTTTTAACAGCTTTTGTAAACCGTTTTTATAAGATAACGGTAGTTTTTGGCCGTTGATTTCAACATAATCAGCACCTGTTACAAGCACAGGAGAGCCTTCAGGAGTAATCCCAAAGGCTTGTGCTCGTAATGCGATTTGATTGCGAAGCTCATTGCGGGCATAAACAGCAAATTCTCTTAACGCTCGTTTGTTCATCGCATTCCGTCTCCTTCTATTTTTTTATTACAATGACCTTTCCACTTTGAACCTCTTTCAGTAATTCTTCTTTCATTTTTTCTAATAAACGATGCACGTCATCCTCGTTGCGAATTTCTACT
>JBHGUT010000011.1:0-23913 GCA_048976825.1 Paenisporosarcina sp.
TTTACCGATCAAATAAGTAATCGCGGCAATTTCTGTCATGGCATGACAGACAGATGTGTGTTTAGCTTCATGTAAACCATACTTTACCCATGGTGCAACCTGGCACAAGACTTCTTGTTTTAGATGGTGTGGAGTTGTATAAGAAGGATACACAATGTTATCTCCTTTCAGTTATTGAGTTTATCTCACAACCTTATTTAATGCATGTTACCTTCCATTGTGGTAGGCACGCACACAGTTCATTTATGTTTATTTGATCGACTTTCGACTCTTTACTGGTGATTCACTCTCTACTACGAAAACGGAAAACCCGTCTATCTGTCCGCGGTAAAAGTTGGAGCGACCCGTGAGATCGTAGCTTATGATTTATCTCGAAATTTGAAATTTGATATGGTTTTCAAGACACTTTCTAAACTAAATAATTCAATGAATGGAATGGTTCATCTAGAAGACATCATCCATTCAGATCAAGATATTATACGCATCCCGAGTACCAGAAAAGAGTTACAGAAATGGGATTGACACAATCCATGTCCCGCAATGGAAACTGTTGGGATAACGCTCCCATAGAGTCATTCTTTGGACACCTAAAGGATGAGGTTGACTTCAGAAGTTGTAATTTGAAGAATTGAAACACCTGATTGACGAATACATATACGATTATAATGTAAACCGATATCAATGGAGTCTACAAAATTGACGACGTAACAATTCCGACGTCATCTATTAGCAGCTTGATATTTCTTTAAGACCTTTTATTTTTGTTCGTTTTATAGTGGATAGTTCAGAGATGCTGGGCTTTCTTAAATATTTAAAAGTGTTTTAATTGAATTTGGTTATTTATGATAAAATAAATATAATAATTGTGAAAATTTTCACTTAAACTAACAGGGCGGGTGTGCATGAAAAGGTAGAAATAATTATTAAGGAGTTAAAGTTACTAAACAATCTATATTCTCTCTGGTAATGGATGTCACCATGTAGGTTTTTGATTTGGTAAAAAAGTAAAGCATATCGAAGTTTTTTTGGTTGACTGGAATCATACTGTAAATGGAATATCTGATGTTGAGGCATGGTAAAAGAATACACGTCTGTTGCTGTTAAAGATGCGGGTATAAAAGGTATGGAATTGCAGTAAATGATGAAAAATACTTAAAAATCCATACAGTAAAAGATATTTCACAGATGATTCATCCAAGGTAAAGCAGATTGAAGCGTATAGGCGTGTTCTCCAAAGAGATTGAACTATTTTAATTATTTGATTTCATATTGTAACACCATTAAAGCAGTAAAATCCCCATACTGTTACCATTTCCTAACACGATAATAATGAAAAGAGATAAATATACATTTTATTAGATAAAGGCAAACTTATTGAAAAATAAGGACGCAAAGCGACGGGTCTAAAGTTCTGTTGGTGAACAATGATAGCCGGGTTACCGAAGCCCCATTTATAAAAAGTACTTTTTTTGAATTCAACTTTTTATTTATAAAATAAAATAAATGGAGAATGAAAATGAATATTAGTAATATTACCGATTTATTTAGAAATAATAAGGATATTGAATTAATAAAAAGAGTGATTGATAGCGTTAGGTCACCCATTCTTTACAGGGATTTAGAAAAAAATTCTCTTTGGGTTTCAAGTGAGATTGCCAGAATATACGGTTATACACAAAAGGATTTTGAAAAAAAACCTCAGTTATTGACGGAGTCTGTTTTTCCAGAAGATATGGTTCTAGTTGAGAGGCACATAAAAAAGCTATTATCGGGCATGCCGTCTGAGGCTGAATACAGAGTCATCCGTTCAGATGGAGTTATTAAGTGGGTTCAAGAGAGCACCAATGTCATTAAAGACAAACAAGGGAAAGTTGTTTTAACTATGGGGATCTTTTCTGATATTACCGACGAGAAACTGGCCACAAGAAATTTAGCTGAAAGTGAGGAACGATATCGTAATCTTATTGACCTATCTCCTACCTTTGTTTTTGTTCATCAGGAAGGAAGAATGTTGTACGCGAACCCAGTATTACTAAAAATCTTAGGCGCTATTCATGAGAATGAGATATTGGGTAAAACGTTACAAGAAATGTTAGTGTTTGAAGAGGTAGATACTTTTTTAAATCGCCTGGAAAGGCTCTTAGATGGTGAGAAGCTTTCTTCTTTTGAGTACAAAATTAAAACATTGGATGGAAGAGTAATAGATTTAGAAACAAATGCTGTGGCTATTTCGTTTAACGGAAAACCTGCCGTTATGGTAGTAGGGAAAGATGTTACGGAAAAGAAGAAGGTCTATAATGAACTAAATGAAAAAGAACAACGATATAAATCACTAATTGAGTTTAATGCAAATAGTGTCTACTCACTAGATATTAACGGTTACTATACGAGCAGTAACAATATTCGAGAATCAATGTCTGGTTACAGCAAAGAAGAATTTTTAAAGATGCATTATCTTGACATGATCATACCCGAAGAAAACGAAATGGTAAAAAAATATTTCGAGTTAGTGACAAAAGGCAAACCACAAAACTTCAGAACCGCAATTTATCACAAAAACGGTTCTCTCATTCATTTACACACCTCTTTTGCCCCTATTATGTTAAACGGGCAAATTGATGGTGTTTACGGTATATCTCAAGATATAACGAAACAAGTAGAAATAGAAAAAGACAATGAATACATGGCCTTTCATGATTATTTAACAGGTTTACCTAACCGGAATATGTTACATTCACGTCTTTTAAAAGAATTAACGGTTGCTGCTGAGAAGAAACAAAGCATGGCTGTACTAATGATTGATCTTGATCGTTTTAAAGTAATCAACGATACATTAGGACACAATGCGGGTGATCTTCTTTTGAAAGAAGTGACGAAACGTTTGAAGTCATCCGTGGAAGACAACGATATCATTTTCCGTCAAAGTGGAGATGAATTTATCGTGGTTTTAGCAGATGCCGATAATACAGTTGCTTCAAAGGTGGGTCAACGAATTCTTGATGTTCTTGCCGTTCCATATAAGATAAAAAATTACGACATTTTCACAACTTCAAGTATAGGAATTAGCCTATTTCCCGAAGACGGGGAGACGGTTGAGACATTAATCAAACATGCTGACTTTGCTATGTATCAAGCAAAAAAAGCAGGTAAAAACAATTTTAAGTTTTACTTTTCAAATGAACAAGAATTCACCCCATTGCAAATGGAAGTTGATCTTCATAAAGCAATTGAACGAGATGAGCTCCTGTTACACTATCAACCAAAACTAAATTTGAAAACCGGTAATATAGTTGGCGTAGAGGCATTAATTCGCTGGAATCACCCGGAGCGAGGAATGATATCACCTGCAAACTTCATTCCTGTTTCTGAAGAAACTGGATTAATTATACCTATCGGTGAATGGGCGTTGTATACTGCATGCAAACAAAATAAAGCATGGCATCAAAAAGGTTTTACAACGGTCATGGCTGTCAATTTATCAGCGAGGCAGTTCACTCAGTCCAGTTTCGTTAATACGATTGCCACTATTCTAAAGGAAACAGAACTAGAACCTCAATATCTGGAACTTGAGATTACCGAAAGTATGACAGCGGATATTGAACGCACCATTTCAACATTACAGCAGTTTAAGCAATTAGGCGTTCGCATAAGCATTGATGATTTTGGGACAGGATTTAGTTCGTTAAACTATTTAAAACAATTCCCTGTCGATACATTAAAAATCGACCAATCGTTTGTCCGAGAACTTTATAATAATCCGAACGATGAAACGATTGTTAAAACCATCATTTCAATGGCGCATAATTTGAACTTAAATGTAGTAGCGGAAGGAATTGAAACCAAGGAACAACTTGTGTTTCTGCAACAACATCTATGTAACGAAGGACAAGGTTATCTCTTTAGTAAACCCTTCCCTGCCAATGAATTGGAAGAAGCACTGCCAGGAATTCAACAAGTTGTAAAAGAATTTGGAATTTCTCAAGATATCAACGAACGAATGTGGTCAGAAGAATTAGTACAGATTGCAAAAAAGGAAATTAAAGATACGGTGCGACTGCAACAAGGAATGATCTTTAAGTATAAAAAAATCTCTGGTCAATTTATTCATACACTTTGTGATGGAGATTTATTGTACCGACTAGGCATAATTCCAAATCAAGTAGTTGGGAAAGCACTACACGAGTTTTTTCCTATTGAAAGTGCAATAGAAAAAACGAAATATTACCAGAGGGCTTGGGACGGAGAAGAACTTGTTACTTATGAGAGTCTGATCAACGGGATTTCTTATCTTGCTGCTTTACGTCCCATTAAACGGGGTGGAGAAGTGGTAGAGGTCATTGGATCATGTGTAGATATAACAGCACGCAAAAAAGCCGAGGAAGCTTTGCGAGAAAGTGAATACAAATATCGTCTTATTGCAGAAAACATGACTGACTTAATTGTGTTATTTGACATTGAAGGACATGCATTGTATGTCTCACCCTCTCACGAAACGGTACTTGGGTTTTCCAAAAAAGATTTTGTGGAAAAAGAACTAATGGCTAAAGTACATCCGGAAGACGTTGCGTTTTTATTAATGAAATTTGACCAGATTGTTAAAACGAAATCTCCCTTCCAGGTGGAATTTCGTTTAATGCACGCTAAAGGGAATTGGATCCTAATGGAGTGTGTAGTTACAGCTGTAATTGGCGAAAATGGGGAAACGGAGCACATTATTGTGGTAGGAAGAGATATCACAGAAAAAGAAAAGCAGAAGAACAGCTCTCAAAGTCAGAGAAATTAACCGTGGTAGGTGATCTTGCTACAGGTGTTGCCCATGAAATAAGAAATCCTCTTACATCTATAAGAGGACTTTTCAGCTATTACAACAAGGAATAATTAAACAGGAATTCTTTGAGGTCATACTTGATGAATTTAATCGTATTGAGGATATTATAAATGAGTGTCTTAATCTTGCAAAGCCACAGGAGATTCAATTAAAGAAGAGTGATTTTGAAAACGTGAATTAAATGAATTCCAAACAATTTAGTGCATTTGTGTTGATAATTCAATGATTAAAATTTTTGATTTTTAACAACCAACGAAAAATAGACTGCTAATTCCTTCAGGAATTTGCAGTCTATTTCGATTGTTAATTAAAGTTTTGCATCTCTCAAGAAAATTTATATTGGTGGTTAATTTTGACTAATATTTGAAGCAAAATTATTCTTATTGCACTTCAAAACGGTACTCTTAACTTTATTAAGATTTCCTTTTGTGCCCCTATTCAAGGACATTTTTAAAAAGAGTCTTTGAATAGGAACACTTATATAAAACATGGAATTAATTTCATTAAAGTTATTATCTAGTTCGTATGAAAATGTCTTCTCCAAGAATTTCAGGTATTTGTAGGAGTTCAAAGACCTCAAATACATCTTCCCGTACATTGGAGATAGTGATACTCGTCTCATTTTCTGTTAATGTATGGACAAGAGCCATAAGTAAACCCATTCCAGAAGAGTCAACAAAGGGAACGTCTTCAAAGTTAATATTCACTTTTTTGTATGTTAACATTTTGGGGATAAGTTCTTCGTTTATGATTTCTGTTCCATCAATGTCTAAATCACCTTTTATCACAACTTGGAGATCTTTATCTTCTTCGATTAAAGAATACATAAACATATAGGTTCCCCCTCTCACAATTATTCAAAAACTATCTCGTTAGTTTCATTTAACCTCGCATTGATATCATAGGTAGTTTTTTTAATATATCTTCTTGAACCGCCGATTCTAAGAATGGTTCCTTCTAGTGCCTTTTTAATTCGAATATTTTGATCTTGTGGAACTGAGATTAATGTAGATATTCCACTCTCTGATCCTGTTTCGTTTATCTGTATTCCTTCTTTGGCGTACACTTCACCGCCCCGTAAAACGTCATCTATTTGAAGTATTCCTTCAGAATGGATTTTCGAATTAATGCATCCTTTACCGGTAATTGTAATACTTCCACTACAATAAATTTCACTATTTGTGGCACTGGAAATAGCAATAAATGATTTAGGTTCTGCAGGTATAAGACTACTTTCGTACAGGGTTTTTATTTTAATAGAAAGCTCTACGATGTCTTCTAATGTAGTAAATTCCTTTGAAACCTTTAAAAAAAGATGGTTGAGTGTTGTTGATACATTCGACCACTCCTCATCAAATAAAAAATGCTCACCCTTTTTGTAAAGAGCCAGGTAATCTTTAGCAATAGGTGTAAAGTTTTTAAATTTCTTTTCAAGTAAAATGTGTATCAAAGGTTTCAGGCCTGTCTTAGGGAAGTCACTAGATTTAAAAGCACTAGATTTTGTGAGCTGATTAATTACAGCAATCATTTTCTCCATTTGTTCACTTATAGTAGCCAACAAATAACCCATTTCTGCAATTAATAAATTGTTTTTACCAGCAGATAATTCTGATCCGATAACATTATGATGTGCAATGATTGAACTCAATGTTACCACTTTGGCACCGGTAATGGATTTATGAACCACAATATCCCCACCAGCTTCTACACTCATATTGTCTTGTACACTGCCAACAATTGTTACATCACCATTAAAGTGGATGTTTCCTGATGTTAGATCTACGTCACCAGGGTGAACAAGCTTTTGTAAAATGGCTGCTTTTACAAATAGTCCTCTTTGTTCGATAGTAGGACGTCCAGACTCTAAAGCAATGACTTTATCGTCTACAAGCTGTATTCCTTGCCCTGCTTTTAATTGTAATGGATTTGTTTGTGTGGCAGGTAATGGCTCATTTGTTACAGTCACCCCTGGACGTCCAGGAACAGGTGGGTGAACAATCCCAATCACAGTTCCTGCATCTACCGTATGAATGATTCGTTGTTCTCTAAAGTCTACTTTTCCTGATTCGTCCTCTTTAAGGCTATTTTCGGTATGAATGTTTACTTTAATTTCGATCCATCCATCTTGACCAGGTATAGCTCTTGTTCCTGTTGCAATCTCAAAAGATTCTTTTTCAGTTGCTTCCACAGCTTTCATTATTTCTCCGTGGTTAAAACCATATATTACATGTAGAGATCCCATCGCTTCTATCACTTGTTCGTACGTTAATGTGTTGATTGGTTGTTTATTTTCATATGCGCTTAATGTGATATGTTGACTTGGTTCAGTGTCACGAATCGTTCTCGTTATTTTATAACCAGGTTCAACAGCAAGTATTACTTTTAGTTTGCTAGAATCGACTGAGATACTCCATTTGGTTTCTTTTTCCTCATGAATTCCATATATGTCCACATTATCATCTTGAGATATAATGATATGTTTTTCTTTAACAAGAGCTCCATTTAAACTTACTTTAATTCCCTCTTCAATTGTGACCTTTGGATAATGAGTAGGAGAATTTTGCACAAAAAGCTCTCCGTTTTCTACCCATGAAATCGCTTTTATTTCTTTTTCATTTCTATCTAATTGCTCGGTACCTGCGCGTGTTGAAGCAATTATTTGTGTGACCTCTTGATGCTCTGGTAGGACCTCAATTGTTCTTTCAATCTTGTCTATTAATTCATTTAAATCTACTTGAGTAGCTACATGACTAACACTCTCTTTGCTACTTGGTTTACTTAATTTAACCGTTGCTAATTTATGTCCAATCCCTAGAAATCCCTTTTTTTCCTGTTCCAAGATTTCTATGTTTACTTCATTTTTTTGAGCATCTAGCAATTCTAATCCTAATTGAACGGCCTCCATTACATTCTTTCCTTTTGAAATGATAGTTCTCATATTTTCACCTCCGTTTCTCTTAAAGTAACTACTATTAACTAATTATTGGAGAGGTAAAACTTGTGATATCTGTTTTGTCTTGGCTTATCTTTAATAAAACTAATGTTATATCATCTCTTTGTGGAACGCCTTTTGTAAAATCATTAATGGATTCAACTATGGAAGTTTCAATCTCTTTTATTTCATTTCCAAAGTTTTCAAGTAGTAAGTTTTTTAATCTTGCTTCACGATACATATCGCCATTATCATTGGTAGCTTCTATCACACCATCAGTATAAAACAGCACAAAGTTATCGTTATTTAGTTGAATGGATTCTTCAGGATACTCTTGATTTGGCAAACCACCAATCATGACTCCTTTTGTTTTTTGTAAACTCTCAGACTCATATGAAGAACGCACAACTACAGGTAGATTATGGCCGGCATTTGCGAATGTAAGAACTTTAGTAACGGGATCCCAGTCTGCACAAAAAACAGTTACAAATGAACCAAGTGACCTTAAATCTTTATACATTACTTTATTCATCTCAGCTAAAGTCTCTCCTGGGCCTTTCGTTATTTCTGCAACACTTCTGAAGACCCCTCGCGTTAAGATCATTAACATAGCAGCTGGTATACCTTTACCCATTACATCTCCAATAACTATCCTAATTTTCCCGTTAGGTAAGTAACTAAAATCATAGTAATCTCCACCAATTAGGCGTGCAGGAATCGAAATTCCAGAAACTTCACCATCTTTGAAAGTAGGAGTTTCGCCATTCAATAATTTCATTTGAATATTCCTTGCAAGGTTAATTTCACGCTTCAATACTTTTTCCTCTTCGGTCCCATTGACTAAAGTAAATTCTCTTTGAAACATAAATTTAACCCTCCATTTGCAAGGCTTCTATAATCTCGAAAACACCTATCATACTAAATAAAACCTCATTTTCTTCACTAATACCCTCTAATTCGACCTTAAATCGCTTTTCGTTGGCTTCATGTACCAAGTTTATGATTGCTCCAATACCTGTTGAATCAATAAACTCTAATCCTTCGAAATTAATGATTACTTTGCTCGTTCCAACTTTAATTGAATGGACCTCTTCTATAAAGGTTCCCATTGTCGCATAGTCTAATACTCCAGATACATGCAATGTGCAAACACTTTCTTCCTCAACTTTAAATACCTTGACGTTCATATTGCTCACTCCTTGTTATTCCTCGAAGTCTTCTTCATCCATAGACTTTGTATCCAATTCGAATTGCTTCATGCTATTAAATAGCTTTTTCGAAACATTTGATAGTGAGACGGACTGATTTTGTAATGAAGTCAAAATATTAGCTAATGAAATAGTCATTTCTGTTGCAGAATTAGTTCCTTTATTTACATACTCACGAATTTCCTGAATGTGATTAAGTACTTCCGAAGCTTTTTCATCTTTGCTTTCTTGTAAAATAGTTGTTATTTGTGTGATAGAGTATTCTAGTTCCTCTGTTAATTCTCTAGCACCAACAGTAGTTTGCATCGATATCGTATAAATTTCTTCCACGGATTTAGTTGCGTCTGCTTCTAATATATATGCTAGCTTCTGCGTTTGATTTGCTTGATGTAATGTCTCGCTCATCACACTTTTCAGCGTTTTGGCCATTTTGTTTGTTGTCTTCGATAAATCATCTAATTCTCCACCACCATTTACAGAACTTTGCGCTGTAAAATCACCTTTTTCTAGTGATTTAATCTGTCTAATTATTTTTTCAATATTTTCGTATATATCACTAAAGAAACGTGTGGACATAATAAATAATAAGATGAGTGATACGAATCCAAAGATAATTAAAATCAGTGACAGATTTTTAAGAGGTGCGCTCATTTTTTCGTAATCAAGCGCTATAAAAATTAAACGTCCTTCATCGTAAGGAATAAACATTTTATAAACTTTTTCACCCTTTGATTCTTGAATGTAGGAAGATTCTTCTGGATGTTCAATCGTTTGAATAATTGCCTCTTCGTCATTTGTGTAGCTATAACTACCATTCACGACTTTTTCAAGAGGAGGATACATTTCTTGTGCTAAACTAGGATTTGCATATACTCTAGGATCCAAAACGGCGATTTCTTTCGCGTATTCATTTTCCTTTAGCAAATTTTCAATTCTAGCATCAGGACCCACTTTTTCTGTGTATTGATAGATTTCGTTTGCCACTATAAATGGACTAATGAGATAGTCCGTTCCTGGCTTATGATAGTACGCATACTTGAAAAATTCTGGTTTTTCTCTTGAACCGGCTTGAGCTGTATAAAGAACAACAATGTTGTCACTTAAATAACTTGTGATTCCAAAGTCTTCAGGCTTCTCTGCATTTATGAGTTGATGCAGCGTTGCATCACCTTCCTTACTTAAACCTTCTAATGAAAACCCAACTTCTTCAGGTTCCGTTGATTTAACAACAGATACGCTATCATTTTCTTTTGCAAATATCGAAATTCCCGTTATGTTCATGTCCTTACTTATGGCCATTAATTCCGAATCCGTGATATCTTCCATTCGATTAGGTAATTGGTCACCAATTCGCTGTGAGATACTTTCAATTTTATAATCAATTTGTTCTTCAATTGACCTCTCTGCTAGATCCGTACTTCGAATCCCTTGCTCTATACTTTCACTGATCATCTGTGCTTCGTTTTCAACATTATGTTTTACTTCTTTATAAAGAAAGTAAAATTGAATAGCTCCAGAAATGGCAGCAATGCTGACTACAACTATAAGCATCCTTAAAATAAATTGTTGTTTTAAAGTTTTATTTTTTTTCATTAGATTTACCTCCTTCAAGTCTTTGAATAAACATTTTTCTAAGTGTCAGTTTATCGGCTTTTCCTTGGACAAGAGGTATTTCTGAAACTTCTTCAATATAATCCGGTACTTTGTATCTTGCTATTTGCTTTTGGCAAAATCTATATAACTCTTGAAGATTTTCATTTCTACCCATTACAACATACGCAACAATCTGTTCACCAAATACTTGGTGAGGTACTCCAATTACAACAGCTTGTCTTACATGTTGATGATTCATAAGGACTCGCTCGATTTCTCCTGGTATAACTTGTTGTCCACCTTTTTTAATCATGTCTTTCTTTCGTCCGATAATTGAGATTTTTTTTGATTCGGTTTGACTTACAAGATCACCAGTTAAGAGCCACCCCTCTGAATCGAAAGCTTCGTTTGTTAATTCCGGGTTTTGGTAGTAGTGTGAAAAGGCTGCTGGAGATTTTAATAGGAGTTCATTATCTATCACTTTGAATTGAATAGCCTCATCAACGGTAAACTCAATTTCCACCCTTAAGTCACAATACATAGCTCCTCCAATTTCGGAACTACCATACATCCCAATAAATTCACAATTATCCATATTTGAAAATTGATCAACGAAACCATTCGTCATCATTTCTCCAGTTAAAGAAACAATTTCAAGGTTCTTTAATACTTGAGGCTTAAGAACATTCGCAACTTGATAGATAGACTTAAATATAGAAGGGGTGCTTAATATCTTATTGCATGTTTTCTCTTCCATTAAATTAACGATTCCAGGGAGGTCGTATCGATCTGGGAATACAATCTGTGCACCACTATAAATACCACTTAGTAAGGCACATATTCCAAAAACAGAGTTAGGGGGAGCATTAAGAAACACACGATCTTTGGGTTGAATTTTATTCACTTTCATAATAAATTCAAGCGAAAATTTTAGTGTATCTGCACTAACAACAATCCCTTTGGGCACACCCGTGCTTCCTGAAGAACAGCAAATAAAATCCATTTTTTCTTCTTGTAAAGGCCTATTTGTTCCAGAATAATGTTCATGATGCCAGTTCGTATAATCGTTTGTTCTAAAAACCTTCGTATTTTCCCCACTCTGTTCAGCCCAATTAGCAAAAACTTCAATATAAGAAAACCCATCTGCTTCATCCACTGTAAATACATAATGAGGATTAAGGGACTCCAGAACTGCGGTTAAATCTTCTTTACGAAATTGGGAACTAAGAGGTACAATGGTTCCTCCAAGTTCATTAATTGCTAACACTAAAGACAAGTAAGAGTAAATATGAGGGATTAACAAACCGATTCTTTTTCCTGCTAAGTCTTCATGCTGTAATATATTCAAGTAATTCTCCATTGAAAGTTTAATGTCGTTGGCCGAATAGTCACTCGAAAACGTAGAAAGTACGACCCCATTATTATTGTTTCGGAAAAATATATCTTTAATTGTTGTCATTATTTTCTCCCTTTATGGCATGATAAATGCCCCCAACCGTTTTCATGTCTTCAGCTAATAGAAAATGATTAAATCCAACTCCCGTAACTTCTGATAATTGAATAAATAAGTTTACGAGCTGCAAAGAATCTATATCCAAATCATCTTGAAATCGAGAATCTTCCGTTATATCTTCGATAGAAACATGCGCAATATCTGAAATATGTTTAGCTACCTGTTCAAATGACATTTTCATAATCTCCCCTTGTGTAGAACCATTTCATTGATAACTCCCTTACTTCATGAAGTTTATTGTTGCAACAATGTCCTTCTTCAGCATATTCTACGAGGTGTTTGGGCTCTGGAAGTCTGTCAAACAGCTTATACATATCTTCATTATTCACCATCACATCTTCATTCCCATGAAAGAGAATGACTGATTTACAATCGGTCACATCGTGTAAATCAGGTAAAATACTTGTTTGACTTTCGGTTACATATGCCAGACGTTCTTCAAAATAATTAGGAAGGAGAGCTTTATTAGGAATTGGAGGACTGATTGCTACCGATTTTGAAACAAAGGGATGTTCACTTCCTTTAATTGCCCATGCAGCACCTGAGCTCGTCCCGAATAGGCTAATCTCTAAACTCGGGAAATTTATATGAGCGTAATTTATGATTTCATTAAGAAAGAGTTCCCAACGCCCAATAGTAGCCTTTACATTATTTAGAATAAATGTCTCCCCTTGACCAGGACCATCAAAACTTATAGTGACGAATCCTGATTCAAGAAAATGTTTTTCGTAGGAGTAAAGTTCTTCTTTACTAGAGTCAATGGGATTGATGATTAACATACAACCTTTGTAGTACGTTGGAATACTCATTCTCCCAACACAATACTGGCCATCTACTATTATTTTTACATTTATGGTATGAACATCAGATAGTTCATCTGCTAATCTGAATAAGTCAATTGACTGTTGGTAATAATGGATTTTTTCTTGACTTCGATTTGGATAGATCCACTGCATGAGATTGTAATAAAGACCTGCTATCCGGTATTCTTGTTCTGCTTGAATAAATTGCAGGTTTGTTTGAGAAAGAATGGCTTTTTTTTCATATGAAAGAGCATATTTTTGAAACCAATTAATCCAATCATCAATGTTAACAAAAGAATTTTTCCCTTGTTCTATGGCTTCCCGTTCAATTCCATGGGCTATCCATCTCTCCCAAAATCCTTCAAATAACCTGGAGGTCATGATGGTTTTCTGTATAGTCGTTTCTGGGTTCAAGATTGTTTTCGACATTTTCTTTTCCTCCTTCTAATATCAGAATTAAGGTAGATCCACTAGTAGAAGTTTCCAAGACGAGTTGATCAGCCATTTTCAGCATCAAATTAAAACCTTGACCCATTGATTTTTTTGTTGAATACCCTGCCATTAACGTTGTTTGAGGCAGAATTTTAAGTGGAAATCCGTTACCTGAGTCTTCTATAATTATCCGTAATGTACCTGTAAGTTCATCTTGATAAATAAACATTTTCCCGTAATCTGCATGCTTCAAAATATTGGTTACGGCCTCCGAAACAATCAATTTATAACTCATCAATTTCGAAGGAATTAAATTAACTTGTTCAAACACTTCTGATGCCGCGTTTCTTGCTAAAGGAATGTCTCCTCTTACTTTAATGTCTGCTTCACATAAAAGTTTGCCTTGCTTATACCTAATAAGATCAGGTTTTTCCACTAACAGAAAATGACCTTGTGAGGCTGCATAGATTACATCTCGGTAAACATTCCAAATAGCCTTTGATTCTGAATTGGCATTTTCGTGATTTTCTTCGGATTGTACTTCCCTTACAGCACTGGTTAACACTTTAGTGTAAGACGGAGATAGATTTAATTGTTTAATCTCTTCTTCTACACATGAATTTTTTTGAATCCATTCTGATGCCGATTGAGCTAATTGTAATATTATTTTGGATTCATGATTATCAGATTCTTCTAAGCCCTTTTGTGAAAACGGTTTTAAAAACAAAAAATCTGTTTCTGTCTCATTTAGACTTAGATTTTTAGCCATTTGATAAGCAATCCAACCGGTAATATTACGTTGTTTCGCATTTTCAAAAGAAGTTAATTCATCAAGTCTCGGGTACACAACCAAGGGAGACGTATCGTTATCTTTAGTGACTTTTTGAAGAAACTTTGAAAATGAATTTTTCAAATTCTTCTGTACCTCCTATTAGTGTTGTTAAATAAAGTGTTAGTTATGAAACACTGATAATGAGTATGCTTTCTTTAAGGAACACCGGCTTGATTGTAGATTTCAATATTTTAATAACACTATTATAAAATTCCGTTTTGTGGCATTATTGTAATCTCATCCACTACCGATTGATTCGATTGATTTAATAGAAAAACTAAATGTTCAACAATCGAGTCAACCGGAATCATTGCTGTTAAATCGGGCTTTGGTTCGATTGAATCCCAGAATGAACTACTTACAGCTCCAGGAATGACGGAGGTTAATCGAATTCCTTCAGTTCTTAATTCAGCTTGCAAAACTTTGGTTAATCCTAAAACTCCAAACTTAGAAGCTGAATAGCCGCCACATCCTGCTAGCGCTGTAGTACCCGCCACGGATACTAAGTTAAGTATTTGTCCTTCTTTTCGATTTTTCATATGACTAGCTACATATTTGCATGTCAGATAAGTGCCACGTAAATTTACAGCAATCATTCGATCAAAATCTTGAGTTTCTGAATCGATGATAGTTGAAAACACACCCATACCCGCAGCATTTATAAGCGAATCAATTTTACCGAATTTAACAATACCTTCTTGAACAAAATGCTTAACTGATTCTTCATCTGTTACATCCAGAGTAAGTTTCAATACATCGTCTCTTAGGAAGTGGTCATCTAAATCAGATATATTTCTAGAACCAAGGACCAGTTTGACACCCATCTCATCTAAAACTTTTGCTGTAGCTCTTCCAATCCCTTTGCTAGCTCCTGTAATCATGACTACTTTGTCTTTACTTAACAGATTTCCCATTTAGTTAGACGCTCCATTTCCTGCATATTCAAAGAAATTCTTCTCCGTCTCCCATAACCCTGTCTTGTGTAAATTAGGAAGATATGGTGAAAGCATGTCATAGATGACCTTAACTACAACTTCTGAAGTTGGGTTTATATCTTTGAACTCTTCAACATCCTCGTTCAAATGCTTATGGTCCAATTTATCAAGTACTCGGGACTCCACGATTTCATCTAATTTAGATAGGTCCGTAATCATGCCTGTAATCGGATCAGGTATTCCATGTAAAGTTACTTCTAAGTAGTAATTGTGACCATGACCAAAGGGATTGTTACACTTTCCAAATATCTCTTTATTCTGATCATCAGAAAGTTTATTGCTGTGTAATCGATGTGCCGCACAGAAATGATATTTTCTTGTTAAACTGACCATATTCCCTTCCTCCTTTGTTGAAAATAAAAATGGATTTTCATGCAAACGTAATCTATGAAGTTCACAATCATCTAATTGTGGTGATATGGCTTCCCATAAGTAAGTTACGATATTCTCCGTTGTAGGTACTTTCTTTTGAAAGTAAGCATTCTCTTTATTAATAAATTTGCCATCTAATTCTCTTTCTACGATGTTTCCTACAATATTTTTAATATCGGTGGTGTTTACAACGATTCCTGAGTGTTTATTTAAATGTCCTTTAACCATGACCTCCAATTGATAATCATGGCCATGACCATGAGGGTTGCTACATAAACCAAAGACTTCCATATTCTTTTCTTTGCTCCATCCATCGACTTGGTAGCTGTGCATAGCAGAAAAATCAACTCTTCTTGATAAATAACGCATTTACTCTACCCCCTATCGATGACTCGATGTAAGACTTCTTTCAAATTCTCTAACTAAAGAGTCGTTTTCTTTAAACACACCTTGTTTAACGGTAGTGACTGTAGATGAGCCTGGCTTTTTAACACCACGAGCACACATACATAGATGCTGTCCTTCAACACTTACAATGACACCTTTTGGTTCCAATACATCAAATATTGCATGAGCAATTTGTTGTGTCATTCTTTCTTGTACTTGTGGACGTTGAGCAGTTAATTCAACCAGTCTTGCAAATTTACTTAATCCAACAATTCTTTCACTGGGCATATAACCGATATGTACTTTCCCAAAGAATGGAATTAAATGATGTTCACAAAATGTGTAATAATCAATATCTTTTACTACGATCATTCCATCGTATTGCTCACCTTCAAAAGTTGTTGTTAGAGCTGTTGCTGGATTTATACCAACACCTGCAAAGACTTCTTTATACATCTTTGACACACGTCTAGGTGTATCTAACAACCCCTCGCGATCAGGATTTTCACCAATCATCTCCAAAATACCTCGTACATGAGTTTCCATTAAGTCTAGTGATTTTGTTTTTGAAACCATCGTAATTCCTCCTATTTTTTAAAAATAAACACAAAAAAGTCCACCAAAAAAATTGGTGGACACACAAAGAGACTTTATCAGGAAAGGCTGATAAATCTAAAAGATACCAATTTTCTTTTCGGTAACCCGGCGATCTTAGTCATTACAACCTTAGACCCGTGGCTTTGCGTCCTTACCTTTCAGTAAGTTTGCTATTATCGAAGAAATAAATTTTATAAATCTTTAGGGCTACTTTATATATAATTTATAACCCAAATAGACCTAGAAAGCAACAATAATAATAAAAATAATGTATTTATTCAATATAATATTATAATTGTGACAAAAAATTGTAACTTTTATATAGCCAAAGTGGGCTTATATTGAGTTAGTAGTTCCAAATTTCTTTTTTAAAGGTATTTTTATTTTAACTTAGAAGACATTTGTTATTTGTTAAACATGGGCCGACCAGTATTTTAATAAATAAAAGTAGTACTAAAATGAAACAAAAGATCCCATGATTCCTGTAGAAAAAGGCCCCAAATATACTTGATCCCTTGATGTAAACTGGAAATCAAGCAATAAACCAGCTTACGATTGAGAAGTCATAACCGAGGGGATAAAAGAATTTCAATGGGATCAAGAAACACGGAGTCTATGTCCTACTTGCTCATAAGACACAATGGGAAGTAGTTGGAAGCGTGCAGCCATACCATGATAAGATGCCATCTTGGGTCTATTACCGAATTTTTGACCGTGAGTATTACCATTTGGTCGACATCGATAATCACTGATACATGATTTTATACGCGATTTGCACTGGAAATGCAATGGCAGTTAATACAACACTTGTAATGTTAAAAAAGCAAAACAGGAACCAGTATTTTATCTGGTTCCTGTTTTGCTTTACATTTCAATAAACACTTCTTTATATAGCCTTGGATCAGTTCATCTTATATCTTGATGGTGGGCTTAATGCCCCATTTTAAGTTTTTCATGATTGAGCGAATACTCCTTGAACTGATTCATGACTTTGTTCTTAACAGCATTTTCATCCATCAATTTGATGGATGAAGCTCAGTTTGACCGTACCAATAATACAAAAAAAGACCTCCACACAGACAGTGTCAAAATTAAGAAATTTCCAATTGAGAATTGAAAAGAGAATTTATTAAACATGGGAAAAAGAGCTTCCTTCCTCTTTTGAACTTGAAGAAAAGCCCTATCAGCAATCGTTTAAGATGCTGATAAGGGCTTTATAAAAAGGAGACAATTTTTAGTTTTTCTTCTTTTCCTCTTCTTTTTTGCTTTCTAACGAGAATTCTTCAGTAACTTCGTCTACTATTTCTTTTGTAGAGTTTTTGAATTCTTTTAGAGTTTGTCCAACTGCTCTACCTAATTGAGGAAGCTTAGCTGGGCCGAAAATAATTAATGCAAGAAGCAAGATTAGTATTAAACCTGGTACACCAATATTTGGCATGTTTGTTCCTCCTAATTTCTTAAACTAGAGATCCTCCGCCCTTAGTCAGGTATTTTTCTATACCTTCTGCAGCGCGGTAAGCAAGTGCACCAACTGTATTGGTTGGGTTATAGCCAGAGTTATGAGGAAATGCAGAAGCTCCAGGGACGAAAACATTCTCGCAATCCCACATTTGAAGATAACTGTTTAACACGCTTGTTTCCGGGCTAGCTCCCATGATGACTCCGCCTGTGTTATGGGTAGATTGATAGTTACGAATATCGTATTCTTTAATATCATCTCCACCTTTAAGTATGTGAGTGGCGCCCATTTCTTTCATGATCTCTTCTGATTTATCGCCCATGAACTTCATAAGTTTACGGTCTTGATCTTTCCAGTTGAAAGTCATTCGTAATAAAGGATCACCGAAAGCATCTTTATACGTTGGGTCCAAATCAATGTAATTGTCTTGGAATGGCATACTAGCGCCTTGTGCTGCAAGGATAAGATTTCTGTTAGCATAGAAGGTAGATTTTTCTTTAAATTCTTTCCCCCATGCTGGTGTGCCAGGTGGAACCCAGTTGTTCGCGATCGGTCGGTCACCAAGATGTGTAATATGCATAGTAGCACCGTGTAGGAAATCCAGATTTGTATGGTCAAAGAAATCGCCGTTGAAATCGTCGATTTGTGCTCCCAATGCACCGGCACCGCCATATAGGTTGAATTCTTTATCATCAAAGAATCCTCGCGCACGACCAAGGTATGTTTGATAAGCGTAGTTCTTACCAACAACACCTGTACCTGTTTTCGCATCATAAGGTTTACCTAATTGTGAGTTCAACAGGATTTTAATGTTATTCATTTGATACGCCGAAACAACAACAACGTCAGCAGGTTGAATAAACTCTTCACCTGTACGTGTATCTACATAAAGAACGCCACTTGCACGGCCATTCGTATGTAATACTTTGCGTACAACTGAGTGCGTGCGGACTTCAAAATTACCAGTTTTCTTCGCAACAGGAAGAACAGTTACAACCGGTGAAGCCTTCGCGCCATATTCACAGCCAAATCGCTCACAGAAACCGCAGTATTGGCAAGCACCGCGTGCAATTCCATCTGGATTTGTATAGGCCTGTGATAAATTGTTTGAAGGCATATGATAAGGATGATAGCCTAATCTTTTTGATGCTTCTTTAAACAACTTGGTTACCGGTGTTTCAATCATCGGTGGGTTCGGATATTTAATTTGTGGAGAACCCGGCAATGGATTTGGTTCACCGGCAATTCCAGTCATTAAATCAAATGTATCAAAATAAGGCTCTAATTCTTTATAAGTGATGCCCCAGTCTTGTAATTGCATGCCTGCGGGAATTTTATCTTTTCCGTAACGTTCTACAGTTTTAGAATAAATTTCAAAATCATATGGAAGGAAACGGAAAGTCTGGCCGTTCCAGTGCATGCCTGAACCACCCACTCCATCACCGATCAAGAATGAGCCCCATTCACGGTATGGAAGAGCTCGTTGCTTCGCGTTATGTCGGAATGTGATCGTTTCTTTTGACATATCTTGCATCATTTCTTTGCGCTCTGCATAACGAACCTCATCATGCGCCATGAAATAATCTTCTGTAGAGCGTTCTTTACCTCGTTCGATTCCAACTACTTTAAAACCTTTTTTACTTAATTCGGCAGCAATGATGCCTCCGACCCAGCCTACACCAACGGTAACAATATCCGTTTTTGGTAATGTTTTAGCCATATTCTTTCACCCTTTATATTAATGATTATGTTGAGAATTTAAAGCTTTTGGTTCAACCACGACAAACTCATCTTTTCCTAAATGAGCGTAAGAACCTTGGTGCCCTGGGAAGTTCTTCATCTTCCAGCCAGCCATATCTTTATTTCCACCATACATTGGATCTGCATATGCACCTTCAAGTGTCACTTTGCGCAGTAATGTAAAGAAGAATTTCGATGAAACTGAACCGCTCATCTTAACCTTATCTCCCTCGAAATCTGTTAAAATGACGATCTGCTCTTCTTCTGTTATTTCATTGAATTTAGCTTTATACTTTTTATTCGCTTCTGCATTTAAAGCAACTATACCCAGATCAAATACCTCTTGGCGCTTTAAGTGTGTTTGATAACCTTGTTCTGGAACTGCTTCGTTTGGATAGAAAGGCGCAGTCATATATTCTTTCGTGTTTAAACCAAAGGAACCTGCCATCTGGTGATCAATATAATAGGCAACCAATAATTCTTTTGCACCAGGACCAGCTTCTGTTTTCGGGAAAATTACTTCCGCCGCTGCATCAACCACTTTGAATTGATCAGGTGTAAAATACATTAGTGCCTGATTGTGATTGACCATTTCAGTAGAATGGTTATGGTTCATTACAGATACAGGTTCCATTGTTTGTTTTTGGCCGATTAAACTACCCAATGCTCCACCTAAAACAACGCCTCCAACAGTCAAACCGGAGTTCCTGAGAAAAGAACGTCTAGTAGATTTGTTTTCTTTTGGTACAATCTTATTTTCAGACAATGATAACTCCCCCATTAATTTTCGTTTAATTTTCTAGCTTGAAAATACGTAACTATTATTCAGTTCACTTTCATTTCAATCCACAAAGTATGTTTAGTTAATGCCTTACTGTGGAAACTTTATAAAAGGAAATTTAATAAATAGCGATACCCAATAGCTAAGACATACATGCAAGAATCTAACTGTTTATAAAAGTCGATTTCGTGAACTCAACATCGATTAAACATATATGCTACTATTATCCAAGTTACATTTATTAACAAAATACATTATATAATAAAGGAACTGACGACTTTCGAAAATTAGTATACGGTTAAAATTCCGCGATAAGTAATAAATTGCTCATCTCTAAAAAAACAGATTCAATATTCATCTTCAACCATCATGAATAAACTTGTGAAACTAGATTTACGAAAGATCTTTATTTAGTGAACATTAAAAATAGTAGTCCAGTTATATACAAGTAAATAGACCGCAGTAACTACTAACAAGGCGACATTGAAAAGTATATATTTTGTTCCAGACCAACTGAATACTATGATTGTTAAACCAATTGAAGCTCCTGCTAATGAAAACCAAGGAAAAGCTGTATTATTTATTGACAGAAAATACGAATAATCTGTCACTAAAAAAACAGCTAAAAATACTTGATTTAACATACTTAATTCTTCTCGAATATATCCAGCCATCCTCTCTCTCCTATCTCTTTATATTTTTGTTTGTCAGTAATCTATTATTTACAAATAGCGATTGATGAGTATAATAACTAGAGTAACAAACACCAATGTATATGTTACTACTATAATTTTGATTTGTGGTAAATTATTTTTATTTGCGGTAAATTTTTTTCTCAAACTAGTGTTTTCCCTTTTTAGTTATTTGTGAAGAATGGATAGTTTTGCAGTATGATTGAGGATTCTACTGCAATCTGCTGGGCAGTTATGTATGTTATTTAAAGTTTTTGAAAACGACACATAATTGTTAGAATAAAAATCTCCCGGACCTAGAAAATATTCTTTATCTTATAAAGTGGGTGGTTAAGAAATATGGATCAAGAATACACTCTTGTAGAACATTTGGCGGAGTTAAGGAAGCGTCTAATTATTGTAGCAGTTGCATTTATCGTTTCTTTAGGAATAGGTTTTAGTGTTGCACCAAAGATATTAAAATTTATTAAATTACAACCTACAGCTGTTAATGTTGATTGGAATGTTTTTGGTTTTACGGATGGTATACTGATTTACGTAAAGTGCGCCCTTATCGTTGGAATTCTAATCACCTTGCCAGTCCTTTTGCACCAAATATGGTTATTTGTAAAACCTGGAATGTCAGAGAAAGAAGCCAAGGGAACGTTTATATATATCCCAATCTCCTTTTTCTTGTTCCTAATTGGCATAAGTTTTGGATATTACATCTTATTTCCATTGATGTTGGATTTTATGTCAAACATCAACCAATCAATTGGTGCAACCGAAATGTACGGGATGAATCAATACTTTACTTTTATGTTTAATCTAATTATTCCAATTGGTATAGTATTTGAAATGCCTGTTGTTATACTGTTTTTAACGAAACTAGGAATAGTAACACCAGATTCATTAAAGAAAATGAGAAAGATTGCCTATTTCATACTTGTAGTAGTGGGCGTTTTAATTTCTCCACCAGATTTCATTTCTGATATCTTGATTATTATCCCTTTATTAATCTTATTTGAAATTAGTATTTGGATTTCTAGTTGGACGCTTAAAAGAAAACTGTCAAATGAAATAGTAGTTTCTGAGGTTGAATCCAAACTAAAAGATTAATAATGCGTACATTTTTAATTAATGTCAGTTTGGCCAATTGAATGTACACTTCACAGTCTTATGAAGCAATATAAACTCACGAAATATACGCTTATAAACTAGTATAAGGAGGAGAAACCCATGCCAAATATCGGCGTACCTGGTTTAATACTAATTCTTATCATTGCATTAATCGTCTTCGGACCAGCCAAATTACCACAATTAGGTAGAGCAGTTGGACAAACATTAAATGAATTCAAGAAATCTACAAAAGAAGTAGTCGATGAAGTTGCAGTAGAATTTGAACTTGAAGAAAAACAAAACAAGCAAAAAGAATTAGAACTTAAAAAGAAAAATTAAATGTAATAAACTCTATCAGCTAATTGTAAATAGCTGATAGAGTTTTTTTATGAATCAATTGTACTCATTACCAGTCCAATCGGCAAAATCTTTAGTATGTTAAATGGCTGCAACAAGGTAAGCGTAAAATAATTCTCACCTATCATTTAAGCGGAGATTGAATTATGAAGGAATGCTATAAACGTTGGTAATACAGAACCATCTATAAACTCAAAGTTTTTAAAAATTTTTTGCTGCTTGTGACAAAAATCATAATATTGAATAAAACGGAATAACAGGCTAAACGCTTTTTCAAAATCGACAGAATCTATGTATAAAATAAACTTATATAATGCTTCTCGGATGATATCTTCCGCATCGCGAGGGTTTGCCACTATTTTTATTAAATACTTAAAGATAATTACTGTTTTCTCTTGATATATTTTATAAAGATCTGCTTTCTGATTCAAAGTTTCTATCTAAGTCTATTGAATTTAAACACATAAGGGTGTACAATCTAATAATGTAAAAAATAGAAAGAAGATAATTATATTGAAGAAACTAATACTTGTCTTTGCAGCCACTATTATTGTAGCCTCTATCGGACATCTACCAAAAGGCGGATTTAAGGACCCCCGAAATTATCGATCAAAATCTTACCAAATGTTGTATTGCCCGAAAACGGAATAAAAGATACTCCCTTTAATATTGTCTGACAGTTGATACCTCTACAGTAAATCTCTTATTTTTCCGAGGGTACTCATTCGAAATTGAGGTAAACGAGTATTGCGGCGCCATATCGCAAGTGTTATACTACACTAACAAACGTATCTCAATCCTTGCGTAACGTGGTTTTGACGCTGATACTTCCGATTATTTTATATTCCGTAACCTTGACAGGGTGAAGGTCGCTGGTTCGAGCTTAGTCGGGATCATTGGGTGCCAAACCCATCGAGAACCCTTAAGGAACGAAGGGTTCTTCCAAAAAAGTCATTCACTTCGGTGGATGGCTTTTCTAATTTTCAAGAATTTTGGGACCATTCGTGGGACAGGCATATAATATATTTCGTATTTATATTGGACAATTTATAGGTAGTAGTAGTATATAAATCCTTGTTTAACTAAGCTACCCCGTTAGCTCTCAATAAGAAAAAGCTACCCTAGAAAGGCAGCCGTTTGTTCAACTAAAGCACCCGTTAGCCATCCATGCAGCAAAAAACGCTGCACCACAGAGGATGAAAATTGTCTCAGAACGGGTATAGATCAGTATGGCTGGCGAAGAAGGTCGATGAACTATGGTGCCATAGAGCCCACCCGTTAGTCTGACTCCAAC
>JBHGUT010000012.1:0-48393 GCA_048976825.1 Paenisporosarcina sp.
TTTTCCTTTTCCGATACAGGTAGTTGAGATTTAATACGGATTTCAGCTTCTACTTTCGACAATGAATTACGTTTCATTAAGCGTTCTAGCTGTATTTCTGCTGATACAGAAACGACAAGGATTTTTTCTACAAAATGCTGCAGTTTATTTTCAAATAAAAGCGGAATATCCATAATAATTGTTTTTACCCCTTGTTTAATCAGTTCATCTCTTTGTTTTAACATTTCATGACGAATTGCAGGGTGCATTAATTCATTTAATTGTTTTCGTTTAGCAGGATGATGAAAAATTATCATTCCTAGGGCTTCTCTATTCAATGTTCCGTCTGGATTTATAATATCATTGCCAAATTGTTTGATTATCTCAATGAGTGTATCGGAGCCGGGTTCCACTACCAATCGAGATACAACGTCAGCATCAATAATAGTAAATCCCTTATCTTTCAATAATTGTGAGACCATACTTTTTCCACTTGCAATACTACCTGTTAATCCGATTATCATCTTTTCTATCATCCTTTAATGTTGACATTTAGAACAAAACCAAGAATTACGCCCAGCAAGAATCTTTTGTTTCGTCTCACTTCCGCAGACAACACATTTTTTCTTACCATACATTTGCAACCTAGTTTGCATATTGCCCGCTTCCCCATTAATGTTACGATAATCTGAAATCGAACTCCCCCCTGCAGAAATACTCTCTTTCAATACGTCAACTATTTCATTAAATAGTAGAAGAAGCTTTTTTTCACTTATTCGATTCACTGGTCGCGCGGGATGTATGCGCATCCGGAACAAAGCCTCGGTCGCATATATATTTCCGCAGCCAGAAATAATTTGACCATTCATAATCAATTCTTTGATTGATTTCTTTAGGTATTTTGGTTGTTTGACCATTGTCAAAAAATGCTGTTGAGCTCTTTTCTCAAACGGTTCTGGGGCCATTAAAAGCAAGGGGGGGAATTGTTGCTCTTCATCCAATAATCTCATTTCACCAAACCGTCGAATATCCGAATATACAAGTAACATGCCATCATTTAAGTAAAAGATCACATGTACATGTTTACGGAATTTATCCTCCGTAATGTCTTCAAGAGACTTCACATAAAACCATGCGCCAGTCATTCCTAAATGGTTGACAAGTAATTTCGTGTCATTATTTTCATTCAAATGAAAATATATATACTTTGACCTTCTTACAATCCGAGAAATAACCATGCCAACTATGGAACTACTAAAAAAATCAACGTCTATCCCTTTTATAATGGCTTCTTTACCTTCTTTTTTAGATGATCGAATGATGGAAGATACAATTACTTGTTCAATCGTCTTTCCTGTCACAACAGGCTGAAGGGAGTTCACTACTCCCTCCACCTCTGGTAACTCAGGCATAAGCTTACCCCCTTACTTTGTATCGTACCAAGTTGGACCAAATGCATAATCAACTTTTAAAGGTACTTTAAGAGCGATTGCATTTTCCATGACTTCTGGAACAATTTTTTCTAAGATGGCTATTTCTTCTTTAGGCGCTTCAAAGATTAATTCGTCATGTACCTGTAAGAGCATATTCGCTTTTAAGTTTTCTTTTTCTAATCGTTCAGCCATATCTATCATGGCTTTTTTTATAATGTCTGCAGCACTACCTTGGATTGGTGTATTCATGGCAGTCCGTTCCGCAAACCCTCTTAAGTTAAAGTTAGAGCTGGTGATGTCAGGGAGATATCTTCTACGGTTTAATATCGTTGTTACATATCCTTTTTGTTTAGCTTCTCGAATACTTTCATCCATGTAAACTTTCACACCTGGAAAGCTTTTTAAGTACCGATCGATAAATTCAGAGGCTTCCTTTCGGGTAATCGAAAGGTTTTGCGATAAACCATAATCACTAATTCCATACACGATACCGAAATTTACTGCCTTTGCAGCACGTCTCATATCTGATGTCACTTCATCAGGTCCTACATGAAAAACGTCCATTGCAGTTTTCGTATGAATATCAAGATTGTTTTGGAAAGCATCAATTAATTCTACGTCATCAGACATATGAGCTAATACCCGCAACTCAATTTGGGAATAATCTGCCGCAAATAAAACCCAATCTGGATGAGAAGGAACAAAGGCTTGTCGAATTTTCCTACCTTCTTCTATACGGATAGGAATGTTTTGCAAGTTTGGATTAATCGAACTCAACCGACCTGTTTGCGTTAATGCTTGTTGATATCTTGTATGAATTTTCCCATCTTCGTCATGAATCTCTTTTAATAAACCCTCTATATATGTCGATTGCAGTTTTCCAAGTTGACGATATAAAGAAATATGAGAAATGATCTCATGTTTTCCTTCCAACTTTTCTAACACATCAGCAGCCGTTGAATATCCTGTTTTTGTTTTCTTTTGAACAGGTAAACCCAATTGTTCAAATAGAATTACGCCCAATTGTTTCGGTGAATTGATATTGAATTGTTCACCAGCTACACGATAAATTGTTTGCTCGATTTCTGTTAATTTTTCAGCTAAAGCTTTACCCATATCTACAAGTGTATTCCGATCAACTTTTACCCCGTCTGATTCCATTTTCCCTAGAATGGTCGCAAGAGGTAATTCCAAATCTTGATATAGAGAATACTGTTCATTTTCTTTTAACTTTTCATCCATTGTTTTTCGTAATTTCCATACGGCCAATGCTTTTCTTACGACATGTTCACCTAATTCTTGGTCACTTGGAACGTTTTTTTTCGCTCCCTTTCCATATACCTGTTCATTAGAGAGGACCTCAGAATAGCCAAATTCTCTCGATAAAACGGCTACATCATCAGATGTGATAGCAGGGTTCACAATGTATGCGGCTAAAACAAAATCAAAATCGACTCCTTCAAGTAGAACCCCTTTACGATGAAAGGCCGCTAATGCAGCTTTAGAGTCTACGAGTAACTTCTTTTTTGATTCATCGCATAACCAGGATACAAACTCTTTAGATTTAAAAGCATCTTCAATTTTAATGAAATACGTATGATCGTCGTCGACCAATGCAATACCAAGCATTTTTGCTTTATGGTATTGTTCGTCGTATAACTCTATATGTACAGCCATCTTGTCAGATAGATGCTTAGAGTTCACTTCAGACAATGTAATATATTCTACTTCAGTCTTTGTTTCTTCTACTTGAGCATAAGTTGTTTTTTCCAAAAGCGATTTAAATGAAAGTTCCTTCCAAATTTGAATCACTTCGTCCATATCTGGTCCAGAATATTTTACATTTTCTAGACCAACTTCAATAGGCGCTTCCCTCTCAATGGTAGCTAAAACTTTACTCATTTTTGCTTGATCTTCATTTGCCACAAGCTTTTCCTTAAGTTTAGCCCCACTTATTTGATCAATAGCAGCATATACTCCATCGACAGAAGAATGCTCTTTAAGTAATTTAATAGCAGTTTTTTCGCCTACCCCTGGCACACCTGGAATATTATCTGAAGCGTCACCCATTAAACCTTTCATATCAATTATCTGATCAGGTGTTAGACCATATTTCTCAAGAATATGGGCTGGGGTATATTTTTCAATATCTGTCATACCTTTGCGGGTGATATAAACTGTAATGGAATCAGAAGCAAGTTGAGTTAAGTCTTTATCACCCGATACGATGATAACTTCTGAATTATCCTCTTCTGCCAATCTGCTTAAAGTCCCAATTATATCGTCTGCCTCATACATATCTAACTCATATTGAGGAATTTGATAAGCTTTCAATAATTTACGGATATAAGGAAACTGTTCCGAAAGTTCCGGCGGTGTTTTTTGACGACCGCCTTTATATTCACCAAAAGTTGAATGTCTAAATGTTGTTTTCCCAGCGTCGAAAGCCACCAACATATGTGTTGGGTTCTCTTCATCTAAAATCTTTTGCAACATCATTGTGAACCCGTAAACAGCATTCGTATGTATACCATTTTCATTTGTTAATAAGGGAAGTGCGAAGAACGCACGATATGCTAAGCTATTTCCATCCAATAATAAATATTTATTTTTACTCATATATTTTCCACTCCTCTAAACATAAAAAACATCATCTTCCTTCATTTTACCATGTTGGTAAGATGAAAGGAAAATGACGCTCTCTGTTATTCTAAATAGCCTGATAAAATTTTCGCATATGGTGAATCTGACGGAAGAATAATCATCGTATCCTCACCTATCGTTTTTTTGTAAGATTCTAATGTGCGGTACAAAGAATAGAAATCAGGATCTTTTGAAAAGGATCGATTGTAAATTTTTGCAGCTTCAGACTCTCCTTCAGCTGAAATAATAGCTGCTTCTTTTTCTGCAGTGGCAATCAATTCTTGTACCTTTTTATCCGTACTTGCTTCAATTGTTTTCTTATCCGAATCTCCTTCAGACAAATACTTTTGAGCAATGGACTGTCTTTCAGAAATCATCCGTGTATAAACTGATTGTTCATTTTCTGGCGGTAAATCTGTTCGTTTCATTCGAACATCAATCACTTCAATTCCATAGTTATCTTTCACTAATAATTCGTTGACACGTTCGGTTACACGATCGTTTAAACTCCCTCGGGATGAATCTTCGTCATTAATAATTTCATCATAGTTTAACTGTCCAAGTTCTGTACGAACAACCGAGTAAATAAATTCTTCCATGCGTGATTCTGCATTTAAAAGATTACCTGCATTTGATATCAAATCTTTAGGTTTGGTAATTCTCCAAACTGCATAATTATCAATAATTATTCTCTTTTTATCTCTCGTATTAATTTCCGCTTCAGAAACATTGTATGTCATTTGATAGCGCGGTAAAGATGTTACACTTTGGATGAATGGCACTTTCATATAAATTCCTGGTTCATGTCGAATATCAATAACTTCACCAAATTGACGGACCACACGGTATTCATTTTCTTTTACAACATAAAAATTAACCAAAAAAATTATGAGCACTGCAAAAACGATTGTCAATGTAATAATTGTTTTTAAATATTTTTTAATTTCTATTGGTTGTCGTGTTTTTGGTATTTTTGATTTTAATGAATTATTAAATTTTTTCTCTAAGCTATCGAATGGGTTAATATTTTTATCCATTAGTTGTTACCTCCTGCATCAGTGGTAGGGGGAGGTGTTTGCTTTATAGGTTGCAAAGGCAAATATTTCATCGTTTCTCCGGAATCATTCATAATATATATTTGTGCGTTAGGTAAAACAGTTTCTAATGTTTCAATTACCAAGCGTTGTCTGGTAATCTCTTGATTATTTTGATATTCTGCAAATAATTTATCAAACACTGCAACTTCTCCTAGTGCTTGTTCAATTCGTGCAGTTTTTTGTCCTTCTGCTCTTGATTTAATTGCAGCAATTTCACCAATCGCTTCGCTTTCACGTTGGTTTTTATATTTTTCGGCTTCGTTTGTTTTCGTGTTTTTTGTTTCACGAGCATCCGTAACTGCTGTAAATGCAGATCGAACTTCCGCATTTGGCAATTCAACATCTTGTAATTTAACCCCTAATATAGAAATACCAATGTCGTATTTTTCAATTAAAGAAGCAAGTAAATCCCTTGTTTCCGCTTCAATGTCTGCTTTTCCAGATGTTAATGCTTCATCTATTAGTGAACTTCCAATAACCGATCGGATGGATGCGGATGTTGCATCATGTAAGATTACTTGTGGTTCTTCTGCATTAAATAAATATTTACTTGGGTCTGTGATTTTCCATTGTACAACTAAATCGGTTAATACAATATTCTCATCCCCTGTAATCATTTTTGTTTCATTATCAAATGAAACTATTTCTCCATCCTTGGATTGTTTGTATCCAAATTGTAAACTAAACGTTTCTTTCGATAGAATCTCCACTTTTTGCATTGGCCACGGCAACTTAAAATGTAGACCTGGATCCAAAATTGGATCCTCCGCATTACCAAATGTAATTACTACCGCTTGCTCTGACTCATCAACGGTATACCAAGAAGTAAAAATAGCAATAAGTGCACCCAGTCCTAAAATAGATATTGCTGAAATCGATAATATACGTCTAACACTCATTCTATAGACCCCCATTTTTCTTTCTGTATTTATGTACGAGAAAGTTTCCGAAAAGTTTCAAAAGGCAGAAAAAAGAGTTCACGTAGTGAACTCTTCAGACTGTAGACAAAGTCGATTGAAAATGAATAAAGATGTATATAAAAATAGGCAGGACCCACCACTTCGCTTTCCGTGGGCTTGACTTCAGTCTCCTCGTCACTGCGTTCCTGCGGGGCCTTCAGTTCAAGCTATTCCCACAGGAGTCTTCGTGGCGGGCCCTGCCTTTTCTTTCAGTATAGAAGTTGAGTCCATTTCATAAATAACTTCTAATAAATGGTACAAGAATGTTTGAATTGTGTTGCTCAGTCTAGAATTCCAATACATTGATTGGAGTGAAGGCCGGCGACTCCAGCGGGAAAAGCGAGTCCAGGTGTGACCCCGCAGAGAGCGAAGAAGAACGAGGAGGCACACGGACCGTCCGCGGAAAGCGTCCGGCCGTAACGACTCCCTGTTTTTAGAATGTTCGTGTTAAGACTTACAGGTGAGCTCATGCATTAGTATTAATAAATATACTTTTGTCTACGCTCTGAAGAGTTCACGTAGTGAACTCTTTTTTCTGACAAATGCGTTATGGGGGTTTCATAAGTATCTTAACAAAGTAGTATGAATCCTTTATGAAGCAACTGTTAAGAAAATGTTAAAGCGTTTGTTTTTTAGGAATATGAATTTCAAATTCCGTACCTTTACCAGATATACTTTCCACTTGTATTCGACCATGATGAGCTTCTATTAAATGTTTTACAATTGCCAATCCTAAGCCAGTACCACCCGAATTCCTACTTCTCGCACGATCGACTCGATAAAACCGTTCAAATATTCTTGGGATTTCAAGTGCATCTATTCCTATACCTTCATCCCTAATACTAATTATTCCATGAGTTTCGGTTTCTTGTAGTCTTAAGTGGACGGAAGTGTTCTCAGGTGAATAAGTAATTGCATTTGTTAATAAATTCATCACAACCTGAATCAAACGATTGAGATCACCCTCGACATAGACATTTCTTTCAATGTCTGTAACAAAAAGCATATCTTTTTCATCTAGCCGTTGACTTGTCATTTCGGCTGCACGAATCATAACTTCCTGCAAATTAATTCTATTAAATTCAACTGAAAAACCATGTTGTTCAATCTTGGAGAGCTCAAGTAAATCTTGAATGAGCATTTGTAATCGATTACTTTCTTTAAAGATAATTTCAAGAAACGCTTGTAAGGTTTTCTCATCATGGAGTGCACCATCAAGCAGTGTTTCAGAAAAACCTCTTATTGATGTAATGGGTGTTCGTAATTCATGGGATACATTTGCTACAAAATCTTTACGTATTTGCTCGAGACGAATTAAATCAGATATATCATGGATGACAATAACTACTCCTAGCCATCTTCCATGTTCCCCTACAACAGGCGCCCCATATACTTCGATATGTTTATGTTCATGCCGGATTTCAAGACGTAATTGTTTCCGAGTAGACGATTCCGTCAAAAAGACAAAATCGATGAGTTTTTCAAGCTCTTGAGGCAGACCCACATTTTTAAATAAATGATTTTGAATGTCCCCTATCTCAAAATCAAATTGATTGATAAATGCTCTGTTAACAATTGTAATTTGACCATCTCTTCCAATCATCATGAGAGCACTACCCATATTTTCAACTAATGTATTTAAACGTTCTTTCTCTATTTCTCTTATTATGGACAGTTCCTGTAAATTACGAGCCAACACATTGATTGACCTGCTCAACCGAACAGAATTACCAGTTTCAACTTCATAAGTTCGTGCCCGATAGTTCCCTTTGGCTAGTTCAATAGCCACCTCGGTTGCATTTTCAATTGGATGAGCAAACTTTTTTGACAAACGATAAGTAATTATAAATATCAAAATGAATGCACCAAGTAACACAACAGATAAAACAATCCATAATTTGCTCCGAATATTATCGAATTCACTTCCGGTATAATCCTTTGACAGGATATTATCAATTTGATCCATTTGGGAGTAACTTAATTCCCCATCTGATTGATCAACTATTAACGAAATTTCTTCCATCTTTAATCGCGTATTTGAATGAACTGCTTCCTCTAGGTATACAGAAAAAAGCTGACTTAATACAATTCCTAAGCCAGCTAAAATAGAGCCCATTAATATGGTAAAAGAAACAACTAAATTTTTATGAAACGATTTCATCCTTTTTTAGGCTCCTCAAATTTATAACCTAATCCACGAATTGTTTTGATAAATACAGGTTTCCTGCTATTTTCTTCAATCTTGTCTCGCAAGTGACTAATGTGGACGTCTACAATACGCGTATCCCCTGCAAAGTCATAATTCCACACCGCACTTAGTAACTGATCCCGAGTTAAAACTCGATTTTTATTTTCCATTAAATACACAAGCAATTCAAATTCTTTTGGTGTGAATTCAAGAGTTTCATCATTTAACAATACTTCAAAACGTTCTGGGTACACACGTAGTTTCCCAAATTCAAAAGAACTCTCATTATCTAATCTGGTCTGTTCTTCTACAATATGTCTAGTTCGTCGTAGCACTGCTTTTACTCTTGCGGTCACTTCCCTCGGACTAAATGGCTTTGTCATGTAATCATCCGCACCTATTTCTAATCCAAGCACTTTATCAAACTCATCGTCTTTGGCTGTTAACATAATAATGGGTGTATTGATTTTTTGGAGACGTAATGCTTTACATACTTCCATGCCATCCATTTTGGGTAACATTAAATCCAAAATGATAAGGTCTGGTTTACTTTCCAGGACAGAATCATAAGCCATTTGCCCGTCAAAAGCTGTATCTACTAAAAAGCCTGCTTGTTCCAAGTTATATTGTAGCAACGTTACAATTGAACTTTCGTCATCAACCACAAGAATTTTCTGTGACATAAATATGCCTCCACAATCGATTTAAAACCCCCATTTTAAACCAATCTATCTTTTTAAAAATTATCCATTGCATGAGAAGTCAATTTGTTTTCTAATCGAGGTGGTGTGGAAGTAATCTTTCCGATGATTACAACTTCTCCTTCTTCATTTGTTGCTTCCACTTCGATGACGACAAGGTTTTTATCTACATCAACCGAAACAACGGTAAGTAAAAAATCAATTGTTGCATAATGATAAACTGCTTTTGAAAAGGTAAGATGTTGTTCCACAATATGTGACCCAGGACCTGGTAAATATTTTGAGATTGCTGAAGTGACAATCCCTGTTAGCATAATAGCTGGCACAATTGGTTTTTCATAGGAAGTTTGTGAAGCAAAATCATGTTGAATATAAAGAGGATTCCCATCATTGGTTAATCCCAAGTATAATAATAAGTCTTTGTCTTCAATTTTTTCAGTAAGTTTCAACTTTTCTCCAACTGACATATCTTCTATTTTCCGACCGAGTTTGCGCTTTTTACCAAGTAACATTAAATATCTCCCCTCGATATTGTTCTACTATCATAGTATCAATAACTACAAAAAAAATCGAGCAGGGGATTCCCTGCTCGATTTACATTTACTAAGCTAAAATTTCCATTACATTACGTACAGAAACAGCCGATTTTTCTAATTGTGCTTTTTCATCTTCTGTTAAATCCAGTTCGATAATTTGTTCAATACCACCAGCACCAAGAATTGTTGGTACGCCAAGGTAAATTCCTTCTAGACCATATTCGCCTTCAAGAAAGGCAATTGAAGGTAAAACGCGACGTTGGTCTTTAAGAATAGCCTCAGCCATTTCTACTAAAGAAGCAGCTGGTGCGTAGTATGCTGAACCGTTTCCCAATAAATTTACGATTTCAGCTCCACCTTTACGAGTACGGTCAACTATTTCAGCTAAACGTTCTGAAGGAATTAATTTTTCTAAAGGTATTCCACCTGCATATGAGTAGCGTACTAATGGCACCATGTCATCACCATGTCCTCCAAGAACAAAACCAGTGATATCTTTAACAGACATGTTTAGTTCTTGTGCAACGAATGTACGGAAACGTGCAGAATCAAGTACACCTGATTGACCAATTACACGTTCTTTTGGGAATCCTGATTCTTTATAAACTGTGTATGTCATGGCATCAACTGGGTTTGTTAATACGATGATTGTTGTGTTTGGAGAATGTTTTACAATTTCACCCGTAACAATTTTCATTACTTTTTGGTTCGTTTGAACTAAATCGTCACGGCTCATACCAGGTTTACGTGCGATACCAGCTGTGATGATGACGATATCCGAGTCTTTTGTATCCTCGTAGTTAGAAGTACCAGTAATGTTTGCATCAAATCCTTGAACAGGACCTGCTTCTAACATATCAAGTGCTTTCCCTTTAGTAGGATTTTCCATTTGCGGAATATCAACTATAACAATGTCTCCTAATTCTTTTTGAGCTAATAGGAATGCTGTTGTTGCACCTGTAAAACCAGAACCGATTACTGAAATTTTCTTACGTTTCATTGTCATCAGAACACTCTCCTTTTTCATATGTAAAGAGGATCGAAACCCTCTCTCAGGTACACACGAAGTGGGTCATGAAGGCGCCGCGACAAAATCCCTGCATTTTCCGACGAGTAACCGCAGGAGCAAAATTTCTTTGCCCAGCATTTTGCGACGAGTAACCGCAGGAGCAAAATTTGCCCAGCATTTTGCGACGAGTAACCGCAGGAGCACACGATGTCGCGCTTTTAGCCTTCGAACCTTAATTACAGATTTTTAATTAATTCGTCAGCAAACTCAGAACATTTAACTTCTGTAGCGCCGTCCATTAAACGAGCGAAGTCATATGTTACAACTTTAGAAGAAATAGTTTTCTCCATAGAATCCATTACTAATTTCGCAGCTTCGTTCCAACCAAGATGTTCTAACATCAATACACCTGAAAGGATAACAGAAGATGGGTTCACTTTATCTAAACCAGCATATTTTGGAGCAGTACCATGAGTAGCTTCGAAAATAGCATGCCCAGTTAAGTAGTTAATATTTGCTCCTGGAGCAATACCGATACCACCCACTTGTGCAGCAAGTGCATCAGAAATATAGTCACCATTTAAGTTCATTGTTGCCACTACGTCGAATTCGCTTGGACGTGTTAAAATTTGTTGTAAGAAGATATCAGCAATTGAATCTTTCACTAAAATTTTACCAGAAGCTAATGCATCAGCTTGTGCTTTGTCTGCAGCATCCGCACCTTTATCAGCTTTAATTTGATCGTATTGGTTCCATGTAAATGTTTTATCTGCAAATTCTTGTTCAGCTACTTCGTAACCCCAAGTTTTGAAAGCTCCTTCAGTGAACTTCATGATGTTCCCTTTATGAACTAATGTTAATGACTCACGGCCTTCTTTAATAATGTAATTAATAGCAGCACGTACTAAGCGTTTTGTACCTTCTTCAGATACCGGTTTAATACCAATACCCGATGTTTCAGGGAAACGGATATTTTTTGTACCCATTTCATTTTGTAAGAATTCGATGATTTTTTTCACTTCATCAGAACCTTTAGCAAATTCAATACCTGCATAAATATCTTCTGTATTTTCACGGAAAATAACCATATCTGTATCTTCAGGACGTTTTACTGGTGAAGGTACACCGTCAAAATAGCGAACTGGACGAAGACAAGTATATAAATCTAATTCTTGACGTAATGCTACGTTAAGAGAACGAATACCACCACCGACTGGCGTCGTTAAAGGTCCTTTAATAGCGATTAGATATTCACGAATGACATTTAAAGTTTCTTCTGGTAACCATTCACCCGTTTGATCGAATGCTTTTTGTCCCGCTAGAACTTCTTTCCAAATGATTGATTTATCACCGTTATATGCTTTTGTTACTGCTGCTTCTAAGACACGTTCTGATGCAGCCCAGATATCAGGTCCAATACCGTCACCTTCAATAAAAGGAATAATTGGATTATTTGGTACGTTAAGTACCCCATTTTCAACTGTAATTTTGCCACCGTTTGTCATAAATAATTGCCTCCTATAAGCATAATCATAGGGCATATACTATCAAAGAAGTTACACTCTCTTATCTAGTAAAGCCCTATATTTTTATATTTTTAAAGATTAACGCTCGTTCACTGGTACATATTTTTGCATGCCAGGTCCAGTATACTCTGCACGTGGACGGATTAATCGGTTATTTGAGTATTGTTCCAAAATATGAGCTAACCAGCCTGAAACACGTGATACAGCAAATATTGGTGTAAACAAATCGTGATCAATGTTCAATGAATGATAGACAGATGCTGAATAAAAATCAACATTTGGTGGAAGATTTTTTTGACCTGTTACGATGTCTTCAATTTTAACTGACATTTCGTACCATTTTTCTTCTCCGCGAATTTTTGTCAATTTTTGTGACATTTCACGTAAGTGTTTTGCACGTGGATCACCCTTACGATATACACGATGACCGAAGCCCATAATTTTTTCTTTATTATCAAGCTTTTCATTAATGAATGTATCAACATTTTCTACAGAGCCGATTTCCATTAACATTTTCATTACTTGTTCGTTCGCTCCACCATGAAGTGGTCCTTTTAGTGCTCCAATTGCTGCTACTACTCCAGAGTAAACATCGGAAAGTGTAGCTACACAAACACGCGCAGTAAAAGTAGATGCATTTAATTCATGGTCTGCATGCAATACAAGTGCTTTATTAAATGCTTCTTCTTCAATTGCCTCTGGTATTTTACCATTAAGCATATACAAGAAGTTCGCAGCGAAACTTAAATCATTTTTAGGTGCAATCGGTTCTTGTCCTTTACGAACTCGAGCAAAAGCAGTTATTAATGTAGAAATTTTTGCTTGAAGCTGTATCGCTTTTAAGTAGTTAGCTTCTACAGACATATCTTCTGCTTTTTCATCATACAATCCAAGCATAGATACAGCTGTACGAAGAGCTGTCATAGGGTGAACTTGATTAATTGGATATGTTTTAAAATGGTTTAGAACCTCTTGAGGAACAGCCATATTATCAGCTAACTGTTGTTTCAGTGTAGCTAATTCATCTGCCTTTGGTAATTTTTGATGCCATAACAAGTAGATAACTTCTTCAAAACTTGCATGCTCGGCTAAATCGTCAATATCATAACCAACGTATGTAAGTGTGTCATCAATGATTGAACTGATAGCTGATTGTGTAGCTACCACCCCTTCAAGACCTTTTGTTGATGTCATAAGTATCACTCCTTCTTTTTAAATATAATTCATTATTCCACAAAAAAAATGCAGAATGATGGCTCATCTGCTCATATGAACCTAATATTTAATCGCTTACATTGCCATTATAATCAATTTTGACGACTTTGTGAATGATAACGCTCGTTTTTCGAAAATATTCATAAAAAACAAAGAAACTTGTCTCAAAGTAGAAATTTTCCGCTTAACCGATATATTACTAACATTTTTATGAAAATCAATAACTGTGGAGGTGGAAATTTGTATGAAAAAGTAACAGTTTTTCTAAAAAAATGGGCTCCCATTGCGATAATTTTAATCCTAGCATGGCTTATCTATCCTGTAACAATCGCCATTTTGTTAGCATATTTCCTGCATCCATTCGTAAAATGGTTACAAAAAGTTAGTCGGTTACCTAAATGGATAACCGTGGTTTTATTTGAGAGTATTTTGCTAGCATCTATCATTCTTATTGCTTCTTTAGTAGTAAAAGAATTGTTTGAGATTGTATATCCTCTCCGATTTCATTTAGAGGAGTTACAGGTATTATTTCAAGCAAATAAAGCAAATTGGCAATCTGGCATTGAAGCTTTATCCATGATCAGTGAGAGTATTCTTGAAAAAATCACATTATTCATCAAGCATCTACCAGAACAATTCGTTGAAACATTCATTTTTTTAATAGCACTCTTCTTCGCTCTACAAGAATCCTTAAAATCTCGGACATGGTTCTTTATTTATATACCCACTCGTTCAAGAAAGACCTTGAAGCCATTATTTCTAAGTGCAACAAATCTATTTGAAAAGTTTACAAAGGTGGAAATTTTATTATTCATAACGACCTTTTTACAACTTTTAATAGGGTTTTATATTTTACAATTTTCTTCCCCAGTTGGACTGGCATTCTTAATATCTTTTGCTGATGTATTACCTTTTATAGGTACAGGCCTTATTTTACTCCCGATGGCTGCTTTTTTCATATTAACAAATCAAACAACACTCGGAATAATTATTATCTTACTCTATGCATTTATATTGTTAACTCGTCAACTTCTAGAGTCATATTTGTGGGCAAATACAATGCATATTCGTTCTGTTCATGTGTTTTTCATTAGTGCTTGTTCACTCTTATTGTTTGGGGTTCCTGGAATTATACTTAGTCCATTTTTATTATTAGGCGCGATACACTTAAGGCAACATCATTGGTTTACATCACAATGATTTGCCCTTTTTTCATTTTTGAACGAATCCATTTATAAACGATTGGCTTAAATAACTGTCTAGTCGGTGAAAATAAAAACAGGAATCCAAATAAGTCAGTTATAAATCCTGGAGATACTAACAACAGGCCTCCAGCAAATATAAACAACCCATTTACCATTGCATCACCAGGGGCTTGGAAATTTTTTAACTGCAATTGTACATCCCTAATAGCTTTTAAACCCTGTTTTTTCGCTAAAAAAGCCCCAAGAAAACCTGTTCCGAGTATTATTAATATGGTTGGAATCAACCCAAATGAGTTATTAGACCATAATAAAATACTAATTTCTAACACAGGAACAACAATTAAAATTAAGACTAACCATTTCATAATTGACATCTCCTAGAAAAATGGCCCCAACACTGTTGCGTTGAGGCATTTTGTAATCGTGTTATCTTTATAAAACACTTGCATGGCCATGATAAATTACTCCAGACTCAGCGTCCATCGTAATATCTTGTCCATTCTTTATAAGCTTCGTTGCATTCTTCACTCCAACGATTACTGGAATTCCTAAACTTAATCCCACCACTGCTGCATGACTTGTTAATCCACCTTCTTCGGTAATTAAACCTGCACATTGCTCAATAGCTGGCATCATTTCTTTATCGGATCCAATTGTAACAATTATGGATCCTTTAAGATTAGCTTGAAAGGCATCCTTGGCATTATTAGCAACAATTGCATGGCCATATGCTACGGATTTCCCGATTCCTTGCCCTTTAGCAACCATATCACCAATTAAATGAACTTTCATTAAGTTTGTCGTTCCGGCTTCTCCAACTGGAACACCTGCTGTAATGATAACTAAATCACCATGTTTTACATACTGGTGTTTCAAACTTTCTTCTACTGAAAGATCTAAAATTTCATCTGTAGACCCAACTTTTTGACCAACGATCGGATAGACTCCCCAAACTAGAGAAAGCTTTCTAGAAGGTTGTTCAGTTGATGTTACAGCGATAATTGGAGCTCCTTGGCGGTATTTAGAGATCATCTTAGCTGTATGACCGCTTTCGGTTGGAGCAATGATCGCCTTAACCTTTAAGTTAATGGCGGTATGGGCAACGGCTTGACCAATAGCATCCGTCATATTCACATCTTTATTCTTACTCTTAGCTGATACAATCGCACGATAATCAAGGGCATCTTCAGTTCGAATTGCAATTTTATCCATTGTTTTAACAGATTCAACTGGGTACATACCTGCAGCGGTTTCACCAGATAACATAATTGCATCTGTTCCATCAAAAATGGCATTTGCTACATCACTTGCTTCAGCTCGCGTAGGTCGAGGATTACGTTGCATTGAATCTAACATTTGTGTAGCAGTAATGACTGGTTTACCCGCTTCATTACATTTAGAAATTAAACTCTTTTGGACTAAAGGAACTTCTTCAGCTGGAATCTCCACGCCTAGATCTCCTCGCGCTACCATTAATCCATCAGAAACTTGAATGATTTCATCAATATTATCAACACCCTCTTGATTTTCAATCTTCGGGATAATTTGAATATGCGAACCACCATTTTTTTCAAGAAGTCCGCGTATTTCCATGACATCATTGGCTCTTCTTACAAATGAGGCCGCAATAAAATCAACATTTTGATCAATTCCAAATAAGATGTCTTGTGCATCTTTTTCTGTCATTCCAGGCAATTGTACCGAGACTCCTGGTACGTTTACCCCTTTTTTATTTTTCAATGTGCCTGCGTTATGAACTTGTGTATGAATAAGACCTGCGTCACCATCTACACGCTTCACACGAAGTTCAATTAAACCATCGTCCAATAAAATAATAGAACCTTCACGTACATCTTCAATTAAGCGGTCATAGGTAATCGAGAACATGTCTTTATTACCCAATACTTCTTTCATCGAAATGGCTAATGATTGTCCGGTTTCTAATTCTATTGCATCGTTTTCCATTTGATGTGTCCGAATTTCCGGACCTTTTGTATCAAGTAAAATGCCAACGATTTTTCCGGTTTTTTTAGAAGCTTCTCGAATTCTCTTAATTCGTTCTCCATGTTCTTCATGATTTCCATGCGAAAAATTCAAACGAGCTACATTCATTCCAGCCAAGATTAATTGTTCAAGCATCTCTGGTGATTCACTTGAAGGTCCAATGGTACAGACAATTTTTGTTTTTCTCATAATTGTATCCTCTCCATTACGTTATATCGATAATTCTTTTGAAAGTTTGTACATAGACAAATCAGTTTCGTGCTTCCCTTTGAAAGCCTCTATCATTGAATAGTCTACCACTTGGTGATTGCGCATGCCAACAGCTAGTCCTCCTCGACCTTCCATAAGAACCTCTACTGCTCTAGCCCCAAAAAGACTTGCAAGAACCCGATCTCTTGCAGTCGGCGAACCTCCACGTTGAATATGTCCTAGTACAGACACTCTTGTTTCAATGTTGGAGTTCTTCATAATAATTTCCGCCAATTTATTTCCAGACATAACACCTTCCGAAACAATTATAATACTGTGTTTTTTTCCACGTTCATGGCCACTTTTTAAACGGGCAATGATTTCACTTAAATCGTATGGATCCTCTGGAATAATGATGGTTTCTGCGCCACCTGCTAATCCTGACCATAAAGCTAAGTCGCCTGCATCTCTTCCCATGACTTCCACAATGAATGTCCGTTCGTGGGAAGTTGCAGTATCGCGAATTTTATCAATTGCTTCAATCACCGTGTTTAGGGCAGTATCAAAACCAATGGTGTAATCCGTTCCTGGTATATCATTATCTATCGTTCCAGGGACACCTACCGATGGGAATCCTTTATTTGTTAAAGCCATAGCACCACGATAAGAACCATCTCCACCGATTACTACTAATCCTTCAATACCATGTTTCTTCAATTGTTCGACGCCTTTTTCTTGACCCTCTTCCGTCATAAATTCAAGACATCTTGCAGAAAAAAGTTTTGTCCCGCCTCGCTGAATAATATCACCAACTGAACCTAAATCAAGCTGTTCTATATTTCCACCTAATAAACCTTGATATCCGTTATAAACACCCATTACATCAAGCCCGTGATAGATTCCTTTACGAACAACAGCCCTAATCGCTGCATTCATACCAGGAGCATCCCCACCACTTGTTAAAACAGCAATTCTTTTCATTAGGATAACCTCCACTAATCTATAACATTTAATTTTATATTAACATGTAACAAGATATCTGTAGTATAAAGTAATTCTATTTTATAGACAGAAAAAAACCCAGCGACTTTGGTATCTGCTGGAGTTCTATTCTCTAATTTTTCTGCGGTAAATTATACTGCTTATTCTGTATATTCACCTATTGCTTTAAACTTTTTATATCGAGAATCTACCAATTGCTCACCATTTAGTTTAGTCAGTTCAGAAATTGATTGTTCCAATACTTCACTCATATAGACCGCCTGCTGTTTTGGATCCCGATGCGCACCGCCAAGAGCCTCTGGAATTATTTCATCAACAATACCCATGGCTTTTAAATCGGGAGCAGTAATTTTCATCGCTTCCGCAGCTTTTTTAGCTAATGCTGAGTCTTTCCAAAGAATAGATGCTGCTCCTTCAGGAGAAATAACTGAGTAAGTAGAGTTTTCTAACATGTGGATATGATTAGCCAGTCCAAGAGCTAACGCTCCGCCACTTCCACCTTCACCAATTACAACGCTAATAACCGGAATTTTTAGGCCTGCCATTTCAAATAAATTTCGCGCAATGGCTTCACTCTGTCCACGTTCCTCTGCAGCTTTCCCGGGATAAGCGCCCTTCGTATCAATGAAGCAAATAATAGGACGACCAAACTTTTCTGCTTGTTTCATTAGACGAAGTGCTTTTCTATAACCTTCTGGATGCGGCATACCAAAATTACGACGGATATTTTCTTTCGTATCTTTCCCACGTTGGTGTCCAATTACGGTGATTGGAATACCATTGAATGAAGCAATTCCTCCAACAATGGCTGCATCATCCCCATACAACCGGTCTCCGTGTAATTCCACAAAATCTTGAAAAATATCACGTATGTAATCTAAAGTTGTCGGTCTTTCTGGATGTCTTGCTACTTGTACACGGTCCCAAGGTTCCATGTTTTCATAAATATCTTTTTCAAGTTTTTCTAATCTTGCTTCTAACTGCTGGATTTCCAAAGATAAATCCACGTCAGCATTAGCAGTAAATTCCTTTAACTCAAGAATTTTATCTCGCAATTGAACGACAGGTTCTTCAAAGGTCAACGTTTTAACCATTATTAAACGTCTCCTTTCGTGTGAAGTTTCACTAAAGTCGAAACTGTATATTTCATGTCATTTCGGTGAACAACAGCATCTAATTGACCATGCTCAAGTAAAAACTCTGCAGTTTGAAAATTTTCAGGTAATTTTTCACGAACCGTTTGTTCAATAACTCTTCTTCCAGCAAACCCAATCAGCGCTTTAGGTTCAGCTATATTAATATCACCAAGTGATGCAAAACTAGCCGATACCCCACCAGTTGTTGGGTGCGTCATTATCGAAATATAGAGGTTCCCTTTTTCACTGTGTCTTTTTAGTGCAACGCTTGTTTTTGCCATCTGCATTAATGATAAAACACCTTCCTGCATACGGGCACCACCACTAGCAGTGAAAATAATAAATGGCACATTTAATTCTGTGGCATGTTCAACTGCTCGTGTAATTTTCTCCCCAACAACTGAACCCATCGAACCCATTCGGAAATGAGCATCCATAATCGCAACGACGATTTTTTGATTGTCAATCGTCCCAACACCTGTTAACACTGCCTCATTCAATCCTGTTTTTTCAGCATCTAACTTAATTTTTTCCGAATATCCAGGAAAATTCAATGGATTTCCCGTTTGTAAATGATCATCCATCGAAGAGAATGAGTCTTCATCTAAGAATATTGAAACTCGTTCTTGAGCTGTCATTTTGTAATGATAATTACAAGATGGACAAACTTTATTGTTTTTCTTTAAATCTTTGGTTAAACCTATATGGCGGCACTCCGGGCACTTCGTCATAATTCCTTCAGGAACATCATTTCTCGCAGTTGCATTTGAAATAGTGGCATATTTATGTTTCCGATTTTTAGTGAAAATTTCACGAATCATAGTATATCGCTCCCTTTTGGTAACCGTTCTATCCAAGCAGTATATGAAGAGATTGCGGTATCTATTTGTCCTTCGATTATTGCTCGCAATAACTCATGGATTACTTGTTTTTCTTCCTCAGAAGAATATCCTTTAAGCGGTTCTTGACCATACTGTTTTAATAAAAACCACATCTTCAATGACAGTCTATTATTGGTTGAAATAATAATTTCTCGAATAACATCTTCTCTTGCAATCGTTCCGTCTTCTTCTAATCGGATGAGTAAACTTATCCATACAGGCAAATCTCGATAGGACTTGTTATTAGTCACAAGTCGAATTGCTTCTTTCTCATGCAACTGCCTGGTCTCATGAACATCTTCTAATGCTTTAGGTTCCTGCATGATAAAGGTGGATAAGACTTCAACCAATTGATGTTTCCGATAATCGGCTAAGAATGTTCCCTCTCCATGCCTTGTTTCAATTAACCCCAAGAGTTCTAAGCTTCTTAAAGCTTCCCTGACTGATGATCTGCCTACTTGAAGTCTTTCAGCAAGCTCTCTTTCAGAAGGTAATTTCCCTCCAGGACGGATGTTTTCAGCATGTATTAACGTTCGTAATTCCCGAACTATTTGCAAATACATTTTGGTAGATGGCGCTTGATTAGTCATCCTAATCCCTCTAATTTCCATTTATTTCAAAGTGGTCTGACCACTCAATGTGACTATCATACAAAAAAAATCAGTTTCATGCAATTATATTTAAATATTTAACTCATATTCATTTTCTAAAGATTGAAGCATCAGTGGGTCATTTCAACACAATAAAAAAAGCTTTTGGCAATAGCCAAAAACTTTTTTTAGGTTATAACTAAATCATAATCAATCATTGTTTAATAGCATTCATTTGTTTCACAATAACCTGTGGTTTACCTTGTCGCCACTCTACAGTTCCATCAATTTTCACAATCTCTTGTTCTTTTATTAATAAATTAAAATGAGCATAATCTTTTGGGAATACGGTGCAAGAAACATCACTTGTTTCATCTTGAAGAGAAACAAATGCCATAGATTCTCCTTTTTTTGTACGAATTCGACGAATATCTTCTATCATACCCACGATTGTCACACTTTGACCATTTTTTTTAGTAGCAATGTCTTGAATATCAACAAATACGATTTCCAACGTTTGTTTCCATCTACCAACGGGGTGACTAGACATGTAAAAACCTAATGTTTCCCGTTCATATTGTAATTTCATCATATCGGGCATAGGTTCTTTTTTAATATATTTTGGTTTTCCAAAAGAATTTACTTCTCCTTCGAACAAATCATGCTCGATTTTTGGTCTTACGAGCTCTGCATATTTTACTGCAGCATCTAATGTACCAAGGAGTGTCGCTCGGTCTTGATGAAAATCATCTAAAGCTCCCGATTTTATAAGAGGCTCTAAGTGTTTTCGCGAAAAATTTTCTGCGGACAAATTAACCGCGAGCTCGAACATGTCTTGCCAAATTGGGTGTGAGTTTTTTCTGGCCCTTAGCAATTTTTTCAGAAAATCATGTGAAACTCCTTTTATCGCAGATAACCCAAACCGTATGGCTCCATTTTCTACCCTGTAAGCAAGTTCACTTGAAAATATCGAAGGAGAAAGCAGTTTGAGTTTTTTTTGTTTAATCTCTTGTAAGATTTTCATCGTTTTTTCTGCATTTCCAATGGCACTTGTTAAAAGAGATGTATAAAAATAGACGGGATATTGAGCTTTCAAATAAGCCATATGATAAGAAATTAAACTATACGCAACCGCATGACTTTTTGGGAATCCATAATTTGCGAATTGTACAATTAAGTCATATATTTCATCTGATTCTTGACGAGAAAAACCTTTTATTATTGCTTTTTCTACAAAATGGCTTCGTTGTTCGTCAAGAACATGACGATTTTTTTTACTAACAGCTCTTCTTAATATATCAGCTTCACCAAATGTAAAACCAGCCATTTTCGAAGCAATTTGCATAATCTGCTCTTGGTATACAATGACTCCATAAGTTTCCTTTAATATCGGTTCTAAAATCGGGTGTTGATAATAGGTGCTTTCTTCGTTATTTTTCCGACGTCTATATGTTGGAATGTTATCCATTGGACCCGGACGGTAAAGTGCATTAATGGCAACGACATCTAAAAAATTGTTAGGCTTTATATCTCTTAATACTTGTCTCATCCCATCAGATTCTAATTGAAAAACACCAGTCGTATTTCCTTTTTGAAGTAATTCGAATGTTTTTTCATGATTGAGGGGAATTTTCTCGAATTCTAACCATTGTTTCGTATCGTGCCAAATCATTGTTCGAATTCTATCTAAAATGGTCAAATTTCTAAGTCCGAGAAAGTCCATTTTTAACAAACCACTGCGCTCTATGTCTTGCATTGGCCATTGCGTTAAGTAGATTCCATCTTGTCCATCTTCAATTGGTACAAGCTCTACAAGAGGTACCGGCGAAAGGATTACTCCCGCAGCATGTGTAGATCCATGTCGTGGTAACCCCTCTAATTCTAATGCAACCCGATACCAACTCTGGTGAAGAGAATCAGATGCTACCCACTTCTTAAGCATTTCCGACTGTTGTATAGCGTCTTCTAAGGAAATGCCTACCTTATTTGATAATTGTTTTGATATCATGTCTAGGACACTAGATTCAAAACCAAATACTCGCGCTACATCACGTGCTGCAGATTTCGCTGATAATGTTCCAAATGTTACAATTTGGGCGACGTAAGCTTGACCATATTTATTTGCTACATATTGAATGACTTCTTGCCTTCTATTATCAGCAAAGTCAATATCAATATCCGGCATGGTTACTCGTTCAGGATTTAAAAACCGTTCAAATAATAATCCATACTTTAAAGGGTCAACATGAGTAATTGATAAACTGTATGCTACCAACGAACTTGCTGAAGATCCTCGGCCGGGACCCGTTAAAATTTGATGTTCCTTAGCGTATCTCATAAAATCTGCCACTATTAAAAAATAATCCGCATAACCCATTTGGTTAATAATATTCAGTTCCATATCTAATCGATTTAAATACTCTTCCGTTACCGAATCCAGACGTTTCCTTAATCCTTTAATACAAGTTTCTTTTAAATATTCTCCTATTGTCACGTTCGCAACTACAGGGAACTTAGGCATGTGGATTTGACTTGTAGTTAGGCTTACTTGGCAACTATTCAACATTTTTGCTGAGGTTATTATCCATTCGGGATGATCTGAGAACCATTCCATCCATTGAATTGACGTGGGTAAATAATAATGTTCATGTAGAGGTTTTACTCGAGTGGAGTCTTGGAGTTTTAAACCTTGGGATATTGCTTGAGCCACTTCATAAGAAAATGCATTTTCTGGAAACTGATAATGAGACCGATGTGTGGCAATAATCGATAGCTGATATTTTTCATAGAGCAAAATAGCAACTTCTTCATGTTCTGACTTTACTCCACCTGGTCTAGAAATTCCTCCAACCAATTGTTGTGAAAAAGTCTTATCCATTCGTTGAATGGCTTCTTCAAATTGTTGAATCGTGTAATGTTCATTTCCTTCCGGGAATGAACAGACAATTATACAGTCTTCTTTGTATGCTTGAAGCCATTTTAGAGGCAAATTTCTGATTCCTTTAACTTCAAGAGAGCTACTAATTTTCATTAAATTTTGATACCCAATATCAGTTTTTGCATAAATTTGAATTGGTAAGACGTTTTCATTGTTTATTTCAAGATCACAACTTAAACCAATGACTGGATGAATGCCAGCACTTTTCATCTGATTATAAAAAGGGAGAATGCCATACAATTTCCGGTTAGTAATTGCAACAGCAGTTGCTTCTTGTTCTTGAAGGAAAGGAATGAGTGATTCCAAACGAATTGTACTATTTAACAAGTCTGCCGAAGTAAACACTTGTGGATACACTGGTTTCACGTCATCTTCTCCTTCCATTCTATTGACAAAGTTTTTTAAGTTTTTCGATTACTAGTTCTGCTTGTTCCCACGAATAGACCGACGCACCGGAAGCAAGCGGGTGACCACCACCACCGAACTCTTTTGCTAATTCATTGATGATGGGTCCCTTTGAGCGCAGTCTTACACGAATTTGATCAGACTCTTCAATAAAAAAGACCCATGCAGCAATTCCTCTAACATTTCCAAGTGAACCTACGAGTAAAGAAGTTTCACTAGGTGTAACCCCAAACTCTTTTAGTGTATCTTTCGTTAATTTAATAAAAGCGGTACCTTTAGAATCCATTACAAAGTGCTGATAAATATAACCTTGCAAATTCAATAAATCTCTATCCACCTCATACATTCCATTAAACAATGCCGTACGGTCGAAATCGAATTTTATTAAATCACCCGCAGTTTCGAATGTTTTCTGACTTGTACTTTGGAACATGAAACGTCCGGTGTCCCCAACAATTCCAGCAAATAACAACCTTGCTGCTTCATCAGATATTTTCCAATTGGCATATGACTTAGCTTCTTCATATAAATCATAAATCATCTCACTTGCAGAACTTGCGGAAGTGTTCACCCAGAGTAAATCTCCATACGGATCATCATTTGGATGATGATCAATTTTAATTAATTTTGAGCCTTTTACATAACGTTGATCATCTATCCGTTCTGTGTTAGCGGTATCTGTTACAATTACGAGCGCATCCTTGTACATTTCATCCGTGATGCTATCAGGTGTAGTTAAAAAATCAAGGGTTTGATCATGTTCCCCAGTTGTATATACTTTTTTCTCTGGAAAGCTGGCTCGTAATATTTCTCGAAGCCCAAAGGAAGAACCATAAGCATCAGGATCAGGTCGAACATGTCTGTGAATAATAATTGTTTCATATTGAGAGATTGTGTCAATGATTTGACGCTTCATTTGTTTTCCTCCTATCTTTTGTTAAAACCATTCGCAATTTAGCAGAAATGTCGTTACAATAATGACAGTTTCTTATATTACCAGGAGGTTCACCATGATAAATGCATTATTCGTATCTTTTATAGTTGTATCATTCGTATTTTACTTATATTTAAAAGTAAAACAATTCCGAAGTGAATACCCCATCGCAAAAAAATGGTATGCAAACCGCGCACATATGGCACTTGGAAGTCTACTATTTTCCTTTGGCTTAAACCACATTTTTCTTTTCCCTTCAACAATAACCTATGTCATATCTGCACTTTTTATTGGACTAGGGTTATTTTCGATGGTTCATTACTACAAAGCCGCAAAGCATTATGGACAATTTGTTGAAGAAGAGTTTCGATTGAATCAAAAGTGATGCGAATAATCGCATCACTTTTTTGTTTAAACTAAAATCAAATTTATCGCTCTAAAATTTGGAACATCATCATTGCCTTGCCTACAAGGAGGGTTGATTGGAAAACATCAAACTCCATTTTCACAAACTTTCGACTCATATCTAGAATACGGGGACGAACAGTTATTACACTATCCATTTGCATCGGTTTAATAAAATAGATGGTCATATTTTCGGCAACACTGTCTCCACGTTTCCTATTTTTCAATGCATGATTACCAACCTCAGCTAATAGTGTAGTAAATGCACCGTATGAAATTGCCCCAAATTGATTGGTCATTTGAGGAGTGACCGTAAATTCAACTGCAAGTTCGTCCTCTTGTAAAACCTTCATCTGACTTTTTACAATATCATCTATAGTCTCACCATGTTGAGGTTGCTTTTGAGCAAGTTGAAGTGCCTTTAAAACATCCTGTCTACTAATGACACCCTGTAAAATTCCAGCATCATTTACTACTGGCATTAAATCTATACCTTCCCAAATCATACGATGTCCGGCAGATGCGACACTGGTTTTCATGGTTACTGTCAAAGGATTTTTCGTCATAATTCTTTCAATTGATTCTTGATGTTCAATTCCAATTACATCTCTTGCCGTTACGATTCCTATAAGCTTTTGTTGTCCATCAATAACAGGAAAGCCACCGTGCGTCGTCTGTGAATTTTTTTCATGGTAAGCTTTGACACTGTCCGTTATTCTCAAAAAGTCAGTTTCTTGATATGGTACATAAATATCCTCTATGAACAAAATTTCTTTTTTAATTAATTGATCATAAATTGCCCTATTTATCATCGTTGCCACAGTAAATGTGTCATAACTCGTTGAAATAATTGGAAGTTCAAGCTCATCCGCTTCTTTTCTCAATATGTCAGATGCTTCAAATCCACCAGTGATTAAAACTGCTGCCCCTGCCTTTAACGCTGTAAAATGAGCTTTCGTTCTGTTTCCAACGATTAAAAGACTACCAGCATCTGTGTATCGCATCATGTCTTCAAGTTGCATAGCTCCAATGACAAACTTAGTAAGCGTTTTATGAAGACCATTCTTCCCACCGAGAACTTGGCCGTCTACAATATTGACGACTTCTGCAAAAGTTAAGCGCTCAATATTTTCTTTTTTCTTCTTTTCAATTCGAATGGTTCCAACGCGTTCAATGGTACTAACTATTCGTTGTGTTTCCGCTTCTTTTATCGCTCGATAAGCTGTTCCTTCACTTACTTGCAATTCTTTTGCAATTCGTCTTACGGATATCTTATCTCCTACAGGCAATAATTCAATATATTGTAAAATCTGCTCATGTTTCGTTGACACTTCATCACCTATCCCCAAACAGTCGTTCTATAAATAGTGTATCACAAACTAGTCATTTTTCATTCCAAAAAAACACACGGAAAGTAAAGACTTTCCGTGCAAAGTTCAATTATAGTTCTACTCCCTCGCCTGCACTCAAAACATGAACGACAGCATCTTTAACCAAGTTTTTAAAGTCTAATGGATTTTGTTTTATTGGTGGAAATGTATTGTAATGAATCGGTACCACTGCTTTCGGATTCAATAGCTCTACTGCATAAGCTGCATCTTCTATTCCCATTGTAAAATTGTCCCCAATTGGCAAGAAAGCTAAATCAATCGGATGACGTTCTCCAATTAATTTCATATCGCCAAACAAAGCAGTGTCACCAGCATGATAAATTGTTTTTCCTTCTGCTGAGAACAAAATTCCAGATGGCATTCCGGTATAAATAATTTCATTTTCTTCTGTTACATATGATGAACCATGAAAAGCTTGAGTGAATTTCACTTTTCCAAATTCAAACTGTCTTGCTCCACCGATATGCATGCCATGTGTTCGTACACCTTGCCACCCTAAGTATTCAGCAAGTTCAAATGGTGCGATTACTAATGAATCATTTGCTTTAGCAATCTCTACCGTGTCACCGACATGATCATTATGTCCATGAGTTAACAAGATAACATCAGGCTTTTCATTTTCTGCAATCAAATCGGTTAGTTCATTCCCTGAAATAAAAGGATCTATCAGTATTGTAAAGTCACCTGTTTTAATTTTGACAACTGAATGTCCATGGAAAGATACATACATTTCTTTTAACCTCCTTCATTAGATATTGTTCATTATTCGATAAAAATGCCGGAAATCCTGTTTTTTGATATGCTATTTAAGAGAACAATAAAAAAGGAGTGCTAATATGAGTAAAATCAATCAAATTACGACTTATTTAAAAAAGCATAATATAGATGCGGCTTTTATAACAACACCAGATAACGTGTTTTATGTTTCTGGATTTCGAAGTAATCCCCATGAACGGTTGCTAGGTGTTCTGGTCTTTCAAGACGCAGAACCTCTTATGATTCTTCCTCAAATGGAAGTACCAGATGCAAAAAATGCAGGATGGAACTTTGATGTAGTCGGTCATAAAGATACGGACCACCCTTGGCAACTATTAAAACAAGCTATTGTAAATAAGGGGATTTCACCAGTAAAATTAGCGATTGAAAAAGCATATATGACGGTTGAACGTTTAGAAGCTATTCAAGAATTATACCCAGATGTTACTTTTACTAGACTTGATGATCAACTCAATTCTATGCGTGTGGTTAAAGATGAAAACGAATTAGCCATCCTTCGTGAAGCAGCAGCTTATGCAGATTATGCGATTGAAGTTGGAGTAAGCGAAATTGCTGAAGGAAAAACCGAGCTTGAGATTTTAACAGCTATCGAGTTAGCTTTAAAGAAAAAAGGAATCTCCCATATGTCATTCGACACAATGGTTTTAAGCGGACCGAAAACAGCATCGCCACATGGTAAGCCGGGCGATCGTAAAATACAAAAAGGTGACTTAGTTTTATTTGATTTAGGTGTGGTTTATAAAGGGTATTGTTCTGATATTACACGCACGGTAGCTTTTGGGGAACCTTCAGAAAAGCAAAAAGAAGTATATGAAACGGTCCGTAAAGCAGAGCAAGCTGCAGTAGACGCAGTAAAACCAGGTGTAAAGGCTATGGAACTTGACAAGATAGCACGCGATATTATTACTGAAGCGGGTTATGGTGAATTTTTCACTCATCGTTTAGGCCACGGGCTTGGCATTTCCGTTCATGAATTCCCATCGGTGACGGCTAATAATGAGATGGCATTAATTGAAGGCATGGTGTTTACAATCGAACCTGGAATTTACGATCCAAGTATTACAGGTGTTCGAATTGAAGATGATGTTGTTGTAACGAAGGATGGCGTTGAGGTTTTAACGAAATATACGAAGGAACTGGTTATTGTTTCTGGAGAATAATTCAGGGATGATTTCTATTGTGGTTCTAATGTTTCTGATTAGCTTAAGGGCATAACAGACTACACCTTTACCTTTAGAATGAATAAGAAGAGGGACGTGACGATGTCACGTCTCTCTTCTTCGTCTTTTAGGTAATCCTGTTGTGATGGTAATCTCCTTGCCGCTCAGAAACATAAGAACAGAAAACTTTTTTAGTTTGGTTAATAGCATAGTCACTACCTTTAAAGGCATGCGGCCGAAGATGCAATTTCGCCAAGTTATTCCACCAAACAAAGACCCTTTTCATGATGAAAAGGGTCTTTACTAATTATTATTTTAAAAGTGAATCTACACTTACATATGGAAGACCTTGTGCGTCAGCCACTGCTTGATACGTCACATGTCCTTCCAGTGTGTTAATTCCTTTTAATAAGGCCGTATTGTCTAAACAAGCTTTTACATAACCTTTGTTCGCAATTTGAACAGCATAAGGAACTGTTACATTTGTTAAAGCCATTGTAGATGTACGTGGAACAGCTCCAGGCATGTTCGCGACAGCGTAATGAACCACACCATGTTTTTCATAGGTTGGTTTATCATGAGTCGTGATTCGATCTGAGCTTTCAAAAATCCCACCTTGATCTATCGCAATATCAACTACAACAGAGCCAGGTTTCATTGATTTAATCATTTCTTCTGTAATCAGTTTTGGCGCTTTAGCTCCAGGTATTAAAACTGCACCAATCACAAGATCAGAATCTTTTACAGATTCAGCAATGTTAAACGGATTTGAGATTAAAGTTTGTACATCACGTCCGAATAATTCTTCTAATTGACGAAGACGATCTGGACTTAAATCGATGATTGTCACATCAGCACCCATACCAACCGCAACACGAGCTGCGTTCGTTCCAGCGATACCTCCACCAATTATTGTTACTTTCCCACGAGAAACGCCAGGAACTCCACCTAATAAAATTCCCATTCCACCGTGAATTTTCTCTAAGAATTGTGCACCAATTTGAGTAGACATACGTCCTGCAACTTCACTCATTGGCGTTAACAATGGTAATGAGTTGTTTGGAAGTTGAACGGTTTCGTACGCAATCCCAACTACTTTATTATCCATTAATGCTTTTGTTAATTCTGGTTCTGGGGCTAAATGTAAGTAGGTAAACAAAATTAGACCTTCACGGAAATAACCATATTCTGAAGCAACTGGTTCTTTTACTTTCATAATCATATCTTGAGACCATGCTTCACTTGCGGATGCAACAATTTTTGCACCAGCATCCAAATAGGCTTCATCAGTAAAACCTGAACCTAAACCTGCTCCACTTTCTATAACAACTTCATGACCGAAAACTGATAGATTTACTACGCCTGCTGGTGTCATAGCGACACGATTTTCATTATTTTTTATTTCTTTTGGCACACCAATACGCATTGGAAGACCCTCCTATGTATAAGAATCGACATTATTAAAAATGTTGAAAGCAAATCCATTCTATCAGATATCATAGGAAATGGCTTTAAAAATATTTTGAATTTGAGTACTCACTGTATCGAAGGTTGGTGTAGTAAATAATGATAACAAATCCCTTCACAAAGTTACGAAGTGTTTGAACTTGAGGCTATTCCTTTATCACTTAAGCTCTCAACCTGGAAAGAATACGCAATAATAACTTTTGTCACCCGGCATGATAATCTTTATATCTAGTGCGATTATGTATGCCTTGTTAAAAAAATATACAGACATATGTAGAGGTTTTTCATTACAATTATTCGCTTGGAAGCAGGAAATTATCGTCTAAGTATCGAAATGTTTTAGTAGAATATACTTTAGATGAAGGAGGAATAATCATGTCACTTTCTTATAATCAAATCCTAGTAGCTGTCGATGGTTCAAAAGAAGCGGAATGGGCATTTAAAAATTCAGTTGCCATTGCCAAACGAAATAACGCAACATTAAACTTAGCCAACGTTATTGATACAAGATCATTTGCTGCAATTGAAGCTTATGACCGTTCAATCGCTGATCGAGCGCAAGTCTTTGCGGAAGAGTTACTTACAGGCTATAAAAAAGAAGCTGAAGCCGCTGGTATTACAAATGTGAATATCCTTGTAGAATATGGATCACCTAAAACAATGATTTCTAAAGATTTAGCCAACAAAGTCCAGGCGGATCTAATTATTTGCGGTGCAACAGGTCTTAGCACGGTAGAACGATTCTTAATCGGAAGCGTTTCAGAACATATTGTTCGTTCAGCAAAATGTGATGTCCTCGTCGTTAGAACAGAAGAACACGAATAAACAGATAATCCCGAAGGCGTTTAGTCAGCCCTCGGGATTTTTCTATGACTTGATATTAGTTAATCTTTCAGTACCTCTTGAATGGAAAAAAAAGAGGTGAGCAATTATCTTATATTATTTTCTTTATACCATATTTTCACTTTTTCAAAAAAGAGAGCCATTGCTTCTTTGTTTGACATGTTTGGAACTTTTGCGAGTAGTACTTCTTTTGGTTGTTTTAGTTGCGGTGCTTTCTTTTGAATCACCAACAAACTTTTGGCATGAATTTCATTTTTAAACAAATTAGATGGCAATTGAACCACTGCTTGTATCCAAGCATGATTTGAAAAATAAGTGTGTAATTCTTTTGTTTGAGGAGATTCAAAAATTCCTTGTGGCACTAAAAGAACGAGATATCCACCTTCAACGGTATGTCTTATCGATTGTTCAATCATTAAATGATGTGCAAAAGACATCCCTTCTTTTGCTTTCAATTCGTACCCTGAAGCTGTTTTTTCATCTGGATAATAACCTACAGGTAAATCACTCACCACAACATCCACGGGATCGATCAGAAGTGGTTGTAAGGCATCTTGACGATACATCGTAACGGGATGTTGCAACAAATCCCCAGTAGAAGCAGCCAAACGAATAAGCATATCATCAATTTCTACCGCTGAAGAAGTTGCTTTATCTTGCAAAAAGTTCAGTACGGTAAACAATAAATTCCCTGTTCCTGCTGCAGGATCTAAGATGGATACTTGTTGTTTGTTAGACGTCAATAATTCAACAAAATACCCGACCAGTAACCCTAGAGAATCCGGAGTCATTTGATGATGTGGCTGTACATGCTCTTTCATGCCTTTTAGTATCGCTAACTGAATAGCTTTTCGCATATCTTCCTTTTGAATATCTTGAAAGCCAGGAGTTATGTCTCCATCAAGCCACATCTCTGTTGTTTCCAATACACCTTCTATATAAGTTATATTTTCAGCAGCTTGCATTTTATTTGCATGTTCATCGATAAAGTTAAACAATTTTTCCATTGAACTATTCATGAAGAACTCCTTTAATTAGGAAACCCACTCAAATTATTCGAGTGGGTCTCTTTGCATTAATTTTTTGCTGCTTTTACTGCTTCAATCGCTTTTTCGTAATTTGGATGCTCTGTAGCTTCAGGTACATACTCGACATAGGTAACTTTGTCGTTCGCATCTACAACAAATACGGCCCGAGTAAGTAACCGTAGTTCTTGAATGGCTACACCATAAGCTTCACCAAATGAAAGATCTCGATGATCTGAAAGTGTTTGAACCGAGTTGATTCCTGCAGCTGCACACCAACGTTTCTGTGCAAATGGTAAATCATTAGAGATAGTCAAGATAACAACATCTTCTCCAATTTCAGCTGCACTTTCGTTGAACTTACGCGTCTGAGTATCACATGTTCCAGTATCAAGTGAAGGAACAACACTTATTAATCGCACTTTTCCTTTAGAATCGTTCAATGTTACGGGGCTTAAATCATTAGCAAGAACTGTGAAATTTGGCGCTGTTTCCCCGACTTTTACTTCCTTGCCAATTAATGTGATTGGATTTTGCTTGAATGTAATTTGTACCAAGATAACGCCTCCCTTATATCCATCTTACTAAATCATATTTGATTCTTGCAACTCACTCGAATCATTGATGCGTTTATAATTCTTTATAATCTTCTTTTCATAAGAATTCTCGTGAACAACCATCGTATCTGCAATAAAGTCATGTAACCCTTGTTTGTTAGGCGTAAAACCAATTATCCAGTATAGTGGCCAAATAGTTGCAGAGAAAAATCGTCCAATCCATTCACGAAATAAAATGGTTTGAAGTGATAAATTTTCCTGATGAAGTGATATAACACAAATACCAAAAATCATTTTCCCTACTGTTTGTTTGAGATATTTAGTCATCAAAATAAAATATAAATAGAAAACAATACTAGTTATAAAGCCAATAGGTGCATACCAAGTTGTGCCTTGGAAATCCCAATTAAAAATATGGAATACCGGGTATATGACAATGCTTGATATAGAAGAAATAACGAGCAAATCAAATACATACGCCCAAAAACGTATCCAAAACCCCGCAGGTTTTAGATGATATTTTTCTAATTCTTCGAATGTATATACTGATTTTTGCGAATTTTGGTTTGCCATTTCAACGTTTTCGGAATTTGACTCATTTAAATTGGTCATTATAGTTTCATCCTCCTTACTTTTCACCATATATGTACATCATACGAGGTGCATTATAATCCGAAAGTAATTTACCAATTAATTGAGTTTCTGCATTTCCACCAAATAATGATTGTGTTTTCATTGAAAACAAACTTGCGAAATCTTGTGAATAACCATATTCAATCACTTCTGCATTCTTCAAATCAAAGTCTTTACGAACAGCAGCAATGACATCTTCCAGGTATCCATATTCATCAGCAAGTCCCGCATCAATGGCTTGTCGCCCGTTCATAATACGACCATCCGCTACAGCTTTAACTTCTGCCTCCGTCATACCACGGCCTTTTTCTATAATGTCAACAAACGATTCATAAGATTCATTAATCATTTCTTGAAGCATCGCACGTTCTTCTGGAGTCATGTCACGGGTTGGACTCATAATGTCTTTATAAGGTCCAGTCTTTATAGTCACAAAATCAATCCCATGTTTTTCGGCAAGTTCTCCGTAGTTGATACTTTCCATGATTACACCTATAGAACCTGTTAATGTTTCTTTATTTACAAAGATCTTGTCTGCAGGAGCTGAAATATAGTAACCTCCTGATGCCGCCATACTGCCCATTGAAACGTAGAATGGGACATCTACTTCTTCTTGCACTTCAATGATTTTATCGTAAATTTGGGCCGATTCAACCACTCCGCCTCCAGGTGAATTCACTTGCAAAACTACAGCTTTAATGGATTCGTCTTCTTTAATCATTTCCAATTGATCCATAAAAAATTGGTGATTGTACCCCACCGGCGCTAAAAATGAAGAAGCTCCCCCTGTATCTTGTATAACACCATCTACTGTTAAGACAGCAATTCGTTTTGACATATCTCCTTCTTCTAAAACTGTTTCAATGTATTCAGATTCAGACAATGCAAATATTTCTTCAAAATTGTTCGTGAAATTGTTACTAAATGCAAAAGAAGCGATATTAGCAACAATAGATAATCCGAATAGTAGTGCAGCAGCACCTAATGCAATCCAACGTTTAGTATTCATCTTTTTTGTTCCTCCTTAGTCTCTCTTTGAAAAATTGTGAAAACAGTAATTATGTATAACGGATTTTCGTTATTTTTCACACGCATTATGATTATCATGTCGAATTGTTTCAGCTCTTGCTAAAATAACGACTAGTAATCTTGGAATGGCCCTATAACCATGTCCCACCGTCCACACTTTTACATACATTCCAAACACGATGAAAATAGCCTGAATAATAACTCTGATACAATAGCCAAATCTGATTTTAAGTTGTAAATGATACTCGAAATGCCAACAACATTATCAGCTTAGGTGGTAATGGCTCCATTTTTCCAAGCGTGCTAATAATTGGTTTTAGCCAAGATTGCTTATATTCAGGGATCTCAACTACAGACTCTTTAGGTATGTATTGTGATTTTCATTCTCACGATTTAGAAACGATGTACATAATGCAGAAATCGAAGTGCTCTGCTACCCTATTCTACAAGTATTTATAGATGATAATCTACCTTTTTATTCTTAAGTTACATCAAAACGGAAATGTATTTCCTTCTATTGGAATCGATAATGAATCTTTAAGTGTTCAGCATGTTGAAACTGTTAGGATACGATTAAGCGACTGCGTTGTGAGAACAGTTAAATTAAATAATTCTTTTTTGGAAAAAGTAAAAAGAACGTATTTATAGAAAAAACGAAAAGCAGATGAAAATTTTTCATCTGCTTTATTTTATAACAATTGCTTTTCTTCTCTTAGTTCGAGCTTCCATAACTTTAGAGAACGTAAATAGAATGAGCGCTACCCATATTAATGAAAATGAAATTAAATCGATTGTTTTAAATGTTTCTCCATAAATGATAACACCTAAAAACAACATACAGGTAGGTGCGATGTACTGCAAAAACCCAATCATGTAGAGTGGGATTTTTTGTGCACCCTTTGTAAATAGCAACAAAGGAATTGCAGTTGCAACGCCCGTAAATACCAATAAAATATCTGTTTGCAGTGAATCATGAAAAAGCACCGCTTTATTTGAAATAAACAAATAGAAATAATACATCAAAGCAAAAGGTACAATGAACATAGTCTCAATTGTTAAACCTCTTAATGCATCAAGCTTAATTGTTTTTTTCATCAACCCATAGACAGCAAAACTTATAGCCAGGGAAAATGCGAGCCAAGGAAATCTCCCATAGGAAATCGTTAATATAGCTACACCAATGGCTGCAATGACAAAAGCTAATTGTTGAGCTTTTGAAAGACTCTCTTTTAAGAAGATAATACCCAACAACACCGAAATTAAAGGATTGATATAGTATCCTAAACTAGTTTCTACTAAGTGATTGGTATTCACTGCCCATATGTATAAAAACCAATTTCCAGTTATTAATGCAGAGGCAAAAAACAAACTCCAAAATGCCTTTGGATTTTTCCACAATGCGATGAAATCCGACTTTAAAACTTGAACTTTTCTCATTAGAACAACCATAAGTAAAGTGAAAATAAACGCCCAGGCTACACGGCTTGTAAGTATTTCACTGCTAGGTACATGATTCAACCACTTCCAATAAATCGGTAAAACTCCCCAGACCAAATATGCACCTATGGCCCAGACCATTCCTTTTCTTTCTTCTGACAAACCATCACCCCATTCATTTTGACACACGAAATAATAGTCCTATTATAGATTCCTTTTAAAGAAAAGTAAATTTAAAAAACTATTCTTAAAAACCTTTTTCAAGGATTTAAGAATAGTTTTCAATTACCTTTTTATTTTGAAAGTTCTTGTGTTCTTAATTCAATTCTTCTAATTTTACCCGATGCAGTCTTAGGAAGTTCTTTTATAAAAGTGATTTCTCTTGGATATTTATATGGTGCTGTTAACTCTTTTACATGATTTTGCAATTCTACAATTAATGATTCAGAAGCTATACTTGATTCTGTCAGAACGACATAGGCTTTGACAATATGTCCTCTAACTTCATCTGGACTACCTACCACTGCACATTCTTGAACTGCATGATGTTTAACTAGTGCATCTTCTACTTCAAAAGGACCGATTGTATAACCAGAACTAATGATGATGTCATCGCCTCGTCCTTCAAACCAAAAGTATCCATCTTGGTCTCTTGATGCTTTATCACCCGTTATATAATAATTACCACGGAATTGCATAATCGTTCGTTCTGGATCTTTTAGATAGGCTTTAAATAGAGCTGGCGTGTCAATATGAACGGCAATATCTCCTACAACACCAACTTCACATATTTCTCCGTACTCATCAATAATTTCTACAAGATTTCCTGGAGTTGGTTTTCCCATAGACCCTGGTCTTGCATCCATATTTTTCATTGTACCTACTAACAAAGTGTTTTCAGTTTGACCATATCCATCTCTTACATCGATATTAAATACACGTTTAAATGTATCAATTACTTCTCGATTTAAAGGCTCTCCTGCTGAAACCGCGCTATGCAAGGAAGGTAACTTGTAGTCTGTTAAGTTATCAATCTTTGCCATAATTCGATATTCTGTAGGCGTACAACATAGAACATTCACTCCATGTGTAAGTATGAGTTCTAGGTATTTCTTTGATTCGAACTTACCGTGATAAACGAAACCAGTAGCACCACTACCAAGTGTAGCAAGAAAAGGACTCCAGATCCACTTTTGCCAGCCTGGACTAGCTGTTGCCCAAACAATGTCCCCTTCATGTATATCTAACCAATGTTCTGCGGAAGTACGTAAATGTGCATAAGCCCATCCATGTGTATGAACTACACCTTTTGGATTGCCCGTTGTGCCACTTGTGTAAGATAAAAATGCCATATCCGATTTTTTTGTTGAAACTGTTTCAAACACATTAGATGCTTGAATCATTTCATTTGTAAGAGAAGTCCATGGTTCACTTGCTTGCCCAATCACAAACTGTGTAATCCCACTTAAATTTACATCCTTAAATTGTTCGATAAAAGGCTCATACGCGACAATTGCTTTTGCATCACTATGATATAATCTGTAGTCAATATCTTTTGTTCGTAACATTTCAGAACTCGGAATTACGACAAGTCCAGCCTTTAGTGCTCCTATGTATGTTACATAAGCTTCGATTAATCTAGGTACCATAACTAATACAACATCACCTTGTTTTAAACCGGAATTAATAAAAACATTTGCGGCTTGGTTCGACGAGTCCATAAGATCCTTATATGTGATTGTTTTTGATTTTCCATCTTCACTTTCCCATATAAGTGCCAATCTTTCATCAGATGTATATTTTTCAATTTCTTCGACCAAGTTATATGTAGATGGAGCAATTAAATTTTCACGTCCCATATTGTCCTCCTTATTGAACTTTTTTAACCCATTTATAATTATACTGATAATATACTGATTTTTCAAAATTTATTGGAATATCAAAATAAAAAACCAGCAGCTTTCGCTACCGGTTTAATTAACATAATTATTGTTGTTGTGAATTGCCACCAAATCCACCGTTTAATTGTGACTCAGCCATTTGCACTAATCGCTTAGTAATTTCTCCGCCAACGGATCCGTTAGCACGCGATGTAGCATCTGCACCAAGTTGCACTCCAAATTCTTGTGCAATTTCATATTTCATTTGATCTAAAGCTTGTTGAGCACCAGGAACAGCAAGTTTGTTTCGATTGTTGTTGTTAGCCATGTTTCTCACCTCCTTGTGAAGATAGAATGTGCGATACGACATTTTTCATGCACCCAAGGAATAAAGAAATTCATGGAAACCATTAAAGCAAGGACGAAAACTTATCTTGCCTTTTTACCGGGAATACACTGACTTCACGATTTTCGACTGATTTTTTAATCATATCTTCAAAGGATTTAAAGCTTTCATAAAACTCCACTTTTTCAAGTTTGGGTTTCGTTTTTGGACTTGCTGGGGTAAAAATTGTACAACAATCTTCATAGGGACGAATGGAAACCTCATATGTGTCAATTTCTTGTGCGATTGTAATGATGTCTTGTTTATCAAATGAAATTAATGGTCGAAGAACTGGCGTATTCGTTACTGCATTGATTGCAGTTAGACTTTCTAATGTTTGACTCGCCACTTGACCTAAGCTTTCACCTGTAATTATGGCCATTGCACCAGTTTCTTCACGTACCATATCTGCAATTCTCAACATCATTCGTCTCGTTGTCGTCATCGATACATTTTCTGGGATCTGTTTTTGAATTTCTTCTTGAATTTCTGTAAAAGGAATTATATGAAGTTTTACAGAAGCTCCAAAACGACTTAACTTCTCAGCTAAATCCAACACTTTTTCTTTTGAACGTTCACTTGTATAAGGTGGACTATAAAAATGTATGGCATCTAATCTAACACCTCGTTTTAACATCTGATACCCTGCAACAGGACTGTCAATTCCTCCAGACAACATGAGAAGGGATTTACCATTTGATCCTATCGGAAGTCCTCCCGCACCTTTTATTACTTCTGCTGTCATGTATGCTGCATCTCTTCTAATTTCGACTCGTAATTCAATATCTGGTTTTTTCATTTGAACTTGAATTTCCGGAAATGCTCTTAGTACATGAGCACCTACTAATTGTTGTAATTCATTTGTTTCTAATGGAAATGGCTTGTACGAACGTTTGACAGTTACTTTAAATGTCTTACCTTCTCGATTTATTGATTGAACAACTTTTAAAGCCGTATCTTTTATTTCTTCTAAGTCCAAACTACAAGAAGCAACTGGACTGAAAGATTGAATTCCAAAAATATGAGGTAATCGTTGAATTAGCTGATCCATCGTTTCAGCTTCTTTTGGTCGAATAAACATTCGATCACGTTCAGTAATAATTTCAAGTTTAGGTAAGTCTGCAAATGCATAATGAATGTTATCTCGTAGACGTCCTGTAAATGTATTTCTATTTCTTCCTTTTGTTGATAATTCACCATACCGTATTAAAATTTCTTTCCAGTTCATTGGTTATTATTCTCCTTTCAACTGCTTCATTATTCCTGAAAAGTTTTCTTTAAAATGTTTTATATGTTCATCTGTCATTCCATAACCAAAACTAATTCGAATAACACCTTTCTTAAAGGCATCTGAAATGTGTAATGCTTCAATAACATGGCTTGTTTTCGTTTGTTTTGAGGAACATGCGCTGGATGTGGAAACAATAATTCCTCTATTCTGTAGAGCATTCACTATTACTTCCCCTTTAATATCCCGAACACTGAATGTCAAAATATGAACTGCTCCGTGTGGAGGTGAAATGATTTTGATGGAAGGATATTTTGCTAAAAACTCCCTCAAATCCTTCGACCATGCTTCGTATTGTTGAACCGCTCGAGGTGAGTCTTCGTGAATGAGTCGCATAGCTTTTGCTAAAGAGACTGCTTGTGGAACTGCCACTGTGCCACTTCTTAGTCCAAACTCTTGTGCACCTCCAACTAGAACGGGTTGAAAAATTAATTCGGAACTCCATGCAACTATACCGGTCCCTTTTAACCCATTTAATTTATGCCCAGAAATGGACAAAATATCTACGCCTAAAGTTTGAAAAGTCACCGTATATTTTCCGAAACTCTGAATGGCGTCTACATGAAAAATTGCACGACTTGTTTTCTTTACATAATCCGCTAATGCAGCGATTGGTTGTATGGAGCCAATTTCGTTATTAATATGCATAATACTAATAAGAACTGTATCTTTTCTTAATGATTTTTGTAAAATGTCTAATGATACTATACCTTCTTCATTGACATCCAAATACTCGACTTCAAAACCTTCTTTTTCTAATTGTTTTAACGTTTCAAGGACAGAAGGGTGTTCAATTTTAGAGGTTAGAATATGTCGACCTCGATGACTCAAACTTTTTGCAATCCCTGTAATTGAAAAATGATTGGACTCTGTCCCTCCTGAGGTAAAGATCACTTTATTATCTTCTGTTCCTAACAAAGTTGCAATTTGAGATCGTGCTCGATTCAATAACTCATTTGCTTCTACACCCATCTCATGTATGGAAGCAGGATTCCCATAGAAATCTTCATTAACCTTTAAGAAGGTATCTAGAACTTCTCTACGCGGCTTTGTCGTTGCACTATGATCCATATAATTCATCATCGTTCTTCCTTTCGTAAAGAAAACCACCAACACGTGTATTGTGTGGTGGTTTCATTGACTCTATTATGAACGCCATGCGTCCTCTTTGACAAGAACTTCGATTCGTTTCATTGCACCTGGTTCCACTTCTTCGACTGCAGTGGCAGCTTCTTCAAGCGCTTTTGTATACCGTAACTGTCTAAATGCAGCTTCGGCTTCGAGTAATCGCTCATTCATCCTCGGGTGACTAGCGCGATATCGATTACCATACTGAATAATTCGTTCAATTAATAAAACATTTTCCAACATTTCTTTTGACTTCTCATGCACTTGGTGAATACACTTATCTGCTTTTGACAAATACGTATCAACTAATTTCATGTTAAGCGGTACTTCTTCTAAACTTTGCATAACCAGATAAATATGTTCCTCTGCTTCCTCTAATCGAGCATCCATTTCTTCAGGAACACCTGGCATATTTGCTTTATTGATCATCCGATCAGTCTCATGGAGTAATCGTTTTAATTCATCTAACTTTGTTCGTGCTCTATTTTCATCAATTCGCAAATTCTTTAAGCTATTTGCAAATCGATCTTGCTCTTCATACAAATTTTCTAAATCATTTGCGATGAGCGTAAGTTCCTCTTGAAGACTTGAATACGCTAATTGATCTTCACTTGCACGCTGTGTCAACATTTCATATCGCTTTTGTAATGATTCGATTTGTTTTAAACATACTTGAGGAATTTCGGCTTCTTTTTCAGGGAGACGATAACTCTGCTGTACATAAGCTGCTTCATCATTAGTTTGACGTGTGATGGTCGTAACTTCAGCTAACCGAACTTCCGTTGGTTTTCGATGTTGATCCACATATCGCTTCGCCATAACTTCTTTTTCAAGTAAATCATAAAACGTCTCGATTTCATCTTTTATTTCTTCAATTCTTGGGATTACATGTGAAATTTCTAATTGAATGACAGATTCTTTTATAGCGATTAATTCTTCGTCTAACTTATTTAATTGAGCAGTCATTTCAAGATGTTCTAAGTAATAAGATTGTTCTTCCATTTCACGTTGCCCACTACGAAGATCATGGATATGAGATGGAATTTTATTTTGAATCTCTGTCAATAAAGATGGAATCTCATGTAAAATACCAAACAGATTGTCCCCTTCTTGACAAAGTGAAATGACAATTTCTCGCGCTTGTAAATAATCCCCATTACTTGTTAATTGGTCGTATTCTTCAAATCGCGGTACAAATAGCTCTAACCTTTTCTCAAGTGGAACTGCAGCACCACCAAACGAATGTTGATGAGCCAATAAAGATTTTCTTGCAGTACGGTATTGTTCTTTTAACTGCTCAATTTCAATTCGATTCTTCTCTTCACTACCAATTAATGCTTCTAACTCTTTCAAAATGAGTGACATTTGATCATCACATTCATCAATACGTATAGCTATTTCTTTTTCAATCGCACTAGCTCGTTTAAATCTAAACCTATCAATACTTTCTTCTGCATCGAACAATAAAGCATCGATGTGAGGCATATGTATGTCCATTACTTCCGTCCAGCTATTTCTCCAACTTTCAAACATCTCTTCCGTCTGACCATTCATATTCAATTGTTTTACTTTTGTCATTTCTTCTAAAATGGGTTTGTTTTGTATTTGATGTTTTTCATGCTCAAGTCTTTGTATCACAACGTTATGTTTGCGTCGGAAAGAAAAACCAACTACGAGCAGTGCAATTAGTACGATGATTGCAATGATGATATAATTCATCGTAAGCCCCCTGTTCCATAAATCACGATCTATATCTATACCTATTCATACTTGTTATCTTACCATGAAACAATCGTATTTGTGACGAATTTGCAAGAATTTTGCTGAAATAAAGAAAAATATCGAAGGAGATGAACGTTTTTGAAGCAAGATGGCCATATTCATAGTCCTTATTGCCCCCATGGATCTTCGGACTCTTTCGAACAATACATTGAAAAAGCGATTCTAAATCAGTTTACCCATATTACATTTACAGAGCATGCACCCGCACCTTCTGGATTCAAAGACCCAGTCCCTGAACAAGACAGTTTTATGAAGGAAGAACATCTTGAATCTTATATTATTGATCTTCAAAAAATAAAAGCAAAGTATGCAAAATTCATTAACGTCCGTATTGGTCTTGAAGTAGATTACATAGAGGGTTTCGAAAAACAAACTCAACGTCTATTAAATGAAATCGGTCCACACTTAGATGATTCGATATTATCTGTTCATTTCCTTTTATTTAACCAAATTTATGAATGTATCGATTACTCACCAGATACCTTCACTGTATTTGCAAAAAATGTTGGTTCCTTAGAAACCGTGTACCAATTTTACTATGATACTGTTCGTAAATCGATTTTCGCTGATTTAGGAATATTTAAACCGATTCGGATAGGCCATCCGACACTCATACATAAATTCCAACTTATATCAGAAGAAAAAATTGATGATCATGACTTAATTATTCGAACACTAAACGATATTAATACGCAGAAATATCAAATAGATTTTAACAGTGCAGGTCTTGCGAAGAAATACTGTTTAGAACCATATCCACCGTTACCTTATGCATCCTATGCAAAGGAAACTGGAATTCCACTAATTTTTGGTTCGGATGCCCATCGTTCGCATGACTTGCATCAATATTATGAAGACATATATACTCAAAATAGCTAAATTCGCTAGATTGATCTTCATTACAGTTCATTCTACGTACAGATAATAGAAGAGGTGAAAGAATGTTTACAAAGACAACTTATGAAGGTAATACAATGGAACAATACACAATGCTGGGTAAACAATTGGATGCGTTATTAGAAGGTGAACCCAATATTATAGCAAATTTGAGTAATGCTTCAGCTTTATTAAACCAATTTTTAGACCGTATAAATTGGGTAGGTTTTTATTTAATGGAAGAAGGCGAGCTTGTACTAGGACCATTCCAAGGTCTTCCTGCATGTGTCAGAATTCCTGTTGGACGTGGTGTATGCGGAACAACGGTTTCTAATAAAGAAACCATAGTTGTGCCAGATGTTCACGCTTTTCCAGGTCATATTGCTTGCGACGCTGCTTCACAATCTGAAATTGTGATCCCTCTTATCAAAAACGGAGAAGTACTCGGTGTGCTCGATATTGATAGTCCTGAAAAAAACCGTTTTCATGAAAATGATAAAGAAGGATTAGAGAATTTCGTCACTGTTTTAATGAAGCATCTATAATATTAAAAGAAAGAAGGTGATGTCAAAAATCACCTTCTTTCTTTTAATATTGTGTTACTTTTGCGAAATGTAAACTAACTTTTGAAAAAGCTTGTTGTAAATCAGCTATCAAATCCTCTGCATTCTCGAGCCCAACCGATATACGGATTAAAGATTGGGTAATGCCCATTTTTTCTCTCTCGAATTCAGGAATTATTGAATGTGTCATCGTAGCAGGATGTTGAATTAACGTTTCTGCATCACCTAAACTTACAGCAATTTTAATGAGCTCAAGTGAGTTTAAGAAATACTGAGCCTCTGCCTTACTACCTCTAATGATAAATGAAATTAACCCCCCGCCAGCTTTCATTTGTTTTTTTGCGATATGATACTGTGGGTGTGCGGAATCAAAAGGATAATAAATGTCTTCTACTAAAGCCTCAGTCTTCAAATACGTTAACAACCGTTCTGCATTTTCCGAATGACGATCCATTCTGACGTGTAATGTTTTCAGACCTCTAAGTAATAACCATGCATCAAATGGTGAAATAATAACACCTATATCTTTTTGTACTGTCATTCTCAACTTCTGCATATCATCAGCATCTCGCCCTACTAACAATCCTGCAATAACATCTCCATGACCGTTGATATATTTTGTAGCACTGTGTAAAACAAAATCCGCTCCTTGATTAAGAGGATTTTGTAAATATGGTGATGAGAATGTATTATCCACAATTACTTTTAATCCATGTTTTTTAGCCACTTTAACAACTAACTCCAAATCCACGATCTCCATTGTTGGATTTATCGGTGTTTCTACATATAAACATACAGTTTCTGGTAGGATGGCTGATTCAATGTCTTCTTCGGAAGACATTGGATTGAAACTGTGCTTAATATTATATTTTTCTTCCATCATCTCTAGCAAACCAAATGTACACCCATAAATCCCTCTAGAGCATAGGATGTGATCACCTGTTTTTGTTACGTGAATTATTGCAGCACTAACTGCGGCCATCCCTGAACCAAATGCCAATGCACTATTGCCATTTTCCATTTCTGCCATGCGCTCTTCTAATACTCGAACCGTTGGATTTCCTAATCGGGAGTAAATATTTCCTGCTTCTTCCCCAGCAAATCGACGTTCTCCTTCTTCTGCAGAATTAAAGGTAAAAGTTGATGTTTGATAGAGAGGAACAGTTAAACTATCATGATGAATAGAAGAATCATATCCTGTATGAATAATAGATGTCTCTTTCTTAACTCTCTTTTTTATCATATGGAACACCCCTTTGCATGTAAACGCTTACATTCCATCCACTCTATCTTACTCGTTTTAAATGAATTTGAAAAGGCAAAAACCCATTTGATAAAAGATATCTAGGTGTTTAAAGCGACTTTCAAATAAAAAACACGTCTCTAGGAAGAGACGTGTACATCATAAATACATAACTGATTTTTGCCATTGTTTTTGGCTTGATATAATGCTGTGTCTGCTGCATGGAACACTTCATGGAAGGCACTTTGATTTGGAGAACTCCAAGTTGCCAATCCTGTAGAAATTGTTACAGATGGACTCGTCATTTTAGGAACCATATCGACTAAAGCTAATCCTATTTGTTTCCCTTCATCGAGACCGACACAAGGAAGGTAGATAGCTAATTCTTCCCCACCCCACCGAGCGCCAATTCCTTTCCCATCAATAACGGTTTCAAGAAACTGCGCTATTTGAACCAAAACTTTATCTCCTACTTGATGACCAAATGTATCATTTACTTGTTTGAAATTATCAATATCTAACAGGATGAAGACACCTGATTGATCTTTATTAAAAGATTTTTCAACAAATTGATCCAAAAAGCCCCTTGCATATAACTGAGTTAAATGATCATGATCGACCATTTTCTGCATTTTTTCACGCAACTTCGAATTGGTGATGGCAAGTGCACAATGGTGAATCAACGATTGCATTAGTTTGAAACTATCAAATGAAAAGAAATAAGGATTTTTGTGTAAAACCATGCAAAAACCAGATAAAACTTGTTGATCATACATGGGTACAGCCATTAATGACTGGAACGGACCAGATACGCCGGAAGTTTTTTCATAGTCTGCAATGAATAGCGGTTCCGAAGACTCTTTAAAATGAGTAGATGTATAGTTAATATAATCCTGACCTTGACATGTTGACATAATATCTGAGGTTGATGAGGTCGTTGTATCTTGTTCTTCATTGATAAATACAAAACATGTTTCCATTGGGTGGAAAGATTTCATTAATTGTTTCTGCAAAAACTGAAGCATTTCTTCTAATTTTAAATTCATATTTAGTTTATGAGATGTTTCATTTATCAACTGCAAATCGGCTATTAATCGATGCGATTGATGATATAATTTTGCATTTTCAAGAGCGTTTCCAGAAGTATTTGCTAGCATTCGAATAAAGTCTTCTTGACGATTTGAAAATAAATAATCTTCTGGTGTTCTTACTTGTAAAATTCCGTAAATTCCTTGACGACCTTTAATAGGCGCATTTAATAATCTACAGTCTAAATCACTAGCCAATTCAGAAGTAATATCACCAGATACAAAAGATTCTATTGCTGATGTTCTTTCTGAGACATAATCAAATAATTTAAAAGGAACTTTGGTTTGACGGTTTTGATCATTTGAAAGAACTAATTCGGTTTGAAATAATGGGAATGCGTTCGTCATAGCTAGTAAGACGCCTTCAAGTATACGATCTATATCCATTGTGGAATGGAACATCTCCGTTACATTAAATAGTTCCCTATATTGTTTTTCTTTTTGTGCCATAAGTATTTGTGTTTTAATATTGATTATTAAATAAGTTGCAATGGAAGAAAATTCTTCTATATAAGTAGAGTTTGCAAAGGATTCCCATCTCTCTGTAGACTTCACTAATAAAAGTCCTTGTAAATTACCATCAGTCGTTTGAAATAGGACAGCCGAATCCATATCCTTAGAATCATAAACGAATGAAATATCCGCTACATTCTTATCTTGAAAAAGATGTTCTATTTGAGTCCATGGTAAAGAAACCACTTTTTTATCAACTGAATGATTAAAATTTAAAGGGATGAAACTATTCAAATCGTATAGCATGAAATGACTTTCTGTAATTCCAAAATATTTATTCAACACTTGAGTAAACATTTGGAACCATTCAGAAGCTGAAACAGACGTCAGTATGTTTTCATTCCATTTATCTAATATCGCTGATTTTATATGAACAATTGTTTCATCATGCTTCAGCATGTAATCACCTATTTTTTTCATGATTGGTTTCTATCTTATGGACTAATAAATCTATTTCTAATTATACATATATTCAGTCTAATTGACTATCATTACTTCATTTGGTAGATAAATATTTTCTATAAGTTTTTCAAACATTGTCAAGAGAAATTCTTGACAGTGGAGTTATTTCTAGATACAATGGAGATTGTGTAAAATAAATGCAGCAGTTGTATGGATTTATATGTTTCATTTTATTCCTCCGACTTGTCGGAAGGGGTATCACGTAACCCTTGGCTGCGAGGGCGAAGGTACATGAAAATAAAATGACAGTAAGTTTGATACATCTGGTCTTATTTTACAACAAAATAAAACCACTTAAAGGAGGAGTCTCTCATGGCTCGTTATACAGGTCCAGCATGGAAACTGTCTCGTCGTCTTGGTATTTCACTAAGCGGCACAGGTAAAGAAATAGAAAAACGCCCTTACGCTCCAGGACAACACGGTCCTAACCAACGTAAGAAAATTTCAGAATATGGTTTACAATTACAAGAAAAACAAAAGCTTCGTCATATGTATGGTGTTAACGAACGTCAATTCCGTACACTTTTCGATAAAGCTGCTAAAATGCCTGGTAAATCAGGTGAGAACTTCATGATTCTACTTGATACTCGCTTAGATAACATTGTTTATCGTTTAGGTCTTGCACGTACTCGTCGTGGAGCTCGTCAATTAGTTAACCACGGTCACGTTATGGTTGATGGAAAACGCGTTGATATTCCTTCTTACCGTCTAAAAGCAGGTCAAGAAATTTCTCTTCGTGAAAAATCTCAAAACCTTGATATCGTAAACGAATCAATCGAAGTGAACAACTTTGTTCCAGATTACTTAACTTTCGATGCAGACAAAAAAGTTGGTACTTTCGTTCGTCTTCCAGAGCGTAGTGAATTAGCTGCTGAAATTAACGAATCATTAATCGTTGAGTACTACTCACGTTAATTTCGTTACTCTGCAAATAGTAATATTAAAAGCCCTAGAAACCTTGTTAAATCAAGGTTATGGGGCTTTTTCTTTTTGTTTAAGAATGCAAGATAAAGCACATTAAAGCAGGTTATTGGGGCTAGTTTGGGGCTAAATTGGAGCTAATTAAAAAATATTAATGGCGGCGTATGTACAGGAATGTGTAAGTCTTCCAAAGAAGCACCACCTCTTTTGTGAACTGCACCCCAATGGTTAACACAACTAACAATTGGAGGTGCAATTTATTATGACTTAATTTAGTACTGATTTCAAATTGAACGTAGTGAAGTTATATCTTAAAAACAATGTTTCAAAACGTGAAATAGCTAAACAATTTGGTGTAATAAATTCTGAAGTGATAAAATGGATTGCATTATATGAAAATCATGGGGAAAGTGGATTACGACCTCGATATACAAATTTTTCACAAGAGTTTAATATAGATGTACTCAATTACATGAACGAAAACGGGACGTCTATCCGCGAAACGGCTGCGATTTTTAATATTTCCTCAGATGCCACAATTAGAAAATGGTTAAAAATCGTTGAAACTCAAGGGATGACGCTCTACAACCAAGAAAACTGGGGCGTCCTCCACCCATTCTACTTCCCCCTATATAAAGTTTTTTATCTAAAGAACATAGTTGATTTCGAAAAGAAAGTATTTGTTTGCCAGACTTTTATTTGAGAAATAATTTTAAAACCTCATTTACTTATGGTAAGGCTCTCCGGGATCAAGCTAAATTAGGTTTTAAAACCCTACTTATTATGAATTCCACTTAATGGCTGTTATTCCTTCTTCAACTAACCTGCCCCCGTTAGCCATCCATGCAGCAAAAAACGCTGCACCACAGAGGATGAAAATTGTCTCAGAACGGGTATAGATCAGTATGGCTGGCGAAGAAGGTCGATGAACTATGGTGCCATAGAGCCCACCCGTTAGTCTGACTCCAAC
>JBHGUT010000013.1:0-30530 GCA_048976825.1 Paenisporosarcina sp.
GCTTCTATCAGCCATTAGATTAGTTCTATCAACCATTGGAACTTCAATTAGCCATTGGATTGGTTCTATCAGCGATTTAGACACTCCAATCAGCGATTAGATTAGTTTTATCAGCCATTGGAACTTCAATTAGCCATTGGATTGGTTCTATCAGCGATTTAGACACTCCAATCAGCGATTGGATTGGTTCTATCAGCCATTGGAACTTCAATCAGCTATTGGAATGGTTCTATCAGCGATTTAGACACTCCAATCAGCGATTAGAATGGTTTTATCAGCCATTGGAACTTCAATCAGCGATTAGATTGGTTCTAATTTAGACACTCCAATCAGCGATTAGAATGGTTTTATCAGCTATTGGAACTTCAATCAGCGATTGGATGGGTTCTATCAGCGATTCCAGCTATCCAATCATCGATTCCCCATTTTCCCAATAAACCTACTCCTCACTCTTTGATTCAATCCATACAACAAAAAAAGATATCCAATTATTATTGGATATCTTCACGTTTTCTATTCATTTAAAACGTATTGGAAAGGGTTTTCCTCGCCATGTAATTTCTTCAATTTCATTCATGTCAATCGAGGTAACATTCCCATCCACTAAACGAATAGTTGCACTTTCACCTTCTAGTTTCTCGACCAAACCATGAATGACTTCACCAAATTTCAAATGAAATGTTAAGGGACGATAAACATGTTTTGCAAATGGTGAGGTAAAATAATTCAGCCTTTTCCACATGGTTGAATCTGATTTCATTTCAACTTCTGATTTCATTTCAACTTCTGATTTCACTTCAACTTCTAATTGACGCTCTGGAAAAATAGATGTACTTTCTTCTTTCCATTGCTTTTGTTTACTCTTATGTCTATAAACCGGTGGCCCACTAACAAAAAGGAGAGGATCAGTTTCCACTTACTCAGTCACACCCTTTTTTGTGTTAGTTTATGCTAAAGATTTACAGAATGTGAAACCCACTGTCACAGTGAATGGTTTCTCCCGTAATTCCACGTGAAAGATGACTAAACAAGAACAATGCTGTATCGCCAACTTCTTCAGGTGTGGTATTTCGACGCAATGGCGCACGTTCTTCAATTGCTTTTAATACGCTATTAAAATCACTTACACCTTTTGCTGATAACGTTCGAATAGGACCAGCTGAAATCGCATTGACACGAATATTATGTTGACCAAGATCAGCAGCCAAGTAACGGACTGACATATCAAGAGACGCTTTGGCTACGCCCATAATATTGTAGTTTGGAACAACTCTTTCTCCACCTAAATAGGTCAAGGTCACAATACTTCCTCCATCCGTCATTAACGGTTTCGCAGCTTTTGCAACAACGGTTAATGAAAAGGAACTGATATTATGCGCTAATAAAAAACCTTCACGTGATGTATCTGAAAAATTTCCAGCTAGTTCTTCTGATTTGGCAAAGGCAATACAATGTGCCAAACCGTCAATTTTTCCAACTTTTTTTTCAATCGTAGCAAAACAGTTCGACACGTCTTCATCCACTGTTACGTCGCAAGGCAGAACAAGTTCATGTGTTCCTTCAAGTGTTTCAACTAAATCCCGTACAGGCTTTTCAAAACGATCTCCAGCATACGTGAAAATTAAACTCGCACCTGCTTTATCAAGTGATTGAGCAATCCCCCAAGCTATACTTCTTTTATTTGCTACACCCATAATAACGAACGTTTTTCCTTGTAAAGATAAAGACATGAATGTTCCTCCTCTTTATAACTAAATATTAATACCTGGTACTAATATTACATCACAAAAAAGAAAAGTGCAATTACACTTTTCTTCAGAGTTGGGAGAGGAATATACTTGCTAGCCCTAAATAGATTAAGATACTGATAATGTCATTAAGTGTCGTAATGAATGGACCTGAAGCAACTGCGGGGTCGATTTTCATACGATGAATAACTAGCGGTATGAATGAACCTGATAGAGTTGCGACAAATATAGATCCCAAAATGGCAGAACCTACTAGAAGTCCTAGTATTAAATCATGTTGAATGAAAAAGACAATGCACACACTAAAGGCTGCACATACAAGTCCTGTAATAAGACCTGTACCTGCTTCACGCATTAATAATTTTATTTTACTTTGTTCTTCAATATCGCCAGTTGCGATACCACGAACTGCTACAGCAAGTGCTTGCGTACCACTATTTCCAGCCATTCCGGCAATTAATGGAATAAAGACTGCTAAAATGGCAACCTGATCTAAAATTTTCTCGAATTTCCCCATCAAACTTGCCGTAAACATCCCTAAAAATAATAAAAGTATGAGCCATGGCAACCTTTTTTTCGCTGCAATTAAGGGACCTTTATCAAATGTATCCATTTCTGATACCGCTGCTAGTTTAGAGTAATCATCATTTGCTTCTTCCTCTAATACATCCAAAATATCATCAACCGTGATTATACCCAATAAATGATTTTGGAAATCCACAACAGGAACGGCTAAGAAATTATAATGTTTAATCATTCTTGCTACTTCTTCTTGATCTTGACTTACCGATACACTAACTACGCGTTCGTTTCGAATCGATTTAATCAACGTATCCTCATCTGCAATTATTAAATCGCGCAAAGACACAACCCCTGTTAATTGATGATCATCATTGACAACGAATACATAGTAAATCGTCTCGGCTACAGGAGCAGCATTTCGTAATATGGTCATAGCGGACCGAGCAGTCGAATTCTCTGGAATTGCAACATATTCTGTTGTCATTATGGATCCAGCTGTATATTCTTCGTAATGTAAAAGGTCTTTAATTTCTTGAGCGGATTCATCATCCATTATTGTCAAATAACTAGCTACTTGATCTTTCCCGAGCTCATTTAAAACGTCAACTGCATTATCTGCATACATTTCGGATAACATATCAGCAGCATAAGTTGTATCCATTTCTTTTAGGAACGGTTCGTATTCATCATCATCTAATTCAATTGCTTGGAAAATTTCCGCCATTTCCTTTGGAGAGAGATACTGATAGATAATCTGCCTACTATCGGGACCCACCTTTTCAAAAAATTGCGCTTGATCATATGGATGAAGTAACAAAAACTCATCACGGAAAGAGTCAACATCTTGATTAGTTAAAAAGGCGAGGAGGTTTTCGTAGTCCAATTGTTGTTCTTCTCGATTGTTACGTTCTTCTTTCATGTATGCTCCCTCCTTTCTGGTTAATAGTTGACATACATAAATGGTTATTTTATAGGTTACAATTAATATATAGCTCATATTTTCTTAAAAAAAGGAGAAAAACATGCCCTACGACATTATTGGTGATATCCACGGATGTTACGATGAATTAATCGAGTTGCTTGAGAAACTAGGATACGTACGACAAAAAGAGCTGTTTGTTCATCCACAAGGTCGTAAACTGGCATTTGTCGGTGATGCAGCAGATAGAGGACCTCGATCCATAGATGTTTGGTCACTCCTGTTAGCCCTACACGATGCTGAACCTCCACTAATTTATTCCCCGGGAAATCACTGTAACAAATTTTATCGATATTTGAAAGGAAATAAAGTTCAGATAACACACGGATTAGAAACAACCGTTGCTGAGTTTAAACAATATTCGAAAGACCAACAGGAAATATTCCGAAAAAAATTTATTACTTTTTATGAGGGGCTTCCTTATTACCAAAAGGTAGACGATGGGAAATTAATCATCGTCCACGCAGGAATACGAGAAGATATGATTGATAAACCTCTTCGCAAAGAAATCATCGTGTTTACCTTGTATGGCGATATTTCTGGACAACAACACGCAGATGGTCGTCCAATCCGCGGTGATTGGGCAAAACACTATAAAGGCGAGTCGTTTATTGTCTATGGTCACACGCCAGTCAAAGAAGCCCGGTTTAAGAATACTACTGTAAATATTGATACTGGATGTGTTTTTGGAGGTAAATTAACAGCGTTACGATACCCAGAAATGGAGACGGTATCTATTCCATCGAAGCAACCGTATATAGCAGAAAAATTTCATGATTACTTGAATTGATTTAAAAACCCCTGCATATCACTCGGTAGCTGGCTTTTAATCGTTATGATTTCATGTGTCAAAGGATGTTTAATTGTTAAGCTTGCACAATGAAGAGCAGATCGATTTAAGTATTCAGTTGACCCTCCATATAAATCGTCCCCCACAAGTGGATGATTTATATGAGCTAGATGTACTCTAATTTGATGGGTACGTCCAGTGTGCAACAGACACGTCACGTGTGTAAAATTGTTGAAACGTTCTAATACAGTCACATCGGTATGAGCAAACTGTCCCTCTTCTTGAACTTCCCGTTCAATAATACTAGAACCTTTTCTTCCTATCGGTTCTACAATAGACTGTTTTTCGAACGGAACAATACCATCCACAAAGGCTTCATATAATTTTTCTAATAAATGATCTGAAGTCATCAAATGATGGATATGTCTATTTTTAACTAAGCACATCAGTCCGGAGGTATCACGATCAAGTCTAGTCAAAATATGAACAGTGGAAGGAATATTTTTCTTTTCGTAATAATAAGCCACAATATTTGCAAGACTTCCTCTAGGATGCTCTTTAGATGGAATTGTAACAAGTCCAGCTGGTTTATTAACAATCAGCAGTACATCATCTTCAAACACAATATCAAGCTCTCCAGGTTGAATTAACAAGCCTTTACTTACTTCTTCAGGTGGAAAAATAACGGTCACCATATCTCCTATTTGGAGCATATGTCTGACCGTTTTTTCAAGCCCATTAACGAGTAAATTCCCACCCTCGTATTTGATCGCTGTTAATGTTCTCTTCGATATTCCCCACGAAGATAAAGCATCTCTTAACAGCTGTTCTTTATCTGAAGTGAAATTTAATTGAAATCGATTAGACATCGCTGTCAATAAAGGAGTCATGCACTCGTTTCCAAAATGGGAACGGACGGAAACGGGCAAAACGTACTTTCTCATTTGCTACACGATATTGTATTGATTTTACGTCTTTATGTAGAAGTTGAAGATGATCAATTGTCACCATAAAATCTGGAGCTTTTACAGGCTTCAACATACATGTATGATGTGCGGGCAACACAAGTGGTGCACCTACTGTTCGGAAAACTCGGTTGTTTATAGAAGCCATTTCAGTTAGTTGCATGGCATCTAATGAAGGGTGAAGGATTGCTCCCCCCAACGCTTTATTGTATGCAGTACTTCCCGATGGCGTTGACATACAAAGTCCATCTCCACGGAAACGTTCAAAATGATTGCCATTTAACTCAACATCCATAACAAGTGTTACATCCGGTGACTTGATGGTACTTTCATTCAAAGCTAAATAGACGCTTTGTTCCTTTGTATTTCTATAATTAATCGTCGCTTCTAAAAGAGGATACTCTATGACCTCGAATTCTTGTTTTGCAATGGAAATAACAAGATTCTCGATTTCAGCGGGTTTCCAATCTGCATAGAACCCTAGATGTCCAGTATGAAGCCCTATAAAAGCTACTGTCGATAATTGGTCTCGGTATCGATGAAAAGCATGTAAAAGCGTTCCATCCCCGCCAATAGATAGGACGATGTCTGGAGACTCTTCGTTCCACTCGAGACCAAAATCAGACAAGTATGTTTTGGCACGGGCCATCAATTCGTTCGATTGTTCATCGTTTCTTGATTGAATGGCAAACTTCATGAGCGTTCCGACCTTCCTTCTCTCGTATTACTTGGGAAATTAGCGGGTCCCGTTTCTTTGTAATTGCTGAAATATTTTTGTGCTTCTTGGATTTCATCTCGGATCAAAGACATTTCTTCATCTAAACGGAAAGCTGCTTCAGCTGCACTCTGTAACCGATTTTTTATGACTTCCGGAAATAATCCTTTATATTTGTAATTTAATGAGTGCTCAATAGATGCCCAAAAATTCATGGCAAGAGTACGAATTTGAATCTCTGCTAAAATCGTTTTCTCTCCATGAATCGTTTGAACAGGATACTCAATAATCATATGATAGGAGCGATATCCACTTGGTTTTTCATGCGAGATATAGTCACGCTCTTCAATAATCTTTAAATCATGACGACTTCTAAGTAATCCCACTACGGTCTCAATATCATCAACGAACTGGCACATCATTCGCAGTCCCGCTATATCCGGTAATTCATGCGCCAGCTGTGCTGAAGGTTCAAATGAGATACCTTTTTCGAGTGTTTTATCGTATATACTTGCAAGTGGTTTTACACGACCGGTGACAAATTCAATCGGAGAATTTGTATTTTCAATCTCAAATTGCATTCTCATGCCTTTTAACTTAACTTTCAACTCATCCACTGCTTGTTTATATGGTTCTAAAAAACGTTCCCACTGACCCATGAAACAACCCCCTTATCATCACCTCTATTATTGTGCTGACAATTGTTCTTTAAATATCTCTTCTACTGCCTCTACAAATTCAGCTCCATAATTGTGATTGTCTTCTATATTAAAAATGAGCATTTCCAATTCTTCTCTAAAATTTGTAAGCTGGATATCTGCTTGTCCCCATGCAATATGCGGATCTTGATCGCTAGAAAGAGAAATTGCTAATAATGGCCATACTATTTTCGGAAACTGTACATATGTATAGCCTTCTTGACTATCCATTAAATATACAAAAGACAAATTATCGGAATCAGTTATTAACTGACCGCCTGCTTTTACTTCCATATCCTGTGGTTCTTCTTGCATTAAAAAACGGATTTCAGTTCCATTTTGAACTCCGCTGTCTACAATATACTTTTTACGCAACATAAGCTCTTCCCTTCAAACTATACTTATCCATATTTTATCACAGCTTCTCTCAGGTTGCAGTTTGCAAATTTTTAAGGATAATGAAGGTAAAGGTGGTGCTTGTATTGAGTAATCAAATCGAAATCGAATTTAAAAATTTATTAACCCGGGAAGAATTCCAAAATCTCTGCCAAGCATTCTCGGTTCGTAATACGGATTTTCATTCCCAGACGAATACATATTTTGATACGCCCAATTTTGATCTTCGTGATTCTAAGAGTGGTTTCAGGTTACGTGTCCTTGCAAAACGGAATGAATTGACACTGAAATCACCAAGTACAGATATTCATACCATGATTGAAACAACTGAACTTGTGTCGAATGAAATACGAGATATTATTTTACAACAAGGTTTTATTGACACGAAACAGTTTGCTGCCTTTTCTCACTTACCCCCTCTTCTGCACGCATTTGGTTCTTTGCGAACTGAACGAGCGGAAATCGCTTATGAAGGTGGCCTATTGGTACTCGACCATTCTCACTATATGCAGAAAGAAGATTTTGAAGTAGAATATGAGGTAGAAGATGTCGAACTAGGACGAACCCTTTTTTTGGAACTGTTAGCGAAGTATGACATTCCAATGCGCCAAACCGACAAAAAAATCGCACGTTTTATGAAAGCAGCATGGAAGCAGAGAGGTTGATGAACATGAACTTACAATCCATTAAAATGTTAATGGAAATTAATGCACTACAAACATTTGGTGCTGTCCAAACATTTTCAGAACAAGGAGAAAATTCTTCTATGTTCACTGCATTGTTACAAGAGATGCTCAATGAACAATCCCCTACTACTGCTGTTACTTCAATGTCTGAAAACTTACTTGAACAATTGAGCAGTGGATTACCAAGTTCTAACATGTTCAATAACATCATTCCAAGTAAGCCCCTTGAGAAAAAAACAACACAAACTGGCGACATCGGTGAAATAATTCGTCAAGCAGCGGAAAAATATAATTTACCAGAAAAATTAATTGAATCTGTAATCAAGCAAGAGTCGAATTTTAACCCAAATGCAGTCAGTCATGCTGGAGCATCTGGTTTAATGCAACTAATGCCTGGTACGGCTAAATATTTAGGTGTTGGAAATCGACTAGACCCGTTGGAAAACGTTATGGGTGGTGCCAAGTATTTACGCCAAATGTTGAACCAATTTGACGAGAATCTCGATGTAGCTCTTGCAGCTTACAATGCAGGTCCCGGAAATGTGAAAAAATACGGTGGGATTCCGCCGTTTAAAGAAACTCAAAATTATGTACAAAAAGTAATGGGTTATTACCAAGGATGATTAATCCACGGAGCTGAAAGGTTTCGTGGATTTTTTATGTCTATTCATATAACCCCTCATATAATTTGACTGCTGTTTTTCTAGAAGGATTTCCAAAAAACTCTTTTGATTAAATGTTTTTAGAACATCGCCTTAAAATTTTTCTACTAAATGTCATTTATCGTAAAATCGATTTGTTTGAGAAAATAGCGAAACGTTGATAGAATGGGAAGAACAGCGAAACCAAAGGAGTTTTCTAGATGACCCGAAAGCCTATTATTCCTTATGAGGAAATTGGTCCTGATACATTATCGCAACAAGTTGATGCCTTTTACGAGAAAGTCGCGGAACACCCAAAGCTTAAGCCCATCTTCCCTGATGACTTAACAGAAACAGCTCGTAGACAAAAACAATTTTTGACACAATATTTAGGCGGACCTAATTTATATTCACAAGAACACGGGCATCCTATGCTACGTGCTAGACATATACCATTCCCAATTACCCCAGATCGCGCCCAAGCTTGGCTTGAGTGCATGACAACTGCGATGGACGAAGTTGGACTCGAGGGAAGAATTCGAGACGATTTTTATCATCGTTTAGTATTAACAGCACATCATATGACGAATCGTCCCAATCAGGAGGAGGAAATCGAGTGACACACTTGCAAATTCCATCTATTTCGAGTGTATCTACGAGTTCTACAAAGCCAATTGAAATATATGCTTTTATTGACCCACTTTGTGATTCTTGTTTTGACTTACAGCCAATTTTAAGAAAATTACAAGTAGAATACGAACAATACTTCACTTTACGTATCGTTTTAAGTACGCAACTATCAACATTAAATTCAAGATGTAAACAAGCTCAAGAAGATGAGGTCATTCATCCTGTCCTTTCATCTGTAGCTGTAAAAGCTGCAGAGCTACAAGGAAAACGTGCAGGTATCCGTTTTCTACAAAAGCTTCAAGAGCACGTTTTTTTAGATACAAAAAACGTCACTTCTTTTCAGGTACTATTAGACATTGCCGAGAAAGCAAATCTGGATTTGGAAGAATTTGAAGCTGATATTAAATCGAAAGAAGCTACACATGCCTTTCAATGTGATCTCCATATTAGCCGGGAAATGGAAGTTACCGAAGTGCCAAGTATTGTTTTTTTTAATGAACGTATTGAAGATGAAGGTCTTAAAGTATGTGGAGTATATCAGTATGATGTATATGAAAGAATATTAGAAGAAATGTTAGATGAACATTTAGTGGCACAAGAACCACCTTCTCTCGATGACTTGTTCAAACGATATAATACGCTTTCGACAATCGAGATTGCAGCAATATACGGTGTTACGAATTATGCTGCGGAGCGGGAGTTGAAAAAACGAACGCTTCTACAACAGTTAGAACGCATCCCCACTACTTCTACCACCCAATGGAGACTGAAGCATTATAAATAACAGGAATAATCGACTGGCACGATGTAGCGTCAAGCTGTTTTGAATGAAAATGCATGTAGGAAATTAAACCCCATATATAACAAACACAAAGAACCGCCTACTCCTTTAAAAGGAATAGGCGGTTCTTTTCACAAAGGGGATGGGAGAAATGTTCACGTTCAAACAAAGGGGTATTATGTTTGGGATGTGATTAATTTCACATCTAAACAATATCACGATATAATGTATAAATCAATATTTCACAATCTATTTCACAAAATCGTCATACTGTAACCGTTTTCATGAAATAAAAATCAAACCTTATTATTTTTATATAACAAAACCTTCACCCATTAATGGATGAAGGTTTTTGATTAAGCCAATAATAATTTCTCTAATTCATCTAATTTTTGTTCAAACACTTTACAAGCTTCTTCAATAGGAGAGGAAGATGTCATATCAACGCCCGCTTTCTTAAGCACGTCAATCGGTGTACTTGAACAACCCGCTTTTAAGAATTCATTAATATAACGATCCACTGCTGGTTGTCCTTCAGATAAAATCTGATTGCTTAACGCAACAGCTGCGCTATAACCAGTCGAGTATTGATATACATAGTAATTATAATAGAAGTGCGGAATTCGAGCCCACTCTAACCCGATTTCTTCATCAATTACTAGATCATCACCAAAGTATTTTTTATTTAGGTCATAGTAAACCTCAGTGAGTTTGTCAGCTGTTAAAGCTTCACCATCTTGGTCGAGCTTGTGAATCAAATGTTCAAATTCAGCAAACATTGTTTGACGGAACACTGTCCCACGGAATCCTTCTAACCAATAGTTTAATAAATAAATACGTTTTTGAGGGTCATCGATTGTTTTCAATAAATGCTCGTTTAATAAGGCTTCATTACACGTTGATGCTACTTCAGCTACAAAAATCGAATAATCACCATAAACAAATGGTTGGTTAGCGCGCGAATAATAACTGTGTAAGCTATGTCCAAATTCATGTGCAAGAGTGAATAAGTTACTCACATTATCTTGCCAATTCATTAAAACGTAAGGATTAGTCCCATAAGCGCCGGAAGAATATGCGCCAGATCGTTTGCCTTTATTCTCAAGAACATCTACCCAACGATTTTCCAATCCTTTCGTGGCAATTGAAACATATTCTTCTCCAAGTGGTGCAAAGCTTTTCAACATGATATCTTTTGCTTCTTCATAAGGGACTTCCATTTTAGATTCTTTAACAAGGGGTGTAAAAAGATCCCACATGTGTAATTCTTCAACACCTAGTACTTTCTTCCGTAAAGAAACATACCGTTGTAGCAGATGTAGATTTTTATTTACTGTATTCACTAAGTTATCATAGACTTTTTCTGGAATATGATTCTCTGCCATAGCTGCATGTCGAGCTGATGTAAAGTTTCTAATCTTCGCATTCACATTATCACGTTTGATATTACCAGTGAGAGTTGAGGCAAATGTGTTCCTGAACTTACCATACGTATCGTACATAGCACGAAACGCATCTTCACGTACTTGTCTGTTTTCGCTCTCTAAAAAGCGGATATAGCGTCCATGAGTGAGTTCTACCTCTTCCCCGTTTTCGTCTTTTATGCTTGGGAATTCAATGTCTGCATTATTTAACATACTGAACGTTTGAGATGAAGCATTTGCTACTTCAGATAATTGTGCTAGCAAAGCTTCTTGTTCGGCAGGAAGCACATGTGGACGCATTTCGTTAATTTCTTTCAAAACTTGTCTGTACAGTTGTAATCCTTCGTGTTCATTTAAATATCGCTCTAATTCTGCTTCCTCTAGAGACAAGATTTCAGGGGTCATATACGATAAACCAGTTGATACTTTAACAAATAATGTTTTTATACGACTATCCATCGCTTGGTAATGACTGTTCGTTGTATCTTGGTCATAACGCATATGTGAGTAAGTATAGAGACGGTGAATACGTTCTAACAACTCATCTTTGTACATGAAAGCTTGAAATAATGCTTCCGAACCGTTTGCAAACGTACCTTGAAACGAGCTTGCTTTTTCAGCTAAAATACTTACTTCTTTATACTCACTTTCCCATGCTTCATCAGAAGTAAAAATATCTTCTAATTTCCATGTAAGCTCTTCTGGAACTTCACTTCTCATTAGTACTTTATTTTTAGTATCAGTAGTCAAATTAGCTCCCCCTTATATCAATTCATACACTTTCATAGCTACTTTATTTTCTCAATATTCATAACGTTTTGCAACCATGAGTCCATGGAAAGCATTTAGAATCTTTTCTTCACTAATCTTTTGCTTAAAAGTAAATGAATCAAATTTAACCTCCAATTTTCGAAGTATTTTCACATATTCGTTGAGCACCTCAATTCCTTTTCCAACATCTATTATATTCATTGACGATTTAACAAATGATTCAATCCACACATCACTTATTTCACTGAGGTCAATATGATTTTTTAGACTTTGATAAATAAAATCAACTTGCCACTCAACTAATGAATTTGAAAAATATGCGGAACTTGTTACAGGTAAACCAAAAAAAAGGGGGAGATTTTCCGGTGAGATTTGAAATTCATAACAAGCTCTTAATAATATATCGTTAACGCCTTTTCGATTTGTGAAAATACGACTTCTCAAAAAATGTTGCCGTTGATGTTTCAAAACACCCCAATAGATAGCGCTCTCCTCTATTGTTAATGGCTTCATTAGCATAAACGGAAAGCTTTGAAGTTTGTTGGGAAGATTACGAACTTTGCCTATGAAACGGTTTCCTTTAATGTGCTTAAGATGAGAGATATATATAAATTGTTCGTTTTTAGGGTCGTAGGTAATCAAATACGAGCCGAAGGTAGAGTGATGTTCGATAAACTTTTGTCGAAATCCAGATAATTGAAGGGAAGTAATTCCATGTTGTGGAATGGGTGGGAGGTCAAAAGAATGTAATAACCAGATTGGGGTAATACCAATTTTACGATAACCATTTGAACGATTATCCATTATCTGAGTGGGAATAACACTGCATTGGAACTCGATGGCGAATTTCTTTCTCTTATAATGAACTAATAGATCAGGTCTTTGCACTATTTTAGGCAAATAACTTTCTACAAATACCTCAACTTCTTGATTCCGAAAAAATTCGGCGAGCTGTAACTTACCTTTTAAATGTGTGGGAGATTCTCTTTCTGAAAATGAAGTTAAGCAGTTACTTAAGACAATATGAGCAAAATGGGGAATCATGACTTGTCCAATTTTAAGGTGAACGGGATTTTCACACTGAGGACAGACAAATGTCATGGATTTTCTCATATTTTGTAGTTCTTCTCTTGTAGATTGACTCGTGATTGTAAATAATTCATTAGCTTCTGTAAGTGCAGTTAATATAATCGCACCCCCTTTTTCTCATTGTACGAATTATCAATCAATAAATCAATACAAGTAAAGCATTAATCATATCGTCATCCATCACCCTATAATGTTTGAGATATGTTTAAATAAGGAGCCTAAAATAATACACTTTTGTAATAAAAAAACCTCCCATAAAGGGAGGTTTAACTAAAATGCTTTAACACTTGTTCAAAAACTTGGTCTGCCATAATTTCTTTTCCGTACTCTTGCATACGGTGAATTGTTACGGTCGATTGTGAAGCATATTCCGAAAGAATACTCATTATATTTGTGATTTCAGTTTCGTTCATTTCATCTTTGTCTGCTAGTACATGTAGGTAGTAACGATTGTTGTAAACAAAGAGTGCAGTTGAAACATAGCTTGGAAGCTTAATACGTTTAGCCATTGGGATCAAATCATCAAATTCTTTTATTAAGAATGTATATTCTCCTGTAATATCCCCTGTTTCACCATAGAGTTCTCCATAATCATCAAACGATTGTTCATCTGTTGAACTCTCTGAAATGTTGGAGAAAAAGTGACCTTTGTCATCCGTTTCATAGGGTGACTCCATTCGTTTTCCATCTTTGTTAATTTGAGCTCTGGTAACCGTCACTTCTAATCCCTTATCCATAGCATGAACTTGAATCCATAACGGACCTTCTATCTCAAAATCAGATTCATCATTAATTTCATCCATCATTTCCCAAAAGAGTTCTTCGCTCTTATCTCGGTTAAACCAAATTTCATCTCGGCTGAAGCCTCTCTTTTCGATGTCGATGTATGAAATGTAGAATTTTACTGTGTTTTCATTTATGCGTTCGATATCCATTTTACACATCTCCCTTCAATCGCTTTCAAGGGAAAGCCCCTTTTTCTAGCAACACTTCAAGCCGCTTAAGATACAGTGTCTATTTCTATTGTATGATGGGCTTTGTGAAAATGAAAAGGATATGCTCTCACTCTTCATAAAATACAATGTATAAGCATTGTATTAGACAGAGCCACGGAAAGCAACTCGTAAAATGTAAAATAACTGACCGATTCTTCATCTAGTAATAGAAGAAGAATTGTTCAGTTATTTTTACATACAAATTTAGTTAACCATACGTTGAGCTTCAAGTAATTGATATGCTCGAACTTTCCGTGGTAAAAAACGACGAATTTCGTCTTCATTATATCCAACTTGCAATCGTTTCTCATCTAAAATAATTGGACGTCTTAATAATCCAGGATGTTCTTGTATTAATTCATATAAACGTTGTAAAGGTAGACTTTCAACATCAACATTTAATTTTTGGAATATTTTAGATCGAGTAGAGATGATTTCATCTGTTCCGTCCTCAGTCATACGTAAGATTTCTTTGATTTCGCTAATACTTAGCGGCTCAGAGAAAATGTTGCGCTCTGTATAAGGAATATCATGCTCTTCTAACCATGCTTTCGCTTTACGACATGATGTGCAGCTTGGTGAAGTAAACAATGTAACCATCATATGGAACACTCCCTTTCAAATGTGTAACAAAACTATATACTTTTTCTGAATTTAAATTAGAATTACTTTAATATAGGTCGATAAAAATAATTATACACCATTTCTGACCAATTGAATATAGGTTATGAAGAAAAAGTCAAGCAATTTCATTATACGTCACAATTTAGCAATAAAATGTAGAACCCATAACGTTCACTTTAATTATAATAATCATCACAATTTAAATATACCCGTTTTGGTAACTCTTTAAACGTCTTTTTATAGAAGATTTTATTCTCAATTAGATTTTGAAAATGAAAATGATAATTTTTTCTCTACCTTAAATAATACGTTTTAACACACTAAAAAGTTTCACTTTCATAAAAAAAACCTCTTTCCAAAGAAAGAGGTTTTGTAGTTAAGGGGTGTAATCAACACCAGGTGAATAGCGGTTCCCGGCATTCCACAATAAGTATTCATTTATACCGGCTTCATTCAAAGCTTTAATTTGGGCTTCTACCTCAGCTTTACCATACTTTTTGTAATTTCCCGAACCTAAATAAGAAGCTGTAAAGTCTTGTAACCAAGGTCGTGAAATGGGTGGAGTTTTAAGTTTAGTTAATGTAGCATTTTCAGCTTTAGCGTATTCCTGAACCAGTCTATAAGGTTCTAAATCTGGTTTCGCAATGCCGAAGTATGATGTCCAGTGACTCGGGTAAATCATGGACGATATAACATCTACATTTTCAGAAATTTTCCCAAAATTTTGTCCGATACCTGGTGCTTCAGGTAATGTTGCTGAATAACCAAAAATATCAACCGAAACTTTAACACCATATGGTTTTAATTGTTCACGTGCATAAGCCACAAAATCGGTAACTGCATGTACCCGTTGTTGAACATCGTCTTCTCCATTCGCTCCATACTCACCCTTACCATATTTAAGCGTATCTGATCGAGTTTCAAAACCTTCAGGGAAACGAACGTAATCAAATTGAATCTCTTCAAAGCCCATTTTTGCAGCTTCTATGGCTACTTGAACATTGTAATCCCACACTTCTTTCATAAAAGGATTTACAAAGGACTCGCCACGTCCATTTTTCCAAACGCTAGATCCGTCAACAAATGAAAGTTCTGGTTTTGCATTAGCAAGCGCAGAATCTTTAAAAACAACTACCCGGGCAATTGGGTAAATTTCTTTTTCTTCTAATACTTTTAAAACCTCACGTGGGTTTTTCATGTAGGGATTACCAATGTCTAAAGATTTCAATGGCGAGTCATCTGCAGGTTCATAAGTTAAATCACCAAAATCATCTTTAATGTCAATAACCATTGCATTTAAATCAGTTGTATCTAATAAATTCAGAAGTTCATTAAACCTAGAGCCCCCAGCACTATGACCAGTAACATAGACACCTCGAACGGCTTCTGGGTATGTAAACGTTAAACCTGAATCATATTGAAAAAGGGATGATGATGCGACTATTTTCTCGTCTATTGCAACAAACCCATATGTACGTTCTGTAAAGTCTTCTATTTTTTCATTCTTTTTTTCCGCAAATGTTACATTTGCAGGCACAACTAATGCTGAAACTAATACACTTACCCCTAACCATTTCATAACTTTCATATTTCATTTACATCCTTTCTATTCTATTCCCATTTTAACAAGGTTATCCATGGAAAAAAAGGTCATTTTGTCATATTCGAATAGGAAAATTTTCATTTCTATAGAAACATCCAAAAAAAAGAGTCATCCTATTAGAGGATGACTCTCACTATCTATTTTACACGCGTGAAGCAGAAGTAAGTTTCATAGATTCAAACTCACGTTCTGAACAGAATACAAAGTGTCCTGGTGTTACTTCACGCATTGCAATCTCTTCCCCATCTTGATAATTATGAGAAGCAGGGTCATACGATTTACGTACGCGCGTGCGCTCATAGTTTGGATCTGGAAGTGGTATTGCAGACAATAATGATTGTGTATATGGATGTAAAGGGTTGTTATACAGATCTTCTGCAGGAGCTAGCTCGACCAATTTACCATAATACATTACCCCAATACGATCAGAGATGTATTTAACCATGGATAAATCGTGGGCAATAAACAAGTAAGTTAACCCTTTTTCTTCTTGTAACTCTTTTAATAAGTTTACAACTTGTGCTTGAATCGAAACATCAAGAGCTGAGATTGGCTCATCTGCAATGATGAACTCAGGATCAACAGCAAGTGCACGAGCGATACCAAGGCGTTGACGTTGTCCACCTGAGAATTCATGAGGATAACGGTTAGCATGTTCTTTATTTAGTCCAACAGTCTCTAAAAGTTCGTGAACACGTGCGGTACGTTCCTTAGAAGACTTGACTAAGCCATGAATATCTAAGCCTTCAGCAATAATATCCAAAACCTTCATCCGAGGATTAAGTGACGCATAAGGATCTTGGAAAATCATTTGCATTTTACGGTTGAATATTTTCAAATCGCTTTTCGATTTTTTTCCATGCACATTCACGCCATCAAAATTAACTTCACCAGCAGTTGCATTATAAAGTCGAATAATTGAGCGACCCGTTGTTGACTTACCACAACCGGACTCCCCAACTAAACCAAGTGTTTCACCTTTATAGATGTCAAAACTAATATCATCAACCGCACGCACTTCGTTTGCTTTCCCTTGGTTAAAATATTGTTTTAAATTTTTAATTTCAAGCAATTTTTCAGCCATCAGTGCGCACCTCCTACGTAATAGCGGCTACCAGGAAACTTTTTCATTCTTTCAATAATAGCAGCTGGTGGTTCTACTTGTGGTGCATCTGGGTGTAATAACCAAGTTGATGCGAAATGGGTATCACTAACTTGGAATACAGGTGGAGCCTGTTCAATGTCGATTGCCAATGCATATTCGCTTCTGATAGCAAATGCATCCCCTTTAGGAGGATCTAACAAGTCAGGAGGCGTACCAGGAATTGCATATAATTTAGCATCTGCTGTATCTAGCGATGGCATAGAGCTTAATAGTCCCCAAGTGTATGGATGTTGTGGGTTATAGAAAATTTCATCAACCGTACCCATTTCCACGATGCGTCCACCGTACATAACTGCAACGCGATCTGCCACATTGGCAACAACACCTAAATCATGCGTGATGAAAATTATCGACGTGTCGATTTTCTTGTGTAAATCCTTCATTAATTCAAGAATCTGCGCTTGAATCGTAACATCAAGTGCCGTAGTTGGTTCGTCTGCAATCAATATTTGCGGATTACAAGCAAGTGCAATCGCGATAACGATACGTTGACGTTGACCTCCTGAGAATTGATGAGGATATTGTTTAATACGTAATTCAGGTTTAGGCATACCAACCATGCGAAGTAAATCAATTGCAATTTTCTTAGCTTCTGTTCTTCCAACACCTTGGTGCTTTAATAACGGTTCCATAATTTGTTTACCTATTGGCATTGTGGGATTTAAAGAAGTCATCGGATCTTGGAAAATCATCGAAATATCTTTCCCACGAATTTTTTGCATTTGTTTATCTGAAAGTTTAGTTAAATCTTTTCCATTGAATAAGATTTCTCCACTTTTAAATTCTGAACTTGATTCTGGTAAAAGACGCATAATAGCTTTCGTTGTTACCGATTTTCCTGAACCGGATTCACCAACAATTGCTAACGTTTCCCCTTTTAGCAAATTGAAGTCTACACCACGAATGGCTTTAACTTCACCTGCAAAAGTGTGGAAGGAAAGCTGAAGATCTTTTACTTCTAAGATTTTTTCCATTGTTGCTTCCCCCCTATTAGTCTTTCATCTTCGGATCAAACGCATCTCTAAATCCATCACCCAACAAGTTAAATGCAATCATCAATACGCTCAACACTAACGCTGGGAAAAATAAAATATGTGGCTGGAATTCGAGTAACTTTAATCCATCATTAATTAATGTCCCAAGTGAGGCCGCTGGTGCTTGTAAGCCTAGCCCGATAAAACTTAAGAAAGCCTCGAAGAAAATCGCAGTTGGAATCGTGAACATTGTATTTATTATGATGATCCCTAAAATATTAGGAATTAAATGCCGACCGATAATACGGTTATTACTTGCACCTAAAGTGCGAGATGCCAATACAAATTCTTGGTTTTTATATCTTAAAACTTGTCCTCGAACAATTCGAGACATTCCAATCCAACCCGTTAAGCTAATCGCAATGATAATGGCTGTTATACCTGGTTCCATAATCATAATCATTAAAATAACAACAATTAATGTAGGAATTCCAATTAATATTTCAGCAATACGTTGCATGATATCATCTATTCGTCCACCATAATAAGCAGATATACCACCATAAAGAACACCAATTACCATATCAATTAAGGCAGCCATAAAAGCAATAAATAATGAAATTTGGGTTCCTTCCCAGACACGTGAAAACATATCTCGACCTAAACCGTCTGTGCCTATCCAATAATAAACATCAGAATCTATATTTTTCAATTTATATATGTCTACATCTTCACCAGCAAGTTTTCCATGACCGTCTAAGATTCCAAGATTTTCAAATCCTTGTACCTTAGGTGGTAAATTCGCATGTATAATTGTTTGTTTTTCTCCATCATACGGGCTTAAAGCAGGTCCTAAGAAAGACATGATGATGATTAAAATTAAAATTACCATACTCAGGATGGCTGCTTTGTTTTTACGAATACGCAACCAAGCATCCTGCCAAAAACTTAAACTTGGTTTAGAGATTCTTTCCGCTTGACTTTTATCAACTGTAACTCTTTCAAAAGAGCCTTTAGGTAATTTATCAAGATTCTGTGTCATTAACTATCGCCTCCTGATAAACGTATACGTGGGTCTATGATTCCATAAAGGATATCGACCAATAAAATAATACCTATTAAAAAGACAGAAAAGAACAATGTTGTACCCATGATGATGGAAAAGTCACTCACCATAACCGACCTAACAAATTGTTCACCAATTCCAGGTATTGCAAAGATTTGTTCAATTACTAATGAACCAGTTAAGAGACCCGCAGCTAATGGTCCCATTACTGTAACAAGAGGAATTAATGCGTTACGGAATGCGTGTTTAAAGGCTACTTCGTACCCGTTAGCACCTTTTGATTTTGCTAAAGTAATATAATCAGAACCTAACACTTCAATCATTTCAGTTCGAATAAAACGAGCAGAAATGGCTAATGGTCCCATCGCTAAAGCGATTGAGGGCAAAACACTGGATTTGAAACCTTCATTCCATAAAGCAACTGGGAATAAACCCCATTGTACTGCAAACCAATATTGTAACATGGCAGCAAAAACGAAACCTGGTATTGAAATTCCTAAAATGGAAATAATCGTACTTCCATAATCCCAAAATGTGTTTTGCTTTAGGGCAGCTATCATTCCTAAAATAATACCTATGATTACACCAAATATCATAGCCTGTGCACCTAATTGCATGGAAGGTCCTAAACGCTTAATGATAAGATCCGTTACGTTCGCACCTTTAAAGGCAAATGAATTTCCTAAATCACCTTGGACCAAATTAAGCATATACTTTCCATATTGAACTGGAAGTGGTTTGTCTAATTCATACTTTGCCTCTACTATTGCTAGTTGACTAGGGGAAAGTTTTTCAGCGGAACTTATAGGGGAACCTGGCAGCGTTTTCATTAAGAAAAATGTTGCTGTCGCAATCAGGAAAAGAGTAATGAACATATAAAACACACGTCTAACGATATACTTAGCCATCTTCGCACCTCCTAATAAATTAAAACATTCTATCAATCTATAATCTATATAAACAGATTAAACTAGTTATTGGCAACATCAATGTTTGAATACAAGAAATTTTTTGTGAATTCACTCTCATTTAAAAAGAGAGTATATGGGCCCTATAGGATTCCATATACTCTCTAACTATGAGATTTTTAAAAGATTAAATGATTATTGAGCGTTTTTGCCTTCGATGTAAGCCCATTTATAGCTATAGTCTCCACCGAATGGATGAGATACTATACCTTTTACGTATGGTTTTACAAGAAGCATTGATCCACGTTGATAGTTTGGTGCAATACCAAAATCTTCAGCAATAAGAATTTTTTCAGCTTCAGCCATTGCATTCCAACGAGCTTCAGGATCCGCAGCTAATTCTCCAGCAGCAGCAGCCAATAATTCATCATACTTTTTATTAGAGTATGACATTTTGTTGTTACCGCCATCAGTAATAAACAAGTTCATAAATGTGTAAGGATCTTGGAAGTCAGGACCCCATCCAGCACTTTGAATTTCATAATCTTGTGCTGTATCAAGGTCTAAACGAACAGCAAATGGTACTTGCTTAAGTTTAATTGTTAAACCTTCAAGGTTACCTTCCATTTGTGATTTGAAATACTCATCCATTTTTTTAGCAAGGTCTGAGTCTCCACCCACATATTCAATAGTTAATTCTTTAACACCTAATTCATCCAAGCCCTTTTTCCATGCAGCTTGTGCTTCTTCAACATTGAATCCAGCCATGTCACCGTTGATGTCACGGAAATCTTTAGCATTTTCATCGAAAGCAAATTCTTTTGGTACTAAGTAGTTCGCAGGTACAGAACCATTATTTAATACTACATTCACTAAATCTTCTTTGTTGAAAGATTTCGCAAGTGCTTCACGAATATTTTTGTTTGCAAGAGGTGTTGGTTTCCCATTACGCTCTTGGTTGAATTTAAAGTAGAATACAGTAGTTTCCATTTCTTTTACTAATTCAGGGTCATTAGCATATTGTGCTGCAAACTCACCTGAAAGACCAGCACGATCTGTTTCACCAGTTTTATACAAATTAACTGAAGTAGCAACTTCTTTTACTACGTCATAGTTAATTTCAGTAAGTTTTACATTTTCTGCATCCCAATACTGTTCGTTTTTAACTAGTTTCCAAGATTGACCAGTTCCATCCCATTCAGTAAGTGTGAATGGTCCGTTAGAAATTAATGTGTCTGAATTTGTAGCAAATTTGTCACCTTGTTCAGTAACGTATGCTTCGTTAAGAGGTAAGAATGTTCCGAAAGACATTAAAGATAAGAAGTAAGGTATTGGTTTTTCCAAAGTTACTTCTAAAGTTTTTTCATCAATAGCTTTAACGCCTAGCTCTTTGAAATCAACTTTTCCTTCAGAGATTTCTGTTGCATTTTTAATGACACCAGCCATCATGTAAGGACCGTATTCAGATGCAGTATCCGGGTTCATAGCGCGTTTCCAAGCGAATTCAAAATCTGCTGCAGTTACAGGTGTACCATTAGACCATTTCGCATCACGAACTTTGAACGTGTATACAAGACCATCTTCTGAAATTGTAGGTTCAGCTTCAGCCATTGCTGGTACTGGTACGTTTTCTTGATTTAAACGATATAAACCTTCACCTACGTTGTTCAATAAATCTAAACTAACTGAATCTGTAACAAGTGAAGAATCCATTGTTGGAATCTCAGAACCTGATACTAGATTAAGGATTTGATCCTCTTCTACTACTTCTGGTTCGTCAGTAGTTGCTGGATCTTTCTTTCCTGCGTCACCTTTTGGTTTATCGTCGCCACCACAAGCAGCTAAGAAAACGCTTAATACTAACATTAGGCTTAATAGCCATACTAACTTGCTTTTCTTCACTAAGTTGACCCCCTTATATTTTCTGAATAATTGGTACAAATTTAATTATACATAATCTAAATAATCTGTACAGTCCTTTTTTCGAATATTTTTTACACTCATGTAACAGAAATATTACAGAAATGTAACACAAACCTTGTCATAAAAGGATTTTCTAAGAATTTAGAATATTTAATGCACTTGAATAATTTTTGATTTTTTTATTTACATCTACTATAATATGAAGCATTGAGGTGGAGCATATGAGAAAAAAGATAATGGTTTTCCTTTTACTGCAAATTACAATTGTTACATTCATGTTTATTTATTACCGTGAATTGGATTTGATACCATATATTAACGTGTCATTTCTTGTCGGGGGGATTCTATTTTTTATTGGTCTTATCATATATGTCCTGTCAAATGGTTTTTTCGATATTTTCACGTTGAGTATGCGAAAAGCCTTCACTCCGAAACGATATTTAAACGACATTGATACTATGCGATTACCTTCTCAAGTGATAGATTTCCCATACGTCCCTTTTTTACGAACGGGGGGGGCCATATTACTTTGTATGGCAGTCGCTTTGGTTATTTATTATATAAAATAAAAGTCACTTGATTTTTGAGTTTCTACTATATTATAATTGCATTCAAAATAAACGTTAAATGCTATGACGAAGAGTAGTACATTTGAACGGGATGCTTAGAGAATCTGTGAAAGCTGAAAACAGGTCTTCCCATCAAATCGAATGGACTTCCGAGCATATTTTGCGAACCCTTTTACCTTAAAAAGATGTAGCGAAATACGTCCCTTCACGTTACGAAGTTAAAGAGGCCAAGAACCTTTGGCAATCTGGGTGGTACCACGGATTCACACATCATTCGTCCCTATTTGAGGGAGAATGGTGTGTTTTTTTATATATGAAGGAGGAATTTACATGAAAAAGATTTTCTCAGGTGTTCAGCCAACAGGAATCGTTACACTTGGCAACTACATTGGTGCATTCCGTCAGTTCATTACACTGCAAGACGAATACGAATGCATATTTTGTATCGTTGATCAACATGCTATTACCGTTCAACAAGATCCCCAAGAGTTACAACAGTCTATTCGATCGCTTGTCGCATTATATCTAGCGGTAGGAATTGATCCAAGCAAGTCCACATTATTTATCCAATCCGAAGTTCCAGCTCACGCACAGGCTGGATGGATGATGCAGTGTATCTCTTATATAGGCGAACTTGAACGTATGACTCAGTTTAAAGATAAGAGTGCAGGTAAGGATGGAGTTTCGGCTTCCTTATTAACATACCCACCTTTAATGGCAGCTGATATTTTACTCTATCAAACAGATATTGTTCCTGTTGGAGACGACCAAAAACAACATATCGAACTAACTCGTGACTTAGCAGAACGTTTTAACAAACGATATGGTGAAATCTTCACAATTCCAGAAATTCGATTACCTAAAAATGGTGCTCGAATAAAAGCCCTTCAAGATCCATTAAAGAAAATGAGTAAATCCGATCCGAATAAAAAATCGACAATTACGATACTTGATTCACCAAAAGAGATTGAAAAGAAAATTAAAAGTGCTGTAACTGATTCAGAAGGTATTGTCGCGTTTGACGAAGATAAAAAACCAGGTGTATCGAATTTATTGATCATCGAAAGTGCTTTAACGGGCGTGGCAATTGATGGCCTTGTTGAAAAATATAATGGTGTTGGCTATGGTGATTTTAAAGCGTCGGTTGCTAAAAGTGTTATTGACCACCTTGCACCGATACAAGAACGTTATGAAACATTACTTACATCTGAGCTGTTAGATGAAATTTTAGATCAAGGTGCTAAGAAAGCAAATTCAAAGGCATCAACAACACTTAAAAGTATGGAGAACGCGATGGGCTTGGGAAGAAGATTATTATAGTGAGCAAAAGCATAGAGCACACAAACACAAAAAAATCAGGTGTCTGGAAGATAAACATCCAAACAGTTTTCCAATTGTAGCCAAGTGAACGATAATTAAAATAGGAAATAATATTGGAAAAACTTATTACCACGAGTAAATAACAAAGCCCAAACACCATCCATTTAAGCACAAACAAACGCATCCTTTTGTACTAGCTTATGAAAAGATAAGTCTAATCATGATAATTGGGCATATGGATTTCGTTTGTTTGCCCGCATGTTGGTACTAAGAGATTAATATGTGTGTTTCAAATTAATGAAATAAACAAAAACTGCTCTCTTCGTTTGAAGAGAGCAGTTTTTTTACGTGATTATTTCGATGATTTAACAGGTTCTTCAGCAGTTAATTCAACTTCGTTCCAATCTATTTCATCAGCATAATCGATATTAAAACCTTTTACTCGGTCATTAACGGGACGTAACTCTAAACGGTATTGAGTTGGAATGATTGGTGCATTTTCAGACATATATTCTTGCCATTCACGGAATTTACCTGCACGGTATTCAGAATCGAACGCTTCTGGAGAGTCGATTGCAGCTAAGATCTCTTCTAACTTCTCAGAAGTATATCGGCTAAAGTTATATTGTGCTGTTTTAGAGTATAGTCCTGCTGGAGAAGGGTTAGTCCCTGTACCCCATGCCGCCATGAAGATGTCGATTTCAGGATCATCAGCTTGAACTTTATCATAAAAGCTGTTGAATTCGATTGTACGACCAGTTGCAAGAGTTACATTTAAACCAACGTCTTTCCAATTTTGCAAGTAGAATTGTGCGATATCTTCCGCGATATCTCCACCTGACATTGTAGCAAATTTAATTTCAAGAGGTTTTCCATCTTTGTCCTCACGAATTTTGTCACCATCTACATCTTTATAGCCTGCTTCATCTAATAATGCGTTCGCTTTTTCGACATCATACGTGTAGCCATCTAATGTATCATCATAGAATGATTTAAATACTGGTGGAATTAGAGAGGTTGCTCTCTCACGTAAATTGTTGTAATACACTTCAGAAACTTGTTCAACATCGATTGCATAGCCCATTGCTTGACGAAGTTTTACATCACCCATTTTAGCTTTCGGATCCATTACAACTTCGCTCTTCTCTAAATCATATTTACCAAGTTTGAAACCAATGTATTGGTAGTAAAGTTCATTACGACCAAGAACAGTAATGTTATCAAAATCTTTAATTTCTAAATATTTGTCAGTACTAAATGTGTTAGCCGTCATATCATATTCCCCTGTTTGTAAAGCAACAGAGATTGATGTTGAAGGAACAGTTTTCACTAAAATTTGATCTAGTTTAGGGACACCTTTCCAATAGTTTTCGTTTTTCACGAACTGAACAGATTCACCTGGAATGATTTTATCAAATTTAAATGCACCTAATGTTACGATGTTTTTACGTACTGCGTCAGATTCTAATAGATCTGCAACTGGGATATCTTTTAAAATATGGCTCGGTTCTGCATAAAACCAAAGTCCATCTCCTCCACTGAAAATGGCTGGTGATAATTTGTTAAATGAAATTTCTAACGTTGTTTCGTCTACTTTCTTCAAACCTGAGATTGTCTCAGCTTTACCATCATGGTATTCTACTGCACCAACGATGTTTTGGAAATCCACATCATAACGAACTCCTGTATAATCTGGGTGACCAATAATTAAATAAGGTTGAATTAAGTCTTCAATTTTAAGGGGTTCACCGTCAGACCATTTGACGCCTTCACGAATTTTAAGTGTTACTTTGTTATTTGTTTGGTCGACATCCATGCTAACGATTCCTTCATTCGTTAATAAGAAGTCCCCATCATTTTCGAAAATTTCATTACTTGCAAACTGCATAATGTCTGAATCATACGCATCTTCATATAAAACTGATGAGAAAACACCTTGAAAAGGTGAGTCATTTACTAAAGCTACTTTTAAAGTCCCCCCCTTAATTACATCTCCTTCATTTTCAACATTCATTGGAAAACTTTTAGAATCTACTGCTGTTTGGTCTTTATCTTTTTCAGGTGAATCTTTACCATCTTTTGAATCGCCTTTACTGTTACAAGCCCCAAGTACCAGCACGAAAGCTAAGAGTAATACTAGTAATGTCCAAAGCTTTTTGTTCATCCCTTTTCCTCCTTTTTTTACCTGCTGTTCTATATATCAAACGAATAACGTTTAATACCACTGTTTAATTAGGAGTTAACCTAATCGTTGTTTCGCATCTGCAGATCTTCTCATCGCTTGACCTACATAATTGATTGCTAACATTAAAAATAATATGAGTAGTGATGCAGGTAACCAAACCCACACAGCATCTTTGAGGACAAATGGGTTCACTGCATAACTTACAAGGGTTCCTAAGCTTGGTGTGGATGGTGGTAATCCAAATCCTAAAAACGAAAGGCCCGTTTCGATTCCTACATTCCCTGCAAAGTTTAGTGTTAATTCGACGATTAATATGGAGCTCAAATTTGGCATTAGCTTTTTGAAAATGATACCTACGTCACTTGTTCCCATCGTTTTCGAAGCATTAACATAATCTCTTCGACTCTCAGATAGTGCCTTACTTCTAACGAGCCGAGCAGTACCAGGCCATAAGAAAATACTAAGTATAAAAATGAAAATTGGTATATTGTATTTCGGTACGAGGGTAACAAATACGATAATAATCATTAAAGATGGAATCGTTATAAAGAAATCAATAATTCTCATAAAGATGTTATCTATCCAACCACCAAAGTATCCTGTTGTTAGCCCTATCATGATTCCAACTATCCCAGTCAACACGGTAATGGCTATAGCAATAGCAATCGAGTTGCGTGCACCAATAATTAACTGGCCTAAAATATCCCGACCACCTTGGTCAGCACCAAATAAAAATTTTTCACCTGGCTCTGCGAATTTATCACGTAAACTAACACGCATCATTTCTTCTTGATCTATAAACAGGGACCAAAAGAAAATCCCAAAGATCACTACTAATAAAGCGATGAGTGAAAACATCGCGAGTTTATCTTTTTTAAATTCACGCATGATAACTTGAAATCCAGTAGGCGGAGAGCTTTCTGGATGTTCAGTTGGAATCCCTATATTTTCTATCTGCTCTTTCATATGAGTACACTCTCCTTAACCATTATTTTCGTCAATCTATCCTAATACGCGGGTCTACAATGCTCATAATAATATCGGATAATAGACTACCTAATAATGTTAAGAATCCGTACAGCATGACCAAAGCAGTAATTACACTATAATCACGACCAGAAATCGACTGTATAAATAATTGTCCCATTCCTGGATAGCCGAATATTGTTTCAATAAAGATCGATCCTCCAAGAAGTCCAGTAATCGTAAAACCAAGGAAAGCTGCGATAGGCAATAAAGAATTCTGGAAAATATGTCTGGAGTACACTTTATTTAATGGAATTCCTTTACTACGTGCTGTACGAACATAGTCTTGAGACTTTGCATCAATGACTTCTGTACGTAAATATTGGATAACAGCAGTTGTGCCAAGAATGGCAAACGTGATAGCAGGTAGTAAAATATGATAGATTTTGCTCCATATATACCCTAAAGAACCATGTTCATATTTGATATCAACTGTTCCGCTAGTAGGGAACCATTGCAGTTTATATCCGAAAAGGAACAAGAAAATTAGGGCTAATACGAAAACCGGAATTGCATAACTGATAAAACTATAAAGAACAACTGTTTTATCCAAAAATGTATTCTGATAGCGCCCTGCTAAAACACCTAGTGGAACGGCTATTAAATACAATAAAAACACGCTCAGTAATGCTAACCACAATGTATTAAGTGCTCGATCACCTAGCAAATCTGCTACAGGTACTTTATAGATGTAACTTTTACCAAAATCACCTTGGACTGCTTTTGCCATCCATGTAGCATACTGTTGGTACCATGGATCATAAAACCCGGCTTGTTGACGCAATTCTTCTATTCGTGCAGGGTCGGTATCAGGAGTAACCAACCCTGTATAAGGATCTCCTGGCATGAAACCTGCCATAACAAAGATTAATAGACTTAAAACGAATAGTTGAGGAATCATGACTAAAATGCGACGAATTATTGTTTTCCACATACTATATGACCCCCTCTTTATAAACCGACTTCGCTACTTCATGCGTATCGGATATAGACTGAAGATCATACACGCGACCGTTGGTATCAAAATATTGGTGATTTTCTAGTTGATAATTTTTTTCAACGTTAATTCGTTCTACCTTTCGCACTTCCCGACTTGATGGATCGATTGCCGGAATAGCTGACAATAAACGTTTTGTATAAATATGTTGAGGCGAATGATAAATGTCTTTTTTCGTACCGGTTTCGACGAAGCGACCTTTATACATAATCGAAATATGATCACACATATGTTTCACCACACCTAAATCGTGTGAAATGAATAGATAGCTCAATCCCAATTCATCTTGAATATCTTTTAAGTAGTTTAGAACCTGTGCTTGTACAGATAAATCTAGTGCCGATACAGGCTCATCCGCAATAATAAGTTTTGGACTAGTTGCAATTGCTCGTGCAATCCCAATTCGTTGCTTTTGCCCACCTGAAAATTCATGAGGGTATTTTACTTTTGCATCTTCAGGCATTCCAACGATTGCTAGAAGTTCATTAATTTTTCGTTTCTCTTCAGAATCAGATAGTTTTAAAAAATTACGAATTGGCTCAGCCAGGATATCTTTTACGCGTTTACGTGGATTTAAACTTGAATGCGCATCCTGGAAAATCATTTGAATATCACGATTGTACGAAGAATTACGTTGACGACGCTGGTTCGTGACATTCTTTCCTTCGTAAATAATCGTTCCCGATGTTATTTTTTCAAGACCGATAATGGCTTTCCCCGTCGTTGATTTGCCACAACCTGATTCACCCACTAAGCCATATGTTTTACCTTTTTCAAATTCCATATTGATACCATCGACAGCATGAACATAATCAACAATTGTATTAAAGAATCCACCACGGATTGGATAATGCACGTGCAAATCTTTTATTTCCATAAAGCTCATGTCAAACTTCCCCCTTCTTCACCTTCAAAGTGAAAGTGGTTCCAGCAGGTACAACGAACGAAATGACCTGGTTCGATTTCGTGAAGTTGTGGTTCTGATTCGTGTGCCTCTTCAGGAATCCAAGGAATTCGCGGGGCAAAACGACACCCGCTTCTTGGTAAATTCACTAGAGAAGGCACTAAACCTTGAATGACTACTAGTTTTTCGTTATCACTATGCGTTTGTGGAATGGAGTTTAGTAAAGATCTCGTGTAAGGATGTATTGGATGATTGAATAAATCTTCTACTGGTGCTTCTTCAATTATTTGACCTGCATACATAACAGCTACTCGATCTGCTACTTCAGCAACTACACCAAGATCATGGGTAATCAAAATAACGCCTGATTCAGTTTCGGCCTGTAAATTTTTTATTAAATCCAATATTTGAGCTTGAATCGTTACGTCTAAAGCGGTAGTTGGTTCATCGGCTATGATGATAGATGGCTTGCAAGAAATTGCGATCGCGATAATGACACGTTGACGCATACCACCTGAAAGTTGATGAGGAAATTGTTTCACTACTCTATTTGGATTGGGAATCCCTACTTGATTAAGAAGTTCTAAAACACGGTGTTCTCTCTCAGCTTTCGAAAATTTGGTGTGATAGACTAAACCTTCTTCAATTTGATCACCTATTCGCATTAACGGATTTAAGGCAGATAGTGGATCTTGAAAAATCATACCAATATCGTTTCCGCGGACATTATTTAATTTTTCATCTGTAAGTTCTGCTAAGTTAAGACCTTTAAATTGGATTTCACCAGATATTTTTGTATTGTTTGGATCGTGGAGGCCAATAATAGATGTTGCTAATGTACTTTTGCCGCATCCGGATTCACCAACAATCGCTAAAATTTCATTCTTTTTCAAATGAATGGAGACTCCGTCTACTGCATTAAAATAGGTATCTTTCACACGAAATCCCGTATGTAAATTCTTTATTGTTAAAAGTTCCTTAGTCAAATTCAAGTGATTACTCCTCTCATACATTTACTATGATGATATGAAAATTGCATTCTTTATAAAATTTAAACTATTCCGATAATTTACTAACGATTGGTAGATTTTATTACAAAATTGTTACAATCGCAATACTTTTTTTATGAAATACCTATTATCACTTGATTTTTAAAAAACAGAATTTAATAAAGGTTTAAAAGAAAAAGAAAAAAATCTCCTCATAAAGAGGAGATTTCAGATTGTGGACAAAAGGGGTTCGGAATTGTCTAATTCCGAACCCCTTTTGGAATTATGTTTTGAAATCATTGTAGTCACCTCAAGTAATTAATTTTTTTATTTTAGGAAAGGAATCCGAGCCACTCCCGCGGAAAAACGGATGGCGAAAGCCCCGCAGACCTTTAGGTCGAGGAGATTGAGGCGTTCGTCCGCAGGAAAGGGCTCAGATTCCGAATG
>JBHGUT010000014.1:0-7295 GCA_048976825.1 Paenisporosarcina sp.
TTTTTAAAACGAGAGAAAACGCACATACCTACAGGATGAGAGTAAGTAAAAGCGCTTACATATAACGATTTTATAAAACCATATATAACCAAAAAAATCGGTCGAGAAAAAAATCTCCCACAAAGTCTTGACTCAAACGTACAACTTTTGGTGATGAACCTTAAAAAAATATATATGATAAAATTTCACTGATTATCTTTTTTGGGAGGAAGTAAGATGAATATTCAAACATATAACCAGATTGTTAGTTTTATATGGAACATTGCAGATGAATGTCTTCGTGACGTCTACGTGCGAGGCAAATATCGAGATGTCATCTTACCGATGACGGTTATTCGCCGTTTGGATGCGGTTCTTGAACCAACAAAGGAAGCGGTACTTCAAATGAAGAAAAAACTAGATGAAGCAGGCGTCATCAACCAGACTGAAGCACTTTGCAGTGTAGCGGGCCAATCATTCTGTAACACCTCGCCTTTTACTCTTAAAGACTTGAAATCAAGAGCAAAGCAGCAGCAACTTAAGGCAGACTTTATTGATTACTTAGACGGCTTTTCACCGAATGTACAGGAAATACTGGAGAAGTTTAAGTTTCGTAATCAAATAGATACCATGGTGGAGGCTGACATACTTGGAGCGGTTATTGAGAAATTTGTCAGTCCTACAATTAATCTTAGTCCAAATCCAGTATTAGATGATAATGGTGAAGTAATACTCCCTGGACTTGATAACCATACAATGGGTCTCATCTTTGAGGAGTTAATTCGTCGATTTAATGAAGAAAATAACGAGGAGGCAGGAGAACACTTTACCCCTCGTGATGTAGTGGAATTGATGGCAGACATCGCTTTCTTACCAGTCGCTGACAAGATAAAGGATGCACCTTACCTTATATACGATGGCGCTTGTGGAACGGGTGGAATGCTTACGGTTGCCGATGAACGTATACATCAGTTAGCTAAGGAGCATAATAAAAATATTAAGACATATCTTTACGGACAAGAAATTAATCCAGAAACGTATGCTATCGCGAAAGCCGATTTGCTTATTAAAGGTGAAGATTTACAGAATGATAACATTGCGTTTGGTTCAACACTATCTAATGATGGATTCCCAACGATGAATTTTGATTTTATGCTATCTAACCCACCTTATGGGAAGAGTTGGAAAATTGATTTGGAGCGATTGGGTGGTAAAAATAACATCACCGATACCCGCTTTGTAGTAACACATAAAGGTCAATCTGACTTTAAACTTATTCCACGTTCGAGTGATGGTCAAATGTTATTCTTGGCAAATAAACTTAGTAAAATGAAACATGATACGGAACTCGGTAGCCGAATTGTAGAAGTTCATAATGGTTCCTCTTTATTTACAGGTGATGCAGGTCAAGGGGAAAGTAACATAAGAAGATATATAATTGAAAACGATTGGTTAGAAGCCATTATTGCACTACCAGAGAATATGTTTTACAACACTGGAATTGCGACGTACATTTGGGTGGTAACAAACCGTAAAGCCCCTCACCGTCGGGGAAAAGTGCAGTTAATTGATGCAACAAACCTAAAAAGTCCACTTCGGAAAAACTTAGGATATAAGAACTGTGAATTGACTGCAGAAATTCGAAAGCAGATAACGGATATGCTAATAGCTTTTGAAGAGAACGAGTATTCTAAAATTTTTCCTAATGAGGAATTTGGTTACCACAAGATAACAGTGGAAAGACCATTACGCTTAAGTGTGAATTTAGACAAAGAGAACATTGACCGTTTTGCGGCGATATGTGAAGAACATAAAGACACTGACTTAATGATGTTGATAGAAAAGGTAGCGGAAAAGTTCCAATATGCGAAAGTGAAAGATTTTAACTCGTTTGTAAAAGGGTTGAATGGTGTAGCACAAGAGTTAAACATGAAGCTACCTGCGAAGAGATTGAATCTTATTAAAAATCATTTAGCGGAAGTAGACGAAACAGCGGAAAAGGTCATTAAAAAAAATCACAAGCCTGGGAAAGTTGAAGCAAATCCTTTATACGGATTATTTAGTGTCAACTTGGATGGCAAGGAAGTGGTCGTGGAGTACGAGCCAGATAGCGACTTAAGAGACACGGAACAAATTCCGTTACTATATGAAGGCGGTATCGAACAATTTTTCAGGGATGAAGTTTTATCCTTTGCACCTGATGCATGGATAGATGAACAAAAAACACAAATTGGGTACGAAATTAGCTTCACAAAATATTTCTACAAGCCAGTCCAACTGAGAACACTTGATGAAATTATAGAAGATATAAAAGCGCTTGAAGCAGAGACAGAGGGATTGCTTCATGACATCATAAGGGGGTAAGAAAATGATGAGAAATCTTAAACCCTATGAATCATACAGGAAAATTAATTTAAATTGGTTAGACAAAATTCCATCACATTGGAATGTTGTAAATAATATAGAAATATGGGCTGAAAGGAATAAAAAAAATTGTGCGGATGAAGAACTACTATCTGTAACAATAAATAAAGGGGTTATTAGGCAAAAAGATTTATTAAGTAGTACCTCTAAAAAAGATTCTTCAAATACGGATAAATCTAATTATAAGTATGTAGAAAGAAACGATATTGTCTATAACAAGATGAGAATGTGGCAAGGAGCTGTAGGAGTCTCGAACTTTAGAGGTATTGTTAGTCCAGCATATATAGTTTTAAAGCCAAGGATAGAAATAAATCCTAAATACTATCATTATTTACTAAGAACACCTTATTACGTAGGAGAATCATATAGATTTTCATATGGAATTTGCGATGACCAATTAAGTTTAAGATATGAAGACTTTAAAAGAATGAAGAATATAATGCCGCCAAAATATGAACAAGACCAAATTGTAAAATATTTGGATTATAAGCTTGCTAAAATCAATAAGTTTATCAAAACCAAGAAACGACTTATTTCTGTTCTCAAAGAGCAAAAGCAAGCTGTTATCAACCAGGCAGTTACAAAAGGATTGAATCCTAATGTAAAAATGAAACCAAGTGGTATTGAATGGATTGGTGATATTCCAGAACATTGGGAGATAACAAGGAATAAAAACCTTCTAAAACTTAGAAAAGAGACTGTAGGTAATGAATACAACAAACATATTCTTTTATCTTTGACAACAAACGGCATAATTCCTCGAGATATGGAGAATGCAAAAGGGAAATTTCCAACAGATTTTACAACATATCAAAAGGTTTACATTAACGATTTAGTCTTTTGTCTTTTTGATATTGATGAAACACCTCGTACAGTAGGTCTTTCTTCCTTAGAGGGAATGATTACAGGTGCATATACAGTGTTTAGTGTAGTAAATTCTAATAAAGATTATTTATATTATTATTACCTTTCATTGGACCAAAAGAAAGCATTAAAACCGCTGTATACTGGTTTAAGGAAAGTTATTCCAACTGATGTTTTTTTACGTGCAAAAGTACCTCAACCACCAATAGAAGAACAGCTTGAAATAGTAGAATTTATTCATGAAAATATTTCAACAATCGATAAAACCATAGCAATTGCACAACAGGAGATAGAATTAATTACTGAATACCGCACTCGTCTGATTTCTGATGTTGTGACAGGTAAGGTAGATGTGCGTGGCATTGTGGTTGATGACGTTTTAGAAGAAGATATGGAACTTGATGTTATTGAGGAAGAATTAGAAGAACATGAGGAAGCGTTTGATGCTGAGGAGTGTGAGGTGTAATGTCAACCAACACAAGAGAATCAGGGCTAGAAACTCTAATTGTTGAATATCTCGTTAATCAGAATGGATATGAGCAAGGACAGAATAGTGATTATAACAAGGACTATGCAATTGATGAGACTCGTTTGTTCAGTTTTTTGCAGGACACTCAATCTGAAAAACTTGATATGTTAGGAGTTTATAAGAGTGAAACGAATAAAATTAAGCTTCTGAATCGTCTGCACGGCGAGATTACCAAAAAAGGTATAATCGAAGTATTAAGAAATGGAATCAAAGTGTATCCAGTAACGCTAGATTTATTTTACTTCACACCCTCAGAAGAAAACGAAAAAGCGAAAGAACTGTACAATAAAAATATTTTTAGCGTCACGAGACAGTTAATGTACTCAAGGGATAACACGAAACGGGCTCTCGATTTTGTAGTATTCATTAATGGATTGCCAATCATTACTTGCGAACTGAAAAACCGATTAACTAAACAAAACGTGGAGGATGCTGTTTACCAATATAAAACGGATCGTGACCCACGTGAACTGTTGTTCCAATTTGGCCGATGTATGGTTCATTTTGCTGTAGACGATAACGAAATTAAAATGTGTACTAAATTAGATGGCAAGAAATCGTGGTTTCTACCTTTTAACAAGGGTTATAACGACGGGGCTGGGAATCCACCGAACCCAAACGGTATCAAAACGGATTACCTATGGAAGGAAATTCTGGTTAAAGATGAGTTAGCGAATATCATCGAAAACTACGCACAAATTATTGAAGAGAAAGACCCAGAAACGAAAAAGATTAAGAGGATACAAATTTTTCCTCGCTATCACCAACTTGCTGCGGTAAAAACAATTTTAGCAGATGTACGCCAAAAAGGAGTCGGACAAAAGTACCTTATCCAACATAGTGCAGGGAGTGGGAAGTCGAACTCTATTGCTTGGTTGGCTCATCAGCTTGTGTCATTAAAAAAGGATGGAAAGACGATTTTCGACACAGTCATCGTTGTTACTGACAGAATTAATCTCGATAAACAGATTAAGAATACGATTCGGAATTTTATGCAAGTATCGAATACAGTAGGTCATGCGGAAAGTGCCAGTGATTTGAGAAAGCTTCTTCAGGAAGGAAAAAAAATCATTATCACGATTGTTCACAAGTTCCAATACATTTTAGATGATATAGGAAATGAACATCGTAAAAACAATTTTGCTATTATCATCGATGAAGCTCATTCAAGCCAAAGTGGAAGCATGTCCGCTAAGATGAACATTGCTTTGTCAGAAGCATACACAGAAGATGAAGATGAAACGATTGAGGACAAAATTATTAAAATCCTAGAAGGAAGAAAAATGCTCACCAATGCAAGCTATTTCGCTTTTACAGCAACACCTAAAAATAAAACACTTGAAATGTTTGGTACGCCTTATCAAGTAGAAGGTAAAATCAAATATAAACCGTTCCATGTCTATACGATGAAACAAGCGATTCAAGAAGGGTTTATCCTTGATGTCTTGCAAAACTATACAACAATTAAAAGTTATTATAGGCTTGCTAAAATTGTTGAGGATGACCCAATGTTTGATAAAAAGAAAGCGCAAAAGAAATTGCGTAAGTATGTTGAATCAAATGAGCGTGCAATTGAGCTAAAAGCAGAAATCATGATAGACCATTTTCATGACCAAGTAATAGCGAAAGGAAAAGTTGGCGGGCAAGCTCGGGCAATGGTGGTGACAAGTAGTATTGAGCGAGCAATACAATACTATTATGCTATTTCTGCTTACTTAGAAAAACGGAAAAGTCCGTATAAAGCCATTGTTGCTTTTTCTGGTGAGTATGAATACGGTGGGAGGAAGCTAACGGAAAGCGCCATTAATGGATTCCCAAGTAACGAAATAGAAAAGCGAATGAAGAAAGACCCGTACCGTATTCTGGTGGTAGCAAACAAGTTTCAAACTGGATACGACGAACCGTTGCTTCACACAATGTATGTGGATAAGGTATTAACAGATATTAAGGCTGTTCAAACTTTGTCTCGACTTAACCGAGCCCATCCACAAAAACATGATACGTTCGTGTTGGATTTTGCCAATGAGACTGATGTCATTCAAGCAGCTTTTTCCAAATATTATAGGACGACAGTTTTATCAGAAGAGACAGACCCAGACAAACTTAATGATTTAGAGAGCGACATTCGCAAGTATGATGTGTTTAACGATACACATGTAGATGGAATCGTTGAGTTATATTTAGGCGGAGCAGATAGAGATAAGCTTGACCCAATACTAGACGCTGTCGCAAAAACTTATGAAGATGAATTGGATGAACAGGGACAAGTAGACTTTAAAAGTAAGGCAAAAGCTTTCGTAAGAACTTATGGATTTTTGGCTGCTATTTTGCCATATGGAAATATCGAATGGGAGAAGCTATCCATCTTTCTAAATTTATTAATACCGAAACTTCCTTCACCAAAAGAAGAAGACTTGTCTATTGGGATTTTGGATGCCATTGATTTAGAAAGCTATCGAGCGGAAGTTCAAGCATCAATGTCCATCATATTAGAGGATAAGCCTTACCATGAAATAGGACCTGTACCAACCTCAGCTGTTGGAATCAAGCAAGAACCAGAGCTTGATTTACTAAGTAATATCTTAGCTACTTTCCATGACTTGTTCGGAAACATTCCGTGGAAAGATGAAGACCAAGTCAAACGACATATTGCTGCAATTCCTGAAATTGTTGCGAAGGATAGAGATTATCAAAATGCGATGAAGAACTCTGACAAACAGAATGCTAGAATCGAAAGTGAGAAAGCGCTCAACAGAGCCATTATCAATCTCATGGCGGATAACATGGAAATTTTTAAGCAATACAATGATAACGAATCATTTAGAAAGTGGTTATCGGATATGGTGTTTACGGTGACGTACAACACGGAAGGTCAGGTTTATACGGGTAATCCAGAAGTTTAATATAAAGGTTTAGTTTGATATTAAGACTTTTAAGAAGCCAGAGTTCAGATATAACATGCCTCAATCCCATTAACGGGATTGGGGCATTTTTAATTACATATACTTGTAGGGGATTCCATAAATTAGTTTGTAAATAAATGTTGATGTTAGTCTAAAAATTGGACACGGAGAACAGAGAGATTATAATAGACTTAATTACAACAGGTTCGAGGTGTCCAATCATGAAAAAGAGATCATTTGATAAAGAGTACAAGATTCAAGCAGTTGAGTGATACTTGGAGGGGGACAAGTCCATCGCTCAAGTGGCAAAAGAGTTAGGTTTGGCTTACAACACTCTTCACCGTTGGGTGAAAGAATACAAAGAAAGCGACGGAAAGAGTTTTGTGGGTTCAGACCATATCAAGCCGCAAAATCAGGAAATCATTGAATTACGCCGTCGTAATTAAGAATTGGAGGAGGAATTAGCGATCCTAAAAAAGGCGCTAGGCATCTTCACCAGAAACCAGAAGTAATTTACGCGTTCATTTTTCAACACCGAAACGAATTTCTTGTTGTGAAGATGTGTCAAGTGCTCGGTGTTTCCAAAAGTGGGTATT
>JBHGUT010000015.1:0-35911 GCA_048976825.1 Paenisporosarcina sp.
GTATTAAGGAACATCTTATCTGCTTCAATCAAATCTAAAGCAGTTAAATCCTCTAGACCCGATAGATCAATGGATTCAAAGGTTTCTCCTTCAAATTCATGTGGCTTTTTAAAAGTTACTACAAATTCATTGGCCATGGTGGACCTCCTTATATGTGGCTACGCACTTCTGCTAGTACGTCTTGTCCATCAATTACACAAATAAAATTTAATTTGTCTATTTCTAGGACAACACGACTATTTTCTTCAATTTTAATATAAACAACCTCTAAGGTATTTTTCGTTTCAGTCATCTTACCTGCAGCGAGTTTCCCTAATTCAATTGCTTTGGGAATTACTTTTAAAGTAACTTTTAAAGGGCGAGATTGGATCTTCCCAGCTGCAACATCATAACTTTGTTGCGATGCACGTAACGTTATAGTTCGACCACCGGGTCTCATTAACCGAAAACTAGGTTCGAATAATGTTCTAAATGGAATCTCAATTGTCATGGAACTTGTATGACCTAGATTTGCACTTTCGTATTCACCGGCAATACCCGCTCCGGATATCGTTTCAGTCATAAATTCAACTGTTGGAAGTGTTACCTCTTCAGAAATACCAACTAGTTTTTCTTGGTCATCGTATACGTTATATGCGACGACTTTTTCAGGAATTGGATTGACCATTTTTACTCACCTCCAAAGATTGACGCTGATAGCATATTAGGATCGAATTCTAATTCATTGACGATGTGTTCTGCGGGTGGAAATGCTGCAATTTTTTGAATGAATCGAATCTTACCATTCAATATATCTGTAATTGGATTCAACTCTTTTCGAAACTCCATTTTTGCCCCGGCAATTTTTCCTTGTGCTTGAAATCCATTCGCTCGAATGTTTTCGCTGTCTACAATTGATTCGATTAAACGGGTATTCGTTGGATCATCAACTTTTTGTTGATAAGTTAAGATAAATGTATTACCCCACCAGAAGAAAACGCGTTTTATGGCAATAAATCGGTCTTTTGGATCCGTAGTGGATGGGTAAGCCGCGGTATTATTTCCCCAAGTTCTCCAGCCATTTAGGTTAAGTGCTGTTACAACACCTGCACCATTGAGGTAATTAGCTTGCGACTGGTCTAAAAACACTTCTGAGCCATCTTCATTTACTGTCCCGGTAATTGGAAGTGACTTATTCGATGGTGACTTATAAGGTACATCGTCGTTTTGTGCATCTAAATAGGCTGTTGATGCAGCTAATACAGCACTGTAATCAAAAACATACTCACCTGACTTCACTTTAGGATACGCAAGAATAGTGGATGGATCATTGTAGCCATTCAGGTTTTTCCATTCAGGTACATCTTGGTATGTCGTTACTGAAGCAGTATCCACGTCCGCAATGTTAATACAATTGAATGCCCCATTGATACCTTTAGATTTTGCACGCATAACTGCTGCAACTGTCGGTTTTTTTGACCATCCAGGAGCGATTACTATACCTGGTACTAAACCTAATTTCGGATAAACTTGTTGAATACATTCAAGCCCTGAATATGTGTTATATGTAACATCATACCCGCCGATAATATCTTCTTCTGTTACTGCAGAAGGATCTAATTTATCAAAATTGACCGTCAAATTTACTTCCGCTGCAGCTGCACCAGTGTCTAATAAAGAAATTATAGGATATCCATCTTTATCAAATGCAACTACATAATCGGTGTTCTTAACATACGTAGTAGTGCCACCCGTATTTTTCACAACGAGAGAATCCAATAGAACACCAAAGACATTCACTTTTGCTTCTTTATCTTTCACTGGAAAAGGTAGGGCTGCAACACTTTCTTTATGAACTGCTGGATCTAAAACATTAATGAAAACTACAGGACCAACGCCGATTAATTGAAAACTTGCCATCATAGATTGACAAAGAGAGTAATTCTCAAAATCGCTTGAATAACCTAGTCGTTTTATTGCTTCTCCCCAAGAGTTAGCAAGGAAAGGAACATTAACAGCTTTGGACATGTCATCTGACATATTAATTGGTGCTGTACCTACTACAACTTGCAACCCAGCAGTGCTATTAATGGGTGGGGTAATAGGGGTAGGGTTTTCTAGTACCGATATTCCATGTTGATACATTATTTTTCACCTCTCGCAATTAGTAATGCTTTTTCATAAGCTGTATGTTCAATGGTTCCAACCCTTTGTACTCGTTCTTCTGAGTTTTGAAGTTGACTGACACCCACAAACAAAGAACGGATTGTCGTATCTTCTACAAGACTTGGCAATCCGTTTTTATAAACTGAATATCGATTAAGTCCATACTTAGGAATGTTAGGACCAATATAGATGAGTTGTTTCGGCATTTTTTTTTCAGATGGTGTTACTTTATTTTTATTTTTCATATGAAATCATCCTCTCGGTCTACGCGCATCATTTCCCAATTAGTCTCCATGTATCCGAAGTGGAACGGATGATAGTCCTCATCATCCAACTGGTACCTAATCGGAAATGTCAGGCTATATTTATTTGAAAATGTTCTCTTCTTGACAATATATTGATATATTTTTTCAAGTACATTAATAACATCTACATGCCCTTGATTATCCAAACTTTCATCGATTAAGCCTACTACTATAACAATTGAAGAAACAGCAGCCTCTGTTTCGCCATCAATATTTCCATCCACTATTTTTAAGAGGATAAAAGGGAAATGTGCTGAGTCTTTTTCGCTTTCTTTGTAGGGTAATCGATGTTGATAAATGTTGAATGGCACATTTGTTTCGTTTGCATTAATAAAAGTCATTCCAGAAAGTTCTGTTTGAAGTTCTTCTTTTAAATCATTTAATAATTCGAGAGGGAACATTTATTCTCACCGCCCTACTAATCGTGCAATTTCATGATCTAATCGTTTTTGTAACGTTTCTTGACCTTGTTTTTGGACAAAGTTCACAACATCTTCATTATTCATTACTTGTGGTATAGAGGGACCAACTAAACGCCGAATAGGCAATCGCTTTCTTGTTTCCCTTTGCATAACAATGCTTTTTCCTGATTCAAAACCACGGATAAATGAACGATCAATTGATTTTTTGGGGCCACGTTTTACAGCTACTCTTATTTTTGATTTACCTTTAGAAGATGGAGATCTAGGTGACATGCTAAACTTTTCGAGTCCAATCAATTTACCTGACGATTTAACTTCAGCATACAAGCTTGATGCAGATGATTTACGCACTCGCATGGTCTCATTTATTTGTGAAGCTTTTAAATGATAAGTCTCACGAGTTTTTTTGTTTGCGCTCGTTCTCATGTTTTGAATGGCCCGGTTCATTGAACGACTGATAACAGTAGGTGTTTTTCGGCTCATATTGCCTAGTTCTCTTTCAACCCTTAAAAGATCCAACCCGTTGATTTTTACTTGGACTTTTAAACTCACGAGAAATTTCCTACCAATGTGATTGTTAACATGCCTTCGTTCTCTTCTGAATCAGTAACTTTGTATAGTTTCCCATCGAGTTTCATTTTCTTTCCTTCAACAGGTTTGGCTCCTAAATAAGAAGTAGCAATATGAATGATTTTTTCACCATTGTAAACACCTTCTCCACTATGGATAGAATTTTGTTTACGTTCCATCAACATGTCATCGTCAATGATTAGTAAAACCTCCACACCGTCTAAGGTATGGAGGTTAGCAAATTCGTTTGGATTTAAAAAGGTATGAATATCAGTTGCAAAGGTGTCTTTCAAAATCACGGTTACTCACCTACTCTTGAATCATCGTCATCATCTTCAAGCAATTCATCTGCTTTACCTTGCTTAATGATGGCTTCCATTACTTTTTCTTTTGTCGTATCTGTTACATCTAACTCTACTTTCACTTCTTTTGCAGCACGTTTTAATTCGTCAGCGTTGTAATTTTCGTCCAATGCATCACGTAGTTCTTTAAATTTCACTGGATCCACATCTAATACTACTACAGTAGATTTAACTTCTTCTGCAGTAATAATTGTTTCAACTGACTTTAAATCCAATAAGCGTTTCTCATCCTTCTTTGAAAGCCCTTTTACGACATCCCCAGCTTTAAATGTCTTTCCACTATGCCGGATATTTTCTAATGCTCGAACTACCATGTCAATTCACCTCACAAAACCTTTGCAACATACCACGAGTCGACCTCATGTGGAATTGGCAAAGGTTTAGAATTTATTTGTACAAATTGGCGTGCTGGATTTTTAGCAACCCACTGTTGTGGAACGCGAGTCGCTTCATAAGTTACTAGAGCATCGTCTTCAGCGACAGTAACTGCAGCATAAGCCATAGAATACTGCGCAGATGAAGATAACATAGCTACATTTCCTTCTGGAACTAAAGGTTTAACAACAGGATTTTGAGGATCAGTGAAATCATCTAAATAAAACTCATTATATTCAAACACTTCGACGCCGATAGAAGGCAATGAAGCCACATAAGAAACACCATTAGGCAATTCTTTCGCCAATTTCACTTCACCTGCATAGATGTTACGGATATTCATCAATTTTTGTACTTTTTCATGGTTGATGAATGTATCTACTACACCACTATCCATGATTACGATATCCGGATTTACAAATCCTTTTTCTTGTACTTGACGCTTATAGCGTTTTAAATCTGCAATTGGATCAGATGCTGGATCTGACCATAAATCCGTACCAGACAATGTTTCTTTATTTGTAAAACCAAAGTCGATTATACGGTCAATACCTTCGCCCTTCACTTCAATTTGTCCCGTGAATAACGCTTGTGCACACATGAATTCTTCACGGCGCGCAATCATTTCTTCAAGCTCTGCTAAGTCGTTTACTAATTTTTCCCCTGCACGTTCTTGAGGGGTCTTCGCAGAATATAAACCTTCACCCGGTGCCCGGTTTTGCATTTCAAGAGCAGTCGTAATTTTATTTGGAGCTACCAAAGGCGGTTTAAACGTTTCAGTCTGATACCCTGAATTTTCAACAATCTTTCCACCAATTTTTTCATGTACAAAAGGAGCAAGTTTACGATTTCCCTTTTTAAAATCTACATCTACAGAAGCTGTAGGGAAGGTAATCGGATTCTTAAAAAAAGTATCTTTCAAATAAGTTTTATGGTTAGACATTCGTGTAACCAATTTTAACATTGTGCGTGGTTCAAATAGATTTACCATTCTTATACCTCCTCGGCTTTCACTACATCATTTAGGAAAATACCTTTGTTACGTAAAGCAATATCGTAATCTTTAAACACAGCTCCTGCAGGAAGAATAACTTTGTATTTATTAAATTCACCCGCTGCATAATATACTGATTTTTTTGTTGTAGCCCCAGTAGCGATTGCATCAGCCATCAATCCATGAACCAATTTTGGATCTAGTGGCGCACTTACAGGTGCGATAGCATGACCGTTAGCATCTAATTCGAAAACTTGGCCAAGTGATAATTCTTGATTTGCTGCTACTGTGATTTCACGAGTCACAACGTGTGACTGAAAACCAGCTAACATATTCTCATACTCAAATTTTTCTGCCATCTTATTTAACTCCTTTCGACTTACCGGCCATGTTAACAACGCGGTCTAAGTATTCTTCTTCCGCTTCTCCTTCATCAGGTGTAGCTTCTGGTGTTGCTTGAACTGTATTTACAATTAATGCGTCTTTTTTAACTTTGTTCAAAAACTCTGCACCCTGGTTTTTTTGTGCTTTTAGAATTTCCATGGCTGTATCGGCAGCTGAAATGCCAGAATCAAACTTGGCAGCGTTAATGATTTCGTCACTGCCTACAACCGAAATATTTTCGATATCTTTAATTCGACTACGTTCTGCTTGTATACCTTGCTCTTTTCCATCGTTCATTACCTGGTTATACAACTCAGGATAATCTGTTTTTAATTTTTCCATATCCATATCTTTTATTGCCTCCTTCACAGTATTAACTGCTGTTTGTGTATTCTGATTGATTTTAAAGCCTTCAAAATTTTTAAGATTAGGTGAGTTTTTAAATCGACTCAAGTCATGCTCAATTGAATTTAAAATCAACGTGGAACCATTTAATGATGCATTCGCTTGGAAGTTTTCAAGCACTTCATCAGCAAAACCTAATTCAAAAGCTTTTTCAGCACTCATCCATGATTCTTCATCCATCAATGCTGAAATTTCATCAACATTCAAACTCGTTTTAATTTGATATGCTGCAATGATTGAATCTTTAACCGTTTCAAGTAACTCTGCTGTCTTGATTAAGTCCTTTGATTCACCCCAAGTCATTGTCCATGGATTATGAATCATCATTACCGAGTTTTTCGGCATTTTAATGACATCACCAGCCATTGCAATAATAGTGGCAGCAGATGCAGCTAAACCGTCTATAATCACGTTGACTTTTGCCTTATGACTTCTAATTAGGTTATGAATAGCGTGGGCTGCAAAAACATCACCACCACCGCTATTAATTCGAATATCCAACTCATCAATGTCACCTAGATTAGCTAGATCATCTGCAAATTGTCTCGGCGTAACTTCGTCATCCCACCAACTCGTTTCTGAAATAGGGCCATATAATAACAATTCAGCCTTATTCGTCGTCGAGTTCGTCACTTGACTTTTGAACTTCCAAAACGGTTTGTTTTTCATTTAGTATTAACCCCCCTTCTCTTCTAGACTGTTCTTCCCTCACTCTTTGACGAGTGTTTTTCCAATAATCGCCGCCCGTAAGCTCAGTTGTCTCACGAGAGCGAGTTGAGAAGCCTTCTTCAACACGTTTAGCCGCTGCATTAACCTCTTTTAATGGGTCAATCTGTCCTTGTGACGGGCCATTCCATTCCGCACCAGCATAAGCCTTGCGGATTATTGGGTCATCAAAAAAGCCCGGCGCATTAATGCGTCCGGACGAAATCGCTTCATTTAAGAATTCCTCATATATCGGTTGACAAAAACGAGCTGCCACCCAAGCACGGCGACTTCTAAACATCTTCCAAGACTCCAACAATGCAGCCCTTGAAGCAGAATAACTCGATGTAAAATGCTTTAATAGTAGCTCGTAAGGAACTTCTATCGCTGAACCAATTTGACGACAAATAGCTGTAACGAATGCATCGAATGAAGAATTATTTCTTCCTGGATTGGCTACTTCTATTGATTCGTTTTCAGCCAACCCAATAATCGCACCACTTCCAAGTTCATAACTATTTTCATCTGCGTCATCTACTCTTTGATTGTCTGGAATGACTTCTCCTAATGGACTATCACCCGGATTCTCACTTTTTATAAACACAGTGTACATACTTGAAATGAGTGCTGCCATTAGTTCAGCATCGGAATACCGCCCCAATTGCTTTATTGATTCTATTACAGGAGACAATAATGGTGTTCCTCTACGTTGTTCAGGACGTTCAGCCTCCATCAAATGAAGAATGTTTTGACGACCTGATTCTTTACCGAACTTCTCAATTCTTAACCATTTCTTTTCAGAAACTCCATTCGATAACGGATGAAATTGAGCAACGTGGTATGCAACTACTTCACCATAATTACCAACCTCAACACCACTAATAATTTTGTGGTTGATTCCTGTAGGTGACATAATTCTATCTGCTTCGATTAACTGAACTTTTAAACCGTAAGGAGTTCCTTTTCGTTCAATATATGGTAATGTAACAAAACTTTCACCACTCATTAAAAACGAAAGAAAGGCAATTTGTTGAAGTTCATAAAAATTATTCATTTGCATGGAATCACATAATATCGTTTCGGACCATAAGGAGAATTCACGTTCGACATTTGTTTCCCAAACGTCCGCTTCTTCTTCTGTCATACCCAAATACTCAAAATCGATTTGAGCATTCAATCGAAGGCCCGCTCCAATCACATTCGTACGAATCGTTTTCAAAGCGCCTGTAGCAATAGGTGTATTCATATAGAGATCCCTAGAACGTTCTCTTAAAACAGATAGGTTGTCATCAATGTCTTCTTTCGATGAACCACCCTTAAAAGTCCAACCAATCATGCTCTTTTTTGACTTACTAGCTCCACTATTTGAATAACCGGTGTTTAATATTTCTAATTGCTTCCTCGCCATTTGTCGTTTGACTGCTCTTTGGGGTGATATACCTGCTAGTATTCGATCGAATGTATTCACTTTCTCACCTCCCTATAAGTCACGAGGTACAACCCTAGTCACTCTTCTTCTTGTTTTACCATTAAAAGCTCCCAATTTTTTTTCCCAAAACTTGATTTGTTCCCTAATTTGATATAAATTCGCCCGATCAAGTCGTCTATTACCTATTTGATAGGCTTGTCCTGTTGCAACAGTTGCTTCTGCATCTAACCACATTTGCAATCGTTGCAATACAATCTCTTCTGTAAACATACTTTTAAACCCTCATTTCGTTATAGTCCTTTGGACATTACACGTCTTTTCTTCTTTTTAACCCCTTGTGCTGGGGCTTGTAAGAATGATTGACCAGATTTTCTACGTTCATGTAATACCTCCATCAAAGGATTGAGTATTTTAAAGGCTGCAGTTGCATAATTCCGTAAATCTAGTGGCTCATTTCGAGCCCCACTTTTCTTTATCCACTCTACTTTTGGTTGCCCTTTGTAGTAACTGATTCGTCTCTTTTCAGAGGTTAACCCGATAAAGTAGGCTTCATCATATCCACGTTCTTCATTAATCGGAAAATGACAATATCCTGCTTTATTTTCAAAATCCACTTTTAGACGTGAAATAATTAATTCTTTACCTGCATCAACACCTAGCGTGAACAATGCAGCACGCTCACGATTATTTCTAGTGGCTTTGCCAATGAATGGTACACCAATACCACCTTTACCTTTAATAGCGAAAATGCGACGATGTTCCCGTTCTTTACAAAACCGATATACGTCTTGTGTATAGTGACCTCCAGAGTCAATACATACGGCAGATAGGATAATTCTTGATCCGTCTTCATAAGCCCATTCTTTTTGGAGAAAGTCATCTAAGTTAGACCAGACTTCTTGTTGTCCTATGTCTCCATAAAAGATTTGATATGAAATCCCGTAAGAAACTTCATCCATCCCCCAACCAACTATCTCAACTTCTAGCCGGTCATCTTGAACATCTACCCCAGCTGTTAAGACAAGTACGCCATCTGGAACTTCAGCAACGTATTTATCTCTTCTTTTTATTAACTGATCAATATCTTGTTCGTCTTGTTGCTCTTCCCACGATTCTCCTAGTGTAGTATTGGTCCATGTTTTTAGCATTTCTACACCTTTGTGCTTCGCTTTCTTGAATTCCTTGATGATATTACTCCAAGACTCCCATGGAGAAGCTAGAGCATTTAAATGAAATCCCCTGTTTTCAGAATCCATTCTAGCAATCCACTTACCTGGCCTTTGTTTCCATTCATATTCTACGTGCTCCTCTTTACAAGAAATGCAAGCCATACCTACAGGTTCAAACCGAATTTGCGCCCATGTATATGGTTGGAAAAAACCACATGATGGACAAGAAATACACCATTGTTCCATCGTACTATCGTTATATTCAGCTTCTATACGTGAGGCATCTTTAACTGTCGGTGTAGAAACAGAAACTTTTTTTCTATTCCAAAATGTCTTGGTTCTTTGGTGAGCCAGTGTTAAAGGGTCGCCCTCTGTCCCTGCTGATACAGGAAAACGATCTACCTCGTCTGCAAGAACAATTCGAATTGGTCGACTTGCTAAACTTGCAGGTGAATTTGCACCAACTAAACTCAAGTGTCCACCAGGGAACTTTTTATGAAGCAAAGTGTTATTGCCATCTCGGGACTTAGAATCACCGACTTTTTTTGACAGTACAGTAGTATCTCTAATCATGGATGCTATACGGTCTTTTGAATAAGACTCAGCCATTTCTAATGTAGGCATCAATAATAATATTGGTGATGGATCATAATCGATGTAATATCCAATAATGTTGTTAATTATCTCGGACTTTCCAACTTGTGAAGACGACATGACAATGACAGATTCAGCTTTTGGATCATTTACTGCATCCATAATTTCTCGTTGGTAAGGTGCACGGTCTGTTCTCCATTTACCTGGTTCAGCAGAAGCCTCTTTTGAAAGTTGCCGATATGCATCTGCCCACTCACTTACTTTTAACTTTGGTGGTGGAGCCAAGACCTTTGCTAGGTTTTTAAATAGCGCATAGGTTTTTTCACTTGCGAGCAACACCTTTTCTTTTGATTCTTTATTTTTAGGTGTTTTCTTGCTCATTTTCTTCCTCCTCGTCATCATCATCGTTCACAAATAACCGAGGATCGTAATTCACGAGTTCCATTAACGCTTCATGAACTTGAGTTTCTATGAGTTGCTCTATTTGAGAAATTTCATCTCGAGCAATTAAAGAAGGCGCCACCTTCGAAGGTAACGCCAACATTCTTGCTCGAAACGAAGCAAACATATTATTCATTACTGCTTCTACTTCTGCTGCACTATGCATTCGTGCTTTTATATGAGAAAGCTCAATCTCAGCTTTTTCTCTTTTTGCTTTTTCATGGAGATATTTCTCATATTCCAACGATTCAGTAACATCGTTTTCATCTAAACTATCTGTCGCCATCCGCAAATGAACAACATATTTATACACGGTGTCTTGTAAATCGAAACGTCCATTCCCAATTCGGTCAATAATCCCTTCTTCAACGAACTGACGGACACGACGATCTGTAACACCGAACATTTTAGCAACTGCCAACGTATTGACGACAACTGCATCTGCTTTTCCAGCCAATCGCATCACATCCTTTCGTTTTCATTGGAAGGAAAAGTGCTTTCGAGCAAATTTCTATCTAGCGAGATTCTGGGCTCGTAGCGACCCGCAGGTGTTGAAAGTCCCCCAGAGTACCTACTGTTATTTAAATATGTATTGTATAAACGGCTCAATTAATAAAGTGGTGTTCTTCATCAGACCATGGTGCGCTAGGCATACAACAAAGAAGACGACAAGCCGATGAGTATCAGCATGTCGTCTTGATATGGTTATTCACTCTATCATCTTATCATTTGTTTTCTGTCCATGAGTTCCATTACAGTTCCAATATAGTTCCAAAAGAGTTCCACCTTACTGAGTCTTATCCACATATTCACACCCCATGACATTAACATATCTTATATTCTGTTAATGTCATTACTTATCGACAATCATATATTTCCCTAAGGTTTCAAGACTTTCTGTAATTTGAGTCATACATTCGCTTATTATGTAAATGTCTTTAGTTAAGTAAAGTTCTTGTTTATTAAAACCAGTTCAAAATGTTTCCGGTGTTTCCTAATTTGGTCAAAACAAAAGGCCTACCCGGAAGTTCAAGTAGACCTTAATAAGTTAGTTGTTTCATAGCTTTATCAATTGCATCTTGATTTATGCCAATATATTTTAATGTGATGTATTCACTAGAATGATTGAATATATCTTGAAGCATCGCTACGTCTTTATCCATTTGATACATATGATATCCAAATGTTTTCCGTAAAGTATGAGTACCAATCTCCTTCAAATCATTCGCACTTGCTGCTTCTCTCAATATTTCATAAGCACGTACCCGAGTGATCGGTTTGTTCTTTCCTTGTCTTGATCGGAACAAATATTCATTATCCTTTTTACCATCAATGTACTTATTTAATTCTCTTCTTAATTTTGGGACAATTGGAAAACGTTTTGTATGTTTAGTTTTTTGTTCATATAGTGTTATATAATCCAATTTCGCTTGCTTAACTCTAATCTTTAAGATATCCGATATTCGTAATCCTGTGTAAATGCCAAACATAAACATGACTTTATTTCGTTCATTCCTCTCAGCAAAAAACTCAATTATATCCCGGACCTTTTCTTTATCTCGTATTGGCTGAACATGATTCATCCGGCAACATCTTCTTCTTTGTACTTTTCTACTCCCATAGCAAACGCAAGTCTATATAATGCGGAATTCCGCAAACGATAGAATTTACTTCTGCTAATTTTTAACTCAAGATAAATATCGAGGTTGTACCAAGGTTCCATTTGAAGATACTTATAAGCAATTATTTGACGTTCAATCCATGTTAGTTTATTCATGCTTCTGGAAATGCGTTTTAAAAATCGACCACGTTCTGATTCGTTATCTACATTTGCTACTGCTGTATTTTCCACAGCTGATTGCTTTACATTTGAGAAATTTGGCATTTCAAGAGTATATTGGGCAGTAAGCGATGGCATACGATCTTCTGGAACTGTTAATAAATATGTTCTGTATTGACGAAGTTCTTTCTCCACGGCTTCTTGAGTAGCTTCGTTATCTAATTGATCTAATATCTCGGCAAACATATATTTTTTCCCCCTTCAATATCAGTTGGATTTTTTCTTTCTTTTTACCAAAACCATTTCATTTTCTTTTATATGGTCCAAGCGCCAATCTGGGTAGAAGTGCAAACAATAAGCTCTAACTCTTAAAAATAGGACTTGTCCTTTTGAAAAGATAAAGATTTTAGGTATGGTAACTTTTTTTACGTTAGACATCCACTCACTCCTATCTCCTACGTATTGCTCCACCTTTGCCCCGCGAAAATGTATCGCGGTTAAACCCCATAATTTCCCTCCATTCTCTTTGACTGAGCGTCTCTTTTGATTTCCTATTTGTATTTGTTTTCTCTTCCTTTATCTCTTGTGTGGCAGTCTGTGATAGTCCTTTTTCAACGAGTTCATTTTTTAGCGTTCTCATATCGCTATCCCCTTTTCATAGAATAAAAAAAGAGGACACCAAAACAGCGTTATGCTGTCAGGTGTCCTCCAGTTGGCTGGTGGGACTAATATATCTTATCGTCTTTAAATAATATTTCCTTCAGATTAAGAATTATATTAGGATCCATTTTCCTCACTAATTCTATAAGCTTATTTTCTTCATGCCACTTATTAAACTCAATAAGTTCTCTAAATAAATTTACAGCCACTAGTAAATCGTAGGCATCGCTCTTTTTTATTCTTTCTTTAGGTGCAAAAGTACCGTTCTTATATTGGTCAACATAAAAAGCTGCATTCTTCATGTCATTTAATCTTTGAGTTTCCTTTTCACCCGGGAAATTATTAATATCTACAACTTTCATAGAAACTTCCAAAATATTTTCAATATTTAAAGGGCTATTATAATTTTTTAATAAATTTATAAAATTATAGGCAATTTGAATTTTTGAAAGGTGAGATGTTTGTCTTCTATTTAATTTTTTGACGTCTAATGCTCTAATTTTATATTTCATGATTGCTGAGCTCAACATAATACACCTTGCCAACTCTTCACTAGCGATGTGAGCTAACAAATAGGCTCTGGCATATCTTTGGTTTTTAAATAAAATATCAGCTTCTTCTAATAATTCAGAAGCATTGAAAAATATTTTTGAATACGCAGATTGTATTTCATTAAAACTATTTATACTCAAAACGCTTCCCCCTCATCCCACTTAACGCGAGTCACCTTCCCTTGATGAGTAGTAATTTTCGTCTCAGCGAATGCAGGGAGTTCAGAGATCTTTGCTTTACCTTCAGATATTATCACTACGCAACTTGGTGGTAGGTCCATTATATCAAGATTTAACAATCCTTGGGAATCTATTTCTATTGCTTTCATTCTCATAAAGGTTCCCTCCGTGGTATAATTTATATAGGCGATCAGGAGGGAAACATCCTGGTCTTTTTCTTTAAGTACGTTTATTTTGTTCATAATCAATCATACTCTTAAAACTTTTTTCCATTTCGTACGTACTAGATATAGACATATTTAGAAAAGGAGTTGAAACCATTTGCAGGATTTCTTACTTCGTAGAATATTGCTTCCGACTTTATTAGTTGGATTCATATTTGCGTTTTTGTTTTCAGTTGCATATATAGGAGATAATCTTTTAAGATGATCTCCTATCTCGCTTTTTGTTCGTAATGTTCATTAAATTTCTTCTTCTTTTTTCATCTCTTCTTCATATTTCTTCATAAAATATTTTTCTTCATGTTTTTCCTTGAAACTTACATAAGGTTTCATAATAATTTTTGGCAATAGTGACAATGGACAGAATTCTAAATGGTCACGGTGTATAGAACAGCCAGCGTCACACTCTCCCCAATAATCAACAGACTGCCAATATGCAGGGCAATTTCCGCACCGATTGAAGCCGACATCTTCAATTTTTTCTTTTATAGCATTTAACATTTAAGCCCCTCCTTATTGCGCTTTTTGTGTCTTATTCGTCACTGCCACTTATCCCGTTCTCGCTTGTCCATCCACAAGTCCAGTCCAAGAACAAACGCTCCAAGACTGAATAGGATGATTGCTATCATGCTCTCCATTCACTCCAACCTTGTTTTTTGCGAGCATTAAAATCATGTTTTTGAAGTTCCTCATAAAGCCATACTCGATGCAAACTATCACCTTTTCCTTCTACTCGATATAAGAAATAAGCTTTTCTTTTCGCCATCATAAGTGACCATAAGCTCTGGTTAGTTTAGAAAATTGCTTTAATTCATAAAGATCGTTATGACGATGATTGCACTTGGAACAAACAAGAACTGAAGAAAATGGTAAGCAGACTTCCATCATCACAGGAATAAACAAAGGTTCCTTACAATCTTGATTTTCACAAACAAGCATGATTTCATCTAGTATCGTTCGTTCCATTCGATTAGTCCCCCCAATTCTTATACCATTCATATTCATCAATCTTACGGAGATGGACTACGACTCACTCCATTTTGCGATCGTATTCTAGCTGCAATTCTTCATCAGACATTTTAGAAAAAAAGTTATAACCATGTCCTGTCATAAAGATTAAAGATTCAATAAGTCCTTCTCGATCAATTTCGTTGATTGTTTTGTCGTAAGCACAAAAGTTAATCTCTCTCATTCGCTTCGTCCTCCATTCTTCGAGTCATAATCTTGCCGAGGTTTGCTAAATGAGTGACATTTGCTGATTCCAAATCTGAAAGCGTGTACCCCGTTAATCTTTCCAGCGAATCATACCCACTTTTATTTAACTTATTAATCAGCGCCGTTCGTCTATCGTTAACGGCCGCTAGTAGAATATGAGTCACATTGTCTCACCTCTCTTAATCCGTTCAACTGCCAACAAGTTTCGTAGCGAATAGTAATCCATATCGCGTAACCTTTCTCCTTTTGTGCCATTAATAACACCAAGGTTCATCAAATCATTGATATACGATTGACGAATAACCTCGTTTGATATACCAATTTTTTGACCGATAATCGCTTGTTTCATGCTGCCACCTTCTTTCCGTTAAGATGTTCCAACAAGAGGTCCACTGATTTTTCGCGAGTCAATCCACTTTTTGATTGGAGTTGATTAAGAAGACTTTCAAAATCAACCTCGTACTGTTCTTCACCAAACATTTTCCACTGACCAGCAACTATAATTAATCGATTTAAGATGTGTTCAATCATGTTTTATCAGTCTCCAATCTGCTCCCTCAGTTTCTAGTAAGTAAGGTCCACATTGACCAATTAAACGACTTGCTGCGGCATATCCAATCTTTTCAGCTAGTGACCCACGGTCTTCATTAGTGTTGAATACAATAGGTTTCTTTTTACGATAACGCTCATTGATGATTTGATAATAAAGAGATTCTTTAGCTTCTGAATGTTTGGCTTTACCAATGTCATCCCATACGAGTACATCAGCACTTAAAACACTATTTATCATGCGGTTAAAAGATTCACCTTCATCTCTAGTCATTTTGGCTTGCATCATTTCGTCCATAAACGTTACATCAGAAACAACAATCACGTTTTTCTCGTATTTTATTAACCGTTTGGCAAGGGCGATATGTAAATGCGTTTTACCAATTCCAAAATTGTTATGTTCCATTTTTAATTTTTGACGTTGGGACAATTCAGTTTGACGAATACTGTGCTCACCAATAAATGAAAAGAAACCAAAATTATGTGTCTTACCTTGTTGAACGGCTTCTAAATATTCAAGTGCCATTTCGAACATACGCTGTTGCATAGTATTTTCTCGTTTAAAATTTTCGAAGTTATTTTCAATGAACTCTTCTGGTATCAATGCATTTTTCAACCTACGTTTCCACGCTTTTCGATCTCGACAATCACATTTTCTCGCCATTTCATAACCATCTTCTGCTAGGTAAAGAATGAGCTCTTTATCCTGACACTTCTCACATTCGTACTTATCAACCACCCCAGGCTTGTCTTCTTTGTTCAGCGTCTCTAAGTACATCTTCTGCGCTCGCTGTTGGAGGTCCCCCATAATATCTCCTAGTTTCTCCATTTGGTTGCACCACCTTTTCGTTTAGATACGATTCAAACTTTGTGCCAAACAATGTATCAGGTCTCAAATAAGCAACCATTTTCGAATCGTTTTGCCATTGCAATACTTTCAAATCAATTACCCGTTGGAAGTCTTCTAAACGATAACTTTCTTTCCAACGAGCTCTTATATGCTTTTGAGTATTTTTAGAACTACTCCTGAAATTCGTATTTGCTTTAAGGTTTAAATAATCAACAATTTCAGAATAAGGAATGGAGGGAACGTTCGGCTTGCCGGACAATATCTCTTCTTCTTCTTCTTCTTCTTCTTCTTCTTCTTTATCTTGCCCCCTTGTCGTTGACGTATCGTGGTACGTATCGTCAAAAGGTAGTGGTGCGTAAGCAGAAAAGAGTTTCTTAATATCTTCATTAGGAACCGACACGATTAGGTCGGAAATAAGTCCAATGTCTTTCACCACAGCTAATTCAACTCGTACACAATCTAACATCGGTTTTCCGCCACGTACTAGGTTAAACTTTGGCCAATTGAGTAATGCAATTTCACGTGTCTCTTTGTTGTATTTAATGAGCTTATGGAAGTTTTCAAAGCGATCCATTAGAGAAGTAATAGTCTCGATAGAGTAACCAGTCTCAAAAGCTATTTTTTTCTTTGTAATTTGATAGATGCCGATTTGAGTAGTATTGGGATTTGTCATTAAATACATGTAAAAGAACTTGTCTTCAGGCGTCATGTCTTCAGATACTCGAGCGTCTTCCCAAAATGAAGTGTGTATTAAGCGAAATTTAGCCATCTGAATCCTCCTTGCATTTTTAGTTGAGTTGTTTTACGATGGTTAGGAGATAATCTTTGAAATACTGTAAGAGACCGCTGCTACCACCAGTGGTCTTTTTTATTTTTCTACACCTGCTTTCCGATGATTGAATCCCATCAATATGCCTTGGAGTAAAGGAGGATGTGTGGCGCACATTTAAACCTCCAAGGCATATTGAAGAGAGCCAAAGAAGCTCCCGTGATATAATTGAAATAACGTTTACGCTGATTGACACTGCCATGTCATTCAGTTTTTCTTTGTTCTAATCTTGATTCAACAGATACTTGTCCACATACACTTCCAATTCCAAGCGCAATTACCGTCCATGATGCTGCTAAGAGCGTAAACCTCAACATATCCATCTCAAACACGATTAATCAACTCCACTCGTATGCCCTTCATTCTTAAATCACGTGCTAAATGTAAAAGTCGATCATTATTTTTTTTCTTCATGTGTAAGTGCTGTAATTCCAAAACTGAATGACGATTTTCTAAAGTACGATCTAAAGCATTTTCGAAGTTACCAGATTCAATTGCTTTCTGAAATTCGTTTAAACAGTCTGCGATACAGGAAAACTCACGAGTAGCATTTTTCAAATCATTTTTTATGAATAAATGCTCTGTCATTTCAACCACCCTTTCGACTTCCAACGTGGAATATTATTTTGAATTTGCTTTTTAATCGAAATTCCATATTCTTTTTGCATTTGAATTAATAAGTTGTCCAAGAAAACACGTGCATCTAAAAGTTCATCTACTAAACTAGTAATCTCACAACGTTCATTTTCATTTATTGAACCTGGTGGCTTCGCCAAACTCACTTGTTTCATTCGTTCTAGTGCTTCCAACATTTCTCTTTGTGCGTATTCTTCAACTGCTAATCGATGATGCTCTATCCCTTTACCTCTAAGGACGGGTGAAGTGAACCCACCGCTAAATTCGAATAGGATATCAAATGCATATTCTGGATTGTCGTACATGTGAATCGTTGCTTCTGCATCTTCTTGACGCATCTTTCTTCTGTTGTTTTTTAAATGACTACCTAATTGTTCTGAAACGTTTATATCATGTGACATTTGTTGAACCATCATATTTTCTTGACTTAACAAATTACTTACTGCTTCACCGACAAAAGCTGACGTTTTGATTTCCATAGCTACCACCCTTGGATTTGTATTGTGAGATATCTGTTAACATACAAAATTGTTTTGTAAGATTAAATTAAGTAATTTTCAATGTGTGACGTATTTCGTTCAATCCATAGAAAAACTTCATCACGTGGATATCTTGCTCTTATTTCTTTTAATTTTGGAAAAGTTGGATTAGCAACGACTTTATTAACCGTTGGTAATTTGACTTGAAGGATCTCCACCAAATGTTTGTTAGTGAGTACTGGTGGATAACTGAACTTGGTTCGTCCATCCTCAACCCCTTTTTCATAAGCTCTTTGAAAGAGCTCCTCCATCCGGTGTTGAAACAATTGCGCCTCCATCTCGTCGAAGGTGATCATTGCTTGTGCCATGTTTGTCCCCCCTTATATTGGGCGTTATATTTCAACTTAATGCCCTTCCTCACGAAACCTTTCTAGGTATCCATGAATCGATGTAGCGTATTGCTGCTTGTAATTCTTGCCGTTTCACATCTTTGTAAGAAGCAACCCCGAAACGATCTTTAATTTCTCGATATAATTCACGGAATAGTTTTGTCTGTCGTTCGCGCGACTTTTCAATTTCATACACCTTTTGTGCAACAGCTTTTTGCAAGCGGCGTTGCTCCCCGTAATCTAAAGTGATTTGATTTTCAACCATGTAACGTATCTCACCCATTTCTTTTTTTACACTGATTAACTCTTCTGCGTTTGTAAGGCTCAATTTCATTGAAGCCATAAGTTGTTCTTTTTCGGATAAGACACGTGGAGAATTGTATGCCTTTTCCATTTCCTCGAATTGAGTAACATATTCCGCTGTAAATAGAATGCCTTTGGCTCCAATCATTTTATTGGCTACCATATCGCAGCCTCTTTTAGTGAGTAAAAAGCATGGTCTAATTTCTTTCTTTGCATCTTCGTAGCTATGAGGAATGAAGAATTCTGACGAGCGCAAATTTGCGCTGGTTAATACGCCTACATAACCACGAATTGTCCTCATTAACTCTTTATGTTCTTTACCAGTCATTTTTGCTACTTCTCGACTATCTGTTACTAACAAACCATCAACTGATACGACTTTTAATTGATTCATCCATATGCCCCCTATCAAATGTTCTAATAAGTTCCCCTAAGTCCGTGTTCAGATTATTTGCTAACAATTGCATACCGTGACGATATCTTTTTAAACGGCTTAAACGATGCACCTTCAAAGTTTGTTTTGAATACTTCTTAATTAATTTTGTGTAATAAACTACTCTTTCAAGTAACTTTCCATATGAATCCGAACGTGCTTGCCGTATAAGTAATTCATCAAGTTGTTCTTGAATATAGCCGCTATTACATTGATGACCATGACAATTCATTGAAATTAATAAATAAAGCAATGAATCCTTTCTACTTTCATCCAATTTCCTAACAGCATCAGTAAGTTGCGTAAACTCTTCGTTAGCCTTTTTGTGGTCCATTTCAACTTCTCCCTTCACATCACGCAACATTATGTTGCTTATTTATTTAAAAAAAATTTCATCAATGGTGCTTTCGAAATAATCCGCTATTTTCTTTGCAAGATCTAACGATGGAGTTCTTATACCACTTTCAATTGCACTTAACATTTGACGAGTAATTCCTAAATCTTTTGATACCTCAGTTAAAGTTCTTAATCCTCTAAGTTCAATCAATTTACTTCTCACTTTCAACCTCACCTTCGCAACGTTTTGTTACCTCTAAAACAAATAATAAAGCAACGTTTAGTTGCTGTCAATAAAAAATGTAACTTTATGTTGCTTTTATAGTAAGAAACTTTCCGTTGCTTTATACTGAAAATAATTAGATGAATCGAGGTATCAAGATGCTGTCTAAAAAGTTAAAATCATTAAGAATTAAACACGGACGAACACAACAACAGATAGCCGATATGCTTGGTATTACTCGGCAAGGCTATGGAAAATATGAGAATGACTTAGGTGAACCTGACAATGCGACGTTAGCGAAGTTAGCTGACTATTTCGAAGTAACAACTGACTATTTACTCGGTCGTGAAAAAAATAAAGTTCCAACAATTGAACTGGATAAAGAATATGATGAGTTTGAAAAATGGAAGAATGATCCGAAACTAGATTTATTCTTTCAAGAGTTCGACCAGGCTGACGAGGAAAAACAAGCTGCATTACTAGCAGTTTGGGAAGTTTTGAAAAAAAAAGGAAATTCATAAAGTTTTAATAAATTTATTTTTAAAAAAACGGACATGTAGACGCATGTCCGTTTTTCTTAAGGGTCATAAAAGATTCAAGGGGGAAAATTATGAAACAAGCAGATATTGTTATACCACAGTCTCCGAAAGAATTAGGTATTGCAAATAAAGATATCGTTGTTAAGAAAGTTCTTGGTATAAAAGTAAAGAAGTTTAGAAACATGATTGACTCTAAAATAGACTTATCGGATCGTATTACATTAATAGCTGGTCATAATGGAACAATGAAATCCACATTAATTGGTTTATTTGTTCAGAACTTTAATTCTGAAGTATTAGACCTATTTGGTTCAGATTTAAAAACCAAATTTGGTGAAATATTTAAATTGTCTACTTTACATGATAAGGACAAATATGAATATGATTTAATTATTCAGGATAATACCGGGGTGGATATTAAGATACCAGTCTATACCAAACCACGGAGTTCAACTGATCCAAGCCCCAGAATAGTTACTGGTGGAAATACAGTTAAAGATGGAAACTTACTTTATGATACTAATTATTTGAATCTTAATAGATTATATTCAATACATACAACCAATACAAAACCTTATCCATTAAAACTTACTCTTACTGATGAAGAAAAAGAATTTGTTACAAAATTTTATAGTATTGTTTTACAAAAAGATTCATATATTGATATTGAGTCAGTAAGTGATAAACAAATTAAAAAAACATTTGCTCCTGTAAATGGTAGATATAACTATGAATCTATTTCTTCTGGTGAAGACAATATAGGAAGAATTGCTAATAGTTTAATTTCATTTATGAGAAATAGTAAATCAAAAAAAGACAATAAAGATTGTTTCAATGGAATATTTTGTATTGATGAAATGGAAGCTAGTTTACATCCCGTTGCTCAAAAAAATTTGTTTGATTTCCTGTATAAATGGTCTAATCAATACAAAGTCCAAATAATTGTAACAACCCATTCCCTTCCACTAATAAGACACGCAATTGAAGGAGAAAAAGGAGGCAAGGCAATTAAGACATACTATCTCTCAACACTTTATTCTGATGAAATCGACGTCATTGAAAGTCCTTCATATGAAATTATTTATCAGGAACTAACTTTCGAATATCATCCTATTGATAGCATTGAAATACCAAAGATAGATATACTTTGTGAAGATGACTTAGCTAAAAAGTTTATTAAATACATGGTTTCAAAACAAGATGTTCTCAAAAGAATGAATTTTGTCTCTTTTGACGATACTGAAGGTTTGCCATTTACATTTCTTACAAAGTTATGTAATACAGCTAGTTCTTTTGTTAAAAATACTATAGTAATATTTGATGCTGATGTAAAAGAAAGTGACTTACAAAAAATTAAAAAGAGAGATAATGTATTACGTCTTCCCGATTATTCAGAGATGCTACCAATCGAGAAGTTGTTCATAAAGTATATTTATGATAAAGACAAAAATGATGAAATTTATTCAAGTACGTTAAAGATGCCAAAAGCTGCATTTATTAAGACATTAACTGATGAAAACATTTATATAAAGGATTCAAAATCTTTCCATACTATAGAGTCAAGACATTTTAAAAAATGGTTTAAAAATAATACTCATATTGTAAGAAAAGTTTTTAATGCTTTTTCTAAAAATGTTATTGGACGTGAACAATTCGTTGAAGAATTAGTCAAGAAAATAAATGCAGTCAATTATAGAAACGGATACCCAGAAATAAAGTTATGAGCATGCTTAATTTTTTTAACAATTTATTTTCAGCACCAAATTATTGTTCAAGATATACTAAGTTTGTATACTATGTTTATTATGCCAAATCAAATGAGGTGATAATATGACCAGTCTATCTCCACTAAGGTATCCGGGTGGAAAAGATAAGACATATAACTATGTTAAACATTTAGTTATGCAAAATAACATTACTACTTATATTGAGCCATTTGCAGGAGGGGCTGCTGTTGCACTTCGTCTATTATTTAACGGTGATGTTAAAAAGATAATTATTAATGATATTGACAGAAGTATTTATTCTTTGTGGACAACAATTTTAACTAACAAAGAAGCATTAATTAATTTAATTAAGAAAACTCCAATTACAATGAATGAGTGGTATAAGCAAAAAGAGATTCAGCAACAAAAAGAATTTGTAGATGAATTATCCTTAGCATTTTCCACCCTCTTTCTCAATCGAACTAATCGCTCAGGTATAATCAAAGCTGGAGTGATTGGTGGTAAAAATCAAGAAGGAGAATACAAATTGGATTGTCGCTTTAATAAAGATGATATTATCAGAAGAATTGAGCGAATTTATTCATTCAAAGAAAGAATAATAATTTGCAATATGGATGCAAAAGACTTCATTGTAAAAGAAATAAAGCATACAAGAAAATCTTTAACTTTCTTCGACCCCCCATATTATCTAAAAGGGCCTGATTTATATACAAACTTCTATACCCACGAAGATCATGTTGAGTTGGCTAAATTAATTAAATCTGCAATGAAAAATAGATATTGGATCTTGACCTATGACATAGCTGAACAAATAGAAAAATTGTATAAAAAGAATCGTTCAACAAAGTATTATCTTAACTATTCAATTGCTACCCCTTCAAAAGGTCAAGAATTTATGTTTTTTGCTAAGAAGATAGATATTGGCAAAGTAGATACATATCTAAATATTGTTTAAATCCCTGCTTCCCATTAGTAGGGATTTCTTTTATACTCAAAAAAGGAACATACGTTCGAATGGGGTGACTTCATGAAAAAACATAATAGCCTATTAGAAGATTATATCCAAAAACTTTATTCGAAATTAAACATCTATTATCCCCACCAGCTAAATATTGAGACCATATCGACAAGACTTGGATTAGTTGTTTTTTACATTCCGCATAAACCGATGTATATCGCAGGAAAAGTGTTTCTTGATAATCGTTGTTTGCAGCAAGAACAGTGGCAAAGTTTTGGTCACGAACTTTGCCATGCGCTCTGGCATATCGGTAATCAGAGTTTGATCCCTAAATTATATCGAGACTATCAAGAGAATACAGCGAATAATTTTGCGCAGCATGCCTGTATCCCCTCTTTTATGCTCTATCAAATGGATTTACCACGTAACGAAAAAAAAGCCATTTGGCTACTCCAAGAGACGTTTCATGTAGATTATGAGTTTGCTAAAAAAAGACTTGGCCAATACCTTGCCAGCCAGAAACTGTATGGTGTTCAGTCTTGAAGCATACAACATTTTATGTTGTATTAAATGGAGGAGGGATATGAATGGCTTCATTTCAAAAGTACATGACAAACAAAGGAGAACGCTGGAAATTCACTATAGAAGACGGAATAGATCCGATAACAGGAAAAAGAAGAAGAATGACTAAGAGAGGTTTTTTAAAAAAGAGAGATGCGAGTGAAGCTGCAAAAACATTAGAATATACACTTAGTGTGTTAAATCACCAAGTAAAAAAACAGATAACATTTCAAGATATTTCGAAGGAGTGGTTGAATTCTTATAGTATAAATGGGGCCAAAATAAGTACTGTACGAGTTCGCTTACACGAACTTGGACATTTGAACCAGTATTTTCAGAGATTGAAAATAGTGGATATATCAAAGGTTAAATATCAGGCTGCTCTTACTGACTTAAAATTCAATAAGGGACTAGCATATAATACTATTTCAGGTATTCACGGGACCGCTCGTATGATATTTAAATATTCTATGAAACAAGATATTATCATAAAAGATCCCTCGGAGTTTGCATTTATTCCAAAAGATAAAGTTACAGTAGAAGATATCGAAAATACAGAGATTAAGGATCTGTTTCTAGAAAAAGAAGAATTACAACTATTCTTAAACGCTGCAGAGAAAATGAATCAAGAAAGTTATGTTATGCTCCATACACTTGCCTGGACAGGCTTACGTGCTGGAGAACTTCTAGCACTAAAGTGGAGCGATATTAATTTTGAAAAACAAACGCTAAGTGTTACGAAGACGTATTATAATCCGAAAAATAACACTAAAAAATTTGAATTGTTGCCACCTAAAACTAAGGGATCCATCAGGGTAATTGATATTGAGGAAGACGTGTTAGAAGTACTTCGAAGACACAAGGCAATTCAATCGACCATAAAATTTCAACTCGGAAAAGAATATTATGATGAGAATTTTGTTTTCGGAAGATTACTAGCACCTTACTTTGGTTATCCTCACTTCATTAAAACCGTTGAGAATCGTTTTGCTGCTGTTTTAAAAAAGTGTGAGACAATCAAGAAGTATTTAACTCCCCACTCTTTAAGGCATACCCATACGTCTCTTATGGCAGAGGCAGGCGTTGAATTACCACAGATTATGGATCGTTTAGGTCACACTAATGATGCCACCACAACACAAGTGTATTTACACATCACAAAGAATAGAAAAAAAGAGGCTTCTCAAAAGTTCGGTGAACTAATGAAAAGCCTCTCGAAATCATCAACAATTTAAAATCGCGGCACCATTTCGGCGCCAAAAACTTTCGAATAGTCTTGCAAACATTGATATACCAGCGTTTGTAAGGCTATTTTACATCATGCCGCCCATTCCGCCCATGTCAGGCATTCCGCCACCCATTGGGTTTTTCTCAGGAATGTCTGCTACTACTGCTTCAGTAGTTAGGAACATAGCTGCTACAGATGCTGCGTTTTGAAGTGCAGAACGCGTCACTTTAGTCGGATCTACGATACCCGCTTCCATCATGTTCACCCATTCGCCGTTAGCAGCGTTGAAACCGATACCGATTTCTTCGCGTTTTAGACGGTCAACGATGATTGAACCTTCAAGACCTGCATTGTTCGCGATTTGACGAACTGGCTCTTCAAGTGCACGAAGTACAATTTTCACGCCAGTTGCTACGTCGCCTTCTTGAGCTGCCGCTAAGTCCGCTACTTTGTTGTATACATTTACTAATGCTGTACCACCACCAGAAACAATACCTTCTTCAACTGCAGCGCGTGTAGAGTTCAATGCATCTTCAATTCGCAATTTACGTTCTTTTAATTCTGTTTCAGTTGCTGCACCGACTTTAATTACGGCTACGCCACCTGAAAGTTTTGCTAAACGCTCTTGTAGTTTTTCTTTGTCGAACTCAGAAGTTGTATCTTCTAATTGAGAACGAATTTGGCCTACGCGACCCGTAATTTTTTCTGTTTCGCCAGCACCTTCAACGATTGTTGTGTTATCTTTCGTAACAACAACTTTCGCTGCACGACCTAATTGTGAGATAGTAGCAGATTTCAACTCTAAACCAAGTTCTTCTGTAATGACTTCCCCACCAGTAAGGATTGCGATATCTTCTAACATTGCCTTACGACGGTCACCGAATCCAGGAGCTTTAACTGCTACTGCATTAAATGTTCCACGTAACTTATTAACTACTAATGTAGCTAATGCTTCGCCTTCAACGTCTTCAGCAATTAAGATCAATGGTTTACCTTGTTGAACTACTTGCTCTAATACTGGAAGAATTTCTTGAATGCTTGTGATTTTTTTATCTGTGATTAAGATATATGGATTTTCAAGAACGGCTTCCATCTTATCTGAATTTGTCACCATGTAAGGAGATGCATATCCGCGATCGAATTGCATACCTTCTACTACATCAAGCTCAGTTGTGAAACCTTTTGACTCTTCGATTGTGATAACGCCGTCGTTTCCAACGCGCTCCATCGCTTCAGCAATCAATAGGCCTACTTCTTCATCGCCCGAAGAAATCGCAGCTACTTGAGCAATTGATTCTTTACCTTCGATTGGTTTCGAAATTTCTTTTAAACCCGTTATTGCAGTTGCAACCGCTTTTTCAATCCCTTTACGGATACCAACCGGGTTAGCGCCAGCTGTTACGTTTTTTAAACCTTCACGAATCATTGCTTGAGCAAGAACCGTTGCAGTTGTTGTACCGTCACCAGCAATGTCATTTGTTTTAGATGCAACTTCAGCTACAAGTTTTGCACCCATGTTTTCAAATGCATCTTCTAGCTCGATTTCTTTCGCAATTGTTACACCATCATTTGTAATTAGTGGCGAACCGAATTTTTTCTCAAGAACGACATTACGTCCTTTTGGTCCAAGTGTTACTTTTACAGCATCTGCCAATTTATCAACACCACGAAGCATTAAGCTACGTGCGTCTTCGCTAAATTTAATTTCTTTTGCCATGTGTAAACCCTCCTAATGAGTTAAGTGAAGTTATTCATATTAAACTGTTTCAAAAGCCTGCTATAAATAGCGGTCCCTATTTGAACCCGAACTTAACCAATAATAGCTAAGATATCGCTTTCACGTAAAATTAAATATTCGTTACCTTGGTATTTCACTTCAGTACCTGCGTATTTAGAGAAAATGATTTTGTCTCCCTCTTGCACGTCTAGCTCGACACGTGTGCCGTTATCTAATACACGACCAGTTCCAACAGCAAGAACTTTCCCCTCCTGTGGCTTCTCTTTAGCAGAGTCTGGAAGGACAATGCCGAATGCTGATTTTTCTTCAGACTCGACTAATTCAATTACGATACGATCGCCTAATGGTTTTAACAAGTGAAACAACCTCCTTGAATGTTTTTATAAGTTTTATTAGCACTCTCTGTCTTTGAGTGCTAACACAATTCTTATCATAATGAATTGTCTGTATTTTTGCAAGTGGGAACATCGAGACTTTTGTAAACTTTGCGAGTGTGCAGAAAAACCCATACAATATAGAAAGAACTTCTTAGAATGAAAGGATTTTTCAAAAGTGAAAAAAAATAAAACAGCCTTCTATTTACTACTGGTATATCTCATTATGCAATTATCTGGACTTCTTTTTGCACCCTTACTATTAAGCTTCTTTTTAAGTCAGGATGGAATGGAAGAACAAAACGCAAAATTACTAGCAAGCGGTTGGTGGATTTTCTTTAGTATGTCTATTGCAACACTAATCAGTATAGCGATTTTGAGAGCAGACAAACCCTTTTTAAAAAATTTAAAAGGGAAACAAAGTTCGATCGGTGTTTCTATCGGTTGGGGAGTGATTGGTTTCTTTCTCGTACTATTTGGACAGTCTATAGCTGCCTTTATAGAAGGTACTCTTGGAATAAGTCAAGGTTCTGAAAATACAAAGATGTTTGTAACTATTGCCGAAGCGGCGCCGGTTGCCATTCTATCCATAGCTATATTTGCCCCCATTCTAGAAGAGTTAATATTTAGACGAGTGATTTTTGGATCACTTGTCCAAACCACTAATTTCTTTATTGCCGGTTTAGTAAGTGCGGTTGTGTTTGCGCTCATTCACTTTGATTTTACGCACATACTACTCTATGCGGTCTCTGGATTTATATTCGCGTTTTTGTACTATAAAACAAAACGTATTATCACTTCTATCATTTCCCACATGCTATTGAATGGTTTCGTGGTGCTTGTTCAACTAAATGCAGAGAATATTGAAAGATATCAAAAGTATTTAGAAACATTATCTAACACGCAATAAGAATAGCGTAAGGTGCTCGACAAAAAAAGCCTTCTACCGAGTTATTCCGGTGGAAGGCTTTCCTTTTGACGATTTACTTCTTCTATTTGTTGAAGTGAGTCTGCTTTAATAAACTTGCGATATCCTATTTTAGCTACAACAATACTGAATTCAAATAGCAGAATTAATGGAAGTGTAACAAGTACATGGGACATAATATCGGGTGGTGTCAAAATATCTGCTACCACAACCAATACAAGATAAATATATTTCCGGTATTTTGTTAGCATCATTGGTGTCAATATTCCTAATCGAGTCAGGAAAAGTAACACTACTGGCATTTGAAAAACAAAGCCAAATGGAATCGTTAACTGGAATAGAAAACTAAAGTATTCATTAATACCAATCGTCTGCTCAATACCTAAATCTGCAGATAGGTCTGCCATAAAACGCATGACGAAAGGGAATACAACGAAATAAGAGAATGATACCCCACCGATAAATAACAAAAAGATAAATGGAATGTAACTAAGTGTTGCTGTTCGTTCCTTTTGATAAAGACCCGGTGAAATAAATGCCCATATTTGATACAAAATCACGGGTGACGTCATGATTGTTGCTAGCAACAACATCACCGTGATTAAAACTTTAAAGGGATCTGCTATTTTAAACGCATTTAAAGTTAAATCACTTAGTAAATACTGAATCAGTGGACCAGCTACGAAAAAGCTGGCAACCACTGCAAGAACAAAGAAAACGACGATAATCATCAGTCGTTTTCTTAATTCTGATATATGATCAACTGTTGTCATGTCTCTTTCTTCCATCAGACAAACACCCTAACGTACGTACTTACTTTATTTCTTCTTCTTTTTTCTTTTTCTTTATATCGTCTTCATCATCATCAATGAGACCTTTAGTTGCATTTTTAAATTCGCGAAGCGAACTCCCGAATGCACGTCCTAATTCAGGAAGCTTTTTCGGACCAAATACAAGCAAAGCCACTACCACAATCAATAATATACTTAATGGACCAGTTGGCATTACAGGCACCTCCTCTATCTTCTTTTATTTTAACTCATTTAAATCTGTATGGCTAATTCGTTCTATGAACCTTGTGTGAACGTTTCCTCGTCTTGTTTAATGAAATAAATTAAGGTCTGAAGTTCTACAGAAAGATCGATTGTGTGTACGCGCAACGAGTCAGGTACTGTCAATCGAACAGGTGTGAAATTAAGAATACCCTTCACTGAAGTTTTTATTAATCGATCCGTTACTTCTTGTGCAGCTCTTGACGGGACCGTTAGAATGACGAGCTCAATCCCATACTCTAGGATTTTTTCTTCTAACTTACTAGGCTCAAAGACAGGTATATCACTTAACATCGTGCCATCTTCTGTTGCACTCGTATCAAACGCAACCACAATCCGTGTATTATGGTTTTTATGAAAATTATATTTAATAAAAGCCGTACCTAAACTACCTACACCTATAAGCGCAACATTTGTTCCTTCGTCCTGGTCAAGCGTTTGACGAAAGAACTCCAATAAATGCTGTACATCATAACCGTATCCTTTTCTTCCTAATGCACCAAATTGTGAAAAATCTCGACGAATCGTTGCCGAATCAATTTTCATCGCCTCGCTTAACTCTTGTGAGGATACTCGTTGTTTTCCTGCATTCGAAAAATTTTGGAGAAATCGGTAATATAGTGGCAACCGTTTGGTAGTAGCTTGTGGAATTTTAAGAGAATCTAGTTTCATGGCGTTCCTCCTGCTGTTTAAGGAAATCGACTCAATCTTACAACAGTACTTTCGAGATGTAAAGTTCGGTCATTGCATGTGATTGAACCATCCTTTAAACTGAATGAGAACTGAGGTGGATTTCATGATTGTATTACAAGTCAATCAATTATATAAATCGTTTGTCGTCGATGAAATATTAAGTGGCGTCAAACTGGAAGTGAACCATAGAGACCGTGTTGCATTAGTTGGTCGGAATGGTGCTGGTAAATCAACTTTATTGAAAATAATAGCAGGCGAAATGTCTTTTGATTCGGGTGAAGTTATTATTCCTAAGGGCACAAAGGTCGGTTATCTTGAACAACACGCTGGGATCGATTCTGAGCTCACCATTTGGGATGAAATGATGACCATCTTCAAACACCATCGAGAAGCAGAACAAGAACTTCGACGTTTGGAACAAGAAATGGCCAACCCTTCAATATATGATGATGCAGAAGCGTATGCTCGAATCATGTCAGATTACGATACAAGACAAGTTGCATTTAAAGATTCAGGCGGCTATCAGTATGAAGCGGATACACGTTCAGTATTACATGGAATGCAATTTTTCCCGGATGATTACAATAAACCGATTCAAGCATTATCTGGTGGTCAAAAAACTCGGCTAGCTCTTGCCAAACTTTTATTATCCAGACCAGATTTACTCATATTAGATGAACCTACCAATCATTTGGATATTGACACGTTAAGTTGGTTAGAACGCTATTTGCAAGGATATCCTGGAGCAATTCTGATTGTCTCCCATGACCGATACTTTTTAGATCAGGTTGTTAACTTTGTTTATGAAGTTTCCCGGCATAAAGTCAAACGCTTTGTAGGAAATTATAGTGCTTATCTGGATGAAAAAGCGAAAACCTATGAACGTGACATGAAAACGTTCGATAAACAACAGGAAGAAAAAGCGAAGCTTGAGGACTTTGTCCAACGTAATTTAGCAAGGGCCTCTACGACAAAAATGGCTCAATCTCGACGTAAAGTGTTAGAAAAAACAGATTGGATGGATTCTCCGGATGGGGATGAAAAATCTGCTAACTTTGGCTTTTCGATTGACCGACAAAGTGGAAACGATGTATTGAAGCTTGAAGATGTCTCCGTAGGTTACACAGGTAAACCTGTATCACAAAATGTAGGACTTCGGGTATACCGAGAAGATCGTATTGCTTTAGTTGGCCCGAATGGTGTAGGAAAGTCGACATTGTTAAAAACGGTAGTGAAAGACTTATCTCCACTTCAAGGAAACATCCACTATGGTACGAATGTGCAGTTTGGATATTATGATCAGGAACAAGCTAAATTGACGGGTAATCGTACTGTTTTACAAGAACTTTGGGATGACTGGCCTTTATTAAATGAAAAAGAAGTGCGAAGTGTATTAGGCAGATTCTTATTTAGTGGGGATGATGTTTCCAAAACAATTTCTTCCTTATCAGGTGGCGAAAAAGCACGTGTTGCACTTGCCAAGTTAATGATGCTAAAAGCAAATACTCTTATTCTTGATGAGCCAACGAATCATTTAGATTTAGATAGTAAGGAAGTTCTTGAGAATGCACTCATTAATTATCCCGGTACCATTTTGTTTGTATCTCATGACCGTTATTTTATTAACCGTATTGCCACAAAGGTCATTGAGCTTTCAAGTACAGGTGCTTTCGAATACTTAGGGGATTATGATTACTATGTGGAAAAGAAAAAAGAGTTAGAAGAGATTCGTGCAGAACAGGGTGTTTCACATCTCGTGGAAGAGTCTGTTTCTAAACAAACGACGAGTACGATTGATAAAGATTTAAAGAAGAGAGAACGTCAAGTGAGTCGGAGAATAGACGAATTAGAAATCCATTTGGCATCAATAGATGTAAAAATTACGGCACTTGAAGAAAAGCTTTGTGATCCGGCTATTTTCCAAGACCATGAACAGTTGCTTACCATTCAACATCAGCTAGACGAACAAAAGCAATTACAGGAATCTACTATGACTGAATGGCTTGAATTGCAAGAAGAATATGAAGGTTTTAATGGGTAGTCGCATGTCGAGTCATGCGGCTTTTTTTTGATTTCGTCATCATATATCTTGGTCAATAGCGAATTTAAAAATTTTTCTTTCCACAAAATTATACACATTGAGAATGTTGATATATCAATCTATCAACAGAGTTATCCACATTATCCACAGGCAAAAAAGATTTTACACACAATCTTCACCTAAATTCATACCACTATATATGGAATATGGACAGGTTATACACAAGTTATGCACAAAATGTGTATAAGTACAGACGTTCTCTATTGACATGAGCATTTTCTTTTGATAAAAAAAACAATCGATTCTCTCTAATGAAAGAATCGATTGTTATCAGTTCCAGTCGAATAACGCCATTCCTGGTTTTCCGTTCATTGCAAGTGAACTCGTTGCACCTTTATCAAACATGGATGATCCAGCCGCTGCTATCATGGCTGCATTATCCGTACAAAGTGGTAGTGGTGGAACAAAGAAAGGAATGCCTTCATTCGCAAAAGTATCCTCTAAAGATTTTCGAAGACCTTTATTCGCAGAAACCCCTCCTGCTGCAATCACTTGTTTTACATTAAATTCTTTTGCAGCTCTTAAAGTCTTCGCCGTTAAGACTTCAACCACACTGGCTTGGAATCCAGCAGCAATTGCATGAGGATTTATTTCATCTCCACGTTGTTCTGCATTGTGCATATAATTAATGACCGCAGATTTCAAACCACTAAAGCTAAAATCATACGAATCTGCTTCTAACCAAATCCTTGGAAACTTAACTGCTTCTTCACTTTCAGATGCTAGACGATCAATATGTGGTCCGCCTGGATACGGTAGCTTCAGTACACGAGCGACTTTATCATAAGCTTCCCCTGCTGCGTCATCGCGTGTTTCCCCAATTAACTCGAAGGATCCATGGTCTTTCATCAACACGATCTCGGTGTGCCCACCAGAAACGACGAGAGCAAGGAGTGGGAATGACATAGGCTGAATCAATTGGTTGGCGTATATGTGTCCCGCAATATGATGTACGCCGACAATTGGTAATCCATTGGCAAAAGCAAATGCTTTCGCTGCATTAATACCTATTAAAAGTGCTCCTACTAAACCAGGACCTTCTGTTACAGCAACTGCATCTAGGTCGCTAGGTGTCATATTTGCTTGTTTTAAGGCTTCTTCCAGAACAATAGTTACTTGTTCAACGTGATGACGGGAAGCAATTTCTGGTACTACCCCGCCAAATCGCTTATGACTTTCAATTTGAGAAGACACGACATTAGACAAAATTTCTTTCCCATTGCGAACAATGGAAGCCGCGGTCTCATCACAAGAAGTTTCTATGCCTAATATGATTTGATCTTTTTTCATTTAAATTCCACCCACATCACAAGAGCATCCTCTTGGTTGTCTGAATAATAATTTCTTCGAATTCCGCCATTTTGAAATCCTAACTTACGATATAAATTTTGAGCAATTACATTACTTACTCGAACCTCAAGCGTCATTAATACAACCTCGTTCTCTAATGCAATTCGAATAGATTCACGCATAAGCGCTTCACCGATTCCTTGTCCTTTGGCTTTTTCAGTAACCGCCACATTCGTAATATGACTTTCATCCATAACTAACCACATACCGCAATATCCTACGATTTCTTCTTCACTATTTAGAGCAACAACATAATAGGCATGGAGATTATCGCGCATCTCGTGAATAAACGCATCTCTCGTCCATGGGAGACTAAATGCTTCTTCCTCAATTTTGAGGACGCCTTCAATGTCATCTTCCACCATTTTTCGATACATCATTAGACTATTCATTCATCTTCCCTGCCTTTAGTTGCTCAGCATTCCAATTCGCCTCAGCTTCTGCTATACGATTATACTTCGGCACAAACTGATGTGTAGCATCAATAGATGGGAGTGGCTGTTTCATGGCAAGTTCAATCACAACAGACGCTCTAGGCAAATCCGCATGAAAAAGTGCACGTTTCGCTTTATCTCCTAGTACCGTTTGTATATGGCTCCAGTGAATATCTACATCTTTTCCAACAAATAAAATCTGTTCTTCTTTAGAGGAAAGAGATTCTATAATTGTTTCAATGGCATAGTGACCATCTGGAATGACACTTTCCATGGTATTTGCGTATAGACCTGAAAACACATGGTTTCTTCGTGCATCAATGATTGGACAAATAAAACCATTGAAAAATGAAGCATTCCCAGCTAATGCTTGAAGACTAGATACACCGACAAGTGGAATTTTCAATGACCAAGCAAGTGTTTTTGCAATAGTAACTCCTATCCGAACACCTGTATATGATCCAGGTCCTTCGGATACGGCAATTGCATCAAGATCACTTGGAACCATATTTGCTTTTACTAAAATTTCTTCAATTGAAGGCATTGCCCCAATAGAATGTGTAACCTTCATTGAACTCGTCCACTCAACAACTAATTGTCCATCTTGAACAACAGCAACAGTGAGTGGTAAGTTGGATGTATCAATTCCTAACCAAATCATGTTAATAACTCCTCACACAATTGCTCATATCGCGATCCTATTGGAGTGAAGACGAAGAGACGAGCAAATTCAGATACTTGATATATGTCAATTTGTAAACGTTCTGTTGGTAAGTCTTGTTCAATCAGCTTCGCCCATTCTACTACCGAAACTGCATCTCCGTAAAAAAGTTCATCCCAACCCAAGTCCTCTTCACTATCTGCTAAACGATAAACGTCCAGGTGGTTAAAGGGAAGTCTTCCATCGTATTGCTTAAGAATTGTGAATGTCGGGCTATTTACGTTGCGCGTTACACCTAAACCTTTCGCAAAACTTTTTGTAAATGTAGTTTTTCCTGCACCGAGGTCCCCTTCAAGCGTAATGACATCTTGGGCTCTGACCAAAGTGCCTAGTTTATTTGCTAATTGTTCTGTTTCCTCTAGAGAGGAAATCATTTTTTCATACTTCATATGGATTAACCCTCACACTCGTTTTCTCTAGTGTACAGAAATGTAGCACAGACTTCACTTTTTTTGAACAAAAAGAAAATCCACAGAGAAAGTAACCTTTCTTTGTGGATTGATTATTAGAATAAAATGGCGGTCCCGACGGGAATCGAACCCGCGATCTCCTGCGTGACAGGCAGGCATGTTAACCGCTACACCACGGAACCATAATATTTAACGACAAGATTTATTATACCAATGTATGAAAAAATTACAATAGTAAAGTTGAAAATAGTTTTGATATATTAGATTTTCTTTACTATGTATATATACATAACTTGTTAGCTTCATAAGTAAAAATGGTATTATTTAGATGTAAACAATTAAGTTTTTATGGAAATCTTTTATATTCCTTATTATATTGGAGGTTGACTGAATGACGAAAGTATTTAGCTTCATTAGTATTCTACTTCTTATTAATATCTTTTTCTCGGATACTATTATTGCGTCAATGGATCCTGTAGAAATTGAGAAATTAAATTCAGAAGCATCCTTTCATATTACTGGAAAAGTAACATCCGATGAGTTATATAGGGACATATCCGCAGAACAAGAGTTAACTTATCAGATAAGGAAAATGACAATCGACATAGATGAGATTTTGAAAAAACCTTCTACTGTAAATGAGGATGAAATTTCAATAGAAGTTTATTATTCCTATATCCCCTCTTGGCTGGAATACGTTGGAGGGAAACGAATGGATATTACCGTAAATGATGTAATTGAAGTATGGTTAGAGGATGGGGAAACTGGTTGGGAACCCGTACTTTCAGGCGATTCGGTAAATCATATTGAGTATGTTAAAAAACGGAACGAGCCAATTTCTGAACCTATTCTACATTTTTTCAAAAGAATCTTGGAATCAAATATTCAATCTAATGGAAATGGAATTGTCATAACTGGAATCTTTTTATCCATTATCGGTCTCTTTTATATTGGGCTAAAAAAGAAATAGTGGAGACGTTATAGGAAAGGTAGTATCATTTTCTTGCCATCGTCTCTATAAAAGAACACAAAAAAACCGATACCTTTCGGTACCGGCCTTTTAGTGCCTAGCGACGTCCTACTCTCACAGGGGGAAACCCCCAACTACCATCGGCGCAAAAGAACTTAACTTCCGTGTTCGGTATGGGAACGGGTGTGACCTC
>JBHGUT010000016.1:0-39991 GCA_048976825.1 Paenisporosarcina sp.
TGCATACTTTTCCTCGAGACTTAGCTCGCGTTCAAGTGGACGACCAGAACTATATTTACGTGTATCCTCTAATCCTGTAACTCCCTGACTTCTATAAGCTGTACGCCAACGATTGGCTGATTTTTGAACGCGTGTCATCCCGATCATCTCAATATCAAATCCTGCTTCTTCAAAGATTTGACGAGGCAATTTACCCGCTTCATTTTCCGAAATAAATAATCGTCTAAATTCATCTGTATAAGTAATCGCTTTTTCGCTGACTGCTTTCACATAAGGATTCTTTTTCAATTCGTTTTGTTGGTTAGGTGTAAGAAAGTTTTTGGTCATGTCTATCGCTCCGACTCGTTTTTTTCATTATAAAACAAAAAGACCCTATAAGATGACCTTTTTTTAAGTGTCTATCTTATAGGGTACATTTTAATTTAGAATGTCCTTTTTTATATACTATATTCTTTATCGACTACCTTCCCCGTGAGTTCAACAAGGATCTGCTTTCTATTATATATCTAACACCAACTATGGACTTCAAGTCACTAAAATTTATTTAATTACATATACATAATGATAAAAAGAGGAATGAAATCATGTATTACCAAAATCCATTTCCTATAAATCGACAATACCCTCCAGTAGACATCTCAACTTTCGTGCATTCTGTTACTGCCTTTCAAAAAACTGTTGCCGAAGCTAGCACTATACTTAATAAGTTTGCCGAACCCCAATTCGCTAATTGGATAATGTCAGCAGCTCAAGCTGGAAATAAACAGGAAGTCGACCGTTTAATTAAATCGATAGGAACAAACACACCTGTTACAACTCAATACACTCCAAGTGGAGTTTTACTTACAATTCATGCTCAAGCTCAAGGTTCACAATGTTGTACTTTAACGATGTACCTTAAATGGGGAAAGTAGTTATCTAATCATTGGCAATACTATTTTTTTTATTTTTTTCCTTTATTAACTTAATTAAATCTTGTTAGAATATCTAATCGATTCACTAAATTATTTTCGTGTGTTTCTTTTTATTTCTACCGTTACGATTTAGGCGAAGTATTAATATGTATGCATGTTCATTGGGTGAATGGTCCTCTAAAAGTTTTCTTCTTGCTCTTATGAAACCGAAAAAATTAATTATATTAATTATCGGTACCCCTACGACCGAGTATTTACAGGGCAATGACAAAAGCCCATTGTCATAGGCTTTTTTTAATTATGTGCTAGAAAGAAGATCTAACATAGCTACTCAAAAAATATACAACTAAAGTCACCGTATTTTAAAAATTTTTAATCGAGTTCCCATTGAGACAGAAAAGTATTTAGAGCGAGACGCAATTCGTTTGGTTTACTCAGCATAGGCAAATGCCCTGTTTCTAGTATTTCGATATTTTGCGGGTCAAGAATTGCAATCATTTTATCCTGTTCGGACAATCTAAGCTCTTGGTCCTTCGCTAATTTTAGATAAAGTTTTGGTACATTTGGGGTAGTGCTTCTATTCGATCCGTATAAATTCAAATTGACTCCGGAACAAAACCACGTACTACTTCGGTTGCTTGCTCCGATGAAAGATCATTACACTCCTCCTAAATGACTTCATTTCTATTACTTCTCCAAAATAGTACAATTTCCTTTAATTTACTTCTTGAACTAAACCGCCCCTTTAGTATAATCAGTTCAACAAAAAGAGCGTTAATCCTTCTTGGATCAACGCCAATTGCATGTTACTAAAATTATTCATTAAATCCTAAATAGTTAAATTAAGAAAAAGTTGAAATATATGTCAGAATATTCTTTACCTTATTTTTGATTAATGATACGATTTTCAATGTAAAACATTTCTAAAAGGGGAGATTTTTTTGAAAACCACTTCTAATGAAAAGGCTGTTAATCATGAAGTTACAATTAATGCACCTTTAAATTTGGTTTGGTATGCTTGGACAATATCTGAACGAGTTTCAGAGTGGTTCGCTCCTGAAACGGTAGTAGAAGGCAAAGTAGGAGGAGCATATGAACTATATTTCGTTCCTGGAAATAAAACCGGAATGAATACTAAAGGTTGCAAGATAACTAAACTTGTTAATGAAAAAGAGCTACTGTTCACTTGGAAGGGACCAGACCAATTTGATGACATAATGAATAATGAAAATGAACTAACAATTGTAAAAGTAAGTTTTGAAACAATTAATGAAAACTCTACAAAAGTCAGTATTCACCATACAGGATTTCTGGATGATGAAAGTTGGGCAGAAGCATTTCAATGGCATCAAATGGCTTGGTCGGGTGTTCTTAGTAGCTTAAAGTCTGCTCTTGAAAAAGGCGAGGGTAATTTATGTTGTCAACCTGTAAAATAATTACCTTACAAAACCGTCTATTATATCAATGAATAGATGGTTTTTATTTGCTTAAATACCACCTTTTTAAGAAAGAAGAATACTCTCTTTTTCCACTAAACTGCACCTATAGTACAATAAGGAAAGTTATTCCAAATGAAATAAATAATCCAAAGATATAAAAATTCAATTCTTAGACCTATTAAATAAAACGGGTATAGTAAAATTTCTATTTTCTCAATAACGTGAAGGCGGCATAACTGCTGCCTTTTTTATTTGTGGAACAATTAAAATCATACAATAAAGAAAAAATCTCAAAAAAGCCCTTGTTCCACTCAATTTTAAGAAAAACACCCCTAAGTTTTAAGAAGCACAATCATATATATGGAATATATTGATCGAACAGTACATAACTTTTTATCTAAATAACTTCTTTTCACCGAACACTTATTCGTGTATATTTAAGGCAACATCGTAAAAGGAGGAAAAAATATGAACTCAATTGATTTAATTATTTTAAATTTCAAGGAAGTGCGAAGAAGAAGTATCAAGGTTTGGACAGCTATTCCCCAAGATAAACTACAATGGAAACCTGATGACGAAGCTCTGACTTTTCAAGAGATGATTAGACATGTTCTAGAAAGTGAACACTATTACCATCTTGCAATCCAAAATAAAGGCAGTCTCTCAGAATTTGATTCTCCCTTCGAAAAACTGCCTTTTAGCACTGTGAATGCCGAATTGGAACTCGCAGAACCATATCGAAATCAGTTCTTAGAAACTATTAACTCATTTTCTGAAGTAGATTTAACCAATATTAAAATTGACCGTTCTGATTCAGGATACATAAGAGATTTGGGAGATATGTTATTAAGAGTGGCTTATCATGAATCTATCCATACTGGCCAATTGCTAGATTACTTAAGATCAGCTGGGATTCCAAGAGCCAATGTTTGGGATTAATTTAACTCACAGGTGTTATCACTTATTTGATACACATGAAATACAGCAGGTCTTCCACTATAGCTCCCTTTAGTTCAACAAGAAATAGAGTTAGTTGCCAACACTCAAGAGAACTTCATGTGCATGAAATTTGAGATGGAATCACCAAATCAATCCGTATTGCCCGCATACCAATAACGGGTAAAATCGGTCGTAACTGAAGCATGACCCATTTGACGCAACATTGAAGTGATATTACCTCGATGATATGTAGCATGAGTGACAACGTGCATAATCATTTCAGATAAACTCGTTTCCCGTTTCCCTTCCCATGGAATATCAAGAATCATCAACTTTTCAATATCCTCTTGCTGGTTTAGATGTTCTTTATACCTCTGAGATAGGTCGTAAAACACGATCTATTTCTTTAATCCCTCTCCCTTCTCCTGTTTCTTTTTTACCAGAAATAATTTGAAACCAAAGTTGATCGAGGATACATATGTGAAACAACTTTCGATATAGAAGGGAAAACGCTATGAATTTCTTGATGATAAACATCATTAGGCAGTTCACTTAATCTTCTAAACAGTGTTTGATTCGCCCAAACATGATAGTCATACATTTTTATTGCAAGGTGAGTCATAATTTAATGCCTCCAATATAAAAATTACTTTCCTAACCTTATCTATACAAAATTCTAGAAAACCTTCTTTAACTTAAATACGATCGAAATCTTCTTTTATGTTAAGTCTCATCAGTATCCTTACTATTTTAAGTATTCATTCTATGATTTTAACAGAAACTGTAACGTTAATTTCTTGTTGACATGCATGTATAAGAAGAATAGAGTTAGCTATTATTTTAGATTTTTTATATTAGGAAGTGTCTTTATGCAAACCATCAAAAAGAAGCGGACGATGATATCACCTCCTCTTGTCATTGCAGGAAGTTTTTTATTCCTGATCGCATTAGGAACGCTTTTATTAAAATTACCGTTTGCCACAACCACAAGAATTTCTTGGACAGATGCTCTATTCGTATCAACTTCTGCTACGACAGTTACGGGTTTAAGTGTCTTTGACCCTGGAACAACCCTGACATTGTTTGGCGAACTGGTTCTACTTGTTCTGATTCAATGCGGTGGTATTGGTATCATGACGTTTGCTGTTGCTTTACTTATAGTGCTTGGCAAGAAAATTGGATTGCAAAACCGAATTTATTTACAAGAGTCTTTCAATCAAGATTCTGTTGGTGGAATAGTGAAGTTAGTCAAGATGATTCTTACATTTGTTTTAACAGTTGAAGCCGTCGCCTTTATCGTTCTGACCTTACATTGGATTCCTACTTTTGGCTTTAAAGATGCAGCTTACTTGAGTATGTTTCATGTCATCTCTGCTTTTAATAATGCGGGATTCGCTTTATTCCCAGATAATTTAATGGGATTTGTAGGTGACCCTATTGTAAATCTGATTTTATCATCACTATTCATCCTTGGTGGGCTCGGCTTCACAGTTGTTATTGATATTCACCAGAAAAAATCGTTCCGTGAATGGTCTTTACATACTAAACTGATGATTGTTGGGACCATCTTAATGAATGCATTTGCAACTGTTGTGGTCTTTACATTAGAGTATGGGAACCCGCTCACACTTGGTGATATGTCGTTATATGAAAAATTTATTGCTTCTTATTTCACTGGTGTGACTCCACGTACAGCGGGATTTAATACATTAGATTATGGTGTGATGGAAGATCCAACGCTTTTATTCACTATGGTACTCATGTTCATAGGAGCAGGTAGTGCGTCTACCGCGTCCGGGATTAAATTGACAACATTCATAGTTGTTATCTTAGCTACCTTGGCATTCTTACGTTCACGAACTGAACCCGAAATCTTGGGACGGTCTATTCGACTCGAAACCGTCATTCGTTCTCTAGCTATCACCACTATCGGCTTATTGTTGGTTGTGTTCTTTATATTCTTACTAACTGTTACAGAGAAACTTCCATTCCTACCTCTCGCCTTCGAAGTAGTGTCTGCTTTCGGTACAGTTGGCTTGTCGATGGGCATAACAGGACAATTAAGCGATCTCGGAGAAGTTTTAATATGCGTGGTCATGTTCTTGGGCAGAATAGGTCCACTCACACTGTTCTTTATATTAATGAAGCCTAAAAAAGTGAACTATCGTTATCCATACGATCAAGTGTTTACTGGATAATCAAAAAGTAACCATCGACATTTTGTTGATGGTTTTTTTATTGGGTGAGTGATAATTCCAGGCGGAAGAACCACAGAAAACGTGTCATTTGACCTGCAAATGACACCATTTCAAGCCCTTAAAATTGTTTGGAAAACGTGAATAATAGAATTAATAGGATGAAATCCACAATTAATCTGCTGAAATGTAGAAATCAAGGGCTTAAATGGAAATGTAGAATTACGCCATTTGATATCAAGATTAGCTCCACGAAATGGAGAATCCACAAAAAAGCGACTCCATCTTAAAATGGAGTCGCTTCTTCCTATATACTTCACTTGTCCTCTTCCAAATGGATAAAAGCATTTTAAAGAATCAACAACTACTTTTGTCCTGCATTATTTTGCGAACCACCGTTACCTGGATTGGAAGGATCTATACCTTTGATATCGGTGCTTGTACCATCAGCTGGTTCTGAACCATTTCCTAATCCGTTATTATTTTTGATTTTTTCCTTTGTATCTTTGGTTTTCTTGGTGTTAGTTTTCACATTACTTGTATTAGATGATTTTACTTCTGTTGTTCTAGTGGAGCTATTTACCGCTTTTGTTGATGTATTCTTTCCTTTTCCTGGATTTGAAGGGTCAACACCTTTGACGTCGCTACTTACTCCATCTGCTGGTTCAGATCCGTTTCCTAATCCGTAATTGTTTTTAGTTTCTGTTGTGGTTGACAGGTTAAGTGATAGGAAACGATTGATTAATTCTTCATAAACACTATCAGTTGCGTTGCTTTCCCTATCTGGTAACTCAATTGAAGATCCCTTAACAGCCGTTTCCATTTGTTCATTTGTTTCTGTATTTTCCTTTTGTATTTCATTAATGATTGCTACAAGTTCCTCTTGAGTTAGAGAATTGTCACTATCATTAGAGATAGCTTCAATTAAACCAGTCGTCAATAACATATCACTTCCAGAAGGCACCATCATTACTTTAGTTTCAACTGGTCCGCAGCCACAATTACAATTTTCTTCCGTTTTTGAATTATCACTTTCGGCCCAAACTTGTGGCATAATTGTTCCCCCTGCAAATCCTAAACCAATAAGAACCGTAAATAGCAAAATCTTTTTCATCAATAGATCCCTCCAAATTAGTATTAATATTCTATTGACAAATTCAACCATAAATAAACCGTTATTTCTATAATTTCAATAGGTAATTCGATTCTTCTTTTTATAATTAATATCTGAGACTTTTAGTACACATTCAACTAGCTATTCGATTGGTGAGCTAATTATAAAGTGAATCATTCCTCATAAAAAAAGAACCTCCCTATTCAGTGAAAAATACGACTAAAATACGGAAACCACACAAAAAAGCGACTCCATTTTCACGGAGTCGCTTCTTTCAATTTATCGTTTTGAAATTTCTTCTTGCAAGATTTTATTGACCATTGGTGGGTTTGCTTGGCCTTTTGTAGCTTTCATGATTTGGCCAACTAGGAAGCCAATCGCACGATCTTTACCATTTTTAAAGTCTTCGATGGATTGTGGATTCGCATCAAGAGTTTGTGTAACGATGTCGCGAAGTGCACCTTCATCCGAGATTTGAACTAAGCCTTGATCTTTTACGACTTGTTCAGCAGTCCCGCCATTGTCCGCTAACTCTTTGAATACTTTTTTCGCGATTTTCGAAGAAATGGTTCCATCGCTGATGAGTTTAATCATGCCAGCTAATCCTTCTGGTGTTAGCTTCGTGTCATGTAACTCTTTTTGGTCGACATTAAGGTAAGCAGAAACTTCACCCATCATCCAGTTGGAAGCAAGTTTCGTATCAGCACCTAATGCAATCGTCGCTTCGAAGAAATCGGACATTTCTTTCGTTAATGTTAATACCATTGCATCGTATGCTGGCAATCCTAACTCAGACACATAACGTTCTTTACGTGCGTCAGGAAGTTCCGGGATTTCTTCGCGGATACGATCCATCCATGCTTGATCAATTACGAGATCAACTAAGTCTGGTTCTGGGAAGTAACGGTAATCATCCGATCCTTCTTTGACACGCATTAATAATGTCTTACCAGTTGTCTCATCGAAACGACGTGTTTCTTGTAGAATTTCTCCGCCTGACAGTAAAACTTCCGCTTGGCGAACTTGTTCGTGTTCTAATCCACGTCGAACATAGTTAAATGAGTTTAAGTTTTTCAATTCAGCTTTTGTACCGAATTGTTCTTGCCCGTAAGGACGTAATGAAATATTGGCGTCACAACGTAGTGAACCTTCTTCCATTTTACAGTCCGACACACCTGTGTACTGGATAATGGATTTCACTTTTTCCAAATACGCATATGCTTCAGCTGGTGTGCGAATATCTGGTTCAGACACGATTTCTATTAACGGAGTCCCTTGACGGTTGTAGTCGACAAGTGAGTAGCCTTTGTCTGTATGAGATAGTTTTCCTGCATCTTCTTCTAAGTGAAGACGTGTAATTCCGATGCGCTTTTTGTAACCATCTACTTCGATTTCAACCCAACCGTGTTCACCGATTGGTTTGTCGTATTGGGAGATTTGGTACGCTTTCGGATTATCAGGGTAGAAATAGTTTTTGCGGTCAAATTTTGTATGCGTCGAAATTTCACAGTTAAGTGCCATCGCCGCTTTCATTCCAAATTCGATTGCGCGTTTATTAACAACAGGTAATACACCTGGGTACCCAAGGTCAATTACATGTGTATTGGTATTCGGTTCCGCACCAAAGTGTGCAGGTGAAGGTGAGAACATTTTAGAATCTGTTTTTAACTCTACGTGGATTTCTAATCCAATTACGGTTTCAAAGTTCATGATTTTGTTCCCTCCCATATTTGAGGAGTTTGTTTATGGAAGCTAGTTGCTTGCTCATATGCATGAGCAACACGGTAAATTGTCGCTTCGTCAAAATGTTTCCCGATAATTTGTAAGCCCAGTGGCATGCCATCAGCAAATCCACATGGAATTGAAATCCCTGGTACACCTGCTAAGTTAACAGGAATGGTTAATATATCATTCGCGTACATCGTTAAAGGATCATCATTCTTTTCGCCTACTTTAAAAGCAGGAGTTGGTGTAGTTGGCCCAATGATTACATCGTATTTTTCAAACACTTGATCGAAATCTTGCTTGATCAATGTGCGAACTTGTTGGGCTTTTCTGTAATAAGCATCGTAAGAACCTGCACTTAAAGCGAATGTTCCTAACATGATGCGTCGTTTTACTTCGTCTCCAAATCCTTGTGCACGCGTTTCTTTGTATAAATCCATTAAAGATTCTACATTGTCAGCACGGAAACCATAACGAATGCCGTCAAAACGAGCCAAGTTTGAAGACGCTTCAGATGAAGCAAGTAAGTAGTAAGTTGCCAAACCGTATTTAGAATGTGGCAATGAAACTTCTTCCCAAGTTGCGCCTAAAGATTCAAGTACTTTCAAAGCATCCAAAACGGATTGTTTTGCTGCTTCTCCAACACCTTCACCTAAATATTCAGTCGGCACACCAATACGAAGTCCTTTAATATCACCTGTTAAAGACTTCACAAAGCTAGGAACCTCTATATTTGCAGATGTTGAATCACTTGCATCTACACCTGAAATCGCTTCAAGTAAGAAAGCATTGTCTTCAACATTACGCGTAATCGGTCCGATTTGGTCTAGTGATGATGCAAATGCAATAAGTCCAAAACGTGAAACTCTGCCATATGTCGGCTTCATTCCAACAACGCCACAAAATGAGGCTGGTTGACGAATGGATCCACCCGTATCAGAACCTAAAGAAAACGGTACTTCTCCTGCAGCAACTGATGCTGCTGAACCGCCTGATGATCCACCTGGAACTCGATTTAAGTCCCAAGGGTTACGTGTGATTTGATATGCTGAGTTTTCTGTTGACGAACCCATAGCAAACTCATCCATATTTAATTTACCAATGGTTACAAGTCCTGCTGCACGTAATTTGTGCACCACTGTTGCATCGTAAATCGGATTGAATCCTTGTAAAATTTTAGAACCACTTGTGGTTTCTAAGCCTTCTGTAACGATATTGTCTTTTACTCCAATTGGTAAACCAAATAAAGGACCGCGTTGTTCAAATGGTACTTGATCCATTTCTTTCGCTTGAACGCTCGCTTGTTCTTCATTCAAAGCTAAGAAAGCTTTTACATCTGTATCAAGTGCGTTAATTTGTTTATAGGATTCTGCAGTCACGTCAGCAATCGAAATTTCTTTTTTATGTAGTAGAGCTTGAAGTTCTGATGCTTTGTGGTTAAATAATGTCATTGTGTTCCCTCCTTGCTCCGGTCTATTCTAAAATGGTTGGTACTTTGACTTGTCCTGCTTCTTGTTCATGTACATTCTTCATCATCTTGTCGCGGTCTAAACCTGGAACAGACTTGTCTTCACGTAAAACATTCACAAGGGGTAAGACATGCGTAGTGGGTTTAACATTTGTTGTATCTAACTCATTTAATTGCTCCGCAAAATTAGTAATTGCCGCAAGTTGTCCTGCAAACTTTTCAGCATCCTCTTCTGATATGGCAAGACGCGCTAAATGTGCTACGTGCTTAACTTCTTCTTTTGAAATATTCGCCATTATATACACCTCCGAATTCAACAATCATACGGTTTATCATATCATTTTTAATACAAAAAGAATAGGGACAGCTCATTTGCTATCCCTTAGATAAACGCGTTAAGCGCAACTACTATTTAAATTCTAATATTTTGGCTTTCAAAAAACCACATCAACGTGACTAGTTTCCTCTAGAAATCATATTTTGCTTCTTTTGCTTCTCTAATTTTTGTATACGTATCTGTTAACACAACGGTATCTTCAACTAAACGGTCAATTCGAAATAGTACGTCATCATTCACAATTTCTTTGCGATGGAAGTCCTTTTCCTCGATAAATACATACGTTTGAACAATTTGTGCTTTCATATAAGCTAAAATCGGCTTTAACTGTTGTTCTGCAATTAAGTAGTGCTTTGGTGATCCAGCTGTTACAAGCATACTCACGACTTTATCGCGAAAAGCATTAACCGGTAGTAAATCAAAAATGTTCTTTAATGTCGCGGGAATGGACGCCTGAAAAATAGGTGTTCCAATGATAATGGCATCTGCTTCCATAATCGTTTTTGTGACAAATCCCGTATCGCCTTCATATTCCAAGTAATTGCGTCCATCACTAAATTGAACGTTATATTCAGCTAAGTCTAGTAACGTCACTTCTGCGTCAGGATATTTTCCAATGACTTCTTTTACCATATAGTTCATGGCAGTACGAGTTTTTGAGCCCACAATTGAACCAGATATACCGACAATTTTCATGTTAAGCGCCTCCTATTTTTTTGCTGTATATTTTTTAATTGCTGGCAAAATTTCTGTACCAATAAGCTCAATGTTTTTTACTAGTTTTTCATACGATACACCGCCAAAATCCATTTGTGCGATATAACGCTGGTGACCAAATAGCTCATGCTGATAGAGAATTTTTTCAATAATTTGCTGTGGGCTACCGATATTCATAACATCACGCGTATCTGCTCCCTGAGCAAAATGCTGCTTCGGATAGCCCCGTCCGTTAATTAGCTGCATTCCTTGATTAACGTGAGGATATGCCTCGCTCTGTGCTTGCTGAGTCGTTTCAGCCGCATAAAAAAAGCCCGCTGTTGAAATCGGAAGCATCGCTGAATCAAAACCACTTTGCTCTGCAGCCTCCCGAAATGCATCAATCGATCCCTTGAAGCTTGTAGCAGGTCCACCTAAAGTAGCCAGGAACATCGGAACACCAGCCTTTCCAGCCTTAATCGCACTTGCAGGATGCCCTCCAACTGCACGCCAAATCGGTATCGAGCCATTTTGAGGACGCGGAATAACCCTCGCATTGTTTAATGGAGCACGGAATTTTCCACTCCAATTGACAACTTCTTCTTCACTAATCTTCAATAGCAATTCAAATTTTTCTTCAAACAACTCTTCATAATCCCGGACTTTATAGCCTAATAAATCAAAAAGACCAATTCGCGAAGCACGGCCGGCAATAATCTCAGCACGACCCTTCGAAATCAAATCGATCGTTGCAAAATCCTCATACACACGCACTGGATCCGATGTACTAATAATCGTCGAAGAGCTTGCGATTTTAATTTTACTAGTCGCCTGGGCAATTGCTGCTAATACAACAGAATGCGCTTGCGTTGTAAAATACTCCTGATGGCTTTCACCTACACTAAAAAAATCGATGCCTGCTTGCTCCGCTAGCTTCGCTAAATCGATGATTTCATGAATACGCTGCTCTGCTGAAATGCGTTCTCCTGTATGGGGATTTGGGATATGATCCCCAAGTGTATAAAGCCCGAATTCTAGGCCTTTACTTTGGTCAATACGATATTTTTCCATTATTATCAACCCTTCTATCAGTAAGTAATTTGTTATCTATTTTATTGCTTTACGTACCGTTGGAGACACTACAGTAGTAAACATCTCCCCAAGTCCACAAAGCTTCCATTCGCTGTTGCTCACTTATTTTATGGCTTGTTACAAGGGGTTCTATATGATTGCCTAATATATAAATACCGAATTCCATACCTTTGTTTGTATCCTACAAAATTCTCCCAAGCCCCTTACCACCTTCAAATTTCTTTTATTAATTTTAGTATAATCTTTAAGGATATTTTATATAAGTACGCACTTTAAAGTGGTATAGTATATAAAAGTATACTAAGGAGTGAAATAAGATGGAAATGCAACCGGAATTATGCCGCGTTGAAGATGCTCTTGTTATATTAGTAGGGAAATGGAAACCGATTATATTATTGATCCTATTACAGGATGGGACAAAAAGATTTAGTGACTTAAAACGAAGTGTGCCAGGAATCACTCAAAAAATGTTAACGAACCAATTGCGCGATTTAGAGGAAGAGGACATAATCACACGAAAAGTGTATCCTCAGGTACCGCCAAAGGTAGAGTATTCGATTACTGAATACGGAAAGAGCTTAGAGCCTATTTTAGTAGCTATGCATGAATGGGGAACAGCACATACGATGCATAAAATGCAAAAAATGAATCGAGAAACTAAATAAATTTAAAGCAAAAAAGCATCGACTTCCAAGAGTCGATGCTTTCTATTGTTTTACATTTAATTGTATTGTAATTCGTATAAACGGATTGCTTCAGTGTTTTTATATCTTTTCCATTACTCCTATTCATTTTCCCGTCTATTTCACCGCCGTTTTAGATGACTAATTAGATAGCGGATTCGTTCAATAATAATTTAATTGTTATTCTATTATTTGAACTGTCAATTTTGGGAAGTGAAACAGATACAAACCTTGATTAACAATAAAAAATAGGCAACCAATTGTACTGATAATTGGGTGCCTATTTTGGGCTTTATTTATGGAAAAATGATTAAAAAATGAACCGCTTACCTAATGAAGGAAGTCGTCTTTTCATAACGGTATGGATGATTTATGATTTAAGGGGTTTCTATTAGAATCCTTCTCCGTCTCGAAGACTTAGTCATAAATATGTACATACGGCTCTTTAACATTTGCTTTTTTACTTATGAATGCTTCTGGACCATTTATTGATGTTACGTTCACTTCAACTTGTAGATAATCCGGGAAATGTTGCATAACTAATCCAGTCATATATTGTGTAAAACCGATAAGTTCTGCTTCTCCATAGAACTGAACAGGAATATCTATGGTCATTTTTTTAATTTGGTCATCTTGATAAAACCCTGTCCCTACGACACTGGTGAAATTAGAAAAGTACTCATCGATATCTTGTTTAAACTTAACAAAAGAGTTACCCATATCTCTGTATTTTTCTTCAGCTATAGGTTGTGGGAATAACACGTATTCTTCGTTTATAGAAGCCCATTCTGCTATATTCCCTTTACCTTCAGAGGCAGTACCATAAGCAAAGTAAGTTCCTGGTATAATCGAATTTCGGCTTTCTTGTTTAAACAAACCAACTGTAATTGGAACCTTTTCTAATCCTTCAATTGCGCGCATTCTTTTGACAATTTCATTTGCCATTTTTTTACCATTTTTCTCAATTTCATCTTGTGGAATGGTTTGTTCGTAAGTCGCACCATAATCTTCTTTTTGGTAGTAATAGATCGAATTTAAAGCTAATCCGATTGATATCCCACCTAATCGTACTTTATCATTATCTGTTTTTACTAAATAGTTTTGTTCAACAATATGTGCCAAGTAAATTGGCGCGGTGGTGGCACGTTCTTCGGGTGTCATCCCATTTGTTGTGGCTGGATTCAATCCAAGTTCTTCCTGGGTACTTCTTGCCAACCAGTTTTTCAACTCATCGGTTTTTAAGTTTTGACCTTCTTGGAAGAAGTATTTGTCTGGAGAGAATGTATGCTGCGACAACCGGATCAAACCGGTCTCTACCTCTTTCATGTCAAACTTTGACTTTACGTTTGAGACGATTAGTCCTCTGCTCGCACTTTCTTCGTATGGTAACAATGTACGATAATATTGTTCGGATAGTTGCAAACTTGGTATTATTGTCGTCGCAACATCGCTTTTTTCTTTTTCTTGCGTAACTTCTGTATCATTCGTTAAGGAAGGTACACACCCCCCCAATAAGGATAAAGAAATCATTGCCGGAATCCAGCTTATTCGTTTGATCATAATGAAGGACCCCTTTACTGGTTTAGTTCTTCGATTAGGCGTTTTTCGTCCCAAACCGGAATATTTAAGCTGTGTGCTTTATCGAGTTTTGACCCCGCATCTTCACCTGCAATGACGATATCGGTTTTCTTACTCACACTACCCGAGACAGTTCCACCTAACTGTTCTATTTTCTCTTTTGCTTCTTGTCGTGTCAATTGTTCTAATTTCCCAGTTAATACAACCGTTTTACCTGTTAATAGATGGTCTAGGTTTGAAAAGTCTACCTTTTTTCCAGTATAGGATAAGTTAAGACCTACACCTTCAAGGCGGTTGATTAAATCTTGAACTTCCTTATTGTCAAAATAGGTAATGACGGATTCAGCCATCTTATCCCCAATTTCGTGAATGGCCTTAAGTTGCTCATTTGTTGCTTTTGACAAATTTCTCATATCGCCAAACTCTTCAGAGAGGATTTTTGCCGCTTTCTCTCCAACATGACGGATCCCAAGTCCGAATAAAACCCGTTCCATCGAATTTTGTTTAGAAGACTCAATGGACGCTATTAAATTTGTAGCAGACTTTTCGCCCATTCTTTCTAACTGTACCAGTTGCTCTTTTGTTAATGTGTATAAATCAGATACATCCCGAATGAGCCCTTCGCGGAATAATTGTTCCACTACTTTCTCACCGAGTCCATCTATGTTCATCGCATTTCGGGATACAAAATGAATGATTCCTTCCGTAATTTGCGCTGGGCATTGTGGATTCACACAACGTAACGCTACTTCCCCCTCAATTCGCACAAGTTCACTTTCGCAGACTGGGCAATGTGTCGGCATTTCAAATGAAGCTGCATTTTCATTACGTTCGGCCATGACGACTGCCACGACTTCCGGAATAATATCACCCGCTTTACGGATGATTACCGTGTCACCAATCCGAATATCTTTTTCACGAATTAGGTCTTCATTATGCAAGGAAGCACGACCTACAGTTGTACCTGCTACTTGGACAGGTTCTAAAATCGCTGTAGGTGTTAATACGCCTGTGCGTCCGATAGTTAGTTCGATATTGATTAATTTTGTTTTCACTTCTTCAGCGGGGAACTTATAAGCTGTTGCCCATCTCGGACTTTTTGCAGTAAATCCAAGATCTTGCTGATGAATATACCGATTGATTTTGATTACGATACCATCAATTTCGTATGGGAGATGCGGACGTTCTTCCGTCCACTTTTCAATATAAGCTTGAACCTCATCAATAGACTTACATAATTGTCGCTCTTTATTCGTTTGAAAACCAAGTTCGTCTAAGTAATTTAGGGCCTCCGCATGACTATCAATTCCCAATGCTTCTCCATCTCCACCAATGCCATAAACAAAGATTGAAAGATTGCGACTTGCAGCAATTTTTGGATCTAACTGTCGTAGAGATCCTGCTGCCGCATTACGTGGATTGGCAAACTTTTCTTCTTCGTTTGCAAGACGAAGCTCATTTAATGCAATAAATGATTTTTTTGGCATATACGCTTCACCGCGAACTTCAATCGTAACAGGTTTCTTCAAACGCAAAGGAATGGAACGAATGGTTTTTAAATTCTCGGTTATATCTTCTCCAATCCGCCCATCGCCACGAGTGGCTCCTCGGACAAACATGCCATCTTCGTAGGTTAACGATATGGCGAGACCATCTATTTTCAATTCACATACATACGAAAAATCGTCTCCAATAATCGAACGAATTCGGCGATCAAAGTCATCTAAGTCTTCTCTTCCAAAAGCATTCGATAAACTGAGCATGGGATGAGTATGTGAAACTTTTTGAAAGCCTTGCAGAATTGTTCCACCAACTCGTTGTGTTGGTGAATCTGGATATATTAAATCAGGGTTTTCTGTTTCTATCTCTATTAACTCATTCAAATATTGATCATAAACCGCATCCGGTACGAGCGGTTGGTCCAGCACATAGTATGCATAGCCCGTATCATGCAAAAGTTGATTTAATTCTTTTACACGTTGCTCTATTTGCACTTTATCCATTAATTGTTCCTCCGCTCGTTCCATGTGTATTGATTAAATCAAAGTTTGCAGTGATCTTCTCAAACCTTTTCTATAGGGGCAAACTTGGCCAACAATCGTTTAATGCCTGTTGGGCTAGGAAATGCGATATCTAGCTCGGTGTTTTCGCCTTCGCCACGTACGCTGACAACTGTTCCTTCACCCCATTTTTTGTGTAGGGCTTTACTTCCAACTTGCCATCCTAGTTTGTCTCCACCTGAAGTCTTGTACATTGGACGTTCAACAGCAGTACGAGTTGTGTTTGCAATAGAACGGCTAGTGGTTGAGCTTCTTCCTGTAGCCGCAGATTGTTTCAAGACAACTTGCTCCATGATATCATCTGAAATTTCCGCGATAAATCGTGATGGATTATTGTAGCCACTTCGACCAAATAACGTTCTGGATTGAGCACACGTTAAATATAACCGTTCTTCTGCGCGTGTAATCCCAACATACGCAAGTCTTCTTTCTTCTTCCATCTCGTCCGTGTCTCCAATAGAGCGTGAATGAGGGAAGACATTCTCCTCCATGCCAATGATAAAGACGACCGGGAATTCAAGTCCCTTCGCAGCATGCATGGTCATCAACACCACGTTCCCTTTTGACTGATCCTCTTCACTGCCTAACTTGTCTAAATCAGAAATCAAAGCCAAATCCGTTAAAAATGTTACGAGGGTCTTGTCATCACTACGTTCTTCAAATGCTTTTGTTACCGATAAAAACTCTTCAATATTTTCTAATCGACTTTCCGATTCAATGGTCTTTTCGTTTCGTAACATATTGCGGTAGCCTGTCTTATCCAGCACCTGTTCAACAAGCTCCGTTACGGATAAGAATTCCTGCATCTGCGTGAATCCTTCTATCAATTGATGGAATTTAGCTGCTTCATTTGCAGCTCGTCCTGGCAGACCCATAAAATCGACTTCTTTTAGTGCATCAAATATCGAACGATCTTGTTCCAGTGCAAATGTTGCCATTCTCTCGAATGAGGTTGCCCCAATATTACGTTTCGGTTCATTGATAACACGTGAAAGTGACAAATCGTCTTCATTATTTGCGATTAGACGTAAGTAAGCGAGTAAATCCTTAATCTCTTTGCGATCATAGAACTTCGTGCCTCCCACAATCGTATACGCTATGTTCGACTTAACAAGAACTTCCTCCATTACACGCGATTGCGCATTGGTACGATAAAGCACCGCAAAATCCGTAAAATTTCGGCCTTCTTCTACCATTAACTCTTGTATTGTTTTCACTACAAACTGCGCCTCTTGTTGCTCATCATATGACTTATATACACGAATCGGTTCACCAGACATATTGTCTGTACGCAGTTCTTTTGGATATCGTCCTGTATTGTTAACAATGACGTCGTTTGCTGCTTTCAAGATTCGTTTCGTTGAACGGTAATTTTGCTCGAGCATAATTACCTTTGCATTTGGATAATCTTTTTCAAATGACATGATGTTCTGAATATCCGCTCCACGCCATCTATAAATCGACTGGTCAGAATCCCCTACAACACAAAGATTGCCGAATTTCTTTGCTAACATCTGAACAAGATCATATTGTGCTTTGTTCGTATCTTGATATTCATCCACATGAATGTAGTGAAACTTATTTTGATAGAACTCTAAAACCTCTGGCACTCGTTTAAAAAGGGTCAAAGTAGTCATAATTAAATCATCAAAATCGAGGGATTGATTCTTACGAAGACGTTTATCGTAAGCTGTATATACTTCGGCAGCCGTCTTCTCGTAAGGATTGAATTGATTGGCTTGACTTTGAAAAGTAGCCGCATCAATGCATTCATTTTTTGCGGAACTTATCGCGTTTAACATCGAGCGTGGATCATATTTTTTGGGGTCAATATTATGATCTTTTAAAATTCTCTTAATTACCGTCAGTTGATCACTCGTATCTAATATAGAGAAGCTTTTTGAATAACCAATTCGATCAATATCTCGTCGAAGTATGCGCACACACATAGAGTGGAAAGTAGAAACCCACATGCGGTCGCCTGTTCCATTTCCAAGTAAGCCATCGATTCGATTACGCATTTCTCTTGCTGCTTTATTCGTAAACGTTATGGCTAAAATTTTAGATGGATAAACTTCTTTCTCAACAACTAAATATGCAATACGATGCGTTAGCACACGTGTTTTCCCAGACCCCGCTCCTGCCATTATCAAGAGTGGACCCTCGGTTGCTTTTACTGCTTTTTCTTGTTCAGGATTCATCCCGTTCAATAAGTTTTTTACGACTAACTCCATACTGCACCGTCCTTTAGCGAACATTTGTTCTTCTATTATAAACCGTTTAATATAATTGTCAAAATGACATTGATTTTACTGCATGTACGGTTAATAAAGCTTCTTCAAGCTCTTCGTATAAATGATTTCCGACTACAACCGTATCAGCCAGTGCAGCCATTTCTTTCGCTTGTTCAATTGAAGTAATTCCACCACCGTAAAATAAGCGTGTCTGATTGAGTACACCTTTGACTGCTTTTACCATAGCTGTATTTCCGTAAGTACCGCTATATTCCATATAAAAAATAGGCAAATTGAAAAAGTGTTCTGCCAACCTTGCGTGTGCAATGACATCTTTGGTAGAAAGGTCTGCTTGAACTTCGGCAACTTTTGCAGCTTTGCAATCTGGATTTAAAATACAGTACCCTTCTGGAACTAGCTCTTCCCAATCCATAAAATCACCAAACGCTTTAATAGCTTCTATATGCAAATCCTTCACCCATTTCGTCTTCGTGCTATTCAAAACCGACGGGATGAAATAATAATCAAAACCTGGTGTTACAGAATCCAAATTCGATATTTCAAGTGCAACCGGTATATTAAACCTACGCACACGAATGAGTAAATTAATGACTAAGTCTAACGTAACACCGTCTGTTCCCCCAACGATAATTGCATCCGTGCCAGATTCACAGACACGCGCTATGGCGTCGTCAGAAAGGTATTTTGCAGGATCTAATTTAAATACATGACGCCAATGCAAATAGTCCATGGGTCTACCACCTATCAATGTTCGTTTGGATTAAGTACGCTCTTATTCAGTATAACAAAAAAACTGAACAGAGTTTGTCTCTGATCAGTCTTTTGGCATTTGAAATGGTTTTTCATCAGGATACAGTCTACCAAGCATTTCATCGTACGTATCATTGCCGTAATCGAAGCAACGTCGAACGCGTGAAATAGTCGCTGTACTTGCACCCGTTTCATTTTTAATAACTTCATAAGTTTTTTTCAATCGAAGTAAATGCGCAACTTCAAACCGTTGAGCGAGTGATTGAATTTCACTGATTGTGCACAAATCGTCAAAGAATTTATAGCACTCTTCGATATCATTTAATTCTAAAACGGCTTTAAATAACTGCTCCGTTTGGTGTCCGCGAATTTTCTCTATTTGCAAAAAAATGACCATCCTTTCTACTTGGTTTCCTCTTTAACTATGAGATTAAGGACTAAATGTAACCATCTGTTCTATTCCAGGTCTCGTCTTGACTAAGTGAACCCATGATTTCCCTGGAACAAGCGTGGCAGGCAATCCATTCTCCATAGGTACAAGAAAGCCCTCTATTTGTTGCCATTCAATTTCTTTCATGACGCCTGCTTGGAATAAATACCCTCGACCACCAGATGATAGATCAAGTTGTTGACGTCCCTGGGAATCTATTGTTTGGTGCACAACTTCAAAAAATAAAACATTCGATAAACTAACTTGTTCATGTGAGTCTTTATCTGTCGTCAAATGACCACCAGATGAACGACTATATTGTTGCGTAAGTGTATCATACGTGTAGACATGGTGGAAGTCTTCACTAATTCCATAGCGTACATCAATCACACTTGCTAGCGCACCCATTTTCGCTCCATCCACTGTTTCATAATACGAAAAAGGAGGAATTTTTTCAATCTGCGTTTTTGCGCCCACCTTCTCCATTCCTTTCCGTATTTGCTCATCGGACGTATAGGAATTATGAGGAGCTTTTCGGTCTTTTGAGCGGGTAAACAACGTTCCATCATATTGCATTCCATTTATATGATCCACTATCCCTGAATTAAGTAATTGCTTTGCTTCAGGACTATATCCATGCGCCACATAAAATGCATCAAGCCCATCCGTAATCTCAATAAAATAGTCTCTTGCACTTCTAACAGGACCGATTGAATGAGGAAGTTCACTTTGGAATAAAGCAAGTAATCTAGTGACATTTCCTTCAGCTACCATTTCATAGATAATATCCGCTTGGGAAATTCCCGATTGCGGACGAGCATGTGGATGGTTATTAATAGTGACCAAAACAGGACGGTTTGTGAATTCTGTTTCACCACGTTCACCACTAAAAGGAGCTTGGTAAGGGAGTATTACCTCCTCATCACTCGGCATACCTACCACTTCAACTTCTTCTTTTTCTTCTATTGGATCAGTTGCTTTTTCTTTGTCTTTAGAGCAACCCGATATTAATAGAAGTAGGACAATAGCGAACACCCATTTTCTCATTTCCTAGTACCTCCTATGACCTCATAAAAGAAGGGAATAAAACTGATTTTTTCATCACATCATAAATTCCACGTTGTGTGATTCGTACATAAGGCAAGTGTGTAGACTGTAAAAATAACAATGTGTAGACCGCGTCACCATGTTTATACCCACGTTTTTTAAGTGCTTCCTTCAGTTCACTCTCTTGCTTTATTAATACATCTAGAGCTTCTGAAGATAGACCTCCACCGATCGATAACGGGATGAACGACACTACTTCACCATCTTCAACTAAAACAATTCCGCCCTTTCTTCGCTTTATTTCATTAAATGCAGTTAACATATCGAGGCGGTTTTTTCCGATAAGGATGATATCGCCTGTATTCGAGTAAGACGAGGCAAAACCCTTCACGGATCTAGCAAAACCTTTTATCATCGTATTCACGCGCCATTTTCCTTTTCGGTCGATAAGCATCAAGTAGCTCTCATCATGCTCATCACTTAACATTTCATCATTGGTGTGAATTGAAATGCTGTATGGTTTTGTAATTACATCATTTACCATCTCTATTCCAAAAGGTATTGAAAATTCAAAATCTCCCTCATGTAGATCGAATGGTAAGTTTAACTCACCAAGTACAGACCAATCGATACTCGGCAAATTTTGAACTCGTTCACCATCTCGTTTTAACCAAACCCCTTTAGATAACACACTCACAGGAACTGGATTTGTTTCAGATTCAAGGAAGTTGAGTGTTGCAAACCTTCCCGTTGCGATAAAACCATGTAAATTGGACATGTTATAATATCGTGCTACGTTATAGGATGCCATTAAATATGCATCAATAGGTTTTACTCCTGCGTCTAAAGCGACTTGTATACATTTATCCATTACACCATCTTGATGAAAAGAAGGCGTTGAGCCATCTGTCGTCATCATTAAATGATCGAACACATCTAATTCTTTCTCTACAATTGCTTTTAACAAGTTTGGTAAATCAGGTCGTATCGAAGAATGTCTAAGCGTAACCGCATAGCCATGCAGCAAACGTCTCTCCACTTCTTCTAGAGTCATTGCCTCATGGTCTCCATCTGCTCCTAAAAGACGCATACGTGCTAATGTGCGATCGGATGCTCCAGGAAAATGACCTTCTATTTTTTTGCCTTTCATTTTTGCAGATTGTATCCAATACAGCATCTGATCATCACCTGCGAGCAACCTTGGCCATGCAGTTAATTCTCCACCTAATAAGACTTCAGGTCGATTTAACCACTCACCTATTGACTTCGTTGTATATAATTCATCCTCATTCTCAAGCTCTGTTTGGGAATCAAAACGAGCCCACCAATAAAATGAAAATGGCAATTTATTTAATTGATCGAGCAATGTAAACGCTTTCTCATTTTCTAACATTAAAAATAAAATGAGGTTGTCTGATAGAAAGGTAGTTGTTCCCAACTGGGCTGCATAATCAGCAAAAGATTGGGGATTATAAAGTTGAAATGGATGAACATGAGGTTCAATATAACCAGGCACAATCAATTTTCCACTCGCATCAATTATTTCTGCTCCTTCAGTTGAAATGGGGAGTTCTGGACCTGCATATACAATGCGTTCTTTTAAAATCCAAATGTTTCCTTTGATCCAGGTTTTTAGCATGCTATGTAGGTATGTTGCATTTATTATTATTTTGTCGGGACTGACTTTTCCGTCAATTGCACTTAATTGATGGCGGATTTCTTCTATTTTCCACAAGGGATGTTGCATCTCATCCATTCTCCTTTCACGAACATTTTTTCAAGTAAAAAAATTTGTACTCAGTTGAGAAAATACATAAGCTTGTCCCAGTTAAGGCGACAAGCTGTGTTTTTCTAATAGTAGCATAGCAACTTTGGAAAATATAGACGATTCCATCACTTTTTTGAAAATTCAATTAGGAGGAAACAAAAATGACACACACTCAAAATATAAGCGTACGTAATGGAGTCGCAAGGATTACATTGGGACTTACTTTGGTTGCTCACGGAACATCATGTCTTATCAAAAACCCTTCAAGTAATAAAGGGCGGATGATGATAATTCTTGGGGCAATGAAGGTTGGAGAAGGTACCTTAAGGTATTGTCCTACAAAAGCGTTAATGGATACATCCATTCAAAACATTATGAATGCAAACAGTACAAGCGGATCGAATAACGGTAGATCCCCTATGCAAAACATGGGGTCAACAATGCAAAACTTAGGATCAACTGTCCAAAATATGATGAGTGGTTCTGGTTCAGGTTCAGGTTCAGGTTCAAATTCTGGTTCAAGTTCAGGTTCTGGTTCTGGTTCGGGCTCTGTTTTACAAAACGTTGTTCCTGATGTCGGCCAATTAATGAAAGACTTTGCAGGCATTGGCGGATCAACTTCCGGTAATAGTAACCAAACAAACAACGCTGGCGGAAATAATCAATCAAACACAACTTCGAGCGGGAATAACACAAACGGAACGACGAGTGCAAGTGCAAATGCTAATTCAAATTCAAATTCAAATTCAAATGCTAATTCAAATGCAAATAAAAATAATCAAACAAATGGAAACACAAACAAAAATAATAATGGCAATAACAACAATACGTCTATCGGAAATAAAAATAATAGTGGCAATTTAAACAACAATGCTTCTAGCGGAAATAAAAACGGTAACTCAGCTATAAACCCATCATAATAAATGGCTGTTTCCCCTTAAAGGGGAACAGCCATTTTTTTATTGAGTAGCACGCCATCCAATATCATAACGATAAAAGAAGCCATCCAAGTCCAGTTCTGATAAAGCTTCGTATACTTGTTGTGCGGATTGTTCCAATGAAGAGGATTTACAAGATACCAAAATGACTCGTCCTCCATTGCCGGTAAATTGACCATCCACTTCTTTCGTACCTGCATGATAGACTTGCAAATTTCCACCTATTTTTGATAAGTCAGGTAGCAAAGCACCCTTTTCTACTTGTTCAGGATATCCATTAGCAGCGATGACAACGCCTAGAACTTCATCCGATGACCAGTTTATATCATAAGGTTTTTCATCAAGTAGGGCTGTCATAAATTCACCAAAATCGGAAGTCATACGTGGCAAAACAACTTGCGTTTCAGGATCACCGAATCGTGCATTGAATTCGATAACTTTCGGTCCTTCTTCTGTCAAAATCAAGCCAGCGTAAAGAATGCCACTGAAAGGTGTCCCTTCCTCTATCATTGCTTGAACCGTAGGCAATACAATTGAGTCATATGCCTGTTGAATCACGTTTTGTGAGATATGAGGTACTGGCGAATATGCGCCCATTCCACCTGTATTCGGTCCACGGTCTCCATCAAATGCGCGCTTGTGATCTTGGGCGATAACCATCGGATAAATTTGACCGTTATGTACAAATGACATATAGGAAAATTCTTCTCCATCTAAAAATGCTTCTATCACAACTCGAGAAGAAGAATCTCCAAACTTTTGGTTCCCAATCATGTCATCGACGCTATTAAATGCTTCTTGTAAAGTCATCGCAACCACGACGCCTTTTCCAGCAGCTAAACCATCTGCTTTAACGACAATTGGTGCACCCATTTTTTGAATATAAGCCTTCGCTTCATTCACATCTGTAAATGTTTCATATGAAGCTGTAGGAATGTCATATTTTTTCATGAGTTCTTTAGCAAACGATTTGCTGCCTTCGATTTGTGCAGCAGCTTTTGTTGGGCCAAAGATTCGTAAGCCTTCAGATTCGAAATAATCAACAATTCCCGCTGCTAGAGGTTGTTCTGGCCCTACAAAAGTCAGGTCGATGGCATTTTCTTGGACAAAGGCAACGAGCATCTTAAATTCCATTACCTCAATTGGAACGCACGTTGCATCTTTTGTCATGCCATCATTTCCAGGTGCCACAAATACTTCTGATACAGAAGGAGAGTTCTTAAATTGACATACAATTGCATGTTCACGCCCACCACTACCAATAACGAGTACTTTCATCGAAGTTCCTCCTTAATGCTTGAAATGTCGGATTCCTGTAAAGACCATCGCAATTCCATATTCATTTGCTTTTTGAATAGAGTCTTCATCTTTCACAGATCCACCTGGCTGTATGATTGCCGTTATTCCTGCTTTCGCGGCTGTTTCCACTGTATCGTTCATCGGGAAGAAGGCATCAGATGCTAGGGATGACCCTTTGGCCTTTTCTCCTGCTTGTTCCAGTGCAATTTTAGCCGCACCCACACGATTCATTTGACCCGCTCCGATTCCTAGCGTCATTTGAGCATCAGATACAACGATCGCATTTGATTTTACGTGTTTTACAACACCCCAACCTAGTTTTAGCGCTGCCCATTCTTGTTCAGACGGCTGGCGATTTGTCACAACCCGGATGTCTGCATCAGAAAATCCGTAACGATCTGGTTCTTGCATTAATAATCCACCTTCGATTGAAACAGTGTTCCATTTGTCTTGTTTGTTTTGTTCAAATGGAATCGTCAGTAAGCGGATGTTTTTCTTTTTCGTCAAAATCGTTTGTGCTTCTTCGGTAAATGAAGGAGCTAAAATGATTTCAAGGAAGATTCCTGATAATTGTTCAGCTGTCGGTTTGTCTACTTCCCGATTAAGGGCAACAATTCCTCCGAAAATAGACGTAGAATCTGCTTCGTATGCTTTGCCGAATGCTTCGGCAATTGTTTCACCTGATCCAACACCGCAAGGATTCATGTGTTTGACTGCAACAGCTGCTGGGACGTCGAATTCTTTTACGATTTGAATCGCTGCGTTTGCATCTTGAATATTGTTATACGATAATTCTTTTCCGTGTAATTGCTCCGCAGAAGCAATCGAAAAATCTGATCCTAATGATCGCTTATAAAACGCAGCTTTCTGATGCGGATTTTCTCCATAACGAAGTGGTTGTTTTATTTCATATGTAAATGTAACTTGCTCAGGGAACTCTTCTCCGGCAAGATCTGTTAAGTACCCTGAAATATAGGCATCGTAGGACGCAGTGTGACGGAATACTTTGGCTGCTAAACGTCGACGTGTTTCCAAAGTCGTTTTTCCATCTGTTTTTAATTCGCTCAAAACAGCTGGATAATCTGTAGAATCCGTTACCACGGTTACGTATGCATGGTTTTTCGCAGATGCTCTAAGCATAGCAGGTCCACCGATATCAATGTTCTCGATTGCATCATCTGCAGTAACATTTGGTTTCGATATTGTTTCACGGAAGGGATATAAATTCACACAAACAACTTCGATTGGTTTAATCCCATGCTTATTCATTTGTGCTTGATGGACCGCATCATCATGTTTCGCTAGAAGTCCTCCATGAATCATTGGGTTCAACGTTTTAACACGTCCACCTAGGATTTCAGGGAAACCCGTTACTTGATCAACAGGTGTAATAACTACTCCATTTTCTTGTAAGTACGCTTTTGTCCCTCCTGTAGATAGAATTTCATAGCCTAAACTTTCAAGTTCCTTAGCAAAATCAAGAATCCCTGATTTGTCTGATACACTTATTAGCGCTCGTTTTGTCATGAAATCTACTCCTTTTGCAATGAAATTTTTTTAAGGAACGAAGGCTAACTTCCCGACCTCGTGTTCCTCCTGCGGTTACTCGTCGCAACATGCAGAGCTAAGATTTTGCTCCTGCGGTTATTCGTCGCAACATGCAGGGTTAAGATAATTTCGGAACGCCTTCATGACCCACATCCTGTGGGACTCCATAATTGTTGTAATGTTCTTGCATATAAGCCATGTTCGATTGCATGAATCCTTTGTTCGGCTTGTTCACGATTGCAGCCTTCAATATCTACTGCTTCCTGGGCTAGTATCGGGCCTGTATCCATACCAGCGTCGACGAAATGCACTGTGACCCCTGTTACTTTCACACCATGAGCAAGAGCTTGTCCAATGGCATCTTTCCCTGGAAATGCCGGCAAAAGAGAAGGGTGAATATTTAGGATTCGATTCGGATACGCAGAAAGAAGCGTGTTACCGATTAAACGCATATACCCTGCTAATATAAGCCACTCCACCTGAAGTGTTTGCAATTCTTTTAAAATCGAAGTTTCATAGTCCATTTTTGATGGAAAGTCATTCGGACGGTAAGCAATTACTGAAATGCCTACCTTCTTTGCTCTTATTGTTACATACGCTTCAGGTTTATCCGTTACGACCGCAACTACATCCGCTTGTAGATTGCCTTGATTCACGGCGTCCACGATGGTCTGAAAATTACTTCCATTTCCGGAAGCGAAGATGGCCACCTTGGGCATTTTATTCATCGCCTAAACTCCCATCATGAGTTCCCTTAAAGTGAACACCCGTGACATTTACTACTCGACCTATTTCATATGCTTTTTCACCATTTTCAACTGCTAGTTGGATGGCTTCTGTCGCTAGTTCTTCTGGAAGTGCAATGACAAATCCAATGCCCATATTAAACACGTTATATAAATCACGGTCTGTTAAAGAACCCTTCTCTTTCAACATTTTAAACACAGGAAGAACCGGCCAAGAACCGAGGTTAATTTCTACACCCAGATCATTTGGCATCATGCGTGGTAAATTTTCAAAAAATCCACCACCTGTTACATGTGCCATTCCATGTACATCTAGTTTTTCATGGATAGCTTTAATAGGTTTTGCATAGATTTTTGTTGGCTCAAGTAGACCCTTACCAATTCGACCTAACTCTTCAAAGCCCGCTACATACGAATCAATTTCATAGCCTTGGTCAGCAAATACAATTTTACGTACTAACGAAAATCCATTTGAATGGATGCCACTGGAGGCTAGACCAATCAGAACATCATTAGATTGAATACGTTCACCAGTTACCAAACGTGATTTTTCCGCAACACCAACTGCAAAACCAGCTACATCATATTCATCTTCTTCGTACAAACCAGGCATTTCAGCTGTTTCTCCACCGATTAAAGCCGCTCCAGCTTGAACACAACCATCAGCTACGCCTTTAACGATTTGTTCTATTTTTGCAGGATTTGCTTTACCTACCGCTAAGTAATCAAGGAAATAAAGTGGTTCTGCACCTTGAGCTACGATATCGTTTACACACATTGCTACACAATCAATCCCTATCGTGTCATGCTGATCGGTCATAAATGCTAGTTTCAATTTTGTGCCTACACCATCTGTTCCTGAAATCAAAACAGGTTCCTTATAATCTAAGGCAGACAAGTCAAACATGCCACCAAAACCGCCGAATGCACCCATAATGCCTTTACGTGCCGTACGATCTACATGCGATTTCATTCGTTTCACAGCTTCATAACCAGCTTCAATGTTCACACCAGCTTGTTCATATGCTTTTGACACACAATCGCCTCCTAGCGGACCAGTTCTTTTTCGTGCGGTAAAATCGTATCAGGGTAAATTTCTGTTGGATAATTATTTGTAAAGCAAGCCAAACAATGCCCAGCTTCAGGGCCATCATCTGTTCGACCAATTGCACGGACCATTCCTTCTACTGAAAGAAAGGTTAAGGAATCAGCACCAATCAGCTCCCGCATTTCTTCAATGCTATTATTAGAAGCGATTAACTCTTCGCTGGAACTAATATCGATTCCATAAAAACATGGATTTTTGATTGGTGGTGAGCTGATCACAACATGTACTTCTGTTGCTCCCGCTTCTTTTAGCATAGTCACAATTCGTCTCGAAGTCGTCCCACGCACAATCGAATCATCCACCATGACCACACGCTTCCCATTGACCACTTGGCGTACAGGCGACAGCTTCATTTTGACACCGCGTTCACGTAAATCTTGAGATGGTTGAATGAATGTACGTCCTACATAGCGATTTTTAATTAACCCTAATTCATAAGGAATACCGGTCGACTCTGAAAAACCAATGGCTGCAGAAATACTGGAGTCCGGAACACCTGTCACCACATCCGCTTCAATTTGCACTTCTTTCGCTAGTTCTTTACCTAATCGTTTGCGAGCTGTATGAATATTGATGCCATCGATGTCTGAATCCGGACGTGAGAAATACACATATTCCATCGTACAAATTGCACGTTTTGCAGGAAAAGCAAAACGTTCGACGCGCAATCCTTCATCGTTAATGATGAGTAATTCGCCAGGTTCAACCGAACGGACTACTTCTGCCCCAATAATATCGAACGCACAAGTTTCTGAAGCCACAACCCAAGCATCACCAAGCCTACCAAGTGATAGAGGTCGTAAGCCGTGTGGGTCAAGCGCTACGGTCATTTCATCTTCCGTCATCATGATGAACGCATAAGCACCCTTAAGTAATGACAAGGCATTTTTTGCACGCTTTTCAAATGTGGAGTAGCCACTTTTTTTAATTAAATGTGCTAACACTTCCGTATCAGAAGATGTTTGAAAAATACTTCCTTGACGCTCTAAGTGATGCTTTAAATGATTCGCATTTACCAAATTTCCATTATGCGCAATAGCTAAACTGCCTGTAGTAGAGCGAAACAAAAGAGGTTGAACATTCTCAATTCCACCACCACCTGCTGTTGCATAGCGGACGTGTCCAATTGCACCACTCCCTTTTAAGTGGTCAAGCTTACCGCTGCTAAATACTTCATTCACAAGACCTTCGCCTTTAACCGCTTGAAGCGTTTTGCCGTCAGTCACTACAATTCCTGCACCTTCTTGTCCGCGATGTTGCAACGCGTGCAAGCCATAATACGTAATTTGCGCCGCGTTCGGGTCACCCCAAATTCCAAAAACGCCACACTCTTCGTTTAACCCTCTGAGTTCAGCAAGCATGGAATAGCTCCTTTCCAAGCGGATTTGAATTCTTCAACAGAACCTGACACCCACTCTTCGCCATGTTCATTTCGAATCATAACGGACGTATCTGATGTAACTGTTCCAATTTTCACTGCATCTTTTACGATTTCTTCGAAAGCTGCTGCATTCTCTTCTTTTACAGTCACGATAAACCGTGATTGTGATTCGCTAAATAAAGCCGTGACTGCCGATCCCGTTATCGTAACTTCAACACCAAGATTAGTAGCACCAAATGTTTTCTCAGCTAAGGCAACTGCAAACCCGCCTTCAGCAATATCATGGGCAGATGCCACGTATCCAGATTGTATTGCTTTTAGTAAAGCATTTTGACGCGATACCTCTACTTGCAGGTCAATACTTGGTGCTTTACCGAAAATGCGCCCTTCGACCATTTTTTGCAGCTCACTACCACCAAATTCAGTCATTGTTTCACCGATTAGGTAAATGAAATCACCCGCTTGTTTTACATCTTGTGTCGTGACGTGTGATAAATCTTCTACTAGTCCAACCAAACCGATTGTTGGCGTTGGATAGACTGCGACACCACTGCGTTCGTTGTAGAGGGAAACGTTACCACCGATAACTGGTGATTCAAGTGCTAAACAAGCTGCAGCCATTCCGTCAGCTGATTTTTCAAGCTGCCAGAAAATCTCTGGTTTTTCTGGATTTCCAAAGTTTAAACAATCCGTAATCGCGAGTGGTTTCGCGCCTGAACACACGACATTTCTTGCTGCCTCTGCCACTGCAATTTTGCCGCCCATTTCAGGATCCAAGTAAATATAGCGAGAGTTACAATCGGTTGTCATAGCCAAACCTTTATTCGTCCCGCGAACACGAACTACTGCCGCGTCTGAACCAGGTGTAACAACAGTGCTCGTACGTACTTGATAATCGTACTGGTCATATACCCATTCTTTTGAAGCAATGGTTGGTTGCTTTAATAAATTCAAGAGTGTTTCTTTATAGTTAGCGATTTGAGGTTCCACGTTTTCCATCGCTTGATAGTCAATGTAATAAGAAGGTACACTTGAAGGTTTATGATAAACCGGTGCTTCTTCTGCTAATGCATCAGCAGGTACTTCAGCTACAACTTCCCCATTGTGAAGTAAGCGAAGCATTTTATCATCCGTCACATGCCCGACAGAAACGGCATCTAAATCATATTTTTCGAAGAGCTCCACAATTTCTGCTTCGCGGCCTTTTTTTACAACGATTAACATACGTTCTTGTGATTCCGATAACATCATTTCATACGCTGTCATCCCTGTTTCACGCTGTGGAATGAAGTCTAAATTCATTTCTACACCAAAACCAGCTTTAGATGCCATTTCGGCCGAAGAAGAGGTTAAACCTGCAGCTCCCATATCTTGAATGCCAACAAGTGCGTCTGATTTTACAAGTTCAAGACAAGCTTCTAATAATAATTTCTCCATAAATGGATCGCCAACTTGAACAGCTGGACGTTTTTCTTCAGATGTTTCACTTAACTCTTCCGAAGCAAAAGTTGCCCCATGAATTCCATCTCTACCTGTTTTTGCTCCCACGTACATTACGGTATTGCCTACTCCTGAAGCAATCCCTTTTTGAATGTCCTCATGATTAATTAATCCTACACACATCGCATTCACTAACGGATTTCCTGCATAACAATCGTCAAATTGAACTTCTCCACCGACCGTAGGAATCCCAATACAATTGCCATATCCAGCAATCCCTGCAACCACTTCTTCAAACAAGTAGCGAACGCGTGGACTTGTTAATTCACCAAAACGTAGTGAATTTAACATCGCAATCGGACGTGCCCCCATCGAGAAGACGTCGCGGATGATTCCACCTACGCCTGTAGCAGCCCCTTGGTAAGGTTCAATTGCAGATGGGTGATTATGTGACTCCATTTTAAAAACAACAGCTTGGCCATCCCCTATATCCACAATCCCAGCACCTTCACCAGGTCCTTGCAAGACACGAGGTCCTGTCGTTGGAAACTTACGAAGAATGGGCTTTGAGTTTTTATACGAGCAATGTTCCGACCACATGACAGAAAATAAACCAGTCTCTGTATAGTTTGGTTGACGCCCTAAAATATTCACAACCATCTCAAACTCTGAATCAGACATGCCCATTTGAGCATATAGTTTTTGTTCTTTAATTTGCTGGGGATTTGGTTCAAGCATGAGTGACATGAGATTCCCTCCACTGTTTAACGATAGATTTGAATAATGCTAGACCATCTGTACCACCGATTAATTCATGAACAGCACGTTCTGGATGTGGCATCATGCCAAGTACATTTCCTCGTTCGTTTACAATCCCTGCGATATTTTCTACACTACCGTTCGGATTGTCATTTGTATAAGTGAAAACGATTTGATTGTTTGCTTTTAAAGATGCTAGCGTCTCTGCATCACATGAGTAGTTTCCTTCTCCATGGGCGATTGGAACTTGTATGACTTCCCCTTTAGAATAGTCACTTGTAAACATCGTGTTGTTATTCAATACCGTTAACTCAACTGTACGGCACATGAATTTTAAGTTTTTGTTCCGAAGTAGTGCTCCTGGAAGAAGACCCGCTTCCGTTAAGATTTGGAACCCGTTGCAAATACCTAGGACCGGTTTCCCAGCTTCTGCTGCTTTCTTTACTTCATTCATGACATTCGAAAATTGAGCAATCGCTCCACAACGCAGATAATCTCCATAAGAGAATCCACCCGGTAATAGAATCCCATCATAGCCACTTAAGTCTTTCGTATCGTGCCATACATATTCTACTTCTTCACCAAGTTCATCTTTAATGGCGTGGTACATATCTAAATCACAGTTCGATCCTGGGAACACGAGGACTGCAAATTTCATTGACTTACAGCCTCCTCGACATCATAATGGTAATCTTCTATTACCGTGTTTGTTAACAGTTTTTCACACATTTCTTTAACCACTACATCTAGTTCACGTTCTGAGTCATCCACTTGTAATTCCAAGTATTTTCCGATACGGACATCTTCTACTTCGGTATAACCCATTGTATGAAGTGCGCCCATTACTGCTGTACCCTGTGGGTCTAATACGCTTTTGCGAAGAGTTACATAGACTTTGACTTTTTTCATTGTGTTTGTCCTCCTAGACGAGAAAGTATAATTTCATATGCGTCTGTTAATTGCCCAAGGTCTCGGCGGAATACATCCTTGTCCAGCTTTTGTTTCGTTTCGGAATCCCATAAACGGCATGTGTCCGGTGAGATTTCATCTGCAAGCAAGACATTGCCTTTTTCATCACGGCCAAACTCTAGTTTAAAATCTACTAATATCACACCAATTTCATTAAAGAATCGTGTTAACACTTCATTCACTTGTAGACCCTTTTCATAAAGTGACTTGATTTCATCTTTTGATGCAATGTTCATTATTTCAATATGCTCTTCCGTAATTAACGGATCGCCAAGTTCGTCGTCTTTGTAATAAAACTCTACGATAGGTCGAGCTAGTGGTGATCCTTCTTCAAATCCAAGACGCTTTGCTAAGCTTCCCGCTGCGATTTGTCGAACGACCACTTCAATTGGAATAATGTCGACTTTTTTCACTAGTTGTTCATGATCAGATAACTGACTTACGAAATGCGAATCAATTCCTGCCGCTTTTAATTTGTCGAATAGCAAAGAGGTGATGCGATTGTTTAACGTGCCTTTACCAGCAATTTCTGCTTTCTTTTCACCGTTAAATGCAGTTGCACTGTCTTTATACTCAACAAAAAGAATATCTTCTCTATCTGTTGCGTATAACCGTTTCGCCTTACCTTCATACAAAAGCTGACCTTTTTCCACGATGTATTCCCCCGATTAGTTTAGTCCGAGACGTTTAAAAATCATGTCGACATGTTGGATGTGATAGTTGTAATCAAAACAATCATCTAACTCTTCTTTATTTAAATGAGAAGTGATTTTTTCATCTTTATCGACGACATCACGGAATGAAATTTGGTTTTCCCAAGCCTCCATTGCACAAGGTTGGACCGTATCATATGCTTCTTCACGAGCTAACCCTTTGTCTATTAACGCTAATAGAACACGCTGCGAATAAATCAACCCTAATGTACTATTCATATTGCGTTTCATATTTTCCGGGAACACGGTTAGATTTTTAATGATGTTGCCAAATCTATTCAGCATGTAATTTAATGCAATCGTAGCGTCCGGCAAAATGACTCGCTCAGCAGATGAATGTGAAATATCTCGTTCGTGCCATAATGACACATTTTCATACGCCGTTAACATGTATCCACGAATCAATCGTGCAAGACCTGTCATGTTTTCTGAACCAATCGGATTACGTTTATGTGGCATTGCTGAAGATCCTTTTTGACCTTTTGCAAATGATTCTTCCACTTCACGCGTTTCTGATTTTTGTAAACCGCGTACTTCTGTTGCAAATTTTTCAATAGATGTTGCGATTAACGCCAGTGTACTCATATATTGGGCATGGCGGTCACGTTGCAGTGTTTGGGTAGAAATCGGTGATGCTGCAATTCCTAAGTTGTCACATACATATTTTTCAACGAAAGGATTAATGTTCGCATAGGTGCCAACAGCGCCAGACATTTTACCCGTTTCAATGGACTTTGCAGCTGCTTCAAACCGCTCCACATTTCGCTTCATTTCTTCATGCCATAATGCAAGTTTCAAACCAAATGTTGTTGGTTCTGCATGTACACCATGAGTACGCCCCATCATCACTGTGAATTTATGTTCTTTTGCTTTATTCGCCAAGATTTCAACAAAATTATTTAAATCTTTACGTAATATTTCATTCGCTTGTTTAATGATGTATGAAAGTGCTGTATCTACAACATCTGTAGAAGTTAACCCATAATGAACCCATTTGCGCTCTTCTCCAAGTGTTTCTGATACGGCACGTGTGAAAGCTACTACATCATGACGTGTTTCTTCTTCAATTTCTAAAATGCGGTTTACATCAAATGAAGCATTAGCACGAATTTTCGCAACGTCTTCTTTAGGAATATCTCCAAGTTCTGCCCATGCCTCACAAGCTAATATTTCAACTTCTAACCAAGCTTGGTATTTGTTTTGCTCTGTCCAAATTGCTCCCATTTCAGGGCGTGTATAACGTTCTATCATAATTTGCTCCTTCTATTCTGACCAAATATCAGAATTCTCGATTTCTTTTAGTGTTTTATTTACATCATCCGTCAAGATGGTTACATGCCCCATTTTACGTTTCTCTTTTGCTTCATCTTTGCCATATAAGTGGATGGACCAATCAGAGTGTTTTGATATGGCGTTTGACAGAGGTACAACATGTTCCCCTAGAACATTCACCATCACGCATGATTTATGTAAAATTGGTTTTCGCAAAGGCCAACCACATATCGCACGGACATGTTGGTGGAACTGTGATATGTTACATGCTTCTAGTGAATAGTGTCCTGAATTATGAGGTCGCGGTGCTAATTCATTAATGACAAGTGAGCCGTCTTTAAGGACAAACATTTCAACTGCGAGCGTACCAACAAGTTCCAAATGATCAGCAATTTTTTTTGCTGCTTTCGTAGCTTGTGTAAGAATGTCCTCCGATACTCGTGCAGGGACAATCGTTTCGTACAAGATATGATTCCGATGAATATTCTCGCCAACAGGCAAACAATAGGTTTCCCCACTTCCGTTGCGCTGGACGATAACAGATATTTCTTTTGTAAATGGAACAAAGGACTCAGCGATACAAGCACCGTGTTCAAATAATGGTTTAGTTAGTTCCAGATCCTCGATTGAATTTATTTTCAGTTGTCCTTTTCCGTCGTAACCGCCGTATGCGGTTTTAACAATGCAAGGAAAACCTATTGTCTCAATGTTTGCACGCAATTCAATCGGACTAGTGGCAACGATGTAGTTAGCAACTTGTACTCCTGCTTGGGAAATTTCTGCTTTTTCAGTAATACGATTTTGCGTAATTCTGACGAGTTCTGCTCCTTGTGGAACATATGCAATTTCCGTAAGTCGTTTTAATCCTTGATAATCAATATTTTCGAACTCATATGTTATGACATCACTAACTTCTGCTAACTCTTCCAAAGCAGTCTCATCATTGTATGGAGCTACAATTTGAATATCCGCTACTTGACCACATGGTGAATCCATTGTTGGATCGAGTACTGCAATTTTAAATCCTGCTTCCTTGGCTGCCAAAGCCATCATTCGTCCCAATTGACCTCCACCAATAATGCCAATAATTTGCCCAGGGAAGATTGTTTTCTTCATATTAAATCACCGTTACTTTCGAACACCTTTTCTTTCGTATCCTCACGACGTTGATCTAACTGCTGAGCTAAAGCTTGATCTGTCATTGCAAGCATTTGTATAGCGAGCAATCCGGCATTCGTAGCTCCAGCTTTTCCGATAGCAACGGTGGCAACAGGTACACCACCAGGCATTTGAACAATTGACAATAAAGAATCTAAACCATTTAACGCTTTTGACTGAATAGGAACTCCAATCACCGGCAACGTTGTTTTAGAAGCGACCATGCCTGGTAAATGAGCAGCTCCGCCAGCTCCTGCAATTATTACCTGAATCCCGCGTTGACGTGCAGAAGCTGCATATTCAAACATTAAATCGGGCGTTCGATGGGCTGAAACGACTTTTTTCTCGTATGAGACTTGCATTTCATCCAATATGTCGCATGTATGTATCATTGTGTCCCAATCACTTGCACTTCCCATAATGACACCAACTTTTGCATTCATACTAAATCGCTCCTTTTTAATAGAAAGTCCAAGCGCTTGTCTCGGCATCAGTGCAAACTATTTCTGATAAAGATAATGAAAATGTTTACGGTTTCGTTTAAATGAAAAAAGCCCTCAAATAAACTGCTCATTATGCATGAAAAGCAGTTTACTTGAGGACATTAAAGAAATTTGTTGATGAATGACTGACATAAACATATGCAGACTCACACCCTTCATTTCATCCAAAAGTTGCTTTCCCGCATAGTCCGGTCATTTACGGTGACCTGGTAGAGACGCTAAAGCCAATTCTTTAGCATATATGGGGATATTATATGATTACCTACAACTCATATTTTAACAAGAGCTCGTGCATGAGTCAACGTTAAAATGCGAACAATAAATATTCAGATAACATAAACGTTCGGTTTTAGACTTGTTTTTTCTTATTATAAAAGGTACGTACCTTTAAATTGTATAATTTGACGAAATGGCACAATTTCTCCATCAACTTCTTGAAATACAGGTTCTTCTCTTCTTCCCGTTGGCATGTACCCTTCAGATTTCATACGTTCCAAGCACTCATCAATGGTTTCATGCTCTTCCACTTCGAACCATATAGTCTTTTTCTTCATTTAAATAATTTCCCTTTCTTGACCGTTTTCACCCAGAATCCTCCATGAATTGTTTTCGTCTCATACGTTATTATAAAGGCTTTTGGATCCAATTCCTTAATTATCGTATATAGTTTTAACTCATACTTACGAGGCGTCAAAATTTGCATGGCTTTACGATTTCCTTCAAGACCATTCGCTTCCCAATCTGTAACTCCATATCCCTTTTCTCGTAATAAAACAGGCAAAGTCCGACTCTCTTCGGTTGTTATTACATTCACGGTGATATAACCTAACGCCATTTTCTCCTCAATTTTGGTTCCAACGATAACACCTGTCCCATAACCTACTGCATATGCAATTAAGTTTTGAATCTCGTTTAGATTATCAAGAACAAGACCTAGACCTACAATATAAATAACAACTTCAATCATGCTAATAAAAGCTGCAACATACCGATATCCCTTTAACGTTAGAATCATGCGCACAGTAAAAAATGTCACATAAACGATGTTAATTGTGAATATAATCAGCACCATCCACAGTGCTTCTACATTCATAAAAATCATTCCTTTCTAAAAACCATTAAGCCACTATCTTATTAGAGATGTATCCATAATTCAAGGATTTCAAACAAAAAGCCGGCACAGCTAAATTTAGCTATACCGGCTTTGATTATTTTCCTAAAGGTGAAATAACAGTTGTTACGTATTTTGCGATTTCCTCCATTTCATCATCAGTTAATGATTCTTCAAATGCTGGCATTGTTGCTCCTCCAGCTTTAATTTTTTCGATTACAGCTTTCTTATCAGAAGTTATTAAACTTATTTGCAGGTCAGGACCATTATGCCCTCCTGCCCCTTGATTTCCATGACAAGCAAGGCAAGTATTCTCATACAAAGTTAACCCGGCTTCAGTATCTGCACTTGCTGTATCATCTGAATCCTCTTCTTCATCTTCTTTATCTTGCGAAACATCATCAGTTGTGTTGGTCAAAAGCTTACCATTGAGCGCAAATGTATAAATCTTATCGCCATGTTTTGAACCCGCAAGTGCATTTCCAGCAGACAAAATCGAAATATATTGAATTCCATCCACTTCATAAGTGATCGGTGGCGCGTTAGCACCAGCATCTGTCATGTACTCCCAAACCTGGTCTCCAGTTTTTGCATTGTAAGCAATTATCCGTCCATCATTATGGCCAACAAATACAAGATTTCCTTTTGTCGTTAAGACTCCACTATAAGCAAGTGTATCCCAATGCTTTTGCCAAGCGATTTTGTTTGTTTTCACATCAATGGCTGTAACAGTTCCTCTCTGTGGTGCTTACAGGACAGGTGCTAAAATACTACCTACGTATATGTCACCTTCTGTATACTCTTGATCTTCGTGTCTAGTAAATGAAAAGTAGTTATCATTTCCAAGCACGTAGAAATATTCTGTGTCAGGATTATATGCTGATGGAGGCCAATTAGCACCACCGAATGGACCCGGTTTTAAAGTTAGGGGTACATCCCAGAAAGGATCAAATATTTTACCTATTTCCCCATCAAATGCGTCAGTTAGATCTCTATCTACGTCTTCTTCCCTAATTACTTGTGGAACAAAAGAGTCCCCTACAGGGTATGGTTGAGTAGAAGCAGTTTTTTGACGGTTTTCTTGTGGGACTGCTGTTTCTTCAATACCAACTAATGGAGAACCATCTGTTCGGTCTAGGAAATAAACCCAACCTGTTTTTCCAGCTTGTGCAATCCCTTTTCGTAATTCACCATCCATTTCGACATCATAAAGGATTACTGGATTTGCAGGATCCATATCCCAAATATCATGATGTACTTCTTGGAAATGCCATTTGTATTCTCCAGATTCTGCATCAAGAGCTAACACGCTGTTGGCAAATAAGTTATCACCTTCACGATTACCACCATCAAGGTCTGGCGCGGTATTACCAGCCGCAAAATAAATATAGCCTAGTTCAGGGTCAACTGCTGGTGTTTGCCACACCGGTGCCCCTCCCGTTAACCAAGAATCATTTTCTCCATAAGGCCACGTTCCCTTATCATATCCTTCTTCGCCAGGACCAGGAATGGTATTGAAGCGCCAAACTTCATGTCCTAATTCTGAATCGTATGCCATCATTCGCCCACGAATCCCATATTCTCCACCAGCAACACCCGTGTATACTTTACCATTATAGTAAAGTGGTGCATTTGTAATGGTATAGCCTTCTTCCCAGTTAGCTACTTCTGTTTCCCAAAGTACTTCACCTGTTTTCTGATCAAGTGCAACTAGACGAGCATCGAGTAAAGTCGCAAATACTTTACCTTCTCCAAGCGCTACACCACGATTATTCCAACCACAGCAAACAGTATCCATTTTATCATCTATCACAGGTTCATATTCCCAAATCTTTTCACCAGAGACCGCATCTAAAGCAAGGACATTATTGGCACCTGTTGTTACATACATAATCCCATCTACAACAAGTGGCGTTGCCTCTCCAGAGTATTTAAAATCACTTCCTGATCCAAGACTAGTGATCCATGTGGGTTTTAAATCTTTCACATTTTCTGTTGTAACCGTTTCCAATAAAGAATAACGCCGATTATACAAATCACCACCATGAGTAGCCCAATCACTCTCTGGAAATTCCACTTTGATTCCAGAGTCGCTCGTCGTTAATTTTTCTTCTTCCAAGTGTATCGAACTTGTTTGAACGACTTTATCTGGAGCCTGTCCGTGCGTAACGATGAGGATGATCATCGCTATACTAACTACGATAATACTCGTTAATAGTGCATATAGAGCTTGTTTGTTTCCACTACTCATTTTCCACATCTCCTTTTTAAAATCTAGTTTTTTCGTTCTACTATTCTTCTATTACAGTATTCCGAGAGAATAGTATGAATGAGTGAAAAAGTAATTTTATTTTGATAGCTTTATAAAAACGGAGATGGGGAATTTTTTCTGATTAGTAAAAGCTGATAGACCAAAAAAAGAACACAAAAAAACCGATACCTTTCGGTACCGGCCTTTTAGTGCCTAGCGACGTCCTACTCTCACAGGGGGAAACCCCCAACTACCATCGGCGCAAAAGAACTTAACTTCCGTGTTCGGTATGGGAACGGGTGTGA
>JBHGUT010000017.1:0-123961 GCA_048976825.1 Paenisporosarcina sp.
GCATACGCCACATCATCGGACTTTTAAATCAATACGCCTCTGGTCCTATATGATACTTGTCATACTCTTGACTTGACGTTTATGTCTTTTATTATCTGCTCCTAACTCCTATTCTTAAGGAACAGTGTTTTAGTTTTAAATTCAACTATTACTTATATTCAAGGAGGACGTTATGAGTAAAGAAAAAACGATGCAATTACGTAAACTAATCTCACCATTTGAAAAGTCGGATACAGCAGCTAGTGTAAAACAAATTATTAACACAATCCCACCATTTTTCATCCTATGGTTTTTGGCTTATCAAAGTTTAGAAATTTCCGTATTGTTAACCATTGCGTTTGCCATACTTGCTTCAGGATTTATCGTACGCGTCTTTATCATTTTTCACGATTGTACGCACGGTTCATTTTTTAAGAGTAAAAAGGCAAATGCCATTTTAGGAACAATTACAGGAATTCTGACCCTTTTCGCTTATGAAAAGTGGAAACGAGATCATTCCATTCACCATGCCACTAGCAGTAACTTAGACAAACGTGGAACTGGCGATGTTTGGGTAATGACGGTTGATGAATATATTGAAGCATCACCGGGCCGTCGCTTTGCTTATCGTTTATACCGAAATCCATTGGTTATGTTTGGCCTAGGACCGTTGTTTTTATATTTAGTTTCAAATCGTTTCAACCGAAAAGATGCTCGTCCTAAAGAGCGTAATAACACGTATTTCATTAATATTGTGAGTTTAGCATTATACGCTGGAATGATTTGGTGGGTTGGCTTACCAGCATTCGCAATCATCCAGGGAACAATCTTAATCGTTGCAGGATCTCTTGGGATTTGGTTGTTTTATGTTCAACATCAGTTTGAAGATTCATACTTTGAAGATGAAGAACAATGGGATTATGTGAAAGCTGCGGTAGATGGCAGTTCATATTACAAATTACCAAAAGTACTACAATGGTTAACTGGTAACATTGGCTATCATCACGTACATCATTTGAGTCCACGTGTACCTAATTACCATTTAGAACAAGCACATGAATCTACACCACCGCTTCACCAAGCAACAACGATTACACTAGGAACAAGTTTAAAATCCATTCACTTCCGTTTATATGATGAAACGAAAAAAACGTTTGTGAGCTTTAAAGAAATTAAACATTTATTAAATAATACGAGGTCATCACTTCACCGTTCAAGCATTCAAGAAAAATAAGATAAACGAAAAACCATTCCGTACATGGAATGGTTTTTCCGTCTGTTATACTATTTAGAAAAGAGTAAAGCGCCTTCTACCGCAACACCGGCGCTTGGAGCTAGACATAGCTAATCCTAATTAAAGAAATATATTTGAACAAACTTTTCCATGTATTGGAGGCTATTATGCAAAACTGGTATCAAATTTTCCCTAAAAATCCGTATATTAGTATTTATGTCTGGATTATCTTTTGTATTTTGCCATTATTCTATATTTTTAAGTCTTATTCTCCTTTAGAAAGTTTACTTGGTCTTTTATTAGTAGTGGGGTTTTTTCTGTCTTATCGACAATCTTTTATTTCCAAGGGATGGCGTTTATATGTTTGGGTAGCTTTTCAAATTGCTATTAGTATTACGTTAATCATCATGTTTGGATACCTTTACTTTTCTTTATTTTTAGCATTTTTTATTGGTAATATCCGCAATAAGGCTGGTTTTATTACCATGTATGTTATTCATCTCGTGACAACCATGGCTTCAGTGAGTATCGGATTTTTTACACAGTACGACCTGTTTGTTGCCCAATTCCCTTTTATCTTAATAGGAGTTATTGGCGTTATTTTACTCCCTTTCAACTCCCACAATCGTTTGAAGCGTGAAAAGCTGGAGGGGCAATTAGAGGATGCAAACAAACGTATTTCTCAGCTTCTAGTTATTCAAGAACGACAACGAATTGCACGGGACTTGCATGATACTCTTGGACAAAAGCTATCTTTAATCGGATTGAAAAGCGACTTAGCAAGAAGAGTGTTAGATCGAGATCCCGAGAAGACAAGGACTGAGCTTCAGGATATTAACCAAACTGCACGAATCGCTTTAAAAGAAGTGAGAGATTTGGTATCCAATATTCAAGTTGGCAAGTTAGAAGACGAACTGATTCGAGTACAACAAATCTTTAAAGCAGCTGGAATTGATTTTCGAATTAAAGGCAATCCGGTTTTAAAAGAAACACCTCTACTTGTAGAAAACGTGCTCAGTATGTGTTTGAAAGAAGCCGTCACCAATGTAGTAAAGCATAGCGAAGCAACATTCTGTCATGTGTTAATTAAACAGTCATCTACTGAGTTATTTGTACAAGTTCAAGATAATGGGATTGGATTTAGAAGAGATAGCTCATTTTCTGATGGAAATGGGTTAAGAGGGATGAAAGAACGTTTGGAATTTGTAAATGGGTTTCTTGACATATCCGGAGTGGACGGAACGACTCTCAATATAAGAATCCCACATGTCGTCCTACAATCTCGGAAGGAGGGGCTTACATGATTCGAATCATCATAGCTGAAGATCAACGGATGATGTTAGGAGCACTTGGCTCACTATTAGATTTAGAAGAAGATTTGGAAGTCGTAGGACAAGCTCGAAATGGAGAAGAAGCCATCGACCTTGTGAAGCGGTTGAATCCTGACGTATTTATTACAGATATTGAGATGCCTGTCAAAAGTGGCCTTGAAGCAGCTGAGGTATTAAAAGACCACCCCTGCAAGATAATCATCTTAACAACTTTTGCAAGATCAGGTTACTTTGAACGTGCGAGAAAAGCGGGAATCAGCGGATATTTATTAAAAGATAGTCCGAGCGAAGAATTAGCAAATTCAATTCGACTCGTTATGGATGGACGACGCATTTATGCACCCGAACTGGTTGACTTAGCCTATAGTGGCGAAGATAATCCCTTAACTGATCGCGAACACCAAGTACTTGAACTGATTGCAGATGGAAAAAACACAAAGGAAATTGCTAGTGAGTTATATATTACAACCGGAACAGTACGAAACTACATTTCCGTCATTTTAGACAAGCTCAATGTGACAAACCGTATCGAAGCCATATCGCGTTTTAAAGAAAAAGGTTGGTTCAAGTGATATGGTTTAAGCTTAAGAGCTTGGTATTCACACAATTTGGCGGGATAAAAAGGAGTACGTGACCATGGACCAAAAAAGCATCACAGACTTCATTATTCAAAAATACCAAGAAGACGAGCAAATCATGATTCAACTTTTTGTTCAATGGTGTCAAAATCATGAGGTAAATCCATTTACTCTTTATCAGAAAGCCTATCCCACTCAAGCTGTTAATGAAGCAATGACAAGTATCATAGACAATAATGAGCCAATGGATTTAGACATTGATACAAGTACACTTATCGAAGTTCTTCAGCTATTTGGTAACGACGATTTAGTATTTGTTGTTTCGGAAGAAGCAAATAAATTAGGGAAGTAGTTATGTTTAAGAAAATGAAAAGACTGAACCCCTAGAGGCTCAGTCTTTTTTTAATTATTGGTTATTTAACTCTGAGATTGTAGCTAATTCAAAAATAAGTTTTGATTCAAGTTCGCTTGAATCTGTCGATTGTAAACCAAGACCTCCTGCTGCATTTAAAGCGGAAGAAAAAGTGTTTACATCACCTGATTCTAGGCCAACTTCAGATGTAATATTTACATCCGTTTCAGAAACTACTTCCGTGCTTTGTGTTTCAATTAAAGAAATTCCAGCTGCCATAACCTTTGCAGATTCTGTGCCAGTTGAACTTAGATCTAAGTTAGATACCGCTTCAGTTCCAAGTAAAGAAGAAGCAGTTTGATATTCTACGTTTGATTCAATACCAGTTGTAACTAATGCCATTTTCATCATTTCTAAAAAAGAACAAGAATTTTCATAGCTAACAACCGAGTTCAAATTTGCATCGATTTTACTTTTACCCACTACCGATACGTTGTCATTCTTTAATCCTAATTCAGAGTTACTATTCGTAGTTACTAATGCTGAACTATCTTCACCTTTAACATCAGCTCCAATATCTCCTTCAGCGACCGCTTTTGTTTTAGAAGAGACGATATCTTCCTTTACTACGGTACCACTCACCAATCTAGCGTTAGCATTCGTATCTACTGCTGTTGAACTTTTTTCGCTTTGAACTCCAGCTCCAATAGTTCCTTCAGCTTCTGTTGAGGAAGATACTGTTTCATCAACAAGTAAGGTTTCAACCATTGCTGTAGCATTATATTTGCTTTCAACTCCAGCTTCAAAGGTTCCTTTAGCTGTGTTTTCTGTTGTAGAAGCAACTACATCTTTGTTTAATACTGTTTCACTCTTTAATTCAGCATTACCATCAACATTTACTGTTATTGATTTGTCCGCAGAAACAATTTTCTCTACTGTAACATCGTTTAAGTTTAATAAAGAATCATTTTCTGCTGCAGAAGTAGAACCTGCTCCGATTAATAGACTCGCTGCTAATCCACCTGTAATTGTTAAAGTTCTGAATACGTTTTTCATTTTCATATTATCTCCTTTTATAATAAGTTTTTTTAAATACGACTTATAGTAAAAAGAGATTCTTTTGGTGGTTGTGACGGTGGTGCGTTTAACCATTGATCAAAATACATTCGACCTTTCCCAAAGTAAGTGAAAAATCCATTTGAATCTTCATGACCTATCGATTCTAAAACAGCCACAGCCGACCATGAACTGGCATTGGCGTGTTGATAGGGCACGGACTGAAAAGATGGCATCACTATCAATGGATCGTGGTCATACTTTTCTCGTAAAGGAATATGTCTTGTTTCCATAGAGACAGTTGTTTCTTTAAGAACTATCTGCTTTTCAACTGGCGTCTCAAATAAATTGATTGACTCAGGTATAGTGTTAGACGACTCTACTGCTGGTTCTTCCATCAGCTCTTCATTAACTGTATCCAATGTTGGTTCTACAGAATCCTCTGCTTGACCCACTTCTGTATCAATTTGAACCTTTAAAGGCTCTGAAACTTCCAGTTTGGCAACAGACGTATTGACTTTCAAGATTGGAGTTTTCGAAATTCCTGTTTCCACTATGCCAGTGTTCGCTCTAATTGAAGGGTTGTTAATAAGATTCACTTCCACTAGTGGTTGATAATTATTTACTGATTCTGTAACCTTATCAGCCTTTTCAATTACTGAACCAACCCTTTTAGCAACAGGTTGTATGGTTGTAGTTTTAGCGATTTCTTGAGTTACTTCTTCCGTACTTGTTGTTTTATTTATCGGAGTTTCAAATAACCCACTCTCTGCTGACGCAAATGCGGGAATACTTAAAACTCCAAAGAAAATTACCACTTGCATGATACGTGTATGCACGACGTCATTCACCTCCTCTCGCGTTGATACACATATGGTAAATCCTTTGAGACATACAAAATCCCACCTTGTAAAAGGCGAGTTGAAATTTTCCATTGATTTTCATAACTTAAATTTTTAGTAGACAATCATACGAATTTTCTTATGTATATCCTATAAATGACTTTGTTAAACCATATTCTTTTAAAAATGTATATATGATTTTTATCATCATCTGAGCGGATGCCATTTTATACAAACAAAAAGAGACCAATCGTGATGATTAGTCTCTTTGCTATTTAATTTATTATTGAAGTAAATTCAAGAATTGTCGGGTCCGTTCTTCTTTTGGTTTTGTAAACATATCGATCGGATTGCTACGTTCAATTACCTTTCCTTGGTCCATAAAGATAACTTCGTCAGCGACGTCATTGGCAAACCGCATTTCATGAGTAACAACAACCATTGTAATTCCTTCATCAGCTAAATCTTTCATTACCTGTAACACCTCTCCGACAAGCTCCGGGTCAAGTGCAGAAGTTGGTTCATCAAATAGCATTACTTCCGGTTCTAACGCTAGCGCTCTAGCAATTCCGACGCGTTGTTGTTGACCGCCGGACAATTGGTGTGGATAGAAGTCGAGTTTATCACCTAACCCTACTTTTTCTAACAATTGTTCAGCTCTTTTACGCGCTTCGTCTTTTGATTTCTTTTTCACAATCATGGGACCTTCCATCACATTTTGAAGAGCCGTCATATGCGGAAATAAATTATAGTGTTGGAACACCATTGCTGATTTTCTTCTTAACAAGTCGATATTTCTTTTAGAGACCGTTTTAGAGAAATCGGTAGTCTGATTATCAATGGTGATACTCCCAGAAGTAGGAACTTCTAATATGTTTAAGCACCTAAGTAAAGTCGTTTTTCCAGAACCAGAGGGTCCAATCACGACTATTACTTGGCCTTTATTTACTTGTAAGTCGATTCCTTTTAATACTTCAAGATCGCCAAATTGTTTGTGTAGTCCTTTTATTGATATCATCTTTTTCTCCTTTCTTCATCTATTCAATTCAGTTATCTGGTCACGTATCGGTCAAACCGATGTTCTAGTCTGCCTTGAACAATTGAAAGTAAGAAACAGATGATCCAATAAAGAATTGCTACTTCCGTGTAGAGCAGTAAAACCTCATAATTATATGCAGCAATTTCTTGTGCTCTTCTAAACATTTCCGTTACTAGAATAGCAGATGCCAAAGATGTATCTTTCACTAAACCGATAAATGTATTTGAAAGTGGTGGAATAGACACACGTGTGGCTTGCGGTAAAATAACTCTTCGCAACGTTTGAGAATACGACATCCCAATCATATGTGCCGCTTCCCATTGACCTTTAGGAATTGACAAAATAGCAGCACGAATAACTTCAGAAGCATATGCCCCTACGTTTAATGAAAAACCAATTACAGCAGCCGGGAATGGATCAATAACAATACCAACAGACCCTAAACCATAAAACAAAATAAATAATTGTACTAATAATGGAGTCCCACGAATTGCAGATACGTAAAAACGAGCAATCCATTGAAGCGGTTTAATGGTCGAGATTCTAGCTAGTGCCGTAAGTATGGCTAGTGCTAGTCCTAACACGAATGTTATTAACGTCAAAGGAAGTGTATATACAACAGCACCCTCCAGCAAAGGCTGGAGGGATGATTGTGCGATATCAAGGTATCGCTCCATTTTTTCTGGATCGTAGGAAAAATTATTCCAAAACATTTTCGCCGAACCATTTATCTGAAATTTTCTCATATGTGCCATCTTCAATCATTTCGTTTAATGCTTCATTTACAGCTTCGACTAATGTTTCATTTCCTTTACGGAACATTAAACCACTTTGTGCCGCATCATCAGCTTCAGCGACGATTTGAATTTTCGCGTCTGGTTTTTGTTTTTGGAAATCTAAAACAGATAATTTATCATTGATTGTTACATCCACACGGTTTGAATTTAACAATTCGATTGCTTGGATAAACCCATCAACTCCGACTATTTCAGCACCATGAGACTTAGCCATTTCAGCATAGTTACTCGTTAAAGATTGAGCTGATTTTAAACCCTTAATATCTTCAAATCCTTTTACATCAGTACTACCAGCATGTGTTACTAAAACTGCTGCTGAAGTGATATACGGATCAGAGAAGTCGTATTTCTCAAGACGCTCTTCTTTAATTCCTACTTGGTTTGCAATCATATCAAAACGTTTTGAATCGAGTCCAGGGAACATAGCATCCCATTGGGTTTCCATAAACTTCGCTTTAACGCCCAAACGTGAAGCAATTTCTTCCGCAACTTCAACATCAAAACCAGTTAATTTACCTGACTCATCGTGAAAAGTGAAAGGTGCATACGTTCCTTCTGTACCAACTAATAATTCCCCACTCTCTTTCACTTTTGCGAGTAAATCATTTTCAGCATTCTCAGTTCCCGTATTCTTATTTTCCTTAGAACTTTCTTTATCTTCAGTACCACATGCAGCTAAAACTACTATACCAATCAGTAACATAAATAATAAACTAAACTTTTTCACTTAATTTCCCCCTAATTCAGATAGACTTCCTTGGTATTAAATATTTTATAGGAACAAAATGCATGCGTCAAAAGAAATTACTCTTTCTATTAATACCCCTACTATTAAGAATTATCACATTATTAGGGTAATTTTTTTTCAATATCATTTTAGATACATGGCACGCAAACAACCATGTTTTTCACAACAAATATTCAAATCATTTTTTAGCACTAAGTTAAAAAAGTTGGAGGCTTTTAGCTGGTTCGCCAATTTTTCGTAAGGACCATGTATTTTCTAAGTATATGTCGGTTAACAGCTCGTGTTTACCACCGAGTTCATGTGCACTTTCCACCGCTATCAAGCTTTCGTAAAGCAAAGCCATTTTATGAGCAATTGATTTAGCCTCTACCTTTTGTGTCTCTTCGTCTAGAGATGCAAAAATCGTCAAGGTATCCGTTAGCTTTTCTAGCTCACCTTTGACAATACTGTAGTGTCTCTGGTTTTTATCTTTCACGGTATTTAATCTTTCATTTATGAATTTCACAAACAATGTATGTGCATCAAATTTTCGAACTAAGCGAACGAGTTCAAGACCCAAAATATTTGCGGTACCTTCCCAAACAGTTAACACTTGGGCGTCCCGAAGTAGACGTGGTGTAACAAAATCCTCAATATATCCGTTACCTCCATGAAGTTCAATTGCTTCATGTGCAAAATGAATCGCTTGCTCAGCAGTTTCTTTTTTCAGGATGGCGATAAATAAACGATTTAATACCACTTCATTTTCTGTCACCTGACCAACGACAACACGATCATATAACTTTATTAGATCAAATACCGTTAATAGTTCGACTTCCATTTTCGCATGTAACTTCCCAAGCGTGTCTCGGACCATCGGAAAATCAATTAGTTTCCTTCCAAATGCATCACGATTTCCCACATATTCTTGTGCTTCCGTCAAAGCTCTCTTCATAATTCCTACAGAAGCAACAGCGTTACATATGCGCGATAAGTTTAAAGCTTCCATCATATATTTTAATCCGTTTGCAGGCTCACCCACCACATATGCACGTGCACCATCAAATTCCACTTCTCCGCTCGGAACCGCTCTGACACCAAGTTTATCTTTTAATCTACGAATAGAAATACCATTTAACCCACCTGTATCATCACGCCAAGGAACTGCAAATAAGGTTAAGCCTCTTGACCCGCTTGGTGCTCCCTCAATCCGAGCTAATACCATTGCAACGCCCGCCATTCCAGCATTAGAAGCAAAGTACTTTTCACCAAACAAACGGTAATGATCACCATCTTGAACGGCACGTACCACATTTGCACCAACGTCAGAACCGCCTTGACGTTCTGTTAAAAATGTTGCACCTTCAAAAAGTTCAATATCTCCAGTTGCGCATACATGCGGGAGAAATCTAGATTTTAGCTCATCACTTGCATAATGATCAAGTAAAAAGGCAGTCGCCATGGTCAATGTAACTGGGCAATAAAATCCTGCTTCCCCTTGTGACAAAATGTAGCCTTGTGCAAAACTGTAAAGATAATTCCCTTTTCTATTAAGTGTAGGTATCTCCTTATGCAAATAACCAACTATGCCCGTTTGATAAGATTCTGCCAAAGTCTTTCGATAACCCTCATTCACCCACACGGTTGAAATTTCATCTCCGTACTTATCAAACTTAAGTAACTGTGGTTCCCCTGCTCGATCTGTGTATTTTGCTCGTTCGTCTATTTCATTTGCAACCAATTCCCCAAAAGATTCTAGTTCTTTGTTCGCATACTCAAAAAAAGAACCATCCAGATTACTTTTCAAAACGTGCTGGAGTGTTTGATCACTTGAATAATAATTTCTTCTCATCTTCTTTTCTCCCATTTCTCAAATAATTTCTTTACTCTAAATTTACTTTTTAATTCAGTCTATCATGAGAGGAACAAAGCTTTTCAACTATTCAGATAAAATAATTGATTTTTTAAGATTTTTTTACATTAAACCTTTATACTATTAATTAGTTCGTATTACGTAACAAAAGGGAGAGATGGAAATGGTTAAGAGTTTACCAGCACGTTCAGAAGTAAACCTAGAAGAAACCTGGAATTTAAAAGATTTATTTGCATCAGAAGATGATTATCAAGCGGCTATTATTGATCTCCAAGAAAATGTTGCCTCTTTCCATAAAACTTTTAAAGGCAATATCACAGATGCACAATCAGCTGAAAACGCTTTAAAGGGATATTCTGATATCTATGAGAAATTTGTTCCAATTGGCACATTTGCAAGTCTTGCATACAGCACCGATCAAACAGATAGTGATGCTCAGATGCGTTCGGCTAAATTCGGTTCAATTGCTGCATCACTTAGCAGTAAACTATCTTTTGTTGATAGCGAGCTATTAGAGTTACCAGTTGAAGTGTTAGAAGACGCGATGAAAAATTCAATTGAATTTGGTCACTATTTAAGTAAATTAATTCGTCGTAAACCACATGTGCTTCATCCTGAAGTAGAGAAAACGTTAGCAGCTTACTCTTATTCTTTTGATGGACCTTACGAATTGTACAACACCACGAAAATGGTGGATTTAGCTTTTGAAGATTTCGAAGTAAATGGCAAGAAATATCCATTAAGCTACGTCTTATTTGAAGGGGACTGGGAATCGGAAACAGATACGGATGTTAGAAGAGCTGCATTCGAAGCATTCTCAAACCAATTGAAAAACTACCAACATACGACAGCAAAAACATATGATATGAGCTTGCAAATCGACAAAACGACAGCAGATATACGTGGTTATGACAACATTTTTGATTATCTTTTATTCGATCAAGAAGTTGACCAATCCTTATTTAATCGTCAAATTGATCTCATTATGAGCGAACTAGCACCACATATGCGAAAGTATGCGAAGCTGCTTCAAAATGTGCATGGACTAGAGGAAATGACTTTTGCAGATCTAAAGATTCCGCTTGATCCTTCTTATGAACCGAAGATTACAATTGAGGAATCTAAAAAATACATGAATGATGCACTCGCAATTATGGGTGACGATTATTTGAATATGGTCAACCGTTCATTTGACGAGCGTTGGATTGACTTTGTACAAAACAAAGGTAAATCTACAGGCGCATTTTGCTCAAGTCCATATGGCTCACATCCATATATTCTAATTTCTTGGTCTAGCAAAATGAATGAAGTATTTGTTTTAGCTCATGAGCTTGGTCATGCCGGTCATTTCTATAATGCCCACAAAAAACAAAACGTCTTTAATTCACGCCCATCGTTATATTTTATTGAAGCACCTTCTACGATGAACGAAATGTTGATGGCAAATCACTTACTTGAAAACTCGGACGACCCTAAATTTAAGCGTTGGGTAATTTCATCGATTGTTGCGCGTACGTACTACCACAACTTTGTGACTCATTTACTAGAAGCGGCTTACCAACATAAAGTATATGAACGTGTAGATGCCGGACAAAACGTAAATGCTGGCATTTTGAATGAAATCAAACGTGGTGTTTTGGAAGAATTCTGGGGAGATGCAGTAAACATCACACCGGGTGCAGAACTGACTTGGATGCGTCAACCTCATTACTATATGGGCTTATATCCATACACATACAGTGCTGGACTCACAATTTCAACTCAAGTGTCAAAACGAATTTTAAAAGAAGGCGAACCTGCCGTTGCTCAGTGGTTAGAAGTTCTTCAAGCAGGCGGAACCAAATCACCAGTTGAACTTGCTCAAATGGCAGGTGTCGACGTTACAACTGAAAAACCGCTTCGTGACACCATTGCTTACATCGGTGAATTAATCGATGAATTGGTGAAGCTAACTGATGAAATAGAAGCCGTGTCTGCAAAATAAATAAGAAAAGCCGATTGTCCATTTTAGGATAGTCGGCTTTTTTATTTTAAAGAGGAATGGAAACTGTCCTCGTGTCGCTTCTCGGTCCTGTTTTCTATGTATAATTTAATCTAACATGCTTTCATTTAAATAAAGGAACCAGAAAATTGCTATTATCATAAGCATTAATAATCCATTAATAAATACAATGATCCTAAAAACTAAAATATCATGGCGCGGAAACAACTTTTTCGAAACCCAAAGAATGATAATAAATATTAATGACAACACTTCAAAAAAATCAAAAATGAATAAATCCAAATAGTCTTCATCATCACTTTTATATGCTTTAAAGGCATAATGAAAACAAATAATACCAAAAAAACCAAAAAACACTGTAGCAAATAAGACTATCATAATCATGTAGCTTCCCCTATTCTCGGGTAGAGATGAGGACCATTATCTAAATTGAACAAGATAGAAAGTTCCCAATTCATGTGTTTATAGTTAATGTATCATTTGCTAGATATAAGTTCCATATGAAAAAGGTGGAAAGATACTTAACTTTTGACGACTTGGATTGGGACTAGTAGCTTTTTATAAAAGAAAGCCATGATATTCATCAGTGGAGCTGGAATTTTCTTAGGAAAAAATCTTTTTTTATATAGATGACGATAAGCAAATTTCAGATCATTCCATTGCGTACAATTTTTCGTTTGCTTAAACCGAGCTACATCTATAAGTTTGATTTCGTTATTAGATGTAATCAAAATATTTCTTAAATGAATATCCGAAGGGTTTAACCCTCTGTCAGAAGCTAATGATAGCGCTTGGTCAATTTCACTTATATGATATTCCGTGATTGGGATTCCATAATTGATGCACTCAAAAAGCGTGTATCCCTCTACGTAATCTATAACAAGGTAATTCAATCCTGAATCATAAATTGTTGGGAAGTACGAGATGTCTCGTAGCACACGATAAATTTCCGCCTCTTCTTTCGCGATGTAAGTAAACTCAGGGAAAAATATTTTGATTACTTTGCTTGAAGACTTAATTCTAAAGACGAACGCACTTCTCCCTGTGCCTACAAGAGTTAACGAATCGTCGTAGTGAAGAAGTCTATTTTTCTTAGATGAAATAATCACTGTTTTTGCAAGTTCGGAATAAGTATCCAAGATTTACCCCCTTAATAATTATAATAAATAAGAAGAGACGTTATAACCACGTTTGGCTACAACGTCTCACATTAAATTTCAATGCTTTTACTTGTACTCGTTAATAATCACGACAACTGTTATTCAGATTATCCGTGGCAGGGTTATTTAATTCTCTTTCAATCCCACTTGATTGTTGTTGATTGTTTTGCTCTTGCTCAAATGTTCGAGATGTATTACCATCATTCTCACGTTGTTCATGTTCCTGACTATGTGTCGTTCCATTCTCTTGTTGCTCTTCTTTTTTCACATGATCTGGTTCGAATTCCGGAACCTTTTCTTTATTCGACATAATCATCACCTCCTGGATTCGTTGTTATTCTTATTATTCCCCTGAAACAACAACAAAATTCGGCATTTCCAAAGTAAAAAATGATCGATATTGGATTTCGATCATTTTTTGCTGATGACATGTTTATTCATTTTTCGTTTTGAATTTCACATAGCGTAACCATTTGAGTGGATTTTGACGTCTACCTTTAAAAACTAAGTAAATCCACGTTATAAAAGTAATAGCACTAATTAAATAAATGACAAAAACGATTGTAGCTTTTAATGTTAACCAATAGCCATTAGTATAATGCACATCAACCAATTCCCTGCCTGTATATCCTTCTATAACTAAAGGACCAAAAGAAATAACTAATAAAAATGATCCAAGTAAGGTTAAAGATGCACTCCATAGTTTGAAAGGTTTATACATGCCAACACCAAGCATGACACCCGCCATTCCTATGGTTAGCCATCTATAATCTCGGAAATAGTCGAGCAAGGTAGGCATGAAAAAAGATAAACTGAATATCCCAAGGATGAAAATAGCGATAATGGACATGACCGCCGTTAACCCGAAGATATCTCTTATCGTACGAACAAAACGGTTCAAATTACTAGATTGAGGATTCAATTCCCGTTCATCATTGCAATCCCCTCGGTTAGCTTTACTTGTTTTTCTCTTTTCAAGGTACATATTGATTATGCTTTTTATCGTTTCTATAAATTTTAGACTTTTTATCGTATCTTTAAACTTTTTTTCTTTAAGTTGCAGCCGGTACTTAGCTAAGCTCATGATTTCCCCTCCTACTTTAACATGTTTACTCACCATTTTACGATTCAAAGCACCTATTCTATACATACTTAATGGGTTTAATTGAAAATATACCCAAAAGTAAAGTTTCTTAAGCTTTAATTGATTAAATATTGATATGTAACTTAAACAGAAAAACCCCCAGTACATTGACTGGGGGTAAATGTTGTTGCTCTTTAATTCTTAAAGTACAGGGTTTTCCTTACAAAGACGTTTTCTAAAGTTTGTAACTGGCGTGAAAAACAATTGAATTAGTGGGCCAATTGAAAGCGTCACAATAACTGTTCCTATACCAATCGGACCTCCAATTAATAAGGCAATGATTAAAACGGTTACTTCCATGATTGTTTTCGAAAATGCCAAACTTTTTCCTGTTCGAGCTTGGATAGCCATCATTAAGGTATCCATAGGGTTTCGGGCAAAACTTGATTGTAAGTAGAAGGTAATTCCTAATGCGATAATGAATGTGCTACCTACGAACATGCAGATACGAAGTCCTAAATCAGTTGATGAGAACCCTGGGAACACAATTAGCAACCAAAAATCGATTAGGGATCCTATAATTAAAATTGTGATTACCGCCAAGAATTCCGGGATCTTTTTTAAAAGTATACCATTCAACAATATGAGCAAAACCCCCACGATTAGAATCCAAGTTCCGACAGATAGTCCAGTTATATTCGAAAGACCGACGTACATCGCGTCCCAAGCACCTGCTCCAAGATTCGCTAAAATCATCGTACTAATTCCAAGAGAAAGAAAAGCTAATCCTAATATATAAAACAAACCAATTATAATTTTATTCTTCATACGAACACCTCGATTCCATGACAAAATCTAATTCATTATCTTATCATGAAATCCTTGCTAAACCTTATATTCTTAATTCATTGAAATATATTAATGTCCATTTCTAGGGTTTTTACAACGTCATAGTCAATTTTTACAATGTGGATCGTTTTTTTACAACGTCCGATACAATTTTTACAACGTGAAGGTCTTTATTTACAACGTGAGTTCATTCTTATGAAACTCCACTCTTCATTCAAATAAAAAAATCCAGCATCCTTTGACACTGGATTCACTAGTATTTTTCTCATCAAATTATCCTTTTAAATTTTCGACTAACGCGCGTCCTGCCTGTCTACCTGAAAACAAACACCCACCAAGAAATGTCCCTTCTAAAGACCGATAGCCATGAACACCGCCGCCACCAAAACCAGCAACTTCACCGGCTGCATATAGTCCTGGAACGGGTTCACCCAGAGCATTGATGACTCTTCCAGACAAATCGGTTTGAAGACCCCCCAATGTCTTCCGGCTAATGATGTTTAAGCGAACGGCAATTAACGGACCATTCTTGGAGTCGAGAAACTTATGTGGCGAAGCAACACGAATCAGTTTGTCGCCTATGTAATGACGTGCTCCCCTTAGAGCTGTTACTTGCAAATCCTTTGTGAATTTATGATCCATTTCGCGATCTCGAGCAACTATTTGTCTCTTTAAATCTACAAAATCGATTAAATCATCACCAGTAAGTTTATTCATACCCACCACTAGTTCTTCTAGTGTCTCAGCTACGATAAAGTCTTCTCCTTTATCCATAAATGCTTTGACCGGTGCTGTTGGACCTGGTAGTACGCGGGATAATACTTGTTTGATACTTTTCCCTGTTAAATCCGGATTTTGCTCGGAACCTGACAAAGCAAATTCTTTTTCAATCACTTTTTGTGTCAGTACAAACCAAGAATAATCGTACCCTGTTGCTTGTATCGTTTCTAATGTTCCAAGCGTATCAAATCCAGGGAAGTTAGGTGCCTTGAAACGTTGTCCTTTTGCGTCGAACCACATCGAGGAAGGTCCTGGTAAAATCCGTATTCCGTGTTTTGCCCAGATAGGATTCCAGTTTTTAATGCCTTCTGTATAATGCCACATTCTGTCTCGATTCACGATACGACCACCCGCTTGTTCAGTAATACTAAGCATTCGTCCATCCACATGTGCTGGTACCCCAGATATCATTCGTTCCGGTGCTTTTCCTAATCGTTCTGGCCAATTCTTCCTAATTAAATCAAAATTCGCCCCAATTCCCCCACTAGTCACTAAAACGGCTTGTGCTCGTAATTCAAAATCACCTATTACTTCTCGGGAACTTGCTTCACCTCTTGCTGAGTCACTCGGTACCAACAAGCTTCCTTTTACACCTTTCACATGACCTTCTTCCACGATTAAATCATCTACACGGTGGCGCGGTCGATAATCAACCAAACCATTTTCCATTGCCTTTCGGACTCGTTCTTCAAAAGGCTTTACAATGGCAGGTCCAGTACCCCACACAATATGAAATCTCGGAACAGAATTTCCATGCCCTTCAGCTAAATAACCTCCTCTTTCAGCCCACCCGACAACAGGGAAAAATCGAACTCCAAGATCACGTAGCCACTTTCGTTTTTCGTAAGTAGCAAACTCTACATATGCTTCAGCCCATTTTCTACCCCAATAATCCTCGTCTGCCCGATCGAACCCTGCCGAACCCATCCAATCCTGCAAAGCGAGGTCTCGAGAATCATTTATTCCCAATCTGCGTTGTTCAGGTGTATCCACTAAAAACAAACCTCCGAAGGACCACCAAGCCTGTCCACCTAAAGATGATTCCGGTTCTTGATCAATCAAAAGTACTTTTTTACCCGCTTCCACTAACTCTGTCGTTGCCACTAAGCCTGATAATCCAGCTCCTACAATTATGACGTCTGCCTTCATATAATTTCCCCCCATTCACCTAACTATCTCTCTACTCTATCTATTCTAGAATTGAAGAAAGGATTCCTTTGAAAATCTTTCTTATTGAAAAATAAAGAATAGATATAAAAAATAAAGAAGCAAGTGAATGCAGGATGATTCTTATCATTCTTTCGACTGAAGTTAATATAAATAGGCGTATATCATCATATAAAGTGGTAAACTCAAGATAGTTTAATTTTATATTAGGGGTGTATACATTTGAAAACTTATGATGTCACAATAGTAGGCGCAGGACCTGCAGGTTTGTTTACAGCTTTTTACGGTGGTATGAGACAAATGTCCGTGAAAATAATAGAAAGTTTACCTAACCTTGGTGGACAATTAACAGCGCTTTATCCAGAAAAGTATATATATGACGTAGCTGGATTCCCGAAAATACGTGCAAAAGATTTAGTCGATAATCTGGAAGAACAGCTCTCTGTATTCGCTCCAACCATTGTTACGGGCGAATCCGTAGAAGACATGACGAGACTAGAAGACGGCACATGGCAACTAACGACAAATGAAGGAACACACTTATCAAAAACAGTCATTTTCACAAATGGGAACGGTGCTTTTGAACCGAAACGTTTAGAACTTGATGAAGCTATGAAATATGAAGGTAAACAACTTCACTATTTTGTAGATGATATGGGCACATATGCTGGAAAAGACGTCGTTTTATTTGGCGGCGGTGACTCGGCAGTCGACTGGGCGCTAATGTTAGAGCCAATAGCAAAATCAGTCACACTTGTACATCGAAGAGAATCTTTCCGTGCACACGAACACAGTATTGAACTTCTCAACCAATCGAGCGTTGTCATCAAAACACCATATGTTGTGGACCATTTCAATTCTAATGGAGACAGCTTTACGCATGTCGCAGTTCGAAATACAGATGGAACAGTTGAAGAATTAAAAGCTGACCACGTTATCGTAAACTATGGCTTCCGTTCTTCTATTGGTAATATGAAAAACTGGGGCATGGAAATGGACCGTAATGCCATCGTGGTAAACTCACAAATGGAGACCTCACAACCAGGTGTTTACGCCGTTGGTGACAGCAATACTTACCAGGGCAAAGTGAAACTCATAGCATGTGGATTTGGAGAAGCACCGATTGCGATTAATGCAGCTAAACACTTCGTGGATCCGGAAACAAAAAAACATGTAAAACACTCAACTGATTTATTTTCACATTGAAAAAAAGATTCCTCTAGCTGAAAAGCTGGAGGAATCTTTTTTATGACTATTTATCAAAGCTCTATTAGCCTAGGTTTCTAATTAATTGTTCCACAACGCTAATCGTAGATTGTGGGTTTTGCCCTGTAAGTATTTTGCCATCTTTTACAGAGTACTCTGACCAATTAGGTGCAGGAATTACAATTGCCCCTAATTCATGCAATTTACTTTCCAGTAAAATAGGCATTAATGCATCAAAGGTAGTATCTCGCTCTTCTGCATCAGTGAATGCATTTACCTTCTTTCCTTTTACAAGTGGTTCTCCGTGCTACCACTAAGCCAGCAGGCCCATGACAAACAGAAACGACATACCTGTTCGATTCATAAAACTCTCTTAGTAAACTGTGAAGCTTTTTATTACCCGGGAAATCGAACATGGTACCATGTCCCCCCGGAATGAAAATCGCATCATAATCATCCATCTCTACTTCTTCAATAGAAAGAGTATCTGCTAAATACTTTTCTGCATCAAAAATCTTGTGGAGTATTCTCATCAATACTACCTGGATCAACAGGTGCTTTCCCACCTTTGATACTAGTTATTGTTACGTCGTATCCTTGTATCTTAAATGCTAATTAAGCATCTGCAAATTCCGAAAGCCAAGTATCTGTAGGTTTATCTTCACCCATCTTATCGGTACTGGTAAGGACCATCAGTATTTTTTCGTCAATGTATTTCCTCCTGTCATTCTTATTGTGAAAGAAGTAAATATGTCTCTTTCATTTTTTAAAATTTCATTGATTTTCCGCTCACTTTATGCTATATTTATTGATTGAATTATCCTATGTGTAAGGTGGTTAAATTAAATGGAAAACAATGCTTATCAAGTCTTGTTATATTATAAATATGTTTTTATAGATGAACCCGAATTATTTGCACAAACTCATTTAGCTGCATGTAAAGAAATTGGCCTATTAGGTCGTATTCTTGTATCTACTGAAGGTATTAACGGAACTGTCTCTGGAACAATCGAACAGACTCAATCCTACATGGACATGATGAAGAGCGATGAACGATTTGCTGATATGATGTGGAAAATTGATGCTGCTGAGGGTCACGCGTTCAAAAAAATGCATGTACGTGCAAAAAATGAAGTAGTTCATCTCGGACTCGGAGAAGATGATATCAACCCGAACGAAATCACAGGCCAATACTTATCCCCTTCAGAATTCTACGAAAAAATGCAACAAGATGACACAATCGTTATCGATGCACGTAATGACTATGAATTCGATTTAGGCCATTTCAGAGGTGCTGTGCGTCCGGAAATTAAAAACTTCCGTGACTTGCCTCAATGGATGCGCGAAAACAAAGAGCAATTTGAAGGCAAAAAGATTCTAACGTATTGTACAGGTGGAATTCGCTGTGAAAAATTCTCTGGATGGTTAGTTAAAGAAGGCTACGAGGATGTGGGTCAGCTTCATGGCGGGATTCACACTTACGGCACCGACCCTGAAGTAAAAGGTCAACTTTGGGACGGTCAAATGTATGTCTTCGATGAACGCATTGCTGTTCCGATAAATAGAGTCGAGCATGTCATTGTCGGTAAAGATCACTTTGACGGAACACCATGTGAACGCTACGTAAACTGTGCAAACCCTGAATGTAATGACAAAATTCTTTGTTCAGAAGAAAACGAACATTTATACTTGCGAAGCTGTTCAGACGAATGTCGTGTACACCCACGCAACCGCTATATCGCGGAGCATGAATTGACGGAAGAACAAGTTCAAGAAAGATTAGAAGAAGTTAATCGTATACAACAATTGGTTTAATCAAACAAAAAAGAGATTCCTCCATGAATAGACGAATCTCTTTTTTGTTCCCAGGTTAATTTTGGGGAAAATATAAAAATAAAAGCGGGCGAAGTTGAAAAATCGTCCGCCATTTTTCTAAATTAAACAATGATTAACCAGATTATCATTGTTACCGCAATTGTAGTGACACCTTGTAACAAGGTTGCCATTGTCATCGCTTTATATGCATCCGTTACTTTCATTCCACTATATTGTGTGACAACCCAGAAAAAGCTATCGTTTACATGACTGACTGTCATTGCACCCGCTCCAATTGCCATAACCACAAGAGCTAATGGAACTGCCCCTTCAATACCGAGCTGTGGAAGCAATGGTGCTATTAAAGAGGATGTAATTACAAGCGCTGCTGTAGAAGAACCTTGAGCTGTTTTTAAAGCTGCTGCGATTAGGAATGGTACGAGTAAAAATAAGGCGCCAGTTGCAAGAGCTCCTAAATCCATATCTTGAAGTAATTCTGCAACCCCTGTATTTTTAATAACAGTGCCGAATGCACCACCCGCACCAGTTATCAAGAGAATTGGCGCCGCTTCTTTTAATGCATCTCCAATCCAGTTTGTTAATGTGTTTTCATTTAACTCAGGTAATAATAAAAAGGATGCTAGAACCCCAAATAATAGAGCAACAGAAGGTGATCCTAAGAATTTCAAGAAGTTTATCCAACCACTTTCTTCACCTAGAAGTGCAGCCACCGACCCAATACCAATAAGTACGATTGGTAAAACGATTGGTAAAAATGATTTGAATGCAGATGGCATTTTTCCAAACGATTTTACAATTTCATCATAATTTAATTCTAAAGCATCCTGATCTGCTGGAACCTCAATCTTCGAGCCAACTTTTACCGCCCATAAATAACCGACGATTGTGGCAGGAATTGCAACTAACAAACCAATTAATATAATAGTCCCTAAATAATCTGCAGCTCCAATATTCCCTGCAGCTGCGATTGGACCTGGTGTCGGAGGTACAAGGACATGTGTTGCGTACAAACCTGTGGCAAGGGCGATGGCCATCGAAGCTACAGTTACCTTCGCCCGCTTAGCTAAAGCCTTTTTTAGGCTCGATAGTATAATAAACCCAGAATCGCAGAACACGGGTATCGATACAATATATCCGATTATTGACATAGCTAATTGTGGACGTTTCTCTCCGAGGACACGTAATACTACTTCTGCCATTCGGTAAGCCGCACCGGATTTCTCTAAAATTACACCGATAATTGTCCCGGCTACAATAACAAGTCCTATACTCGTCATCAATCCGCCAAAGCCAGTATTTACATGTTCAACAACGGTTAATAAAGGCATTCCTGACGCAATTCCAACAAAAAATGCACTAAATAGAAGTGCTAAAAACGGATGTACTTTTAAAATTGCTGTTGCCAAAACAATAAATAAAACCCCAATTAAAATAATTAAAAACAACATCCCTTTTCCCCCTTATTTTTTATTTTTGCAATAATTCTCAATCGTTTGTTGCATACTAATCGATAAATAATAAGCTGCATTTTTTATAGATTCCCGCTGTGGAACGCTTTCATTTACCACACTTGCTAAAACATCAAAATGCTGAGTCAAACGCTCTTTACTTGATGGTTCAAGTAATCCAGACAATAACATCACTGGTATTCCATATTCCCTTGCAACTTTAGCAATACCAAAAGGCGCTTTTCCTGAAAGCGTCTGATCATCTGATCTACCTTCACCTGTAATTACAAGATGAGCATCTTTCACGTGCTCACGGAAATCCATTGCCTCCATCACAACTTCAATACCTGGTTTCATTTTGCATGGAAAAAACGCTTGAAATGCACCACCCATTCCACCTGCAGCTCCAGCACCTTCACGAGAATGAATGGAAACTCCATATGTATGTTCAATAACGTCTGCAAATGTTTTCAAGCTTTGATCCAAAAAAGAAACAATCTCTTCTGTAGCACCTTTTTGTGGACCGAAAACAAATGAAGCTCCATTTGGGCCAATGAACGGATTGTTTACATCGGATGCAATGATAAACTCGGATTCGCTGATTCGTCGATCAAATGTAGAACTGTCGATATGCACTAGCGCATGAAGAGCGCCACCACCTGCGTCAAGCTCCTCTCCGGATTGATTATGAAACTTCATACCAAGAGCATTTAACATTCCCGTGCCGCCATCGTTGGTTGCACTGCCACCAATTCCTACAATAAACTTTCGAAAACCCCCGTCAAGCGCATGCTTAATTAGTTCCCCAGTACCAAATGATGTTGCACAAAGAGGGTTTCTTTCCTCTTTATGTAAAAGTGTTAATCCAGTTGCTCTCGCCATTTCAATCACACATGTTTCTCCATCACCTAATATCCCGTATTCTGCGGATATTTTTCTTTTAAGTGGGTCATGAACGACAACTGAAACCATTTTTCCGTTCGTAGCACTAATGAGACTTTCTAATGTACCTTCCCCACCGTCAGCAACAGGTAGCATAAGTGTTTCAATAGACTGATCAAAAGCCCCTATTCCTGATGCCATCGCTTGTGCAACTTCAACTGCAGACAAGCTTCCCTTAAATGAGTCAGGACTAATGATGATTTTCACCTTATTCTCCCTCCTTTAGTAAAACGCTTACAAAATAGTATAGTGATAATAAATACGAAATACATTATACTTGATGTATGAATTTTCTGTTTATTAATCCTATTTTTTTATACATGGGGGAACAAAATGCTAACAAAGCAACTCGCCAATCAAATTGTGGAACAAACAATGGTACGTCTTCATCGGAATATTAATGTAATGGATACAAATGGGATGATTTTGGCCTCTGGAGAGAAGGAACGGGTAGAAAACATTCATGAGGGAGCTTTGTTTGTCGCGAAGACTCAGGAACCACTATGGATTACGGAAGAAAACGTAGGAGAATGGCCAGGAACTAGACCTGGTATAAATATGCCTGTGTATTATCAAGATCACTTAATTGCGATCATCGGCATTACTGGAGACCCTTATATCATTAAAGAAGTTGCAACTCTATTACAATTGACAACAGAAATGATGATTCACCAGTCCTTGATTGTTTCAGAGTCTGAATGGAAGCGAAAGATGAAAGAAATGGTCTTCGAAGAACTCATATCATCTCACTCGTTTCCACCTGTTTTATTTGAGAGATTAAACAAACTTAGATTTCCTTTGAAATCACCCTATTTTACGGTTCTTGTAAGAATACCATCTTCCTCCCATTACCATGGGGTAGTTCAACAACTGGAAGATTATTTTGAAAATGAGGATGTCTTGGTTGGTCATTCTCAATTAAATGAATTTTTCATTTTAACAGCAGGGATGAATACGGAGAAAATACATAATAAATTACAAAGGTTGCCCCAGTTTTTACATAAATACAATCCTCGAATTGGAACCGGAAAAGCCGTGGACCAGATAGAAGATATTCATCATTCATATCAAACTGCCAAATTATCACTCCACTACGGACTTCCTAGTAACGAAATAACTTTTTTTGAAGAAGTAGAGGTTCTTTCCTTATTAAAAAAAAGCAATTCAACAGAAGCTAGACAATTTTCTGAACGTATTTTAAAAGGACTTGATGATAAAGACATCCTGACATTAAAGGAATACTTAGAATGCAATCAGCAACTTGCCTTTTGTGCTGAGACATTGAAAATCCATCGTCATACCTTATCCTACCGTTTGAAAAAAATCAATGAAGCTTCGGGGTACAATCCCAACGTTTTTCAGGATGCCCTCTTGTTGCAATTGGCGCTTTGGTTAAAAAGTGACTAAATTTACAGTTAAAAGAAATCGCTGGTATTAGCTACAATTATTAATTTTTAGGGCAAAATCAAAAAGGATAAATGCACATAAGAAAGGGTTATTTAAATCTTAACGATACTTTAACAAATCTCATCTGCCACAGAATCTAAAGAAGAGAGGCTCTTCTCAATGATGAGCGACTCTTTGTCATATAGATGATTTTTCGTGTAAAGGACTTTACTCCCCTAACCACGCAAGTCCAATTGTCCCTCTGCCTGTATGTGTACCAGGCACTGGACTAAATTCGGTTATGGAAAATTCAATGTTGGGAAATTGTGATTCAAGTAAGCTTTTCCACTGGGTTGCTTCTTTCAAATTATCCGCGTGGATGACCGTCACTTCTTTTACTTGATTCTTCTCTTCTTCTAAATAGTCGACCATTTTCGCTATTGCTCGTTTATGGCTGCGGACTTTATCTGAAAGAATTGCACGTCCTTCATGAAATTTCATGACAACCTTCATATTCAATAGCGTCGCAAAAACTGCTTGCGTCCCTGTTACACGTCCACCTTTGTGAAGCTGCTCCAAACTTCCGGGTGTTAAAAAAAGGCGTCCTTTGGCTGGAAGAGCTTTAATTTCAGTAACGATGTCTTCAAACGATTTGCCCTCTTGTTCTAGTGTGACTGCGCGTTCCACCATCTTCCCTAATGGAAATGATCCGATTTGTGAATCAAGTACAAACGCATGAACACCTGTTTCCTTAACCGCCATTTTGGCTCCATTATATGCACCTGTAAGTGCACTCGTTGCGTGAATGGCAATGACGTGCTCATACTTGTCTTTGATATCATTAAATAGCTCGAGCATTTCACCTGGAGATGGTTGTGATGTTTTCGGTAACTCTTTTGAGGAAGCAAGCTTCTTATAAAAAGCTTCTGAACTAATTTCGACATTTTCTTTATATGCCGTATCTCCAAAAATAACGAACAATGGAACTACAAATATATGATTTTTTTTTATAAACTCAGGTGAGAGAGTTGCAGTTGAGTCTGTCACCCAAGCGATTTTTGATTGATTCATTGTAATTGCTCCTTCTAAACATGGATGTTTTCATGCCTGTTTGATATGGAATGGAATGGAGTTCTCTCAGTTTATTAGTATGAGCAGAAGTCGGTTTCTTGAATAGGGGTATGTATCATGGAATTTACATGACAGATGTCATGTTTGGGTAATAAATCAAGCGATTGTCATCAAGTGTTCAAAAGTAAACGAAAAAAACACCGTCATATATTGCATTCGCCACATATCGAAGGTTAATGACTGAGTTTTTTCAATAAAAGGTTTATTTAATCAACTTTGGGGAATTAGATAACCATACTAATAAAGCAGGAGGCGTTAATCGATGAATAGAAATACAATAACAATGGCTGCTCTGGGACTTGGTGCAGCGTTTCTAATGCGTAATAAAGAATCTCGTGAGAAATTAAAAGGTCAAGTCAATGACTTTACAAAAAATAGGGATGGAAAAGGCATGCTCGATCAAGTCCTTGGATCATTCGACAAAAAAACTACCGCTCGATGAGTGAACTGCACCCCAATTGTTAGACACAACTAACAATTGGAGGTGCAGTTTTTTTATTCCATTGAAAAGTAATCTTTATTTTAACGCACCTTCAACATTGTACAAATTTAAATCTATATCTAGAGTTTCCTCTTTAGCGAGCTTTGCAAGTTGTGCGCCAAGAAATGGTCCTACCGTTAAGCCTGATGCTCCCAGTCCGTTTGCGAGGAGGAGTCCTTTATAACCCGGAACCGCTCCGATGATAGGAAGAAAATTAGGAGTAAAGGGACGATATCCCACACGTGTCTCAACAAAGGTACTATCAGATAAGCCTGGAGCAACGGACAGCGCTTTGTCAAAGACTTCATGTAAACCACCTGCTGTTACACGCATATCGAAGTTCATATGATCTTCATGCGTGGCACCAATTACTATCTGACCATTTTCAAAAGACAGAATGTATTGATCATTTGGCGGCATAACAACAGGCCAATCACCAGTATCCTTATTTTCTAATTGAAGATGCACAATTTGAGCTTTTTGAGCGGTTAGTTGCAAATTTAGCTCAAGCGGAGATAACAGCTCATCTGCCCATGCTCCCGCCGTAACAATTACGCAGTCAGCAGGATAATGAACATCCCCAACTTGAACACCACTAACGCATAAATCGGCATGTTTAATCTCAGCGGACCCTAGAATGAATGTTGCGCCATTCTTCTTTGCGGCATTAACAAGTGCTTGTCGAAGAGCTCGTCCATTAACTCGTGCAGCTCCACTCACATGAACAGAACGATATTCTTCAGACAAAAGTGGAAATGCTAAAGTTGTTTCATTTTGTGTTAACTGACGGATTGTCCCGATTTCTGGAGCATCTACCCTTCTTTCAACTGCCCGCTCCTCCATCTTTAGGAGTTTGTTCTTATCTGTATGAAGACTAATGGTTCCTACCTTTTTATATCCTGTTTCAGTCTCCCCATCTTCTTTAAGATGTTCAATCAAAGTTTCGTAATAGGCAGCTCCATTTTTCGCGAGAGCATACCAAGCTTTATTGCGTCTCTGAGACAGCCATGGACAAATAATACCAGCAGCTGCATCTGTTGCTCGTCCTGCATCTTGTCGATCTATCACAGTTACATGTACACCAGATTTAGCTAAATGGTATGCTGTCGATGCCCCTAAAATCCCTGCACCAATTACAATATATTCTGTCATATGAACACCTCTCTCAAATCGTAATCTGCTACCATTACATGTTTTCTAGCCTACTTATACATAACTAGCCTCTCATTTTCAGCACATAATGGAAATGCATGAAAATATTGATTCATCAACGTCCATCTTATACGTGTTAAACTAGAACAGTAGAAGATTTCTACAAACACTTCAAAATTTACAGTGTCACAACATAAACTTCCTGTTTTGTATGTGGTATTACTTTTTTAAACGTCCGGGGTGGTTGCCGGGCGTTTTTTTCATTTGTTTAGAAGTTTGAAATTGTCATGTTATGGCGAAAGTTATTTTGATTAGTCCCTGAATAAATTCTCCCGAATCAGAGAGTTATCTCTAATACAACAAATCTGTTTAACACACCGTCAAAATTCAGTAATTTCTGATATTGTTCACGTGTAGTAGATAATACACTTGATTTATAAAGCAAGACACTTTTATGAAACAACTTCCGTTCATTCTCACTCATTTTGTATACATGTTCGATAATAATACTTATAATAAAACATGATTCACATACAAGAATTAATAATTATTAGTCTTTAATTAAATATACACTGGACCAATTACAGGAGGAAATATCATGTTAAAAGATGTATTTATGGCATTATCAAAAAACCAATTGTTGACAAGTGCAGCAAAAAAATATGGTTTAAAATTAGGTGCACAAACAGTTGTTGCGGGTACCAATGTAGAAGAAACAATTGAGAGTATTCGTGAACTTAATGCACTAGGTATAAGCGCTACCGTAGATAACCTAGGCGAATTCGTTTTTGAACGCTCAGAAGCGTTAAAAGCAAAAGACAGCATTCTTGAAGTAATTGAAAGCATTCATGCGAATGGCGTAGATGCACACATTTCATTAAAACCAACTCAACTTGGCTTAGATATTGATTATGATTTCTGCTACGAAAACCTAAAAGCAATCGTAGATGCTGCTAGCAAGTACGATATGCATATTAACCTTGATATGGAGGACTATGGCCATCTTCAGCCTTCATTTGACTTAATGGACGAGCTTTTGAAAGAATACAACAATGTCGGTACCGTTATTCAAGCTTACTTCTATCGTGCGCAAGATGATATTGAAAAGTATAAAGACCAACGTTTACGCATCGTAAAAGGCGCTTATAAAGAGCCAGTGGAGTATGCTTACCAAACCAAACAAGAAATTGATGCTAATTATATTCATTTGATTGAATATCATTTGTTAAATGGTAAATTCACATCGATTGCGACACATGATCATCATGTCATCAACCACGTGAAAAAATTTGTGGAAGAAAATCAAATTTCATATGACAAATTTGAATTCCAAATGCTTTATGGTTTCCGCAAAGACATGCAAGTGGATTTAGCTAAACAAGGCTACAACTTCTGCACATATGTTCCTTTCGGCGACGACTGGTACGGGTACTTTATGAGAAGATTAGCAGAACGTCCGCAAAATTTAAATCTTGTGTTTAAACAAGTCTTTAATAAACGAACTAACACTGCTATCGGTGTATTTGCAGGAGCATACGCATTAAGCAGAATCGTATCTAAAAATAAAAAATAAAATGATAGCATTTTGCCCACACTCACTCGAGTGCGGGTTTTTTCTATTTCTGGGAGGATAAATTTGCCTTATCATGGCGAATGGACATAGAACCTCTCAAAGTGGTTATAGAATTTAACTTCCCTACTTTCAAAGCTAAATATTATAAATTGGCAACTTTCTCCCAACAAACCACTTCGCTTCGTTTCCTCCCCTATTATTTCCTAAATTACATTAGTAAATAAAGCATGCATTTTCTCTTTCGGGAAATACTGTAAGTACGAGGAGGAATGTATAAAATGGCAAGAAGAAAAAATAAGATATTGGTTCCAGAAGCAAGAGAAGGTTTAGAACATCTGAAAGCAAGAGTCATGAAGGAGCAGGGTTACACGGTCAATACATCTAAACCCGACGAAGTAAAGTATGAAATCGCAAATGAATTAGGAATTCCTTTTAACAAAGGGTATAACGGAAAACTAACTTCTGAAGAAGCTGGGAAAATCGGCGGACCTATCGGCGGTCAAATGGTCAAAGAGCTTATTAAAATGGCTCAACAACAAATGACAAAAAATAATAATTACTAAATCAAAAATAACCATTGATTATTGATCATTAGGTTTAGTTTTGACTCTCTATTCTTACTTATACTCGGTTTTGTACATAGATGTTTACTTCAATGTGCAACTTTTTAGTTTGGTAGTAGAATATTAAAAATGATCACGCTAAAGGAGTTAATCAATCATGGGAATCCATAGATTTTTCACCAGCATGAATGACTTGGAACGTATTATTCGATGTCCTGGTAAATTCAAGTTTGAGGAACATAATGTAGCAGCACATAGTTGGAAAGTATCGCAATATGCCATGTTTTTTGCGACGATTGAAGAACAAAATGGTTCAGTCGTTGATTGGAAGTCGTTGTATGAAAAGACCATTAACCATGATTTCGCAGAAATCTTCATAGGAGACATTAAAACTCCAGTTAAGCATGCATCACCTGAACTAAAACAAATGATTGCGCATGTAGAAGAAAAAATGATGGAAAAATTTATTGTCGATGAAATACCAAGTGAATTTCAATCCATTTTTTTCGAGCGGATGAAAGAAGGAAAAGATTCTTCGGTTGAAGGGCGATTATTGGAATTCGCAGATAAACTCGACCAGTTTTATGAATCCTTTGCTGAGTTAAAACGTGGCAATACCGACCATGAATTCGTTGTCATGTATCAAGAGGCATTAACGAAATTGCTTAATCTGCCACTACCCGCGAGCGTGTCTTATTTCCGGGATGTTATGTTAGAGGATGTAAAACGTGAAGAAACAGCACTCGATGTACAGGCATTTACACAGAAAGTTTTAAACGCTTGATTAAAAAAAAAATTATTAAACTTTAGCAATATGTTGCTGGAGTTTTCTTCTTTTGCTAAAACCATGTATCGTCATTGACAATAAAAAAAGATAAAAATTTTTAATATCATAAGATAATTGTCGGAATGTTTAATATAATAGAAGAAAATAAATAAGGGGGTACAAATTGAGCTCAGAGCATGTAGATCCTAAAGAAATGGAACTACGAGTCAACAGAGATTATATCGCTTCTCAAAACATGGTCGACGAAGGCGCTCCTGTTTACGAAATCGAAAAAGAAGAAAAGAAAAAGGAAGATGACATTCAATAAGTTCATTTAGCTCATACAGAAAATCCAGTATCCTAAACAGGTGCTGGATTTCTTTTTTACCTTTAAACTTTCATTTATCCCTTCTTCAAACTCCTCCCTTCAAGAAAGTACCATTTATTCCAAGTAAAATCCGACTTTTTATAGCCGATATGAACAGTATCAACATAATGGGAGGAAATTTACGTGAAATAACGAAAACTTAGTTCTAATTAACGACCTCTACAGACGAACAAGTTCAAACCGTCGAAACGCTTAACATACAATGGAAAGCTTACGGAATTACAAAAAGCGATTAAACAATTTACCTGAGATGGAACTAACAAAAGCTCATTAATGGGCTTGTCTTTTTCTCACAAATAGTATGTTTTAGTATATATTTTAATAAAGAAACGTCAAACGTTAAGGAGAGTTATAGATGCTTATCCATGGACACCACGTAATAGGAAATAATGTTGATAATGAAACCCGTTGCCATCATTATCATTCTGAAATCGATCGTATTGCCATCAAGTTTTACTGCTGTAACTCCTATTATCCTTGCATCTCTTGTCACGAAGAATTCGGGTGTAATTTACCACAGGTTTGGCCAAAAGAACACTTTCATCAAAAAGCTGTTCTATGTGGTAGTTGTGGAACTGAACTGACCATCCATGAATATTTATCCTGTGACTCCTCTTGTCCATCATGTAAAAGTGAATTCAATCCAGGCTGTAGCTTACATAAGCATTTGTATTTTGAGACGTAATCATTTTACTTCTGCTTCTAGCTTAAGAAGGAATCAAGACAATTAGAGGAAAACTATAAAATATAAGGTTCATATTGAGGTGATATGATGGTGGAAGTACTATTCTTTGGTATAATGGCTTCTTTTATTTTTTTTGGAGTTCTTCATGCAGTTATAAAATCGGCAGTAAGCAGCGGAATTGATAGCTCTAAAGAGATACCATTGTTAATAAATGAAATTCGAGATATACATAAACAAATTAGAACAGAAGTGAAAGAGAAAAAGCAAAATCATATTATAGATAAAAAAGCATAGTTCTACCCAGTTATTAAACTCTTCTTAGAGTATTTTCATTCACCATGTCCTAAGATGTATATCATTAAAAAAGAACCCAAATATGCGAATTTGGGCTCTTTTTCTGTTTAATTTTGATTTTACACCTGAGAACTCATTGGGTAATTATTAATTTTTACTGTTGGTTATGTGGTTTCTTGTTTCTCCAAGTATCGATCAAATATTAAATTTCCAAACGGGATGAAGGCCACAATAAAGGCAATCACGCTATATAGAAATGGCCATTTGACCACAAAAGTCATATAAGCAATCACTAGACAATAGCTGACAAATAAGAAGCCGTGTATCGCCCCAACAACACTAACTACTTCAGGAAAACCAAAGAAATATTTTAACGGCATAGCCACAAGTAACAGGAATAACAGAGAATTACCCTCTAATAATCCCATAAAACGAAACTGCTTAAGTGGTTTTTTAGACATCTTGTACTCCCCCGCTTTCTACAAGGTTCATTATAGATAGCCAAAGAGGATACGTACAGTAGGTTTTCCTTATTTGGTTGATTTAATGAATGTTACCTTCATTAATTTGTCACAGTTGTTGATTCCTTGCTTACTACTGGAATCCAAATTTCTGAGTAGTAATCTTCCTTGTAGGCATCATCATTTGTATATACTTCCATCATAGCTGATTCACTTGGACGGTAGGAACTGGATGGGAACCACTCACTGTATATTTTTTCCCACATCGACTGCATGGCTTGTGGCATCGGGCCAACAACTTCGAAAATTGCGTACGTCGTAGCCGGGATTTCCATGGTCTCATACTGTGCTGGGATATCATTTCCATCATAAGCCGTCGCAATCCAATACTCTATTGAATTAGATACTGACTCAATCATCCTGCACACGCCCAGTATGCCTTTCAATTCCCCTTTGTTCATTTTCGTTAATTCATCATTAACGCCATTTTGATGTACTTCTTCCCACATCTTAGGGATTTCTCGTGTATTTTCTCCATTTTCAATGGAGAAAGTCCTTGCTACCCCCACAATCGGAAATGCCGGTTTCTCTTCAATTCTTACTTTCATCGGATATGCCCCTTTCAATTGTACAGAGATGACTAAACGATTATATGATGTGAATCCTTTCTGAGTAGATCGTGCCTCTGAAGGTGACATCCCATGCTGACGCTTGAATGCTTCCGCAAAGGCCTCGGGTGTTTCATACCCATACTTTAAAGCGACATCTATCACTCGTTCGTTCGTCAATGCTAGGTCTTGTGCCGCTAAAGTTAACCGCCTACGTCGCACATACTCCATTACGCTCATGTCTGTCAGTACCAAAAATATTCTTTGAAAATGAAAGACAGAAACATTTGCCTCCGATGCAGCATCTTCCACTTTAAAGTTAGAATCCAAATGGTCCTCCAAAAAATCAATCGACCGTTGCAGTGCATCCACCCAATTCATCTCATCACCTCTTAATTCCCACTTTATCGCTATTTCGATTTCAAAACCTGTCATTTCTTGCTCCTTCATGACAGGTAATCCGCTAGACTATCTTTATTCAAAAAAACCAAAATTCATAGAAATCATCCGTTTTTAAAGAAGTTTTTCTAAGCATGTCCACTTTCGGCTCCCTCCTCCCTATGTATGTACTGAAAGGAGGTGGTAAGCATGGCAAACGTCGAATTTAAGCAAGCGATCGTTCGATTAACGTTTGATGCGGGTATGACACAAGACGGTAAGGTGATTAAGAAGGCAAAATCGTACCGTAATGTAAACGCAGGGACAACTGCTGATCAGTTGTTAAATGTAACTGGCATTCTATCTGGATTCTCTTCTCGTCCATTATTAGCTGCTGAAAAAATCGAAACTGGTAACATCCAAAACTAATTAGAAAGGGGAAATGACCAATGGCAAAAGTATTAGAAATGCTGTTTGATACAGCTCAAGGGAAAAAGTTCACGATTTCAGTGGACGAGCCCCGTTTAAACTTGACAGCTGCTGAAGTCGCAACTGGCATGCAAGCAGTTCTTGCTAGCAATGTCTTTTATGCAGACGGAGCAAACCTTGTCTCTGCTTACCAAGCACGTATTGTTGAACGTAACGTAACTGAACTGTAATAAAAACGGCTACCACAATTTAATTGTGCGTAGCCTTTTTTTCAAAGGAGGAATAACGTATGAACGAGTGGCTAACCGTAATCCAAGAAGTTGGATTTCCGATTTTCGTCTCTTTTTATTTAATGCATAGAGTCGAATCCAAACTCCAACTGATTCATGAAGCCTTAATTTCGTTAAAGACCACATAATCAAAGGACCTTTCCCCGTGGGGAAGGTCCTTTTTCGTGATTGACGTGTATAAATAAGGAGGTGTTATTCAATACTTACTAAACAAGCTTTAAAATCACCTGTTTCATATATGAAAGGAGGATTCATATTTATGAACGAACAAGTACCACATGATGATAGCTTAGATAACAGTCTCACTCTAATGAGAGAAGGGTATCTTTTTATCGGAAACAGGGTTAATCGATATCAATCTGATCTATTTGAAGCTCGTTTGCTGGGACAGAAAGTCATTTGTATGAGTGGTGAAGAAGCGGCAAAGGTATTTTACGATTCTGAACGATTTCAACGAAATGGGGCAGCCCCTAAGAGGATTCAAAAATCATTATTCGGGGTTGGCGCAATCCAGTCAATGGATGGAGAAGCCCATATTAACCGGAAACTTCTTTTTATGTCTCTTATGACGCCGGAACATGCAAAGCGGTTAGGTGACATTACCATGGCGCATTGGCAATCTTCTATTAGTGAATGGGAAAGTGCCAAAAAAATTGTGCTGTTTGATGAAGCAAAGAATATTTTATGTCGAATCGCATGCGAATGGGCAGGAGTACCCCTAAAGGAAACCGAGGTTGAAGAGCGTGCAGAAGATTTTAATGCTATGGTTGATGCATTCGGAGCTGTGGGTCCCCGGCACTGGAAAGGCAGAAGGGCAAGGACTCGAACAGAAGAATGGATTAGAAGCGTTATTGAAGATGTTCGTGAGAATAAACTCCAGGCTAAGAAAGGTTCTGCACTTTATGAAATAGCTTTTTACAGGAAGCTGAACGGCAGTCAATTGGATCAACAAATGGCAGCTGTGGAACTCATCAATGTTTTACGACCAATTGTTGCAATCTCTACGTTTATTACCTTTACCGCCTTAGCGTTGTATGAACATCCCTCTCAAAAAGAGAAATTGATGGCAGGAAATGCTGATAATCTTGAATTATTTGTACAAGAAATTCGTCGTTACTATCCTTTTGCTCCTTTCCTCGGAGCAAGAGTACGAAAGAATTTTATCTGGAAAGAGTTCCAGTTTGATAAAGGGATGCTCGTCCTTCTAGATCTGTACGGTACAAATCATGATCCGAAGCTCTGGGAGAGACCTGATGAGTTCCTTCCCGAACGCTTTAAGGAATGGAAGGATAGTTTATACAATTTCATTCCCCAAGGTGGTGGCGATCCCGCTAATGGACACCGCTGTCCGGGTGAAGGTATTACCATTGAAGTCATGAAAGCAAGCTTAGAATTTCTCATCAACAAGATTGACTATACGATGCCCGATCAGGATGTAAGCTACAGTCTTGTAAAAATGCCCTCATTACCTGAAAGCGGATTTGTCATGAGTCATATTAGAAGAAAATGAATACAAAAAATCCAGCAACGGCCATGGTTGCTGGATTTCTTACTGTCCTATTCTACAACATTGTCCATTTAGAGGTTTGTCCTTTTCAATGCCTTATTATGTAGCTTTGATAAAAGAAGCAGTGCAAGGATAGATCCTAATAATAATAACGCCATATCCCATTGCGCATCCCACTTATCACCTTGCATTCCTAAAAAATCTTCTGATGATTTTCCGATTTTTTTTGCGATTACAGCAGATATCCATTCTACAATTTCATACAACGCTCCTAAAGCAAGTGAAATACTTACTGTAATGGCAAATAACCAGGAGGTTTTTGAGAGTGGGGTCTTACGAATCAAAATTTCCCTCATCGGAATAGCGATTAATCCTTTAATAAGGTGACCAAAACGATCATAGTGGTTTCTTTTCAAATCATACGTATCTTTTATCCAATCAAACAAGGGAACTTTTGAGTACATATAATGTCCACCGATAAATGTAATGATCGATAGAAGAGCAATAATGCTGTAAGACAACGTGGTCATACGAAACTTTTTGTAGGCGGCAATTGCAATGACGATTACCACAACCATTGGAAGCACTTCCGCTACCCATATTAAATACCCCTCCGGCTTAATAACTGACCAAATAAAAACTATAGTAACCAATAATAATAATAGTAAATGAATTTTCTGATCTCTAGCCATTTTTTCACTCCAATTATAATGGGAATTAAGTCAATCATAGTGTGTCCAATTTGCTTATACGTAAACCTCAGGACCATTTTTAGAATAAAGAAATGTTTCGTCACTCCATGGAAATAGAGTAGGCGCATGAATGAATTCATGCGCCTCTCACAGATCCGTACGTGCGGGTCATCGCATACGGCTCCTCCATGCTTATCCCCTTTGGGGATGCAAATCTTTATAAATATCTAGTAAGAAAACTAATCGCAGTTCCCGAAATCTTTTGTTCGGAATGGCTACGGCTACACTTACTGGAAGTGCTCGGGAACTTCTCCATTTCGTCATTCTTAATTGGGGAAGTTCTCCTTTCCAGTCTTTTCTCCTAAGCTCCTTATGGAGTTTATTTATTTTCCGCCAACTCCGTAGCTGAATCATGCGTAACCTTCGCCTAATCCATGCATCTAATTCTCTGAATAGCCCATACAAAAGCCTATCCCAAAGTATCTACCCCAACCCCTAACGACAGGATTAAGACGGTGTTTAATAAATCCCTCTAAGTTTACCGTTTGATTCTTCTTTGTGATATTTTTTTCTTTTCCTTAAACTTTAGGATTGCTTTATCCGAGGGTGTATGAAAATATCCCACTTTAAAGGTATACCCAAGGAAAGTGAATGGTTCAGCCATGTTATCAACGATTTTAGTTTTAATCGGATAGACAACTAGTCCTAACTCCTCTTCAAGGAGTTTTTTAACCGAATTCAGCACTCTTTCTGCTCCCTTTTTGGACCTGCAACAGATTACAAAATCATCCGCATATCTTGTCATGGATGTCCTCGTAATACCATTAATTCATCCAGAGAATGCAGATAGATATTCGCCAATAGTGGACTATGACCCCACCCTGGGGACTTCCGCTAGAGCTGACATGTACAATTCCATATTTCAGCCGCACCCAACTTCTTTTCGTAGAAACTTTACTCTGCTTTCTCAAAGTGACCATCCATATTTTCAACATAAACCTGATGCCAAACCATAAAGGTTAAAATCGTCCAGAGTTTCCGGCTATTGTCTTTTTTATTGGACACATGGTCACTTAACAATTTAAAAATTTCTTCTTTATGAAAAATATAATCTGTCTGGCTGACTTGAATAATATTTTGTGCCCACTCATATAATTCATCTTTCAACCAATATTTAATTGGTACAGGGAACCCTAGTTTTTTTCGATTGACTACATGATCTGGAACAATTCCTTCCGCTGCTTTTCTTAGAATGTATTTTGTCGTACGGTTTTTTATTTTCTGAAGGGTTTGTATGTTTGATGCTACTTCGAAAACGTGTTTATCTAAAAATGGTACCCGCAGTTCCAGTGAATGTGCCATTGTCATCTTATCTGCCTTAACCAAAATATCGCTTCTTAACCAAGTATGGATATCAATATTTTGCATTTTAGTTACAGCGTCATAACCCATTGATTCTTTATAAATTGGTCTTGTAATACTTGTATAAAGTAAATTCATTTTATAATTTTTAAGCAAATCCATTTTCTCATGCTCTTCAAACATCTTGGCATTCCCAATGTATCGTTCTTCTAATGGTGTAGTTCCGCGTTCAATGAAGCTCTTCCCCTTGAACCCCTCTGGCAGAATGCTGCTAATTACTTTTAACAACTCCTTCAAACGGCTTGGCAAATGATTAAACATTCGCAAAGAGTGTGGTTCTCGGTAAATATTGTATCCGCCAAATAGTTCATCTGCTCCTTCTCCCGACAAAACAACTTTCACATGCTTTCTCGCTTCACGTGCCACAAAATACAACGGGACTGAAGAAGGATCGGCCAATGGATCGTCTAAATGCCAAATAATTTTAGGAAGCTCCTTAATAAATTCCTCAGGGGAAATGATATGGCTGAAATTATCTAATTGAAGGACCGATGCTGTTTCTTGTGCGACATTCACTTCACTGTAACCCCTTCTTTCAAAACCGACAGTAAATGTCTTAAGTTGTGGATTGACTTGTTTTGCTAAAGATACAATGAAAGACGAGTCAATACCACCAGATAAAAAGGCTCCAACGGGTACATCGCTCCGCATATGAACTTTAACGGAATCCTCTAAAACATTTCGAATCTGATTGATAAGTTTTTGTTCAGAAGAATGGACGGGTTGGAATTTTGGGGTCCAATAAGAGTGAATACTCATGGGATGTCCCGGTTCTTTTGTGAAATAATGGCCGGGTGGTAACTTTTTAGTCATTCTCGTCATGGTTTTGGGTTCTGGTACATACTGAAAGCTTAAATAATGCTGCAACGATTCCATGTTTAATTCATCATCTTCAGCCCATATTATCCCCTTCTTCTCAGAGGCAAAATATGTCATACCATCTAGCTCCAAATAGAAGAAGGGTTTGATACCGAAGTTATCGCGTGCTCCAAATAATTGTTGTTCCTTCCTATCCCAAATCATGAAAGCAAACATACCTCTAAGCTTCTGGACCATTTGCTCTTTAAACTCGCTATATAAAGCGAGGACAACCTCTGTATCCGATTCTGTAGAAAAGTCATATCCAATGTCAGTTAGTTCTTTACGGAGTTCGATGTAGTTATAAATCTCTCCGTTAAAAACAATCCAAAAACGATCATCTTTATAAGATAACGGTTGTTGTCCATTTTTAATATCCAATATACTCAATCTTTTAAACCCAAAGTTTACATATTCATCCGAATAATAACCTTCATCATCTGGACCTCTGTGTGAGAGGGTTGAAGTCAATTGTTTAATAGTCCAATTCAATTCTTCATTTCTTTCTTGAGGTTGAGCATATAAAAACCCCACAAATCCACACATACCTATCTCCCGCCTACTTGTATTTCCTATACTATTTTGATAGTATGCAGAATTGTTTTAGACTATGTTTAGTAAATGAACCGGCATGTTCAGGACAGTTAATTCATTTATCCCTTAAAAAAGATAAATTCCTTGTAGGAAGTCATTTAAGTACATCTATAAATGCGATTAGAGATAAAATAATAAACATAAGGAGTGTGAAATATGGAAAAGACAACTGAAGGTTTATTTCAACGTGACATTAAAGACCACTGGACCGTTACATACAATAAAAACGGCTATCCTCATGTGCAACAAGGATTTATTTTACCTCCTGAACGGAAAGATGAGTTTGATCCATTTGTTATAATGGCGGAGGATTGGTTCAAACGTGGTACATTTTCGGACCATCCTCACAGGGGGTTCCAAACCATCACTTATGTAATCGATGGAAGGTTAGAGCATATTGATAATGCAGGTGGTCATTCGATTTTAGAAGCAGGAGATATTCAATATATGAATGCGGGCTGGGCGGCGCGGCATGCGGAAGAAGCTGTGGGAGATGATCTCATACACACCCTTCAATTATGGCTTAATCTTCCAAAGTCACTTAAGAATACGAAAACCTCGTACCAGGATATTTATGTTGAAGATGTCCCTCGGGTTCCTTTTGAAGGAGGAGAAGTTAAAGTCTATTCTGGTGAGATTGAGGGAGTAAAAGGGCCATTAGAGAGCCTAGTCCCAATTACAATGACTGAAATTTCATTTACAAACGGAGCTACTTATACACTTCAATTGCCGGAAAATCACAATGCTTTTTTATATGTTACCTCGGGAGAATTAGAATTCGGTGAAAGTAAAACAACTTTATCTAAAACAGATGTTGGATTATTATCTTTTAATAAAAACGGAATCGGTCAAAGTGAGTTATTCATTAAAGCAAATCAACGCTCAAAAGTGATAATTTATTCTGGACAACCTTTAAATGAAGAAGTAGTTGCTTATGGTCCATTTGTTATGAATTCAATGGAAGAAATCAAACAGGCCTATGAAGACTATCGTTTAGGTAAATTCGGACCACCTGCAGTTTAAGTATTCATTCGTAAAAAAATAGTAGCGTAGACCAAGGCTTTGGTCTGCGCTACTATTCTTTGTTAGTAGTAAATTTTTCAGTGTACCCAACTTCATTATGAGTTCGTTTTAAATCAATATGGATCTGCTTCGTGGCCCAGTTTTTGTGCTTTATCTGTTGCGTGATCCGCTTCATAAGTACCCGTGTGATCTTTTTCTTCATTCGCCATAGCTCTTTTTGCTTCAGCCAAGCCTTCAGAAAGACGTCTTCCATAATCGGCATCTGCAATTGTGCAATGCTCCACCATTTTTTCTTGAATATGTGGCTGGCATATTTTTATGTCATTCACTAGGTTACTGATTAATTCGGTCTTTTCCCATTCTTCAAAGTTGCGATAAGTATCTCCCGTTTGTCCGTAATTATTCGTCCGATCAATCGATTCCCGGACGAGCCTATCATTATATTCAGGGTGATGTTCTTTTCCAATTTGTATCGCTTCTCTTAATCCATTTAGCGAAGACGGCTCATAATTCACGTGAGGGTTTTGACCTGGAGCAAGGTCCACTTGGTAAGCCATTTGACCACCTTGTTGATTGGTGGAAACACGTTTTTTTGGCGCATTAATCGGTAGTTGTAAATAATTAGCGCCCACTCTGTGACGTTGTGTGTCAGAATAAGAAAAGGTACGGCCTTGCAACATTTTGTCGTCAGAGAAATCTAAGCCATCCACAAGTACACCTGTTCCAAACGCAATTTGTTCCGTCTCTAGAAAAAAGTTCACGGGATTTCGATTGAGGACCATCTTGCCCACAGGAAGAAAAGGGAATTGTTCTTTTGGCCACAATTTCGTGTCATCTAATGGGTCAAAATCAAGTTCAGGATGCTCATCATCACTTAAAATCTGAACAAATAGTTCCCATTCTGGATAATCGCCTTTTTCAATTGCCTCATAAAGATCCTGTGTAGCATGACCTAAGTTTTTCCCTTGGATTTCTTCGGCTTCACGTTGGGTAAGATTCTTGATCTTTTGTTTGGGTTCCCAGTGGTATTTAATTAACACCGCTTCTCCATCATGATTCACCCACTTGTAAGTATTAACACCAGAACCTTGCATTTGTCTATAATTTGCAGGAATTCCCCATGGGGAAAATACAAACGTAATCATATGAAGCGTTTCAGGAGACTGAGAGACAAAGTCAAACATGCGCTCGGGATCCGAAATATTTGATACGGGGTCAGGCTTAAATGCATGAATCATGTCGGGAAATTTAATGGGATCACGGATAAAGAAAATTTTTAAATTGTTTCCGACCAAATCCCAATTTCCATCTTCTGTATAAAATTTCACAGCGAACCCACGAGGATCACGAGCGGTCTCAGAAGATTCTTTTCCTCCGACTACCGTCGAGAAACGTGCGAATACAGGCGTGCGTTTACCTGCCTCTTGAAATACCTTCGCCCGCGTATATTTACTAACAGGCTCGTCCCCCACTTTTCCATAGGTTTCAAAATAACCATGTGCCCCTGCTCCTCTTGCATGAACAACCCGTTCAGGAACTCTCTCTCGATCAAAATGCGTAATTTTTTCGATAAAGTCATAGTTCTCTAATGTCACAGGTCCCCGATTCCCAACAGTTCTTACATTTTGATTGTCAGTTACGGGATGCCCTTGTCGATTAGTTAATGTATCCAGCGATTCGCCTTTACCTGTTTGACTATCTTTTAATGAGTCAGACACTTCTTTAGAATCTTTTTTTTCACGATAATTTTCCATTGTTCATCCTCCTCTTCAACTTCCTACCATTTTGCCCAAATATGAAAGTTATTAACGATGAAACTGATAAAAATGCTATATTAATTCCAACTTCACATTTTATCCAATGGGTGTAACTCTTTTCAACTTTCCACAGTCTAATTGTAATAATGAGGGGTGGTTTAATAGATGAAAAACGTGCTGAAATTATTATCCACAACGGTGATCGTGATCACTTTGTCTGGATGTGGAACAGCGGCTGAAACAAGTAAAAACGAGGATAAAAGTTCAGGTAACGGAAATGAAAGCACCGGTATTGTAGCAGGCTCTTTAGCACCTAGCTTGACTGAGGAGGATAGAAGTTACCACTATGTATTTGAACTAAAAAATGATAAGACTGAAGATGTTGTCTTATCAATGAATAGCTCACAATATTTCGATTATCACCTATTTAACAAAGAAGGTACTGTGGTATACACTTATTCAGATGATAAAATGTTCACACAAATGCTACAGGAGAAGATTCTCAAGCCAGGTGAAACTCTCGAGATGGAAGTGGACGCAACAGAGGGATTATTAACATTGCCAGAAGGAACATACACGCTCGAAGTTTGGTCAACAGCAAATGAATCTGAAGAATGGAAAGTCTCAACTGAAGTTATTTGGGACGGTAAGTCAGAGGTAACAGGAGGAAAGTTAAAAGTCCTAGAAGCAAGTGTAATATTTGAAGGACTTCAAGATACCAACTCCATTGAAGTGACAAACGAACAAAATGAACCTGAAGCCATGAGGTTAACTGAAGTATCGCAACCATTCTTTAATAACTTGGAAATAGGAACAAAAATTAGAGTCTTCTACGTAGAAATAGACGGTCAAAAGATCATTCAGGCAGCAAATATGGAATAATGTTGTAATTAAATACAGTAGCGTCTAAGATAGTTTTTTCTACTATCTGAGACGCTGCTGTTTTATTTCTTAGAAAAGCCGAGGAATAGAGTATAAAAAAACAATCACGGCTGCTACTGTTAAGGTTGCGGATAAGCCAAGGTGGCCACCTAAAAACGATTCTGAAATAACCCCTAATAAACATGCATCAAAAGTTTTCCATGGTATTGAGAAATAGTACCTTTTAAAATTGTTGGATCCCGCTCCTCGCAAAATACAGTACGGAAGTAGTCTCGTTATGACACCCTAATTCTCACTTCCCTTGATTCATTTGATGCAGGCCTTTAAAACTAGACATAGCTTATGATGAATGAAAGAAAATATCTATAAATTTTTTCACTTTCTTATATTGTAACTTAAGTCGTACAAACACCTCCCTCTGAATAAAATGAAAGACATCTCTTATCGGAGGGTTTCTTTCATGCATTCAATATTTACATATGTTCTATTAGGCATCTCTTTGGCCGCGCCAATTGGCCCTGTTAAGGCAATGCTGTTAAACACTGGTATTAAAAATGGGTTTTTTCATGCTTGGCTTTTTAGTTTTGGGGCTTTAACAACAGATATTATGTATATGGTATTGGTTTATTTTGGTGTTGGTCATTTTATTGATACACCTTTCATGAAAACTCTACTTTGGTCGTTTGGATGTTTTGTTCTTACATATACAGGCATAGAAAACTTACTTTCGTTTCATAAAATTGAAATGGACTTTAATTTCGCTAAGTATGTTCGGCTAAGACAATCATTATTGTCTGGTTTCTTAATGGCACTATTAAATCCACTAACCATCCTTTTTTGGTTAGGAATATATGGTTCCATTCTTGCGAAATCGGCTGATTCGTTTACAGGAATTCAAATAATTGTTTATAGTGCAGCTATATTAGTTGGTATTATGATGTGGGATTATTCACTGGCTTTGTTATCTAGTAGCGCCCGTAAATTTTTATCTACCAAGTTTTTGAAAATTATCTCCTTTCTTTCTTCCATATTCATGATTGTTTTCGGTATCTACTTTGGTATCCAGGTTTATCATTCATTATTTTAAAGTGCTTATATCTAAAATTACCTCAATCACGCATAAAAAAAAGCCATAAGGAAATCATACTTGTTACTTATCGAATTCAATTGAGGTGCTCGTATGGAGAAAAGCGAAAATCAAAAACAAAACCAAGTAAGCATCTGGTGTATTATCAGTATGGCCTCAATTCCACTAGTCATGACCCTCGGAAATTCCATGCTAATTCCAGTATTACCGATATTAGAAAAAAAGGTTGATATCACTTCTTTTCAATCAAGCATGATTATTACCAGCTATTCAGTCGCAGCTATTTTTCTTATCCCTGTAGCGGGCTATTTATCAGATCGTATCGGAAGGAAAAAAGTGATTTTGCCGAGTTTAATCCTTGCGCTCATCGGCGGTCTCATTGCTGGTTTTGCTTCATGGAAAATGGAAGATCCGTACACATGGATTATTATTGGCAGGGTCTTGCAAGGAGTTGGGGCTTCTGGTGCTATGCCAATAGTATTGCCACTAGTGGGTGACCTGTATAAAGATGATGATGAAAAAACAAGCTCCTGTTTAGGGATCATCGAAACGTCAAATACGTTTGGAAAAGTTTTAAGTCCCATCCTAGGCTCAGTATTTGCTGCATTATTGTGGTTCCTTCCGTTCTTCTCCATTTCAGCATTCAGTTTAATTTCAATAGTCCTCATTTTCTTCTTTGTGAAAGTTCCTAAAGAAAAAGATGACCCCGTAAAGTTTAAGGAATTTTTGGGTAATACAAAAGAAACGTTCAAACATGAAGGAAAGTGGCTATTTACTATCTTTTTTAATGGGGTTCTTGTCATGTTGATCTTATTTAGTACGTTATTTTTCTTATCGGAAAGCCTTGAAACAGTTCACGATTTGAAGGGCATTAAAAAAGGTTTTGTACTAGCCATACCGCTTTTATTCCTGTGTATAGCTTCTTTCGTTACCGGTCGCAAAATAAAAGGAAATCTATCGACGATGAAAAAAATGATGATTTTTTGTTTAATCGCCATGTCCATTAGCGTAGTTTTTGTTGGATTTACAAGCAAAAAATTAATCCTACTCTTAGTTGTAACCAGTATTGTGGGTATTGCAATTGGTGCATTACTGCCTGTACTTGACGCAATCATCACTGAAAATATAGATAAGGAAGAAAGAGGCACAGTCTCCTCTTTTTACAGCTCTGCACGATTTTTAGGAGTTGCAGCAGGTCCTCCTATTATGTCGCTTGTCATGAAAAATTATTTGAATGTCAGTTATATTACTGCAGGAGTACTGGGCCTCATACTTTTGTTCGTGGTTATCAAATTCATTAAAGTCGATGAAATTCAACATAAAAATAAACATGCATAATAAAAAGGATTGAACAGCTTTCCGGCTGCTCAATCCTTTTCCTATGTAATATTCAAAAAGTCGGTCTGCCTTATTTAGCCTTCATACTATAAACAATCAGCAAAATTCCACTAAAGAGGAGAATAATTCTTTTTAATGGAATTTTTTCAGTAAGGCCAGATATTCCGATTCCTGTTGTAACGATTAGAACCACTGGACCCACTAATGCCAGTAGCGTATTGATATAAAAAGCTTTCTCTAAATCATTAAATTTCAACATCAACAGTGCTGCGGTAATCTCAATACTTCCAGAAATAAGTCTCAATGCTATCATGAAAAATAGTGCCTTTTCTACAAGCCCAAACACCTTATCACCCTCTGATTCCTTCAATATTAAATATATATGCATTTAATTCATGATCTAGGTCAAAAAAATGAATAGACACAAAATAATAAATTAGTTATCTAGCTTTGGTAAATGAGGGAATCGACGTCTCCCTTCAAGAGAACAACTTCTGAAGATAACATCCCATTAATACTTGACGTGGCAATTTATTGCATAATTATTCAACCGCACTTCCTTATAGTTTTATAAGGAAACACGATATATAATCATCTTTAAGTAAATAATCAGAAAAATTTAACTTTATTTTTTTGTATAAAAATACTTCAAAACTTATATTTATTGTGTTAAAATCCATTTAAACGTATATATATACACTATAAGGAGGAAGTTTTAAATGATTAAAAAATGGGGTTTATTAAGCACCTTAGTAATTAGCGCTTTCATTTTCTCTGCATGTGGAGACGATTCAGCAAATAGTAATGGTGAGGAATCCGGTGACAAGAAAGTGTTAGAGATGGCAACTTCAGCTGACTTTCCGCCTTTTGAATCAAGGGATGCTGCAGGAAACTTTGAAGGTTTTGATATTGATTTGGCAAATTATATTGCCGATGAAATGGGTTATGAACTAAAAATTCAAGATATGAAGTTTGATGGCTTGATTGGAGCATTGCAAACAAATCGAATTGATATGGTTTTATCAGGTATGTCTGCAACTGATAATCGAAAACAAAACGTAGATTTTTCTACAGAGTACAATCATTCGGGTGAAATGTTCATTACATTAAAAGATTCTGAGATTAAGACATTAGAAGATTTAAAAGGCAAAAAGGTTGGCGTTCAACTTGGAACCATTCAAGAAGATGGAGCTAAAAAAATCAAGGTTGAAACAATTGATTTTGAATTGAAAACAATAGATAACGCAAATATTGTTATTCAAGAATTATTGTCAAATCGTATTGATGTTGCTTACATGGATAAGGCCGCAGCGCAAGGTTACATCGCTGAGCAAGATTTGGCTGGCTTCGATGATCCAACAACAAGCTCACCTGGTATGGCAGTCGCATTTCCTAAAGGTAGCGAACTTACAGAAAAAGTAAATGCAGTTCTCAAAGAAGCTGAAGAAAATGGAAAAATACAAGAGTTAAAAGACAAATGGTTGAAGGAAGAATAGAAGTCATCTTGAGTTAAGGAAGTACTGAAAAGTAAATTACAGAAACGAGGTGTAAGGCATGAATTTAGACTTTGGTCAAATCACGCCTTATATTCCTTTTATGTTAGAAGGAATTTGGGTAACGTTAAAATTTGTATTTGTTGCACTGCTATTTGGTTTTATATTAGGAACCATTTTAGCATTATTTAAGATTGGCACGATTAAGCCATTGAAATTGTTTGCAATCGTTTATACCTCCATTTTTCGAGGAACTCCATTAATACTTCAGTTGATGATATTCTATTTTGCCATTCCCCAACTAACGGGTTATGATATATCCCCGTTTTTATCGGCTATTTTAGCTTTTGGTTTAAATTCTGCCGCCTACATTTCAGAAATTATACGCGCTGGAATCCAAGCTGTTGATAAAGGACAAAAAGAAGCAGCCATGGCACTAGGTGTCCCTTATAATCAAATGATGAAAGACATTATTCTTCCGCAAGCTTTTAAAAACATACTGCCGGCACTTATGAATGAGGTCATCACATTGACGAAAGAATCTGCACTCGTTTCAACGATCTCCGTTTTAGATTTGATGCGTCGCGCTCAAGTAGTGGGTGCAGATATTTATCGGAATTTCGAACCTTTGCTTTTCGTTGGCTTCATCTATTGGGTTATGGTCTTTGGGCTTTCTTCAATTGGCAGAATAATTGAAAGGAGGTTGAAGGTAAGTGATCAAAGTTGAGAATTTAACGAAAAAGTTCGGAAATACCGAAGTATTATGTGGAATTTCTACAGATATAGCCAAAGGAGAAGTAGTTTCCATTATTGGTCCTTCAGGCTCTGGAAAATCAACCTTCCTTCGTTGTATAAACATGTTGGAAACTCCGACTTCAGGAAAAGTTATAATTGAGAATCACGACTTAACCGATTCAAAGACACCTATTCATAAAATGCGTCAACAAATCGGAATGGTTTTTCAACATTTTCATCTTTTTCCACACTTAACGGTTATCGAGAACTTAACCTATGCTCCGATAAAAGCGAAAGGGATTAAAAAACAGGTTGCCACGGAACAAGCACGTCATCTATTAAATAAAGTCGGATTATCCGAAAAAGAACATGCATATCCAAGCAGTCTTTCAGGTGGTCAAAAGCAACGTGTTGCTATCGCTCGAGCGCTTGCGATGGAACCTGAACTCATGCTCTTTGATGAACCTACTTCTGCACTAGACCCAGAGATGGTAAAAGAAGTACTTGATGTAATGAAGGATCTTGCCAAGTCCGGAATGACGATGATCGTGGTAACCCATGAAATGGGATTTGCCCGCGAAGTAGCAGACCGTATCCTTTTCCTCGATCATGGTGTTTTATTAGAGGAAGGTAAACCAGATGCATTTTTCAGTCAACCCAAAACAAACAGGGCAAGGGAATTTCTAGATAAAATATTATAAAGAAACATATAAAACCCAGTAGACATTTGTCCACTGGGTTTCAAATTCCTTAATCATATTCATACAAAGTATCTTCCAAGGATCCATCTTCATGATAAATTTTTAAAAAACCATTTCGTTCATTCACATACGGTTTTGCTTTATCCAGCAAGGCTTGTTTTGTTTCTTCAGTAAAAATAGCAGATTTACTTGATCCTATTTTTAATTGCCACCCATCCGAATGGGAGGTTACCTGATATTCGTTCTGCTTTTTAGTCCCACCCACATACTCTCTCGCCTTTTCAGTTGCAATCGCAATAGCACGACCTTCTGCCATCCCATCTTTAAGGAGTGCATTCGCGATTTCTACAGCTTTATTTCGAACCTCTGTATTTAAATTTTTAAAAGAATCGGGATAATCAGTTGTAGTCCAAGGCATTCAATTACCTCCTTTTTAATTTAAGAATTCCCCATTCTCTTTGAATAAAACATGAACTACTTTAAATTTAAAGTTAAATTTGTTATTATTTAGGGAGTTTTTTACTATAAAAATTCCAACTTGTCCTCACAAAAATCCTACCTTGGTTACTTTTTTTATATTCTGAATATTGCTACAATTTATACACATTTTAAACTTGATATAGAAGAATCTTCTTATTGAGCGGTTAAACGAGTACATAATAATCATTATGGGTTATTAACCAACAACAATTTTCGCATTTCCATAAACTCCCCTATTACTCCATTTCCCTTTATCCATTCGTCCAATTTAAATACTTTAATTTATTTTCTTTTGGAGGTTGTGAAATTGTAAAATCATTCTTCTTTAATAGATAACAACTATAAAGAAGGAGAGGAAGTTTTTCATGAATACTACTGACATTCCGGTTTGGACAATCATTTTAGGGAATTTCGGATTTCCAATTGCAATCACCATCTACCTTTTCTTACGGTTCGAAAGAAAACTTGAAAAGTTAGAAGATGTCATTTTAGAACTAAATGACACCATAAAAAAGCATTATGACGACTAATTCAAAAATACTTATTTAAAATCTTACTAATTTCTACTCTACAGAAAGGAAAATTGTTTTAAATGTGCGATCCTATCTTTTTTTTACCACTTAACCGAACGAATGTTCTTAAAGGGGGTGATTTTTTGAAAGAGTTTTTGTTCGTTTTTTACAATCAAAGTGATGGGAAAAATTTTCTAATGACCGAAAAACATTTACAAAACCCCGTAATAAAATCATTTCTAGCTATACCAGAAAACAACGAATTTTTAAAAGAAGTGATTAATAGTCCCACGAATAACTCCAAGCAAAAACTAGATGATGCGTTTCGGGAATTTTATTTTAAAATCCGATTTACCAGCTACCTTTCGAAATCCATACACTTTAATGCAATCAATTACGATAAGAAACTAAAATTGTTACAAGACCGCCATCAATTCATTTTGGATAAGCCCGCCCAAGTAGAAGAAGGTACCCCTTTAATTGACTTAATAAGTTCAAAAGCGTGGCAAGAAGAACAGGATGTGTGTTCCGATTCGTCGAGTATTGAAGACCATTTAACAAGCTATTCTCTTTTCAAAGGGATTCAACTGTTAACTCAAAATCAGCGCCAATTATTAAGTCTCGCTTATGTATACGGTCTAACGGATTCGGAGATCGCCACTTATTTATGTAAATCACAACAAGCAGTTTCAAAAAGTCATAAAAAAGCATTAAGAAAGCTACGTGAAATCATTGAAAACACGGAGAAGGAAGGGGTTTAAATGGAAAGTTTGCTAACACTGGTAAAACAATCACGGACTGATAATCACTCATTGGTCAAAGTCATCGAATTATTTTCCCCTAAAATTGACTACTCACTACACCAAACAAAAATGCAATACAGAGAGGATTTGTCTCAAGATTTAAAAATGAAGCTTTTAGTTTGTATTAGAAATTACGAAGTAGAAAACATCCCTGGTTATTTTCAAATGATTGATCTACTTGATACACAACAAACTCAAACTTATTACTGAATTATTATTCCACCTTCATATAAGAAGAACTTTTTGGGGTTATGAAAGAATTGACATCTCTTATGAACATAGAAAAGCGGCTGAAGATTCATTCAGCCGCCCCTTTTTATGTAAACGCAACTTGCTACTGCACCACAGGAAATTCTATTAAAAAAGAAGTCCAGTTTCCATAATCACTATCCACGTTTATTTGCCCACCCATTCCTCTTATCAGACTATACGACACCATCATACCGAGACCGGTCCCGTTTTCCTTCGTTGTAAAATAAGGCTCTCCTAAGCGATTCATTTGGTGTCGGGTCATACCTATCCCTTCATCACGAATATGTATGCGAACCATAGGATACTCATATGCAGTCGTAATTTCCAATTTTCCACCCTTTTGCATCGACTCGATGCCATTTTTAACAATATTGATAAGTGACTGTTGGAGTTTTTTTCTTTCGCCTAATATAAATGACTGTTTTTGCGCTTCTAAATTCACCAGGAGTTGTACATCATTCATATTCGCTAAAGGCGTTAAAATATTTACAACATTTTGTACCTCCTGACAAATGAAGATTTTTTCTACTTCCTCTGGTACTGGTTTCGCAAACGTTAAATAATCATTGATAATATTTGAGGCACGGTCAAGTTCCTGAATGGCTGTACCTAAATATTGTTTAATATGGGGAGCCGTTTCTTCTTGATAGGAAAGTTGCAAAAAACCTTTGCATGTTGTTAACGGATTTCTCACTTCATGAGAAATACTAGCTGCTAGATGACTCACTACTTCTAGTTTTTCTGCTTTCATTAGCTTTTCTAACAGATGTGAATTCAAACGAATAACTTCAACAAGAAGTGTCGCCATTAAAATCCCTACCAAATTCACAATAAAATATTGAATCCACATATTCGAGGAAAAAGTCATATCTGTAAAATTGGTTGAAATGAAAAATGCAATTTGGTTGGATAAGACCGCTAATAAACCACTCATTAATAACTTCTGATATAAGGGCATCTTTAAAAAATAGCGCGATACGAGACTAATGATAATTGCCAGAATGGTAAAGGTAATGAATGTTATATAAAGGCCTCCACTTCCCCCACTTATTATAAACCGTGTGAAAAGCACGAAACTTAGTAATAGTACTGCGTTTTTCGGTCCAGCATATAAAATGGCAATGATGAAAGGAATTCTACGTAAATCCCATGAGTATCCATCTTCCAACCAAATGGGAAATAGCATACAGAGCCCAATCGAGAGCATGGAAATACCGGTGAGAAGATAACTTTTAAGCTTTTCGATACTATAAACAAACTTTAATAAGTAAAACATTTGGAACACAAACAAAGGGAGAAGGATGAACATAAAATTTATGAGTAAATCTTTTGTAAAAAGCTCCATTTTTGTCACCGAACCTTTATCTAGTTTTCTTTCTTATTACTATTTAGTGCAATTTTTAATCTATTAATTTGAATATTCCAATTTTAGATTACCTATATATTCTTCTCCTTGCAAATACTATTTTTAGGGCATCGAAGATTATCGGTTATCTTCAGTTATTTACTTTAAATAAAAACAAGAAAACAGAATAAAAAAAGGATAATAGTACATTCTAAACCAATAAATAATATGTCAGGAGGAACAAAAATAATGAAAAAGATATGGACGTTACTTTCAGCTACCGCTCTTTGTTTCGCACTAATGGGTTGTGGTCCAGATGAAAATGAGGAAACAACAAATAGCACCGATAATAATGAAGTAGCAGATGAAACCGCCGATGAATCCGTCGATAATAATGGTGGGGATAATGCTAATTTAGAGCGAGCAGATGAAGCGGAGAGTAAGGTTACAGAACTAGAAGAAGTGGAAAGTGCGACTATCATCATTACAGATAACAACGCTTATGTCGCAGCTGTCTTACAGGAGAAAGATGGTAAACAAATAACCGAAGACTCCGAAGAACTTGATCAAATTAATGCAAAGATTGCCGATCAAGTAAGAGAGACAAATCCAGATATTGAAAACGTATATGTTTCTGTAAACCCTGACTTTGTAGACCAAATGAATGATTATGCTGAAAAGATTAGAGCTGGTGAACCCGTTGAAGGTTTAGTTGAAGAATTTACCGAAACTGCTCAACGTATTTTCCCTGACGCTAGTTAAATGATATAGAACAATAAAAACCTGCAGTCATTTGCAGGTTTTTTATTTACTTTTATCTTAATTGTTGAATCTCTATAGGGTCATCGGATTTCCTATCCGTTAGTATACCCATTTGTTCAATATGTCGTTTAGCATCTAAATCACCTAAATGATAAATAATCGCATAGATTACCTTTTGTGTAGCATCGTAATGATCATTTTCAGGATCATGATGATATTCAAGAAATGGAATATGTGATCGAACATAAGTTTCTAAATCCGCTTCATGACTCTCTTCAAATACTGCTTGTAGAACTTTAACTTCCATATCAGTCGCATAAATAACAAAACTCGGGGTGTCCACAGGCTCTGTTAGGATCGTTTGAGCAGTAATATCAACGTAATATGTTTGCTTATCCTGTACCATAATCTTTCATCGCCTCCTGTTTAGTTAATATGAAGTTACCCTTCGAGCAACAAGTAAAACATATATCCTTCACCCCTTTAGAAGGGGAATTTATATTATTGGGGTTTTGCTATAGCATTTTTCTCCTCACATAATGGGTAACCACCACTAATTATCTTTAGTCTGCTATGCATACACTAATGATAATAAGGAGGTTGTTAGATTTGCATAAGAAAAAATTTGATTGGCTACCTGTTGTCTTGTTTTCCTTAATCTTTCAATATATTTGTTTACATTTGTTGCTCTTCATTGAAATTCAAGTGAATCACTCCATGTCCGCAGCATTAATCCTAAAAATTAATTTCATCATCGTTGCGATAGTCGGTGGACTAGTAGCAATGTACTTTTACATCAAATATTCACCACACTTAGGCGGGGCTTGCGCTGCTCTCTTCATCGTCTTAAGTCAACTGTATATTGGCAATAGCGTTATAACTGGTTACGCACTTTTTGTATTAATTGTGGCATACCTATTCGGGTACCTTGGCGCCGTATTATATTCCCACAAGTTTTCCCACAAAAAGTACTAGCCTTTTTTCAAACAGAAGAAAAGACCCTCCAAAAGTTCGCTGAACTTTCGAAAGGTCTTTTTTACATATTCTTATTCATTTCCAGTTCGTGTGAAAAGAGCCTTCCATATCCGTTCGTTGATAGGTATGGGCGCCAAAATAGTCGCGTTGTGCTTGCAAAAGATTTGAATTCGATTGTGCAGTACGATAACTATCATAATACGTAAGAGATGCACTTAATGATGGGAAAGACATGCCTGACATCATACTTTCAGCTACAACTTTTCTCATGCCAACTTGGTAGTCTTTTGTTTTTTCAACAAAGTAGGGTGCAACTAATAAGTTAGGAGTATTTGATTGGGCTTCATAAGCTTCGCTAATCGTGTTTAAAAACTCAGCTCGTATAATACAACCGCCACGGAAAATAAGCGCGATGTCTTTTAATGGTAAGTTCCAGCCATTAAGCTCAGAAGTCTTTTTGTACTGTGTAAACCCTTGCGCATATGCACAAATTTTCCCCATGTAAAGAGCTTGTCTTACATATTCAATCCACACTTCTCGATCTAAATCCGCAAGTTTATCATTTGGACCTGCTAATATACTTGAAGCATGAACGCGTTCATCTTTTACACTAGAGATGTAACGAGCAAATAATGATTCGGTAATAATGGAAACAGGAATTCCATTATCGATAGCTTGCATGCTTGTCCATTTTCCAGTGCCATTTTGGCCGGTTTTGTCGAGAACCACGTCAACAAGTGGTAAACCAGTCTTCTCGTCTGTTTTTCTTAAGATATCTGCAGTGATTTCAATTAGATAACTTTTTAGCTCGCCTTGATTCCACTTTTCAAAGATATCTGCGATTTCATTTAGGGGTATATGAAGTCTTTCTCTCAAAAAAGTATAAGCTTCTGCAATTAGCTGCATATCTGCATATTCGATTCCGTTATGAACCATTTTCACAAAATGCCCAGCACCCTTTGGACCAATATAAACACAGCAAGGGGTCCCTTCCACATGCGCAGCAATTTTAGTGAAAATAGGAGCTACTTTTTCGTAGGCTGCTTGATCTCCACCTGGCATAAGAGAAGGACCTTTTAAAGCTCCTTCTTCCCCACCAGAAACACCCATACCTAAAAACTCGATACCTTGAGACTTTAATTCATCATATCTACGTGCCGTGTCTTCGAAATGGGAATTACCACCGTCAATAATTATGTCACCCTGCTCGAGATAAGGTACGAGTGACTGAATTACTGCATCAACCACACTACCTGCCGTCACCATCACAAATATTTTTCTAGGTGATTCTAAAGATTGTACAAACTGTTGCACCTCATAGTACGGTGTAATATGTTTGTCTTCAACTTTCTGCATTAGTAGGTTTGTTAAGTCTCTTGTGTAATTATAAACAGCTACCTTTTCACCTTTGCTCGCCATGTTTAAAGCGATACTACTGCCCATTACACCTAGACCCATTACACCAATTGTATTGCTCATGATATTAGTTGGCCCCTTTTTAAACAAATAAACTTAATAGAAGAATAAAACCTAATCCAGATACTGAAATAATTGTTTCTAATAATGTCCACGTTGAAAATGTTTCTTTCAACGATAAACCAAAGAACTCTTTGAACATCCAGAATCCAGCATCATTTACATGCGAAGCTATTAAACTACCTGCTCCAGTCGCTAGAACGACCAATGCTAAGTTAACATCCGTTGTCCCTAATATAGGAATAACCAAACCAGCAGTTGTTAAAGCCGAAACAGTCGCTGAACCTAAAGCGATTCGTAAAATGGCTGCAATAATCCACGCAAGTAAAATTGGTGATAATGTGGTATCACTGAATAATTCCGCAACATAGTCACCCACACCGCCATCAATCAATACTTGTTTGAATGCACCGCCACCACCAATAATTAATAACATCATCCCAATACTTGCGATTGCTTTTGAACAAGTATTCATTACTGTTTTCATTGGAATCTTTCTTGCCAATCCCATTGTATATACTGCAAGTAATAATGATAACACCATAGCAGTAGAAGCATTTCCTACAAAACGAACAACTTCAAAAAACATATTGTCCGATATTTCATTCGTTTTTTGAACCATAGTAATTATAGTAGCAATTGCCATTAAAATAACTGGGAACATTGCTGTAAATACACTAATACCAAAACCAGGTGTATCTTCAATTTTAAACGTTTTTTGTTCACCTAAAGAAGCAATATCACCTGTTCGATTGAAAGCATCAGGTACAAGTTTTTTAGCAAGCTTTGTAAATAAAGGACCTGCTAAGATAACAGTCGGAATCGCAATAATGAAACCGTAAAGTAAAACCTCACCAATATTTGCACCATATTCTCCTGCAATTACAGTCGGACCCGGATGTGGTGGTAAGAAACCATGTGTCACTGACAAGGCAGCGGCCATTGGTATACCCAAGTATAAAATGGATACTCTTAATTGTTTTGAAATTGAGAATACAATAGGAATTAATAATACTAAACCTACTTCAAAGAATAACGCAACTCCGATTATAAATGAAGCAACTACAACAGCCCATTGAATATTTTTTTCTCCAAATTTGTCGATGAGAGTCATCGCAATACGTTGCGCCCCTCCAGAATCAGCTATTAAACTACCCAGCATTGCACCCAGCCCGAAAATTAACGCTAAATGGCCAAGTGTCCCGCCAAGTCCGCCTTCAATTGAACCGACAATGCTATCAAGTGGCATACCCAAAGCTAAAGCGACACCAAAAGATACAATGATTAATGAAACAAACGTATTTAATTTCAATCCCATGATTAAAACTAGTAACGCAACAATTCCTACTGCAACGATAAATAACGGCATGATAATTCCCCCAATAATTTATTTAGTATTCTTTGTTAAACTTCTTTGATATTTGGCAATGCTTGAATACTCTTTTTCCAAAACTCTCGATAAATTAATGAAAATCGGTAACAGCTCTCTGTATTCTTGTACATCTGATTCAATTGGTGTGTGCTTAAATGTACTGCCAATCATGTCAGAAACAACATCAAATGAATCGACTTTTCCTGTGGCATATAACCCCAAGATACAAGCGCCTAGACATGAACTTTCATAGCTCTCCGGAACAGTTACTTCTAAATCGAAAATGTCTGCCATCATCTGACGCCAAACTTCTGACCTAGCAAAACCTCCCGTTGCTTGAATTCGTACAACAGGTTCATCCATCACCTCGAGTAAAGCTAAAAACACGGTATATAGATTGTAAATTACGCCTTCAAGGGCTGCCCGAATCATATGCTCTTTTTTATGGGACATGGTTAAACCAAAAAATGAACCTCGCACGTCGGGATTCCATAATGGAGCACGTTCACCTGCTAAGTACGGGTGGAATAACAACCCATCCGCTCCTGGTCTTACTCTTTCAGCAATTTTTGTTAACACTTCGTATGGATCGATACCAAGTCGCTTCGCAGTTTCAACTTCTGATGAAGCAAACTCGTCTCTAATCCAACGAAGGACCATACCGCCATTATTCACTGGACCACCAATGACCCAATGTTTCTCAGTTAACGCATAGCAGAAGATTCGTCCCTTTTCGTCCGTTTGTGGTCGGTCAATGATTGTTCGAATGGCACCACTTGTTCCTATCGTTACAGCAACTTCACCTTTTCCAATTGCATCCACGCCTATATTAGAAAGCACGCCATCACTTGCACCGATTACAAATGAAGTTTCTGAATCAATGCCAAGCTTTCTTGCGATTCCAGTGTTACAACCTTTAAATATCTGGGTTGTCGGGACTAGTTCGGATAACTGCTCCGGTGTGACACCCGCAATGTTCAATGCTTCTGCATCCCAATTTAATTCTTTTAGGTTCATCATGCCCATAGCGGATGCCAAAGAATGGTCCACAACATAACGGTCGAACAGCTTTTTAAAGACAAATTCTTTAATGCCTATATACTTTTTGGCTTTATTCGCGATTTCAGGTCGGTCATTGACGATCCACGCTATTTTGCTTAACGGGGACATTGGATGAATGGGTGTTCCTGTCCGTTTGTAAACTTCATGACCATTCAACTCTTCTTTTATTTTACGTGTCCAAGCCTCACTGCGGTTATCCGCCCATGTGATACATTCGGTGAGCGGCTGATCATTTTCATCCATTGCAATCACACTATGCATCGCACTACTAAATGAAATGAACAATAACTCTTTAGGAGAAATTTTTGAATGATTCATCGTACACGAGATGACATGTAGAACAGCTTGAAAGATTTCCTCCGGATTTTGTTCTGCTGTTGAAATATCCGGCGTGTAAAGAGGATATCCCTTATTCTCTTGATAAATAATTTCACCTTGTTCAGTAAATAAAACAGCTTTCGTACTAGTCGTACCTATATCTACACCTAACATATAGTTGGTCATAATATTTGCGCCCTTTCATTTGTGAGCATTTGTTGAGTCATCAAAAGATCTTCGATGGTCTCTTGAACATCATCGAAGTTTTGATGTATAGCTTGAATCATCACATTCCGATCTTTTGTCCGAATAGCTTCGATATAGATATCATGATTTTTTAAAATACGAGAAAAATCATCATACTTTTCAGTCAAACGTGACCGCATAGATAAGAGAATCAGACTCTCCATTACAGGTTTCGTGTTATTCCAGATCAACAAAATATACGAATGATTAATCGAACGAATAATGGTTTCATGGAATAAAACATCTTGATACGAGAACTCGTCTGCATCTTTGTATTTAATCGCAACTTCCATCATTTCACGAATCTTACTAAGCTCTCTTACTGTCTCACTTGTATCTATTTTCAATATGCGTTCATACACAAACGTTTCGATCAGTAGACGCACATCATACATTTCCTTTATATCTTGCTCAAATAAACCAACCACAACCGCACCCATTCGTTCTAAACGAATTATATTTTCAGATGCCAATATCTTTAACGCTTCACGAATAGGAGATCGGCTGACTTCAAACTCTGCCGCTAATTTGTTTTCTGATAAAACCGTTCCTCCGGAAATCACACCTGCAATAATTCGAATCCGAAGCTCAGCTGCTAAACGTTCACCGGTGGAAGCGCTTGCATTCCACTTTGAAGGATATAAATTATTAGATTTATTCATTGCAGCACTTCCTTCGTTAATTTAACACCAAGCAACTAAACCGATATACTTGTATACAAGTATGATAGTTCACTCAATTTAAAATGTAAACGCTTTTATATCAATCGGAAAAACTTACTATTTCTACTCCTCCACAGAAAAGTGCGAAGAAACAAAGTGAAAACGCTCTATTTAAGGTTTATAACTTAATCTGTTAAGAAGTTATATGGTTATGTTTTAATACGCTTTTGTTTGAAGGAAGAATTGTAAATGAGTAGGTTCTTTAAGAAAACTTGGCCAATAGGACACTATTTAACCATCTTTTTAGTTTGCCAAAAATTCAACGCTCCATGGATTGGTTTATCGCTCAAACTGAATATAAAAACACCCGCATGAATTAGGTAACCCTAACTCATTCGAGTGTTTTTAGTGGCTTATTTATGTTGAAGCTTCACCTTTAGCCGCCTGCTTAAATTTCAAATTGGAAAGGTGAGCTTTATTCCAATACACTGCCCTAATTGGGTGTTGTAAATATCGTTGAAACAAGTTCTGCTACATAGGCACTTCCGTTGTTATCCTCTACACCTTCGATCATCATCGCCAAGATAAACGTAGGATTTTCGGAGTTATACGTAACAAAGAATCCATTTTCCTTCCCTTTATCTTCGGATGCTGCTTTTAATTCTGCCGTACCGGTTTTCCCAGCAAGAGGAACTGACGGTAGATTAGCAGCTTGAGCGAAGCCGTCGACCACTACATTTCGGAGACTTGTTCGTAAAAGCGCGGCATTTTCTGCGCTCACCAGTCCCTCTTTCCAAACTTCTGCATCTTCCTCTTCCATAAATAATGTCGGTTTGTACATCATACCATCTGTCAGAAACACTTCATACATGGATGCTAGGTGTAGGATGTTCGTTAACATTTGTCCTTGTCCGAACGAAGTATCAGCTAGCTGCCCTTCTGAATTAAGTTTACCGTCATTCGAGACTTGGGGTGACTTCATGCTATAACTGAACGGAATTTCTTCTCCAAAGCCAAATCCATTCAGTCCCTTAACGAATGTATCACGTCCTAAATCCAAGGCTTTCTGTGCAAAATATATATTGTCTGAGTAGACTAACGCTTTGTTCAAATCAATGGGATTTGGTGCTTCAGCATGGACTCGCGTTACCCGGTAATCTCCCCAAGATTTGTCTTTTTGCCACGTTTCGCCTTTAATTGTTAACCCCTCAGAAGGAAGAAGTGTTCCTGCTTCTAGACCAATTACAGCTGTCATCGGTTTTATAGTTGAACCTGGTGCGTATGCTGCAGAAAACCGATTGAACAAAGGATTTAGTGGATTTTCTTCGAGCTCTTTATAGCGATCACCGCTAATACCGAGCATGAATTCGTTTGGATCAAAACCTGGCGAACTAATAAGTGCGAGTGTCTCACCAGTTTTAGGGTCCACGGCTGCACTTGCTCCTGCCTCGCCTCTCATTGCTTGATACGTTTTATTCTGTAAGTCAGCATTTATGGTCAACGAAATATTTTCACCATCAACCGCAGGTGTTTCCGCTAGTGTAATCAGTTCTTCTCCTTTTTGAGCCTTTTCAATAAAGATACGAACACCATTGGTACCGCGTAACCGATCTTCAAGTAACAGCTCCATCCCTTTTCTTCCAATTAGGTCTGCTTCTGTATATCCTTTGTCTTTACGCTCTGCTAATTGTTTCTCAGTAATTGGTCCAATATAACCAGACAAATGAGAAAGTGCTTCTCCGTAAGGGTATTCACGCATCGGAGTCTCCTGGTATGTGATTCCTGGTATTTCAATTACCTTATCCAATAACACAGTGTTATTTTTGGCTACTTTTGAAATTGGTACAAATTGATTGGGCTGCACCCAGCTCTGGTTCAACTGTTTATCAATATATTCTGTGGTTTTACCGATTAACTCTGCTAGCTCTTCTTTCTTCGGAACATCCGTAAATTTTTCTGGCACAATGCCAATCTCATAGCCTGTACCATTCACAGCAATTGGAAGTCCATTTCGGTCTAGGATTTCACCACGTACCGCCTTCGTTTCTTTTATCCGTATTGCGTCTTCCGCTTCAAGCCCTGGAAAAATGAAGGATGGATCCCATTCCACATACCAGCTTTTCGTATCATCTCGCGTTTCATTCTTGAGTGTGATCATTTTCTCGAACTCCACGGCTCCAGCAACCGTATCCATTTTCACTTGCACTGGAAAGGTCGCTGGTTTTTCTGCATCCCACTCTTTATCTTTCTCTGGCTTGGTATATGTAATTTTCACCTTTTCAATATTAAAATCTTTATAGATTTTTTCCTGACGTTCCACAAATTTTTCTGAACCGAATTCATCTTTCGTCCCTTGACTCAAATAATCGCTGTACATATCTGCAAAATTCCCTTTATTCCATTGACCCACGTATTCAGCCAATCGACTCTCCGGTGTCACTTTCTCCTGGCAACCTGTTAAGAGAAGGATAAATAGAAGGAAGGAAACCCCAATCAGTCCTTTTTTCATACAACAACCTCCATTTCTTCCTTTATTTTACCAGTTTAACCATTAGATACAAAATTGAAGCTACCTTCTGAATGAATTGAAAGTGAAAATGATGAGTGAGGGGTGTTAACCGCTGATAGAGTGTATAAATCGCTCATAGAGGTCATTGAATCGCTGATTGAGTGTGTTTAATAGCTTATTGAGTATGGTCAATCGCTGATGATTTCATTTGGTGTTGAAGTTTTGAATCCAGCCATTTGTGTTAACCAAAATTAAAAATAGGTTGACTAATAAATTTAGTTTCTTTTATACTGATGCTATATTGAGTTTCTGGAGGGTTCACATGACTAGTTCAACTGCAACAAGATCAGATAATCATTCACGTACATTACAACTGATTCAAATGGCGATGTTCGCCTCATTGATGATGATTGGTGCCAACATTTCTTCATTTTTAATCATTGGTGGTGTTCCAATTACACTTCAAACATTCTTTGCCATATTAGCCGGTTTTTTACTTGGGAAACGAAGTGGCGCAATTGCCATGCTTGTATATGCAATTATTGGGTTGGCTGGATTACCAGTTTTCGCTGAATTTTCAGGGGGATTTGACACAATTTTAAGCCCTACGTTTGGCTTTATTGTTTCATTTATTTTCGTCGCATACATCGCTGGATACATTGTTGAAAAGTACCCAACGAAAGTTGGTTTTGTGGTAGCTGCTTTAGCTGGTACTGCTTTTAACTACCTTTTCGGTACAAATTGGATGTATGCTGCTTTCAAACTTTGGTTATCAGCACCAGAAGGATTTTCTTACAAAATGGCTTGGGCGTGGATGGCCGTTCCCCTACCAAAAGATCTCTTACTTGCAGTGCTTGCAGGCTTGTTCGGATTCCGATTAAGACCCATCATTCAAAAACAAAAGTAAATATTTTTCCCGCAGAAAACCCCCATCAATTATGCTAATTGAATGGGGGTTTTCTATGCTATCGTTCAGCAGTTTGACAACTACAAAAATCGATTCTCCAACTCTTTAATCATTATCTTTCGCGGATAGATTATAGGAAATTTTCTGCTAGTTTCTTCGTGCATCAAACCACCTTTTTATTCTCACAAAACCATATTCATAATCTTCTTAAACAGCTCTTCTTCATCATTTATTTCGACTTTTTTACATAATGACTTATTTAATCGCAATAACTCTGGAGACATACTTGCCATCGTTTTTGCAATGTCCCTCGGTTCTCGACCGCAAGACCAAGACGCTAAAAGTGACAATTGCCTCTCATTTAAAAGACTCCGACTTCCTTCCACTTTGGACCATACACCATATGAACTACCCAAATGTTGATCCATTTCCATATACCATCCGTCCGCAATCAACCAACGGACACGATCCAGGTTCGAAAGTGCGTAATACAGCTCATTTCTCATAAAAGCACGGTACGTTTCATGTAGAAAAGCAAGGACCTTGGACTTCCAAAAAGCAATATCTTCCTTATCCACCGTGAATGCCACTCTGGATACCTCCGCTAATATTGGTGCCAGAATGTTGTATGGATCATATAATGGCTTTAACCCTTTCAACCAAATGGATGGAACCACCTCATCAAGAGTCTTATACCAACTATCCACTTTTATAAAGCAATCATAATGAGTGACCACCACCGGAGACGCAGAAGATGATCCCCCGTAAAATAATACGTTCCCCCAACTTGAAGAACGTTTTCGTTTATTCTTAATAAATTCCTTTTTCATTTCGGTCTTCACGATAATATGTATATCTATATCTGAATAGTTGTCAAAATTGCCTTTTCCGAGCGAACCTCCAAGATAAATTGCCAACACATTTTCGTCTGTAGTCAAATCTGCTAACACTCTTTCTAAAAGTTCTTGACGAAATTTAGGCAACTCTTGATCTCGGTTTACATGTTTAGATACAAATCCCACTCATACTTCACCATCTCCTAAGGTAATAGATTGTCATTCATTATTAATAAATTCGATAAACAAGTACAGATTCCTCCTTAGGTTCCACAGACACCTTTAAAATAATTCTTTCGCTATTAGCTTTCAATTATGCCTTTCGACTTCAAAAGGTAGTCCTCTCGAGTCTGCACATAAAGTAAATTTTGGACTTCTCGGTTACCGAGTCTAGTTAGAACAAATGGTTTAGTCCAAATATAACGGAAACCACTTTTTTCAACGACTCGACGAGAGTTGTCATTGAAGTCAAAATGTCCGCACCAGATAATGTCGAGATTCATATCCTCAAACCCATGGCGTAGGACAGCGTAAACGGCTTCCGGCATGATACCTTTCCCCCAAAAATTCGGATTCAAAACATAGCCGATTTCTCGTTGAGGCAAATGCTTTCGATCGATATCAGGTCTGCGATCGTGTAGACCGATTCCACCAATGACGGTACCCGTTTCTTTCCATTCAATTGCATATGTATCTCCTGCTGATTGAAAGAACCCTATGACCTCCAAGCTCTCTTCAACACGTTGGTGCGGAGCCCATCCAGCCATAGGTCCAACGCGATCATCTTTGGCGTAAGCATAAAGATCTTCTGCATCTTCTTTTTGCCAAGCTCGTAAAATAAGGCGCTCGGTTTCTAAAACCGGGAGTTTCCACGGAATCATTTTGCCGTATATATACCAATCACTGGTATCATTTGGTTTGAAGTTATTCTCCAGTTTAACAAAGCCAAGCCCTTCATAAAGCTTGTGAGCTTTAGTGTTATCTGCTTTCGTTGTAAACAATACTCGTCCGTGTATTGAGCTTAACCATCGCATAGCAAGTTGCTTGCCAATGCCTTGCTCCCTGAATACCGGGTCAACCATTAGCTCTACTAGTTCCATTGTTTCAATCAACCACTCTGGTACATCACTTAGTGCCTCCGCAAGCTTTCCGTGATAAAACTGTCCAGGTCGTGAGGCATAGCCATAAATCAACCCAACCATTTTATTGTCGGAATATGCACCGATCGCGTGAAAACGGGGATAATTTATATGACGGATAAAGCGTTCTTGAAAATCATCTGGCTCTGACTCCCACACATTGGCATATAGTTTTATCGCTTCATCTTTCCATATTGCGCTTGAATCTAATTCTTTCCACTCAATTCCATGCATCTTCTTATCAGACCTTTCCTCTTAGCTGAAGTGTTGTTTTTCTTTTTTTAAATTCCACATTTCTGGACTTAATTCCTTTAAGAAATTAAATATGTAATCATTTTTAAAAATCAAAAAAAGACTTCAAGTATAAAAACTTGAAGTCTTAGCATTGATTTATAATCTTTATTTCATATAAAATAATCCACCATTTACAATTTCAATTTTAATCCTAGCCTCATATTGTTCTTCCAGTGCTTTTTTCTCCATCTCGTAACATTCCGGTTTGTTTTCTTCATCCTCATAGAAGTATTCTAATACTTTCCTGTCTCTCTTCCATCTACTTTTGGCCTCTTCAGCCCATGTATGATCATCTTGTTGTATGATTTTTTCAATGGCTATATCTAATCGTTCTAGGGCACGGATGGGCGTTATAATCGACGTCAAAGCAAACGCATCTTCTGACATGTTTGATTCCAACTTCACACCACTTACCCATTCCTGAAAACCGTCAACAAGATGACCTGTAATCAAGTTCAGACCTAAAGAAAAAAGCATTTCTTTCGTTTGATCGCTGTAATACGATATTTTGTAGTTGACACCTAACCAAGGCGTTAAAATTGTTTTCTTTTCGGACTTTTCTAATACCTTCTCATACATTTTCGCATACGCACCCAAATCTTTAGTTGCTTGAAATACTTGATTGAGCCTGGGAGAACCAAAATGTACTATCTCCCCTTTAATGTTTTCATCTAGGTTATTTTGATCGGTGATCAACGTTAATTGGGCTGGACTTGGTACGCCATCTGTATTTTCTAAATACTTCCAATAAAATGGTCGATTCATAATTTTTTTATCCATATCAATTGTTAATTGAACCGTCATGTAATGGGCATTATTACTTAAAATAAGGCATTTGTTTTCATTAAAAAATTTTTGTAAATACTCATGGATTTGTTGTGGGTACATATAAAACCTCCTATTGAACTACTTTCTTCTAAATGGATTTTTTAAATGTGGATAAAATATCGTCTAAGTCCCCCACTGCCTTTTCAAAGACATCAATTTTAACATAGAGCAAATCCAAAATATCGTCCTCAATTGTATTCTTAATGGCTAGATTATAAATATGAACATCATGTTCTTGCCCTAAACGATGGACACGGCCAATTCGTTGTTCCAACTTCATTGGGTTCCAAGGTAAATCATAGTTGATGACATGGTGACAAAATTGCAGGTTGATTCCTTCCCCTCCAGATTCCGTCGCTATCAGTACCTGTGCTCGATCTTTAAAAAGCTGCTTCATCCAATCTCTTTTACTTTTCTTGAATTTACCGTTAAAGAGAACACTTGTGATTTCTTTTGTATATAAATACCACTGCAAATAGGCTTGTGTGGCGCGATATTCGGTAAAGATAATCACCTTATCATTTGCCTGAGAAATAATCTCGTACGCCTTTTCTGCTTTCGAATTAACTTCCAATACCATTAATTTTTGAATAATCCCTTCAACGTAATCTATCTCTGCTGGGGCAACGCATTTTTGACGCATTTTATTTAAGGTTAAGTAGGTAGCTTCTTTGCTGCTACACATTTCCTTTTGGAGCGTAATCATAGAGAAGGCACCCGAAAAAACAGATGAAACATTTTTAAGTTCTAAGATCATATCGTAGACTTCTTTTTCCTCGTCTGTAAAATGAATTGGTATTGTCTCAACACGGCGATTTGTCCATTCAATTCCCGTGTCCTGTCTTCTGTTTCTTACCATCACTTGATTAACCAATTCTTTTAAATACTCATCATGCTCCCAATCGTGTTTATTAGCTGAAAAAGCAGATTGAAATGTCTCGTAATTCCCAAGATGACCTGGTTTTAATAATGAAATGAGATGAAATAGTTCAAATACATTATTTTGAATGGGTGTAGCCGTTAACAACAAACAAAACTTTTTCTTTAATCCTTGAACAAACTCGTAGTTTTTCGTTTTATGGTTTTTAAGTTTGTGGGCTTCATCAATAATAATCATGTCATAATCTTGTTCATATATAAGTTCTTTGTGAGGGCTTTTTTTCGCCGTATCCATACTCATTACGACCACATTGTACTGGTCTAATGAATAACTTTTTCTGTAAGGAATCGCGGGAATATAAAACTTATAATTCAATTCTTCAATCCACTGATTGATAAGAGAAGCTGGAACCAAAATTAACGCTTTTTTTACAAGACCCCTAACTAGGTATTCTTTCAATATCAAACCAGCTTCTATGGTTTTACCAAGTCCCACTTCATCTGCCAGGATTGCTTTTCCGTTCATCCGTTCAATGACCGTCTGCGCAACCTCCAATTGATGCGTTAGAGGTGTTAGGTTCGGTAAATATTTAGGTGATTGAAGACCTGAGAAATCCGTAATCAGGTTCGTTTTCACGACGTCATAACTCATATTGTAGAGTGTCCAATTATCCCAAGGTTCTCGATTTTCCAAACGTTCAATGAAGCCTTCTTTCCACTTAGACGCTTTTTCAATGATCATGAACTTCACCTCATGCAACTTTTTCTTTCTAATAAGTTGTCCCAAAATGAAGTTACTATGTTATTTCATTGAAAATAAAGTGACAAAGATATTGTTAAAAATTACAAACCTTAATTGAATGAAACAAAATGCATAAATGTGTTCCTAAGACTGTAAATTAGGTAAATTAAGTTAGGACTGTATATCCACAGGGATAGAATTTTGAAATTTAGCCAAATATAGAAATAAAGAATGAAGAATTCTCCATTCCTTTCATATTAATGATTTCCGAAAAAATCTATAGAAAAACCCCGAATACAACGGCTTTTTTCAAAGCTCGAGATCGAGGTGTAGTTCAATAAACATAAAATTCAAAAAGTAATTATTGAGAAACAAATTAACCTAAGTATTTCTCTAGCGGTTTCCAATAATTTTCATGCCAGCCTGCCTCAAGATGTTCTCCTAAACCTGTGGGGAATCCAGAGTGGTCTAAAACAAGTTGAGTCTCATTACCTTGTTTCTTTAATTCAAACTTTACGATGGAATAAACACCCTCATTCCAATTACCTGCACGCCATGCTTGGACGATTCTTTCGTTTGGAACTAGCTCAATATTTCGACCGAAAATCATTCCCCCAAAACAAGAAAAGGAACCTCCAGCTTCAGAACTAATTTCAGTTGGTGCACCGCCTGTAACTTCACTAAATTGTGCAGAATTCAAGAGCACTTCATATAAACGATCTGGGCTAACATTAAAATTAATTTCTTGATGAATAACTGTAGACATATTGAATTTCCCCCATTTTTATCATTTTGTGTTAACCGACCAAGGATCAACTCCAGGATCTTGGCCTTCGGCTAAAGATTGAAGTCGAGCCATGTAATGTATCCACCCTTCAAGGTGAGATTCAATTTTTTCATCCGGTAGGTCATAATGAGTCAGTACTAAAAGAGTTCCATTATCTTTAGGAATCAATCTAAATTCTAAAGTACTTGAACCAGGAGGGAGAATTTTTAAATTTTCCCAGCCCCAACTCATAACAATTTTCTCATTGGGAACTATCTCTAAATATTCCCCTTTTGCGATGTCGTGGCCATTTATATCTATACGATATTTACCTCCAACTTGAGGTTCTAACAAGATATGTCTGCCCATCCAACGCACCATTTTTTCAGGATCGGTGAAAAAAGAGAATAATGTTTCAGGTCTGCAGTTAATAAAAATCTCTTTACGAATGGATTCATTTTGAATCTGATTCATGATTTCTCCTCTCTTCCTCTTCCGCCGCTTCCTTCAAGAGTAATAATTGATCGTCCCAGAAGTGTTCGATGAATTGTTTCAGGTCAAATAGGCCTTCCCTTCGGAATCCATAATATCGTTTTGTGCCTTCTTTCCGTACATTGACAAGTCCGGATCCTTCGAGAACCTTAAGATGCTGTGAGATTGCGGGAGCAGAAATTTCAAAATGCGACGCAATAGCACTTGAGGTTAACTCTCTTTCATATACAAGTTGCAAAATTACTCTTCGTTTAGGCTCTGATAAGGCCTGTATCACTTTTTCAATCATAATAGTAATTTAGCACACACTTAATTAAGTGTCAACTTAATTAAAAAATAATAAAAATCAATTCAGTAAAAGAAAACAAAAAAAGACTGAACCGTAATGGCTCAGCCTTTCTATTTCAGGATTCTTCTGTAGGCACTTGTTTATATACATTTTCTTTTTCTTGTCCAGTAACCTGTCTTACTGGTTTTTTAATGAAGAATGTTAGCAATAACGCAACTCCTGCTATAAATGTAGATACGAAGAACGTATAATTAATTCCTTCCATCATTGAGTTCTTCATGATTCCAGCTGGGTTAACACCGCTTTTAGCTAAATCTTCCGCTGTTGAAGTTGTGCGTGTGTTCATAACTGTAATTAATAGTGCAGAGCCAATCGCGCCTGACACTTGTTGAAGTGTATTGTTCATTGCTGTCCCGTGCGGATAAGCTTTCATCGGTAAAGTATTTAAACCATTCGTCATAACCGGCATCATAACCATCGAGATACCTAACATACGGATTGTGTAAAGAAACATGATATGAAGAAAAGTAGTATCCGTATTCAAATCACTGAAGAAATAAGTAGAAATAGTAACAATCGCCATTCCCGTAATAGCGAGTACTTTGGCACCGTATTTATCAAACAATTTACCTGTAATTGGGGACATCAAGCCCATCACTAATGCTCCAGGAAGCATTAGTAAACCTGAGTGGAATGGGGAGATACCTTTTATCGTTTGAACATAGATTGGCATGAGAATCATTGCCGAGAACATGGATATTGATAATACGATGGAAATGGCAGATGACAAAGCGAACATCGGATATTTATAAATTCGAAATTCGAGTAAAGGCTCTTTTAATTTAAGTTGGCGGAGAATGAATGTTACGAGTGAAACAACACCGACAACGATTGTCCCTATTACATATGGATCGCTCCAACCATCATGTCCAGCTGCACTAAACCCGTATAGGATTCCTCCAAAACCAAGACTTGAAAAGACCAAAGATATTTTATCCAAAGACAGGTTTCTGTTTTGGGCTGTTAAATTCTTTAATTTAAATATCCCTAAAGCGAGTGGAATCAATGCAATTGGCAAGACAATGAAAAACAGAACTCTCCATGAATAATGTTCAACTATATATCCGGAAAGTGTCGGACCGATTGCTGGTGCTACGATCATCACAAGACCGAATAGACCCATAGCTGATCCGCGTTTCTCCACAGGGAAAGCAGCTAGCATCACGTTCATCAATAGTGGCATCATAAGTGCTGCACCTGCGGCCTGTATCATTCTAGCTCCAAGGAGCACTCCGAAAGTCGGAGCTAGACCTGCAAATAATGTACCCAGCACAAACAAAGACATCGCAAGGATGAAAATGGATCTGTTCGAATAACGTTGGATAAAAAAGGCACTCGCTGGAATCAAAATCCCGTTTACCAACATATAGCCTGTTACTAGCCATTGAACGGTAGAAGCATCCTTTATATTTAAATCTGTCATAATTGAAGGTAATGCGATATTTAATAAAGTTTGGTTAAATATCGCTACAAACGCCCCGGTAAATAAAATGGCGATTATTCCATAAGGTGGTTTTTTCTGTTCTGTCATCCTTTATTCCTCCGTATTGTATGTTCTTTTTTCTCTATTTAAATGTTTAAGCTAATTTTCATTCTTATTCATGGTGTTTATGAAGCCCGTTTTTTATCATATTCATTTCAAGCGTATAGTTTTTTATAGATTCGTCGATGGGTAAATCCTGTGCGAATACTTGAATAAGGTTTTGAAATGTCACGGCTTTCAAGATTTTGATGACATGTAATAATTCGATTTCATCCGTAATGTTCAAAATATTTTTATTGGCCAAACTCATGACCTCATTGTATCGAGTATTCAAGTTTTCATCCGTTACACTTTGAGACAAAGTATTTTCTACTCTATAATTCATATTCAAAAAGGCATTTCTGAAAAAGTAGCGGAACTCTTTGTTTTGCAAGTTGATTAGCATCATTTCAAAAGATTCAATAAATGAATCCAATAAATCGCCATTGCGTTTTTTTAATATGGAAATAAATCTCTTATTGAGACGTTTCGAATATTCTTCGAGTAAGAAATAATAGATGTCTTCTTTATCCTCGAAATATTGATAAAAGCTTCCTCTAGGAATTCCAGCCTCTTTAATGATATTGGAAATAGAGGCTTCAAATAATGGAACTCTTGAAAATTCCTTCATCGCAGCGTTTATTAAAGACTCTTTCTTTTCATTTGGTAAATTAAAAAAGGTTTGTTTTGGCAACCTTTACACTCCTTCTTAATTTCAAGTGACACACTGTCATATGTGAACAAGTTTTCATTATATATGACAGTGTGTCACTTTGCAACCTTAATATGAGATTGTGTCACAAATTGAAAAAGAGAAAAGTCATTTGACTTTTCTCTTTTCATTATTGCTATTTTATAAGTTATTGAAGAAGACCCTAATTACATCGGCCCCGCCTATAAAGGTTCCCAAAGAACCCCCTAAATTGGTTAGGACAACCACCAGCAAAACGCGAGTGACTTTATTATCCCAAAATCCTTTTATAGAAAACACATCTTCTGAAAGCGTTTCGAAGTCGCCAATATTTGGTCTGCGAATATACGCTTGTACAATTCCAGAAACCCAGCCCGCTGCTATCAGAGGGTGTAATGCCGTGAATGGAGCAGCAACAAAGGCGGACAATATGGCTAGCGGATGTCCAAATGCAACAGCAGCACCAATAGCAGCAAGAGTTCCAGTCCATAGAATCCAACTTAATGCTTGATCGAAACCAGCAGAAGGATTGGCATAAAAGGTATAAACGATAGCTGCAACTATGAGCAAGGGAATCGCCCAACCAAGAATTTTAGGTACGATAGATTTAGGTGGCGTTTGTGATAAGGCATCTAAATCATGTTCTTTATGAATTTCTTTTGTAATGCCAGGAACATGTGCTGCACCCAGGACGGCAACAATTTTTTTACCAGGAGCCGTTTTAATTTTTTGGGCTAAATATTGATCCCGTTCATCGATTAATGGCTTCTTCAACTTTGGAAATGATTCCGTAAATTCAGCAAGAACGGCGTTAAGCGTATCTTGTGATTTCATGTTTTCAAGCTCTTCTTCCGAAATTGTATCTTTACTGAAAATGCTAAAGAAAATACCGTTAAGAAGTTGTGCTTTCCCTGTCAGTCCAAGATTATGCCAAATCCTAGAAAAGGTAATTTGTATATTGCGATCAGCAAGTACCAGATTCGCACCTGTCTCTTTAGCCGATTCAATCCCCTGAATCATTTCCTGACCAGGCTTAATATCAAATTGTTTTGCTAAACGGTTTTGAAAAGAAGATATGGCCAGATTCATCAAAAGCAAGGTAGCTTTCTTTTCTTTAATTACCTTAAAAATGTCTGTTTCTTTCCACTTATTGTTATCCATAACAGACTGATATCTTTGTTCATCCAACTCAATACAAACTGAATCGGGTCTCTCTCTTTCGATTACTTCTTTTACCTGATCCGCACTTTGTCGTGATACGTGAGCAGTTCCTATTAGTATCAGTTCTTTACCGTCTAGATTTATACGCGTAATGTTTTCTTCAGGCATAAGCTACTTCCTTCATAGAATGTATTTCTTCTCGCAATCTTGTATGGGTTTTTATTACGAAAAGACTGTCTAATGTTAATAATGAATTAGACTAAGAGAAATTTCAAATAAGATTTGTTTATTAATAGAAAAAATGCACATTTTACTCATATAAAAGATAAAAACGTTGCCGCAATCATCACAATGATTTACCCCTGTACAAAGATTCAGATCAAGTACTTGATTTAAACGATATAATCTACCATTGATAGTTCGTCTAACTTTTAGGTGAACTATTTTTTGAATCATTAAGGAATATGTCATTTTATGTTAAAATAAATATAGGTTATTCCTCTAACGAACGAAGATTGTGGATAAGGCATGGAAACAAATGTTTTCTAATTATAGCTTAGAGAAAAAAGTCAAATTTAAAAGGGGTTGGATAAATGACCTTTGAGTTACTTAGTAATGAGTTAAAGAAAGAGAAGATAAACTCTGTGTTAATTAATAAAAATTCCGAAAGAGTGTTTGAATATTACAAAAATAAAAAACAAAAAGATAAATTACATAAAATAAACTCTTGTACCAAAAGCATTATGTCAATTTTAATTGGTATTGCATTAGATAAACAATACATTAAAACGATTGAGTCACCCATACATGAATTCTTCCCGAAAATTTTCAAAGAGCAGTCAGATAACAGAAAAATGGGTATTACCATTAGACATTTGTTAACAATGACTGATGGACTTGATTTTCCTGAGTTTGGTGAATGGAAAGGTTTTGCTCCAATGGTTTATTATCATGATATTGTAAAATTCGTTATTGATCGTCCGTTAAAATACGACGTAGGGACTCATATGAATTACAATTCAGGGTGTTCTCATACTTTATCAGCTATTTTACAACAAACGACGAATATGAAAACAGAAGACTTTGCTTATGAATTTTTATTTAAACCCTTAGGTATTAAAGAATACAGATGGTACTTGGATAGAATGAATATCAATAAGGGTGCTGATGGATTAATTTTAAAAATTGAGGACATGGAGAAAATCGGAAAATTAATTCTCCAAAATGGACTTTTTGATGGTAAAAGAATTGTCTCCGAGGGTTGGATAAAAGAATCAACAGCTCCAAATTTACTTACATATGACAATGTTGGTTATTATGGAATGCAGTGGTGGGTAAATAAAATAGACGAGGAGAAAGATTTTTCGAGTGAAAATACATATTGTTTTGCTTTAGGTTTTGGAGGACAGTATATACTTATAATCCCTTTTTATCATGTAGTCATATCAATTACAAGCGACATTTATGATGATAGTTTAAGACCCATGCGTATTATCAGGAAGTATTTATATTTATTAAAAAAATCTAGTAAAGCATAACATTTGGTAAAGAAAAGAAACGAATAGATGTGTTTGATTCGTATGGTCTGTAAATTAATCAACAGGAAATTAAAAAGGGATATCACCCATAACCGATATTTTGACTGAAGTGTTGGGGAAGTAACAAAAATATAAGGAAAAACGCACAGATTTTAAATCTGTGCATTTTTGTATGCTTATTCTAATACGAATTGTACTGTTTTTTGATTAGGCATTTTTGGGGCATCAAAATCATCATCTTTATAACGGGAATATTCTTTTTTGACTTTATTCGTTCATATCTTCAGGGTAGATAATCGTATTAGACTAAAAAAAATTTGGTCACAAAAAAAGACAGACTTTTTGTCTGTCTAGAATAATGTAAAACCAAATAACTTATATGGAAGAAATAAGAATGCCCGTTGATTCGTTATTAATTGTACTAGATGGGTATTTATAGACCGTGGGATTTCGTTCACATAGAGAAATCCATGCATCTACACACTTAGGGTCAAAGTGTTTTCCTTTTTGTAAAATTAGTAAATTCATTGCTTCACTGTGGGACCAAGCTGTTCGATAAGATCTCTCTGAAGTAAGAGCGTCGTAAACATCCACAACAGCTACGATTCTAGCTAAAAGACTTATCTCTTCTCCTTGAAGCCTATCCGGATATCCACTTCCATCCCATTTTTCATGATGAGAACGTATGATATTCAATTCTTCTTTCATAAACCCAAGATCTCTACACATTTCGTAACCATTGATTGGATGTTTTTCTATCTCTATTCTTTCTTCCTGTGATAGTTTTCCGGGTTTATTTAAAATCGAATCCAAGATACTGATTTTCCCAACATCATGAACTAATGATCCTTGTACCAGTGCTCTAAGTTGTTCTGGTTTTAAATGAAGTTCTTCTGCAAGTTTCAATGCATACATCGTAACTCGAAAAGTATGACCAACTGTATATGTATCTTTCTTTTCAGTAGAGATTATTAGCGCTTTTACACTTGATGAAGTACTACTCGTAATTCTTTCAAATGGATCGGTTGTAAACAACGCCCGAATAGCACCTTCAAGATTCCCCTTCGCTGAATACTGCTTAACTAACCCAATAAGCATAACAATCATCGAAGCCAATAAAATAAAATGATACATCCACCAACTGAGATTCCACTTAACTCCCATAACGATAATTAGCTGCGCCACTATAAACCAACCTGAACTATAGACGATAGCAATCTGCAGTGGAAACCGTGAAAATTTGTAAGTTTGATAGTATCGACGTATGGTAACGACATTTAATAATACAACAATAGCCGTAGCGATCCAGTTAACAGGTTTCATAGTTAATGGAATAAAATTCATCAGATGTGGGAAGTTCATTGCCACTACTCCAAATATTCCTAGCACTAAGACCCATACAGGAAGAAGAATACGTTGTCTTCGTGAGATCTTTTCGACAAGCTTGTGGTCAGATGGGAAAGAAGATAACCATAACCAAAAAGATGCCAATAACATACTTAATTCCGATGCAACACCAGATACATGTGTTTCAGGAAGCAAAAAGTGTGGTGTGGCTAACCCATGTAAAAAGTACATCTGGGCAAGTGAAACGAAGGATAATGATAAGAAGGTAATCTTAATATTCCTTAACCGTTTACCAGCAATACCAACCGCAATTGCTATAATAGTAGACATTAATGCCACAGCACTTACGATGTAAAAGTGTCCTCTTGGTAGCATAAAATGGGGTTCATTTATTATCCCATTTCTAAAAATTTCAAATACGATATATGGAAAGGCGATTAAAATTAAAGGGCCCATGAAACTGAGATTTTTTATATAAATGCCTCCCTAACTTAAATATGAAAATAATATCACTTTATATTACCATAATATACAAAGCTAATTGATACTTATTATTAGTTTTTTAATGTCATCTCCCTAGAATTAATAGACCTATGAGTCAGTTCATCGAGATAGTTTAATAGGCAAAAATAAAAGACGAGATTTTGGTACTCTCGTCTTGAATGCTTTTATTTATTTGTTACGAGTAACAGGAACTAATTTCTTATAAGAATCCCTGAAAAAACGAATGAAATCCACTTATCACGGCTTCAGTTGTCATGTTAATAAAAGGGGAAATGGTCCACGAACCGATCGGTGTCATCATAATAACAAAGAAAAACAACATACCATATTGTTCGTATTGCATCACTTTCATCTGTGTTTTGGCCGATAAAAACCGGGAAACAATTCGGTATCCATCTAGCGGAGGAATAGGGATTAAATTAAAAATGCCGAGGACCACATTTAAATGGACAAAGACACTCATGAAATCGTTTAATATAATCAATTGGTCCGTTGTAAACTCTATGTTCTGTAAGAGATACCATACACCTATCCCTACAAATGCTAAAAAGAAATTGCTCAGTGGTCCAACTAGACTAACAAGGATGGCTTGAAAACGTCTCTTCATAAAATAAAAACGGTTGATGGGAACAGGTTTTGCCCACCCAATACCCGCGACAAAGATTAAAAGAGTTCCCAAAACATCTAAATGCTTCATGGGATTTAGTGTGACACGTCCTTGATCTTTTGCTGTTGAATCGCCGAACTTATAAGCCATCCAAGCGTGCATAAATTCATGTAAAGTAAAAGCAAAAACCAACGTTATCACCACATAAGGTATATATGTAAGTGGAAAAGCTAGAAACTGATCGATTAGAACCACCTGATTTCATGAGTAATGTGAAACTGAAATTTAATTCGATTTAACATTTGATTATCTAGACTTTCTATTTATATTACTTTACCTTCCGATAAGCGCGTCTCTCAGCATATTCGCCGCAAGCAATACACCCCCTCAACACATCCCCTTTGTCATTTCGAAACATCCGCAAAGGCTTTACCTTTCTCTTACAGTTCACACGTGACTTTTTAATAAAGTTGAACACGGTATTCTCCCTCTCAAGTAAAATTTAATAACTTCGTTTCATCAATAAATTTACTATGACTTAGCGTCTTGTCATGTTATTAACTTTGTTCTCTATTATATACTCCCTTATACTAGTTTATTGTCGATTCGTGTCGAAATCAGGGAATTCAGATAAAAACAAGAAGGTTCCATCCCGAACACAAACAAAGGCGTCTGAAATACAATTTCAGACGCACTTTCTTTGAAACCATTCTAGTTTTTTCTTTAGTTAAAAGTAAGGAGTTTAATCATTTTTTCTCTCCCTACTGCACTCAAAAGTAATGGCAATCGGGGTCCGCTATTTTCTTTTAAAACTAACTGATACGTATCCTGAAACAATTGTTTCTGACATTCACGCATTCTTTTTTTATCTTCCTGGTGGCAGATAGCATAAACTTCACTCATAAAAATGTCTCCTCTGAAGGTTCGTGCATTTGAAATTAACGTGGCAAGTTGGCCCACTTTTTCTTTTTGTTCTATCGTAAGAGTTTCAAAGTAAGTATTATTTTTTTCCTGATTTAATTGTACTAAGCGTTGAGGATTCCACCGTTTAATCCAGTGCTCAACTCGATTACTGATTGTACTAATTTCTTCAAATGTATATTCCTCATCTGTCGCATTTAAACTTGATCGTAATAATTCAATATTAAAGTCGATAAGCGGAAAAATTCCTGCTACTTGATTGAAGTTTGGTTGTTTTTTAAATCTTTCAGTTCCTATTAACTCAAGGGATTGCATGGTTACTTCATCTCCCTTTTCTTGAGCAGTGTGCCTTTCATACTCCGAATAGTTTCGCAATACTTCCTCATCAAATCCAATATTGAAAGCAGAACTAGGTTTGTATTTAGCAAACAAGTAGAGGATTATTTCTGGCGTATAGACAAGTAACAGATCACGGAGAGTGATGACGTTCCCAGATGAACTGGACATTTTCTGGTTCGTTCCTTTTAAACCAATAAATTCATAAGCAACATATTCAGGTGCTTCATAATTAAAAATTTCTTTAGCTATGACCTTTGAAACATTATAACTACCTGTAGCAGAAGAGTGGTCTCGTCCTCCAGGTTCAAACACAACTTCTTCTACCATCCAACGCATAGCCCAATCCACTTTCCAGTTGAGCTTTATTTTTCTGCTAGCTAATACTAATTGTGAACCCCTATGGTTACATGAACACTTATATTCAATCATCGTAGTTACTTCATCATAAGCACTTAATATTGTGGTATCTTTGCCACAAGTTTCACAATACAAGGTAATAGGATAAAAAGCCTCACGTTCATCTTCAGAAGGTTTACTGGATTTGAAACGCATGAGAATATCATAGATTTCTTTCCTTTTCTTCATTGCCATTAATATATAGGCTGAATATCGGCCAGACCGATATTCATTACTTTGATAAATATATTCCGGGATGATTCCAAATTGTTTTAAAGAATCTTCAAACTCTTTCTCAAAATAGTTCCCATATGACCCATTACCGAAAGGACTTGGGATTTCAGAATAGGGTAATCCTACATACGACTCAAAGTCCGGAGATACATTTAAAGGAACTTTTCTTAGGCGATCATAATCGTCCCATGAAAAAATGAATCTTGCCTTTTTCCCCATACTTTCCAATGCTTTCACAACAAAAAAAGTTGTCACAACTTCACGGAAATTCCCTACATGTACGGAACCAGATGGACTTATCCCTGAAGCACAGGTGAAGACCTCTTTCGTTGGATGTTTTTCAATTAATCTTTCTGCTAGTTGGTATGCCCAATGCATTTCCATCACCTCTTTTCTTATAATTTCAATTCTATAAAATCTAAAATAAATAAAAAAACTCTCACCTCTCAAGATTTTCATCTTGAGGGCGAGAGTTAAATTCGCGGTACCACCTCAGTTTTGCTTATTGATTGCTCAACAAGCCTTATCAGGTACGACATATAAACAGTGATACCCTATCCCTTTAACGGGGGAAACCGTCGTAGCATCCCTAATAAGTTCTTAGTTCCGTACGAAGCTCAGAGGTTTTATTCAATAAAATTCCTTTCCCCCTTTTTCACCAACCGGGGGTCTCTGTAAAGTTCGATTTTATTTACTCGTCTCTTCATCGCTTAATAAATAATATTAATAGTAATAGTAGCAATATGACAGTTTTAATGCAAATGAATTTTTGAAAAAATCTATCATTTAGGGACAAGAAACATGGAGAAGCAGATGCACATGCTATTATCGTGTCATCGGTTCTGGACCTGACTGTAGCCACTGATACCAGTCGGTGAAGCTGCCCTCAAAAGTAAAATAAACTTCTTTAACTTCTGGGTACTTAAAGACCGTATCATGAAGTGGCCAGAGAAATACACCCATTTCATTTGTGGTAAGGCTCCCGAACTCATTTCGGAAGTCTTTAAATTCAACTACTACCGTTCCATCTTCATTTATTGATACACCATTTAAACAATTCGCTAAAACTTCCACATTTCGAGAATTTAGTTCATCTATTGCATAACCATGTAACATTAGATTGTTCAAATCATTTTCAAGTTCAGGGAATGATTTACCATGTGTATTTAAATCGAATTCTTTATTAACATATTCTCTGACCATTGGCTCGGTAGAAATTCCTATCCACTCCTGCCACGCTGTAAGATTTCCATTTAGAGTAAACATAGCTGCTTTCACTTCCGGATATTTAAATATCGTGTCGTAAAGTATTCCTAAGAATGAATCCTTTAAGTCTGATGAAGGGCTTGGGACTTCACTTCTGAAGTCTTTAAACTCTACCAATACATTTCCTTTTTCATCGATTGAAACACCATTAATAGAATTGGTCATTGTTTCTAGGTTCCCTAATTCAACATTCGGGGTTAACATAATTTTTCTTAAATCATCTTCTAGATTAGGAAATGGTTTCCCCTGGCTATCTAATTCCACAAAAATGTGACTTGGATCTACATGTTCCTCTTCCTGATCTTCAACTACCGTTTCTTCTACTAATTCATTTTTCCCTTTGTCAGCGGTGGTAAGGTTTTCATTTAAATCATTAGAAAGGAATAAAAATGTAACAGCCCCAACAATTAGAAATAATAATGCTAAAATAGGCTTTAACTTATTTATTAGGGGAATTCTTTGAGGTTTACTTTTAAGTGCATTTGATAAAATCCGATTTCTAATTTGGTTGGTAAATAACTTCTCCTTCCCAATGTAATAATCAATGCTTTCTTTGATTCTTTTCTCTTCCATTGTTTATAGTTCTCCTTTCTTTTCAAGTTGGACTTTTAATTTTTCACGAGCCCTCCGTAGTCTTGTTTTAATGGTATTACTTGAGCACTTTAATAAAGTAGCAATTTCTTCAATACTTAGCTCCTTATAGTAGTAAAGTACAAGTACTTCTCGATATTTGATAGCTAATTCGAATACCTCTTTACCAATCGTGTGTCTTTCATCGTTTATAATAACCTCACCTTCAGTTGAATTCCTGCTTTGGAATATCGAAGTAATTTTATCTGATAAGCTAGCATTCTTTAGGTACCAACTTCTCAAATAGTCGTAACAACGATTAATGGTCATACGATATAAGTAAGTTCTATAAGTTGATTGCCCTCTAAAGTCATCTCTTTTTTCGTAGGCACGCATAAAGACATCCTGTACAATATCTTCTGTTGCATGTTGGTTCCTTACATAGGTATAAGCCAATCTCATGAGTTCTTCACCATATTGGTCAACCACGTCCTCAAAAAAGAAATGATTATTAAACTCAGAACTTTCTCTATTCGATAACATCCATTTTCCAACCTCCTATAAAACTTTGAACATTAGACGGCGTACTATTGTTCAAGGTTTCAAAATGTTTTACAAAGATAAAAAAACGCTAACCGTGGTTAGCGTTTTATCTTAAGTTAAAATATCGCATTTTTAGACTCAAATATTGCTGTGCTTTGTTTTGAAATTTCCAAAAAGTAGGAATATGTCATGAATCAATAGAGTTTAACTAATTTCAAATTATTAAATCACCCAAAAATTTGGGCAGCAATTCCATATAATGTTCGGTTACGTTGTGGCATTTTAGTTGAATTTAGAATCATAATGGGTGGTTGGCTTACCTTTGAGAAACCACTTTGTACTAATTGAGACATGAAGTGCTCATTTCCAGATGGAACATCAATTCTAATTTTACCTTTATGGTTTTTCGCTAGATTATTAATTAGTAAGTAGGCAGTCTCGGCATCAGGAGCAATAATAGGACCCAATAGAAGATTTTCAGTTCCTGAAATTGACAATCCAAAACCTACGAGATTACCATCCGCATTTCTAACAACTAAAGCTTTTTTCGCCTGTTTAATCCTATTGATAAGTAATGTTTTTCTATTATCACCAAATGCATTTTTATCTAATGTAATTATTTGAGGTATTTCTTCATTTTGAAGATTTTCGATACTACTGTTACGAAAGTTATCAATAAGGATAGGTATATATGAATCACACAAATATTTATGTACCGTGTCGATTAAAATAAAACCCATTTTTTCATACATAGGTTTTCCTGCTTCGGTTGCAATTAACATCACAGTTGTATTCTCTTTAGCTGATTCTAAGCATTTTTCTGTGGCCCTTTTCCCCAAACCCAGTCCCCTGTATTCACCTCTCACAATGACCATACCAACTGATGCAACTTTCGATTCGTATGCAACAATTGCAGCACTTGAAACAATTTTACCTTCTTTATTTTTATGTCCATAAATGATTCCAGAAGACATAATCGTTGTAATTTCTTCTCGATTATAATCCCACCCAACAGAAGTTGATAATTCAATTAAACCAGGTATATCTTGTTTATCCAGCTTATCTAATGTTTGTATGGAAGTTTTAAGCGAAATCACTAGTCAACACTCCTGAAATAATATTTATAACTGCACACCTCAACTGAAAAAATGTAGTCTTACATATTTCACAATGAGATCTTGGGCAAATAAAAAAATTATCCAACCACACACTCCTAAACCAATCGATACAAACAAATGAATTGAATGTTGGAGTGCTATATAAACAATTATTAATAAGATTGCTGTCGCAGGGAATCCCCAAAGTACTCCTAAAGCGAACTTACTTAACGTTGTTGCTTGTTCTCCTTGAACATAGAGCCATATTATACTGAGCAAACTTACTAAAGGGAGTGCAGCTACTACCCCGCCGTAGGAAGGAAATCTTCTTGATAACTCAGTAACTCCACCAATAACAATTGCTGAGACAATAATTTTCATTATCACATACATTGTCTTGCACGTTCACTAAAGACTTTTAAGGCCTGTTCTACTATCTTCTTTTCACTGTCATCCATTTGGTTCAGTACTTTTACTAATTTTTCTTGATCAAGACTCGTGTTTCTAAGTAACACTTCTTTTCCGAAATCAGTTAGACAAAGGATTACCTTCCGTTCATCCTGAGGATCTCTCATCTTTATTAAATAGGTTTTCTCCATCATTCTTTTTACATGCTCCGAAGCTGTGTTATGTGAAATATTTAGGTATGAAGCTATTTCCTTTACTCCTATCTCATCTTGTTTATCGACAAGTTGAAGAATACGAACGACTTGATGGGAAATCTTTTCTTTATGTTGATAATGCAAATGGAAATAAATATCCGTCCAATATTGATTTAATAGATTCACTGTACTATTCATTATATGAACCCCCCTTTTTTAATGTTTTTACGATTATATCGCAATATACGATATAAATAAAGACATAATAACTTTACCATTTAGAAACGAATTTTTGAGACATGAAAAAACGACTGAAGTTTTCAGCCGTTCATTGATTCATCTATTAAAATTACATCTTGTACATGTCCCTCAACTTACTAGCTTTTTTCTGATTGAGTTCGTCTTCAAATTGTTTGTCGAATTGTCCAGTCCAAGTGTTCCAGACTCGTATAAAAACAGTATCTTCTGTTCGGTCGTGTAAATGAAATTCAAGGCACACGGCTCGCAAGCTCTCTTTCATTTCAATAGATAAAATTTCATCAATTAGTTTCTGCCCTTTTTCAACTATGAATTCATAGCCTGTTTCCTCTATCATCTGTCTAATCTTTGAATCTTCAATTTCAGTTATGTCTACCAGGTTTACGTCTTTTTCAAAAGTATAATCTGGCACATATTCTTCCTCTTCCAATATACTTTGATCATGATCACGATTCAGAACTTCATTATGATAGGGACTATACGCTAATTCCACTTGTTCATCCATTGGATCATGCGCAAACGTACCTTGTTTTAAATGTTCCAATCCACTAGGTGTCAGTTGATAGGAAGTATCGATTTTCTCCACCATCTTATTGTGCATCATCAACTCCAGCATATGTTCAACAAAAATCGTTTCGACCGCTAACAATTCGCTTATTTCACTTGGTTGTTTTACTTCCAATCTCTGCAGAATCATTAGTATCATTTTCATCAGTACATCCATTTGACTTCGAACGACTGTCTTCATATTAACTTCCGCGATTTGAAGTGGAAAAACCCAACTCACATTGCCAAGTATCCTCCAATGTTTTTGTTCGAGTAACATTTTTGATACTTTCGACGATTGTGTTACGATACGCGAATCCTTGCTCATACCATCACTTCCTACCTGCTACTTGTTTCTAATTGTTTTAGTCCCTCGTGTTGTTTCACTACTTTTAGAACGTGACGGAACATTTCCTTTTGAGATTCTCCATGCGCTCTTTGTGTGAACATGTCCACGCTTCCTACAATCATAAGAAGTTCACGTGCCCGAGAAAGAGCTACGTTCAATCGTCGATAGTCCTTCAAGAAACCAATATTTCCATCCGATTGTTGGTGATTACGCACAAAGCTCAAGACAATGACGTCCATCTCCATACCCTGGAATTTATCAACCGTACCTGTTCGACAATGTAAATGTGAGAGATCGAGTTCTTGACTAAGCAGTCGATTTACTCGCTTCACTTGCTCCCCATAAAAACTGATAATCCCTACTTTTTTCTTCACATGCTGATCCAATCGGCCATCCTTTTTCGCTGCAGCAGTAGCCTGGTTCAGATCCAATAATAACTCACGGATTTGCTTTAACTCAGCTCCATTAAAGAAGCTACGGCTATGTTGCTCCCGCTCCTCCAAAAAGCCCTGCTCATTGGGTATGTCGTACCAGACAATGTGCTGACCACGGTTAAACAATTTACCATCTAGCAAGTGGTCCCGGTCGATATCCGAATTGGTCAGCCCACACTCGAGTCCGTAATTTTTTTCACGATAAAATGGGTTGATTGTCTCCATGATGTGCTCATGCATACGGTATTGAATACGCAAGGTCGTTTTGCTGTCGCTCGGTAATTCCTTAAACAAACGTTCGAAAATAGATTCCTTCAAAATGGATTTTAATTCTGCCTTTTCTTTTGGATCTTCTATAGCCTCGAGTACTTCATCCATTGTGTCCTGCCCGACTAAAGGAGGAAGCTGATGATGATCGCCAACTAAAATAATCTTCTTCCCTTTTAACATCGGCAGCAACAATTCCGGTGGTGTTGCTTTTGACACTTCATCAATAATAACCACGTCAAAATCGGGATACTGATTCACAAAGTCTTTACTTGCTGAAATGGAACACGTCACACCAATCACATTGGCATACTGGATATACAATTTCTTAATCTCGTCTAAGTCATAAGCTGTCGATTGTTCGAGCATACCCTTCCATTCCAATCGAATGTCATTGGAAACGGCTAAGAATGTCTCGTTTCGTTTTAACTCGTCTAATTGCTGAACAGTATCTTGATAAACGACCATAGCTTGTTCCAATAGGTCTTCAACATTAACTGCCACAATTGCTTCAAGTTCAGGCATTTTTGCTTTTAACATACTTTGATTTTTCCGTTCATCCGTCATTTGTTGCTCTAAGGTACGAAGCGTTTCTTGGAACTTACTTATCTCATCTGTCTGTTGCAATACGTCTTCTTTCAATGTTTGCTCAGTAAGAACCAATCCCTCTACAAAGGTTTCTTCTGTTCCCATTTCCTCAAGCACATGTTGCTTTTCAGTTAACTTGTTTTTCATCTCAACAACGTTCTCAGACGTGTCTTTATTAAATACATTCTTACCTAATTCTGTTAACAAGATTTCCGATTCAGAAATCTCCAAATCTAACTTCTCAAGACTTGCTTTCACCGAAACAATTTCTTCACTCAGCTCATCTAAACGCTTAACCATCTTTTGCGACACCATATCTTTCAACAGTTCAAACGTCAAAAGGACATCCTTCTTCCATTCAATTTGACTGTGATTGGCAAAGTCTCTCAAGTTTTTGATGATCATCATTTTTTCGTAATACGAGGAAAGCATTTGAAGGTTCGCAGGGCTCAGGGCACGCGAAAGATGTATTTTTTTTACATACTCACGAAATGCATTCACTAAATTCGTCACTTGAGGATCCAACATAGCCGATCTATCTTGTAGCGGATTCATCTGGATTTTTTCCGCCAACATCTTCATGTCGTACTGATGCGCGTTTAGTTTCTCCACTGCATAGTCAATTGCCTTCTTCAGCGTGTCATCCACTACAGATGAACCACTCAACGTATACTTCATCCGTTCATGGAGTTGATCTAATTGGCGAATCAATGACATCACTTCATCCGAATACGTCCATGACTCATACCCCATCAACTCTCTCAAGTCCGCAAGTTTTTTGGTTGTTGCGACTTGTCCAAATGCGTCCTGCATCATCACTTGTTTGGCACTACTTTTCCTAAGCTGACTCGCCAAATTCTGACGCTCATCTTTATTGCTCATAAGGGATGTTTCAGCATCTATGTACGTTATACGATTCAAAAGTTCATCTATTTCTGACTGAATCTTGGTCTGCACCTTTGAGAATTCGCCTGTTCCCATAAAACGAACCACTAGTTCTTCTGCCCGTTCATATTGGCGTATCACATCTTCCAAACGCTCTTGATTCGTTTGAAGCTGGACTTGCAACAACTCTTTATTTCGAGCCAATTCTTCCATTTGTGAGTGTATGGATGCAATTTTAAGCTCTAGGTCCTGAAGCTCAACCTCGGCTTGTCGTTTTTCATTCAACTGCAACTCCAGAGCATCTTTCTCAGACGCAAGCCCTTCAAGTGTTTCTTCAGTCTTTTTGATAGCAGCCTGAATGTCCGGACCGTTTTTTTCAAACTGATTCACATGTGTTTGAATAGACGAAAGTGTCTGCTCTTTCCAATATAATGCCACTTGTTCCTCGACAAAACGCTGACCTTCTTCTTCAATGCTTTCGCTTCGCCCAATCCGTAATATCCGAATTTCCTGATCGGTCATTAATTTGCCCAGCGCATTATCTACAGCTAAATTGGACTGCGACGCAACCAGCGTTTTCAACCCCATCTTCGCATTCTGGTAGCAAATCTCCGTAATGACGGTGGTCTTTCCTGTTCCTGGTGGGCCTTGAATGACATACAAATCCTGCGCTCCCATAGCACCCTCTACCGCTTGCCGTTGAAAATCGTTCAAGTTTTGCTTGAATTCCAGTCCTTTAGGAACTCTGCTTTTTCTAATCAACGGACGGTCCTCAAATAACAGCTTTTCTAAGTTTGGATTCACTGCCCATCCATTCTCCAACCGTTTGAACCCTTCCTTCAAGCGATTGATTTGCGCCATTTCCGCTACATTATCGAAGGTTAATTTCCCGCCAACCGGAACTTTCCACTTGCCTTCTCGTGCTTGTTCCTGCAAATTCCGCTCAAGTTCGACGTCAATCATTCGTTTGCCCATTTGCACCTGCACGACTTTACCGAGACTTTGACTTGGCTGCACAAGACGTACAGCGGACTTTCCGTAAAACTTATCAAATCCATTCGGTAGCTTCTGCAGCTCAAAGGTCACTTTGCGAAAATCCTGACTCAGCCGTGCACTACGCACCGGAATCTCCAGTCTCTCCACATCTGCATTTCTTTCCATTACGCGTAAGTAAGCTTCCCAGCCTGTAATACGTTTCTTCACATACTCCGACCGCTCTGACGCAATGGGAAGAGACTGTATCATGCTATATAAATCCAGCGTCGCTTCAGGTGGCACAAGTCCTTTATGATCAAACGACATCCGAAGATGCTTATGCCGATTATTCCCTAAGTGAAGGCGTTTTTTCGTCACATAATAATGGACCACTTCAAAACCTTTTCCTGTCCACTCACACTCTATCACATGCGTACCTTGTCCATTATCTTCCTTCCCCATTACCGGTTCGGTATACAATGCCACACGCCTTTGACTCATCTGACCATCAGAAAGTCTCTCCATATGCACGTCAAAAATAGGAGACGACTGCAACAAACCATACAGCTCTTCCAACACTTTAGGTTTATTCCGTTTTAACCGGTTGTCCACCGACAAATTACAACGCATCACGTCAATTTTAGTTTCCACACTCACTGCCACTCACCTCAGACCATAAACAAAACATATCTTCTTATTGTAAAGGATAACCGCTCTCAAATCGATGTTACATCTTGAAATGATATGTAGGTTTTGGGAAATAAAAGAATCATACCCCTTCGAACATAGAAAATAGCGGCTGAAGATGCAATTTCAGCCGCCCCACCCTTATTATTGGAAATGAAATTCACTCCACCTAATTAATAATACTATTCTGGAATATAAGGTAACTCCCCTGATTTAGGGACTGTAAGGACATGTTTCTCTACATAAGCCATAAATGACCCAGGACCAAACTCTCGCCCCATACCTGATTGCTTTACACCACCGAATGGAAAGCGAATATCAAAACCAGGTAATCCACCTGTATTTATCATCGTAACACCGGCCTGGATACGACGTGCAACTCGTATCGCATGTTCTTCTTCACCCCACACCGACGAAGTTAAACCATAGATGCTATCATTTGCCTCAGCGATAACTTGCTCTTCAGAATCGTATGGCAAAATGGGCACAACTGGACCAAATTGCTCCTCAACGACGACTGGGTCTTCATAACCTGCACCTAAGACCAGGGTAGGTTGCAAAAAGTATCCGTTATTAAATACATTTTCATCTAGGATTCGCCCAAGCGGAATGATTTCACTACCACGTTGTTTTGCATCATCGATAAGACTTTGGACAAAATTAACCTGACCTTGATTATTCATAGGCCCAACGGTTACATCCGGGTTTAGAGAATCGCCAATACGAATCCATTTGTTTGCCGCTTCAATATAACTTTCAACAAATTTATCATAGATCGAGCGATGTACATAAATCCGTTTCGCAATCATGCAAATTTGTCCGCCAGTGAGAAAATTACTGATAACAATTCGGCGTATAGCCCGATCATCATTTACGTCAAAATCTTCTAAAACAATCCCTGGATCGTTTCCACCCAACTCCAATGTAAGATTCTTAATCGTATCAGCAGCAGCCTTCATTATGTGACGGGCTGTCTTCGTACCTCCCGTAAAGGCAATTTTGCCCACCTTCGGATTGGATGTTAGTTCACTCCCGACTTCAGGTCCACCATGCACGATATTAAGCACGCCATTTGGGAATTCTGATGCAACCATTTCGATTAACTTTGTAATGGTCAGTGGTGCAAATGGTGACGGTTTTACGACCATTGTATTACCGGTAAGTAATGCAGGAACTACTTTCACCATAGCCAAGATAATCGGGTAATTCCATGGAGTTATCGCTGCCACCACGCCAATTGGATCATGTGAAACAATAACCCTTCCATTTTCATCTTCATGAACTTTGTCTTTTATTTCCTCTTGGACGATACTACTTGCATAATCCATCCAAATAGTAGCGATGGTGAGTTCTCCCTTCGCATCATATAAGGCTTTTCCATGCTCTCTTGCTAATAATACACCTAGCTCATCTATGGCTGATTTAATTTTTTCCGAGGCACGTTGCATACAAGCGATACGTTCAGTAACACTAACTTTGGACCACTCTTTAAACGCCTTTGCCGCAGCGTCAATGGCTCTAATGGTATCTTCCCGGGTATTTTCAGGAGAATATCCTACGATTTCATTAGGATTGGATGGATTTTCGCGGGGTGCGCGCTTAGCGGTTTCATATTTTTCCCCATTAATGAAGGCATGTACGATAACAGGTTCTGTTTTCAATAGATACATCCCACTTTCTTAATTTTTGTCTCTATACAAATAAATAGAATACCCAAATAAGTTATTTATATCCCATACAGAAGGACCCTATTAATCGGCCATCGTATTTCAGGTGTGTTATTTAGGGAGAATGTTCATGATTCCCCCTTTTCACTTTTTTAAAAACTGTACATTTCTTCAATTTAATATAATCCTTTACAGTATTTCAAAATCTATAAAGAATGATTGAGAGTATTGTATCAATGGGTCTTTTTCTGGACACAATTGTATGAAAAAGAAAAGAAAGGTATCGGTGCTATGTTTTCATTTTTACAACGTAAAAAGAAAAAAACCGAAAGTGACGAACAACAGAAAAACAACCAAACTCACTCTAACAATAAATTACCGAATGATATCGATACCTCCTTATCAAAGAATCTTGAAGTCATTAAAGAAAAAACGGGTAACAGTTCAGATATCGTCATCCGGTCGTTAAAAATAGGCTATCATTCAGAGATTCAAACAGCCATTGTATTTGTCAAAGGGATGGTTGACAGTCAATCTGTTAACGATTTTTTAATTGAATCGATGATGAATAATCCTTCTTTGAAAAAAAAACTCGTTCCACTAAAGGTTTTAGAAATCATCACCGAAGATGTAGTAGCTCTCGGAGGGATTGAAAAAGTAAGTGACTGGAACGATTTGTTACCAGCTATGATGTCGGGAAATACCATTATTCTTATCGATGGAATAAGTGAAGCACTTAATGTTAGTACCCAAGGCGGGGCGAGACGTTCCATTCAAGAATCGACTACAAATGTTTCAGTTCGCGGTTCAAAAGAAGCGTTTACTGAATACATCGAGACCAATATAGCAATGGTCCGCAGGATTATTAATACGCCAGATTTGTGGACTGAGTCCATGAAAATTGGCAAAACAACGAAAACAGACGTTTCAATCATGTATATAAATGGCATTGCAAAGAAAGAAATCATCGAAGAAGTACGTAAACGTTTAAAGAAGATTAACATTGATGGGATTCTTGAATCCGGCTATATTGAACAGCTGATTGAAGACCAGACAAGTTCCACTTTTCCAACGATACGTAATACAGACAGGCCCGATGGAATCGCGGGTAATCTTCTCGAAGGAAAGATTGCCATTTTCGTAAATGGTACTCCATATGTGTTGCTGGTCCCTGCACTATTTATTGATTTTTTTCAATCCGTTGAAGATTATTATGAACGTTTTGACATCGCTACAGCCATTCGCTTTTTACGTACAGTCATCTTCTTTATATCCCTTGTCGGGCCTGCAATCTATATCGCCGCTACGACCTTTCACCAGGAGATGATTCCAACAAAGTTGATGATTATTATTGCAGCACAGCGGGAGTCCGTGCCTTTTCCTGCGTTTTTCGAAGCCCTCATTATGGAAATAACATTTGAAATTTTAAGAGAAGCCGGTATCCGTATGCCTAAAGCGATGGGTTCGACTATTTCCATCGTAGGAGCGCTTGTCATTGGGCAGGCGGCTGTACAAGCGGGCATTGTTTCACCTGCCATGGTTATTGTCGTCTCCATAACAGCTATTGCCAGTTTTGCGACCCCTGCCTATTCTGTTGCTATATCTGCGCGTTTGGTCAGATTTTTGTATATGGTCAGTGCTGCAACATTTGGCTTTTACGGAATTATCCTGGCGTTTATCATGCTAATTGTTCACTTATGCAGCCTACGTTCATTCGGTGTCCCGTACCTGTCACCGCTTGCACCATTCATCAAGGAGGAAGCAGGAGATACTATTTTCCGAAGACCAATTTGGGCTTACAAGAAGAGGCCACAATTGATCAGCGGCCAAAATAAGGTTAGTCAAGGGGAAAATCAGAAACCTCAGCCTCCCGGATCGCGCAACATGACGAATTCTAACATAGGAAAAGGTGATTGGAATGAATCGTAAATCGATTTTTCTTTACTTGATAATGACCAGCACAGTATTTGTATCGGGGTGTTGGAGTCAGAAAGAGTTAAATGAGATTGCGATAATATCTGCCATGGCTATTGATAAAAATGAAGAAGGTAAGTATGTCAAGACCATTCAACTTATCAATCCTGGAAACGTAGCCGGAGGGCTTCAGGGAGGTGGAGGCGGGCAAAGCCCGGCTGTTTCCGTTTACACGGCAACGGGAGACAGTGTGCTTGAAGCCCATTTCAACGCATCATCCAAAATCTCTCGAAGACTGTATCATGCTCATGCTAACCTATTAGTTATCAGTGAAGACCTGGCAAAAGAAGAAGGTATTTCGGGTATTTTAGACGCTTTTGAACGTGATCCGGAAATCCGGATCACGTCAAGGGTTGTGATTGCTCATCGAACAAAAGCGGCGGATCTTCTTAAATCTTTGACAGCCATTGATAGAATTCCCGCTGAGAAAGTGAACGGAACTTTGCAAGTTACTGAACAATCAAGTGGAAAAAATATAGAAGTCACCATTAAGGATGTTATTAAGGACCTTACATCCGAAGGGAGGGAACCGGTCATCAGCGGATTTCGCATGAAAGGGGATATCGAACAGGGAAAAAAGATGGAGAATGTTCAACAATCTGAACTCGATACCACTCTTCAAGCTGATGGCCTGGCCATTTTTAAAGATGGAAAGTTAATCGACTGGTATCAAGGGGAAATGTCCAGAGGGGTAGTATGGATACTAGATAAAATCAAACAAACAGATGTGAAACTGGACTGGGAAGACAAGAAAAATGTCATAGTTTTTAACGTAATCCGTCAAAACACAAAAGTCTCAGCTGAGACAAAAAATGACCTCCCTGTCATTACGATTCACGTCCGTGCGGAAGGAGAAATTCGCGAAGTAAGGACACCCTTAGAACTAACCGATCCGACTGTGATTCTGGAAATAGAAAAGGTTATAGAAAAGGAAATCAAGAAAGAGTTGGAAAAAACTGTTAAGCGAACACAACAAAACAAATCGGATATTTTTGGTTTCGGCGAGGTGGTTCATCGTTCAGATCCCGAAAAATGGAAAAAGATGAAGAGCGATTGGAATGATGCTTACTTTCCAAACTTAAAAGTAAATGTGAAGGTTGAAGCTTTTGTACGCCGTACCGGCCTAACAAACAATTCATATCTTTCAGATTTGGAAGAATAACCGTGATTGAAAAGGAGTGAAAACCATTGGAAAAAGCAAAAATCAGCGCATACCAGCTGTTCGTTCTCATTGTCTTATTTGAACTTGGCAGTGCCTTGTTGGTTCCTCTTGCGATAGGAGCAAAACAGGATGCCTGGCTGGCCATTCTGTTTGGGATGTTAGGAGGATTTTGCTTATTTTTGATTTATTATGGTCTATATTCTTACTATCCGGATATACCGCCCACTGAATATATTCAAAAAATAATGGGGAGCGTTTTGGGAAAGATATTGGCCCTCTTTTATGTGCTCTACTTTGTATATCTTCCGGCAAGAGTGTTGAGGGATATTGGAGAAATGCTGCTTACATCCTTTTATTGGGAAACTCCTTTGTTTGTCATGAATACCTTAATGATCCTTTTGGTTGTGTATACAGTTCGTAAGGGAATTGAAGTGTTGGCCAGAACAGGCGAACTGCTCATAGTGATAATGGTGTTGCTTGGCATGAGTGGCCTTTTTCTAATAATTATTTCCGGTATTATTCATATCTCTAACTTAGAACCGGTACTCGAAGAGGGGTTTAAGCCGGTTATAAAGACGGCACTTACACAAACCCTGTACTTTCCATTTGGGGAGGTGGTTGTGTTTGCCATGATCTTGCCCTATATAAATCAACCTAAAAAAGTGAAACGTACTGGTCTACTCGCATTGGGAATAAGCGGTCTCATACTGGCGGTTGTCATGGTCGTTAATTTCAGTGTACTTGGTGTAAGTTTCGTTTCACGTTCTCCGTTTCCACTACTCGCTACCATACAAACAATTGATGTAGCCGGTTTTTTGGAAAGGCTGGATGTTTATTTTATGCTTGTCGCAATTATCGGTGGTTTCTTTAAAATAAGCGTGTTTTTCTATGTGGCTGTGACAGCCACTGCCAGTTTGTTTAAAATCAAAGATTCTGCACTGTTGGCTTTTCCATTTGGAGTGGTCATCTTGCTTTTATCCATAACGATTGCCAGCAATTTTTCTGAACATGTTCAGGAAGGGCTTCAGGTTGTCCCTCTTTATATGCATCTCCCTTTTCAAGTAATTATTCCAGCCTTCCTTCTTATTATTGCTATTTTTAGGAACAGAAATAAGAAAAGCAAGCGTAGCCGGAATAAAATTTTTAAAAGGAAATCCCTTCAAGTGGAGAGTGATGAAAAATGAAAATCCTGGGTATTTCAATTTTCATGTTGGGATTTTTAACGGCCTTGTTCTTAGGTATGGATATTCTTTCAGGATTTGATTTAAAGACTTCACTTTATAATGCTGTAAATCCTTTTTTGGTCATGGAAGTAGCTGAAATAGTTATATTCTTTTTTCTACTTTTATTCTTAATTGCTGGTCCTGTCTTTGCCTTTTTTCGAAAAAAGAAGAAAAAGAAACAAAAGGCAAAAGACACTAACCTTAAAAATATATGATTGATTATTTTTATGTCAATTTATTCATCTTCCAGATTTTCAATATAAGCTCTTTGCATAGAAAAATCGGCTTAAATGCAAGTTCAGCCCCCCTCCTTTTATACGGAAATGAAGGATATTCCCTTTTTAAAGAGAACTTTACTATACATAACCTTTAAAGGAGGATCTTTATGAAACCAATTACTTTTAATTATGTAACCTATATCTCAGCAACACCTGAAAAAGTCTGGGATGCTTTGACAAAAACGGAGCACACAGAACAATACTTTTTCGGAACTGCCATTAAATCCGATTGGAAAGTGGGCTCGCGAGTCGAATATTCTAGAGGTGAAGTAACAGATTACGGGGAAATTTTGAATTATGAACCGTTTCAATCAATGACCTATACGTGGGAAAATGTGAGTGACACAACGAATCGCCAAACTCCGACGGTCTTAACAATTCAACTACATGAGATGGACAACAATCTCGTAAGGTTAACATTAATCCATGAGAATTTGTTGGAAGCGGATTACGTAGAAGAAAGCAACACCTTCCAAGGATTCAACAATGGCTGGCCTTTCATATTGAGTAATTTGAAAACATACTTAGAAACAGGGAAAACGCTGAAGTTCACACTTTAGTAATTACTTGCAGAGGAGTTAGTAACAACATACGAGAAACCAGAAACCAGAAATCGAAAGGACACCTCCAATACATCAGATTGGAGGTGTCCTTTTAAATTGAACTTATTTAAACTAGTAAAAATACAAGAATGATTGCGAGAATAGCTAAAACCATAATGGGCATTGTTTCCTTTAAACCGTCTTTCACACGCATATGTGTTAAGACGCCACCAATACCTGTAGCCGCTAAAATAAGTGCACCGTATAACGCTAAATCATCTACCCAGAAGCCAACGATTAACAATATGGCTGCTACTAATTCCACAATCCCCGTTACGACTCTGAACCATTGTGGCAGACGCCAATGGTCGAACCCTTCTCTGTGCATTTTTGAACCCGTTAATTTCCCTAGACCAGCCATCAAAAACGCTAATCCTAATAACCCCTGAAGAATCCATGTTACGATTTCCATCTTTTATTTCCTCCTTTATTTATTAAAGACAACGGGAAATTTACCAAGTGCATAGCTTATTGCCGATTGACCAATTGCATCATTTGCGCCAAAAATGACAATACATACGTACCTATTTTCGACACCTTTAGTTTATACAACATTAGTTGTATAGTTAATTGTATGCACTTATGAAAAACGTGACAATCAATAAAATTCAATGTTTGTCGTTTATACGACACATACTCAATTTTGTCTAAAAAATGGGGTAGGAGGAAAAATGATGACAGAGGGTAAAATAGATCCACGTATCATTCGCACACGTAAGCTCATTATGGATGCTTTTATACAACTAGCGATGAAAAAAGAGTTTAAAAATATTACGATTAAAGATATTACAACTGAAGCTACGATTAATCGTGCAACATTTTATTATCATTTTACAGATAAATACGAATTGTTAGATGCCACACTTACAGAAGAATTGATCAACAATGTCTTAAGTGAAATTATGGAGCACGAAGTATTGAATGATAAAACTATTGTTCAAATATTTTTGTCGTTGACAAAATCCCAGATGGATTTGTCTAAACAATGCCCCCGAAGCTTCGAGGCATTCACTTCAACCATTGAATTTAAAATAAAGGATGCTTTAGTAGAAATTTTTTCTAAGTTGTTACGCAGCTCTAATGAGATGGAGGAGGAACTGTTTCATATTAAAGCAGTCATGCTTACATGGGCAATTTACGGTGCCACCGTAGACTGGCAAAACAATAGTAAGAAATCACCGGAAGCGTACATCGATTTAGCTTTACCAACCTTAATGGAAATGGCACTTAAAACCGTGAAAATATAAACGCCCATATTACATTAGTCTCAAACACAATAAATAATTAATTATCTGAAAAGCTTTGACTTGCTGAAACAAATGAATTACTCTAAATACGAACGTTTTAAATAAAAATATATTCATCATTCGTATTTAGGGGTGTTAATATTGGAAAATGTGTTTGATTATGAAGATATTCAATTGATTCCGGCAAAGTGTGTAGTGAATAGCCGATCTGAATGTGATACAAGCGTGACCTTAGGGGGACATACATTCAAGTTGCCTGTAGTTCCTGCCAATATGCAGACAATAATAGATGAAAAAGTTGCGATTTACTTAGCGGAGAATGGTTATTTCTATATCATGCATCGATTTCAACCAGAGAAGCGTATATCTTTCATTAAAGATATGCAATCACGTGGATTAATTGCTTCTATAAGTGTAGGAGTCAAAGAAGATGAGTATGGATTCATTCAACAATTAGCTAACGAACGGCTTTCACCAGATTTCATCACGATTGATATTGCACATGGACATTCCAATGCAGTGATCGAGATGATTCAGCATATCAAGAAACACTTGCCTCATAGTTTTGTGATTGCAGGAAATGTAGGAACGCCAGAAGCAGTAAGAGAATTGGAACACGCAGGTGCGGATGCAACAAAAGTGGGCATCGGACCAGGGAAAGTATGTATCACAAAGATTAAAACGGGATTTGGAACGGGTGGTTGGCAATTAGCGGCATTGCGTTGGTGTGCAAAAGCAGCAACTAAGCCGATTATTGCGGACGGAGGAATTCGTACACATGGAGATATCGCGAAATCAGTGAGATTTGGTGCATCCATGGTCATGATCGGTTCATTATTTGCTGGACATGAAGAATCTCCAGGTGAAACATTTGAAAAAGATGGAAAACTCTTTAAAGAATACTTTGGATCCGCTTCCGAATTTCAAAAAGGCGAAAAGAAAAACGTCGAAGGCAAGAAAATGTTTGTGGAGCATAAAGGTGCTTTAGAAGATACACTGATTGAAATGGAACAAGATCTCCAATCCTCCATTTCGTATGCAGGTGGAAACAAGTTAGAAGCTATCCGTACAGTAGATTATGTCGTCGTTAAGAACTCTATTTTTAATGGGGATAAAGTATATTAAGTTATCTGTAGTCAATTTAATGAAGCCACTTCCTTCATCTTTTGCATGAGGAAGTGGCTTTTTCTCTGACCTGTAATCGAATTGTTTCTATCAGTAATTATCTATCTTTATGCAGTTCGGCCAACGACTTCCACCGTGATGTTCCCTTGGATAGCACGTGAATATGGACACACTTTATGTGCGGCTTCCACAAGTTGTTGGGCGACATCTTTCTCAACATCTCGAACAAGAACATCCAGTTTGACGGAAAGCGAATAGCCATCCTCACCTTGATTTAGCGTGACATGGGCGGTTACTTCCGATCCACCGTGTTTAATTTTTTCCTGTCTTGCCACCAAATTCAGGGCGGAATCGAAACAAGCAGCATAGCCCGCCGCAAAAAGTTGTTCTGGATTCGTTGTATTTTCTTTAACACCCGGCATTGCCAAAGCAAGATCAAGTACGCCATCTTCTGAACGGATGTGTCCTTCTCGGCCACCAGTTGCCGTTACAGTTGCGGTAAAAAGTTCCTTCACAGAAAGTTCCTCCTAATTTATTGTGATTTACTCCTGTATTATGTGAATTTTAGCCAATACAATTCACAATCTGAATTTTTCACATTTTCTGGGCTTTATTTTGTCAAAGGACAATGTTTAATGCTTAAAGAATACGAATACTGAGACTGGATAGTTATTTTAAAATTAATTACATAACAAGTTCTTTATCGGAATTTTTGTTGCAAATGCAACAAAAATAAGGTAAGTTCTATATACCACTTTTCATTGCATTTGCAATGAAAAATATATACTGAGGAGTTTTTTATGAAAGAAATTCTGCGTGAAATAGGCATGATAGCTAGGGCATTGGAATCGATAAGCAACATAGAATTCAAAGAATTCGATCTTACCAAAGGACAGTATTTATACCTGGTGCGAATATGTGAGAACCCGGGAATCATTCAGGAACAGTTAATCGAGATGATAAAAGTAGACCGCTCCACAGCAGCTCGTGCTATCCAAAAACTTGAAATGAATAGCTTTATTGAGAAGAAAGAAGATCCACACAACAAAAAAATCAAAAGACTCTTTCCAACGGAGAAAGGGGAAACTGTGTACCCTTTTATCAAAAGAGAAAATGATTATTCCAATTTCGTTGCATTAGAGGGATTTTCTAAAAAAGAAACAGAAGTCACTTTCGATCTTCTGCAGCGAATCAGGAAAAATATCGAAAAGGACTGGGAATTTGTAAAAAAGGGAAACAAGAGAAACTATTAATCTGTTGAAGGAGTGACCTATTCAAATGACGATGACTATAAAGAAGTGTACTCTTGAAGATACACGCGAACTCCAAGAAATTAGTGTTGACACATTTAACGAGACATTTAAGGATCAGAATTCACCTGAACAGATAAATACCTATTTGGAAAGAGAATTCAATTTACAACAATTAGAAAAACAATTAGCCAATCGCTCTTCGCAATTCTTTTTTGTTTATGTAAACCATGAAGTCGCTGGATACCTAAAGGTCAATACAGATGATGCTCAGTCGGAAAAAATGGGCGATGAATCACTTGAAATCGAGAGGATTTATGTAAAAAAGAAATACCAAAAACACGGACTTGGGAAGAACCTGCTAAATAAAGCGGTGGAAATTGCCATCGAACACAAAAAAAAGAAAATCTGGCTAGGTGTCTGGGAAGAAAATGAAAACGCCATTGCGTTCTATAAGAAAAAGGGATTTGTCCAAACTGGCGCGCACTCTTTCTATATGGGCGATGAAGAACAAGTAGACTTGATCATGACCAAAATAATCCTCTAACTTTTTTGGAAAGGCGGATTAGATCAAGAAAAGCAAGGGGACGGTTCTCTTGCTTCTTATTGGTATCTGTCCCCCTTTATAATGGAGAACATGAATAGAATTTTGGGTATCAGTTTCTTACGAAAGTGATTCCTATAATGTAGCTTCATGTAGCAAGACGTTCTATTTTTAATCGGGAACATATCATAAGTTTATAAGTTTATGCTATCCGTATCGATAGCTAATACATTTGTAAAAGGAGGACTTAATACAAAAGTGACATTACGAAATCAGTTCGATTCAGTGCATCCATGGTCAAAATCGGTTCACTGATTGCTTCGCCAGGTGAAACATTTAAAAAGATGGCATGGTCTTTAATCAACACTTGATGCAGCTGCACATTAAGTGGAGTTATTTAATTACTTACAACGACTTCAGTTATCGTTTTATCCGGATTCACTACATACTCCCAGATCTTCCCGTCATCGCCTTTATAAAAATAGGAATACATAAAAGCTTTGCCGTCCACAAAGTTAATAAATAATTGATAGTGTACGAGTTCATCTTTAATATCTTTAAAAGCAACCGTTTCTAAACTCTTTTCATATTGATAATTATTTTTAACCCTGTCGTACATCCATATGTCACTACTAAAATCTGAAACGTGATTTTTACCGAATCTTCCTTTGACTCCTTGCTTTGTCATACCTATTTCCGCATTGCTTTCTAAAAATTCTTTTGTTATAGCATTGGTTGATTTTGAACCATCTTTTTCGTAACCTAACACTTTCCCTTTTATTTCATCCATTGACAGTGCACCAAAACTTCTACTATCAGAACTCCTCCACCAACTATCACCTAATACAAACACTGAATCACTCGGAATAAAAAGAGATTTCATATCAGTAGAAAAATAGTCTTCCTGTCTTGCTTTATCTGCCTTACTGTCATGTGTTGCTTTTGCAAAATATTCTTCTTTCTCCATCCCAAAGTAGGTTACGTTTGAATAGAAATAATCCAATTTTCTATCGTCAATAAATACTTTCCCATCCTTAATTTCAATCGTTTCTCCCGGCAAACCGACGACTCTGGAAATTTGAGAATCTCCTAAATTCAAGTTTGGATTTTCACTCTCGAATTCTGGCGTATTAAAATAGATTACATCCCCACGTTTTACATCCGTATAATCCAAATCCACAACGAGACGAGCATGAACATATGTGTCATAATCGTGATTTCCCCTATCCATATTATCATTTGCCCAGTCCAGCAACAGAAAATTTCCACTTGGTTCAACTAGTTTGATCACCGGTTTTGTGTTGTAACCTTTTGCGCTAATTTCTTCTATCGGTTTATCTTCAGTTGTACAAGAAGTTAATAAAAGTGCTATTCCTACTAGTAAATACTTTTTCAACCTCATCATCTCCTTTACTTATCATATAACAACAATATCCAATTAAGCTTCTCGATAAGTGAATATTCTGTGAAATAAATGATTTTAGAGTGATTAGCTTTGAAATTCAAAAAAGCACTGCGAAATTGCAGCGCCCAGGTCCTTACAACCTAAAGATGATATTTTTTTGATTAATAAAGAAGAACTCCTTCTATTACATTACTTGCGGCCAAACGTGTTTTTACTGTATTTGTTGAACAGTTCAACACATCCCCAATTTCATTAACCGATAGCTCAGCATAATAATAAAGCCACACAACCTCTTTATACTTAATGGGTAAGTTATCAACCATATGTGCAACATGTTTCTTACTTTCTTGCATTAACATTTCATCTTCTGGCGTTTGTTTATTAACAGTTAAAGAACTGACGAAACTAGAAATTTCCGTTTTCCGATACGTCCAGCTTTTAAAGTAGTGATGACACTCATTCACTGTTATTCGATATAAGTAAGTTTTTACACTAGAGCGATTCTCAAAACTCTCGAGTGTTATGTAATAGCGGATAAAGGTTTCTTGAACAATATCTTCAGCCTTGGTTTTGTCTTTGACAAAAGCAAAAGCAAGTCGAATTAAATAATCTCCATATTGATCCATCGCTTCCGTTAGCAATCGATCTCTTTCTAGCTTATTCAAACTGTCCCCCTCCTTTCACTAAACGTTAGACAAACCAAAATGGGTTTCGGTTTCATTTGTATAAAAAATAAATAGCGACTGAAATCATCAGTCGCCCCTCGATTTTTTCATAGATTTAATTTAGAGAAATTCATTATCCCCATGCCCATCAATGTCCCAAAAGTAACATTAAACTAAGTTTATCTCTTAATTAATGTTCAAGGTCAGTGATCCTTATCTTGACCTATAATTTAATGTTTAAAATGCGAACGAATATCTGGTTTAATTCAGTGGCATTTTGTTGGAAATCATTTCTGTACCACTCAATCACAATTCCAAGGATTGCATTGGCTTGATAGGCACTCATCATTTCAGGATTAATGTCTTTATCCAACTTGAGATTGAAATCTCTTTTAAGTAAGTCACTGATTTGGTCAAACAATAAGTAATAGTAGGACATTTGAACATTTCTCGAGAAAACAATCTTATAGAAGTTTTTATTCTGTTCAATGTGGTGAAAGATGCGAATGGTGGAAGGATTTATTTCTCTAGGATTTAATTTAAGTACATGTTTATAAGGTTCTTCATAGGCATCGGATAAATCCTTCATGATTTCCTTAAAGTATTCCTCGAATAGGTCCTCAATTTGTCCATAATGCAAATAAAAGGTGCCTCGATTGATATTGGCCATTCGACAAATTTCTGTGATGGAAATGGATTTCAGGGTTTTTGTTTGTAATAAAACGAGTAGTGCCTCCTGCAAAGATTGCTTCGTTTTGATTACTCGTAGATCACTTCGCACCATTTATGCACCCCTTACTGAACAGTATTTTTCTATATGTTGTTTAATGAACATTTCATCATTTTTTGATTATTGAAAAGTCTGGTAAAACCACTATACTTTTTATTAAACAGTTGTTCAATAAAAATCAGGAGGTTCTTTACATGAGATTAGAAGGAAAAGTTGCGATTGTAACCGGGGCTGCTTCGGGAATGGGTAAAGCGATTGCTGAAGGCTATGCAAAAGAAGGTGCTAAAGTTGTTGTATCTGATATGAATTTAGAAGGAGCTACTGCAGTTGCTGAGGCAATTAAAGCTTCTGGTGCTGAGGCAATCGCTATCCAAACGAACATTACTTCTGAAGATGATTTACAACGACTATTCGATGAAACAAAGAGTGCCTTTGGCAAGTTAGATATTCTCGTTAACAATGCAGGGATTATGGATGGAATGGAACCGGTTGGCGAGATATCAAATGATCGTTGGAATCTAGTTTTTGCTGTTAATACAACTGCAGTCATGCATTCCATGCGTTTAGCGATACCTATTTTCTTAGAACAAGGACATGGTGTATTTGTTAACAATATCTCAGCTGGTGGTTTACATGGAGCTCGTGCAGGTGCTGCTTATACAGCGTCTAAACATGCAGTTGTGGGCTTAACTAAAAACACGGCGTTTATGTATGCAGACAAAAATATTCGCTGTAACGGGATTGCCCCAGGAGCGGTAATGACGAATATCGCGAGCACAATGACGAACATCAGTAAGACCGGTATAAAACGTCAACAATTAGGTATGGCTATCAATCCACGTGCAGGACAACCTGAAGAAATTGCGAAATTAGCTATTTTCTTAGGATCTGACGAATCAAGCTTTGTAAATGGACAAGTTTCACTGCCGACGGCGGTTGGACTGCTTACTAAGCAAGATTCTTATTAAAATGGTAAATGCCTTCTGGAATGAAACATATCATTCTGGAAGGCTTTTTTCTGATTTTAATAGGAATAAAAATACCAACTAAATTATACCGCTTCTTGTTTTCTACGTATAAGTTACTATTTGGTTAAAAATTCAATAGACTGGTTAAATCAATAAATAACAACTATGTTTCCAGGAAGCTTTCGGGACACAACCTGTTGCACCATAACCTCTTAAGTAAAGTAAACGAGCGGAGCCTCAGTTGGCCCCGCTCGTTTATCTTATTTCAGGCAATCCTGCGACAAGGTTGCATCCTTCGCTTCCTTGCAACCTGAACCGGTAGATGAAGACTTTTTTGGGTAATAAAGAAAAGATTCTTCTATAGGATTGAGTGCGGCAAAAGATGCAATTTTTGCCGCTTTTGTGGTTCTTATATTGATTATCTTATTTACACTTCAATTTAAAACTTATAAAATATCTTTCTGATGCTCAAAACAATAAATATTCCCATTAAATCTAGCTTTATTAGCACTACAGAAGTTGCTTACTTTTTCAGATACCTCCATTCCACAAGTATGACAGACAGCTTTCGAACCCTTTTGTAATTCTTTTTCTACTAGACTTACACTCGAATTAATATTTTGAACATGATTAGCTCGCAGATATGGATCTAGAATATTTTCCGTTTTTAACACAGTATACATTTCGTTAATCTGCTCTTCAGTGAAGGCTGGTGTTTTCATCGTCAGTTTTAACACGTTTATCTTTCTAGCCATAAACTCGGAAAGTTCCGTATCATATACAATTAATTCATTGGATTGAATCTTTCTTAATTCCTCATTTACTTTAAAGGTACTTCTCTTTGTGAAAGAAACCATAGATACAAATTGAGTTATATCGACTTGAGGTATTAAATTATGTATAGCTTTAATATGTCCATAATTTTGGTGAAATGGATTCATCATAGGAAACTTGCCGTTTACTGACCACTTAGCTCTTTTAAAATCTCCATAGATGGTTCCAGCATAATTTTTAGTTTCAATTACAAAAATTGTATACGGACTTAAAATAATATGATCAATTTGAGAGTATCCCGATTTTGACTTAGCGTTTGGAAGCATTAAATCACTGATTGGCTTACAGTCTTTAGGTAATTGATCTAACTGGATATTTATTTTATATTCACCTAAATCTCCAATTCTTTCAGGAGCAATTTTGGGTTTTCCCTTCTTATTTGTTGGTTCTGAAATTGGAGATTGTTTCTTGGAGAACAGTTTCGAAAACATCAAGTCACCTACTTATTAAATTATTTTTAAGATCCAAATCTCCTTTTTTAATTTTTCAAATAATATATCATTTCCATTTATCAAAATGTTATAATTTTCTAATGATTAAATTATTTCAACTGAATTTATCATCAATTATTTAGTAAATGAATGTTGTTAATTGTTAATGTTCGGTCAAAAATTAAAGGAATTACGATTATTAAAAAACATATCTTCTGAAAATTTGGCTGAGGATTTGAATATTTCCAAAACCATGGTCTGGAGTTTTGAAATGAATAAAAAAGAACCATCTAATGCTCACTTATTAATTATGGCTGATTATTTTAACATCACAGTCGATCACTTATTGCAAAGAGAAGAGAAGTGCATCATCGATTTCACTCATTCAATAGATGAAGTAATGGACAAATACATTCTATCAGTTGATAATGTTCGAATTAGTAAAGTTGAGGTACTTGATTCTATTGCTTACGACAAAGCTAAAAGAATAATGATGCAACAAAACTTAATTTGATGAGAAATTTTGACTTCGGAAAGAATATGTTTAATAGAATTCCATATCTCCTTAAAATAATTAATAAGCAATACTTTATGATGTGTCAAGAAATATATCGTTATATATTAAGGGGAAACAATCATGCCCATTTATAAAAAACTAGTCCGAGACAGAATCCCAGAAGTAATTGAAGCTAAAAATAAGAGATTTTCCATGAGAGTGCTGGAATCTAATGAGCTAGAAATCGAAATTAAACACAAATTATTGGAAGAGGTAGGTGAATACAAAGAAACTACCAATAACGAAGAAGCTGTTGAAGTAAGCTGTACTTCCTTTACATGGTTCATCTATGGAAGAGTTAGAGAAAGTCAGAATGGCAAAGCGTGAGAAGCGTGGTGGTTTTGAGAAAGGGGTGTTTCTAATCGAGGTTAAGGATGAATGATGTTTGGCTAATTACGTTTCAGTCAATCAATATTTACAAAAACCACATCTTAAATAAACTACAAATTTAATTACATTCACTACAAAACCTAGCTTCTCTTAATCCAGATACTGTAAGATAAAGGTGCCCAACTATGTATTCCCGTGGAGTTGTTTCTTCAAGGTGTTTATTTTCAATAAGATCATCTATTCCTCTGTTAATGGCTTGCCATAGTTCTGTCCCTTCAAAATGCTTATATGGGTGTGACATATCTTCAACCTTTCAACTGATTTTTTTGCTTAACAGAATTAGAATATGTATCTTTACACTAAAATAAACCAATTTTTTCATTTTTAAATTTCTCTCTTCACACTCAAAAAAGACCCACCTTAAGGTGAGTCTAATTTTTATGAAAATGAACAAACACACGGAACAGTTTCATCTTGAATTTTCAAGAAGTTTTCAATTCCTTCACGATCCATTCTCTCTCTATATTCACGTAATGTATATGGTCCACCATCTTTTTTAAGAATAGATACATTCTTTTCGAAATTTTTCCGGAAATTTTCTTCCATTTCTTCTTGAAGTGCATAACGATCAGGCCAAATTTTGTAGAGTTGTGCATAGTGTTGGAACCCACCTCTTACACATCTTCCCCCGCAGTTTGCATGAGAAAAACCTAACTCATACATACGCGGTAATTTAATACCCCAATCTTCTTGTATAATACTTTTCACGTCAATATCATCGCGGAAAGTCTCCACCATAGGGAATCTTGTTTCAATTGGTTCAACAGGTCTATGACTATAAAATTCTCTCAGATTATCTGATCGATGAGTTTCATGAGGTCCAATCCCAAAATATAAAATTGGTTCTAAATTATGTTCATCTCTTAGTTCTTCCAAAAAGACAACTGTTTGATAAACCTTTAACTCTTCAGAGCATTTAGCGAGTCTAGAGTTCCCTAAAAAACGATAATCGTAAAATACCTCTTCTGGAGTACGTCCATCTATTCTTTCGGTAATTTCTAATCCTATATAATCTGATATTTCATTCATGAATCTATAATTATCTTCATCTTCCCAAAGTGTATTGGTGAAGAATAAAATACAGTTTTCTTTTCCGTGAGTTTGAACCATTTGATATGCAACATAGGCACTTGCAGCACCACCACTAAACATTGCAACATGAACCGGTTTTCTTTCCATACAATCACCCCTACTCTATATACTCGTCCATTAATTTATAAACGAGATATTCTATCTCATCACGTGGCACACTTCGACCAGCATTCTCGATCATTCTTTTTACATTACTGTAAATTGTTTGTGATTTTGTTGACAATTCCACAATTTTAATAGACTTAGTATCACCATTAAAACTCATTAAAATTGTATTATCGTCTACGACAGAGTTATTCAACTCTATATAATCATTTTGAACCTGTCTATCAAATAATTCAAATGTTGTGTCTGACCAATTTTCAATTTCGATTCCAGTATATTTATAAGCAAACTCTTCTATAAACTGGTCATCTTTCAAATTCACCGATTTTAAAATACGATTTCTTTTTATTTGTTCGGCGGAATAACTATTAATTTTTTCCGTAAAATCCTCAAATTTATTTACTTGTAAAACAGTAAATAATCTACTTTTAACTTCTTGTTTAAATTCACCAAAATGATTTTCTAGCTCCGTAATTTTTTGTTCTAAGTCATTTAAATCAGAGTATGAAGTACGAAGAAGCTCTAAGTTTACTAATGGATTAATCTCGATTTTTCGTATCGTTTCTTTAAAGTGCAATAATTCTGGACTTAGTCGATTGGTAATTTGAGAATGTCTAGGCAGCTGTCTTAACCAATTTAATAGACCACTACTTGCTTTAATTAAAATAGTTTGATCAGAAACATATTCACTTACATGCGGACGCATAAAAGATTCCACTTTTTTAATAAAACTTGAAAATTCAGGTGAATAGTCTTGAAAAACATATTGATATTCATATGATTCTTTAAACATTCCATAAATTTTTTCAGCGTCTACCGCGGTAACATACATTCCATTCCGATAAAACATCAACTGTTCCCACTTATCTCTTAATAATGATACCAACAAAAGAGGCACCAAAGGCTTACGTATTCCATAAGGACTCGAAGTCATTACTTCTTCAACGTCTTTCAAAGTGCCTTCTTGATATTTATCTAAATAAGCAACTAAATCATTACGAAGTTGCATATAAAATTCATTATTAATATTCGGTAATTCAGTCAAATCGAAATTATTATTTTTAAAGACAGTTGCATAGATAAGGTAATCGGGCCCCTGTCCTTCAATTCCTAATCTTTCAAAATTCGGAGATTTAACTACCGAATTCAACACTGAATACATTGCTTTTGTTTGCATTCCATTAAGGCTATTTCTATTTATTGAATCATTCCGAATTTCAGGTGTCTTAGGGAATAATTCATACATAATAGAGCTCACAAAATTCTCTAGCATTACTTCATTATGAACTTCAATTTCTTTGCCTTTATATAACCACTTAACATGCTTTCCGTAACTTTCAAAACTGTTTAAATACTTCTTCACTTCATATTTAACTTCTTCCATTAAAACTTTTAACTCTTCATCAAGATTTTTATATTCAGATAAGAGTTGTTTATTTTGAAATAGACTGTTCAGGACAATTAATCGATCAATTGAACTCCTAATTAGCTTATAGTTCTTGCTAGTGACAGCAAAAATTTTACTTTTATCAGAAACAGTTTTAATTTTATTGATGGAGTCTTTATACTCATTCCGGTTTACAGCCATTACGTAATAGATTACTCCATCTGAATCTCCCTCTAATTTTCCGTCAAAATCCATATTCAAAAATATCTCTGATGTAATAAGTTTTACATTCATAAAACGGGTCATACTTTTATCATCATTATAATCTGTAGCAACATAAAACTTCTTATTTAACAAGCTAGTTAATATATCAATTCTATTAGGATTAATCGTTTTTAATTTTGCATACTCAACTTCTATTAGTTCCTCTATAATAACTGAACTACCCTCATTTAATTCCCATTGACTTAAGACACGATTGTATCTAAGAAGTTTTTGTTTCACTAAAGAGTTTAAGTTAGTTTCAAGTATTTCTAAAGATTGTCCCGTTCCAAACATAAGTAGTTCTTTATTGAGTTTTACTACATTATTAGCATTGGATAAACTCCAAAGAGTAATTAATTTAATTAAATTTATTTGACCTTGATTTTCTTTAGTTATTGTTAATGCCGAAGATAGTTTGACATATGTTTTCAAGTGATGAAATGTCTCATCCTTAATAAATTCACTTGAAGAATTTTTGAAAAAGTAATCAAACAAGACATGGGGGTAATACATTCCCTCATTTTTCTTAAGAACAAAATTATTTAACCCCCCAGACTCGTCACTTTCCAAAAAAGTGAAAAGTGTTCGTTCATTTTGACCGAAAGTGTTGGATAGTCTAGGTAATAAGAATAATGCAAGTGGATGAATTGGATAAGAGCCTTCTACAATTAATCTCTCGATTTCTTGGTGATTTAGTTCACTAAAAAGGCTGTATTTTTTCATTATTAACTTTGTATTATTAGATTCCTGGTTATGTAAGAAGTGCTCTTCCTGCATATTTTTAGTGTATTGTTGAGCGATTCGATAAAATGTAGCTTTATCACTTTCAACAAAGTAAGTTTTGAACCTTTTCTCTATTCTTTGAAACTCCGCTTTAAATTCTTCATTATGCCCAAGCATATAATGAGACATATTTTTATGAGAAATAAGTAAAAGTTGAATTGAATTATTGCTTCTCGTAGCGGCTTCAGCTAAGTCTTGCAAATCTTGCATAGTTTTATAAATTTGATCAATTTCTAGAGACTGTAAAAAACGACCAAATTCATCATACGCAATAAATATTTTAAGATTCTTTTCGTTTAACTGATTTATTATTTCCGTTATATTCTCTAAGAAACTTGTTTCATAATTGACTTGAAATACTGCACCTGCTGTAAGTAGAGGGTATACTTTTTTAAACCACTCAATTTCTAGAGAACTATTTTGATTCAATACCTTCATCCATTGATTAAAAGTAAAGCCTTTTTCTTTTATATGTCTTTTAAATTCATTTAAAGTTCTAGGAAAATGACTCTCCCAGTTAGTTATGATTATTTTAATTTCATTTAGCTCACCAGGGATATTTAGTTCATGATCAGCATTTTTTAAAGACTTAATAATTGAGTTAATAATTGTCTTACCAAATGGGCCTTCATTTCCTGATAAAGTTACTGGAATGAACGAAATATTAGATTCTTGAGCACTTTTAAGCTTTTCAAAAATTTCCTGATCTACGTCCTTAAACTTTGTAATAAGCTGATTGAAATCGCTAGATCTAATCTTATTTGAAAAGATATCGGCAACAATTGTAGCTGCTAATGATTTCCCACTTCCATAGGGGCCAATCATAATATGTGCATTATTTTTGTTCTCGCCTAAAAAACCTCCGATTATGCCTTTTAGTGATTCAGCATGTGAGGGAGTGGGTAAATATCTTCGAATAAATTCTTTATTCCCTATATCAAACTTTAAATTCACACTCGTTGTAAATGTCTTATTCGATTTAGCTACCATCATTTTATTCAACCCTTCGATTATATTCATAACTAATAAATTCATAAGAAGAAATCTCAGGCAACCTAAGCATGTCTAAATTATTTGTTCTCGTAAATGTTGCTGGATATTCTGGGTGTTCTGTCCATTCGCTAAGTAATGAAACAATAGTTGACCTTTTCAAATTAAAGACTTTGCCTAATAATTCCTCTTTGTGAACCATATCATCTAGGCTAATCGAAAAAGTTTGATATTTTTCTTTGTATTTTAAAAGCGTGTAACCAACTAATAATAAATTAATTTGTTTAAAATTCGGTTCTCTCTTATAAATAGTACCGTTCCGTTCTTCGAGTATATGCAGTTTATAAAGGGGGCTTAGGATTACTTCCTCAGGATCTGAATTACTCCCGCCTGTTGTATATAATTTAATCAAACAATCTATATCTCTTTTTAATGAGTTTTCTGCAATAACTCTTTTTTCATTTTTCTGTACCCAATTTCTAAGTTCGATAAGCAATTCGTCTCTAGTAAAGACTGTTTCACTGTATATATTAAAAAACCAGTACCACGTTGTGCTAATATCCTTACTTGTCGCTAATGCATAATGCAATAAACCTGCAGTATTTATATATTTTATTGCGATGTCATTTTCTCCAACAAACTTACCTAATTCTGTTTTAAGATGTACCTTAATACTTCCTTCTTTAACTTCTTCATATAGATTTGTAGCAATAATCCAATGTTTTAATGATTGCACCATATTTTTTCCCAAGCCAACTTTTTCAAAAGCATCTTTCTCGAAGAAAAACGAATTATTTGACTCTATATTTTTAATTGCTTTACTAAGCCATCTATCTCTTAAGTAAAAACTTTGATGTTGACTGTAACCCATTAGAGTAACCTTCCTTCATTGGAGACTAACTCCAGTAAATAAAGTATTAAATAAAAAAGACTCAAATTCTTTTATATAATCTATTCTTTCTAATACACTACATATCTTAACATAAATTATAGTAATTATAAGTGATTTGAAATATAGAAAACACCCCTAATCAGACAATTGCAGATTTGAGGTGTCCTCTAACTCAACTATAATAATTTTTATATTTCTACTAACATATGTTTCATTTTTTCAAGTGCTTCTTTTTGTTGACTTTTACTCAAATCAGTAAATAATCCTAGAACAGCATCGATACTTAACTCACTTAATCTTTGTTTAATATTACTCTCTGAGATTCTTATTTCTTGCATTATCGAATCCGTCAAATAACTAGGTAAGACTTGTGTCTCTTTTAGCCAAGTTGTACATTGTTTGACATCCCATTCTTTTAACATCTCTGATTCAATAATATATTTTTCTCTCCATCTATTTGCTTGTTCATCAAGACGTGTTGTCAAGTTATGTTGATGGTTTTCCAAAACAAGTAAGAAATCAATCATTGATTCAATTTCCAACCATTTATCTTTAATTGCTTTCACTTCGTTTCGAAGAAAGTCTCTATTATCTTTAACTTCACTAACAACACGAATATCATTTAAAAAATTTTGCAAGTGATTTGCAGCTTCTTCAATACCCTCACGATCTTCTTCTCGTATTTCTTTATTCAATATTTGTTTGACTTTAATAAAGAAATTTTCACATTGCTCAACTGTTGAAATATCATAAATAGCATCATAAATTTCCGATACTTCATTATTTAGTTTTCTTAAACAATCTTCAACCTTTTCAACAACAGTAGTTACTTCTTTATAGAGTCTAGTTTTATCTTGCAATGATACTTTACTTTTTTCGATATAGTCCATATTTTTACTTGCTTCTTCTTTTATTAAAATAAGCTTTGAATATCCTAAAGTTACAGAAGGTGTACTATTACGTACAAATTGACTAATAGTATTCACAATCTCTCTAATAGTTTCCCCTAATGCTAAATTATCTAAGACACTATCTTTTTTACTTCTAAGTTGACGCGCTTCTTCTCGATAGTCATATTTGTTTAACGATTCAATCGTTTTATTTACCCATTTTTCAAATAACGAAGCCTGCAACATACTTTGACATTTTAATCCTTTTAAAAACACATGAAAGACTTCTTCAATATATTGATGACATTTATCTTCAATAGCCCTTGCTAATTCTAATTCCTCAACATTATATACATATTTATCTGAACCATCTATAGGTCCTTTTATTAATGTCACTTCATCTAATATGTCAAATATGACTTTCAAATCGTCATTTTTCTTTAAAGCATCATTAATCTGGGCTCGAATTTTCGCGAATTTGTGCTGAGTTTTTTCATAAAGTTTTTGACCCTCTTTTAATAAATATTCTAGGTTAGCCACTTTATCTTCTAATTCCAATGGTACGTCTTCTTCAAACTTTAACTTTTCATATTCATTAAACAAGATATGTGCTACATTTACTTCATTATTTTGATTAACTTTTTTGAATAGTGTTAAGTAACGATTTGAAGTCTCTTCTGGATTTACATGAAAAATTGTAGTAGCAAATAGTGCTTTGAAATTCACATTCTTATCTTGGAAAACTTCTTTACTCCACTCATCTAAACGAATTCTTGAATCAGAGAGATTAATCCGAGTTTCTATTTTATGTTGTACTAAATAGACTCCTACTAGTAGTGCAAGAGCATAATCATTTATTCCAAAAGGTGGACTTTGATAAATATCAAATATCTCTTGAATTTGAACATCTCCTGTTTCTTCTAACAATTTATCCAATTCATTAAAAATATGGAGGACGGATGGATTAGTAGGAGAAATTAATTGATAGTCTTGATTAAAAATGCCCCATGAGTGTCTTGCTTTATTAAACAATAAATCTTCTATTCGACTTTTGATATCTGCAGTCTCAGAGTGTACCATTTGAAAAGTGGCACCTGATAATGTAACTCGTCCGATTCTTGATAAATTTCGTTTAGCTTTGTGTAGTGCCTTGTTTTCAAACTCAGTGAACGGGAATGGAATAACACGGTTATAGATTTTCTCAAATAATTGTTCCATATATATACTAGGTCTTGTAGCAATCTTTTTATTACCATCTTCAGTTAATATAATTCGTTTAGCTGTTAAATCTATAAATCTATTTGAAAGCATTGCACTAGTCTTAGACTTATAATCAATAATAAAACGACCATACTTTTCTTCTTCTTGTTCTGTAAATAATTTTGTAACTTGATATTCTAGAATCGCTTCGTAAAAAGTGTTGTCTGTATCCTCTAAAACACATAATACTATAGGGGTTTTAGAAAATTGTTCAGCTTTTAAAATTTGTTTTATGTTTGTAATCTTTTCTTCTGACACATCATTTGGAACATACACCCATAATAATTGACCTTTTGCAGCATCAGGTGCTACGGCATTTTGCCAATCTAATTTTAGTTGTGAAAGTGATCTTGGATTTAAGTCATTAACATGAACAACTTTTTGAATGAATTGCCATTCTGTTGTTTTAATAAAATGTCTTGCGCCAAAAGAGGTATTTACTCTGTCTAGATTTAATACCTCATGAAGGATTGTGTCAAAGGCAATTGATAAATCAAGATCCATTTTACTCTTTTTCTTATTAACTAAGCGTTTAAAGTCATTAATACCGATTGCATCCGCAATGAAATCATATACATTTGCACTTTCATCAAAACTTAAAACACCAAATTCTCCTTCAAGTTGTTGAATCACTGTTTCTACTTCTTTTAAGGATAAATTTGAAGCATATGCTAGTGCTTGTCTGGCATCCGCTGCGCTACGAGTTTTAAATCGCCCTATACGTGCAATCAAATTTGCTGCTAATAATTCCTTTTGTCTCTCATCAAATTTATCATTATATTTCATTAAAATTTGATTGTATAAGATACAATATTCGCTTTGTTTTCTTCCATCTTGTTCAGCAGCTAACAATTCATTGAAGAATTCCGTACGCACGATCCTTGTGGCTGGAACTATAACTAAATCTCCAAATTCATTTATTTCCTTTTCACCTTCAAAGTTAATTTGGTCCTCTAAGAAGGTAAGGGAGGAGCGTTGTTGCAACCATGAAGAAAGGTTTGAAAGCATCCAAGAAGTTAAGGGATGTAATGGATAGATTCCTTCTAAAACTACTTTTTTAAAGTGATTGAAATCTCCCCAGACACTTGAGCTTTTTGCTTGAGGCGTCCAAGATAGTAATTGTTCGTGAAATAATTTCCATTGGTATAAATCCTTTTCTATCTTATTGACCACTAATGCTTTAAAAGCTTTTGGATCCGTTCGCTCAATTAGATTAGAAAAGATTGTTTCTAAGTTAGAAGATAAATGTATTTTTTCACTAGCCTCATAACGACCAATATATCGATTAATATTCGAAGCCCGATCCACGCGTGTTAAGTAGGACTTCAAGTCCGATTGAATAAAACCAACGAACATTATTTTGTCATCACTATTTTGAACAGCTTCATATATTTGTTGTAATGCGGCATCTGCAGCCCGTGTTGGGAAAGATGAAGCAAATTCAATATAACGACCAAATTCATCAAAAAACACTACTACTTTATTAAACTTATTTCTTTCGCCACATAAAGTTTCAGCAATTTTTTCTAATACGTCTCCTGCAGATACCCCCTCGTCCCATCTGATATAGGTACCATTTATTTCAAAGTAGACTTTATTAATTACTTCAAACACATCTGAGTCCTGTAAAATATTATTAACCAAGTATTCTTTTAACATAGTTTCCGGAACAGGATTAGAAAGTTCCTTACTATGTTCTAAATACAGATTCTGATAATTACTAAATGTATTGGAAACAAAATTTTTCGCAATATCATAAGATTTAGTTAAAGCTTTTAAAAAATCATCTTCAACCTTATGAATATCTAAAACTTTTTGAGTTGCATTTAGAATTTCATAGTTAAGATTAAAATCCTTCATTCCATTTAACACCAGCACAATATTTGGCTTTAAATCATAGTCATTAATCTGTCTGGCAATATCTTTATCGACACTCTTCAAATTATTAATTACAGCTTGTTGTCCTTTTGATTCTCCACTAAATAAAGTTGCTAATGATACAGCCATGTGAGATTTACCAGTTCCATATGGGGCGATAGTCATGAAGAAATTTGATAATGGACTTTCACCATAAAGTTTATTTGCTAGAATATTAGTAAATGTAGCCGTATCAACTAATCGGTGAGTCTTAAATGATATATCTTCATCCGACACACCAAAATATTCAGGACCGTGAAATACAAAACTTTTTGCTACTTCCGTTTGCTTCTCTTGTTGATAAAACCAGTCTACTTGGACGGCACCGTTAAAATATAATTCCTTTTTAAATCTTAGTATATCTCGTAAATGATTCATATAATCTCCTACTTTTTTATATTATATAGTTGTATAACTTTTGAAGACTGTAGTTTGCCGGTACCTGTTTTATTATTGTGATTGGAGAAAACTGGCGGTTAATTTCCAATATACCTTCATCTTGAAGTAACTCTAAGACATCCATAATTACTTTCTCATTCCATAAAAAAGGTTTACCGTAACCTAAATCCTCAACTACTTGGTTAAATGTAATTTCAGTTTGATTTCCGAGTTCATTTTCCCATTTTTCAAGTAACATATAGCCATAAAAGTGACGATAATTACGATTAACCAAATGAGGAGTCATCTTATACTCTTCTCCGATAATTTCCATAATACCAATTTGGAGATTACGTTCTGCTGTAAAACAACTACGAAATGGAGAAAAGTTTATTTTTAATACATCAAAATTTCTTAAAGCTGCTTTTTCTAAAGCTGATTGATTAAACTCTGAACCTATTCTCGGAATAAAATAATTAAATACATATGACCACAGTAAAGCAGGAGATTTCTTATGCACTAATTCATAATGGCACAACCATTTAGTTATATCTTCTATAAGATATGGATCTTCCTTGGAAATAACCTGCCCTAATTTAGTAAGAGTAAGGGAAAACTTACCGACTTTCTTCTCGACATATAGTAAACCCATGGCTTGGGCATACAAAATATGCGGCACTACTTTTCCAGACCGTTCTCCAGTTGGAATCATTGTTATTTCTGAAATTTCTTCTTTAGTTAAATAGCCAGGATTTTCAGAAGCAACTCGTAATAATTGAGCGAGTGCTTCTGTTTCCGGTGCAAAGGATTGATGAAAATTCATTTGAAAACCCATTTGTTTATACCCTTTCCCGTAATGGTGTCACGTCAATAATGCTTGGTTTAACATATTGCAATTCACCATTTTCTCGTAACATTGGTCCAGAAACAACACATTGTCCTTTACCAATTTTAGATAATTTATTAGCCCACTCTTTTCTTTCTGATGAGTCTGTACTTAAAAAACTTGCCATGTCGTTAATTTCTGATTCAGGAGGAGAAAAATATATTTTCTGACTAGCGTTCTGCATACGTCTAATTTCATCCTTTGCCAGTTGCCCTTGCATGAACTGTGTGGCATACCAACCGGACCAACCAAATTTACGTCCTTCAGTTAATATTTTCGCACTTGGTGATTTTTCAGAATGGTCTAAGTTTTGTGCTTCATCTAATATTACTGGGAATGGTTTATTCTTATCTCCATGCGATAAGTTGAAATTCCATAAATCCCATAAAATAAACTCAGTAACTATTAGTTGTACTTCACGAACAAATCCAGACAATTGTACAACAAACACAATCCCTTCTTTTGTACGATGCTCTTCCCAGTTATACGTTTCTTCTGTATTGAAAGGTTGACGATCAATCAAAGGCTCAATTTTTGCAAGAACAGTTTTCGCATTACTTGTGTTATCAAGTTCTAACTCTGCTCTTAAATAATCTAAGCTCATATGGTCCCCGTATTTTTTTAAACCATTTAGGGTTGCCCGGTATATAGCATTCGCTTGCTGATCTCCCATACCACTATAGACAGCACTAAAAACGCTTTTAATTCTTTCTGCAACATCAATTTCCGATTCTTCCATAAACTCGTCCTCATCAATTTCCTTCATATTCTTCTTGAATGGATTGACAGGAAACCCTTGTTTTTGCACATGGAATTGATTAATCCGTTCACCTAAACAATCTTTAAATTCAGGCTCCAATTTACTCTTTTTAAAACCATCGGTATAATCAAAAATTATACTTGAGATATTATTTTGTGCTAGCTCTAACAACAAACATTGCATGAAATACGTTTTACCAACACCTGACTTACCGGAAATTAAGATATGACGATTTTCAAGTTTTGGATGACCATATTCCCAATATACTTTGCGCCCCGTACGAACCTCTTCTCCTAATAAAACTCGTATGGATTCTAAATCTGTTACCTTATTTTCCGACACATTCTTTTCTGATATAAGGGAAGGATCGTGTTCGTTCTTAATAGGATTCACACCGTCAAGCTTATAATCTTCTGCTTTTTCCGCTGCCGCTGAGCCTACCTTATTTTCTTTTGGTGTAGGCATTGAAATCATTGGCGTAACCGGAATTTTGTTTACATTTCTTGTTTTTATATCCTCTACTTCACCTTGCCACTCCATTTCTTTTTTACGTTCCTCCCTAATCTCTATAAATGATTGTTCATCATCAGCAAACAATTCAAAGGCTTCACTTGTAGGGGATACAAACTCAACTTTTGACTGATCTCTTTCAGGTAGCAATTCTTTTTGTATATACAACTGACCAAAAGAAGCATGTGTAGCGTTCTGGGATAAACCATTTAATTGAACTTGTCTTTGATCTATTTCTTCATGGTTATGATCTAGCCAATAAGTTAATAAAGTCATATCCCAATTTATATGGAAATTTCCATCTAATATTTTCAATAAGCTTGTGTTTAATAAATCTTTGTCTATTTCATTTGAAGTTAAATAAATAGGTGAGAATGCTAATAAACGATATAGTTGTGCATACCAATATCGACGATCATACTCGATTGAATCTTCATTAAATACGCGCTGAAGAAATTTATATCCATTTTGGAGTTGCTCAAGACCTTTTTCCACATGTAAGACATTTTCTTTGCCCATTTTACATTCAATTATTTTCACATTAATTTGTAAGGTATCATTATTTAATCCATCCTTTTTAATCTCTAATAAAAGGAAGTCTGGTCGATTTGGTTCGCCAGTAAACCAATGGTTATAAGAGTCCATAGAAATAAAACTTTTTAATATCGTATCTTCTTCATGCAACTCAATATTTAATGATTTCATTGCCAAAATACTCGACAAAAAGCTGTGAATTTCATAATCGCGAGGATTTAAAGCTTTTAATACTTTAATACCATCTAATGTAGTAGATTGTGCTAAGCAGTATTGTGCAGACTCCTGACACATCTCCATATCCCAAGAGCTAAAAAGGGCTTTTAGACGATTTTTTAATCGTAATAAAATATCCTCTCTCATTGCAGTTGAAGCAGATATTGCTACATTTAGCTCTCCAAAAGCACCTTCACCAGTTGAAAAACTTATTATGTTTTCTTTTTCAAAAACTGATTTATCAAGTCCCGTATCAATAGAAACTACCCAGTGTGCACTTTCATGAAAAAGCTTTAGCATATCCTTTGTATTAGGTCCTAAACCTAGCACCTTTTCAACACGATAAATTTCTTCTTTACTATTTGGATATTTGATCCAATACGCCAGTTGTGAATGTGCAAAGGAAGCTTCAAATTGTTTTTGACTTATAGATACATTCCGTACTTTTTCGTCTTTGGAAGTTGGCATAGGATGAAAGACCATAGGGAATTTCGTTTCTCCTGGAGTTATCATCTTTTCGCCAGTTGGTTCATAAACAATATCTTTTGCAACTAACAAACTTTCAATAAATACTAAATCAAATTCAGAATCTTTTAAGACATTTTTAATCCCTAGTACATCATTGTTATTTAACTCATTAAAGAATGCTTGAATATTAACATTATCATCTTCACTAAAGTTGTTATTTAACCACAACCGCATATAATTTTTTGCTTTGTAATTATTTGTTGGCGATAAAATATGCAGTTTTAGGTTTACTCCTCTAAGTGAATTTTTATGATTATTAATAAATTCTCTCAAACCTTCTATTACTGGTTGTAAATGTTCAAAATTTACAAAACAAATTGATAGACCATCAATATTAGATGGGAATGTATTTACATATTGTTGAATGTGATCTTTGATTAAAATAGCTTTTGATGAAGTTGAATCAATATTCTCATCTTCTTCATAAAACGACTCAATATCTAACAAACTTGAACTATCGATAATCGTCGTACTATTATTTTTACCGTGCAATGCGTAATACCCTAAAACTTGAGAAGGTATTCGACTTAAGCTTTCTTTACTTAAAATTGTATCTACACCTGAGATTATGGTGGATTGTTTTGCTATTTTTTCAAATTTCCGTTTAAGACTATTTCCTATAACTTTGTTGCCATCTAAAAGATATTCAATGTTCTCGGCAATCCCTTTTCTCTGAAAAGCTTGCTGAGCAACAATTTTCTCTAACATCGCAGGGTGATATGGAGGAATTATTGCTCCATCAACCTCTTCAACCGTAGCATATATAGATTCTTTCGATAAAAGTGTAAATAGATTGGAAATCAAAAATAAATGATCTTTTTCTAATTTACTCATTTGTGGAATGGCTTTATAAGTCTCAGTAATTACTTCTATATATTTTTGAATAAATTGTGTTGTTACATCGCTAACACGAACATTAATAGCATGATAAAAACCCTTATTCGTTACTTCAAAAACAAATTTACTAAAGGGTTCTACTAAGCGAAGTAGTTTTGGAAATAAGAAATCGCTGTTTTGTTGAAGTTTCTTCAAAATATCTAGTGCATTATATACTTCTATTTCATGGCTCTTTAACATAAAATGGAACGATTCAGTATCAGTACTAGTTAGTAAATTTCCAATTTGGTCAATTGCAAAAACGGGTACAACTGCCCCACCTTTATCTTTAATCTGATTTTCGAGGATAGGGAAATAGGCAAATGATTGAAGAAAAAAGTCGTAAGGATTAAACGACCATTCATAATCCATTTTTTCTATTCCTTCTATAATCAAGCTAAAAGCAATTTTCGATACCTTTACTTGAGTGCTAGTAAAACTGATTCTAGGATCAAGACTATTTTCTAAAGAAAATATTTCGTTATCATCTTTGTATTTAACAGTTAAATCCGACTCTAACTCTACATTTAAGTAATTTAGTAACCCACCTACTGCAATACATAATTCTTGCCAACGTTGATTTTTATCCTCTTCTAAAATCCCTTCAGCTAAAGAAATTTTTCGTACATCAATTAGAATAGTACTTTCGGGTACTAGTTCTTTTAGTTCCCGTGCTCTTTGTAAACAATCTATAATCATTTCTGAATAAGCGTGTAATGGTTGACCTTTTATTTTAGTAACATTATTTGACTTTTTTTCAGTAGGTACTCTGACTCCTAAGATAAGGCTCAAAATATAGTAATCGAATGTCGAGAGTTCTTCTCGTAACGCTTCACTATTGATACCCTTCGAAAAACTAAGTACTTTCTCTTTTAATTGTTCATAGCTTCCAAATTTACTGTTAATTTCATTATCGTACTGTAAAAGTAAATCTGTTTTTTCTGTTTGAAAATGATTAAATTTTTCCTTCAATTTTTTTTCTTTGCTAGAACTAAATCCACTTCTATATTCATCACGCTTAATAAAGCTAACAGCACTATCAAGTAATTTAAATTTATTATTTTTTGTTAACCCACTAATAGTAGCCGTGTCTAAAGTTTTTATATTTGGAAGATGAAAATAGTGCCATAAATTTTCTGAAATGTATCTACATACTTCATCTTCACCTAATAAGTCCAATGAATTAACATCTTCTGCAATTTGGCTTATTATAAGTAAATCGCTAGGCAGATGCTTAAAAATCGCTTCAAATAAATGATTAATGCTATTACATGCCTTTTTATCTTCCAGACTAATGCTTTGTTTAAACCATTTTGCATAATTCCCAGCTAAATTAGCTTCTAAATCTTTTGGTGTTATAGAATAAAAATCCGCTAATCCACCTTTATCTTGTACACTTTCAGTTCCCAGTAAAATAATAGTTTTCTTTTCTTCTGCAAATGTATTTCTCCATTTAGTTAGTCGTTGTTGGTCACTAACAAACCCACCATTGCTGAGCTCCACTAAAACCTCATGAAAGGACTTTAAGTCACAAAATTCAACATAACGTTCCTTTGACAACTGGACAATGATATCTGGATACTTGGCTTTAATAAATTTTGCGATTTGTAGGTAGATAAAAGGATGACTAAAATGGTCAAGCCTTAAAAAGGATGCATCCTCGTTTTTCAGGTTCGTTTGAATAATTTGAATTAGTTCTTCAATATAAGCTCTCATTTTTTCACCCTTTATACGGATTTTCTACAATAGAAGTAGCATCAGATAAATCTCTTAAAAATCCACAATCCTTTAATAATTGTAAAAATATTTTTTCATTTTCATCAAAGTCTATTAAATGTGTCATGTCTTTTTTCGCATAATGTATTGCAGCTTCTTTTAATCCTATTATTATTTTAAAATGCTCATAACATTTAGATAAGAATGTAGAGAACAATACTCTTTCCCCAGGTTTAACTAAACTCAAAACGAGAACTTTGACTAAATCTTCATTTAGACTAAAGCGCATATTTGTTCCCTTTGCTGGTATTAAAAAACCTGTTGCTTTTGCAATTTTACGAACAAGTAAATTAGTATCTTTTGCAGCAGCATCTAAAGCTTTAACTTCTGTCATTTTTATATTTTTTTTCAGATATTCATCTATATCAGCTTGATGGACTGCACTATATATATTCAATTCTAATTGCTCATATGACTGAACAGCTAACTTGCGAATGGCACCTTTAGAATTTTTAGTTAAGTCAATTAGCCATTCTTGAGAGTCCCCTTTATTTAAGACCTCCGTTGCACGCATTGACATCATTCGAATAATTTGAAGTGCAATTAATGAGCCCGTTAATTCAATTTTTTCAAATGGGTCTAACTCACAATTTATTAGGTTAGTTAATTCTTCTACTGTATAGCAAGCACGTTTTTCATATGCAGTAGGAATAAACTCTACCCGTTTCTTCACATAGTGGAAGTTTGCAATTTCTTCTTCATCACTTTGGTCATGAAGATCCACAACAGTTTCCCAATTTTCTTGTATGAATGAAGCTAGGTCACTTAATTGTGGAACACTTGTAATTATATTTTTCAATCCAGTTACTAGAGAATCAGTATTTGTAGAATCCATTAGTTGCAATCCTTGGGCTACATGCAGATAATAGACTTCGCCGCCTCGAGCCATGAAAGCATGTTGATCAAAATTAAATTTTTGATCAACCTTTATATGATTAAAGTCATTGCTTATATCTCCAGCTTTTTTAAGTTCATCATAAAGTTTTGTGCGATCATTTTTATTACCTATAGCTTCACAAAAAATCATTTCCGGGGACAACGGTATTAAAGACTGTGCAAACCATGACCGTTTTCCAGTTATTGCATTGAACCCGTAAAATAAGTCTTGAAGCACATTTAAAACAAATTCTTCATTATATTCATTATTACTAATATTAAATAAGCGTCTTATATTATCACGATGCAAGTCTAGGGCTTCTTTATCAACCTCAAAACGTTTTTCTTGATCACTATGATTAAAAAAGATAAATCTTTTTAGACCAATTTTAGGACTCGGGTAGTAATATAAAGCACCTCCATCTGAAGGGATAAAAAAGGAAAATCCTTCATCTGCACTTTTATATGAACTTCCCCCTTTTTTTGATGAGAATAATAAAAGAAACTCTAATAAATATTCGTAAAGCGTTTGATCTTTATATAATCTTTGTCCATAAATTTGAGTTTGGAGATTCTTTTCAGAGACGTTAACATTATTTATTGAAGGAAAAATCTTCGCCATTATTTCACTCCTTTGTTTTAATCTATATATAACTTATTATCATAAATTTCTAACTCTACCATTTTAGGGCCCTGAAGTGTTTGGACAAGGACTTTGATATTTTGTTCATCCTCTTCAAATCGATACGTTTTATAAAGTCGCGCTTTCATTTTATCTACACCATGTGAAAGTGAAGGATTTAACTTTGTAGAGACTGAACCACGTGATAGTTTGTCAAAGTAGTCTAGTAATAATAAGGATATTGGGAATCTATCCTTTATTTTTCCGAAAGAAATTTCTAAACGATAATATCCTTTTTCAGAGCCAAATAATGACTGAATATAACTTTGGACAATGGAAATTTCTCGTTCATCTACTTTTCCTAGGAGTAATTGCACATTTTGGTTTCCATCCCAACTTCGAGTTAAAGGTAAATAAAGATACTTATCGTTATTAATTCCGTCTGTATTTCCGACTAATAATGTATTTAACGCACGCACTAACATTTGCTCAACGTTTCGTTTTTCCCTGCTTCCCAATTTATCATTTCGAATAGATAGGAAAGTTGAGTATGTTGGTGAAAAAATATTTCCTAATAAGTTTTTATACTCTTCATCCGTGAACATTCCAAAGAGCATCTCCATACGTCTTATCGACTTCCTAAGTAAATACGGAGCATCATCATCATTTAAACTAAAACTCCCCCAACTATATAGGCTCATCTCTTTTTTCCAAATATTTTCAGCTAGTTGTCTAACACTTTCACTTAATTTCCCAAAATTACCTTTTACGAACAAGTCATAATTATGCGGTAATTCTTTTTCATCCATTTTTAGTGACTGGATTTCTTGAATCGCTCGTATTTTCAATGCATCAGCTGAAGGATTGGTACCGATATAACCGAAAAATAGATTTGCGAAATGATAGTCAAATAAATGTTGATCACTATTCTTAGGATTTAATTTACCGCAGTCTAAATTTCCTGTAATTGAATATGTTAAATGTGCTAAAATTTGTCTAATTGTTAGCCTCTTATCAGTTTCATATAACCATCTATAAAAATTTTCAACAAAAATTTTTATACTTGTTTCATTGCTTTTTATTGTTTTGTAATTATTATATATAGGACAGCTGTTTGTATTCGGACAAGTTTCACACTCTGACCATAATGTTGGTTGCAATAGATTCTCCATCATTTTCGGCACCAAATCAGTATTATCTATCCTGGCTAAATTAATCAACACCACTTTATAATCGCCGATATAGTCCGGATTGCCTGTATTTTCATCCATCATTTTCAAGATGTCCATTTCAATCTTATCTAATGTTGTATTCGTAGAAAATCGTTCTTCTAACATTTTAAAGGCGTCAATTATTGGTCCGGTATTGGAGATAATAATTGATGAACCTCCGTTATTACGATTATCAATTCCGTCCTTTAAAAATTCCACTTGCTCTTCTAGAGTCAATTCGCTCATATCTTTTATATAAAGTAGTGGACCATTTATTTGGGATGACTGACATGTGTCCTTCACCTTTAGAACATCTTGCGGCTTAATTAAGTTAAGCTTTCGAAGTACTTGATGTAATAAACTGGTCTTTCCATCCCCAGCATGTCCGGTCAATAATATTAATGTTGGCTCTTTTTTCATTAGCTCTATAAGATACTCTCCTAGTTCTCGTTCTACTCTAATTTGATCATAGAATGGACTAGTGATTTGTGATTCTGCAATGGCGTTATCATTCGAACTATTAGCATTATTCATAGAGTTCAAATACTGGATATACAAATTGTGCATTTTCAACACCTCAAATTTCGAATTTTTACATTCACTTACAATATTATACTATAATATAAACTTTCAAAGAGTCCCATATTCTGTAATAACACCTCTTTTTAACTTTAATTTCTACTTCTCATAGTTAAATGAATTATAATTATCCGATAAGAAGAACCTATCAAGGCCTGAAGAATATTCGTTAATACTTTAAAAATGTTTTTCAGCAGCTTAATTCCTCATAAATTCCCATTTTTGTGCATGAAAAAAAATTAGGGTGCGCCTCTCTTAGTTTGGGTATTTCTATTTAAGAAAGTATTGGTTTTATTAATTAATCGCTTTCTTATTTACTAATATGATTATATTGGCTATCCAAATTCAAACTTAGATGTACAATGAAAAACCACTTCATCTAATTTACTTATATAACCTTTAACAATTATGTTTATTCCCACTGAATTTGCATTCTTTCAAACCCGGTTCCACTATATCTAAGGCAGGCGTTTAAGATGAAAAAACTTCATTCAAAAACCATTAACCCTTCAGTAAGGGAACTCTTATCATATGCAACTTCTGAGAATGCTATTGACCGAGAATATGAAAAATACATAAGCGAAACAAACCGTCATCTATATTCATGGGAAGTAAATGGAGAAGCAATTGGTTGTATGGGTATAGAGTTTATCAATGAGGATCATTGTGAGATTAAACATATTGCAGTATCTCCAGCAGCTCGAGGAAATGGAGTGGGGAGAAAAATGATTGATTTCATTTGTGATGAATATTCCTTCGAATTAATTTCTGCTGAAACAGATAAGGATGCTGTGGAATTTTATCGTTCCTATGGATTTAAAATTACCAGTTTAGGTGAGAAGTATCCTGGGGTTGAACGTTTTCTGTGTGAGTTAAAATCTACCTATTTTTTAAATGAGTTTACCAATTCCAGGCAAGGTGGCGGCTGAAATTGCATGAACTATACCCCGAATCTCGGACACTTTAAAAAAGCGTCCCGAGGTTCGGGGTTTTGTATGTACATATTTAATCCCCCCTCTATAATTAAATTTAAGTAAGGACGGAGGATTTATATGGCCAGAGATAAATTTACAGAATCACAGATACAACTAATAAAAGCTAATCCGCATATTAAGCATGTTACAGAGAGCACAATTTCTTATGAACCTGACTTTAAATTAAATGCTGTTCTTGAAAATCGAAAGGGAAAAAGTCCAATTCAAATTTTTATTGAGCATGGGTTTGATATTGATATCATTGGTTCCATGACGCCTAAGAGGTGCTTAGAGCGCTGGAGAAAGTCTTATGATAAAAACGGTGAGATGGGGCTGCTTCTAGAATCAAGAGGTAAAGGTACGATCGGGAGATCGAGTAAAAAGGATGAATCTCAGGATGTAACAATAAAAAAACTTGAAGCACAACTCAAGTATTTGAAAACTGAAAATGATTTCTTAAAAAAGATAGATGCACTCGAAAGGAAGGCGAGGAAAAAGTAACCCTACAAGCTCATGAAAAATTTTCACTAATTGAACAGACAATCAGTAGTTCGGGAATTAAAAATATGGTGAGCGAACTGTGTAAATTAGCTGGGGTAAGTCGGAGTGGTTATTATGACTGGTTAGATGCAGAAGAAGCGAGGGCAGTTCGGGAAGAAAATGATTTAAAGGATTATAACTTAATTCAAGCAATATTTGACTGTAAGAGGGGACGCGCTGGGGCTAAGACGGTAAAAATGATTTTGGAAAACAATTATGACGTCATTATGAATTTGAAAAAAATCCACCGGATTATGAATAAGTTTAGCTTAATAGCTAAAATCCGTCGTCCAAATCCATATAAACGGATTGCCAAAGCAACGCAAGAACATAAGACACTTCCTAACCTTCTGAAGCGTCAATTTGATCAAGGAGAACCCGGTAAGGTTCTCTTAACTGATATTACCTATCTCTATTATGGAAATGGGAATCCGGCTTACTTATCTGCCATAAAAGATGGTGCCACACGAGAAATTCTTGCATACGAGTTATCTCAAACATTAAAATTTGATATCGTTTTTAATACTCTATCCACATTAAAAGAAAACATGAATGAAACGTTACATTCGGAATGCATCATTCATTCCGATCAAGGGTTACATTACACACATCCAGAGTACTTGAAGCGAGTAAAAGTAATGGGATTAACCCAATCCATGTCCCGTAAGGGTAATTGTTGGGACAATGCCCCTATTGAGTCATTCTTTGGGCATCTTAAAGATGAGGTAGACTTCAGAAGTTGTAACACCTTCGAGGAATTAACAGATTTAATAGG
>JBHGUT010000018.1:0-3574 GCA_048976825.1 Paenisporosarcina sp.
GATTGATCCGTTTTTGATAAAATCTGTTCTAAACATCGATAAGATGAGTCGTTACGTCTAACAGTGGCGAATGCGATGCAATCATGATGAAGAAGATGTAAATTTGATTCGATGGCCATGGGGATCTATTGTTCGGTACCATGAAAAGAAACGAAAAAAAATGACCCCCGTTGAACTGCACTTCAACGGGAGTCATCTTTGTTTTCTTTAGAACTTCATCATAATTTTCATATTCCCTCCGCTGTTGCTAACAAATCGATTATTCTCATCAAATGCAAGAGGTCCTATCGCTGGAAAAACAAACAGACTATCTCCCTCACGCATTCTTTCTTCATAACGTATTCTGGCAACTGCCCATGCTTCCTCTAATGACAAAGCCCCCACGACATCCATTAATTCATCTTTCTCTTTTGTTCTAAGAACGACATAATACTGATTCATAAATAATCCCTCCATCAAAAATGTTGATAAATAAAAAACATCGGCAAGAATGCCAACGACTGTTTTCGTCATACATCCTTGCCGATGATTTTTCACCATTTCTCTGGACCAAAAAGGCCTTCTGTTATATTAATTTGTAAAAGGAAAAGAAAATAAAATCGATTATCTATTATTATTCTATCTTACACTTTGCCTTTTTTAACCCATTTCATTGAATTTCTCCCTGTAAAATAACAAATCTACTCAACAAAAGTGAAGACTGGGTAGATAAAATAATGGTCGCCCAGATAGAGAATTCAAATACAGGCAAGCAAAAGAAACTTATTATTTCGCTCATCCGTATATTTGGTAATGAAATGAAAAGGAAACGGGAAGAAGTACGAATACACCCAAGGGAAAAATATAATCGAATAAATAGACCAGATAAGAAAGGAGAAGAGGAAAATGGAGAATAGCAAAAAATTCTGCCCCTACTGCGGCGCTAATTTGCAAGGAGATCCGATTCCAAAAGAACTGCAAAAGCATTATGGCAATGCCACCCACTTTAGCAGAAAAATTGGCATTTCCAGTTTGGAAAAAGATCGTGTAATCAAATGGCAATGTCCGGATTGCAAACAGGAATGGGAGCAGGAGGAATAGGTGGAAAGTAGTTTTTTACACATTTTCCGTACCAGACCCCCTCTTTTTTTACAAAAATCCCGTACCAGTAAGGAGTTTTTTACAAAATTTCCGTACCGAAAGGGGTTTTTTACATATTTTCCGTACCAGCCCCCTTCTTTTTTTACAAAAATCCCGTACCGAAAAGTGATTTTTACATATTTTCTGTACTCCGAGTTCGACAGTTTGAAGTCCAATTTTAGGCAAGCACAATTTAGAAAAAGCCTTTTATATCAAAGGATTTAAGGTCTATACACTAGAAAATACGTTGATTTTCGTAGGCACACGCTTCGTAAATTAGTCCTTTTAATATCGGTGTTTATGAGTTATAACGTAAGAACATATAAATCAGCATGCGAAACTCACTTTAAAGCATCGCCAAAACTTTGTGGCTGCAGGCGTTGGATCTGCTTCTAAGAATCCTACATATCCAGCATCACTCATAGATACACGCGTGAAGTATGCCTAATCGCTCATTAATCCTTATGTATCAAGGGCTGGTGAGCAATTTGTTTGCCTAGTAAGTATCGAACTCGGGCCAACCTTTGGAAAATTTATTTTTTTGCAATTCTTTAAATTGAACCTGCCATTGTTCTAATGCTTTTATCGTCGGTGACAGGTTAATCTTATCTAATGTTTGATTAATTGTTCTTTGGAGTTCTGCAATCGGACTATCGATACTAGTATAGATTTTGCTTAATGATAAACTTAATTGTTTAGCACTATCTAAAACATTTTGCATAGAATCAGTTCACCAGCAAAACCGTTCCTTAACGTACTAATTGATTCTAAGGATGGAGCAATGGATTGTATATGTAATTGTGTTTCCCTCAATTCCGAGGCTAATGTATTAAAGGCATTTGACAGTTCAGATTGATAAAATATCGAATTGAACTGCCGGCTTATATTTGAGCCAAGATTGATTCTTGTTATTAATTCTGTCTGCTCCCGAAGCATTTCACTCAATGGTGAAAGCGACTCTACTGTCCTTGTAAGACTTTTAATAATTTCTCTATCTAATCCTGTTTGCATGCATTTCTTCTCCCTTCATAACCATTTATACAAAAACAGATGCCCCTATAAGAGACATCTGTTTTAGTTGTTACGCATTCATTGGCCAGTTTTTATATTGTTGTTCGGCTTGTTCCATGAATTTGTTTGTTAAGAATTGCAATTGTTGACCCGTAATTTTTTCTTTCATGAGTACTTGCTTGACGGCTAATTTCACTTTAGCGTAAACATCTCGACGGTGAGGACTTGTCCAGTCTACGGCTAATTGTTTCTTTAAGGCTTTGACCACCTTATGGATTAAACTAGCAAGAAACTCGTTTGAGAACGCTTCCTGCTCCATAGCAGTGATCGCTTTGTAAAATTCAATTTCTTCCTCTGACAGTCCTAAGTCGTGTCGCTTGCGTATTTCTTCTTCCATTTCTTTGCGCATTTTAATCATAACCCTGACCACATCGGCAGCCTGAATAACACGATTATGATAATCCCTTAACGTTTTCTCTAGAAGTTCGCTTAACGCCTTTGACTGTGGGCTTCCTTGGCTAAATGTCACTTTGATTTGGTCCTCTAAAAGTTTTTTCAGCAACTTTAAGCGCAAGTCTACATGCTCTTTTTTCGTTAAATCTGCCAAGAATGCATCATCCAATATGCTGATATCTGGACGTTCAATTCCTGCTATTTGGAAAATATCAACTGTTTCTTTCGCTAATAGACTATTGTCAATAAGTTCTGATAATCGCTCTTCTAATGTTTTGTTTTCCTTAGATCCCCCAGTTGACGGGCGTAAATGTTTGCGAAGCTGTGCTTTCATCATTAAATAGAGCATGACTTCATCTGCAAGTTCAATCACTTCCGGCTGATGCTTCACCAACTGATACGATTTTTCAAGTTTGGTGGCTGCTTGGATATATTCCTCGGGATCTCGGTTTAAAAGAATGTTAACAAGATCTGCAATGAAGTCTTCGCGCTCTATCTTTGGTTTTGCGCGCCAGTTTTGCACATCAATCTCACTTGGAATAAATCCTCTTACTGCCTTCAGATGATCCATGAAGATATTAACGGCCTCTGAAATATCATAAGTAGGACTTCCCGTTCCGCCGCTTTGCGTATATTTATGAGTTGCTTCTTTCAGAGAGGTGGCGATGCCAATATAATCAACGACGACTCCGCCTTCTTTTCCCGGAAACACACGGTTTACACGGGCAATGGCTTGCATAAGATTGTGTCCCCTCATTGGCTTATCGACATAAAGGTAAGAAAGCGGTTTTGCGTCCATTCCTGTCAGCCACATATCGACGACAATGACAAATTTCAAAGGGTCTTCTGGGTCACGAAGTTTGGCTTTCACTTCTTCTTGTTCTTTTTTCGATTTAATATGCGCATATTTGCTTCCCGGCTGGACTTCGCGCCACTCTTTAGGATCCTTTGATACATCCCCTGTCATAATCACTTCAACAGGAGGGCATTC
>JBHGUT010000019.1:0-32082 GCA_048976825.1 Paenisporosarcina sp.
TTTTAAAATAAGAATAGCTTGTAGCAACCATTAAAGTGCACAAAGGTTACGTCAACCTAAGATGTGTGGAATGAATATTTTTTGACTACATGACAAAACGAATGAATCACACTCCAAAAGCTCGGACTCTTGACAATCAAGTCAAGAGTCCGGGCATTTTTTCCATCTTCAATATCACATACCAAGCGCTCAGAAAATAGAATCTATAGCTAAAAGAAAATCCAAAATGATAGATAATTGCCTATTACTAGTTTGAAAAGAAAACATATAGTATACAAGCGGAAAGGTTAAGAGCTAATAACAGATGTGTTTAATAAAAACCAGATAGAAATGGAAGTGTATGTAAATGAAAAATGTAAAAAAATTAAAGAAACGGACTATAAAGAGTGGTGTGGATGTGGATTCGTTTATGATAGGGGTATTAGGTGCCAGGTCTAATAAAAAATTAAAAAAGCATCTTCATAATTTAAAAGACTTAGGCGATACTTATAAAAATGGAAAACTGGGAGTCTTTTCTCTTAAAGGAATCAATCGAAATAAACAAACGATTAAAGGTTATTTATATAACGATGGAAAATGGAAGCTTGCAACTTTTTCAATGCCGCATGCAGTCATCAATCGAATTTCTTTAAATAAGAAGTGGGAGAGATTTTTTAGAAGAACATTAGGTAATCGAATGGTGAATAATTTCACTTTTAATAAATGGGATATGTACGAAAGACTTTCCAAACATCCGAGTCTTGACAAGCATTTACCGGTTACGAGATTTGTGAATGGTCCTCAAGATATTTTCGGATTTCTTGGTCAACATAATGAAGGTTATATTAAACCTATTAATGGCACGAAAGGAAAAGGTGTTTTTAAGGTTTCTAAGCATGAACAAGTATATAAAGTAGAAACTAGCCTTAAGGACCCAAACGATGCATTGTATTTAAATCATGAAGAGTTAGAGGAATTCTTTACAACCAAATGTAAAAAGAGAAAATATATTATTCAACAGGCGATTGACATAAATGTTGGAAAAAGACCAATGGATTTTAGATTAATTATGATAAAGGATGGGGAAGGAGTGTGGAGAGACCTCGGAATAGTCGCTAAAAAAGGTAGGAAGAATGGAATTGTCAGTAGTGGAGAAGAGGAGATAAGTGGAAATACTATATTAAACTTATTGTCGAATCCACGTTTTGAAGTGATTAAAATAAGAGAGCAGATGACCCGGATTTCTTTAAATGCAGCGAAGGAAATGGAAAAGCACGGAGGATTTAATGGGAATTTAGGGAATTTAGGTTTTGATTTAGGACTCGATAGAAATCAAAATCTATGGATTATCGAAATAAACAATAGAAATCCAGATCATCGAATAGCCTTCGATGTCGGGGATGAAGAAACTTATATGAATTCAAATAAATTGCTTATTGATTATTGTTTACACCTTATAAGGAAGGAGGTGTAACGATGATTTATATTAAATGGACAACAACACAGGAGATAGATGAAATTTACTTTCCGATTAACTTTCCAGGAATAGAAATGCCATCTTCAAGTAAAATAAAATTACAATTCGGTTTATGGGAAAAAGAACTAACTGTGCAATTCTCAGAAGATCTTGCTGGGGATCAAATTGGACTATCCGAAAATTTAAGAGAAGAAGTCCTCATTCCAGATGATTTGTTATATAAAATTAATATAACAGAAGATAGTTTGTGCTTAGGACCGGTTATTTTGTATGTAGTCTCAAAGCGAATGCTAAAACGTTTAGGTAGAATAAAGAAGCGATTTAAACATTTAGATTCGATAAATGGTTTGATAATTGTTTGTACGGTGTCTGGAATTAATATCGAAGAGAATACAATTAAAGGATATTATCTTCAACCCAAAACAAACAAGAAAAAATCTAATTGGAAGGAAGGAATATTTCAATACCCAGAAGCCGTATTTAAAAGAAAGGGTTTGCCAAGAAAAATAAATAATCATTTGTATAAGGTGACAAACGGTCAAGTATTCAATTCGATTTACTTTGATAAATGGGAAATGTGGCAGTGGTTATCTCCTAACGAATTCATACGAAACCACCTACCACACACAGTAAAGTTAAAAAACTTAGCTGAAATTTATAAAATGATTGATATTTACCCTTCTATTTATTTAAAACCTAAAGGTGGATCACAAGGGAAAGGGATTATTGAGATAAAACGGGAAGATGATTTATATCAAATAACGGACGATAAAAATAGAGCAACCATGGTGGAATATAATAATATAGGAAGTCATAAGAGTATCAAAAGAGTGTTGGAAATAAGAAAAAAATATTTAATCCAGCAAGGAGTTCCTGTAAAGCATGATTCTAGGAATGTTGACTTCCGAATTTACATGCAAAAAGATGAAACCAAACAATGGAAGTGTACGGGGTTTATTACTAGATTTGCTAAACCAGAGAGTATTACCACTAATCTACAACATCTAGATTATTTACTTCCTGGAAAAGAAGCTCTTGTAAAACTTTTTGAAAAAACACCACATGATGTGAAGTTATTAGAACGAAATATTGTTAATGTTTGCGTAGAAGCTTGTAAAATTCTTGATGAAAATGGTTGTTATGGAGACTTGGCAGTTGATTTTATTCTAGATAATGATTTACATGTCTGGATATTAGAAATGAACAAAAAGTATGGGTATAGGAGCTTTTCCATTATAAAAGATCCTAAATTATATGGAAGAGTAATACGTAACCCATTTCTTTACGCAAGCGCACTTGCAGGATTTAGTAGTAACAATGAACCTGAAAAAATAGAGAAAGGGTTGGAATAAGAGAAAGATAGAATTTTCTAGTCCTCGATTATTTTTAACAAAGACTTTCACCTCAATAATATACCCCCTATGCTCTTCTTTCCCTCTGTGATGCAGCGTCATTTTGAGCTGCATCATTTATTAATACCTTCTTTTAGATAGAAAGGGTAAATAATTTAATTAGGTTTTTTCTCAAGTAAATCAAGAATTTTATCCAGTTTCTGTTCCATGTCTTTGGCGTGGTTATTCCGAATTTGTGAATTAACTAAGATTCTTCTTATAAATAGGGTGAATGAGATAGCGCCCAAAGCGCCCAAGAATAATAGTGTAAGGAAAACGAGTGTTGTGAAGATGTCACCAGAGTTATGCATAAGTTATCCTCCTTTGGTATTTTTAACTAATTATATCAAGTGAGTTACGAACAATACATATCTGAATTTGAAACCAAAGATGATAGACAAAATGTAAGTGTCTTTTTCTCGGGTTCTTTCTTTATCCCCGAAGTGTTATTTGTTACTTATGTAGAAGGAAAATAAAGGTATTTATAGAACTTAAATTAGTAGTGGATTTAAATATTTTAAATGGAGAGTGTACATGAAAAAAGATAAATTAATCAAAACGGCGATTGACCTTGTAGGTTTGCCGTTTTTATTTGCAAATAAGGTCACTGAAAAGAAAAAAGAAGTAAAAGAACCAGGGACATTACTATCAGGAGGGACATATTTTGTTGTCGGCTATCGTCGTTCTTGGTTTGTCTTCATACACACTAATCTATCCTGAAAACGATAATGTATTCGTGGTATTGTGAAAGCCATTTGGGCATTTAGGTTATTTACTATCCAAACAAAAAAGGAGCAATATGCTCCTTTTTTATTACTTACTTATTCTTCAGCGTTTTTGTTTTCATCATCTACGTCATCTTTTTCTTCACCATCTGTAACACCGTTATCCTGGTCAACACCATCTCCACAACCAGTTAAACCACCAAGAACTAACCCGCCTACTAATCCACTAGCTAATAATTTCTTTTTCCAGTCTGCCATGTTTATTCTCCTCCTCAAGTTGTGTTTATGTAGCTAGTTACTGTTTACCCATATAAGAATCTAATAAACCTTAGCTGAAAATGAAGTCTTTTTAATTAGAGAAAAGTGGGGTGTACCTATAGCTGCTGGGAACAGAATTCATTCGTTTCCGCTTGTATCTTCTTCATCGCTGTCTTCTTCATCTAAACTTTTTTCTTCATCTGTGCCATTATTTAAGCTATTTGATTTATCATTAGTACCAGGCGTACGCTCTTTTTCTGGGTCAATCATGTCGTCATCTTGATCGTTACATCCTACGAGGAGTAAAGAACTTATACCGAAAATAACCATTGCTTTTTTCCACATAAAAAAATTCTCCCTTCGAGTATCATTCATTTTTTAGATTCAATGTATGATGCCCGAGAAAATAAGGAACTATGCGATTAAAACTATATGTTTTCTTTTTCATTACATTCTAAGAAAATGACCGAAACTGATAGTGAAAAACTTACGAGAATACCATTTTCAATTCTGTCTCATCTAGTTCGCAAACTTTAAATCGAATTATTCAAACACACTCAAATCTACTCGTCCATCTTTCAAAAAAACAACATTTTCACTCTCTAGTAACATTCGTTGGAATTCTCTTGAGTCATCATCCGGTACAACGATTTCTCCTCGTGCATTGACAACGCGATGCCAAGGTAATCCGTGTTTTTCGCTCATTGTATGAAGAATTCGCACGACTTGTCGCGCTGCACGAGGGCTTCCTGCCATGCGTGCAACTTGCCCGTAAGTTACCACGCGTCCTTCTGGAATTTCTTTTAGTATATGTACGACTTCGGCTGTAAAGGGCTGCATGTTCGCTCACTCCTAATTTCTTTTCGTTTTAAAAACAAGAATGTCTAAATGTGCGTGTCGAACTAGAGACGCTTTTCGCTTTTCTTCATTGTAATCAAACCAAGTTCAACATGTCGACTATGTATGATATATTACGTTTAATGAATTTTATCCAGTAAGGAGTGACGATAGATGTTTGATTGCCAAGAAGAAGTGCTAGCGTTAACAAAGCAGCTTGTTCGAATTGAGAGTATTGTCAATGAGGGTGGGGAGAAGGTGATGTCTCAGTCACTTCACACGCTTATATCGTCATATCCATATTTTCAAGAACATCTCAATCACTTGATTTACCAGCAAACCGAAGACGACAATCAAGAACGATACAATGTAATTGCATTCGTGAAGGGAACTAAGGCTCCTTCGAATAAGACCGTTATTCTGATGGGCCATGTAGATACAGTTGGAATTGACGATTTTAATTTGAAAGAGCTAGCATTTGACCCTGATGCACTTGCAGAAGCCCTTCAACATGAAGAGTTACCTCCAATGGTACGTGCACATCTAGACTTAGGAGAATTCGAATTCGGTCGGGGAATTCTCGATATGAAATCGGGCGTCTCCAGTCATCTCTTCTTATTGAAATATTACGCGGAGCATCCGGAAGAACTAGAAGGAAATTTGATGGTCGTCTTTGAATGTGATGAGGAAGATAGTTCTCACGGAATTATATCTTCCCTTTCAGAACTTAAAAGTTTACGAGAAACACATGGTTTCGACTATGTAGCTGCCATTAATGCTGATTTCGTTTCACCAAGATATGATGGAGATCCAAATCGCTATATTTATAAAGGGACTGTAGGCAAATTGTTGCCTTCGTTCTTTATTACAGGATCGGAAGCACATGTCGGTTCTTGCTTTGAGGGGATCGATCCGAATTTCATTGCAGCCCATCTTACACGACAAATTAGTTATAACCCATCTCTTTGTAATGAAGCATTCGGGGAGACCACTGTCCCACCAGTTTCATTAAAACAGATGGATTTAAAACCTACCTACACCGTCCAAACCGCGTTATCGGCGTATGTTTATTTCAATTTCTTTATTCACTCATGGTCGCCAAAAGAAGTTCTTGATTTGTTAAAAGTGGAAGCAAAAACGGCGTTTACAACCGCTTTGAATGAATTTAAGAACCACTATCAAGTGTTCAGTCAAGCAAGTGGTGAGCCGATGAATGAGATTACGTGGGAACCGAGAGTATTGACGTATGAAGAAATGGAAGAACTTTTGGTTAATAAACATGGGGAAGCATATACAGATCATATGAATCAATTTAAAGAAACACTTATGCAACAAACGGATCTGGACACACGCATGTTTGCAGCTCGAGTGGTAGAAGAGGGTTGGAAGTGGATGCCTGATAAAAATCCGGCCATTATTGTATTCTACTCCTCCCTGTATTCCCCACGAATTGAAGTGACAGGGAAGAACGAGAAGGAAAAGAACCTGCTGGATGCACTTGAAGTTGCGGTTGAGCGTGTACAACCAAATTATCCGCATCCAATTGTTACGAAAAACTTTTTCCCGTATATATCGGATATGAGTTTTGTGTCTCTAAGTGATGATGACGAAGGGATTTCAGCCGTTTCTTCTAACAACCCAGGGTGGGGAACTAAGCATTATGTTAATTACCAAGCAATACGTGACATTAATGTCCCTGTTATCAATATTGGTCCATACGGATATGACGCGCATAAACAATACGAGCGTATGGAGAAAAGTTTTTCACTCCATATTGTTCCGAACTTAACAAACCAAGTCATTAAACAGCTGATTGGGTAACGCTATGGTGCGTGGAATCTAATGGTTTAGGTTGAATTCTGCATTTCGCTGCTGTTTTTCTGTAATTCGCGGAGTTAATTCTGAATTTCGTCGGAGTTATTCTGCAACTCATCGCGATAATTCTGGATTTCATCAGCACTTTTCAAAAATTCGCATTTTCCAAACAATTCTATTATGAAAGGAGGAGAAGTTTCGATGAAATTTAGAATGTCGAAAAATATTGGTTTCAAGTAGACAACTTGGAAAAAGCGAAACACTTTTACGAGTCTGTTTTAGGTTTGAAAGAGCCTGTTCAGAGTGATGTAGAGGAAGTGGAATTTCGAACAAACCACAATTCCATTTATTTAATATCTGGAAAGGAAAATCTTGGACCTGTTATGGAAGTAATTGTGAGCAATTTGGAAGAAGCAAAGAAACATTTAGTAGAAAGTGGCTGTGAAATTGTTCGTTGGGAAGGTAAAGGAAAAGATTGTTACGTAAAAGATCCTTTCGGAATGGTCTTTAACGTGTGGGAAGAGTAGAAATTAAAAAAACGGCATCTCCTATGAAGAGCCGATTTCTATTATCTTTCGCAAGCATAATTGTCTTTATCACGATCCATCTTGGATTGATAGGCAGGATGATTGCTTGGTACACCACTTGGATACTTTTTTCGCAACTCTGTACAGTTTTGAAAAAATTCGGATTCCGTCGATGTAGACGGTTGACTTGCTGGTGGAGTAGCGACGACAGGTTGTGATTGGCTTTGAAAGCCAGAGTCAGTGGAATAATCTTCGACTGACCAAATGCCGATTTTTTTGGACTTTGCAGCTTCTTGTGCTTCTTCATACGGCGTTAAGTAGCGCGTGTTTGGTGGATACACATAAGCAACTCTAGCTAAACCTTCGCTAACTAATGTTTCTTGAACACTTTGACCGTTAACGTATACGTAAGCTAGTAATCGATCGTATTTATCTCGTTTTTCACCAATATCAAATTCGATGGTTAAATTCCCACTATTCACGAGTTCTCGGTTTCGTTCCTTCGCTTCATCTCCGAAAGGTTGTTTTCCTAAACGAGGATGATTGGTTTCCGGTGTATCAATTAATAAATAACGAACGGGTTCATCCTTTCCGTTATACATGACGCGAATGGTATCGCCATCCGTCGTGGAAACTAATGTAACAGGGATTTGATTTGTCGTGCCTTCTTTTGGAGGAGACGTATTTGTCTTAGGTTCATTAGCTGGTGGAGTAATAACCGGTTTTTCTTCAGGTGCCACAACTTCTGGCGTTTCTTCTTGAGTAGCCACTGAATTCTCGACTTCCTCAGGTTCTACTTCTGGGGTCTTCGTTTCTAACGTGCATCCAGATAACACAAAAACAAAGCTAATTATTAACAAAGCTGAAAGTACATTCAATTTCAGCTTATTCACGATTCGTCTTAAATTCATTATTTATTCCTCCGCTAACTTACTAACTTCATCCATTTTATTATACGCTTGAAAGGTTTAAATAGATTGTTATTCAATTATTCGCTCTATTATCATACTGCAAGAAGAGGGCTAATTTCATGATAAAACATCTCCAACTTGGGAAGAATCAAGCTTTATAGACACTCTCATGGTAAGATGTTTATATAGCCTCATAAATCCATGGATGATCGTTATAAACTGAATGAAAAATATCACAGCAACATAAACTTATGGTTAAACCAAAACCCAAAACAAAGGAGCAAACATATGAAAATAACAAATCACCTATTTGATAAAATTAATGACCCTACAGGAATTATTGAAGGAGATCGATATGAATTCTTATTAGACCTAGAAGTGGATGAGGAAGATGAGTTGTTCACGGAGGGCGGAGTGGATCTTCGCGTCATTTTAGCTTCTGATGAAAAAGGATTACGTATTGTTCAATATTTCTTTACGGATAAAGGGACTAAAACTACAATGGATTTTGCTTTAGAAGATGATGAAGAAGCAGAAATTATTGCTTATTGTAAAGAAAAAATCGGGTAAATAATAACCCTTTCAGCTTCGTTCTCCTTTATCTTAGTGATAAAGAAGTCGAATATGAAAGGGTTTTTTAGTATGTTTAATGAAATTCCACATACAAAAAACGTCCTCTGTAACACTCGAGAAGATCGATGTAATAATTTTGCAATCCATTATAAAACTCCTGTACCATTAAAAAGAGAGGGAGGGTCTACTAGATGACAAATGAATATCAACAAGCAAAGATCGTATACACGATAGTAGAACGGGAAATTGATTTTTACTATCAGATGCAAAAATACGAGACCCACCACGAACTGATTGTCACACCTCAAACAGTAACAACAGCGAAAAAAGAATTTCCGATACAGGATGTAATTGATTTTTCCTATAAACCTTTCTCGTCTGAAGCGGGAATATTATACCTCCATACAAATCAAGGAGTTTTCCCATTTAACATTCACAGTAACCCCCAAGCTTTGATTGAAACATTTCGAACGTTTAAATAAAGACTATTCTTCCTTTTTCTCCAGTTTTTTTATGACAAATGGATTCCTATGTAAATCATCATTTAGACCTTCAGTAAATTTTACTTCACTTGCGAATTGCTTCAAATGATTCTGGGTGTTCTCATAATGCTGTTGAAACCCTGGTAAATAGGTCTCGTTCAGTTGATACATCGGGATCACTTCGAAATTGCTTTTATTCGAGTTATAAACATATGTAGGAATAAAACTAGGGTTACTTAATCGGATCTCTGTTTTCCCCTGATAGACTGTCTTGGTTATTTCAACTCCTCCGATGGCACCTATTGACCTCTCTAATCCTTCTTGAGCAGATAAAAAATTCCCTAAACTATAGAGCACAAATGTTTTCGACCCATCCGTTCGCTCAATCCAATCCATTGGTTGTAAGACATGTGGATGATGTCCAATAATAATGTCGATCCCCATATTTGACAGTTCTTTAGCTAAGTCGATTTGGGTTTGGTTGGGTGTTAATTCATATTCATTTCCCCAGTGCATGGACACGACCACTACATCCGAAGACCGCTTTGCTTTTTCAACGTCTTGTTGAATCAAGGGCAGATCAATCAGGTTAATTAAATAAGGTTTGTCCTCCGGTACAGGCATTCCGTTCGTTCCATAACTATAAGCCAAAAACGAAAATGTAATATCATTCTTCACGATCGTTCGAATAACCGCACGATCTTTTTCTGAAGAGAATGCACCAGTATAAGGCATCCCAATGCTGTCCCAGTAATTTATTGCGTTATGTATGGCTTTTTCACCTTTATCTAATGTATGGTTATTCGCAATAGTAACCATATCAATCCCAACATCTTTCAAAGCATCCCCGATTTCGTAAGGGCTATTAAACATTGGGTAGCTGGAGAGTCCTAACTCTTCGCCGCCAATCATGGTTTCTTGATTCGCAATCGCTAAATCAGCACTTTCTAAAAACGGCTTTACTTTGGTAAACATGGAAGAGAAATCATAGGATCCTTCAGGTGTTGCTGCATCTTTGTAGACAGGTCGATGTAAAAGAATATCCCCAATCGCGACCAGCTTTGCGCTCGTAACAACAGGCTTGTCTTGTTCGACGGATTTAATTTGTTCTACTTCCAATACGTTGATAGCGGGAACGGTTTCAAATGTGAATGGAGTTGGAGAGGGTTCAGCACAACCTACCAGTGGAAGTAATAAGGCAACAAAAACAAATAACTTTTTCACTACACGCCTCCATCATTGCTCGTTCTTCCTTAATATGTATGTAGCAATGGGGAAGGGTATGAAGAGTGTAAAATCATAATTGACAAAATTCAGATATTAACATATTCTAACAATGAACGAATAAGAGCCCGAAAGAGGAGTTTGTTTTATGAGTGTGAATGTTCTTAACTAATCCGTTAATTTAATACGGTCTTGAATAAAGCGAAAACCCAAGAAATGCTTGGTTTATTCAATATGCGCTTTTCAAGAATGTTAAGAACAAGCATCATAGCAATGAAGAATGGATATTTCCAGCTATGACATGTATTTGTCATAGCTTTATTTGTGTTAAAAATTGTCTGGAGTTTTACGTCATTGAAAACTCACGATACATTTAGTGCAACTAATTACGGGCTCCGTAAAAATATGTCATATCTTCTAAGCCATCATGAGTGTTTTCATGATGGTTTTTTTATTTGAAAACGAGGAGGAAAATAAAGTGAATCAACAAACAATTGAGGTTTTAGGATATCAGGAAATACTACAGGAAGTAGGCAGCTATGCCATTACGGAACGAGCGAAGATCACAATTGAAGGTTTACGACCATCCACGAACAAAAAAAGTATTGAAAACTCTTTAAATGAAGTACAAGAAGCACTCCAGGTCATGAAAATAAGTGCAAGTGTGCCCATTCATACGTTAATTGACATGGAGCAATATATAGAGCAAGCAAAGAAAGGCTTATATATTCGAGCGGATCAATTTTCCCGTGTTCTTTCGTTCCTAGACCATTGCGGTAAACTGAAGCGTTTCATGAAAGATAAACAATACGTTGCACCAACTATACATGTGTATGCAGAATCGATTGGTGACTTAAGTGAATTGGAAGCTGAAATCATGCGTTGCCTGAGACATGGTCAGGTAGACGATTATGCCTCAAAAGACCTGTCCTCGATACGAAGACAGTTATCCATATTAGTAGCGAAAGTGAAAGAGAGAGCGCAAAACATGGTGAAGTCGAAAACGTTCGCACCTTATTTGCAGGAAGGTACGATTTCAGAGAGGAATGGTCGGTTCGTATTTGCTGTTAAAAGAGAGTACCGCAACAAGGTGAAGGGTTCGATTATCGATTCTTCAGCTTCAGGTGCAACGCTATTTATGGAGCCAAAAGAACTGGAGGAAATGCAGGAATCCATAGAAGTATTGAAAGTGTCTGAAGAGCATGAAGTTGAGAAAATATTATACGAACTTACAGAACAATTCCTTGAACATGAACTGGCGATCAAGATAGCCATGGATACTATGCATCACTATGATGTCATTTTTGCAAAAGCCAAATATAGTCTTCAAATAGGTGGGGAATGTCCGTTATTGAATGAAGACTATATGGTTCATTTAAACGGAGCTAGACATCCCATGCTCAAGGAAAATGCAGTTCCGCTTTCTTTAAAGTTTGGAGAGAATGATCGAGCACTTGTCATTACAGGACCAAATACAGGTGGGAAGACAGTCACCTTAAAAACCATTGGACTACTGACGATGATGGCACAAACAGGGTTGTATATACCGGCGGAAAAAGGGAGTACACTTCACATCTTTCATCGAATCTTTGTAGATATTGGCGATGGGCAGAGCATCGAAGCAAATTTAAGTACGTTTAGTTCCAGATTGTTAAATATAATCGAAATTTTGAAACGTACAGATAATCAGTCATTGGTGTTACTGGATGAGCTAGGTTCTGGAACAGATCCGAGTGAAGGGATGGCTTTGGCAATCGTCCTTTTAGAACAACTCTTTGAGAAAGGTGCCACTCTATTTGCAACCACTCATTGCAGTGAAATGAAGGATTTTGCCGATCAAAAAGAAGGCTTCATAAATGGGTCGATGGAATTTGACATCGAAACACTTCGACCTACCTATCGTCTGCTTTTAGGACAGAGTGGGAAAAGTCAGGCATTTGATATCGCAATGAAACTCGGTTTGCACCCTGAATTGATTAGGAAGGCATATCAAATTTCGTATAAAAATATGAATTCATTTGCAAGTCCGGTTAGTGACAATGACTTGAAGGATCTTCATTATGTACAACAAATAACCATAAATAAGTACGGAAGAAAACCACGAATTAATAAAGAGGGTGTGGAAGAGAAAGTCGCGATGTTTGAACAAGGAGATAATGTGAAAATAACAGCGACCAATGAAACAGGAATCGTCTATAAAGGTCCCGATAGCACAGGGAATTTTATCGTACAAGTGAAGGGTGAAAAAAAGGAGTTCAATCATAAAAGATTGCAACTTCACATTAAAAAAAGTGAGCTCTATCCAGAGGATTATGATTTCGATATCGTTTTCAAATCTAAAGATTATCGTAAAATGAAAAACCAACTAGATCGAAAGCATGTAGAGGGACTTCTTTTGGAAGATGAGGATTAATTGACTGTCTTTGTTAAGTGTTTGAGTGATATGGAGTCAACTCCAATTTTTTTGTAATTACACATCAACTTTGAAAGTAAAGCAGAGTTATTAATCTACAACTTTTGGATAACACAAATAAAATTATTAAAGAGCTTGGAAATGTATCTTTCCAAGCTCATCTGTATAAACATCTCTATAAGTAGAGCAATTTAGTTGAACTACATAAGACACACATCATCTTTGAACACTCTCGACAATCTTTCGAATCACAGTCTGAACTTCTTCTCCGTTTTTAATTACAAATAATAGGTCCGCTTCGCCTTCTATTGGTGCTATCACATCGCCTGTATTAGTCTCATCCTGCTGACGAGTAAGCACTTCCTTAAATGTTGAAGCGGTTCTTAATATCATTGTACTACGCTCACTTTTCGCAACCCGCTCATTAAGAACATGTTCTGGGATATCAAAATTCACAAGAATAGTGGTAAATCCTTTGCTTTGAAAAAGTTCGAGTAGTTTCAAACGACCTTTTCGATTGCGATTTGAGTTGCACAGAATGATGTGGCAGTTCGTCTCATTAACTGCATAATTAACAATAGTTTCTGTCATAGCGTACTTGATTGTATTATGTCCTTGTGTTGGTAATAATGTTTGGTAATTAGTTTGGAGGAATTCAGCGTGGTTATCTTGATCGATCACAACTGAATTGGGTATCTCTTTTTCTAAAGCTTTTGCAAATGTAGTTTTACCACTATGAGTTTTACCGACTGTCATAATTAATAACCTATTCATGAACGCAACTCCATTCCTAATACTCATCACGTTTTTTCCATTTACGTGTGTCCGCCTACCTTTTACTTCACTTCTTATTCTATTAAACTGCCGTTTTAAGAACAAAGATACCTACTAAACAACTCCATGATTTTCCATACTTGAATAAGTAATTACGTACACATTCCCATTCATAATTAATTTAATTCCTTAAATCCAACTGGTTTCCCAAAAGGATTAAAGAAGCTCACTACTCTAACAGAATGTTTAGAACTAGAGTCCGTTGATGTTGTGATTCTATAAAGAACGTCTATCCCAACATTTCCGGATTTTTCAACAGATACAATTTCTATCTGTTGTCTGGCTTGACCAATTATACTTGCGTATGTTTTTAAACCTTTTTCTTCTATGCCCGTGGTAGTTTCCCCATTAGTAGGTGAATTCGCAAATCGGTTGTTTATTTCTGTTTCTGACAGTGTTAACTCCTTGTAAGGGACATCTTCTTGTAAATAAAACACAAATAAAATTATGACTAATAGAATGACACTACCTATTCTGAATTTCTTCTTAAACACCTTTCACTCTCCTAATAAACACTATTTAAATAGGTTTAACGATTAAATCTTTACCAGTTTCTTTATTGCCCTCATAAATCAGGACATTTTCATACGATAAATCAATTTTGGCATTGTAAAAATCCCACATATCAGGATCGCTTGAATTTCGTGCTATTGAAACTAATACTTCATCAAATAATTTTGCTGCTGCTTCCTTATCTGTTGGCTGTTCTTCAAGAAGAGTCTAAATTTTACAGTTTCTCCGTCAAATGCCGAAACGCAATCAATCCCTGCATCTTCCCTGAAATTTTCCTCTGTTTTCATTAGTGCTTCACTTATGTCTATCTGCGGAGGCTGGTTACATCCACTTAAAAAGAATGGAAAAAATAAAAGAGTAAATGAAAAGAGTGAATAATTTTTCTTCATTAACATTTTCTCCATTAATTATCTATATTGGAGACTTGTTTTCTAGCTATGATTATTAAAAGAAGTAAAATAACCCAAGGTAATATAAATTGAGTGACCCATTGAAAACCTATAACTAATAAAAACCTGCCATGTATGTATTCTAGCGATAAAAGTATTGCTAAACCCACTACCAATGACACCAAAAAAACAAAAAAATATTTCATAATATCCCCCAATTTTTTAAAAAATATATAAAACTCACTGCATACTTTTTGTTTATCAGTCCTGTTGGTCAAGAAGGAAAGAGCGGCATTCAAACAACTCTTGATCTTAAATATAAAAGTTTCGAAAATTCTGTCATTTAAATGCAGACTTAAATTCTTCAGGAACGATCGTTACGTTCTGTATCTCATATTTCTCATTTGGAGTTAAGTTAAGTAATACCATTTCCCCATTATCAAATTCTAACAACTCAAACGTTTGATAATTGGTCCCGGAACTCATCATTTCATTAACCTTTTTTAATGTCTGATGGGAAATATGATCCTTACGTCCCTGAGACATTAGAGTTTTAGCAAGTTCATAATTCTCTGTTCTTACTGCTTCCTTAAATGATATTCCTAAATCAGTCGGACTTTCATGGCCAAAACTTTTTTCATAAAAAAACATAAAACCTAATATAAGATTTAAACTAAGTGATGCAACAATAACTATATTTTTCGTTTTCATGAATTCTCCTCCTCGACCGACAAAGAACCTTTCTTCAATACGATTAAATTAAAAATTATTTTGATCAAACCTAAAGTAACGATAACCCAAAATCCCGTATTTGTTGGTGATAATCCATGGGAGGATACCCATCCAAGGTTTGTGAAAAGGTTCTTCATTTCGCTCTCCCTATAAAAAACATATCTTACCAATTATCATATCATTTTTTAATTATTGTTGGAAAAAAGTTCCTCAAACTGCAAAATAATTCCTGCCTAATGCTAACCACGTAGATCTTCTTGAATAGATCATCTTCCGTAACGTCATATTAATAATAAAGGAGATGATTTTATGCCAAGAAAAAATGCAGATCCAAATGTTGAAGCTACCCCACATTTTGATGGGAAGAAAGAAAATATTATTAATGATTCCACAGCAACTGCTAGTACAAAGATGGGAATTCAAGTTGATACCAAAGCGGAATTTGCACAGGAGAGAAATCCGCTAAATCATATTCCTCTGGATTTGGAAATGCAGCGTTTCGAACATATAATGCGGGGTAATAAAATAGAAGAATAAAGATGGCAATACAACAAAACCTCGTTCTGAAATTAAGAACGAGGTAAAATTTTATCGAAATAACAATAAAAATTCGAAAATAACAACATGTTGTGTCGAAGTATAAAAATAACACTACATATTGATTTTATTCACTATAAATTGTATTATTGTAATAAGAAAAGCATCTTTTTTTATTTAATTAAAGCACCTCATTTTTAAAGAAAACTCTGCAATGGAGAATCCAGTTTTTAATTTCCTATAAGTATGTGCACCTAAAAATCATATGTGTATTGGGGATGGATAGATGAAAATGAAATCATTGGATAAGAGAAATGTGACATGGGTGGAAATAAATATAAAAAAAGAAGAAATGTATACGAAAGCAAGACACTTGGGTATGACTCATCTTTCTATTGTTGAATGCAGTCAAGAATTAGATGTACTGCTTAATCAGTTTCAAGGTATTCATCAATACGATTATGTTGGTTAACAAAGGAAAAGGCAGAAGAAGAGGCTCGTTGCCTAATCTTCTGCCTGTTTATGTATTACAAAGAGATTTTATTTAGCGAATTGACTTATTAGATAGAAAATTACAGACCATACGAAGAAAAATATAGTAACTGACCATGCAAACCGCTTAGAAAAATCAGCTACAATCTTTAAACCATTTGCAAATAAAATCATTTTCCATATAGTCAATATTAATAATCCAGTTAGTATGAGCCATTGAAAGCTTTCAGTGTTTAAGAAAATTTTATCAATAGTTTGAATAAAAAGTATGAAGATACCTATAATCTCTAAATGAATCATCAAAGAGAATATTTTTCTGAAAGTGACGTTCGAATGACAAATTCCTGCTGATGCTAAAACGATTAGTGATTTAAATAAGATGCGAATGGGTTCTAGAAACAGAGCAGAAATAATTACTCCGAAAATGAAATACATCTTAGCCAAAACTTTATCTGAGGGGATTTCATCCTCATTTTTAAAAATGGCATCTCCATAAAAAAGACCAATACATATCATGCCAATCGTATAAAGAAAAATTACTATTAATAGGGGGCTCGAAATAAATGGATTATTTTTAATTGCTTCAAATTGTTTATTCGGTTTATTGAATATACCCATTAAAGAAGGCTTACTAAATTCTGTGTTCAAAATAAATCCTCCTACTAGTCTAATTGTTGCATACTCCATTAACTTCGGCTTTAAAGACTTATGTGTTTATACACTTGAAGAAAAATAAATGAAATTCAAAAATCGAACTTAATTATCATAGATTAAAACTAAACCATGATAGGTATAATCATAAATTCCTAGATACATACTTATGCTAAATAATATGGTGGGGGGATAAGTTTGGAGAAAGTGGACTTTAAAAAGAATTTTGAGCTGGGTTACCAAGTGGTTGATTTTTCAGCGAACAATGCTGAAACGCTGGTTCGGATTAAAAATAGTTACTCTGTGCCATCTTCCACAGTGACTTCCACGATTACCGGTATTGCCGGAACATTATTTGAACAAAAGAGATGGGGCCTAGTATTTACTGATCTAGTAGAAATTCAATCGGAAATCAATGCCAACGTGAATATTGAGTTAGATCGGTATGAGATTGATATCGAGGAGTTTGATGAAGAAGATTTTTTAAATCACCTCATGCACCAAGCAACTTTTAAAATTTGGGAATCGGATTATTTTACTGTCCTAAAAAAAATGTCGGTTATTTGAGCGGTACAGGGATCATGCAAATCGAAAAAACCGCTTGGCATCGCCAAACGGTTTTTCTTTATTAAATATCAAATAGAATTTTTAGGAACTCGTGCATAGCGAACATATACGATAAAGAACAGTCCTGCGCTTAATAAGCGTAAAGCAGAATTTAGATACATTGCTGACTCCACACCCCATAAATTCAACAACCCAATACCGATTTGCGGTGCAAGGAAAGCGATAAATGCGAGTAAGACATTGTATGTTGTAATACAATACGTACGTGATTCCTCTGGCGATTGCTCAAGCAATAAATTAAACAAAAGCAACACAACACCAGATAAGAAAAAGCCCGAAATCGTTTGTACGAAAGTTAAGTAATATAAATTTGTTGATAAAACCGTTAAAAACGGGGTTGTGGCCATCCCGATGGCTGCATACACAAAGACGCGTACGTTCGACTTTCGATCCGCCCATTTCCTCCAAAGTGGAAATGTTAGAATTTGCATTAACATGTTACCCACAGAAAACATACTGATCCAAAAAACCGTCGCACCGACTACTCGAACATGATAAATATTAAAAATCCCCCATGCCATTTGCCACGCGAAATTGAAAAACAATGCAGCAATTAAAAACCATACATAGCTCGAATTTTTAAATATAGACCATTCCATCAATTTCTTTTTCACGACTACTCCATCGCTTTGAATCGGATCTTCCTCATGTTGCATCATTAATAAAGCTTCCAGAAGTCCAAAACCAAATGCAATAGCAAACAAAATTTGATACGCGGTCACGTTTTCGGACTCGTCTTTCATGACAATCCCGATGATTAATGTTGATACTAGCCCAACCATCGTCAGTAGACGATTGCGGTCACTGAAAAACTCTCCCCGCCTAGATTCACTTATCATGCCACTGATGAGTGTTTGCCAGCCAATATTTGCGACTGTATTCGGAACACTCATAAGTGCAATGATGGCCAGAAATGCCCAGGCCTGCATCGATTCGGATGGTATATAAACCAGCAACACAATGAGCAGGAACATCAGCCGCGCGATCAGTATCGACATGGAAACCAGCTTCTTATGCGCATGTGCACGGTTTAACATGATAGCCGCAGGAATCGTCATTAAAAGTGCGATAAGAGGGGGTAAGGAACTGATTAACCCCACCTGATAATTCGTTGCACTCAAAATGGTAATAGCGAAAATGGGAAAGAAGTTGTTGGAAAAGTTCATCGCGACGGTAGAAGCCATCCCGTTATATATACTTATTTTTTCATTATAAGGTCTCATAAAATCTCCACGTAAATTCAAAGAATAGTTAATATGCTATGAATTATATACTTGTCGAACGAGAAAACAAGTGCTTTGAGACACGAAATTTTAGTGTATCTTTTGAATCGAGTTAATGAAATCTGAGAGAGTAGGTATTATGGCTTTATTTATAAATAAAAGGAAAATAACGAGTACTAAAGTCCTTTTTCATACAATTATTTATTTTTTTAAAAGTAAAAAAAAGTCAATTAGTATGTAACATAATGCTTATCTATTTGGTAAATTAGATATATATCTGATAATTTGATAAATTTCGGAGTATCTATCCTAAATAGTAGTTCTAATAGAAACTATCATGTTCCATAGCGAAACTTTATTAACCCTATTTTAATTGAGTAAATTAAGTAGTGAGGAGTCTTATGATGAATATAAAAACTAAGCTATCCTTAGGTTTTCTTTCGCTGATAATCCTTATATGTGTCATTGCGGTCATCGGAATAACGATGTTATCCAAGAATTTCGACCGAATGAGTGATGTGGTGGAAGATGAATATCAAAAAATCGGGCTTGTGTCAGACATACGCTATGAGTTCAATAATATGGCTAAGTCAAGTTCTTTTCTTATTTTAGCCGAATCAAAAAGTACTCAAAAAGTAGAAATCGACAAGATACGAGATGCTCAAGAAAAAGGAGTTATGGCGATTGAAAGGCTTGAAAGGATAATTGATACAGAAGCTGGTTTAGAATTGCTATCAACTATCAGAATGAACTTAACTGATTTTACTCAACTGATTAATGAAGAAATCTCTCTCATACAAGATGGTAAGGAGCAAGAAGCAGCGGATCTTGTGAGAGGTAAGGGAATGAAGGCGATAGAGAATGCTTTCTTCACCTCAATTTTCAACCTGACAAATTATTACGAAGTGGATATGAATACAACACTCAGTGAAACCGAATCTGAAAATAAGCAGACGACACTTATTATGACGATCCTATCTGTAATAGGTATTATTTTAGGTTTGGTAATTGCACTCCTAATTACGAGAGGCATCGTTATAGGACTAAAACAAGTATCTAATGTAATGAGTGATTTTTCATCAGGAAAATCGAATATGGCTACACGTATTCATGTTATTAGAAATGATGAAATAGGATCTGTAGCAACATCTTTTAACAACATGGCTGATGCACTTGAAACGCAAGTGGTAAGGGAACATAAAATCAGCAAAAAAAATGAAGAACAGGCTTGGATGACCAAAAATTTGGCGGATTTGACGACATATCTCCAAGCATCTAATGACTTGAAATCCTTTTCACACAACTTCATTCAAAAAATAACGCCACTTGTAGGAGCGCAACATGGTGTTTTTTATCTGAATTATCAGGAAGATAGCCAGCCAATTTTGGACTTAATCGCAGATTATGCATATAAACAACATAGTGGAACACCTAATAGATTCAACCTTGGTGAAGGTTTAATTGGTCAAAGTGCATTGGTTAAAAAGTCTATTTTGATTACGGAAGTACCAGAAGATTATGTCCGGATTACTTCAGGAATCGGAGAAGCTGCACCGAATTATATTTTTGTCGTTCCAATTGTTTTTGAAAATCGAGTTAGAGCTGTTTTTGAAATTGCTTCATTCAGACCATTCAGTTCGATTGAGCAAGAATTGGTAGAAAAGCTAGCAGATTATTCTGGAATCATTATTGATAACATTTCCGGTCGTATCAAAATGATCGAGTTGCTGCAGGAATCGCAAACGATGACAGAAGAATTACAAACCCAATCTGAGGAATTGTCGACTCAACATGATGAACTGAAACGATTTAATGATGAGTTGGAGATGCAGACAAAGGCATTGATTCAATCTGAACTTACTCTTCAGCAACAGCAGGAAGAGCTTGAGCAAACGAATGTAGAATTAGAGGAAAAAGCAGGTTTACTTGAAGAACACAATTTAAAGTATGAAACGAAAAATAGGGAAGTCGAACAGGCGAAGATTGAATTGGAAGAAAAAGCGGTTCAATTGGAATTGACGTCGAAATACAAGTCCGAGTTTTTGGCTAATATGTCACACGAGCTTAGAACGCCTCTAAATAGTTTACTAATCTTATCGAAATTATTGGCTGATAACAAAACAAAAAATCTGTCCGACAAACAAGTTGAATTTGCGAAAACCATTAATTCCGCTGGTTGTGATCTATTGGAACTAATTAATGAAATACTTGATTTAGCAAAAGTGGAATCCGGCAAAATAGAAGTAGAGCTTAAAGATATCAAGGTTCAAGAAATCGTGGACTTTGTCCAGAGGAACTTCAATCCTATTGCACAGGACAGGGGAATAGACCTAGAAATCATTGTTGAAGAAGATGTAGAAGCGATTCTTCATACGGATGAAAAGAGACTTCAACAAATATTGAAAAACTTACTCGCAAATGCCTTTAAATTTACGCACAATGGTAGTGTACTAATGAAGATTTCAAGATTGAATGCCGAAGAAGTGGGTGGACAAGTATACAATTTGGCTTTTTCAGTAATTGACACTGGAATAGGCATACCAAAAGAAAAGCAATCCGTTATATTTGAAGCATTCCAACAAGCAGACGGAACGACCAGTCGTAAATATGGCGGAACCGGGCTTGGATTGTCCATCAGTAGGGAACACGCATACGCATTAAATGGAAACATCGAAGTGGAAAGTGAAGAAGGTCAGGGTAGTACGTTTACTTTGTTACTGCCAGTTAATAACGGAGAGAATCTTTCAGCAGCTTTTAAGGAAACAGCGGTTACTCAAGATGACCTACTCCTTTATTTGAAAGAAAACCAATTCGAAACCGTTAATAACCATATAACTCAATCAGATACGATGCAAAAAAATCAAATTATTAATATAGAAGATAAAGAGAATCAACCTGAAGACCATCCAACCGAGCTAGTAGATATGCAGGAAGAGAAGAAGGAGAAGTTTTTCGATGAAAAGAAAATTTTAATTGTAGATGATGATGTCCGAAATGTTTTTGCGTTGACCAGTATTCTAGAAGAATATGATATGGACGTGCAATTTGCTGAAAATGGGAAGGAAGCTTTGGATTTATTAAATAAAACACAGGATATAGACTTAGTGTTAATGGATATTATGATGCCTGTCATGGATGGATTTGAAGCAATCAGTAAAATTAGAGAGATGGAACAGTACAAACAACTTCCGATTATTGCTTTAACGGCAAAAGCGATGAAGGAAGATCGTGAAAAATGTATTGCAGTAGGCGCATCCGACTATATTTCGAAACCAGTAATTAACCATCAGTTATTATCTCTAATGAGAGTTTGGCTGTACAAATAAGGAGGTAAGGAATGGCGCTGAAAAAGGAGATATTGACTAGTGACCTAGAGGCAGGGCGTACGGAGATCGAGAAAATCGAAATTTCTTTATTATTAGAAGGAATATTTCAGCGGTATGGTTATGACTTCAGAAACTATGCCTATTCCTCCATTAAAAGAAGAATTCAACATCGTCTCGAAATCGATAAACTAGAATCGATTTCTCAACTACAGCACAATGTTTTATACGACCCTTTATTTATGCGTAAATTACTCGGGGATTTTTCAATTAATGTGACAGAAATGTTTAGAGATCCTGAATTCTACTTGTCGTTCCGGAAGCATGTTGTTCCACTTCTCCATTCTCTTCCGTTTATTAGAATTTGGCATGCTGGTTGCTCAACAGGAGAAGAAGCATACTCTATGGCCATCCTATTACATGAAGAAGGGCTTTATAAAAAAAGTAAGATTTATGCTACTGACATGAATAGCGATGTGATAGAGAAAGCCAAAAAAGGAGTTTTTTCTTTCGATAAAATGAAGCTGTATACTAGCAATTATCAGAAGGCTGGAGGACCACATGCTTTTTCTGAATACTATACGGCGGACCAGTACGGTGTTCAATTTCAGCCTTTCCTTAGTGAAAATATTGTGTTTGCACAGCATAATCTCGCCACGGATAGCTCCTTTAATGAATTTAATGTGATTTTATGCCGTAATGTGTTGATTTATTTTGATAAACACTTACAAATCCATGTGCATGACTTGTTTCAGAAAAGTCTAAGTCGTCACGGAGTCTTGGGGTTAGGAAGTAAAGAATCAATTCGCTTTACTCCCTACATGGAGCGTTATGAGGAAATTGACGGTGAAAATAAGATTTATAAAAAAACAAATGAGTAGATGTTGATGAATGAAGGTCAAATACACTATAGGGTAAGGAGAATTTATATGGTGAAACAGGAATTAGTGAATGTTCTACTAGTAGATGATCGACCCGAAAACCTGCTAGCTTTAGAAGCGGTGTTAGGGGATATGAACTACAACTTGATTCGTGCCTATTCAGGAGAAGAAGCTTTAAAATGTTTACTACAAGATGAGTTTGCTGTCATTTTATTAGATGTGCAAATGCCTGGCTTAAGTGGTTTTGAAACTGCAAAGATCATCAAATCCAGACCTAAAACCAAAGACACACCGATTATCTTCATAACTGCCATCAGCAAGGCGCCGGAAAATGTATTTACCGGTTATTCTGTCGGAGCTATTGATTACGTATTTAAACCTTTTGATCCGGATGTACTAAAATCGAAAATCGAAAGCTTCTCGTTAATACATCAAACCAAAAGAGGGTTAGTATCACAAGCAGAACAATTGCTCGAAAAAACAAATGACTTGGAAAAGATCAATCAAGAGCTTACTGATATTACGCTACAATTACGCAGGACAGAAGCGTTGGCGAGAGTTGTTCGTGATACATCAATCGACACCATGATTACATATAATGATTCTTTTGAAATTGTAACGGTTAATCCCGCAGTGACAACAATGTTTGGCTACGATGAATCAGAACTTTTAGGTGAAAAAGTAATGAAGCTCATTCCAGCTTTACTTCTTGCTAAGGAGTATGGACATGAAGTAGAAAAACGGATGGAAGTAATAGGCTTACGAAAAGATACTAGTGATTTCCCAGCAGAAATATTCTTGGGAATGGCAACAATGGAAGGCCATGTAATTTATGCATGCACCGTACGTGACATTAGTGAACTTAAACAACAAATGAATGCTTTAGAGCATCAAGCACTTCATGATTCATTAACTTGTTTACCAAATCGTACGTTGTTGTTCGATCGACTGGAGCAAGGGATTCTATCGTCCAAAAATGAACAGAATCCGCTCTCATTAATCGTGATTGACTTAGATAACTTCAAAACAATTAATGATACATTGGGTCACCATTACGGTGATTTATTACTCAAACAGGTGGGAAGCAGGCTGTCCAATTTAGTAAGAGAAACTGACACGGTAGCTCGTTTGGGTGGCGATGAGTTTGCGGTGTTTTTACCTATGACTTCTCAGGAACAGACATTCGAAATGGCAAATAAAATCATTAGTACCATAGAACAGCCCTTTATATTAGATGACCATACGTTGTCGGTTTGTTTGAGTCAAGGACTTGTTTTTTACCCAGATCATGGTGAAAACGTGGAAACACTGATGAAAAGAGCAGACATTGCCATGTATACAGCAAAACGAACGGATAGCGCGTATTCTATTTATTCATCTGAGCTTGATACTCACACCATTGAACAGTTAAATCTTATCGGAGAATTTAGGGAGGCTTTAGATAACGATAAACTAATGCTCTACTATCAACCGCAAGTAGATATGAAGACTAGGGAAGTTATTGGCGTTGAGGTATTGTTGCGTTGGATGCATCCGCTTCAAGGTTTTATTCCACCAGACCAATTCATTCCAATGGCTGAGCAAAATGGACTTATGAAAAAGCTAACCATGTGGGTTTTAGAAAAAGCCTTACAACAAAACAAGAAGTGGGTTGACGACGGCATGGTCTTAGACATCTCAGTCAACTTATCTGCTTCTAATTTACAGGACTTAGATCTTTGTGAAAATGTGCGGGCTCTTTTGAATAAATACAACATCGACCCCCAAACGCTAACTTTAGAAATTACGGAAAGTTTTATCATGAGTAATCCGACTCGTGCAATGGAAACGCTTAAAAAGCTGTCTTCAATTGGTATTAAATTATCAATCGATGATTTTGGAACAGGATACTCTTCCTTAGCCTATTTGAAGATGTTGCCAGTCAATGAAATCAAAGTGGATAAATCCTTTGTCATGGATATGATTGAAGATAATAATGATGAAATGATCGTTCGTACAGTTATTAACTTGGCGCATAACCTAGGACTTCAAGTGGTAGCTGAAGGGATTGAGTGCGAGGAAGTATGGAACAAACTGGCGACATGGGGATGCGATATGGCACAGGGATATTATTTAAGTGCCCCAGTACCGGTGGAATCTTTCAACTCTTGGTTTATTGAGCGAAGAGGCGTATTTTCGTAATGAAGAGTCATAAAATAATGAATAGCCTCATCTTAAGCAAAAACATTTTTTTGCTTAAGGTGAGGTTATTCTATTTTTAAGTATTTAAAAGTAAAACAAATTACCTATATGATATTATCAAACTTGCGTAATCGTTTAATGGGAATGTTTTTAGCGATGATTCATGGTGAATCACTTACGTTCTATTGTGCGGGGGCTAGCAACGATAACCCAACAAGTAAACAAAACATCCAATCAGATGGATTCACAAGTTATTCGTACGAATGAGTTCGCTGAAACGATCAGTGCATCCATGAATGATGTTGCTGAAGGATCATCCAGTCAAACAAATAATATGGTTAACATTTCTACTACATTAGAAGAAATCAGCCGAACGATCACTTACTTTACTGAAGGCATGAACAAAGTTGCTAGTGGAATGACAGAAGCTGAACAAACAAGTAATAAAGGGTTAGAAGCCCTTCACACAGTAAATGAAAGCATCGGGCAAATGGAAGGCCAATCTGAACAATCTAGTGTGATTATACTTGCCCTAGCCTCACAGTTAGAAGAAATTTCATCAATCACCAAACTAATTGAAGGTATAGCGGAACAAACCAATCTTTTGGCATTAAATGCGAGTATTGAAGCAGCAAGAGCAGGAGAACAAGGGAAAGGGTTTGCTGTAGTGGCACAAGAAGTGCGTTCCCTTGCTGAACAAAGTAAAGAATCTGTTGCCACAATTTCAAGATTAGTTGCTGAAATTCAAGTAAAATCAAGAGAAGCTGTAGTAAATATTGAAGGCAGCCGCCAATTAGTGTCGGATGGCCACAAAGTAATTGGGGAATCCCAAGAGTACTTTACAAGTATTATTGAACGTATTGCATCCCTTAATCAAGGCGTTCAAAAAATGGCGGAACAATCGAAAGAGTTAAATGAAAGTGGACATCGAATGAGTACGTCAGTGAATGAAGTAGTTGCCATTTCAGAAGAGACCTCTGCGAGTGCGGACCAAGTTGCTGGTTCATTAGATGCACAAATAGAAGCAAACAAAGAGTTAGTTCAAGTGAGCAATGAGTTGAAAGATTTAACCGTACAATTAGAAGAAGAAGTACAAAAATTTGAAGTGTAAACTTAAAGCAACCCCCCTCTTTCTATAAGAGAGGGGTAAATTATGCCTGTTGCGTAAATACATTTAACGTAAGGTAAAATACTATAAAGAACTAGTAACAGAATTACTTTTCGAAGGATGTTGCTAGTAAAAAGATACCAACACATAAAATGATCAGTGTAGCCAAGCCAAAGATTAAAACCTCGGTGACTCAATCGGGATGCTCATAATGTGTAAATTATAAAATAACTCAGGTCCCATTTCACGTGACAAGAGTTGTTAAACAAATGGATTGGTTCTTTCCTTAGCAAATTAATTTTCTATATTTCCAAGTTTGAATATATGAATTTATAAAAGAGGTTCTTCAATTACATTTTCTTCGACTTGATGCTTTCTATTTCGCAATCCTTTCGATAAACGCATAACTGCCCATGCCATAATTATAGAACTGATCACCAACAAGATTGCATTTGGAAGGGCCTCTGCATATATATCCGAACTCTCTATGACACCCCATTTTGGCCAATCAGGGGCAACATACATCCAAATGACGGCAAGTGAATTATTAAAGATATGTAACAAAATAGGAACGAACAAATTGCTCGTTTTCAAATATAACAACGATGCGACAACCCCAAATAAGGTTGCACCAATAATATCCGCATGCAAAATGCCAAAGAGAAGACTAGAAATGATAATGCCGCCCCACATGGAAGTCTTCAACATCATTCGTTTTAAAAGAACACCACGGAAAATAAACTCCTCAGCAATCGGTCCAATTATGGCAATGCTGATTAACGTAAATGCGAGATACAAACGATTTTCTGGAAGTGGAAGGGGCTCTAAGAAAAATTCCACAAGACCAGGTGAAATAGGCATTAATAAGTACAACTGAAACCAAAACACACTTAGTGAAAAGCCAACGGATAACAATACTAGCCCTGCTAATGAAGGAAGCCACGGACCTACCCCTGTTGTAAATATAACGTTTCTTACTGAAATTTTCTGACGACGAAAATGAAAGCTAAAAAATAATACGGGGACAATTACATAAATAATAAGTTGTAAAAATATGTCAATAACTGCTTCGCTCACGGAATAAACTACGGCGGCAATACCTGCAACTATTAACGATAATAGAGTTAATCCAAACAAATGCCGCGTTTTCATTTCTTCAAACATTCAATCAAACCCTTTCTATCTAATAATACGTGAATGTTTGCAATTAGTTTATAAAATAAAAAAGGTAACTTGTTCCAAGATTGATACTCCTTCTCTACTTTTCAAACCTTGCTTGGAATCATTATTTTATAAGCCACTTTACTCGTGTTCTTCACACGCTTTAACTGAGCTACGATGATAATACTGATAATGACCAGTAAAAACCATGAGCTAATTTTGCCGATGTGAACGAGAGACCAGGCAGCCTGCTGATTCGGATATTGCCAAGCGCCGAAGTAGGTCGTGATATTTTCGGCAATCCAAATGAAAAATCCAATCAGAAAAAAAGAAAGAATCATCGGCATTCTGTAGCGTTGTCCATTTAGTTGATACGTGACAATCGTGCGGAAAAAAATGAAAAACAAAAAGCCAATCAACACCCATCTGGCATCACCAAGAAAATGATGGGTGAAAAAATTGAGATAGATCATGAAACTGATGCCAATCGTGAAGTATGGTATAGGCCAATTATGTATATGCAAATTCAGTCTTATCCAACTTTGGCAAATGTAGCTGGCGACGCTTGCGTACATAAAACCGCTATAAAGCGGAACTCCAAATATCTTGCTATACGCTTCTTCCGGATAGGACCAAGAACCCATATACACTTTGAATAACTCGAGTGCAAGACCAATCACGTGAAATAGACAGATCACCTTAAATTCATCTATTGTTTCAAGCTTGGATGCGAGCATGACTACCTGTGCACCAATGCAAACCAATAAAATAAAATCATAACGAGGTAAAAAGGGAACACTTACGATTTTGGATAGAGCGAATGCAGCAAATATGATAACGGGAAATAGGCAAGACAGTGCTTGCAAATAGGTGAATTGGAAAAGAGTCCTCATGATGACCTCCAAGTATACGAAGAATAACTTTGAATAAGGACGATATAGATAAGTTTGAAGTTTCTTTTGAAAATAAAGAGGAGAAGCCTAAAGTGTAAACTAGTAAAGTACTGAAAATTAACTCTTAATAGTTTATTTAACGAATGATGTTTAGTAGACTTAAATTAAGATCCAAGATGATACATCTAAAACAGGGGGAGTATTGAGTGGAAACTATGTTACAAGATACTGAACTAAAAAAGTACATCGAAGAAAATAAACAAAATTTCGAGAGAAGTTTATTGGATCAAGCGGTTAATGTACGAGATAAAATTGATGATATTTTAAGAGTGGGCGATATTGACCTTATAAATAATGCACATAAACTAGTGTTCTTCGTGATGGAAAATAAAGAAGAAGAACTTCAAGCTTTTGCGAAACAAGAAGGGATTGCCTGGGCTTCACATTCCTTAACATTATCATTTAAATTAGAATGGATCCAAGCCATTCGCAGAACCTTTTGGAATTTTATACAAGAGTTTAACAAGGTAAAACAAAATGATTCTAGTGAACAATTCTTTCAAATGGAAAAACAAGTAAATAATCATATCGATCAATTTGTAAATACGTTCTTTATTAATTATTCAACATATAAGGATGCCTTACTAACAGCTCAAAGAGAATTGGTTGAAAACTTATCGGTACCTATTATTCCAATAACCTCTTCCATTTGTATTTTACCTTTGATTGGTACGATCGATTCTTCTAGAACCGGTATCTTGGAGGAAAAAGTGTTAACGGAGATTGGAAGATTGCGTATCCAAACCTTGATAATGGACTTATCTGGAATAGCAGATATGGAAACCGAAGTCATCGATCATTTAATGAAAACCATTAATGGAACTTCCATGATGGGATGCCACACGGTTATTACTGGACTAAGAACTGACGTTGTTAGAAAAATGATCCACTTAGGACTCTCATTTGATAAAGACACGAAAACATACGGTACCTTACAACATGCATTAAACGATTATTTAAACGTTTAAACGTAATCAGATGAGGTATTAAAAGAGTTGCTTCGGCGACTCTTTTTGTATTTATCCAACCTGACGATCAATGACTTCTCCAGTTTTAGATAGTCCTCTAACGATAGGATACTCGCCTATTTGATAGAAATAGCGTTTAGGTAAGTGAGTATTATTAACAATCTCTGCGGGAACAAAATGTTCTCCATCTTTAGATACTTCAATTTTCGTAATCTCTTCATTATTGATTTCACCAAAAGTAATACGAGTAATTTTATCCTTCTTACCATTAGCATAAGTTTCCAAGTACCTTTCAGAATGGAGTATTAAGTTATCATTTTCATAATGAGACCAAGTCCCATTAACTACTTTTTCCCATCCATCATCATTTTTATAAAATTCAATAGCGACAACATCTTCATGGATATTAGGGAAATCCTCAGCATTGGGTTCAGTCAGGTAAAGAATGGCTACGACGTTCTCTACTTCCACGTTAGCAACCACTTCTTTAACTTCATAGTCCGCCTGTTTTTCAAATGCCTGATCTAACGTATCGTACTTACATCCGCTTAATAAAAACAAAAAAATGAGTAATAGAAATAGTTTTTTCATAGCCATTCCACCTTTCTTGAATCAATGACTCCGTTATTTGCTAAAGATCTTTCATACTCACACAAAAAACGTTCAACCCCTGGATACTTCTCGCCTAAACTAATAACATTAAACCCGTAGCTTCGATAAAACCCGACTGCATCTTTATCCGTTTCAGCAGAAACCAAGGTTAGCGCATACTTATCACAAATGAAGTCAATCATCTTCCTTCCCAAACCATTACCTCTTTCAGCTCTGGATACGGCAATATGCTTGATCTCACAGTGATTTGAATGAATAAACTCCATTCCAATACAACCTATGGGTTCTCCATGTATCTCCCAGGTATATAATGTTCGATTTAATTCATGTATGTATTTTTTGTACTCTTGGTCAATAGCACCTTCAGATATTGCATAGGATAAGAGTTTTCTAACTGAAGGATGGATGTTTTTTGATTGAAGTTCTTTCATATGATCTACCTACCTAGTCTCATATTCTATTTATGATAAATAGTAAACGAATTGGAATCATTATTATATCTTTATTTGATAGGGTGAGTTTACTCGTAATCTGAAAAACCACCATGGAAATCCATTTTCACTCAATATCTATACCCTTCAGATTAGATTGCCGAATCTTGGTTTATATGCGAAAATAACTAGTTGCAATCAAAATTTAAGGGGTAGAATAATGAAACGCAAAGAATTTTTACGGAAAATACCGTTTATATATCTCATAGTAGGACCTATTTGGGTTCTTGTTACCAATTATCTATTAAGAGTGTCTAAAATTCCTGTTGAAAATGTCCTCTTCCTGGAATTAATCAAAGATTTGGTATTCGTGTTCCTCACAGCTATCCTCTTATTTGTTTTGGTAAGAAGTTTTAACCATTCAAAACAAATCGAAGAAGAAAAAGAGAAGCTGTCATTGTTAATAGATACAATGCCCGATTTTGTTTCCTTTAAAGATGGAGATGGAAAGTGGCTGCAAATCAATAAGTTCGGTGCTCAGTTATTTGAATTAGAAGGCGTCGATTACAAAGGGAAAACTGACGCAGAGGTAGCGAAATATACCGATTTTTATCACGATGCGTTGATTTACTGTATAGATACAGATGAAGAAGCGTGGAAGGCAGGAAAAGTCAGCCGTTGTGAAGAAATCATCCCATTAAGAGATGGGTCAAACAAAACATTTGATGCATTCAAGGTTCCTATTTTTAATAAAGATGGTTCCCGAAAAGCGTTACTTGTTATAGGTAGAGATATGACCGATTTAAAAGAAACCGAAAGCATGTTAAGACAATCAGAAAAAATGGCTGTATTAGGTGAACTTGCTGCGGGTATTGCGCACGAAATACGAAACCCTCTTACAACCATAAAAGGTTTTATGCAAATGCATCAAGAGAAAACACTTAAGGTTGAAGATCATATTGACGTGTTAGTGGATGAAATTAATCGGATTAATAGCATCTGTACAGAACTACTGCTTGTTGCAAAGCCAACAGATAGCATTTTTTCTAACCAAAAAGTTAACACGATTGTAAGCGAAGTCGTTCAATTGTTATCGACAGAAGCATCGCTACAAAATACACAATTAAACATAATTGAACTAGATCAATTCCATACATATGGTGATGATAGTCAATTAAAACAGGTGTTTATAAACATACTTAAAAACGCGCTGGAAGCAATCTCTACAAAAGGGCAAGTCAATATTACAATAGCTGAAAAAAATGAGGATTACTTTTCCATTAAGTTTGAGGATAATGGGTGCGGAATTGAAGAATCCCGTTTAAAACGCATTGGTGAACCTTTCTATAGCGTAAAAGAAAAAGGCATTGGACTCGGAATGACCGTAAGTTATCGTATTATAGAAACACACAAAGGTTCAATACACATTAGCAGTGAAGTGAATGTGGGAACTAGCGTGGAAGTTCTCTTACTAAAGTCAAAATTTTAAGTAAGTACTTTGATAAAAGGTTTCCGGGTTGCTATGGATGTCAAACCTCTGCCCATAACCAAAAGAATGAAGAGACGAGCGAAATCCGCTCGTCTCTTTTCCTTACAGGCAATCCTGCGGAAGGTTTGCATCCTGCGCTACCCTACAACCTGTAAATACGTAATATTTTGGTTTTGGGTGAATGAAAGAATAGATCCTTAGTACATATAAAACAGCGGCTGAAGATACATGAACTATACCCCGAATCTCGGACACTTTAAAAAAGCGTCCCGAGGTTCGGGGTTTTGTATGTACATATTTAATCCCCCCTCTATAATTAAATTTAAGTAAGGACGGAGGATTTATATGGCCAGAGATAAATTTAC
>JBHGUT010000020.1:0-8610 GCA_048976825.1 Paenisporosarcina sp.
ATATATGTATGAATACAATGTGCATCGATATCAATGGAACTTACAAAAAATGGCTCCTAAAGAATTTAGGAACCATCTTTTAGCAACTATAAAACAACAGACCTTTTATTAATTTGTCCGTTTTAAGGGGGACAGTTCATATAATTTCGGTCGCCCCACTTACTCTACAACAAAGTAATCTTCTAACTCATACACATGTTTCTTCGAACCCGCTTCCATCACAAACCGATATTCACCTTTATCAATTTTAAAGAAACTTAGAAGAATACTGGTGAAACTACCTGGGTCCAACAACTCAGAATGTTCATTAATTTTCAAATGGTCCATTAGCCACGGACTAGGTATGATTGCCGGACCTTCCCATCCTTCTATATCTTCCATTTTTATTTCTTTCCAACTTTCTCCGTCCTTTTTAAAGAGTTTTCCATATTTATGATAAGCAAGATGATTGGGACCCCAATTTTCTAGCAAGATTGTAATACCCTCTCCAACCTTGTATGTAGACTTCGAAATATTCATGGCCATATTGTAATCATCGAAAGTTGTGAAAAGTGGATCGTAACGAGTATCTTTTAATGTACCCTCCGCATCTTTCACCTTTATCGTATACCGATACATCTTTCCTTTCTCATTGGGCATTTTCACTTTTGCCTCATCCCAGTTGCTAATTGTTTTTGAATGAATTTCTCTTGGTTGTTCACCAGATCGATTTACTTGCTCAAGTAGAATTTCTGCGGTGTAACCTTTCTGCATGCTATCGGGCACTTCTGGTTCATACATCATACCTGGGTATAATTCAATCGCTCTTTCTTGTTTTGAAAATTGATGCCTCACAAAAACATTACCAGTCGAGTAGCGATTGGATCCAGTATTAATTGTTTGAGCAAACTGATTTATGTATAACTTTTGATACGAACCGACAGAATTACTAGAAATAAGCTCTGCTTGTTTCGATTCATCTGTACAACCCGCTAATAATAACAAGAGACTTCCAGTTGCCAATAAAAATTTCATCAAAATCATCATCTCCTTTATTAGTTGACGAGATTGATATCCTTTAAGTTACAAGAATATTGAAAAAGAAGATAGAACAATCGTACTTAAAAAAATCTCTAAAATTAAAAAAGCGGCTGAAATTCAAGCCGCTTCTTACTTATTCTATTCTATAAATCAATGTATTTGTTCCTTCTTTGTGATTCACTTCATAGTCATAACTTTTTCCGTTGAATTGAACTTCATACAATCCATCTTTATCATTTCCAAATGGGATTTCTCCTAAATATTCACCAGCCTGAGTGATAGTCGTTTCACTATCCACGTAACTAATAAACATACTCATCGCATGAAAAATGGCTGCGCGATCTGGGCCAGTATCAAAACCAATTAATTTCATTCCAGTGATCTCTTTTGTCTCGTTATTGACCGTATACACTAACCTGATTTTCACAGCAGTTTTGAATTCATGGATAAACGTAGTTTGTTCATCATTAGAATTCGTTTCATCCTTCGTGATATCATTCGGATCGTATTTAAAATCCTCATACATGGCGATAAAATCGGTCGCTGTCGCATTCCATCTAGTTGCTTCCTCTTCTGCATGAGGCAAGCTATCTAACTGTGTATCTTTTTTTTCAATTGGCTTCACCGTTTTCTCTACCTTTGTAACTTGTTCTGCTTTAGTTTGACTAAACACAAATAATTCTTTTTCATTTATTTGATCATATGAAATAAAAAATCCAATCAGCAGTAATCCTAAACTTAATAGTATTCCAACAATTATTACTACTGCTTTATTCATGGAATTTCTCCTTTATTTTCAGTATATAAAATGTACAAGCTAGTTGTTATCTGTCTTGAAATTATATGCACTTCTATTTCTAAAATTTATGATTTGGTACTTCCTAGTCCCCGATTATTTCACTCGTCGCAGTGATATCGATTCCATTCAACGCTTGAGTTGCTAGTCGGTCCGCTTCTGCATTCGATTTTCGCGGCACTAATTCATACTCCGGTTGTATTCCGAGACTTTTCAACTTTTCATCAATTCGGTCTGCCCAGCTCGATAAATCCTTTTCGAGAGCTGGCCAATCCCCTCTCATCTGGTTGATAACCACTTGCGAATCTCCGATGAACCGGACTGGCAGATGATGAACATTCAAAAGTTCGAGCTCCTGCAGGCTCAAGTGAAGAGCCGCGTACTCTGCTTCATTATTCGATGTTAGCTCCGTAGCGGATGAGTTCCGCCGAAGCCTGTAAGACTTCCCGCTTTGCTCATAATAAATGACACACCCCAGACCCGCTCTGCTTGTCGCATGATCGAATCCTCCGTCAAAATAGACTGTGACATTATGCGGTTCGGTTTCAATTCCTTTTAAATACGCCTTCATTTCTTTTACCGTCCAAGAACTGTCGAAATGATCAATGAACGTCACACTTTTGGCGCGTCCTGTCCGCTCCATATCTTCAGCAAAAAGAAGTCCTTCTGCTGCAGGCATCTCCTCAGAACGGAAGACGGTTTCCGCGCCCTTAGGTGTTCTATAAATCCATTCAATTCGGATATTCATTGCCTGCCCTCCAATTTTCTATGTACAAAAACAAATTCAATATCATTCCAACAAACTAAGTTTCCCCAATGTAACCAAGGATTATAAATGTTTGGTTCTTTTTAGTATAGAAGAGTATTTACTTAATAAAAGCCCCTTCCCAAAATCGAGAAGGGGTTAACAATTATATTCTATTACTCTCCTTGCTTCGATACCTTAATAACTTGTTTTGCTTCGTGTCCTACAAGGTCAACCACTTTTAATTCAAAGGTATTACTACCTTTAACTAAAGGAAGTTCTACATCAATTGTTTGGCTATAACCTAACATCGCATATGGTTCAGAAATTGGTTTAAAGAACACTTCGCTGCCATTTAGGTACAGTCGGATTTCATCAAAATTGTCGCCAACTTGCACCTTAATTACAGGATTTGCTCCCGCATACGAGACGGTTTTAGGAATAGTATTAGCAACGGCTCTCACAGTTGGTTTTGTTGTATCCACAAAAATTCTTCGTGTGATGGCCATTTTATTTCCGAACTCATCAATCGCTTCCACATTCACTTTTTGCACACCATCTGCAAGGGTTAATGTGTGTGTGAAGTTTTTACCATCGAATGAGGTTACATCTTGTCCATTTACTTTTACTGACACAATATTTGAATCGTCTTCAATCGTCCCTGCCACTACGACATTAGATGTTTTGTTGTAGCTAAAGAACTCTGGTGTATTGATATAGATGACTGGTTCAACTGTCTCTGGCTCATTTGGTCCTGAGTTGTCGTCTCCAGTACCTGGTTCCGGTTCAACTGGTGGTGTGCCTCCGTCTATAGGATCTTCACCAGTCGAATTACCATGACCTTTGAAGTCTTTTACCGTAACGTTACCAGCAATATCCCAAATACGAACTTCAATTTTGTCGTCTTTATTTACTTCTTCTTCAAATGTGTAAGACTCAAGTGTTGCCGCTTCCGCCACTTCTTCACCATTAAGAAGTACTTCTACACGGTCAAGTCCGACGCCTGACTTGTTGTCTGCAAGATTTGCAACGGTAATGATTTGTTTTTTCTTGTCATAACCAACGTCCGCAGTCGGTTTCACCGTATCCACAATGATCGGGAATTCAATCGATTGCCATTCTGCACCAGCAAAATCAATGATGGCACGTAGCTGAATTTGGTATTGACCGTCTGCCGCAGCTTTACCATTAATTAATCCATCCCATCCATTAGATGGACTGTATGTGTAAGGCAAACTTGTTGCTGAGCTCGTGTAATGTTTAGTTAGGTTTGTTGCAGTACGAATTGTCCGTACTTTATTTCCTTTTGCATCCAATATATTCACTTCAAGGTTTTTCGCGTTACGTATTAAAGAATAGACTGGTATTGCTGTATCTACATTACCGTCTCCGTTTGGAGAGAAAGCAAATTTCGATGGATCGAATCCTTCACCCAGAGATGGACCTGCAATGTAATTTCCTTTTTCATCCGCTAACCCTTGTGCTCCCCAATAAGTTAACTCTTCCCAAGCATTGTAGTCAAAGATTGACGCATCATCCCACGAACCATTAAATCCGAAAAATGGTACGGATAAAGGTACATTACCTGATGTTTCTTCATTCGGATCAGTAAGTGATACGAATCCATCAATGAAATACCCATTTACAAAATAATCTTTTAGCCATTCAGATCCAGATGCATCCACTGCAACATGAATAGCTGCTTCGCCATTTGCTGGAACAGTCACAGTTGCAGGAACCGTTATTTCCGCATCTTCACTATCCAATACAATAGATCCGTAAGCAGGATTGTTCGGTATAGTGACAAACATTCCGCCATTGATTGGTCGATCCACTTGCAATTGTACGTTTACGTTATATGTTTTTTCTTCATCACTGAAGTTTTTAGCATTTAATGAGAAGCTAAATTGACCTCCAGAAATTTCTTTTAACGCTACTTTGGCTTCGCCAGTTGCAGCGTTTGTCACCATAACATCCGTTTCTAACGCATTTGCAAGTTGCATAATACCTGCACCTTGACGGCGAGGTGAAACAAATTGACCAGGTTTTAAATTAATTGATTTCGCTGTGTTCATCATTAAGTTTTTAGCAAACTGTACGCGAGCTGCGCCAGTTAAACCGAATTCTTTATTAACGCGTTCCATCACAAGCGCCGTACCTCCCGCTACATGTGGAGCTGCCATTGAAGTACCACTCATCAAGCCATAACCATCATTATTTAAAGTCGAGAAGATGTTTCCACCAGGCGCTGTGATTTCAGGTTTAAAATCTAAGTTCGGTGTTGGTCCCCAAGACGTAAATGAACTCATCGTACCAGCAGTTGGACTTGGTGTTTCAACGTATTGACCGTCAAATCCAACTGTAACTGCTTTACCGGCAACAAGAGCAGCTTTCATCGCTTCACCGTCAACTTTAAGTGAAGACATATAAGGAATTTTGATCTCAGAACTGGACGCCATACTGATTGTTCCTGCCGCATTGTTATAAACGATAACGCCTTCAGCGCCAGCAGCTTGTGCATTTAGTCCTTTTTCAGTGAAAGGAATACCTGCACCTCGAGATACCAAAGCAAATTTTCCTGTTAAATCCTTTCCTTCAAAATCTGCTACCGAACCAAATCCTGCGAATTCAACTGGATATTCTTCCAGAGGTAAGTCGTTTGGTTCTTGGTCATTTGCAAGTAAGAATAAAGCACGACCTGCAGCTTGTCCGTCAAATTCATACGTGAAACTTGAAGCTGTGATAAAACTATTTTCGAAAGAAGCGACACCAAATGAATCCTCTGATACAGATGGTGATCCCGTTAAACCATAGTCTTGATTTTCGGCATAAGGATACCAAGCGCCTGAGCCAAACATATCTGAGTTACCTGCTGAAATAGCCACTAACAGACCATTATCTTGTGCCCGAGTCACCGCTTGCTGTTCTGGATTACTGTTGTCTACGTAACCGGCAGTAGAGCCAAGTGACAAGTTCAACACGTCTGCTCCCAACTTAATCGCATCGTCCATTGCTTTTACGTAAATATCCCCGAACGTCGATGGGAACAATGGATCGTTACCGAATACTTTAAGTGCTAAAAGTTGAGCTTCTGGAGCTACTCCTTTTATCCCACCATTTTCTTCGTCTCCATTCGCCCCAACTGTTCCAGCAACGTGCATACCATGCATAGATGCACCTGGGCCAAGATCAAGGATGATTTGATTGTCGTCCATATAGTTGTAACCATAAGGAACTTTAGCTGTATAGTATTTACCAGCTTCAATTGAACCGTCACCCACTAAAGCCTCAACTTCATACGAAGTGATATCACCCTTTGCATCATCCGTTAAAACCATGTCACGGTGACTTGGATCAATACCAGTGTCAATCACACCAACTACCATTCCTTCACCTTTAAAATCATACTTGTCCCAAGCTAATTGAGCTTGTACCAATTCTTTCGAGTGAGTCATATTAGGCCCAACACTTGGTCTAGTATACTCTGTCGTTTCATAGATAGCTTTTACGCCTTCAGTTTGAGCAATACTAGCGACTTCACTAGCTTCCACTTCTGCCGAGAACCCATTGAAAACGGCCGTAAATTCTTCTTTGAACTTAATATTTTTTGACTTTTGTTTTACTTTATCTTTCACGTTCTTTTGATCTTTTTCAATTGCCGCTTCAATGTTTTTCCGTTCTGACTTCGGAAGATGCTTATAAAGTATGCCTTTTTTAGTAGCCGTCTCAATAGCCGGTGCTTTTTCAAGCTCGACAATGACACGAACCATTTCGCTCGGATTATCTGGAGCCATCAATCGCTGTGGTACTTGAGGTGATGTTTTTTGCGAATGGAGCGTTGGAATTTGTTTTGCTAATTCGTTGGCAGCCGATGGAGCTGGTGCACCAAACGAAGCGGTGCTAAGTACTAGCATTGTAGCTAGTGAAAGCAACATGCTTTTTTTCTGATTACCCAATCTACTTTCCTCCCTATTCATGTTTCATAATTTAGACGAACTCTATAAGAATATGAATCGCTCTACTAAATTATGTGACAAGTAGAATTTACCATATATTTAGACTATTTCAAATACTTATCATAGGTTTCTAATATTACAATTTGATGACAAAAAAATACTACAAATTTAGGTAAAATAAGATATTATTATCGAAATTTGATGTTATTTATCGTTTGGTGGAATAAAAGAATCGTCATCACCGAACTCAAAGAATAGCGGCTGAAGATACAATTTCAGCCGCCCCTACCTGCGCTCTTTTTATATGCCAATGTAACCAAAAACTTCTACCAATAAAGGCATATTGTAATATATTGGAATTTAGTAAAATTGTCCAATGTATTTTTTCCAAATATTCAGTAAACTATTAATATACTATTTCGGGTTCCTCAACACTCCGAAAGGAAAGGGAAAAATAATATTAATCACTACTATGCAGCCTTTTTAATTGAATTTAAAATTATTAGGAGGAGATTTGATGAAGAATAAGTTCTGGATTCATACTGCATTAGCAGGAGTATTGCTTTTACCAGTTGGAGGAACATCGGTTTTTGCCCATGATGAATTAGGTGGATCAGTAGAAAAAGGTGAAAATTTAGCAGGCAGTGAATTGGTTGCGCCGTTATTAGAAGGCACTAAAAATGTAGGTAATCTCAAAGAAGTTGCGGCTGTCCCTTTAAAAGAAATTCGGGAAGGGGTAAAAAATTCTACAGGAGATGTCTACGCCCATAAAGGATACGCGTATTTAGGAACGCACTCAGCAAATGGAGGCGGCGGCGGTGTAAGAGTATTTGACTTGAAGGATCCTTCTAATCCAGTCGAAGTCTCTACTTTTGCCACGATACCAGGTACCTGGCAAGAAAAAGTAATCGTTAAGTCAGTAAACACGGAACATTTTAAAGGAGATCTTGCTGTTGTAAGCGTACAGCAACTTGATCGTTTAAATCCAGATACCAAAGGTGGTTTCGTTTTATATGATGTTACAAATCCAGAAGACCCCAAAAAATTGGGTTTCTGGGAATCACCTTCACCTACTCGTGGTACACATGAACTCTATTTAACTGTTCAAGGAAACAACATGTATGTATTAACTGCAGATTGTTATGCTGACTTCTACTCTCATGGAGAAAATATGGATGTTTCGTTTGTGGACGTCACCAACCCCACTAATCCAGAAACAATTTACGAATTTAATCCACGTGATTATATCGATGAAGTAAACGATGCGAATTATGACGGATATAACTGGACAGACGAAGAAGGAATTAAGAGAACTGCCTTTGCTCACAGCGTTAAAACGGATGAAAATGGAACAACTGCATACCTTTCTTATTGGGATCTAGGCACCATTATTTTAGATATTAGTAATCCTAAAAAACCTGTTTACTTAGGGAAAACGGACTTTGCTTCAAATGTTCAAGGTGCAGCCCACTCAATGGATCTTGCAAAAGGTGGTAACGTACTAATTGAAACACGTGAAGTTTTCAGTCCTCTTAGAAACGGATTTGAATCATCTTATGGATACACAATGATTTATGATATTAAAGATAAAACAAAACCGAAGCTCTTAAGTACATTCAAGACCGACTTTGCAGAAAAAATTCCAGGTGGCTCTACTGTCCATGACCCGAAAGTCCATGGTAATACTCTTTACCTATCTCACTATTCTGGTGGAGTTAGAGTAGTGGATATAACAGACCCATCTTCTCCAGTTGAAACTGGTTCATACGTTCCAAGTAAATCAAATATTTGGGGGGTGTTTGTTGATCGCAACTACATCCTTGCTTCTGACATGGGACAAGGACTAAAAGTGTTACAAAAAGGTGGTAGTCAAGTAGAAAAAGCATCGGGTAGTAGTGTTCTAGCACAATAACTTGTGTATGATCATCTCCAATTAAAACAGGCGGCCGAAAATACATGAACTATACCCCGAATCTCGGACACTTTAAAAAAGCGTCCCGAGGTTCGGGGTTTTGTATGTACATATTTAATCCCCCCTCTATAATTAAATTTAAGTAAGGACGGAGGATTTATATGGCCAGAGATAAATTTAC
>JBHGUT010000021.1:0-2942 GCA_048976825.1 Paenisporosarcina sp.
GGGGATTCTCCCTTTCCCCACAGGAGACTGAATATTCAGTCTCTTTTGTGGAGGAAATCGGTCCCCTATCCATTCCAAATCCATTTCAGAGATACCCTATCCATCTTGCATTACACAAAATTCTTGACGGTACCGAAAAAATAAGATGAAGTATAAAAATGAAGCCCATTATCAGTGTGAAATCGTATTCACTTTCAATAGTACTATTGATATGTTAAGTAAAATCCAGGTACTCATTGAGCAGTTTGAACATTTCATTAAAATAATAATTTTCCTTTGACATGTGAACAAGTGGGAGAATGAAAGTGAAAAGGCTCTTTGCTCATCGCAGAGAGCCTTTTTATATGGAGGAACAATGTAGGTAAAGTAATTATTTACAACAAAAAGGAAAATGTTATATATTCTATTTAACTTGTGTTAAATATCGTATTTAACATTAGTTGGGGTGTAGCATGCAACTTGGAGAAATTGCCCATATAAAGACAGGACTTGTATTAACGAGAAAAAAAGCTGAAGTGGAACATGAAATGAGGGCGACATACAAGCTGTTGACGCTAAAAAACATAACAGAGGATGGCATTATCCAAGCTGATTCATTTGAACAGTTTGGAAGTAATGATATATTAGATGAGCATTATTTTACAAAAGAGGGCGATGTGTTAATGCGTCTTAGCCATCCTCATACAGCGGTATATATTGGAAAAGAACATGAAGGATTATTAGTTCCCTCGTATTTTGCTATTATAAAGGTTCACCATGACAAATTTTTACCAGAATATATTTCATGGTATTTAAACTCAGATGCTGTAAAAAAAGAATTGGAACGATCACAGGCAGGAAGCCGTATACCAAGTACAAATCAAAATGTATTAAAAACCATTCCTATTCAGGTGATCTCATTATCAAAGCAGAAAGCATTAATAGAGCTTTTGCAACTACACCAAAAAGAAAAAACACTATACCGAAACCTAATTGCCGAAAAAGAGAGATGGTTTAAGGCTGTTTCTCGAAAAATCATTCAAGGTACATTCAAGGAGGAATCATCATGAGTGAGAAAGTAACTCAACAACAAATCAACTCCGTATTATGGCAGGCATGTGACACATTCCGTGGGAAAATTGATTCAAGTATATATAAGGATTATGTGTTAACGATGCTGTTCGTCAAATATTTGAGTGATGTCTATAAAGAAAAAGTGGAAGAGTATACGAAACGGTACAATGGAGATGAGCAGCGTATTAAACGGGCGTTATCAAGAGAGCGCTTTGTATTAGATGAAACATCAACATTTGATTATCTATACAACAATCGAAAAAAACCTGAAATTGGAGAAATTATTAATAAGGCGTTAGAGCGGATTGAAAATGGAAATGCTGGGAAGTTACGCGGTGTTTTCCGTAATATCGATTTTAACTCTGAAGCGATTCTTGGGAAACCACAAGAGCGAAACGCAATGCTTCGTCAATTGTTAGAAGATTTCAATAAACTAACGCTAAAACCATCCATGCTTGAGGACGAAGATATCATTGGTAATGCTTATCAATACATGATTGAAAAATTTGCAAGCGATGCGGGCAAAAAAGGTGGAGAGTTCTTTACACCTGCTGAAGTATCTGAATTGTTAGCTCGTTTAGCCAAACCGCAAGAAAATGACCGCATTTATGACCCAACGTGTGGATCTGGTTCATTGCTTATTAGAGTAGCCAAGAAAGTGTCGAATAAGAAAGTAGCTATTTACGGTCAAGAACGTAACGGACAGACACATTCCTTAGCTTTAATGAACATGTATTTGCATGGTATTGATGATGCCAAAATTGAATGGGGCGATACATTATCAAATCCGCTTCATTTAGAAGATGGTAAGTTGATGAAATTCCAAGTTATTGTTGCTAATCCTCCATTTTCGTTAGATAAATGGGCAATTGGTTTTGCTAACGAGGTAAGAGATACCAATGAAAAAGAAGAGAAGTTCAAAATGGAAGCAAGTCTTGACCCTTATGGTCGCTTTGAATGGGGAGTCCCACCAGCATCTAAGGGAGATTATGCGTTTGTACAGCATATGCTTTATTCGTTAGCAGAAAATGGCCGTATGGCAACGATCTTACCGCATGGTGTGTTATTCCGAGGAGCAAGTGAAGCAAAGATTCGTAAGCAAATTATTGAATTGAACTTATTAGATGCAGTCATCGGCTTGCCTGAAGGATTATTTTACGGAACGGGAATCCCTGCATGTATCATGGTATTCAAGAAAAATCGCAAACGCAAAGAAGTTCTTTTCATTGACGCATCAGGTGAAGGGAACTACGAAAAAGGGAAAAATCAAAATAAATTGCGAGAACAAGATATTCAAAAAATTATAGAAACGTATGAGAAGTTCGAAACGGTTGATAAGTACTCTTATGTCGCTACATTAGATGAAATTAGAGAAAATGATTACAACTTGAACATTCCTCGTTATGTGGACACATTTGAAGAAGAAGAGCCAGTTGATATGGAACAAGTGAAACAAAACATAGCGAATATCAAGAAGGAGCTTCAAGAAGTCGAAACACAGATGGAGAAATATTTGAAAGAGCTGGGATTGTAGGTGATTGCCGTGAACATTGAAATTAAAAAAAGACTTGAAGCATTCAAAAATAAAGAGATTCCAGAAGGGTACAAGAAAGTTCAACGTTTTACTATTCCTAAAGATTGGGAGTTTACTGAGATAAAAAATGTTGCAACTCAAGTATCTATCCTGAAAACAAAATTTGGCAAAAAACAACCCCCACCTAGCCTTTGGAATATAATTTCCAAAGGAATGTATTAAAGTTTATATATGGTTTAATTCCCTTATGCACCCACTTTTTCTAACTTCACTTCGTACCCTAACCCCTCTAATTTCTTCACCGTTTGACGCACGATCTTTGCTTCCCGTTGACGATCCCAATAGTCTGCCCCTA
>JBHGUT010000022.1:0-134695 GCA_048976825.1 Paenisporosarcina sp.
CTTGATTGTCAAGAGTCCGAGCTTTTGGAGTGTGATTCATTCGTTTTGTCATGTAGTCAAAAAATATTCATTCCACACATCTTAGGTTGACGTAACCTTTGTGCACTTTAATGGTTGCTACAAGCTATTCTTATTTTAAAAAAGAAATTATGATTATTCCTGAACTTCGTAATTTTTATGGGATACTACTGTTAAGTTTGATAATGCACCAATGCGTTTTGCATCTTTTTTAGAAATCTCAACAATACATGAGTTTTCGAGGATTTTAAATATGGTACCCTCCACTTTTAAGTTTTTACGGACGAATGTAATTTTTTCGCGAACCTTTCGTGCTTTAACAAATTCAGATACTTCTTTTGGCTGTTTTTGAAACGTCATCTAAATGCCCCCATTTCACCAAACTGATTTGTAGTTTGGGCTAAAAAGAGCATTTCATACAGAACAAAAGGAACAAAACTATTGCATTATTGGATTGGTATGTAAATTTCTACCTCTTCCTCACCATTTCCTATAGGATGATATGTCTCAACAATAAAAGATTCTAAGTTTCTTTGATAACCCTGTGTATCTGCCCATGTTAATAATTGCATATGAAGTTCTCCAACTTCTGATATTTTCCCCCGAGTGGTCACGTATTCGTGTGTGAGTTCAATGTAATCCATGCCTGAAGGAACTTCTTCTAAAGCTTCTTTAACAATTAGGCCAACATAATAGCGTCCTTCTAAATGGTGTTCATTCTTTTTAGGTTCAAATAGAGCAATTTCAGTTTCCGAACGATTTTCAATTTCATTTGCACGACTTAAAAATTGGCGTGCAGAAGCGGGGACTTCATTTTCAAAGTTAGCAAAGAGCCCACTGTTTTCAATACCTATCACTTTAAACTTTTTTTGAACAGTTTTACAATCCACCCTAAATCCTCCTTTAAATAAAAATTTCTAAATACTCTTCTATAAACTTTAAAAAATCCCTTTAATTTTTATTGAACTAAATGAAACAATAACTGCATAAAAAAAGCTCTACTCCATAATTAGAGTAAAGCAACGATTAAAAAGAATATTCCAAACTAAAGGAACAAAAAATCCTGTACCTCCAGTTAAAAAATAGAAACTATTTATCTTCTGGCCTATAGCCTTCTTGTAGTTCGCTAATGCTTAATCCAAAAGTGTATTCCAGATGGGGATAATCTTTAAAGCCGCGCCAGTCGCCACCCCATTTAAATCCAAGTTCTTTGCCAATGCTTGCAACTTCAAACCAATCTGCTTCCCCATTCCCATTGGCATCTTGCTGCAAATCATAGGAAATATCTCCATTTGTGTTTTGCAATGCATAGTCAATGGCAAGTCCATAGTTGTGATAGCTCTGACCTCCCTTTGCATATGAGACAATGGCACCAACTTCGTTTCTCCCTTTTTCGTATATTTCATTTTGAGATTCTACTGATCGAAAACCATCTGTAATGAGAATAGAAATACCAATTTCGTTTGCTTGATCAATCAATTCTTTGCTTTTCCCCTCTACAATGGGATGTAACCCGCTTGGCAAAGGTCTTGTTTCGCGTATTTCTTTATTCTCCATTTCATTTTGTATCCAAACAAAGAGAAGTCCCCCGAGTACGAGTAGAAAAGTAACGTTCAAAATGGTTTGGATTCGTTTCAAGTGAGACCCTCCTTTTCTTAAAATCCGGTTCAATTTCAACTTGAATTTATGACTTTAGAACCGATATATATTAACGTAATGATATTTTCGGATTTTTTCTATACATATAATAGAACGTTTAAAAAAGGAAGAGGTATACACAATTATGGTTACACTATTTAAAAGCAAAAAATCATCTAGTAAATCAATCGTATTAGATCCACAAACTTGGTATGAGCAAGTTATTCTAGACGTTTCTCATAATACGGAACTTGAAAAGCAGATTCAAATGATTGATTTGACAAAATCGGATTTAGCTGTGATTCGTCAACTTCATTCCTTTGTTCAACCCTATTTAGAAGATTTAGTTAGTCAATTTTACAAAGCACTTGAACATGGTTCAGGTTTAAATGAAATTATCAATCAAAATAGCTCGGTAGACCGATTAAAGGTAACATTACGCCGCCATTTTGATGAAATGTTTGAAGGGCAAATTAATGAAGCATACATAAAACAACGCCATACAATTGCTCATGTTCATGTACGTATCGGCCTTGGTACAAAGTGGTATATGGGTTCATTCCAATCAATAGTATCTGGTTTGACGGATATCATATTTGCTCTTGAAATGTCTGCATCGGATACTGCTCAAGCGTTAAAAGCCGTGACAAAGGTTTTAAACTTAGAACAACAATTAGTGATTGAAGCATACGATGCACAACACGAACGAGTTCGCCAAGAAGCTGCTGAAACCAAAGAGAAATTAATCGCAACTGTGCATACTACGGCAGAAGAATTGAGTGCTATAAGTGAAGAAACAAACGCCTCGATTCAGCAATTATCTTCTGAGTCAGAAGAAATCGCGAATTTCACAAAACAAGGATTATATTTCGTAAGTTCAACTGAGGAAAAATCTCAATCGGGTAAAGTATTATTAGATCAACAAAGCGATCAAATGAAATCTATACTGGACAGTGTAACAACATTAGAAGAAACAATGAACAAATTACGTATTTCTTCTCAAAAAATTAGCGAGATAGTAGGTCTTGTTACTTCGATAGCTGACCAAACCAACTTACTTGCACTTAATGCTTCTATTGAAGCAGCACGTGCTGGTGAGCACGGACGTGGATTCGCAGTTGTAGCTGATGAAGTACGCAAACTAGCTGAAGAAACGAAATCCGCTGTACAAAGTGTTTCGTCTTTAATTCAACAAACAGAAGAAAGTATTACAAATATGGAGTCATCGGTTAAACATGTTGACACTCAAATCCATGATTCAGTAGATACACAGCAACAATTATCATTATCATTTAATACGATTGTAGATGCTATGACCGGCATTAAGAACCAAAGCGAACGTACGACAGAACAAATTGTAACAATGGCGAATGTATTAGATGAGTTAACACATTCGACTACACAGGTCGCAAGTTCATCTGACCGTTTAATCACAACGATTCAAGATATTAAATAGAATAAAAAAAGACATCGCACCCTTTTACGGGAACGATGTCTTTTTTCTTTGAACTGATAAGGAAAGTACTAACCTAAGAATGGCATATGAATGAAAAGAGCCAGCATATGATACACAGTATTTATTTTTGAATATTTCAAAAATTAAAGGCTTATGATTCATGGTGTCGAATTAGTAGATAAGAAATCGTGTAAGGTTTTGCCCCCTTATACAAAAGGCTACGAGAAAATAAATGATAAGGAGAAATATTTATGAAAGCGATAGTATACACAAATTACGGATCACCGAATGTGCTTCAGCTCAAAGAGGTAGAAAAACCTATTCCTAAAGACAATGAAGTGTTAGTAAAAGTGCACACAGCCTCCGTAAACCCATTGGATTGGCACTTTATGAGAGGCACTCCTTATTTGATGCGCTTACAAGCTGGGTTACAAAAACCAAAGAACAATCGTTTAGGAGTTGATGTTGCTGGTAAGGTTGAAGCGGTAGGTAAAGACGTGAAGGAATTTCAACCAGGTGATAAGGTTTTCGGTGGATCCGAAGGAGCTTTTGCAGAGTATGTATGTGCTTCTGAAAAGTCGTTTGTGATAAAACCAGACAATGTGACGTTTGAGCAAGCAGCGGCTGTACCTATAGCTGCGTTCACCGCCCTGCAGGGACTTCGCGATCAAGGACAGATTCACCCAGGTCAGAAGGTCTTAATTAACGGCGCGGCTGGTGGGGTTGGCACGTTTGCTGTGCAAATTGCCAAATCGTTCGGTGCAAAAGTTACTGGGGTTTGTAGTACGAGAAATTTAGAGATGGTACACTCGATTGGGGCTGATCATGTCATCGATTACACTCAGGAAGATTTCACTCAGAACAAAGAAAAATATGACATCATTTTCGATACTGTAGGAAATCGTTCGCTGTCAGATTGTAGACGTGTATTGGACTCAAACGGGATTCTCGTACTCGTCGGTGGACCATTGAACCGTTCGCTCCGCGGTCTAGTGTTGTCCCGTTTCGTAAGTCAGAAAATGGTGATGTTTTTTGCAGTGAGGAAAAAAGATGACTTGGTCATTATACAAGAGCTCCTTAGTGCCGGTAAAATAACATCGGTCATAGACAGGCGTTACACGCTTAGTCAAGTCCCTGAAGCTATCCGATATGTAGAAGATGGACATGCTCGAGGAAAAGTAGTCATACATGTTGAAGAGTAATAAAACTAAAAAATGACATCGTACCCTTTATGGGTGGACGATGTCTTTTTCATAAATACAAAATTTCGTATTTCACATAGTCATGTCATTAAAGAATCCGTTCAAAGTAGATCATCATTGAATCGTTTTGTTAGGAGGAAATATGAAAACGAAACAAATACAAAACTTCATTAAAGTCTTTATTCTAAATAGATTTCATTTATTAAATTCCTCTTACATGATTCCTATAGAGAGATTGCAGATATATGTGAATTTAGACTGCCCCCAAATATAAATTCAAGATGGGCTTAGTAAAATCAAATTTCTCATGGTCTTGTAAGTCGATCCAGGCAATTTCAATAATTTCTTGGTTAAATTCCGCCTTTGTATCAAGAAACAATTCACCACCAACAATCTCAGCTAAAAAAGTATACTTTTCATTATTTACATATAGGAGCTTTGTGATTAAAACTTCGTATCCAGTTTCTTCTTTTACTTCTCTGATACATGCTTGTTCAGGGGTTTCATGAACTTCAATACCACCGCCTGGAAAGTTCCAAACGATATCGCCTCGTTGAACAAGCTGTTTGACCATTAACACACTATTTGCTTGAATGATAATCCCTTGTGCAATCATTAATCAAAACTCCTTAAGCTTTTTTACTGTGTAACCCTTGATTTATCCGATTATATTTTCGACAATTAATTGGATGATTAACATGGCAGTTATAACGCGTAGGATTGGCTTTACATATTGCGGCTTTAACTTTTCAGCAATCCGGACGCCTAGTTGTGCACCTGTAATCGACCCTGCCATTAATGCTAGAGTCAATGGCCAAATAATAACTCCAGATGAGATGTAACTGATAGCTGCTCCAAAACAACTAGAGAATGTTGCGAGCCTTACAAGCCCAACAGATCTAATGTAAGCAATATTTAAATAGCTCAACAAATACAACATTAATGTCCCTTGACCCGGTCCAAACAACCCGTCGTATATGCCAATTCCAAATAACCCCGGCCCACTTACGCGATTCAGTTGCAACGGGTCATTTCCAGTGAAATTACCTTTACCAATAAAGGACGTAAGGAATGCAAAAGCTAATAAAAAAATCGCGATGATAAACATGTATTTTGAAGATAACAAAGAGGCAATGTATCCTCCGGTTAACCCCCCACCTAAACTAAATGGAATAATCCAAAAAGATTCTTTGAGCGATATTTGCTTACGTTTATATAATGTGAAGAAACTAGAAAAAGAACTGACCGTGTTCGAAACTTTATTTGCACCAATAGCTGAGTGTATAGGCATGCCAAGCAGCAACATAGTTGGTAAACTAATAAGTCCACCTCCACCAGCAAGCGTTCCAATAGTAGTTGCAATTAAACCAATAAAGTATAGTAAAATTAAATCCATCATCAACATCACTTCCTATTCGTTACCATTATTGTAATTCGAGACACGAAATAAGAAAATGACCATGATACAATGAAGTTCTATAAGAAAAACTTATGACAAGGGGATATGACTATGTTTTATGGAAAAAAAGTTCGACTTACCTCGATGAAAAAAGGAGATCTTCCAACTTACCGTGCATGGAATAGTATCGAATCATTTGGTCGATATTATAATTCATTTCCTATTCGTGAGGAGTCTGAGAAAAACGCAGAGAAATTAATAGAAGAACATTCCGATCGAACTTATCGATTTGCAATTCGCCCAGCTGATAATGAAGACTTTTTAGGTGTATGTGCAATTGAAGATATTGTCTGGCCTCACCGGGTCGGTTGGGTTTCGATCGCACTTGGACCCGATTACCACGGTAAAGGGTACGGCAAAGAAGCAATGGAGTTATTAATCAATTACGCTTTCAATGAAGTAAATTTACACCGTATTCAGTTGAGCGTATTTAGCTATAACAGCGGTGCTATCAAGTTGTATGAATCTCTCGGATTTACACATGAAGGTTCCTTCCGTGAATGGTTGCAACGTGACGGTAAGCGACACGATATGCATTTATATGGATTACTCGCTTCAGAACATAGGAAGTAATAGTAAAAGGATGCCACCTATCGAGAGAGAGCATCCTTTTGTTATGCTTTTGAAGATGTAAAACGTAGATATAATTTTCGAACCAGAGTGGTAACAACTAATAAAAATGTGATGATTAACGTTATTTGAATAACTCCAATGGTCCTGCCTGGGAATGAAAGAACACCCACACTTAGCATATGATTTAACCAAATAAATAAGAGTACGAGGCTCATGATGGATGTTACAAGAATAGAGAGGATAATCATCTTCTGTACATGCGTTAATTCACCAATTTGTTTCCGCATACGAATCAACTGTATGTTTATGAACAAAGCAAACAAAATAACCGATAGTATCTCAGAACTAATGTAAATAGAATTAAAGATATAGAATAGCAAAACAACAATTACGATTGTATTTTGGTATTTATCGAACAAGGATAATATAATGATCCCCTCCTTACTAAGTATTACGAAATAAATGCAGAAAAGTTTCAATTTTGGTAAAATTAGAGATAAAATTTTATTGAGGGAAATGAGGAATTAGATGTTAACTTTATATATAACACGTCATGGTCAAACAGAATGGAACGTTCAGTCCCGCATGCAAGGATGGGCGGATTCTCCACTGACAGCAACCGGTATGGAGGCTGCAAAACTATTAGGAAATCGTCTCCGAGATGTACCTCTCGAAGCTGTCTATAGCAGTTCTAGTGGTCGAACGATACATACAGCACAACTCATTATTGAAAATCGAGAAATTCCAATGATTCAAAAGGATGACTTACGAGAAATTAATGTAGGAGAATGGCAGGGGCGGCTATCTTCCGATGTTGAGCGAGATTGCGCCAATCAAGTTAAAACCTACTACGAACGCCCAAGTCGATTTGAATCTACTTCCGGTGAAAGCTTCCATATGTTGAAAGAACGGGTATTACGAGCTATTGAAGAAATTGTATCTGCACATCCTAATGGACATGTATTGATTGTCACGCATGGTGTTGTGAAAAAATGTTTGATTAACCATTTTAGTGGCGCAGATTTAGATTTACTCTGGGACCCTCCGTTCATTCACGGGACGAGCCTAACGGTCATGGAAATCGATAGAGACCGACGTGAATTAACCATGGTTGGCGATATGTCACATGCGGAACATGCAAAACAAGTTAAAACAGTTCAATAAAGGGGTTTTTAAAATTGCGAGTGGATATCTTTCACTCGTTTTTTTTGAGATTATGCTCTAGCGTACAAAAATACGAGCAACTAAGGCGCTGCTCGCTTCTTCTTTAGTACTTCATTTGAATCCGTAGTTTTCGGTGTTCACGGCGGGCAGGACCTGATTCATAGAGACGTTGTTCGTTTTCTGTTTCAGGAACTATTCCTGGAACAAGCATTGGTTTACCCTCTACAATCGCTACGAATGTTAAAAAGGATTCTGTTGTTAACTTTGTTTCTCCTGTTAATAAATTCATCGATTGCACACGCACATAGACTTCCATAGAAGTGCGGCCTGTTGAGGTCACAACCGCTTCCATCTCCAAAACATCCCCAACACGTGCGGATGATAAGAAATCTACCGAATCAATAGAGGCAGTGACGACGGGCATATTGCAATGTTTCATCGCCGTGATTGCTCCAATTTCATCTATGTATGATAATACTCTACCTCCGAAAATGGTTTCGTGGTGATTCGTATCTGGTGGTAATACTAAATGCGTTTGAATAGTACGGGACTGACTCATGGGAACTGTATTTGGCATGCTTCTCTCTCCTTCATTCACGAATACTCTCATCATACAGAACTGTGTAATGAAATCAAAAGGTTAACTGTTATCACTATTACCCCTTTGTATAATAAATCCGTGTGTTCAGACAGTATAGCTCAAATTAGAATGGGATATTCCCTAAGTCGAATTTTGTTATTCAAACCAAGCACGTAAAAATTACGCATACAAATGGCAAGCCACAAAATGTCCTGGTTCTTCCTCTTTCCACTCAGGCTTTACAGTTGCACATACATCCATTGCATGTGGACAACGTGTTCTGAATACGCATCCTGATGGTGGATTAATTGGACTTGGAAGTTCGCCTTCGAGTAAAATTCGTTCTCTTGATTCTTCGATATCAGGATCTGGAATCGGAATAGCAGATAACAAAGCCTGCGTGTAGGGATGCAATGGGTTAGCATACAATTGTTCACTTGTTGTTAATTCAACCATATGTCCTAAGTACATGACACCAATACGGTCCGATATGTATTTCACCATCGATAAATCGTGGGCAATGAATAAGTATGTCAATCCTTTTTCTTTTTGCAATTTCTGCAACAATTTGACGACTTGTGCTTGTACCGAGACGTCTAATGCTGAAATTGGCTCATCTGCAATTATAAATTCCGGATCCAATGCCAATGCACGAGCTATTCCAATTCGTTGGCGTTGGCCACCTGAAAATTCATGTGGATAGCGATTTGCGTGGTCACGATTTAAGCCGACATCTTCTAATAGCTGGTACACACGATTCTGCATGTCTTCTTTCTTTTTATATAATCCATGTACTTCCATCGGCTCAGCTATTATTTCAAATACGGTTGACCTCGGGTTCAATGACGCATATGGATCTTGGAAAATCATTTGCATGTTCCCCAAAAAGGCAGTTCGTTCTTTTTCATTCATGGTGTGAACATTTTTCCCTCTATATAATACTTCTCCTGAAGTCCTACTGTACAATCCCATAATGGTGCGACCTGCTGTAGATTTTCCGCAACCCGATTCTCCAACAAGCCCAAACGTTTCGCCTTGGTATATGTCAAAACTAATGCCATCTACTGCTTTTAAGGTTTGATTCTTCCCAAGGTCAAAGTGTCGTTTTAACTCTTTTACTTCCAATAATACTTTAACGGTCATGAAGCATCCCCCTCTGTCTCGGTATATCGTCTTACCGCACAAAGTTCTTTGACAAATTTTGTCCCCGCCAGTTCAATGATTTCAATTTTTTGCCCTGTAGAAGGAGAGTGAATCATCTGTCCGTTTCCGAAGTAAATGCCGACATGACGTACAGACTCTGTTCCTTCCGTCTTAAATAACAGTAAATCGCCAGCTTTCCAAGAAGATGTATCCCTTTGGTCGACTTCTACTCCATTTTTAGCTTGGTCTCCTGCATCACGGGGAATAAAATAACCATGTGCTTTTAGTAAGTTATAGCTAAATCCAGAACAGTCATAACCGTAAGGGGACATTCCTCCCCAGAAATAAGGTAATTCTAAAAATTTACTAGCACTAGATATGATGTCAGAACCTGAACGCGTAACAAACGATTTAATACCAGGTGAGACTTCCACGTCTTCACTCCAAATAAGGGCATCTCCTAAAGGCGTGTGGACCAGTGTATAAGATGAGTTATGATTGATTATTGGTAAAATCGTATTGTACGGAACAACCATTTTAGGTTTTCGATCTAACGTCCACATTTGTACATGCGGAATGCGTACCTTTGCATAGCCATTATGCGATATACGTGAAACTTCTTTTATTTGTGAAAGCGGCACCCAACCTGGATAGCCACGCTCATCTTTTTTTGATGCTTGCCATGTACAAATAACCTTGGCCCAGTCCCCTACAATCTCTTCAACTAACACGGGTTCTCCAAATAACAATTGGGTTTGCACTCTGTTTCCATCACATAAATCCAGTAATTCTTTAAACGTTAACACTTCAATCCATTTGTTCATACGTACTGGGTTTTCTAAACCTGGTGAATCTAGCTCTCTAGCAGATTCAGGCGATGACCAAACGGTGGCAACCGCTACTGAACACACCCAAGTTGTTGATGATTGAAATAGCATATGAAATCTCCCCTACCCTTTGCGATTGAATCGAGCGTTCATACGCTCAACATGTATACCTAGTCCTGGTAAATTCGAAAATCGAATATGACGGCCATCGTATTCGATCCCACCCTCTATAATATCTTCCGCAAGCATCAGTGGTGCATCAAAGTCAAAGCGCGTTATATTCGGTTGACTTGCAGCAAAGTGAGCAGCGGCTGTTATACCGAGCTTTGTTTCAATCATACTACCTGTCATACACTCTATTCCAAAGCTCTCCGCCAATGAATTAATCTTTAGGGCTTTGTATATTCCACCGGCTTTCATCAGCTTGATGTTAATCAAATCCGCTGCATGCAACTGTAGTACGCGCAAAGCATCGTTTGGTGAAAAAATGCTCTCGTCAGCCATAATCGGGGTATGTGTATGATCCGTAACATGCTTTAACCCTTCGATGTCATGTGCCTTCACGGGTTGTTCAATAAGCTCTATATTGAGACCTGCGTCTTCCATTTGTCCAATAGCCCGAACAGCTTCCTTCGCTTCCCAGCCTTGATTAGCATCTAAACGTAATTTCGTATCATAGCCGATTTTGTCGCGTATTGCTCGAATGCGCTCCATGTCTTTATCAATATCGTCTATTCCGACCTTAACTTTTAATACATTGAACCCACTGTCCATATATCGTAAGGCGTCCTCCGCCATTTCTTCTGCATCGTTCACACTTACAGTGAAGTCCGTCTCAATGGAATCGCGATAACCACCAAGGAAAGTGACGAGTGGTAGCCCAGCTAGTTGACCAAGTAAATCGTGAATGGCCATATCAAGTGCCGCTTTTGCACTGGTATTGCCAACCATCGAACGGTGGAACTTTTGAAAAATCCGTTCTGAATGACGTAAATCTAAGCCTACCAACTGCGGTCCTAATACATGGTTTATGGCATATTGAATGCTACCCAGAGAATCCCCCGTAATAACGTGTGTCGGCGGCGCTTCACCCCAGCCCGCTAATCCAGAGTCGCTTGTTATTTTGACAAAAACGGAATCTGCAACGGTTACAGTTCGTAGTGCTGTTTTAAAAGGTTTTGTAAGAGGTACTGAAACCGAAAATGTTTCAATTGAATGGATGTTCATAGTTGATTCAACTCCTGTTATTCAACTCCTGGTAATACCGTGAGCGTTTTGGCATCTCCGTCAAGTCGTGCTTCCACACCTAGTGGCACAGCGAAGTGAGGTTGACAGTGACCAATTTTAAAACCAGAAACTACCGGCTTTCCTAAATCACCTAAGTAATGCTGTAAAACTTCCTCTAATGATAATGTCACTTTGCGCTTTTTAGGTTCAGATCTTGCAAAATCACCAACGACGATGCCTGAAGCTTCGTTTAATTTTCCAGCTAAACGCAATTGGTTCAACATGCTATCCACTTTATACGGTTCTTCATCTACATCTTCAAGTAATAAAAGCTTGCCACGGGTGTCGATTTCATATTTTGATCCTAAAGCACTCACGAGTAACGATAAGTTTCCACCAACTAACTCGCCTTGCGCGACTCCGCCAACTATCGTGTTAAGTGGTGAGATTTCTTCTGTGTAATGAAGTTCAATTGGTTCAAATAACTGGTTAAACATACGCGCAGATAAATCTTGGAATGTGTCTTTTCCTACATCGGAAGCAAGCATCGGTCCATGAAACGTCACCACGTTCGCAAATTGACCAATTGTTGTATGTAAAAATGTAATATCGCTATAACCCCATAAGATTTTCGGTTGCTCTGCCATTAATTGAAAGTCGATACGGTCTGCATATCTGCCCGCGCCGTATCCTCCTCCGGCACAAATGATGCCTTTTATTTCAGGGTCTTTCAGCATGTCATGTAAGTCTGCTAATCGCTCCTCATCTGTACCAGCTAAGTAGCCATAAACGTTTTCAACATGTTTACCCATTTTAACGTTTAACCCTAGTTGTTCAATAAATGAAAGAGATCGGTGTAAGCTCTCTAAATTTGGTGGACTTGAAGGAGCAATAATTCCAATCGTATCTCCTTTTTGTAATCGTAATGGTCTTGTTCTCATGGGGGTAACCCCTTTCTTTTATTAGTAAAACAAGTTATCTAGACAAAGTATAACTTCTTTTATTAATAAAAGGGTGCGACGCCTTTTGTAGACGCCGCGTATCCTTATTTTTTATCAGCCCATTTTAGATCTAAATAGCCAACTGGATGGCGAACAATTCCTGACACACCCGGTTTTTGCAATGCTACTTGGTTATAGAAATGGATTGGGAAGATTGGCATTTCATCCATTAATATTTTTTCTGCATTAATTAAATGCTTCCAGCGCACTTCAGCATCTGTTTCTGCTTTTGCATCTGTAATCAACTTGTCGAAATTAGCATTTGACCAGCCTGTACGGTTCATTGATGAACCTGTGATAAAGCTTTCAATCGCATTTACTGGATCCGCATAGTCATGCAAGAATGAAGAACGTGATAATTGGTACTTTAACTCTTTTTGTTCAGAAGCAAATACACTCGCTTCTACGTTTGAAAGTTCAACGTTTACGCCTAACACTTCTTTAAATTTACTTTGAAGTGCTTCTGCGATTTTTTTATGTGTGTCTGAAGTAGAATATGTCAAAGTAACAGTTGGCAATGTGTCATTGCCTTCTTCTTTCATACCTTCTTCCAGTAATTTTTTTGCTTCTTCTGCGTTGAATTCTACTAACTTACCAGCTTTTTCACGGAATTCAGTACCATCTGGACCTTGGAAGCCATAAGAAACAAAACCATGTGCTGGTTTTTCGCCATTCTTTGTAACAAATTCAACGATTTCTTCTTGGTTCACAGCTGTTGCAAATGCTTTACGAATTTTCACATTCGTAAAAGGTTCCATCGTTGTATTGAAACGATAGAAGTACGTTCCTGCTTGGTCTTCATTTGTTACTTCTTCGTTATCAATCAATTGCTCAGCAAGTTCAGCAGGTACATCTGATACGTCTAACTTATTTGCTTGGTACATTTGGTATTCCGTATTTGAGTCATTAACCATTGCCCACTCAACTTTATCAAGTTTTACAGTATCCGCGTCATAGTACTCTGGATTTTTCTCGAAAACCATTTTCACATCATGTTCCCAAGATGCTAATTGGAATGGTCCGTTACCAACGAACGAATCTGCTTCTGTAAACCACTCTGGGTTATCCGTTGCCACTTTTTTGTTAACTGGGAAAAAGTTTGGGTTGGTAATGATATTTAAGAATGCATCTGTTGGTGAAACTAATTTTACCTCAAACGTTTTTTCATCAATTGCTTTGATAGCTACATCTTCTACTTTGCCTTCACCAGTATTAAATGCTTCGGCACCTTCTATGAAATAACCTAAGAAGGCTGCTGATGATGCTGTGTTTGGATCTAACATATGCGTCCATCCATAAACAAAATCCTCTGCTGTTACAGAGTCCCCATTTGACCATTTTGCATCTTCACGAATGTTGAACGTGTATGTCAGTCCGTCTTCCGATATATCGATTTTTTCAGCGGTTGCTGGTTTTGGTTGATGGTCCTGATCTAAACGAGTTAAACCTTCCATCAAGTTGTTCAATGAATTCCATGATACGGCATCAAAACCGATAGATGGATCAAAGGAAGTTGGTTCATTTCCATTGTTCAAGTAAAGCACTTTCTCTTCCGTCGTTTCTTCTTTATCTTTGCCATTGTCTTTTGGCTTTTCACCTGCATCATCATTCGCTGTACAAGCAGATAAAACGACAACGAACAAGGTAGTTAGTAAAAATAAGAGCCATTTTTTCATGTGTGTTCCTCCTTGGTTTTGTATTACTGTATGATTATGCACCTAGGTGCGTTCATCCTCTTATTGTTAAATTGCTTGAAAAGCTTGTGCACGTTCATCTTGTAACCAACAATCGACCCGGTGGGTAGTTGATTTCTCTGTTGTTTCTGGGTGTACATGCTCACAAACTTCCATGGCAAAGGGACATCTTGCTGTAAACGGGCAACCTATCGGTGGGGCAAATAAATCCGGTGGTGTTCCTTCGATTGGTTGTAGTTCCTCAGCTATTAAATCCAGGCGTGGAACTGAATTGAGCAACCCTTGTGTATACGGATGCTGGGGTGTATAAAAAATTTCTCGTTTGGTTCCAAGTTCAATAATTTTTCCTGCATACATTACCGCAATACGATCCGCTATCTTCGCTACAACGCCTAAGTCATGAGTAATGAGTACAATCGACACACCTGTTTTCGCTTGAATCTCTTCAAATAGCTCAAGAATTTGCGCTTGAATTGTCACATCCAGTGCCGTTGTTGGTTCATCTGCAATAAGCAATTCAGGTTCACAAATTAACGCAATCGCTACGACTATTCGTTGACGCATCCCACCAGAAAATTGGTGAGGGTATTGCTTTAAACGTTCTTTGGGGTTGGGTATCCCCACTAAGTGAAGCATTTCGATGGCTTTTCCCTTTGCTTCTACTTTGCTTGCATTTGTATGTGTTCTCACACCCTCCATCAGCTGTTCACCAATAGTCAGGGTAGGATTTAGGGCTGTCATAGGATCTTGGAAGATCATCGAGATATCGACACCCTGCACTTTTCGAAGTTCCTTTTTTGTCATTTTTGTTAGTTCTAAATTTTTAAACATGACTTTCCCATCTGAAATACGACCAGGTGGTTGTGGAATAAGTCCCATAATGGCATTGGATGTCACTGATTTACCACAACCAGATTCGCCAACAATGGCTAGTGTTTCACCTTTTCGGAGGTCAAATGACACACCTCGGACAGCATGGACACTGCCTCCATATGTACTAAATTGAACGTGTAAATTATCAACAGATAAGATAATTTCACTTGAAATCACTTTTTTGAATTTTGTTTTATTCGTCTGAACAGGTTGAAGCTGTTGCCTCGACTTCACTATTCCATCTCGTTTTTCCTTCGCCAACTCATGGGCGTGATCTAATTGATGTTCGTTCATATGTGTCACCCCCTTAACTTAGGATCGAGCGCATCTTGTAATCCATCACCTAGAACGTTAAATGCAAACATGGTAAATGAAATAAAGAACGCTGGGAAGAACAAGCGCCACCAGTGGCCAGACAAGATAACTGGAAGAGCATCATTTGCCATAACACCCCAACTTGCAAAGGGTGCTTGTATACCTAGACCAAGAAAGCTTAAAAATGCTTCTGCGAAAATCGCACTTGGTACGGTTAGGGTCATTTGAACAATGATTGGACCCATCGTGTTTGGTATTAAATTCTTTCTAATAATACGAGGCGTTTTTGCTCCAAACGACTTAGACGCGGTGACAAACTCATAATTTTTAATTTGCAGTACTTGTCCCCTGACAATTCGAGCCATACCAACCCATCCAGTGATGGTGAGTGCAACGATAATTGTTGTTAAACTCGGTCCCATTACGACCATTAATAAAATAACCACTAGTAAATGTGGTAGACCATATAGCACCTCGACTACACGCATCATGAGGGTATCAGTACGACCACCCTTATACCCACTAATTCCGCCATAAATAATACCAATAAAAAAGTCGATTAAAGCAGCCGCTAAACCAACGAATAATGAAATTCGTGCACCATACCAAGTTCGAGTAAAGACATCTCGTCCCATGTCATCTGTACCGAACCAGTGTTCAGCAGATGGTGATTGGTTTTGAATCGGATAATTAACTTCATCAACAGCATAAGGTGAAAAAACTGGCCCGAAAATAGACAAAAGGGCAAGAATCATCAAGAAAACGAGACCTGTCATCGCCAACTTATTTTTTTTGAGCCTACGCCAAGCATCCTTCCAATACGAGAGAGACGGACGAATAACCGCTTCAGCTTCGACTAAATCTTTTTCTTTTTTCCGAAACCATTCATCTGGGACTCGGTTGGGTAATACGGTTTTTTGTTCGTAATTTGTCGTCATCACGCATCCCCTGCTTTCTTATGCAATTTAATCCGAGGATCTAAGAAACCGTATACAATGTCGACAACGAATAACATGAAGACGAGAAATGTGCTGTAAAATACGGTGGTTCCCATAATAACGGGGTAATCTCGATTGTTAATACTTTCAACGAAATATTTACCCATTCCTGGGATTGCAAATATTTTTTCGATAACAAATGTACCCGTTAATATACCTGCTAACATCGTTCCCATGATTGTAACTACTGGCATTAATGCATTCCGAAGGGCATGTCTAAAAACGATTCGATAAGGTGATAACCCCTTCGCCTTGGCCATTCGAATGTAATCTTGTGTTAGTACCTCGAGCATCGACGATCTCGTCAAACGCGCAATAATCGCCATTGGACCTGTTGCAAGCGCGAGTACTGGAAGCACCATATGCACGGGACTCGACCATGTAGCAGGCGGGAAAATATTGTAATCTACTGCTAGTTTTTGAATGAGCAGGGTCGCTAGTACGAAGTTCGGAACAGAAATACCCACAACAGCAAATGTCATTGAAAAGTAATCAATCATTCCGTTATGCCTTAGTGCCGCAAATGTTCCCAGTATTATCCCTGATAGGACAGCTACTAATATGGTGGTCATGCCAAGTTCAAATGAAATCGGGAAACCTCTTGCAAGTAGTTCATTCACCGTTTCATTTGGTTTTTTAATGGAAGGTCCGAAATCGAATGTGACAATAGACTTTAAGTAATACAAATACTGAACCGGTAAAGGTTCATCCAATTTATAAAATCGTTCTAAGTTAGCTTGGATTGTTTCATTGGTTGTCCGTTCTTCATTAAACGGAGAGCCTGGAATTGAATGCATGAGGATAAAAGTAAGCGTCGCAATGATTATTATTGTGACAATCATCATGAAGAATCGCTTAATGGTGTAAGAGAACATGTCTTTTGCCCTCCTTTAGCAGAACGTCGTTTGCATCGCCAATTCAACCATGACGAGCATTGCACGATAAGCTTCCAAAATATCTTTTGCTTCAAACTTTACAATTGTTGTACCTGGTTCAATTTCAGTTCCAGGCATAATAGCTGCCCATTCCGCTTGTCCGTAGTTTGTAAATTCGATTCGAAGAATTGGGTTTTTAGGTGGGGTTAACGGTTTTACAAGTTGTCGATTATCCACCGCTTTTTGGACGCTTTCTTTAAGTAATGCTTGTGTTTTTACAGGATGAAGCGTTTTCACTGCTTGACGCGTAATTGACTCTTTAACGGCTACTGTTGTGATATTCGGTATAAGTGCTTCCGCTTCTCGGCAAGCGCCATCATCTCCAGCGACCATTATGACAGGAACACCAAAATGCCCTGCCACGTAGGCATTAAAACCAAGTTCTCCTATTTCAACATCATTTATGTACATATTACGAACACCAAAAATCATAGAGTGACTCATGACACCAGGTTGACCCGCGCGGGAATGATAACCTGCAAAAATAGCCCCTTCGTATGTATGATCAAGCGATTGCACCATTGAATATGGCTTCACGCCTCCTGTAATGAGCGTTGCTTCCGGATTTAATTCCTCGACTAAAAGATTGTTCATTTTTGAGTGACTGTCATTAACGAGAATATCAGTTGCTCCTTTTTTAAGAAGACCCTCAATAATTGCATTCGCTTCGTTTGTCATGATACGACGAGCGCGTTCGTAGTTGTGTTTAGTTGAATCAACAAACGTGTGATCCGGTAAACCCGTAATCCCTTCCATGTCGATGGAAATAAAATACTTCATAAACTTGATGTTCCCCCCTCTTACCTTGGATGGTAAAGTGTGTTAAATTATTCTATGTTTACCTGCAAATGATTATTAAATTCTATCAAAATTATTAGAATATTTCAATAAACATATAGTATTGTTTTTCGATTATCGAAGTAATTTTTTGTAATGGTTTTGGTTATATGTTACCGTTCTAAACTACTGGGGAAATTAATTATTCCTAACAAGAACAGCTTAAAACATCCTCGTCATTTTCATCTTTATCCACATTAAACATTTTTTCACATAACACTTTCGAGCTACTTTTTGAATTGTTACAATGTTTCGGGTATAAAAAGAGTTTAATGAAACGTATTCACTAGTTTCTTATAAAATGAAGTTAATGCAATAAAAAGAGTCGTATTTTCCACTTCTAAATTAGCATCTTAATGAATGATTTCATTTTTATAATAGCTCTGCTACAAGAATGTAATGATACTGACTTATAAAATAGGTGTGTGAATTAAAAAATGGGGTATACATATAGTATTAGGAAAATTGGAGGGATTTAGATGAGAAGAGGAAATAGCCGTTCATTATTATTTTCTGCATTAGCAGCAGGTGCCTATGTTTATTTTACTAAACCAGAAAACCGTGAGAAGGCAATGGTGACTTTTAATAATTTAAAAACAAAAGCAAATTCTTATATGCAAAACCAACATGTAAAGCCTACATTAATGACTAAAACTGGTCACTCAGATCCAAATGATCCAGATGATAATCGTATGGTGGAAGAAGGCGCTATGACGAGTGTCCAATATTACAATGAAGAGTACCAAGACAAAGTTAAGAAAGCAGAAGCCAAAGCTGCCTTTCCAAAATCACAGAAGAAAAAATTGCCTGATACAGCAGAATCATTAGCAGAAGACAACAATGAATCTCCTGCTAAGCAAGAAAATGCAGCAAGAGACTCTTTTGGTAAATAAATCTGAGGGGTGGAAAGCATGAAGATACCCACAAACAAAGAATCAGAAAACGAAGAAAAAAGTCATGATGAAAAAATAGATACTTCTAGATTAAAATTATCATCAAACGATATTTCTTTAGAAAAGAACGAAAACACGGAAACTGTTACTCCCGTGAATCGCATAAATACAGAGGGACTATAAAAAGGAAGGCTAACTTTTATGAGTTAGTCTTCCTTTATTTTGTAATTTTATTTTAATTGGCATCGTTAAAGGAAGGGTTGATCGTTAAATATAGACAGGATGGTTTTTCATTAAGTGAAATTGATTAATCCACTAAGATTCCTATAAGGAAATTTACTTTCTAGAATGGAGGTCACTCATTAAATTAGATAGCATTAATCATTCGAAGGTCAATTAAGTTTAATAAATGGAAACAAACCATTTGGATTTTACCATTTTTTATTTATCTCCATATGTATTCCATATTTCGATTATAGTTGAAATATTTAGAAGTTATAATAGTCACAAATATGGTATTACAATATGTTAGGAGATAAAAAATGAATACTTTCAAATTTAGACTGTTAATACTTTTAACAACATGTTTAATGGGTTCTTCTTTTGCTGTAGGTAAAATAGGCTTATCTTATTCATCGCCACTGTTATTAGCAGGATTACGCTTCACACTTGCTGGATTAATAATGGCAGTAATTGTTATCGCATTTAAAAGACCGCACCCAGACTCTAAAAGAAACTGGATAAAAATACTAATTATTGGCAATTTCCAAACAGCCGGCGTTATGGGTTGTATTTTCTTGAGTTTACGAACTATTACAGCTAGTGAATCCTCCATTCTTACATTCACTAATCCGTTACTTGTCGTTGTATTTGGAACTATATTTTTACAAACACGATATAAACTTTATCAATGGTTTGGTGTTATTTTAGGATTAGTAGGGGTTAGCATTACAATGGGGACGCAAATTGAATTTAAGATAGGCATTCTTTTTGGCATTCTTTCTTCCGTTTTTTGGGCAATTTCAACATTATTCGTTAAAAAATGGGGGGTGTTTTTCGATACGTGGGTTTTATCCGCTTATCAGATGCTTTTTGGAGGAGTACTACTTTTATTTGGCAGCTTTATTCTGGAAAAACCAAACTTTATTTTGAACAGTAATTCATTATTCATTTTATTGTGGTTAAGCATTATGTCTTCTATCTTTCAATTTGCCGTCTGGTATTTTCTTTTACAAAAGGGTGATCCAGGAAAAACGAGTGCCTTTTTATTTTTGGCACCTTTCTTTGGTGTCTTATCAGGCTGGTTACTACTAGGGGAGACTTTATACCCTTCACTCATAATTGGTGGCTTGTTTATTATTATTAGTATCTATCTTGTAAATAGAAATTTTCAGCAAAAAAATAACTAGGTAAAAAGAATTTTATAAATACTTTAGATTGGACTAAGACTTCAAGTGCGTACTTGACCCCTCATAGTGTACAGAAAAAAGACATCTGGCCAATCTGTTTACTAAGAAGGGGTTTTCTAAGCGATAACTTACATAATTATATTAAAATATTGTCTAAACCCTAGTTTTCCTTTATCTGTTACTTTTACGGCGCGAATAGATGGAACTTGAACTATCCAACCTAATTCTAAAAAGCGTGTCATAAGACCAAGTCCTAAAGCACCTGCAAGATGATGGTGACGCTCACTCCAGTCTAAACATGCGTGAGAAAATGAGCGGCGTTTCCTTTTTAATTCACTTAAATCAATGCCGAAATCCGTAAAAAACTGTTGTCCTTTAGGTGTGATTACAAATTCTCTTTCTACTTTTTCTAATAAACCTGCATTTAACATCGATTCAGTTAAATCAACACCTAATTTTCCTGCTAAATGGTCATAGCAAGTTCGGGCTTCCCGAAGCAATTTTACTTGGCTAGATTGCTTTAATGAACGCACTTCAGGAGGTTGTGAAATCGCAAGGAACGATTCTAAAATTCTCGCGACTTCTCCATTGGCTAGCTGATAATAACGATGACGTCCTTGTTTTTCAACTTCAACAAGGTTACCTTCTATCAATTTAGAAAGATGAAAGCTGGCTGTTTGAGGTGTTATTGCAGACATAAATGCTAATTCACTGGCTGTATGAAAACGTCCGTCCATTAAACTCGTTAGAATGGTTGCCCGCGACTTTTCTCCAAAAAGAAAGGCAACTTCCGCCACATTTGGATTTATACTCATTTCCACCACCCTTTCTGCAATTCATATTTCGATTATAGTTTGAAGTGTTTGTCGTTTACAATGAAAAATAGCAATTCAAGTAGGTAACTTGGAAGAATAAACATGAATGTGCCAACATTTACTTCTCAAAGAACATACAAAAATTCAAAAGAATATAAAAGTATGATAGACAATATGATTTGTAAGTTTACAACCTGGATTTATTAGCGTTGAAGAGTTATTTATCTAATGGGTAAATAGTAAAAAGAACAGTGAAAATGAGCATGGAGATTTTCCAAGCTCATTTTTTATTCAATATCAACCAATAACTTTAACCAGCCTAATAGTTAGAAGTCATATCATCAAACACTTATTAAAATCAGCTAATGTACTTGCTGTCTTTATTGTCAGAAAAACTTTTAAAATGCTAAACTAAATACTTTTCCTTAATGATCTTCGCATGGTGAAGTTCATGACCTGCAATAATGTACGCAATTGCCCGAACAGTGATTTCAGTGTCGTTGGCAAACCCACTTCTTGACCAATCTTCTTCAGCCAATCCACGTACGAGAGCAACAGTTGAATGCCTTACTCCAATAAATTCTTCAATTAAATCGGATAAGGAACGTGTGTGAAATGAAGCCCCTTCTACAAACAGCTCTTCATTGAAGCCAGCAAGCGGCGTTTTGTCTCCTCTTGCTATCCGTAGTAACCTATAACTCATAATTCGTTCCGTATCCATCATATGACCAACTACTTCTTTCAGCGTCCATTTTCCATCAGCATATCGATAATTTGCTTGTGTTTCTTGCACGTCTGATAGTAAGACTGTTAATTCCTTAAGCTGGTTGATAAGTATTTCTTTCAAGCTTCCTTCAGAAACCATAGATATATATGCATGATAATAGTCTGGATATTCTTCATTTAATGGCTTTTTTATCATATCTTCTCCCCCTAACTATCAACCTAATATACTGTTCCACAACCAATTTTAGCCCTCTTAAAAAAATAATATGAGCTGTCTAAACAACTCACTTTATTTAGAATTTCGTTTTCATTGTAATAAATTTCAGTTCGGTCATTTCTTCCACTGCAAACTTAATTCCCTCACGTCCATACCCACTCATCTTCACACCGCCATAAGGCATGTGATCGACGCGGAATGTAGGGATGTCATTGATAATAATGGCACCTGCTTCAATTTCTTCAGCTGCTTTCATCGCGTCTGTTAACACGTTTGTGTAAATTGCTGCATTTAAACCGAACTGTGAAGCATTCACAAGAGCAATAGCCTCATCCAATGAATCGTATGGAATAAGCGATACAACCGGTGCAAATACTTCTTCACAAACGACTCTCATATCCGCCTTCACTTCCGTCAATATGGTTGGTTCTAAAGATCGGTCGGTGAATACTCCACCAGTTGCCACGACTGCCCCATTTGCTTTTGCTTCTTCAATCCAACTGACGATTCGACCTACTTCATTCGAATGAATCATCGAGCTAACATCCGTGGTTTCATCAAGTGGGTCACCGATTTTTAATTTCTTCGTTTCTTCGACGAATGCTAGGGCAAAATCGTCGTATATTTCTTTATTCACATAGATTCGCTGTAAGGAAATACAAACTTGCCCCGAAAAACTAAATGCCCCTTCCGCACATCGTTTCACAATCTTATCGATTGGCGTACTTGGTTCGATGATTAGCGCTGAATTCGAGCCGAGTTCGAGAGTGATTTTGCGTAATCCTACTTTTTCTTTTATTTTCAAACCAACAGGTACACTGCCTGTGAACGTTACTTTTTTCACTGCAGGGTGGGTGATAAGTGAGTCACTTAATTCACTACCGCTGCCGGTTACAATTTGCAAAGCACCATCTGGCAATCCAGCTTCTTTGAAAATATCCGCCATTGCAAGGGCGCTTAAAGGCGTTTGTGTCGCTGGTTTTAACACTACCGTGTTCCCTACTGCAAAAGCAGGTCCTAATTTATGAGCGACTAAATTGAATGGGAAGTTAAAAGGTGTGATCGCAGAAATTACACCAATCGCCTCTTTCTTTGTCCATCCAATTCTGTCAGTGACACCAGGTGCAGCATCCATAGGAATGGTTTCACCACGATATTGTTTGGCTTCTTCACCAGAAAATTGATAGGTCGCAATCGTTCGGTCTATTTCTACCCGAGCTGTCTTCAGTGGTTTACCAGCTTCTTCGACCAAAATTTTTGCTAGCTCTTCTTTACGGTCACGCATAATGGCTACTACTTTATACAACATTTCGGCTCGATCGTAAGCTGTCCATTTTTTAAATGAATGAAAAGCCTGCTCAGCACCTAAAATCGCCACCTCTACGTCTTCTGCAGACCCTTTTGCCACCTTAGCGATTGGTCTACCATCGTAGGGTGAGTTCAATTCATACATGTCCGTAGCTTCTCGCCAATCTCCATTAATCCAAAGTTTAGTTTCTTTCAACAGAAAAACCTCCTGATAGATGATAACCCCATAAATTAGAGGGTGATACCTTAGCAATTCATACTTGATTCTTTAACTATGAACTGTTCTGATGAAAATTTCATTAAACGTGCTTGAACTAATAGAAGTAAAATAAAATGACTTTTATTATACTTCGGTAAAATGTTTAAGAATTAAGATGAAATATTTAAGAATTTTGGAGAAATGTAGATTGCCCATATATTTTATAACCACTCATCTATCTCTTTCTTTGGGTAATAATTTGTATGTTCAATCTTTATATAAGGAATTTTACTTTCTGTATTATAGTCATCAAAAGTAGTCTCAATTCAGATACTTCCTCTGTGGTTATACCTAAATAGGATGCTAGTTCTGCACCTGTTAATAATTGATCCTCTTTTAAATCTTTTTTATTTTTTACGTTTGTTGTTTTTAATTCCATTTGTTTAACTACAGACGCATTTTGACTTATCTCTTCAGCAATTAACCAATACCAAACACAAAGCACAAGCCAAATATTAATAAAGATATGGCGATAAAGTTGTTTTTCATCGTATGTCCCATTCCGTTGGATATGTTTACCTAATTCTATCTTAGTTGCTTTATTAATAACAATTACGTTTTTAATAATAAGGATTATTTTGTGTTACATATAATGAAAAATGAAGCGGTTAATCTTCTAATTTTTGGGCAAACCAATAAAAATATTAGCCTTGAAAGGATGACTAACTATGAAAAATAAATTTTTAATTTGTTTTTTATTTTTTACTGTTTTAATTCTGGGTGCTTGTAGTGTTGATAATGATGCTGACGAAAACTCGACAAAAGACGAAACGAACAATAATACAAATAATGATCTTGAATATACGAAGCATGGACAGGATCCCAATGCTACCCCTGGTGCTACATTTGGGTTTACACACTTTGATTTAAAGGTAGATTTCACTAGCCCTGACGACCAATTGAAGGTGCTTTATCGAAATAAAATGAATGCCACGGATGTAGAATACTCAAATGGCGCAACAGGTGAACAGAGAAAAGGTTCAGAAGCATTTGCCTTAATACAACCAATGCTAGAGAATGTATCCATCGATGAAAACACTAGTGAAGATGAAGTCATTCAAAAAATTATTAAAGCATTTGATATAAATAATGACTACACGTCCATAGATGCAACTTTTACTTTTTTAAATGGGGATAAAAAAGAATATAATCAGATGCGTTAATAGGTAGCGCTCAAAAGTCGAGGTATGAAAGGGTCTTTTAAATATCAGTGGGGAGATTTGAATGATGAGCATTTCGTGAATACTTGAAATATAGGGTTGAAATGCAGAATTATATCGGTGAATTGCAGAATACCTGCGCAAATTCAAGAATTCGCCCAGCGAGTTACAGAATCCCTCCCGTGAAACCTCGAATTCACATAAAAATGCCGAGGCGGGTATGGAAACCTTCCTCAGCTTTTTTCTTCAAACAATTTAAATTTACCCTTGAAAACCATCCATTAAAATAACACGTGCTGGAGCAGCATCGGTACCGATTAGTTTTAAAGGTGCAGCCACCATGAAATAGGCACCTGCTTCTATTTCTTTCATACGCAAACCCTCAATAACGATGATGTTCGCACCGAATAATGCTTTATGGGTAGGGTGATTAGGTTGGCTACGTTCAACGCCAAGGGCATCGATTCCTACCCCTCTAATTTTGAGCTCAGCTAAATATTGTGCCCCATCTTCTTTTAAATAAACGAACTCCGGATTAAACCCTTCATCCCCAGAGTTTTTTGTTTTAAATAGCAAAAACTCCTGCTCATGAAGTTCAAACTTCTCCAAGTCATTCTTGGTAATTGCGTCATCCACATGCGTTAAATCAAGAACCTTAACTGACCCGACTAGTTGTTCTAGTGGAATGGTTTCAAACGTTTCTCCATCATTGACCATGTGTAAAGGAGCATCTATATGAGTCCCGGAATGAACATCTAGTTCGAGACGTGATTCTGTCACATGAGCATTCGTTGTACGCGAAATTTTCGGTTGTTTCTCGGTTTTGTTTTTGTAGACAGGCATCCCCTCAAAAATAGGAGCTGATATATCATATATTTTCATAGTATATCTCCTTTCATGTAAAAGATTTTTCACTTCTTATAAAGACTTAACTTATTATCGCTTTTTTAAGCATTCCTCCAAATTCCGTTTCGCAATGCATTAAACCTGTAAAGGTAGCATTGTCCAATGAACGATAAAAAATCATAATGCCCTAGCGATAAACAGGGGTTGCTTTTGCGTGAAGAGACTAAGCTATCTCCAAATAAAACCATCTTCTTCTAATAGATGATCCGCTGCTTGAGGACCCGATGAACCTGATATGTATGAATGAAGAGGCAAGAAGTTATCATCAAAAGCTTCCAAAATAGGCTGCACCCATTTCCATGATAGTTCCACTTCATCCCAATGAGCAAAAAACGTAGAATCCCCTTGAAGCGCATCTTCTATTAACAGTTCATATGCTTCAGGCATTTCTTTTGTATCTGCTGAAAACTCAACAGTGAATGGTTTGAATGTTCCGTTATTGTTTTGATTACTGCTATTAAGTTGCATCGAAATCCCTTCGTAAGGACCAATGTTGATAATCAATAAATTTGGTTCAGCTTCTTGATTCATTATTGGATACAACTTTTTTAATGGGTTGTTAAATTCAATAACAATGCGTGTTGACTTTTCTTTCATTCGCTTGCCTGTCCGAATATAGAACGGCACACCACTCCAAAATGGATTATCAATCCAGATTCGTGTAGCGACAAATGTATCATTTGTTGAAGAAGCATTTATCCCTTGCTCATCATGGTAGCCTACCACTGGTTCGCCCAATATTTCTCCGGGACCATACTGCCCACGAATCACAGATTTATATACTTCTTCTTTTTTAATTGGTCGAAGAGACCCCATTACATTTTTCTTTTCTGAGCGAATATCATTTGCGTTAATACTCTTAGGCAAGTTCATTGTTGTCATCATCAGCATCTGCAACATATGATTTTGAAACATATCCCGGATGGCACCCGTTTGGTCATAATAGCCCGCTCTCTCCTCCACACCCACTGTTTCACTTGCCGTAATTTGTACATTTGCAATGTGCTTTCTGTTCCATATTGCATAAATCACTGGATTGGAAATGACGAGAGTTGCTAGGTTTTGAACCATTGTTTTTCCTAAGTAATGATCAATTCGATAAATTTCATTTTCTTCAAACGCTTTGCTCAATTGCATGTTTAACGCTTGGGCAGACTGTAAATCATGTCCAAATGGTTTTTCGATAATGAGTCGTTTCCATCCAGATGTTGAGCCTAATTCACTTTCGTATACGTTTAATGCAATATCTTCGAAAAATTTTGGTGCAACAGACAGATAGAACAATCGATTTCCAGGTATATTCAACTCATATTCTCTGATTTGAATAATCTTTAATAATTTTTTATAACCTTCTTTATTCGTTACATCTAATTGGATATAACGGATAGAACTTGAAAATTCTTGTAGTTTTTCTTCAACAAATAGACTACTTCTAGAAAAAGTTCGAATCGATTCTTCTACATGCTTTTGAAAATGAACATCTGATAGTTCTTCAATTCCTACACCAATAATTGAAAAAGTTTCCGACATTTTTTTTTCAAGAAATAGATTAAAAAGGGCAGGGAAGATTTTTCTTTTTGCTAAATCTCCCGTTGCACCAAATAAAACAAACGACATTGCATCCATTATCTTCCCACAACCTTTCCAAAGAAGCGTGTTGCCAAGTATATTGGTTTTCTTCTTTATTAATTAAGCTAAGACTTATTGCCTCTTCCTAATCTGCCTGTTATGAAAGGCGATACACTCTCGTCTCATAAGGCTCTAAGTCCAATTCCGTTATAGCCTCATGGTTAGAAACAGGATAATTATGAAGTAATAATTGACTGTATGATAGCGAGGATAGTCCATTAATATTTACGCGCTTTGGAGATAAATTTGAAATAACGATTACTTTTTCATCGTTTAAGGTACGTGTATAAGCGTAAACTTCAGGGTGTTCACGTTGAATTAAATCGTAAGTGCCATATGTAAATACATCATTCGATTTTTTCAACATAATCATATTTTTGTAGAAATGATAAATGGATTGTTCATCTTTTTGTTGTATTTCAACATTGATATCTAAATAATTTGGATTGGTTCCTATCCATGGAGTAGCGGTAGAGAATCCAGCGTTTGGAGCCGATGACCATTGCATTGGCGTACGAGAGTTGTCTCGACTTGATGCCCAAATAATGTCCATAATGTATTCATGTGAGATACCTGCTTCGCGTTTTGCCTTATACATATTTTTTATTGCAACATCATTGTAATCCTCAATCGAAGCAAATTGAACATTCTTCATGCCAATTTCTTGTCCTTGATAAATGAAAGGTGTACCTTGCATGAAAAAATACATGGCAGCAAGTGCCGTTGCACTTTCTCTCCAATACTCCTGATCATTACCCCACGTTGAAACCACTCGTGCTTTGTCATGATTTTCAATGAACAACGCATTCCAGCCTTTACCTTCAAGGCCTTTTTGCCATTTTGTTAGAACGTCCTTCAATTCGATTACATTAATCGTTTTCTTCTTTTCAGCATCCCACAAACCGAGATGTTCAAATTGGAAAACCATATTGAATTTACCATTTTCTTCCCCTACCCACAAATCAATTTCATTAATTCCAACACCGTTGGCTTCTCCTACGGTCATAATGTCATATTTCGAGAAAGTTTCTTGTTTTAATTCTTCTAAATAAGGCTGAATTCCATTAACATTCATATATTTATCCCATGCTTGCACGTAAGTTTGGCCATCTTCAGCCGGCATATCAGAAAATGTTTGATCTTTTTTAATATGGCTAATTGCGTCCACACGGAAACCATCAATCCCCTTATCTAACCACCAATTCACCATTTGATATAAAGATTCCCGGACTTCTTTGTTTTCCCAGTTTAAATCGGGTTGTTTTTCCGAAAAAATATGCAAATAATACTGGTTCGTGATTTCATCAAGTTTCCAAGCAGAGCCGTTAAAGATACTTTCCCAGTTGTTCGGTTCTTTTCCATCTTTACCGTCTTGCCAAATATACCAATCCCGCTTGGCGTTATTTTTAGCTGACTTGGATTCAATAAACCATTGATGCTCATCACTTGAATGGTTAATAACAAGATCAATAATTAACTTCATTCCACGTTGATGGACTTGCTCCAGAAGTTCATCGAAATCTTCCATTGTTCCAAACTCATCCATGATATCTTGATAGTCACTGATATCATAACCATTGTCATCGTTTGGAGATTTATACATTGGGCAGATCCAAATGACATCAATGCCCAAATCTTTTATGTAATCCAATTTTGATATTAGTCCTTGCAAATCACCAATTCCATCACCATTAGAATCCATGAAACTACGGGGATAAACTTGGTAAGCTACCGCTTCTTTCCACCATGTTTTTTTCATTTTATTGCCCCTTTCGTGTATAGCATATTCACACGAGAAAATCGCCTTCCTTACTAAAATAAAAGACCTGTATATCGATAATCCCTGAATAACAATTGTTTTTATGCGAAAACGGTTGCACGAAACTACATAAAAGTTCTACCTGATTTACTGATTAAGTTCAAATCAAAATCTATAAGCAACCTTATGAAAACGTTTGCACAATATGGTAGCATAACGTAAAATAAGTAATTTATCGGTTCATCCAAAATATTGTAAGAAGTAAAATAATTTTTTCACTTTATACGTACTTCGCTTTCTTTATCAAAAAAGTGACCTCGCTCTAAGTTGAAAGAAAGTTCGATGTCGTCCCCTGGCTGTACTTGACTGCTTGAATCAATGCGCGCAATGAAATCTTGACCTTCGATGTTAGAGTACACCATTAATTCAGCACCAGTAAGTTCAGAAACTTCCACTTTTGAACGTAAAGTTGTACCATTTAATGCCGTTTCGCTGGTAATGTGTTCAGGTCGAATACCTAAAATCAATTCTTTTCCTTCATATCCATTATCCTTTATCACAGATGCATGATTTGATGGGATTTTCATTGATGTTTCGCCTAAAACGAAGTGTCCATTCATGACTTTTCCTTCAAAGAAGTTCATGGAAGGTGAACCAATAAAGCCGCCAACAAAAACATTTTCGGGTTTATCATAGACTTCTTTTGGTGTACCAATTTGTTGGATCAGTCCGTCTCTCATTACAACAATACGAGAAGCCATTGTCATTGCTTCCGTTTGATCATGTGTTACATAAATAGTTGTTGTTTTCAAACGTTGATGCAATTTTGCAATTTCAGCACGCATTTGAACACGTAATTTGGAATCAAGATTTGATAAAGGTTCATCCATTAAAAAGAGTTTAGCATCACGAACAATTGCTCGACCTAGAGCTACACGTTGACGTTGACCACCAGATAACGCTTTCGGTTTACGACTCAAATATGGTTCTAAACCAAGAATTTCTGCTGCGTTTTTGACCCGCTGATCAATGTCTTTTTTCGAAAACTTACGAAGTTTCAAACCAAAAGCCATGTTATCATACACCGTCATATGAGGGTAAAGAGCATAGTTTTGGAAAACCATTGCGATATCACGCTCTTTAGGTTCCATATCATTCATTCTTTTACCATCAATGTAAAAGTCTCCTGAAGTAATATCTTCAAGACCTGCAATCATTCGTAAAGTGGTCGACTTCCCACAACCTGAAGGGCCAACAAAGACAATAAATTCTTCGTCATTTACTTGTAAATTAAAATTGGAAACAGCTGAGACGTTATTATCATAGATTTTTGAAATATTTTCCAAAACAAGATTTGCCAATCCATCCACACCCTTTGCTTATTTTTTCGAAGCGCTTACATTCTCATCAGTTAACACTAGGAAAGCTGCCCCAAGCATTCCCGCTTCATTTCCAAACATTGCTCTTTTCACTACTAAAGGTTTTAATAACAACGGTTCAAGAGCACTCATTAAAAATGTCCACCAACTATCCGCTGATTCTGAAACCCCTCCACCAATAACTACACAATCCATATCAAGCACTGCTTGAAGTGAACTTATTACAATTGCTAAATCGCCTGTGAACTTTTTAATCACTGCTAATGCTTCAACATGACCTTCATCCGCAAGTTTGAAAAGATGATTGGGTGTTACCAATTCTTTCTTTTCATCTACGATTTGCATTTCTGCTATTAATCTTCTTAATGCAGTTCCAGATACATATTGTTCACTACATCCAGGTCTTCCACAGCTGCATACATGGCCATTTGGATATAAAATCATATGACCCACTTCACCAGCACCGCCGTGTGTACCGTTCATAATTTGTCCATCTATGACAAATCCGCCACCAAGTCCTGTTCCAAGGGTTAAACAAACGCTGCGGCGGAAACCTTTTGCCGATCCTACACGCGTTTCTGCCAGCCCTGCGCAATTGGCGTCGTTATTGACTTCAACACGAAGACCAGTTGCTTTTTCTAAAAGTGACTTCACTTCAGTACCTTGCCAACCAGGTAAAGTTACGGTCTCAAACGTAATGATACCTTTTTCAGCATCAACCATTCCTCTTGTGCCGATTCCAATTGCTTTAATTTGAGGATATTCTTTAAGCAATTCAACAATTTTATTTTCTAAATAAGGATAAAGGGGGATTTCTGTGGGAACTATAAAATCTTCCACTACTTGTCCATTCGAATCGATTATTCCCATTCGAATTTTCGTCCCTCCAATGTCTACACCAAGGACTTCCATCTATGCTTACCCTCCATTTGGTTTTGTCTATAAAATATGAAGATATCTTTTTTATTCTACATGATTTAAACCAAACGTCCATCTCAAATTACTCTGATGACGTTTCCAAATAATAACACAACGTTTCATATGGTCTTAAATGAACGGTCTTCTCTCCTAGAACATCCGTATAATTTTGAATGATAAGTTCGTTCTTTTCGGTGTACTTATTCATTGTTTCATCTTCAAGACTTATTTCTTGATCGCTGAAATTACAAATAACGAGTAGGTTCTCCTTATGGCTTCTCCGCTCATAAGCAAAAACCTGGGGATGTTCCTTAAACAGTAAGTTGAAGTCACCTTGCGTCACTACTTCTATATCTTTTCTTATTCGAATTAAATGCTGGTAATGCGAAAAAATTGAATCTTTATTTTGAATGGACTCTTTTACATTGATGTCAGTATATCTCGGGTTGACCTCGATCCATGGAGTTCCTTCCGTAAATCCACCGTTTTTATCGTTTGACCACTGCATTGGTGTCCGTGCATTGTCTCTACCTTTTACATAAATAGATTCAAGGATTTTTTTTGAATCTATTCCTTGTTCTAGCTTTTCATTGTACATATTGAGCGTTTCTAAATCCTTATATTGTTCAATTGTTTTGAATTTGACATTCGTCATGCCGATTTCTTCACCCTGATATATATAAGGCGTACCTTGCATCATATGTAGGCATGTTGCCAACATTTTTGCAGACTCTACGCGATATTCGTTATCATTTCCGAATCTCGAAACAACTCGAGGCTGATCATGGTTATTCCAATATAAACTGTTCCAGCCAATTCCATGGAGGCTCGTTTGCCATTTCTCAAAGTTTTCTTTTAAATCGACTAAATTGAGTGGCTTTAAATCCCACTTTTCAAAGGGTCCACTATCTAAGCTCATATGCTCGAAAGTAAATACCATATTCAATTCGTTATTCAACGGATTGGTGTATTGCTTTGCATCTTCTGGCGTGACACCTGGCATTTCCCCAACTGTCAAAATGTCATATTTTGATAAGACTTCTTTATTCATTTCTTTTAAATAATCATTTATTTTGGGTCCATTCATATAATAGGGACTGCCATCTCCAAACCGTTGACCTGGATTAACATTACCATTTGGAAATTCAGGGTCTTTGGAAATTAAATTAATAACATCCATTCGGAATCCACTAATTCCTTTATCCAACCAAAATTTCATCATGTCATAGACTTCCTGTCGCAACGGTTCGTGTTCCCAGTTTAAATCAGGCTGTTTTTTAGAGAACAAATGCAAAAAAGACTCGTTTGTTAATTCGTCATGTTCCCACGCAGATCCACCAAAAAAAGATCCCCAATTATTCGGTGCTTTATTTTCGTCACCTTTTGACCAAATATAATAATCTCGATATGGACTATCGATTGATGATTTAGATTCTACAAACCATGAATGTTCGTCGGACGTGTGATTCACTACTAAATCCATAATGATTTTAAGTCCGCGTTCTTGTGCTTGGATTAGTAATTCATCAAAATCCTGCATCGTTCCAAATTCGTTCATTATTTTTTGATAATCTCTGATATCATATCCATTATCATCATTAGGTGAATCATATACCGGACTCAACCAAATGACATCAATTCCTAAAAGTTTAAGGTAATCTAACTTTGCGATGATTCCTTGAATATCCCCAATGCCATCACCATCTGAATCATAAAAACTTCTCGGGTAAATTTGATACACTACACTTTTCTTCCACCATTCAAGAGTAAATTCGGACGTTTCCATTTGAGATTGTACCCCCTATAACATTTTTAATTTATTGTACCAGTATTTAAAGAGATACTTCCTAACATGCATAAAAACGTTACAATTAAACTATTAATCAAATGGAGGCAATTATGTATGAGTGAATTTGATACAGTACGTGCGACAAAATCATTTCAATCCGTAGAAACATTAAAACAACAGCTACGAAAGCTTGGAATAAAAGCTGGGGACTCCATTATGGTCCATTCTTCATTAAAAGAAATGGGTTGGATTGCGGGAGGGGCTAAAGCGATGATTGATGCTTTGATGGAAACCATAACAGCAGAAGGAACCATCGTCATGGCTGCTCAATCTGCAGAGAACTCTGAACCTTCTTATTGGATGATACCTCCTGTTCCAGAGGAATGGCATGAACCCATACGTCAACACATGCCAGCCTATGACCCACATTTAACACCTTTAAGAGGAATGGGGAAAATAGCTGAATGCTTCCATCGCCATCCGAAAACGAAACGTAGCAATCACCCTGTTCATAGTTTTATGGCATGGGGTAAACATGCGGAAGACTGGATGATGGAGCATCCTCTAGAAGATTCTTTTGGAATGGGTTCCCCACTTGGCGCATTCGTGAATAAAGACGTCAAAATCCTTTTGATTGGTGTGGGTTATGATTCTTGTACAGCTTTGCATTTATCTGAGTTCTTACTAGAATCAAAAACGTATTCAAATCAAGCCGCTGCGATGTTAGTTGACGGTAAACGCCAATGGATTGAATACCAATCTGTAAATGTGGATTCCGATCGTTTCCCGGAATTAGGCATAGCCTTTGAAAAAGAGTATTTAAATGACTTTTCGGTTGGCGAATTGGGACAGGCCATTTGTCGGGTTATTAAAATGAAGCCACTTGTCGAGTTTGGCGTAGAATGGTTGAAAGAACATCCTGTAGAGGATAAAGAATAAAATTACTCTATTTGACAAAAACCTGGGACACGAAATATCCGCGTACCAGGTTTCATCATTTTGTTAATATGCTTATCCAACATTATTCCATTAACAAACGATGTTTGTTTAACAAATATTTGTCTTCAAAAGCGTCTACTCTTATGGATATCCCTTAAAGGTATCGGTCTTATTATAAGCTTGATAACTGTATATTTTTATTAATGACAATTAAATTTTTGGATCTTGTAATAAATTCAAGAAAGCATCCACGACTGCTGGATGAAATTGAGTACCTTTTGCGCGAACTATTTCTTGTATGGCATCATCAATTGAAAGTGCCTTGCGGTAAACCCGATCTGTCGTCATTGCGTCAAAGGAGTCCACGACTGATACTATAGCAGCTTCTAATGAGATTTCTTCCCCTTTCAATCCATAGGGATAGCCTTTCCCGTCATATCGTTCATGATGTTGTTCAATGATAAAAGCCGAATCACGTAACCAATTTAGTTCATGGTTTCTCATCATTTCTGCACCTATTATTGTATGAGTTTTCATTATTTCCCACTCTGCTGAAGTAAGTTTATCTGTTTTATTTAGAATTTCTAATGGAACGGCAAGTTTTCCAATGTCATGAAAATATGCACCCCATATTAATATTCTAGAACGATCCCTTGGTTGATTAAGTTTTTTCCAAAGCTCAATTGAATATTCCTTAATTCTTGCACAATGCTTGAAAGTATAACCGTCAACTTTTGCAATTGCTGCAGCATCCCGTTGGATAATTTCATTTTCTATAAAGTTCATTTCATATATGTTTGCTGTTATTTCACTTAATATTTCAGTCCCAGCCTCACTATACAAAGATAGCAACTCTGGGTATTGAGACGCATCTAACGAATCGCCTTCTTGTAACATAAACCTGTTTCCTTCATATTCAACTTCTAGTTCACCTTGAACAACGGTATATTTTTCAACCACTTCTTGTCCTTCTATTGAATCATACCGTATCCAAAAAAATCGCTCTGGGCGAACCGAAAAAAGCCCATAAGCTAGATCATTTGATTTTCCGATATACGTAGCGACAGTATTATCATTATCTAAGCGATGAAGAGAAGGTTTTTCTTTGATGTCAATGATTTGTCTTTGTGAGAACGTCATAGTTATCTTACCTCCACATTCATTCTTTCATATACTTTAACTTTTTTTACTGGACTTGTCATTAGCAATTGTCTAATTTTGTCTTTTTATAGGACATTAAAACCTACTTTTCCACTAACCTTTAAATAAATATACATATTATTTTATGGATCCATTCTTTTTTAGTAAATCTTACATAATTCTTGAATACATAATTAATTAAAATGAATTTCAGCTAGTAAAAAACCCATTTTAGCTCATCCTAATACAATCAAAAATTTTAGGGGGAGTACAAATGAACAAATCTTTATCGAAAATTATTCTTTCGTCCATTCTTGGTCTCAGCTCAATAGCTCCCATTTCCGCTTTTGCAACTCATTACGTATTAACTCAAGTTACATATTCAACAAATTATGAGGAGACCATTTTAGATTCGATAAATTCCGATACGATGTACAGCAATATCAGTCTTCTGTCAAAAACTCCCCGAGTCGCTGGGACATTTCAAGAAGATGTAGCAGTCACTTTTATTAAAAAGCAATTTGAATCCTACGGGTATGAAACTGAATTACAAAGTTTTACTTTTAAAGACTATACAGCACCACATACAATAGAATTATCCGTAGATCATATGACAAAAAAAATTCGTCCTCTTGCCCTAGAGTATGCAGTTGATGGAGATGTATCAGGTGAAGTTATTGATGCAGGATTAGGTAGAGTTCACGAGTTACAAGATCTTGATTTAACTGGAAAAATTGCACTTCTGAAACGTGGAGAAATTAGCTTTGTAGATAAAGTTAAAAATGTAGCAGCCAAAGGGGCATTGGGCGTCATCATTTATAATCATGAACCTGGGAACATTGGTGGTAGCTTAGGTTCCCTACAACCCACTTCTATTCCCGCAGTCTTTTTAACAAAAGTAGATGGCGAAACGTTGGTAAATCACTTCAAGAGTTCTCCTAACTCAAAAACCTCCATTAAAATTAATGGAGCAAAAATTGGAACGAATACCTCTCATAACGTTATCGCAACAAAAAAACCAATACGTCATAAAAAAGAAAACAAAAAAGTAAATGATATTCTCATCATTAGTTCACATCACGACTCAGTTGCTGCAGCCCCAGGTGCCAACGATAATGCATCAGGTACTTCCATCACACTTGAACTTGCACGGGTCTTGAAAACCATTCCAACAGAAACAGAAATTCGTTTTATTACGTTTGGTGCTGAGGAAGTAGGCTTAGTGGGTTCAGCTCATTATGTTGAGCAGTTACCGGATGAAGAAATCAGCCGTATCGTGGCTAATTTCAATTTAGACATGGTAGGAAGTAAAGACGCGGGTGATTTAATATTACAAACCATCGATAAAAAATCAAATCTTGTCACAGAGCTTGCACAGGCTGCAAGTACAAAGTTAAATGGAAAACCAACTCCTTATAATCAGGGTGATAGCAGTGACCATGTATCATTTGCAAACGCAGGTATCCCCGCTGCACTCTTTATTCATAACCCTGCCGAGCCTTGGTATCACACAGCAGACGATACTATAGACAAAATTAGTAAAGCCAAGCTCCAAGACGTTGCTGAAATTGTGAGTCTTTCTGTTTGGAATCAAATACGTATAGACCAACAAGAGAAATAATATAAACTAATTTAGCCAACCCCATCAAATAAAAAAGATGGGGTTTTAATTTGGAATAAAATTGTATTGAAAAGCAGGATTTCAATTATCATTAACGAATATCATTACTATGTTCGCAACCTATAATAGTGAGGTATTAAAATGACTGTGAATCCTTCTTTAGAATTTATTGAATTTATAAGCATAAGCGAAGACGATGCCCTTAAATATGAAACATTGGTTGGCTCCTATGCCATTATGCAAGTGGGAGATGATATTCTATTTGCCTTTAATTGATTCCGCAAACGTTGGGAACTGCCTGCGGGACGAAAGAGATCCTCAATTAGGTACAAGTTTAGCGATAGCAAATTCTTTAAATGCTGAAATTATTGATGGGTTTGGATCTCTGGATAATATGGGTGATCTTATTTTAGTATGCACCATTCAAAATACAAATACCAACGACTTAGTATCAACATTAAAAGACATCTTTGATATCCCCTATGTTGATTTTGAAGGTCAAAACCTAGATAATATTCAAAAAGTTGCCATTGTTGCAGGGTGTGGAGATAAAGTGGAATGGATGGAAGAAGCAGCAAGTAAAGGGGTGCAAGCTTATATTACAGGAGAAATACATTGTCATATAGATAACGATTACGGAAAAGAAAAATTTAAAAGAATGAAAGAGTATGCCACAAAAACTCCAATGTCCCTAATAGGTGTTTCTCATTCAGCATCCGAATTTCTTGTAAAAAAAACGTTGATCAATGATTGGTTTAACCATAATTTTGACGTTCAGACTGTCTTAATTCCACAAAAAAAATGGTGGTTGTAAATTATAGTTATACAAACGCTTGGAAAGATCCAAGCGTTTTTCTACATTAAAACTTATGATTAACTAGCCAATCAAGTAAATCTTTTACCATTTCAGATGAAAATTGATGATTATTGTTCTTATAAATTAAAAAGTTAACATTTTCTCTATTTTCAATTTCAGTTAAGAATTGATAGTAATCCTCCTGTCCTTTTATGGATATGGTTTTATCGGAATCACCATGCATAAGAAGTACGGGAGAATCACAATTTGTTTTTTCAACTGGATTATATTGTTTCATTACCAGTTCTTCCTCAAATGGAAGAGAAGTTCGGTTATCATTTTCCCTGAAAAGCATTTCTGATAAAACAAATGAACCTGATCCGTTAATATTAACTAAACCACCTAGATTTTTTTGTTTCGCAAAAATGCCATTCGCGATAAATCCACCCATAGAGCTTCCAACAAGGACTGTCTTTTTTAAGGGAACCCCTAATTGTTTAATGAATTCGTCGAACTCATCAATCGTATGATATATGGTTTTCCAAAAATAACGCTGTGTAGTTTCGGCTGTATAGTGGTTTTCTAAGGATTTTCTAGTGTCGTGATACACAATTTCTGGAACGACAACTCTATGCCCTATTTTTGCTATCTCTTCTGCAACATCATTATAACTTTCTACATTCGTTCCCCAACCATGATAAATGATAATAGTTGTTCCGTTTCTATTTTGAATACTTGGTTCAAACAAATTAAATTTAAAGTGTTTTATCTGGATTTTTTCCATTAAATTTACCTCTGAGATATATACTTTTTCTTTAATTACCTTACCATATATTGAATACTTCGTTTTCAAAGCATGGTATTGAAACCAAGATCTTTAAGGCTCTATATAATCTTTAAAGTTTTTTATGGTATGCAACGAAATGAATGTTACCAAATAACGTACAAAGAAAGGTAATATGCCACTATGTTAGAAAATTTAACTATACCAATATCAGCTTTTAAGCAAGAACGAACAGTTCGGGTTTATACACCACTGGATTATGCGAAAAAAAGCCAGAGGTACCCTGTTCTTTACATGCACGATGGACAAAATGTCTTTGAAGATAAAGATGCCATTCATGGTATTTCTTTGGACCTAAAAAAGTACTTAGATGAAAATGATCTAGAGATTATTGTTGTAGGGATAGATACAAACACTGTTGGGGATGAACGGAAGAATGAGTATTGTCCATGGGTAGACGGTGAATTCAGCAAGAACTTCATAGGTAAAGCAAGTTACACTGGTGGCAAAGGTGAAGCGTATGTTGACTTTATTGTGAATGAGCTTAAACCCTTTATCGATCATAAGTATCGGACTTTGGAGAACTCGACAAGTATCGCTGGGTTTTCACTAGGAGGACTCATCTCTACCTATGCTGCTTGCAAGTATCCTCAAATATTTACGAAAGTAGCAACCCTTTCCTCTGCTTTTTGGCGTAATCAAGAAGAAATAGAAAAGATGCTACAACATACGGATTTATCATCAATAGAGAAGTTTTACATGGATGGTGGAACGAAAGAAAGCGAAGATGAGCTGATTAGTAAAGGATTTCTGGAATCTAATCAAAGAATTTTAGATATTCTAAATGAAAAAGATGTAAACGTTAAATTTAAAATCATTGAAGACGGGGAACATGACTATACACATTTCAAAAAAAGAGTTCCAGAAATGTTTTCTTACTTATTGACTTAGAGCATCGATTTCACACCGATGCTCTTTGCTGTTTAACTAAAAATTTCGGAGATCCACGATTGGTCCAACTTCTTTAAAGTTTTCATTCTCTATAAACGAAATAAGTTTTTGTGCGGTTTGTTCTGCACTGCTTAGTAGTCCCTGTTCTTTGTAATCAATGAACTTATCGAGCAGTGGAAACGCGTCTTCCTTGCTTGATCGTATTGTTTCTTGCATGCCAGTGTCGATGATTCCTGGAGCGATTGAGACAATTTCTACTGGATATTCTGCGTTTACTTGCTCAATTGCTACGACACGTGAAAAATGGTCAAGTCCTGCTTTTGTTGCACAGTACGTTCCCCAGCCCTCATATGCATTTCGACCCGCTCCGGAAGAAATATTAACTATACGCTTAGATCCTTCAAATTCTTTCAACTTAGAAATAAATACATTCGAAATAACAATGGGTGCAGTTAAATTAACTGATATTGCTTTCGTCATTTCTTCCGCTTTTACTGACCCGATTAACCCGATTGGATCAACCATTCCAGCGTTATTAATAAGTGTGAAGGATTTTGCATTTTGTGGTGCAGCTCCAATGATTTCATTCATAAGAGATTCAAGTTTCCCCGTTTCGGACAGGTCGGCCTTTATGAATGTTACTCCATCCATTTCGCTCTCTGTTCTTGCGATCCCAACAACGACATGACCTGCTATTTTCAACTGTTTTGCAAGTTCAAATCCAATTCCTTTTGATGCTCCTGTAATAATAAAGACGTTCATATAATCCATCCTTTCCCTTCGGTAATTAATCGTAAAACTCCATATGTTTCTTTTCTTCCTTATAATAATCCATACGATCTTGCAATGTCCCTGTATGGTATTCAAATTTATGTCCATCTGGGTCTTCGAAATAAATCGATTTTTTATCCTGCACATCCCGCTCTCGACCAGGCAGTAGTGAGACTTTTAGTTTCTTTAATTTCCGTATCTTTTCATCAAATTCATGCTCTTCAATAGTAAAAGCCATATGCGTGTAGGATGCACGAATCTCATTTCGAGGAATGTCAGGTTCTTCATTAAGCGCAAGCCACAAACCATCAAGATCAAAATAAGCAGTCGTTCTTCCTTTTACTAAAAGCTTAGCACCGAGTACTTCTGAATAAAATTCAATTGAAGACGCTAAATCAGAAACAGAAAACAATAGATGATTAATTTTCACTAGTTATCCTTCCACTCTTTCTATCAATCGAGCGTGATGACTCATAATCACCTGTCTGCTCCATAAAATCTTCAGAACTTGTCACAAATAAAGGTGGCAACGTTTTTCGGTAGTTTTGTGCGGTTTCATGAAGTTCAGAAGCACGAATGGCTGCAATTACTCGTTCATAATCGGCTTGGTTTTGGTAAGACCACATGGCCATTATTTCTGTTTTGCTTTCATTCACCCATCTTCCAACCAGTTGAGCACCATTTGTCAGTTGGTTTGGAAGTAAATAGGTATGAAAGAAGTGATTGAAGGTGTCATACATTTCCGGTTTGATGGTGTACATTTTTCTACGAAATATCATTAAATTCCCTACTTTCCAGACATGTCTTCCTCTTTTACCTTGCTTGATTGCGGTACCGATTCTCTCTCATCCTTCATTAGAGTTGAGTAATAGTTGAGAGGAATACGTTTATGGGTAAAGAAGCGCAACAACGTCCAAATGATTATCCCTATTAGAATTGCTAGCATGATATAACCCAATTTAATCCACTCCCTATATGTCTTATTGTATCTCAATTTCCATTATGTAGAGAATACTTAGGTTTTATTTAAAACATGAATAAATCACTCTTAACTTGTTATCTACATATCTAATAACCCTTTTATTCCATGAAAAAAACCGTCTCCAATTGCTGGAGACGGCCCTAATCCTCAAGTAGAACTTGATTGTATTTCTTTAAACTCTTCATCCGTAAAAGCGCGCGACCTTGTTAAAAATCGTTTACCTTCTACTCCTTCTAGAGAAAACATGCCGCCTCTACCTTCCACTACATCAATGATTAGTTGCGTATGCTTCCAGTAGTCGTACTGGCTTTTGTGCATGTAGAATGGACTGTCGCCAATTGAACCGAGTAACACATCTTGGTCACCCACAATCAAATCACCATCTGGGTAACACATCGGTGCAGACCCGTCACAGCAACCTCCTGATTGGTGGAACATGACTGGACCATGCTTGCTTTTCAATAACTCAATTAGTTCAAGCGTAGCGTCAGTCGCGATGACTCGTTCAATCATTCGTCATTCTCCTTTCGATCAAAAGAATCCTAATTTATCTTCACTATAGCTAACAAGTAAGTTTTTCGTTTGTTGGTAATGATTTAACATCATCAAGTGATTTTCACGACCAACACCCGACATTTTATATCCTCCAAACGCAGCGTGCGCTGGGTAAGCATGATAGCAATTTGTCCAAACACGTCCTGCTTGAATCGCACGTCCAAAGCGGTATGCTGTGTTCATATTACGTGACCATACGCCTGCCCCTAGACCATACAAAGTATCGTTGGCGATTTCAAGCGCTTCTTCATGCGTTTTGAATGTCGTAACTGATACTACTGGTCCAAAGATTTCTTCTTGGAATATACGCATTTTGTTATTTCCTTTGAAGACAGTTGGTTTCACATAATATCCTCCCGCTAATTCGCCTTCTAGACTATTACGCGCTCCACCTGTTAAGCATTCTGCTCCTTCTTGTTTCCCAATGTCCAAATAAGACAAGATTTTTTCTAATTGTTCAGTAGATGCTTGTGCACCCATCATCGTATTAGGATCTAGTGGATTTCCGGTTTTAATTGCCTCAACGCGTGCTAAAACTTTTTCCATAAACTTATCGTAAATCGATTCTTGTACCAGAGCACGAGAAGGACATGTACATACTTCCCCTTGGTTCAATGCGAATAAAACAAATCCTTCTACGGCTTTATCTAAAAACGCATCATCCTTGTCCATAACATCTTCAAAGAAAATGTTTGGTGATTTGCCTCCAAGTTCAAGCGTTACAGGAATTAAGTTTTGAGAAGCATATTGCATAATCATACGACCTGTCGTAGTTTCACCAGTGAACGCAATTTTTCCGATTCGTGGGTTCGATGCAAGAGGTTTCCCTGCTTCTAAACCGAATCCATTTACAATGTTTAACACACCTGGTGGTAATAAATCGCCTACTAACTCAGCTAATACAAGAATACTTGCTGGAGTTTGCTCAGCAGGTTTTAATACGACACAGTTTCCAGCTGCAAGTGCTGGAGCGAGTTTCCAAACCGCCATTAACAATGGGAAGTTCCAAGGGATGATTTGTCCAACCACACCGATTGGCTCATGGAAATGATACGCTACTGTATCGTTGTCAATCTGGCTTAAAGATCCTTCTTGTGCACGAATGGCACCTGCAAAATAGCGGAAGTGATCAATTGCCAGTGGTAAATCAGCATTTAACGTTTCACGTACTGCTTTTCCGTTATCCCATGTTTCTGCTACTGCTAACATTTCTAAGTTTTCTTCCATGCGGTCTGCGATTCTATTTAGTATATTAGCGCGTTCAGCAACGGATGTTTTACCCCATGCATCTTTAGCAGCATGCGCCGCATCAAGTGCAAGTTCAATATCCTCTGATGTTGAGCGCGCAATTTGTGTGAAACTTTTACCCGTGACGGGTGTCACGTTATCAAAATATTGACCATTTACTGGGGCTGTCCATTTACCGTTAATATAGTTATCATACTTCTCTTTAAAAGTGACGATTGAACCTTCTGTATTCGGAAATGCATATACCATTATCTAATTCCTCCTCTTGTTCGATTGATTTCCATTGTATGCGCTTTCAATTAGATTTATGAAAGTTTGGTAGATTGGGAAACCGTCCACTTTATATTGTCAGATTAAATTGAAAATTACAACTTTATATATAAAGTTTTATTAAAAAAGGTTTGCAGCGTGTACTTTCGCTACAAACCTTTTTGCTCTATTAATCTTCTAATGTATTTAAATCAACTACTATTCCAATCACAAGAGTAATAACAACGAACATTGTAATCAACATTAAGACCATTTCACTCAACTCCTACCAAGTTTTAAATCCTTCTGAACCAGGTGGTGCATGGTGAATCATTCCACTTAATGGAATTGCGTAGGCAATAATTATAAGCGCGAATGCAATTCCAATCCAAATCCACCAATTTTCAAGAAATTTAGGTGTATTTTCTCGGTCACTTTCTGCCATTGGAAACTCGACGAAATCTTCTTCACGTTCAGCTTTTGGCGAAAGAAACATAGACATAACGACAATATAGATTAAAATCATTGCTGATAAGAATAGAATGCTTCCTCCGACTGCCATCGTTACATGATCTGTTAAAATGCCATCAAACCATTCCAGTGCAGATGGATGATTATTATATCCAGAATAGGCTGTACGTCTTGGTGCACCGAGTAAACCTAAAATATGTTGAGATGTTGACATTAATAACATCCCAATGGTCCATGTAATAATTTGAATAAACCCAAGTTTTTGCATCGCTTTTGAAAATTTACGTCCCGTTAAATACGGAATCAACCAAAATGTGAGTCCCATAAATGTCATGGCTACAGGCGTCCCTACTGTAATGTGGAAATGACCAACAATCCATAACGTATTGTGAACAACCTCATTTAATTGGAAGCTTGCATTGATAATTCCTCCAGCTCCACCTGGAATGAAGAATGCCATCGCAACAAATATAGACGTAAAGCGAACGTCTTTCCAAGGAAGTTTTGTAAACCAACCAAATAGTCCTTGACCACCTTTTTTACGACCTGCAGTTTCAAAAGTTGCAAACATCGAGAACGCTGTCATTAACGATGGGATGATGACCATGAAAGTTAAGACCACTTGCAAGAACTTCCAGAAATTCGAGATTCCAGGTTCAGTTAATTGATGGTGGAATCCAACTGGAATGGAAAAGAGAATAAATAGCACAAAAGATAAACGCGCTAATGAATCACTAAATACTTTCACTCCAAGCAGTTTCGGTACCACTACATACCAAGCCATGTATGCAGGTAATAACCAGAAGTAAACCAGTGGATGACCAAAATACCAAAATAGCGAGCGGCTAAGTTCAACATTGATTGTATCCACCCAACCAAACGCCCATGGAATGTATTGGAAAAGAACAGTTGCCACAACCCCTAAACATGAAATAATCCACATTACAATGGTAGTTACCGTCATGAAGGCAAACAATGGGCTTAATTGTCCTTTGTTTTGTTTACGCCAAACTTTATAATGCCCAACTAATGCAAAACTACTAATCCACGTTCCTACTACATACAAGGCAAGCCCTACGTAATACCAGCCACTAGCTTTAAGTGGTGCATAGAACGTATATAATACTGAAGCCTCTCCAGAAACAATCATTGCTGTCGTTAAAACGGTTCCTGTTGTTGTAACCGCAAACCCTATCCATGAAAACAACCGAACTTTTGGTCCAAAACTACCTAAGCTTTTACTCATGCCGGTAATAAAAAAGCCGAATATAAAGTACGTTGTAAAAATAAGTGCAAGCAATACACCATGTGCCGTTAGGATTTGATAATAATCCAACCAACCCGGTAATTGGAGTGCATCATTTCGAATGAACACTTGAAGTAGTCCACACAATGTCCCAATCAAAAATGCGATGTATGCGACTGCTATATTCCATAATGCTAATTTACGATCTTGTGCAGCTAACATAATTAATACACCTCAATTTCTGTAGACATAAAGTGATGACCAGATCCGCAATATTCATTGCAAAGTATTAAATACTTTCCTGGTTTATCAAACGTGTATGATTTTGTTGTTACCTGACCAGGTACAACCATCATATTGACCTTTGTGTTATCAATCGTAAAACTGTGAACGACATCTGTACTTGTTAGTTTAAAAATGATTTCTTTTCCCACTGGAACTTTAAGATCTGGCGCTGTATAACCAAAGGCCATTGCCACTATCGCAACTTGATACATATCATCATTTAGTTGTGTAACTCCCGGTTTATTAAAAGGAGCCGTCTCATTGACTTTTTTCGGGTCGATCGTTTCCATTCCTCCCGAAGGTGTGTGGTCATTAGCAAAGGCACTGACTCCGACTATACTTAAAAATACAATGAGTGAAACGATACCGAATCCTAGCCAAATTTTTTCATATTTATGAAGATGCATCTCAATCTACTCCTTTTATCGTGCTACATACATTAAATAAACAATTACCCACATGGCGATGATAATGATCCCAACAGCAAAAACACTGACTAACGTTCCTTTAAGATTTATATCTGCTGAATGTTTTTGTTTGCTCAATTTCTCTCACCTCTTACGTTGACTCATCTTATGTTTAGCGTAATCGATAAGCACTTAATGCATTGTGACTTTTATCACACTTAGCCTGTTTTTTGAGCATAGTTCGATTTTTAGACAAATAAGAAACGCGGAAAGCGTTTGTAGCTCGACGTAGGCGCAGGAAGAACCGATGTAATAGCCTGTTTTTCGCAAAGGAAGGACGCTACCATTTTGGAACAACGCCTTCATCCCCACATCCTATTTTCGTCGAGCTGGTGTTTGTAGTTAGACATAGCTATTTCTATAGAGATCTAGAATTTCTTCCCAAAAAAAGAGCGATTCACCGTTAGGCAAATCGCTGCTTTAATCTATTCTACAAAAAGCAATTGGGCAATTCTCGCAATTAATTTCATCTTTTAAGTATTGGATGTCCTGGATGTAAAGCTTCCCATTTACCAATGACACTTTTTCTAGTTTTTTCAACTCACTTAATAGCCTGTTCACTACTTCTCGTGTCATTCCGCAAAAATTGGCAAGCTCTTGATTGGTTAGAGATACGTCAATTAAAACACCATTTCGTTCCTGTATTCCATAACTATTCGTCAAGCGAATTAAGGTAGAATATAGCGCCCCTTTTTTTCCATGGAGCATGAGGTCACGAAATTTCATTTGCGTTTTTTGATGATTCATACCCATCCATTTCATAAATTCAACGGCTAATTCAGAATTATGACCTAGTGCTTCTTCAAGATCCTCAATTTTAAACTTCACACAGATCACGTCTTCAAGGGCTTTCGCATCTAACATATATTGAGCATTTTCCGAAAAAAGTGTGATTTCACCTACGATTTGTTTTGGACCACATATCCTTAATGTTAATTCACGACCCTCAGGTGTTATTTTACCAATTTGCACCTTCCCCGAACGGATTAAGTATGTCCCTTTTATGTTATCGCCTTCACGAAATAGATAGGTGTCTTTTTTAAATTCTTTTATTTCATGTTGAACGGAAAGTAACTCTTTTATATCTGAAGATTGATTTACAGCCTCTTGTTTCAAATTAAGCCCACCTTTCCTCCAGTGTCCTCTTAAAGGTTATCATAGTTACTCATAGATGAGGATAATAAAAATCATTCATTAAGATGTTCTCCTATTTATTACGTACTGATATTATGCGTTATACTAAATGTATTAAAAAAAGCAGGTGATTCTATATGCGTATCAATAAATTCTTAAGTGAAGCAGGCATCGTTTCTAGACGCGGTGCTGATAAATGGATAGAAGATGGACGAATTACGATCAATGGGAAAATAGCGGAACTAGGAAGTAAAGTAGAACCTGGCGACGATGTTCGTGCAGATGGCAAACCTGTAAAGCATGAGGAACCGTATGTTTATATCGCGCTTAATAAACCAGTAGGCATTACCAGCACCACAGAACGTCACATTCAAGGAAATATCGTCGATTTCGTCAATCATCCACTTCGTATTTTTCATATTGGTCGACTTGATAAAGACTCGCATGGTCTGATTTTATTAACAAATGACGGCGATATTGTGAATGAAATTTTGCGTGCTGAAAATGAGCATGAAAAAGAATATATCGTAAAGGTAGACTTGCCTATTACACAAGATTTCCTTCAAGAAATGTCCGGAGGGGTTGAAATTTTAGGAACCAAAACATTACCTTGTAAAGTAGAAAAACTTTCTTCAAATACATTTAAAATAACGTTGACTCAAGGATTGAATCGTCAAATTCGTCGCATGTGTTCTGCACTTGGTTATGAGGTCAAAAGCCTACAACGGATTCGAATCATGAACATCCCTATTGAGGGATTATCCATCGGACAATGGCGTGATTTAACAAAAGAAGAATTGAACGAGTTATTTTCGATGCTTAACTATACACCAAAAAGGTAAGAGAAGGGTAAGAGATGGAGGCGATGGATATGCTATCATTTCACATACCACAAACTTAACTGGTGCAATAACAGGCGGAGACTATTGGGACATCGAATTTAGCAAATTTTGATATAACTGCAGAACTTTAAAATTATAAGCAAAAAGACTATCCAATCGCTCTTGAATGGATAGTCCATTTTATTTTTGAAAGTCAGCCTATTCTTTAATTATCATCCGTTAGTACAATTAGAAAAAGATTAGTTTTTCCCTTTATCCTTGTACTTTGATAGATGAGAAATTTGATTGAAGTCTTTTATCAACCATTTTTCTTGATGGAAGTGAATATTGCTGATACCGGCGTTCATTAATTTGGTTTTCCCCGACCCTATCTTACAATTTGATATGTCAGCCAAAATGGCATTAATTACGGCACCATGTGCGACCAGTAATATTTTACTTCCAAAATACCTTTGATTTATTTCCTGAATTCCATCCATTACACGACGATTTAACGTTACTCTGTTCTCTTGATTTGGATATGATTTATCTGGAAACGCAGAATCTCTTTCTTCCAATAACATACCCTCTGCGTCCCCATAACCCCTTTCTATAAACTTTTCCATCTCAATAAGTGGTACATTGAAATTTTTCTTTAGTATTTCGGCTGTTTGTTTTGCCCTATTTAACGGACTTGTTATGATTACATCCAATTTAGAGGATTTAAGGAACTCGCTACACTCTTCAGCTTGAAGAATACCCGTTTCATTTAACGGTATATCAGTTCTTCCTTGAAGTTTCCCTAATAGATTCCAATCCGTTTCCCCGTGTCTCACCAAACATATCGAAGTAATATTCATTCACCCACTGTCTTTTCTTATTATGAAACCGTTACTTCTATCCACTTCGATATTACTTCTATAAGATTCTTTTCCTTAGCTTTCACATCATGCATACCAGTAAACTTCACTATCGCTCTGTCACCAGCAACCCATTCCAATATCCCTGTAGTATCATCAAACAGTGGTTCATTTCCTATATTATCTTTTACCTTTGCTCCGCAATGAAAGATAAGTCGAAAAAATCCTTTTCCGTGTAGATTAAATGTTATCCTGTCTTCATTTTCAACACGAAAACTCGGTGCATTCCATTTGATGTGTTCAGTAATTAGTTTATTAGCACTCAAAATGATTTTTCGAACTTCCTCTATTTCTTCTTTAAGCGGATGTTCGAGATTATTCATAAAATCAACCACTTGTTGATGATCAGACAATTTCATTGATTTCTTATTTGTTGTCATAACAACGTCTCACTCCTTCCGTTTTTCATTTTTATTCAAACCACCTTGTGTTTACTATTTTAGATAATTACAAAAAATTTCCTTCTTCAACTAACCTGCTCAATTAGTGTTAATAAAAAAGTGCTTAACCTCTTTTGAAGTAAAGCACTCTAAAGTTTAATAAGAATCAGTTTTCATACCCTTTCCTCCCCTTGTCTTTAGGGTACCTATTCTCTCCATTCCAGTAATGATTGGTTTAGCACGCTTTATTAAAGTTTGAGTAGATTCAAGGGTTAAAGATGCTTGATGGGCATTTTCATTACTCCACACTTCATAAACAAATACAGAATTTGGTTCTTCTTCAGAAACATGTACAAGATATACCTCGCATTCATCCAAATTCTTCATTGAATCTGCTGCTTCCAATAAAATATCGACCATTGTTTCACGTTCGCCCTCTTTTACCAAAAACTTACCAAACAATCCAAATTTATTCATAATATCCTCCTTGATTATGTGTACATTCGTCATTCCAATATTATTTCTACATTAGAACGCATTTTCCTTTTATTACAAATAGAATGTTAGTTAAAAAGAAAAAGAGCCGTATAAACAGCTCAAGAATTTATAGAAATTAATATAATTTAACTCTTTGGAACCGATCATCGAATTTTAGGTCGATTACTGTTCTTTTTTCTTTAGGTACTTTCAAGTTATCGACAGCTGATAATACATTAGAAAGTCCTTGCATCATACTCTTAGCAGAAAGTATTTAAATTGATAAAAATATGATTGGAATGAAAGCGATCTATGGTTAGAATGTCCAAATAGTCTTAACAACAATAAAACCGCTTGGATTATTCAAGCGGTTTTACTGTTTAAAATTTAAATGGAATTTCTTCTTCGAAAGCCTTTTTGTATTTCTCAATTAATCCTTTTTTCTCTTCATCGTTATTAAATGGAATATCACCACCAACAGGAACTACAGTATGCCAATTTTCTTCGACTAAATATCTTGTAGCTAATAAATAGGTTTTTCCTTCTATTAGCTGTTTATCACCTTCCATTAAGAATAACTCATTGCCTTCGTATCCACCTGCTTGGTTAACTTTTATTGTATCTTTTAATTCACCCTTAATATTTTCAAGTACCTCAACTTCAAATTGTGTTTCTGGATATGAACTGAGGTTTCTTGTACCAACTTGTTTAACAACCTTACCTAAAAAAACATTTTCTGAAATACCTACGACTTGTCTCGGGTCGGATGTATCAATAACAAAGTCTGAATCTATCGTTATTACAACAGGGTTTTCTGGATGGCTATTCGTAAAAATGTTAGGTACAAAAATGAACAAAGCCATTGCGGCTACAATTGCAGTTGCTATAACAAGAGACCATCTGTGTTTTGTATTGGTCATCTCTGATTTTGCCTTCGAAACGCCAATTTTACTTCTGACACCAAGTTCTTTTGGGATTTCAATATTATTAATTTCTTGTTTTATTTTATTGCTCATATACACCATCTCCTTTCAAATCAATGCGTAACTTCTTCAAAGCCCGATATAAGATAGTTTTAGCTGTACCAAGAGGAATATTTAGTGTTTGGGCAACTTCATTAATAGTTAGGTCTTGATAAAACCTTAAAATGATCACACTTTTTTCATCTTCATTTAACCGTTCTATTATATCTCTTACCGTCATTATCAAAATGACATCTTCATTTACATCCCCTGAAATGAATTCCTCAAGTTCCGGTCTAATTTGAATTATATTTTTTTGTTTACGAAGACAATCAAGAGCACAACTAATCGTAATTTTTATTAACCAAGTTTTAAAGTACTTAGGTTCTTTAATATTCTTAATGTATTTGAATGAGCGATATGCCGTTTCTTGTACAACGTCAAGTGCATCACTTTCATTTTTCACATAGATAAAAGCTGTTCTATAAATGTCTTGTTCGTATTTTTGGAACAATGTTAAAAACGCTTTATCATCACCTTTTGTTGCTCTTTTCACTAAATTAATAACTAGAACCACCCCCCTCTTAACTTCCTTACATATTAGACGTTCAATATATCCTTTTGGCTTTAATTATTAATTTGTTAGATATTTTTTTTTATTTTTATAGAGAAAAAGCACTTGGAAATTTTATTTTCCAAGTGCTTAGATTTTTTATTCAACTAACTGGTAAGTTAGTGTTTTTCGTTGGATAAAAGCATAGATTGCCGCTCCAAGTGATAAAATAGCCGCTACGAAAAAAGCAGTATAGATTCCGAAATATTCAGCAATTCCTCCAAAAAAGAAAGTAGCTATTCCAAATGCTCCTGTTGTTAAGACGGTCTGAACTGAAAATACAAGCCCAAGTTGCTCGGTGTCTGTTTGCGTTTGTAAGACGGTTAGTTGAGCAAGCAATTGAAACTGTGCAAATACACCGAGTAAAAGAGAGATGATAAGAGCTATAACTACAAAAAACGGGTATATAAACCAAATGGTGAAAAGACTCGTTAAAAAACAGCCAATCACAATCATCCGGTAAGCTGGAATCTTTATTAGTTTTGCAAATAAAAAACCACCAACTATAAATCCACCTGAATAAAAAGCGTTTATATACCCCCACCATGCTTCACTTTTCCCAAGGACATCATCCACATACACATATAATATGGCGGATATCCAAACCGCACCGGCAAGAGAAAATAGTGTATCTAGTATAAGAATCGTCCGAATTGATTTTTGTGAAAAGCTATACGACCATCCTCCAGAAAGTTGATCTTTTAGGGAAGGAACACTCTTTTTCACATGTTGAATGTTTCTAATTCCATTCATTAATAACCAGCCCACACTATATAACCCTATTGATACTAAAATAAGTGGTCCCCCACCAAAATATGCGACAAAAAAAGCACCAAGTGGCCAACTAACTAAGTTTACGGTGTTATCAGAGATTGAAACTAAACTGTTGGCTTTCGGAAGATCGGATTTTTCTACAAATTCAGGAAGCATAGCTTGACGAACAGGCGCAGCCCACCCATCTAGGAAGGCAATCATACTTACTAGAATTAAAATCCATAGAATTGCTCCGTCTTTGACCAAAAATACCGCACTTAAGATCGCGATTTTACCTAACATCGAGGAATACAATATTCGCCTTAGGGGAAATCGATGTAAAAGAAGAGGCGTTATAAAACTACCCGTTAATCGAGAAAAAGTAATCGTTACTGGAATGAGTGTTAATGTTAATACGGATCCCGTTGACGCGTAAACCAGTTGAATGAGTCCCACAATATATAAAACATCACCAGCGTTCGCAAGGATTTGACTTACCCATAAAAATATAAAAGAACGACGATCGTTCATAATTTGACCACCCTTTTAATCTATTCAGTTGTTAGATTGTAAGAGGAAGTATTACACTCGTCGCACCCTTTCTCCGTTAAGAATCTTTGAGTTAATTGTAATGGAAGGAATATCCACATGCAATAAGTGATTCATCCGCCGTTTCCAAAACCTTTAATCTTGCATTTATTAAGAGAGATAGAATGGGGGTGAATTTATTATGTTTCGTCGACGACATTGCAGACATTCTGCAGTTCAACCAATCGTATGTCCGCCTTTGTGCCGCTTTACTGATTCTTATGTCCAACGTGATGTTCCTTATATCCAACCTCTAATTAATGTAAACAGACAACACATCGTAGATGTTCCAAGAACCGAGTATGTACAGTTTAATCGAAATGTTGTTGTTCCTCCGACTCCATATCCTCCTCGATATTAAAGAAAACGCGTAGACTAGCTGCAGTCTACGCGCTTTTTTGATTAAGAGGCATCGTGGTGATACTTTCTTACACTTAAAATATGCTTTGTCGTAAAATTTATGCTGTTTGTTGTGATTTTTGTGGTGGTTGTCGTAATTTTTATGTGGGTGGTTGTAAAAAGAATAGACTTTGTTGTAAAATCATCAAATCTCAGATTAAAACAAAATCTTAAAAAAACCTCGCAACCAGTTGGAAACTAGTCACGAGGCTTTTCAAATTAATCAACCAATTGGATGAATTGTTTTGTTCGATCGTGACTTGGATTTTCAAAGAATGTCGCTGGATCAGCGGATTCTATGATACGTCCCTCATCGAGCATAATGACGCGGTCTGCTACTTCTCTTGCAAACTTCATTTCATGCGTTACTACAACCATCGTCATGCCTTCTTGCGCTAATTGTTGCATCACGGTCAACACTTCTCCGACCAATTCAGGATCCAGTGCAGAAGTTGGTTCATCGAACAGCAACACTTTTGGTTCCATAGCGAGTGAACGAGCTATGGCAACACGTTGTTTTTGTCCACCCGACAATTTGCTTGGATACACATCAGCTTTGTCGGACAAGCCCACTTTTTCAAGTAGCTGTTTCGCTAAAGCCACGGCATCCGCCTTTTTCATCTTTTTTACAATCATCGGCGCTTCAATGACATTTTCTAAAACGGTCATGTGCGGGAATAAATTAAAGTGTTGAAACACCATCCCTACCTCAGCACGAATTTTTGAGAGTTTATCATTTTTTGGATTAACCAAATGACCATCGATCTCAATTGTTCCTTCATTAATATATTCTAAGAAGTTAAAACATCTCAATAATGTACTTTTCCCCGAACCACTGACACCGACCAGAACAACCACTTCAGAAGGAGCCACTTCTAGGTCTATGCCTTTTAACACTTCTAAATCGCCAAACGATTTTTGAATGTTCGTACCTTTTAACATGTGCGTCCCCCCTTATGATTTGTCGACATTAAGTTTATTTTCATAGAGTTTTAATAAATACGTGAAAATCATGACCAACACTAAATAGTAAACACCTACAACTAAATATGTTTCAAGTGATTGAAACGATTGTGCTGCTTCACGGTTAGCCATTGCGAATAGCTCAGGTACACTAATAATGTATACAAGTGATGAATCTTTTAGTGTGATAATGAATTGATTACCAAGTGGTGGTATTGAACGCTTCAAAGCTTGCGGGAATATAATACGTCTCATGCTTTGCGCTCTTGTCATCCCTAGTGAACTACTCGCTTCGCGCTGCCCTTTATCAATTCCTTGAATGGCTCCTCGGAAAATTTCCGCAATATAGGCACCGTTATGAATTCCTAGAGCAATTGCTCCTGCCCAAAAACCTGATAATACAATTAATGAGGTAATTCCGAAATATAGAAACATGATTTGAACAATTAACGGTGTACCACGAATTATGGTTATGTAAAAGTTCGCAATCGTTTGTAATAATTTTGAACGAGAGATTTTCATTAAAGCAAATATTAGTCCAAGCAGTGTTCCCAATACGAGAGCCACTGCCGTAATCTGTAATGTAATGAGTGTTGCTTCCAAGAAGCCCGGATATGTTCTCATAAACACTTCGTAAACCGTTTTTAAAAGTTCCATAGACTTTCTCCTTTCTCAAATGACTTGATTTATTTCAGAATCTCAATTCCTTCTAAATCAACATCGAGAAGATCACGCTTGAACCATTTGTTTGAGATTTCAGCATACGTCCCATCTTCTACCATCTCTTTAATGGCTTTATTAATATCTTTTACCAATTTTTCATCTTCTTTACGTACAGCCACTGCCGCTTGTTCAATCCATAATGGTTTTCCTACTTCTTTAATTTCCATACCTGAATTAATTGCTTCAAAACCAACCACGTCTGCTGTAATAACCGCATCTAAACGTCCTTTTACTGTTAAATCCTTCAAAGCAACAACATCACTGTTATAGTATTTGATATCGTCTGTATATTTTTGTGCTGCTGTATCATACGTACTCTGTGCGACTACACCAATTCTTTTGCCTTTTAAGTCGTCTTCTGAAGCAATGGCATCACTACCTTTTGGCACAAAAATCATCCCACCAGAGTAATAGTAAGGATCAGAGAAGTTTACTCGTTTTGCACGCTCTTCTGTAATCGCCATTGAACCTATGATTGCATCAAATTTATTGCCAAGTAGAGATTGCGTAATTGTTTCCCAAGGTGTAGTTACTGGATTTGGCTCTAAGCCCATTTTTTCCGCGATAGCAGCTCCAATTTCCACATCAAAACCAGTAAGTTTCCCGCCTTCTTCGAAGTTAAATGGTTTATATAAACCGCTTGATGCATATGTAAGTTTACCGTCTTCCATTAATTTATAGCCAGATTCTGAACCTGAATTGTTTTTTGCTTCTTCATCGCTTCCGCAACCTGAAATCAACATAGCTGTTGCAGCAATTGCCGTTAAAAATGAATATTTCTTTTTCAAAATAAATCTCCCCTTATCCTTTTTCGTGATCGTCACTTTGTGTGGTTGTATCAATTTGGGTAAAAATGCCTTTCCTTTCTTACAAGACGTCAATGCGTTTTAAATTTAGTTTTACTTTCTCGTGCTCTTTCACATAAATGAAACACATAATTGAAGTAAGTAACGCATGAACAGCTATGTAGGAGTCGCTGCTTTAATTCGTAGAATGGGTACGAGTAGTAATTTAAATGCAAAGAGTGCAACCAGTGCATTTTCCTTCTTTGTAATTTCGATAAAGGTTGCATCTTGTTTTTCGCGGTTTGCAAAGTTTCCATTACATTTCTCGTAAAAGCGTGGGAATACAAAGGCACATTATTCTTCATCTTTTGTGTGGTGAATAATTGATGGTAGTTACACATGCCTATCTCCTTGCTTTAATCGTTCTGATTTATCTAATACCCGTTTGAACCATTGTGTAAACGAATGCGATAAGCCGAAATTGAAAACTCTCTTGTCTTAATTTTTTTTACTGAGTCAATTAGAACGACAATTTGAGGTATTTGTTCTTCTAGCACCGTTCCCACCATATTAATACGCTATACACATGTAACATTTATGAAATATTGAATTAGTAATAAGATTAATATTCTGAGATTTACATCCTTTTTCATTGCATATAAAAAAGCTCACTCGCCACTATGGCAAGCAAGCTTTAATTGATATTTAATTTAAGATTTTTATTTTTACTGTTTTGCGTCCCCAATTAAGTGCATTTGACTTATTTGGAAAAAAGACGTCAATTTTATTTCCTCGAATTGCTCCACCAGTATCACCAGCAATAGCGTAACCATAACCTTCTACATATACCTTTGTGCCAATTTTAATAACACTTGGATCAACGGCTATTACTTTTAAATCAGGGTTCTTCTTCAAGTTAATGCCAGTTGATGTAATGCCTGAGCACCCCTGGCAACTAGCTGTATAAGCAGAAGCAGAAACCATGAATTCTCTCACAACTGTATCTGAATTTGACCGAGATGGCGTCTTTGGCGTCTTCTTAGCTGCAGTAGTTTTTTTCACACCAGTAAGCTTAAGCTTTTGATTCGGCTTGATTACATCTGATTTTAAATGATTGATTGATTTAATAGAAGATACAGAGATATTATAATGTCTTGAAATTTTATATAGGCTATCACCTTTTTTTACGGTGTGTACAGAAGCTGCTGCTTCTGAATCATTGGCAAATGCTACGAGGAACATTAGTACAAAACTTAAAACAAAACTGAATTTTTTCAAGTAGTTTCTCCTTTATTTCTCGTTGATAGAAATAAAAATACCATTCGCACATTACAGTTCTGTGACAATATGAGGGTAATTTGTTTACAATTTAAAGGTTTTTATATTACTAAGGTATAAATCGTCGCAATTAAATTACATATTTAAGTAGTTCAATATTCCTTTTATAGTTATATTTTATTCGTTCTTTTCATTTATTTTTTTGTAATAGACAACCTAAAACACCCTACAATTTACTCCCTAAAATACCATTATGGATTAGTTCTACATTTACGGCCATTGCGGTAGTAACACCACTTGCAGCGGCAATAATTAATTGAGATGGATAAATAATAGATGCTTCACCCGCTACAAATAAATTCGGAATATTCGTCCTACCAACTTGGTCAGACTTGTAACCACCTGTTTTATCTAATTTCACTCCCAGTTTCTTTCCAATATCTGATGCTTGAATGAGCTCCGGCGTGATGAAACCGCCAGAGCGAGGTATTAATTTTCCAGACTTCAATTCAATTCCTTCTAGCATTCCACTTTTTCCATATAAATGCTGGATAATATCAGTTTCCACCTCGACATTTAACTCGTTGATTTTTTTCATTTGTGATTTACTAACTTTTTCCCCATTCGTAAAAATAATTAAATCCAGAGACCAGTTTCTTAATATACCAGCCATATGTATGGTGTAATCTACGAGTCCAAATAGAGCGAGTGGCTGATCCTTTAACTCCCACCCATCGCAATAGGGGCAATTAAAGATACTATTGCCGTAAAATTCTCCTAGCTTGGGAACATTCGGGCATTGTTCGATAACACCAGTTGCTAAAATCACTTTTCTAGTTAGCCATTCGTTACCTTTTCTCGTCTTTATTTTAAAACCCATTTCATCTTTAATAATTTCTACGACCTTATCCTGCTCTGTTTCAATCGTATTGTACTTAATGAACTCTTTATGAGCCAGCTCCCGAAACTCTTCTGGCTTCACTCCATCTCTCGTTATGAAACCGTGGGACTCTCGTGTAATTTTATTACGTGCATTATTACTATCAATCAGTAAAACATTTCTTCTCGCTCGTCCTAATACCAAGGTTGCATTTAGCCCTGCAGGTCCCCCGCCTATAACGATACAATCTTTCATTCAAATGCCTCCTTATCTTTCCCAAGTTGCCTTTATTTTTAAATTTCCTTCTTTAGCCTTATGTAAACGAAAACTCATATCTATATAGATTTTTGAATAGAAGAAAACCAGGTGTAATACCTGGTTTTCGACATGCCATTATTTAATTACTCATACCACCTGGGTTAATCTGAGAGGGTGCGTATGAATTCTTGATTGCCATGGTATCTTGTTGTGAAAGCTGAGGAACTTGGTAAAAATGATGTTTGTTTTGATAAATTGAAACTTCATATGCCATTTCTATGCAGTTCGGTACTGAATCCGCTAGGACACGTCGTACTACTGGGTTTGTTGATTCAAGAGCAGACATTGTTTTGAGAGCTGCACTTGATTTATGCACATCGAGCATAAAGCCAGAAATTATTTCATCTGAGATTTCCGAAGCCGATTGTATCGGCTTTCTAGGTTGAGATTGTTTTAAACCGTACACAAAATCATTATCTTGCTTCATCATATATTCTTGTGTAGGTTTCATTGGGTCTTGACCCGTTTTGAAACAATCCAATGTAATGTTGTAATCTTCTTGCATGAAATGGAATTGGCGATCCATTATCGTCATTAATTCTTGGTCTTGAATGTGCGGGCGTAACATTGTAAACTGGTTCATTCCAGCCACTGAAGCTGAAAGTACTTCATGAACATCAAATACTTCATGACCACCATGATTCATCTGTGGTGGCACTGGACCTGTGTGCATATTTTGGTGCATTTGACCTTGTGGGTTTTGAGTCATGTACAATTTTTCCTCCTCTTTTTTAATAATGTGCATCGATAGTAGTGTGCATTAAAAAAGAAATGTTATTCATAATAATTCCGAATGAAAGCGAAAATTTAAAGGCTTTTTCAGAAAGGATATATGTTCATTTTTTCTTTTCATTATTTTTCTGCTCGCGTTGTTCAAATAAAAAACGTGCAGGGGGTAAGTTTACCCACTACACGCTATATCCTTATTTAATTACTCCGTCTCTTCAGATAGTTTTCTTTTACGAAACTTTCCGAGAAACTCATATACTACAGGTACAATAATCAATGTTAAAAGGGTTGAGCTTGTGAGACCACCAATTACTGTGACACCTAAACCTTTAGAAATTAATCCGCTACCTTCAGCGCCAATCGCTAACGGAATCAACGCACCGATTGTTGCGATTGCAGTCATCAGAATCGGTCGGAGTCTTGTCACTCCCGCTTCTAAAATGGCATCCCGAGTATTCAATCCTTCTTTTTCTTTGTGAATAACGCGGTCAATTAAGACAATTGCATTCGTTACAACAATCCCAATAAGCATTAGTGCTCCGATCATTGTAGAAATACTAATCGTCTCACCTGCAATCAGTAAGCCCACTAATGCCCCACTTATTGTAAATGGTAAAGAGAACAAGATAGCAAATGGTGCAACCGCTCCGCCAAATGTAATAACTAGAATTAGATAGACGATGGCAATCGCTGCTAACATGGCCATCCCAAGTTGTGTGAACGACTCTTGCATATCAGCTGTAACACCGCCGGTTTCAATATCAACATTCGCTGGTAATTTTAACTTGTCAATTTTTTCTTGGATCGTTTTTGATTCTTTAGAAACATCGTCTGTCGTTAATGTTCCTTTTACGCTTGCATAAATCTGTCCGTCTCTTCTTGACACAGTGTCAGAAGTTTTGCCATTTACAACAGTAACAACTTCTTTAACCGGCACCTCTATACCTACTGGAGAAGGTATTGTTTTTTCCAATAATTCATCTAATGATTCCGGTTTTTGATTATTAGCTGAATCAATATAAACTTCAAATATTTCATTGTCTTCTTCTATAGTTGTCAGCACTTCCCGCTGTCCATTCGGATTTAACGCCATTCCAACTTGTGCGGTTGTTAAACCATATTGAACTAGTTTTTCTTGGTCAGCCACCAATGTGTGTTCTTCATACGAATCCGTAATACTGGATCCAATGTTTTTAATATTTTTCGATTCATTTAAGATGCTCTCTATATCCTGAATAACGGGTTCAATCGATTCTAAGTCTTTACCATAGACAAAGTAGTTAACATCGTTACTACTACCACTAGAAGTGAAGTCTTGTGATTTCCACTCACCTTCCGTCTTAAACTTTAGAACATCTTCCATAACGACTTCTTTTTCATTCTCAAATTCGGGTGTATCGTCTTCATATATAACGTACATTAAAGCCCCATTGTTTTGTCCTGGACTCATCGGATTTTCTCCACCGATTGAAACTTGCACACTCTCTACATGTTGACGATCGATATAGAACTTTTCAACCTCAGAAACAGTTGCCTCCACATCATCTCTCGTTTCACCAGCTTTTGGGGTATACGTAATATACATCATTTTTTCTTCTTCAGACGGTAAGAAACTTGTTCCAACTAAAGGAACTAAAGCTAAACTTCCGATGAAAAGTAAAACTGCAAGAACTGTTGTAATTAATTTATGATTAAGCGTCCAATTTAGAATGGAGCGATATACACCCGCCATTTTTCCTGGTTTTTCAGGATCATGGGTATGTTTCTTTCCTAATCCATTTTTAAATAATGAATGAGATAGCATTGGCACTATTGTAATTGCGACTAAAAGTGAAGCAAGTAGCGCAAACACAATTGTTAATGCGAATGGTAAAAATAATTCTCCTACCATGCCACCAACTAAACCAATTGGCAAAAATACCGCGATTGTAACGAGTGTTGATGATAGAATCGGTACAAACATCTCTTTTGTTGCTTCTCGAATTAGGGCTTTCCCTTTTAACTTTTCGGTTGGAGAAGCCATTCTTCGGTAGATATTTTCAACGACCACAATTGAATCGTCTATGACTCGACCAATAGCCACCGTCATTGCGCCTAACGTCATCATGTTCAAAGTAATATCCATTTGTTTAATTAATAGAACTGCGATCAATAATGATAATGGAATTGAAATAATCGCAATCATTGTGGATCTAATATTTCGAAGGAACAACAAAATAATCAGAACAGCAAATCCAGCACCAAATAAGGCTTTGCTTAACATCGTTTCAACAGATTTTTCGATGGGTTCTCCTTGGTCTAATGTAAAAATGATTTCAAAATCTTTATTGTTCTTTTCAAACACCTTTACTTCATCTTTTACTAAATTCACAACGTCTACTGTATTTGCACCTTGGGATTTTACTACTTGAAGAGCTATTGCCTCCTGTCCATTTGTGCGAGAGATTGATTCTGCTTTTCCAACGAGCTCAATTTCAGCAACTTCACTTAATGACACTGTTTTTGGAGCTGCACCTGGAGTAGTTGGAACTACTGGTAGTTTAATTGCTTTTAAATCATCAATAGAGGCAATATTTCCATCGATTACAACAGATTTCTCGGATCCGTTAAAGGGGAATAACCCCAATGGAAATTTAACATCTGACCCTTTAACAATTCCTTTTACGGTTTCTTCGGTTAAACCATACTTAGCTAAGTTTTCTTTGTTGAATATAAAACTAACTTCCTTCAATTCTTGCCCAGTTACACCAACAGATGAAACACCTTCTATTCCTTCAAGTGATGGAACAAGGTTTGTTTCTACATTTTCAGTTAGTGATGCAAGAGATTCTTTGTCACTAGACACACTTATAGCAGCTACAGGAAATGCATTAATGCTTATACGTGCAACCTTTGGCTCTTGTGCACCAGTTGGTAGTGGGATACTTTTAAGTGCTGTAGATACTTCTGTCTCCGCTTCTTTCATGTCCGTTCCGAATTCAAATTCGATTTGCAACGAAGATGCATTCTGATAGGAAGAAGACATGACTAATTTAACGCCTTCTATATTTTGAACTGCCTTTTCATACGGTTCTGATAACTCATTGACTACTTGGTCAGGTGTTGCTCCTGGATATGCCGTTGTAACAGTAACAACAGGTATTGTGATATCAGGAATTGTTTCTAATTTCATTTGTAAACCAGCTGTAATACCAGCTACAGTAATAACAATCGTCATTAGCCAAACAGCAAATTTATTCTTCAATACAAAATTAATAATATGATTCATTCTTTCTGTTCACTTCCACCCTACATTATTTGACCAACCGGTCATAATCATACATAATATTACTGACTGGTCATTCAAAGGTCAACTATTAACCTATGATTTTATGTTAATTTTTACAATAAGGAGCTTATTTATGACAAATAAGAAACAGTTAATTATTGAACAGGCACTACACTTATTTGCCAGCAAAGGATTTGAAACAACTTCCATTCAAGAGATAACCGATGCTTGTGGTATATCAAAGGGTTCTTTTTATTTATCTTTTAAATCAAAAGATGAATTGTTGGTTTCCATCTTTGAATATTTTTTCAATAAAATCTCGAGACGATTTTCAGATTTGGACGCCTTACAACAGGTAACTCCAAGGGAAAAATTTCATCAGTTATTGATGATTCAATTTGAAGAAATCGATCGACATGCAGACTTCATATTAATGCAAATTAGAGAACAGACGAATCCTTTAAATAAAAATATGACGGAACTTTTAGCGAAGATGCAGGAGCAACATCATAGAATCTTACACAGAACTTTTATTGATGCTTATGGAACAGACATTCAACCGTATATTGCAGATTTGATCGTCATGGTTAAAGGGTTCATTCACGGATATATTGAAATCATCTTGTTACATCGCCAACAGTTAAATTACCATCAGTTATCAGCTTTTATCATGGAGCGTATTGATGACTTAGTTGCGTCTATTTTAACGAGACAACCAGAACCTTTTTTAACCTTACCCATGTTGGATAAAAATCTTTTACAAAATGTAAATTTAAATTCACCTAAGCAAAATCTACTTCAAGATGTCATCGTATGTAAGTCTAAGATACTAGATGAAGATTTACTTGTAACGTTGGATGTACTTGCTGAAGAATTAAAAAAAGACAAACCACGTATCCCTGTATTAAAAGGCATGTTAGCTAATTTGGCGGAAGACGATGACATGCACGTTTTGCAGCATAAATTGACCACCTACCTGACCCAACAACCAGAATAATATGACTGAAAAACTTTCATTCTCAATCTATGCTTCAAGTTCTTTTGATTGCTCTAAGACGTTTAACGTTAATAAATAAAAAAGACTTGTCGAGGGACAAGTCTTTTTTAGGTAATTGATAATATGGAATGTTATTTGTAAAATAATCTCTCGAATTTCAGCTTGTTTAATAATAAAGTTTTATCTTCTCATTATCCTAATAAATCACCGAGTACGTCCACCATCGATTTTTTTCGTTTGTGCTTTGGTGGATATCCGTCTTTTGAATACTTAGAATCATATCCCTTTTCATAATCGTTTCGATTATCGCGGGTATCACGATTATCTTTTTCGTATGCTTGCGTATACGATTTTCGATCTTCCTTTAAGCCTTGTGTGATTTTTTCCAATTCTCCACGATCAAGCCAAACACCTTTGCAATCTGGACAAACATCAATCAATATATTCTCTTTTTCGACTTCTCTCATCCGAACGTTATCACAAACTGGACAATTCAACTACCTCACTCCTTCTGATTTCATTGAACGCTTTTCCTCTTTTTATCTTAACACGATTTCCAAAAAGTTGATGTGATTCAATCATTGTGGAACTCTAATTTTCCCCATACTTTGGGGTTTTGGCTTATTTAATCAAGGGGAAGGGTACTTGTCTTTTATGAGGATTACAAAATCAAACCATTCGGAAGGAGCTACCTTATATGATAGCAAACAGCCTTTACTACTTTAAAGATGACGGTATCATTCCAAATAACCCGAAACTGCCTGTTATTTTTTATAAAGGTGAATTTGAAAGTAACCCCGACCAAATCGAAGCTATCTTCAATCAGCACAATTGGCAAAACAGCTGGGTGAATGGGGTGTTTCCCTATCATCACTACCACAGTAATTCACACGAAGCGTTGGGTGTCCGTTCAGGATCAGCAAGATTGAAGCTTGGTGGAGAACAAGGTGAAGAAGTATCCGTGGATACTGGAGACGTTCTCATCCTACCTGCAGGTACAGGGCATATGAAGATAATAAGTAGCCCTGATTTTAAAATCGTAGGAGCCTATCCGGATGGAATGGATTACAACTTGAAAACAGGTAAGGCGGGAGAACGACCACAAGTACTTAACGAAATACAACAAGTTCCCACTCCCGATCAGGATCCTGTGTTTGGAAAAAAGGGAGCTCTTTTTGAAAATTGGTAATTAAAAAACCCCGACCCAAAATATTTTGGGTCGGGGTTCAATTTTTTACATTGCAAAAAGGTTATTGTTGATCAAGGGATTCTTTACGATCACTTGGATATACAAGACCTATTTCAGATCTCACTCTATCCATTACTCGCATCGTCATGTATGAATTTCCATATGAGTTCGTATCAGACTCTTTTTTTCCTTGATTAATTAGTTCAACAAATTCTCTCACTTCATAATACATAGCTGTATGCGATTGATCGAAAGTCAGTTGTTCCACCGAGCCGTCATTGTAGTGAATTTCCACTTTTTCAGCGGAGTGAATCTTATCAATAACCATACTTCCTTTTTCTCCTTGAATTTCGCTTGGTAAATAAGAGTTGGCTATTTTTGAATACATCACAACTGCATCTTTATCGTCATATCTCAATACAACACCACCCTCAGCATCCACACCTGAATCAAGCATGATGCTTGTTGCCTTTACTTCTTTTGGTTCTCCAAATAATGTTATAAGTGGATACAAACAATAAACACCGAGATCCATTAATGCACCGTTCGCAAATTTTGGATTAAAGGCATTAAGCACAATTCCTTCTTTGTATTGATCATAACGAGATGAATACTGACAATAGCTTGCGAAATATCTACGGATTCGACCAATTTTATGTAAGTTTTCTTGAATACTCTTAAAGCTTGGAAGTAATGTTGATTTCATGGCTTCCATTAACACGACATTATTATCTTTTGCACTTTGAATCATCTTCTTTACTTCATTTGCATTGGATGCTAAAGGTTTTTCACATAATACATGTTTATTATTTTGTAAAAATAATATAGCTTGTTCTGCATGAAATGAATTGGGCGTAGCAATATACACTGCGTCAATTTCATCACTAACTGCCATTTCTTCCAGATTTGTAAATCGTTTTGTTACTCCGTATTTGTTTGCAAATTTTTCTGCCTGCTCACTCGTGCGAGAATAGACAGCAGTTAGTTCGAAATCATCTACATCCTTTGCGGCATCAAGTAATCTTTCTGTAATTAAATTAGTACCAACTACGCCGATTCGAACCATTTAACCGACCTCTTTTCTTTGTTTCATACGTTTTACTATTGATTCCACTTATCGTTCCATTATATACGGAAATCCACCATGCGTACTTACAATAATAAATCGTACGTCATATAATTTGGCTCATGTAACCGTGTGATTGATATTACCAGCTTTGTTACTTGAAATTTTTGAAAATTTAATTGTATGTTGTTACTAAATGAGGAGATGCTCAAGTAAGAGATATCATTGTTATCCTACCTGCTGGATAAATAAATGAATTTTAAATATAAAAACTGGATTACACATGCTCAATTCCAAGTAATCCTGTATTTTTAAAAAGCGAGGAATTAAAATGGATTCTATGACTTTTGTTTTGTTTGGTGCAACTGGGGATTTAGCAAAGAGAAAAATCTACCCTGCCTTGTTTAATTTATTTGTGGATCATAAATTGCCTGACTCATTTTTGGTTATTGGTGTTGGTCGACACGAATTTTCAGATGTTGACTTTCAAACACATGTAAAAGAATCATTAATGACTTTCTCAAGGCATTTAATCAATGATACATCCAAAAAAGAAGAGTTTCTTAAGTCGTTCCAGTATTGCCAGTTAGATGCAACAAATGCTGGAGGGTATAAAAAGTTACTTGAACTGGTTGAACAAAATGAAAAAGATAGGAAAATTAAACAAAACCGAATGTTCTATCTATCTGTCGCCCCTGAATTCTTTGGTGTAATTGCTTCAAACATCAAGGAGAGTGGATTAGGGTCTACAAAAGGTTGGAAACGATTGATTATCGAAAAACCATTTGGACATGACTTGGAATCAGCCCGAACTTTAAACGAAAAGCTAAGCAAGTCTTTTGAAGAAGACGAAATATATCGGATTGACCATTATCTTGGAAAACCGATGGTGCAGAATCTTGAGACATTGGAATTTGCCAACCCTGTGTTGCAATCGTTGTGGAACAATCAATATATTGCCAATGTGCAAATTACGGCTAGTGAAACGGTTGGTGTCGAAGAGAGAGCTGGTTATTATGAAAAAGCTGGGGCCATACGTGATATGGTTCAAAATCATATGCTTCAACTACTCATGATGACTTCCATGCATTTACCAAAACGAATTAGCGCAAAAGATATCAGCGATGAGAAAAGAATTGTTATGGAGTCTCTGCGCCTCTTACAGAAACAAGAGGTTGTTAAAAATATCGTTCGTGGTCAATATGGACCCGGGGAGATTAAGAGTAAGCCAGTCATCGGGTATGTAGAAGAGCCTGGCGTCGATGCTTCTTCCACAAATGATACATTTGTGGCTGCGCGTTTATGGATTGATAATCCTTTGTGGGATGGGGTGCCATTTTATATCCGGACAGGAAAAAGAATGACGGAAAAAACCACGCAGATTGTAATTGAATTCAAAAATCCACTAAACTATCTATATAAAAACGCCGTCCAAAATGTTGAACCCAACTTGTTGGTTATCAATGTAAGTCCAATTGAAGGCGTTAGCATGCAATTAAATAGCAAAAACCCATTAACCGGGAATTTGGAACCTATAATTGTTGACTTCTTTGTGACTGAAAAAGACGTTCCCGAAGCGTATGAACTCTTGATATTTGATGCTCTACGTGGAGACTCAACCTTCTTTGCCCATTGGGACGAAGTGGAGTTATCTTGGAAATGGATTCAGCCCGTATTAGATGCCTTTGAGGAAAACATACTTCCCCTCCACCTTTATCAATCGGGTTCAATGGGTCCCGATGCTGCTCATCAATTATTGGAAACTAATGGATTTAGATGGTGGTATTAGTGTGTTTATTCTTAATTACTCTTCTTTTTGGTACTTAAGGTTTAAATTAAGCATGTGAAAAACGATAACAAAAATCAAGAGATATTCAAGGAGGCTAATCATGAAAGTTGGATTAATTGGATTAGGTAAAATGGGATTGAACTTAGGAAAAAACCTTATTGACAATAAACACGATGTAGTTGCATTTGATGTAAATTCTGACGCTGTGGAAGAAATGAAAAAATACGGAGTTGAGGGGGCAACAAGTTTAGAAGAACTAGTTACATCTTTAACAATACCTCGAATTCTTTGGGTGATGGTTCCTCATACGGTTGTAGATTCTGTCCTCCAAGAAATTTCTCCATTCTTAGAAAGCGGCGATATCGTGATTGAGGCTGGTAACTCACATTATAAAGAATCGATTCGTCGTTATGGAAAATTAAAAGAAAGTGGCGTACATTATATGGATGCTGGAACTTCAGGTGGAACAGAAGGCGCACGTCAAGGAGCATGCTATATGATCGGCGGAGATCCAGAAGCATGGGAAATCGTAGAGACTTTATTCAAAGACACGTCAGTTGAAAATGGATATTTATATGCTGGTAAGTCAGGAAGCGGACACTTCTTAAAAATGGTTCATAACGGCATCGAATATGGAATGATGGCAGCTATTGGTGAAGGTTTTGAATTACTAGAGAAAAGTGATTTCGATTATGATTATGAAAAAGTTGCACGTGTTTGGAATAACGGTTCGGTCATTCGTTCATGGCTAATGGAATTAACCGAAAACGCATTCTCTAAAGATGCAAAATTAGATAAAATTAAAGGTATTATGCATTCTTCCGGTGAAGGGAAATGGACAGTGGAGACCGCTTTGGATCTACAAACCGCTACCCCTGTTATTGCTATGGCATTATTGATGCGTTATCGTTCATTGGACAACGATACCTTTACAGGTAAAGTCGTTGCTGCATTGCGAAACGAATTTGGTGGACATGCAGTGGAGAAAAATTAAAAAAGATACAACAATTTAGGAGGAATTTGCATGACCATTTCTTTTGACTATTCGAATGCATTACCATTTATGAAAGAGAGTGAAATAGCTAATTTAAATGAATATGTGAAGGTAGCTCATGGTCTTCTTCATGAGAAGAAAGGACCTGGATCTGATTATCTTGGTTGGGTTGATTTACCTGAAAACTATGATAAAGATGAATTTACGCGCATTAAACAAGCTGCAGAGAAAATCCAAAATCAATCTGATGCGCTGATTGTCATTGGCATTGGTGGTTCTTATTTAGGGGCAAAATCGGCTATAGAAGCTTTGTCCCATAGCTTTCATAACCAAATGAACGATACTACTCAAGTGTATTTTGCCGGTCAAAATATCAGTTCTACTTATATAACTCATTTATTTGAGCTATTAGATGGGAAGGATATTTCTGTTAACGTTATTTCAAAGTCTGGAACCACAACAGAGCCTGCCTTGGCCTTCCGTATTTTCCGTGACTATATGGAGGAAAAATACGGAAAAGACGGTGCAAGAGAACGTATTTTTGTCACGACAGATCAAGCAAGGGGTGCACTAAAAAAACTTGCTGATAAGGAAGAGTATGAAACATTTGTTATACCGGATGTTATAGGAGGAAGGTATTCTATTCTAACAGCCGTTGGGCTTTTGCCAATTGCAGTAGCAGGACTTAACGTCGATCATATTATGGAGGGGGCAGCAGCTGCTGTCCGTAAATACAATAATCCTGATTTATCGACTAATGAGAGCTACCAGTACGCAGCAGTACGGAACATCCTTTATCGTAAAGGGAAAGAAATTGAATTGCTTGTCAACTATGAGCCAGCACTTCATTTTGTATCTGAATGGTGGAAGCAGTTGTTTGGAGAAAGCGAAGGAAAGGATGGAAAAGGAATTTTCCCTGCATCTGTCGATTTTTCAACAGATTTGCATTCCATGGGCCAATATGTGCAGGAAGGCAGAAGAAATTTATTCGAAACCGTATTGCAAATTAAAAAACCTCGTGTGGAACGGACGATTCAAGAAGATCCAGAAAATACCGATGGATTAAACTTTTTGAGTGGCAAGACCATGGATGAAGTAAACAAAAAAGCGTTTCAAGGTACTGTATTGGCTCATATAGATGGAGGAGTTCCTAACTTGCTGATTGAGATGGACGAACTGAATGAATATAACTTTGGGGAAATGGTTTATTTTTTCGAAAAGGCTTGTGCAATCAGTGGAAGTTTATTAGGAGTAAATCCTTTTGATCAGCCAGGAGTGGAAGCTTATAAAAAGAACATGTTTGCCTTACTTGGAAAACCGGGTTTTGAAAAAGAAAAAATTGCGCTTGAGCAACGTCTATCTAAGTAGGCAATTTAAATATATAAGAAATACATTTAGTAAGGGTTCTTACCAAAGGAAATCTCCTCTTAATTTATTTTGTAAAAATCCGACTTTTCCTTTACTTGTTTTTAATGGCATACTCAAAAAAACCGCGACCAATATCAAATTGGTCGCGGGTTATTTTAAACTTTAAATTTACTAATCATCACTTGTAACTCTTCAGCCATTCCTGATAAGGCTGATGAAGAAGAAGCGATTTCTTCCATACTTGCAAGTTGTTCTTCTGAAGCAGCTGATACATTTTGTGTGCCTGAAGACACTGTTTCTGAGATTTCTGTGATTACATCTATATTTGTTACAATACGGTTCGTTCCTATAGACATTTGTTCAATTGCAGTCGATACTTCTTGAATTTCAATGGAAACTTGAGATACAACATGTTGAATTTGTTTAAATGATTCACCCGCTGTGTTTACTACCTGTATGCCTGTATCTACTTCGCCTGATGCTTGATCCATCGAATGTACCGCATCTTGCGTTTGAATTTGAATGGAAGAGATTAAACTTGCAATTTGTTGAGCTGATTTCGCTGACTCTTCTGCTAATTTTCGAACTTCATCCGCAACTACAGCAAACCCTTTCCCTTGTTCTCCTGCTCGTGCCGCTTCAATCGCTGCATTTAATGCAAGTAAATTTGTTTGGGATGCAATATTCGTAATCGATTCCACGATTTGTCCAATTTCATTAGACTTTTCACCAAGACCTCTAACCACTCCCGATAATCCATTAACCGTTTCATTAATTGACTTCATTTGAGCGATGGCTTGTCCAATTGTTTCATTCCCATTTACGGCTTTTTCAGATGCTTCGAGCGCCGTCAATTCCACTTGTTTTGCATTTGTAGCAATCTGTTGAACGCCACTTGAAACTTCTTTTACAATCACAAATGTTTCTTCCACACTATGAATTTGTTGTGTTGACCCATTCGCCATTTCTTCCATTGTGTGTGCAATTAACTCTGTCGCTCTCGTTGTCTCTTCTGAATTTGCCGTTAGTTCTTCCGAAGAAGCGGCAACCATTTCAGATGTGCTTGTTACTTGTTGAAGTATTTGTCTAAGTGTTGATGTCATTTGATTAAACGATTGATTTAACATTCCAATCTCATCTTTAGATTGATTGACACCTTGTACCGTTAGATCCCCGTCTCCTGCTTGTTTCATTAAACTTTGTAAGCTCTTAATTGGATTCACAATCATTCGTGAAATAAACAATCCGAGTACACCAAATATGACAACTGATAAAACGATGACGATTACGATAATCAAGGTTGCTTGTGTAACAAAAGATTTATTTGTTTGATTTAACTCATTTGATGAATCAATAATGATTTTCCCAATCTCATCGCCGATCTCATTTAAAGTTTGTCTCTTTTGTTTAATTTCATCGACATAAAACTTGTAAGCCGCTTCTTGGTCTAGTGAGCTACCTCTACTTTGTAGCGAGTATACTTGCGTAATATACGTTTGAAATAATTCTTCAAACTGAGACATTAACTCTACCTCTTCTTGTGTAAGCGATGACTTTTTAAAAGCCTCAATTAATGATTGCGTATGCTCCTCTTTGTCTTGCGTCATTTCCAATAACTCAGAAGTAACAGTAGAATCATCATTTAGAATAAATTCAAGAGTAAAAGAGTCTAATGCCCGATTATTTGTTTTTATCTGATCTATGTATTGAAGGGGTAATAATCGATTTTCATACATGTCTTCAGAGTTTTGAGCCATTTGTTGCATGTATAAAAACCCTGTAAAGCCAACAACACCGATACTGATAACTGCAAAAATCAACAATATCACAATTTTTTTACTAATTTTTAAATTCTTTAAAAACATCGAACCATCCTCTATACCATTTAGTTTGGAAATATATCCCTTTATTATTCTTATATAATTATACAGGATTAATTGAAAGAAAAAATGGTTCTTATGACTCTAAAGTACTAATTAGCGGATGTATTCACTCATTTTAATGGGCCCTTTGAATCTAATTCCATTTCATCAGTAAGCTAAGTAAATATTGTTTAAATTGAAGGTACTTCTCTCAAGGCTCTTAAAATCCCAACTAAAAAAGCGTCTTCTCCATTGCGAGAAGACGCTTAGAATTTCTTTTTACATCATGAATCCATGCAAAGCACCCAGCAAAGTAAAGATGATAAGATGATCGCCAATGGCAATTATAAAAGATTGATTCGTCATAAGTCCAAACAATCTATTTTTCATGTATACGAGTGTAATCACAACACCCACCATAAATCCTAAAAGAATACCTGCACTGATTCCTTCAGACCCTGTAGCTTGTACAAGAACCGCTATGATAAATGAACTAATAAATGCCACGAACACCGAAAAGATATATTTCATAGGACCCTCAACTTCATTGTGTTTCTTCTCGGGATGTTTATCTCCTCCCAGTTTCACAGAGTAATAAATCCCCCCATATACCATATACAACAATCCACCAAAAATAATTGAGATAACATTTAATTCGTTCCAATCAATTAACATATGAATCTCCCCTTTTTTATGTCAATTAATATTCAACCTTCATTGTATGGGAATAGGATTTTCGTTACATGTAGGTCAATATCATCATAACTCATGTAATACTGGGTATCCATACTTTCTTTCATAACGATTATTCGAACAAACGAGTGCTACATCATTAAACCGAGTTTTTTCAAAAAAATCCCAATCCTTCACATTCATAGGAACAGGCATTTCTCAATTGGTTAGTGGCAAACTAAAATTTCTCTTGAAAAAATCCCTTTTCTAGCAAAACATCTGTCCGTTATTATAAAACCCGCTTGTTCAATCATGTGATCAATATTATCAATCGTAACAACCACTAACTTTTTCGTAAATGGTCTTGCATGTTTCAAAATAGACTGTTGATCTTCTGGGGTGGCATGTGTATACAAATTGTAGGGCATATCTATTATTGCGACATCATAGTCCTTATCAACTTCAGCAATCGGACCTAAATCCACATCTGCACTTAAACCGAAGTAAGCAATGTTTTCACGTGATCCTAACACCACAAGTGGATTAATGTCTCGACCGACAATATCAATTCCCATCGAGAGGGCTTCAACCAATACCGTGCCTATTCCACAGCATGGATCAATTGCTTTTACACCATCTGGATTTGGGACAGCAATATTTGCCACCGCGCGTGCAACTCGAGTGCTAAGTGCAGTTGAATATTCACGTGGTTTTTTTAAATGACGTAACCAAACCGCATCACTTTTGACGTAGTTCCCAAAATACCATCGTCCAGCAAGCGGGACAAGTCCGTAGGTAACATCTGGATGATGAACGTCCGCTTCCCCTTCTATTATCATTCCGATTTCACGTTCAATCTCTCGTTTTTGCTGATACTCAACTTTATCAGGTTCAACCAAATCATTAATTTTGACGAAAATTACTTTGAACGTTGTGTTATTCATTTTAATAACTTCAACCTGTCTTAATATATCTGATAGTTCATCACCTTCAAATAAAACCTCAATCCGCTCCTTTATAAACGGACTTCTACTAGGATCAATGCAAATTGAACTTTTCAAGATTTTGCTTGGTGTATCCTTCCCGAAGAAAGAGCGCATTTCTAAAAAACAGAGAGATTCTTCATCTCCGGTATACGCGTATGTATAGATATAGTCTCCAGTTTGAGCTAGTTGATTCAATTAATTCCCATCCTTTTAAGTGCTCCTTACTTCAAAACAGAACAATTTGTAATAAGTATAACAATAGTTGAACATACTTTATGCGAATGGATAGAGATTTTCTTTTTCTTTAACTGAAAAAAAGTTGTTATCTAGTCTACCTTGTACAAATTGATTAAAAAGGAGGTCATAAATTATGGAATTAGATCGCTTAAAAGAAATTGTTTCTTCCGAATCAATATTTGACGTAAGTTATAATGGCGTTAACGTTTGGATTGATCGGATCCATGAAGATGGAAGAACAGCTACTGTCGATTTGAGAGGTCCTTCAGAAGAAAGATCTGAAGTAGATATTTCCGAGCTAAAAGAACACTAATAAATAAACATGAAAAACAACCATCCGATGCATGTAACGGGTGGCTGTTTTTTGATTTAGCGGACTTAGAATTTTTTTACTTTCCGTTAAATGATAGGTAGGTGTATGTTTATTTCTTTTCCAGTTGGGCTTTGTTTTTCGCTCGTCTTTTTCGTTTTCTGATTATGCTATTTATTTGCTGTTTGGTAAATCCATGTTCTACGGGCTTTGTTGTTTTTTCTTCTTCCTCTTGTTGAATCACATCTTTTTCACTTGATACTTCTTTCGAGTTCATATTTTTGACGCTAAAATTTTTCACATGATATGTTGAAACTCTTAGTATTTCATTAGCAACAACGATTACTAAATGATTATCATTTGAATCGACTAACATTCCCTCTAAACTTTCAGGTCCTTTTCTATTTATTTTTATCCAAGAATATTTGAGGTTTGTAAGAACACCATTCATGTTGTTATCGAAAACGTGACCATATTCTTCCAATAACTGAGTAAGTCCTGTATTTGTCTCTTCATTGAGACTTTCAAATGTGTTGGTGGAGTCTGTTTGATTTTCTACTTTTTCTTCCTCTTCTGCAGTTGGAGAACTTATGCTTTTAATATGTTGCTCATTAAAAAAAACGAGTCCATCATCTTCTGAATAAAGGGTCAAATAATCTTCTTTCACATCAATCAACTGTCCTTTTTTTGACTCTGGACCTCTTCCATTTATTCGCACTGTTTGCTCCTTCAAGTGAGAGGCTAATTCATTAAAAGTAGGTGCTTTAAAAATCGTGTTTGAGGCGCCTATACTCAACAAAGAATTGTATTTAATCATGGTGTTTTCTCGAATACTTTTAATATGTGCTGTTTTGTAGTAAATGATTTCGCCATTGTCTTTTTGTAACGTTAAATAATCTTCGTTGACATCCATTAACCATCCATTATTGGAGTCAGGACCTCCTCTGTAGATTTGAACTACCCTTCCAATCAGTGAAGATAAATAGTTGTCTTCCAAAAGCTTTTCCCCTTTCTCACTAAACAAAATAGTTACACTTTAAAAGTCGTAAGTATTTGTTTTTAACAAGCTGATTAATTTGTTATTTAATGTTATTAATATGTTTATTGGTTTAAATGCACTTAGGTAATGCATCATATAAATTAAAAAAAGGATTCACATTGACAGTCCATGTGAATCCTTTTTCAAATTAGCGGTTGTTTGCTCTTTTTTTACTTGATCTAGCAGACGGTTCAACATATTCCTTCACTTTTACAAATTGAACATAATCAAAGTTTATGCGGTACATTGTTTCTTCGTCTGGAGATGTAAACACGTGGATTCCGCTGGATTTTACAGACTTAAAAGCCTTTTCTAATGACTCGAAGTGTACAATTTCCTCAAGTGTGACACCACTGTTCATTGAATAAATAATGGAATAAGTATTCATCATTTCCCCTCCTAACCTCTTCAGTTATCATACAGTATTGAGATAGAAAATTCGCTGAATCTCATTTTTTTGATTTTAACTCAATAATCTTCGTTCATTATGGTTGTACAAACTAACCCTATTTGTAAAATCACAGGGTTCATTATTAAGTATTTACAGTACCTATGTTGTGTATTCACACTTTTATGTTTTGCGGAAAATGCGGCGTCACTTCTGCAGCGTGTTGCTCAGTAAAGGAATTTACTTACTACTAATTGAATTAATAAGTATTGAAAAAAAGGAGCGTATTATATGGAAAAATACCAATTTTTATATCAACTTAAATTAATCCCTACATTGTTACATGAACAAAATTGGACTGAAAAAGAAAATGAAATCGTCCAACATCACTTCGAGGTATTACAAAAACTTCAGCAAGAAGGGAAGCTTTTGTTAGCCGGCAGAACATTAAACATGGACCGAACAGGGTTTGGTATCGTGATTTTGGAAGTAGACTCGGAGGAAGAAGCAATTACATTAATGAAAAACGATCCAGCAGTAAGTGAAGGAATTATGGAAGCTACACTTTTCCCTTATCGTGTAGCATTAATTAAAGAGTAATGCAAAATATTTTCATTTTTTACATGAAATCAAGTATTTATAGCCATACTTTTCAATAACAAATAATTTTGGAAAGAAGGCGTAAACAATGGGCAAAGACAATCATAATTCATCAAGTAACAACAAAAACTCATTACCTCAAACACCAAAAGCCTTAAAAACACCTCCAAGTAATGTGAAAGATGAATTTTCTCGAGAATTAACGGACATTATCAATAATGCATTAAAAAAAGAAGGAACATCTTCAAAACAATCTAATAAAAGCAAAAAGTAAATTGGGGTTACCAATTGGAGTGAATAACTTTGAGCGAGAATCGTGAAAAAGAAGTCTTTTCTGACCCTACTGTTCTTGTTACCGTGAACGGAGTCCAAGTTTGGATGGACAATAGTTTTGTTGAAGACACATTGGATAAGAATCTCCATCCTACATTTGAAGATCTGACAGCTATTGATGCCAATGAAATCCAAAAAGAAAATAAGAAAATGAAATGATAAAATGATTCCAAAAAGGAGTGCTGGTTATTAACCTGGCACTCCTTTCGTTTCGTTATGAACATTGAAACATTAAAATGATAGGATTAGCATCTTCGAATTATTTGATTGTATTCAAAGACATCTTGAACCATCCATAGTATTAAGACACTATTAAATTTCCTATAATACATCTTCTTAGTTTTTATGAGATTGAAGTTGGACTTTTTATTATTTGTTGAAGTGCTTTATCCAACGTATCAAATGAAAACAGATACCCTTCTTGTACTAACCTCTCGGGTACAACCCAGCGACTCTTCAGAATCAATTCAGTTTCCGTTCCTAAAAAGAATGCACCCATTTCGAGCATCCATTTTGGTGAGGGAAAACCAATTTTCCGATTCATCGTGTCTCGCAACTGCATCATAAATTCGCGATTCGTGACTGGATGTGGTGACGAACAATTGAAAACACCACTTAAATCTTCTTTTCTTTGCAGAAAAAGAATGATTTGATAAAGATCCTCTATATGAATCCAACTAAACTTTTGGTCGCCTGCTCCCTGCACACCACCAAGCCCAAACCGTACTAAATTAAGATAAGGCTCCATCGCACCACCATCTTTACCTAGAACAATTGAGATTCTTAATGCGATTTGCCTCGTTTTGGGAAGACGAAATGCAAAGAGGGCTTGTTCCCATGCTTTGGCTATTTCAACTGAAAAACCGGTTCCAACCTCACCACTCATTTCCGTCATTGGACGGTCTTCAGAATGTCGATATATCGTTGCTGTGCTGGAATTAATCCATAATTGCGGAGGATTTTCACATGCTAAAATTGCGTTTCCTAGTATTTTGGTAGTTTCTGTTCTTGAATCTAGAATTTCCTTTTTGTTTTTATCATTATAGCGACAGTTGACCGACTTTCCTGCAAGATTGATGACCAATTCCGCCTGTTCCAAAGCTTCAGCCATTCTTTTGTGATCTGCCCATGAAATATGATGTGATTGTCTTGAAATGATGATTACCTCATACCCCAAATCCAAATATTTCTTCTCCAAGTATTGACCAATAAATCCTGTCCCACCCGCAATGACTACCTTCCTTTGCATATCATCCACCCATTTCTTTATATTTTACTTATAAGACGCTGTAGTTCGAGTTTAGGATACAGTTAATAAATGTTTGTCTATCTATACTAAACAGAGAAAATATATTTTTTCTGTTTAGTATAGATATCGCCAACTTTGAAAGAAAAACTCAGAAAACATCTTTTATTGTTGTATAGATTAGATAATGTAAGTCAAAAGTATTTATTTTCGAATAATACCTAATCTAAAAGTCTATCATTCTATTTTAAAAACAAGTAATTAAGCTTATTGTTCTGTCTAACTTTTTTGAATATTCTAATACTGTTGACAAATTTTAAGGGGGTTATGAATTGAACAAGTTTTGGAAATCTAGTATTACATCGGTGATGTTTGCAGGAACACTACTTACCGGTATGTCCGGTAGTCTTGCAAGCCCTATTTCCGAAGCTCCTCTTCACCATAAAGTATCACATACTGCTCATTCTCATTTTGCTGGATCTATTGATCTATCAATCGTGAATGACGAAAAGTTAATCGAAGCATTAATGAAGCGAGGCGTAATTCCAGCCAACGCATCAGAAGCGCAAAAACAACAGGGACTGCAAAATTACTTAGCAGTTAAAGGGCAATCCGACTCTAGCAAAAAATTTAGCGATGATCCATTAGCTAAACAAGTGAAACAAGCTGAAGCGAAAAAACAAAAAGAATTTAAAGAGTTTAATAATGGCTTACTAAATGGAAATGGTAACCAGAATGGCCAGTTTAAAAAACAACCGGACCCAGTTGAAGAAGGAACTTCTCCAGGAGTCGTAAAACAAGGGAAACTATTAACGCTAATGGTAGAATACTCTGATTTTGAACATAATAATCTTCTAGCTGATGAAACAGATAACTACTACGAAGACTACAACACGAAGCATTACGAAGATATGATTTTCGGTGACGACGGCGTAAAAGGTCCGAATGGTGAAAATTTTGTTTCACAAAAACAATACTACGAACAACAATCTGGCGGAACCTATTCAATTGAAGGGAAAGCTTACGGTTGGCTAAAAGTTCCTGGAACGGCTGCGTTTTATGGAGCTGATCGTACAACTGGGCATGACAATGTTGCACCAGGTGGATCGAAGATATTAGTAAAAGATGCTTATGCCGCTGCTAAAGCAGCCGGCGTTCCATTAGAAGATTACGATTTAGAAGATTCACATGATTTAGATGGAGACGGCAACTTCTGGGAGCCAGATGGTTTAGTTGATCACTTGCAAATCATTCACTCTGGCATGGGACAAGAAGCTGGTGGTGGTTCATTAGGAGATAATGCAGTTTGGTCACATCGCTCTGCTGCATTTGTGGATCCAGATGGACTAGGTAAAGGCCTTCCTGGTTTCTATGATTACACAGTAATGCCGGAAGATGGGGCAACGGGTGTATTCGCACACGAATATGGCCATGATCTTGGTTTGCCAGATGAATATGACACGGTTTACTCTGGAACAGGCGAAGCAGTTGCTTATTGGTCCATTATGTCTGCAGGTTCTTGGGCTGGTAAAATTCCCGGTACAGAACCAACTGGGTTCTCTCCATGGGCTAAGCAGTATTTCCAATCCACATTAGGTGGCGAGTGGTTTGAGGCAGTCACACTAAATTTGGAAGATGTATCGACAAAAGGTACACAGGTTTTATTAGATCAAGCGAATTCTCCACTCGGTAAAAATAACCAAGCTGTTCGCATTAATTTACCGCAAAAAGAAACACCTATTAATACACCTAAAACTGGAAGCTACGAATTCTGGGGTGGACAACAAGATGAAATCGATTCAAACATGGAGTCAAACGTTGATTTAACAGGAAAATCAGCTGCCACTTTAACTTTTGATGCATGGTTTGATATTGAAGAACAATGGGACTTTGCATTTGTCCAAGTTTCTACAGATAACGGCTCGACATGGAAATCTATCGGAAATAATAATACAAGAAGTGATGTTGTTCCAGAAGGGTATCCAACCATCCTAAACTCTATGCCTGGATTCACAGGCAATTCGAATGGGTGGACGGCTCAATCGTTTGACTTGTCAGAGTATGCTGGACAAAATATTAAACTTCGATTACGTTATGCAACGGACTGGGGAACTTCAAATCTAGGATTCTTTGCGGATAATGTGAGAGTCGTCGCAGATGGGCAAACCATTGTAGAAGATGGTGCTGAAACAGAACCTACTAAGTTCACATTGAATGGTTTTGAGCGTTTTAACGGTAATAAATTAATGAATCATTACTATTTACTAGAGTGGAGAAATCATGCAGGTGTGGATGCAGGCTTAGGTCATATCGCGCGTGGTAATTCACTAATGAGCTATGACGGTGGTTTAGTCGTGTGGTATGTGGATGACAGTTATACGGATAACTGGACTGGTGTCCACCCTGGCGATGGATTCTTAGGAGTAGTCGATGCCAATACAAATTCTGATTTACAATGGAATATCTTTGGTGGCAACCCATTACAAGCTAGCTCGCGGTATCATTTAGCAGATGCTGCGTTTAGTCCGGATCCAACATCAGGATTAAACTTAATCTACCCTACTCAATCGTTAAACTATGCAAGTCAAAAAGGTATTCGTTTGTTCGATGATACTAAGACATTCAGTAATGCTTTTATGCCTGATGCTGGTCGGAATTTAACATCATACGGTTTAAAAGCATTGGTTAACGCACAGTCTGCAGACAAGTCTGTAGGATCGATTGTTATTTATAAGTAAAATGCTCAACCCCAGTAACGATATAGTTACTGGGGTTTTTATGTTGAGGTAAATCTTTTTTATAAATTTCTCATTAAGATTCATGATTTTGGTCAAAGCTATACGTACCTCCAAGTCTAATTAACTGGAGTTAATATACCCATTTTTATTGACTAAATTATGAAGGAAGTGCTCTCGTATGCTTACGGACAAACAAAAATCAACTTTAAAGAAGTTACTTTTAGAACAAAAAATTCAAATTGAAAGACATGATGATAACCTTGCATTAGAACAAGGAAGTCTCCGAGATACCACCACAGAACTATCCACTTTGGATAACCATCCTGCTGATTTAGGTACAGAATTATTTGAACGCGAAAAAGACATGGCACTTCTAGTCCATGAAAAAGCTGAATTAACAAAAGTGGACGAGGCGCTTGAAGCCATGTCGAAAGGTACATATGGGGTTTGTGATGAATGTGGTGAAGACATTCCGTATGAACGGTTAGAAGCCGTACCTTATACGACACGCTGTGTTGAACATGCGGATAAGAACATTCCTCAAGATCGACCTAGTGAAGAAGATGTATTACATCCTCCGATGAAAAACTCTTTTGCTGGGCGACGAGAAGGAGAAGATGTTCGAAATTATGAGGATAGTTTTCAAGTGGTTGCGCAATATGGAACATCTGAAACACCATCCGATTTTACCGGCGACTATGCTGACGTCAATGATTTATATGACGATGAAGACGAAGTTGGTATGGATGAAGACGTTGATCAATTGCACGTAACGTCAATTGGTGGCGTGAACAAGGAAGTAACACTTGGCGAGTCCATTGAAGCCGTACGAAATGATTATTTAGAAAAAGACTAATAATAAATGAGACCTTTGTATGGAAGGTCTCATTTATTATTTTTTAGATATCACTCAAATCAATTCATCCAATCTAAACACATGATTCCGCTCAAAATCACTCACTATTTCTTTAGTCAGTCTTGATCTCAACTGTTCATTGGAAGACCAACTGTAATCGATGTGTTCATTTGACAAAACTACTGTTTTGCTATCACTTCTACATAAGTATGCAAGAAGAACGACTTGTCTGCTTGGGTCTGTTTTGAAAGTAGTAGCATATAAAATTCTCTCTACCGTAACGATTAACCCAACTTCCTCTTTAATTTCACGTATGAGCGCTTTTTCTAAGTCTTCCCCAAAATCGACTTTACCCCCAACACATTCCCAAGTTTCCCCACCCGTTTCATCATCATTTGCTCGCTGAACAATTAAGATCTTGCCGTCTTTTAAAATTACACCTTTCACAACTACAACCATCTTTTTTGTCATTTGGGCACCATTCCTATAAATAAAATATATGTATACCTATTATACTAGTATTTCCGATAATGCCGAGTAAATTCTACTGTGGCCATAAAATTTACCCCATTCAAAAACACTGCCAAAAAGCAGTGTTTTCAAGAATATATTTACTCACTATTTTTCTGATTCTCTTTTTGCTTTTGATTGATAAAATGTGTTTTTAATTCGTTCCCATTCATTAATTTAGTAAAATAAGTAGCTGTATAGTTATAACTCGTATCTAATTTTTCTGCTAAAAAGTTCGTTCGTTCGAAAAGCACAGCTCGAAAATGATCGATTTGTCTTAAGATTTTTTCCGTCAATGCTTCTTGATTGTCCAGTCGCTCTAATACTCCATTTTGTTTTTCCTCTTGAGTGAAGATTTGCTGGGACATTTGTTTTTGCAGATCCAGTTGTTCATTCACCTTTAGACTTATTTGCTCGTTTTCCATTCCTAAATGATCTAATCGTTTCACAACTTCTTGACTCGAATGATTCAATTTTTCAATGGAGCTCACAAATTCTTCTTTAACAAATTGGTCTTTTTCAAAAGTAAGTTGTAGTTTGGTATTTTGTTCATCTAGTTTTTTTAACCTATCCATTACATGGCCTTCCGCTTTCTCTCGCTTCAAAGTCAATTTTTCCAACGCATGCAATCGATTTCCAAAATATCTCCCATGATATGCTTGTTTCTGTGCTTGTTTGGCAAATAAATTTTTCATTTCATCGAATGACTGTTGTAATGTTTCATTTGCTTTCTGCTGTTCCTCTATCAGTTCAGATACATGATCCCTTTTATAAAGCACTTGGTTTTTTTCAAAAATGTGGTCATTGTTCTTGTAAACATCTGGGTGCTTATCATTGTTAATAAATAATCCCATTGTTATTTAGCCCCCTATCTTCAACCTTGTATTATCATATGCACATCGATAAACAAGGGGGATTAATCGAGTTGGGAAATTAATAAAATGGAACTTGGACGCTCTTTAACTAAGGAATTACAAAAAGACTTCATCATAGAAGCATATCAGTTACTAAAATCAATCTCCAAAACAATCGGGCAATGATCACTTCCCAGTATATGGGGGTGAATGGCCGCATCTTTCAATTTGGGTTCAAGCTGCTTCGAAGCGATGAAATAATCGATTCTCCATCCAACGTTCCGTTCTCTCACCTTACTCATGTAAGACCACCAAGTATAAGCTCCTTCTTGATTTGGATAAAAATATCGGTATGTATCAATGAACCCTTCTGTTAACAAGGCGGTCATCTTTCCCCGCTCCTCCGTTGTAAATCCTGAGTTCCCTCTATTGGACTTTGGATTTTTTAGGTCAATTTCTTCATGGGCAACATTTAAATCTCCACATAGGACAACGGGCTTTAGTTGGTCTAATTTTGTTAAATAAACCCTAATCTCATCTTCCCATTCCAGACGATAGGATAGTCGCGTTAAATCTCTTTTAGAGTTTGGTGTATAAATGTTAACCAAATAAAACTGATCATACTCTAGAGTAAGTATTCTTCCTTCGAACTCTTCATCCAAATCCCCAACTCCATAAGATACGGATAGTGGTTTTTCCTTTGTAAATACAGCTGTCCCAGAGTAACCTTTCTTCACCGCGTAATTCCAATATTGTTGGTATCCTTCTAACGGTAAATCTATTTGTCCTAATTGTAGCTTTGCCTCTTGTATGCAAAAGATGTCTGCGTCGACGTCCTTGAAGTAATTTAAAAACCCTTTTCCTACACATGCTCTTAATCCATTTACATTCCACGAAACTAATTTCATAACTCTATTACCCCACTTTTTATAATTCTCTCTTTCTAATGTAACATGAACACTAGGTAGGGGTTGTTTGAAAAGCCCCATGATTTACTAATGCAATTAGCTCGATGGAACAGAGGTGAAATCCATGTACAAGACAATCGGAATACTCGCACATGTAGATGCAGGAAAAACTACTTTTTCTGAGCAACTACTTTATCATACAAAAAGCATTAAGCAAAGAGGACGCGTTGACCACAAGGACGCTTTTCTTGATAGTCATGAAATCGAAAAAAACCGCGGAATTACCGTTTTCGCTGATCAAGCTGTTTTTCAGTTTAACGAATCGACCTTCTATTTAATTGATACCCCAGGACACGTCGATTTTTCTCCTGAAATGGAACGCGCCATTCAAGTAATGGATGTCGCTATCTTAATCATAAGTGCAGTAGATGGAGTCCAAGGCCATACGGAAACCATTTGGCAGTTACTCCGAAAACACCAAGTACCAACTTTTTTCTTTTTGAATAAAACCGATCAAGAAGGTGCGGATGTTGAGAGGGTATTAGAAAACATACGAACTTCATTAACGAAAAGCGTCTTTGATTGTACTTCATCGCTAACAAAAGATACCATGACCGAACCATTAATCGAATTTTTGGCTGAACAAGATGACGCGTTGTTTGAAGCTTTCATGGAATCAGGTTATGACAAAGACTTATGGCTGCAAACAATGAAGAACATGGTGCAACAAAACAGCTTCTTCCCTTGCGCAACGGGCTCCGCATTAAAGGATGTTGGCGTTATTGAGTGCATGGAACTTGTGGATTTACTTACTGACACTCGTTATGTGAGCGAGTGGCCATTTGCAGCTCAAGTCTATAAAATCCGCTATGATGAAAGTGAAACGAGACTGACTTTCTTAAAATGCTTGAGTGGCACTTTGCGTGTACGCGACGAAGTGAGTTATGGTCCGGATGATAATCGGATTATTGAAAAAGTGACACAAATCCGCAAGGTCAATGGACAGACATTTGAATCGGTGCAACAAGTTTCTGCCGGTGAACTATTCGCGATTACTGGCCTAACGCAGCCTTCTGTTGGTGACGGGATTGGGGAAAACAAAGAAAAATCTCATTACGAAATGGTCCCTACTTTAACATCAAAGGTGATATTCGATGCGTCGGTTCATGTCAAAGACATGTTACGATGCTTTCACCAACTAGATGCTGAAGATCCTTCGCTGCGCGTGATTTGGAATGAGCAATCAAAAGAAATTCATGTTCATGTAATGGGTGTGATTCAATTAGAAGTGCTCGAGCAGATGATAAAAGATCGTTTTCATTATAAGATTTCATTTGGAGATCCTCAGATTTTGTATAAAGAAACAATTGAAGCACCTGTTAATGGATATGGACATTTTGAACCATTGAAACATTACGCAGAAGTCCATCTTCAAATCGAGCCAGCTGAGCGGAATAGTGGCCTCACTTTTGAAAACGTATGCCATGCCAATGACCTTTCAATTGGCCATCAAAATTTAGTTCTGCACCATTTATCTGAGCGAAATCATCATGGATTATTAACCGGATCGACCCTTACGGACGTAAAGATTACGTTGCTCACAGGGAGAGGTCATAACGAACATACTTCTGGTGGTGACTTTCGAGAAGCTTCTTATCGAGCACTGAGACAGGGTCTTGAAAAAGCACAAAATCTACTGCTCGAACCCTATTACGATTTTACAATCAAAGTAGAGCTAGAGCATATCGGAAAAGTCTTTTCCGATATCCAGCAGGCGAAAGGCACCTTTGACCCACCGGAAACCATCGGCAATCAAACCGTCGTAAAAGGCAGAGTACCCGTTGCTACATTTATGAACTACAGCATCGAATTCGCTTCCTTTACTCATGGAAAAGGTACCCTGCATATGCTTTTCAGCGGATATGACCGATGTCACAACCCAGAAGAAGTCATTGAGAAATTTGGCTACAATAAAAATGCTGACCCCGAATACAGCTCAACGTCCATTTTTTGCGCCAAAGGGAAAGGGTATCCAGTCCCATGGGACGAAGCAGAATCCATGATGCACTGCTTATAAGTAAACAGCCATCCCTTTTGTGGATGGCTGTTTTAGTGTTTTCAAATGGAGGGTATGATTGTTCATCTGCTGAGTTGTTCTTTCTCCTGGGTTGTGTTTCCAACTAATCAAATCCCCACTGCAAAAGTTACTGTTCTAATCGATAAATAACAAATCGCTCATTTTCATTGTGCTCATAGAGACCAGGAATTTGAACTTCTTTCAATAGTTCAAACATCGTAGTGTTTTCGAGATATTGGATATAGTCGGTCGTAGGATAATAGAGAATCACATCAACTTGACGATTTTTTTGCACAATCGATTGTAGAATTCGATCGATTACTTTCATAAAAATCTGCACGGAAAAGGGATTAAAGAAGTAAAATCGATTATCGGTTACTTCTATTGAATAGTCTTCAGCTAAGCCTTTTTCAAATCGAATAAACCCTCGCATGTTCTTATGTTTTTCCATATAACTCGACTGATTTTCAAGTGCATCCAAGTAGAGCTGTCCACTCATCTCGACTCCAGTCACACTCACCTTAAATTTATGATGAACATAAAATGGAAGTCTTCCTTTTCCACATCCGAAATCCACAACCTCATCTGTCTTCTTTAATTCATACTCTTCAAAAAGCGCATCTAATGCAATATAGGGAGTAGCTTCGTATCGATTATAATGAACGATCTGATTTCTTACTTCTAATATCCCAATTGTTCTAATTCGAAGTTGTTGATCGTACTCAAATTCATCCATTCAATAACCTCAGTTCTCATATATTCTATCTCTTAATAAAACCAGTTAAATACTAATACATCTCATAGAAATAGATAATAAAAGTTGTTATAGTAAATTCATTCTACCGTAATGGGTAAGAATAAATAAAACATCAGTACAAATAATAAACCTTCAAAAAAGGTACACTTTTACAAGTACCTTTTTCGAAGGTTTTCGCATATGAATGGGTAGGTATCTTTAAAAAGATATTTTTCTTCCTATAATAATAATCAAAGTAATTACATAAACAAACAAATGTATATGTCAAATGGTGAACCTTAGCGTTTTTCAGCATCCAGTTCTGCTTCGATTTTAGAGACTTTTGAAGATTCCGCCATACGCCAGTAGACGATAAAACTTACAAATATACAACCGGCTACATAGTAGTAAAACAGCGATTCATGCCCAATGTTCTTTAACCATAAGGCAATGAATTCCGCGGTCCCACCGAAGATGGCTACGGTGAATGCATAGGGTAATCCTACACCGAGTGCTCGGATTTCAGTTGGAAAAAGTTCAGCTTTTACGATTGCGTTAATGGACGTGTAACCTGTAACAATGATGAGACCCACCATCATGAGCAAGAATGCTACGACAGGACTTGTTGTTTGTTCCATAATTAAGAAGATTGGCACCGTCAACAACGTTCCGAGAATACCGAAAGTCATCAATAACGGGCGTCGTCCAATTTTATCCGACAACGCACCTGCTAGAGGCTGAAGCACCACGAATACTAACAGGGCAATAAAGTTAATCCAGCTGACAATTTCTTTTTCCAGTCCTACAGTATTCACCATGAATTTCTGTAAATATGTTGTGTAGGTATAAAAAGCAACTGTTCCTCCGAGTGTTAACCCCACAACTGTAAGGACTGCTTTTGGGTGTTTCATAAGAGCACGAATTGTCCCTGCGCTCTCTTTGCTTTTAGAATCCATTTTAGTGAATTGTTCCGATTCGTCCATCGTGCGGCGTAACCACATGACGGCCACTGCACCAAATGCTCCGATGACGAAAGGAATACGCCAGCCCCATGAGTACATATCAGCTTCGCTGAGTACTTGCTGAAGGATGATTTGGACACCTAGTGCCACCATCTGTCCAGCAACAAGCGTTACATATTGGAAGCTTGAGTAGAAGCCGCGACGTCCGCTACTGGCCATTTCGGACAGATAAGTAGCCGAAGTTCCATACTCTCCACCTAACGACAACCCCTGAAGTAGGCGTGCGAGAACCAGAATAATTGGAGCAAGAATACCAATACTGCTATAACTTGGGGTAAGAGCAATAATCAGAGAACCACCCGCCATGACGGTTATGGAAAGAGTCAGTGCGGCACGGCGACCATAACGATCTGCATAACGGCCCATTAAAAGACTACCTAATGGACGCATTAGAAAACCTACGGCAAAGATAGCGGCCGTATTGAGCAGTTGGCTTGTCGAGTCTCCTTCAGGAAAGAATGCTGAAGAGAAATACACTGCGAAAGCAGAATACACGTACCAGTCGTACCATTCTATTAAATTTCCAACCGAACCTTTAAAGATGTTACCTGTGATGCGACGCGTACTAGCGCGTTCAACAGATTGCGTCATAATAAATCCTCCTTATGAAGTTCCGGTGTTAGACGTTCCTTTTCAGGCCAACACTCTGATGACTTACAAAAAAACTTGTTATATTCTATTATGTGATAGTGTTTCATAAACCCATGTAATTGTCTCATAAGATTGAAGTATAAGAAATATTAAAATAATAAATTCTAGTCAATTAACAATTAATATTGATCTTTCATCTTTATACCCCACTTAGACTTTCTTAATCCGATTTCAAACAATATTTTCTTTCCCTATTTTTTCCTTAGGTTAAAAGTTCTTCACGAGTTTTTGCTAAACTCCATAAATTTAAACACACTTTGGAATGAATGGGAGTACATATAATCGATGCCATTGCTAGAAAAAGAAAAAAGGAAGTAGTGTTAACTACTCCCTAAAGAATTCTATTAAATACCACCTAGATACGCCAATTTAATTTGCTCACTTGCTTGTAACTCTGCTGCAGGTCCTGAAACTACAACCCGCCCAGTTTCAACCACATAGCCTCGATCTGCAATGGAAAGAGCTACGTTAGCATTTTGCTCAACCAATAAAATTGTCGTGCCTTCACGATTGATTTCTTCTATAATTTGAAAAATTGTTTTTACCATCAACGGTGCTAAACCCATAGAAGGTTCATCAAGTAACAGAAGTTTAGGTTTTGCCATGATGGCTCTTCCCATCGCAAGCATTTGTTGCTCCCCACCTGAAAGTGTTCCGGACAACTGCTTCCGACGCTCATATAAGCGAGGGAAAAGTTCGTATACTTTGTCAAAATCTTTCTTTATTTCTTTTGAATCTTTTCGTAAATATGCACCCAGTTCCAGATTTTCCACTACCGTCATATTTGAAAAGACTCTTCTTCCTTCTGGCACATGCGAAATTCCAGCTTTCACAATACTTTGAGCTGGCTTCCCTGCTATGGAAGTATTCATGTAGTTGATGAGCCCTGCTTTCGGCTTAATTAAACCTGATAACGTTTTTAATAATGTACTTTTCCCAGCTCCATTTGCACCAATTAACGTAACAATCTCGCCTTCATTGACTTCTAGCGATATGCCTTTTAATGCTTGAATATTTCCGTAGTAAACATCTAATTGTTCTACTTTAAGCATGTTCTTTCTGAACCTCCTCGCCTAAATAGGCCTCGATTACTTTAGGATGGTTACGGATGTGTTCAGGTGTCCCATCTGCAATCAAAACACCGTGGTCTAACACATAAATTCTTTCACAGATTCCCATTACCAAGTTCATATCATGCTCAATTAATAAAATAGTTAAATTGAACTTTTCTCGAACAAACGCGATTAATGACATTAAGTCGTGTGTTTCTTTATGGTTCATCCCCGCAGCAGGTTCATCTAATAATAATAATTGTGGTCCAGCCGCTAAAGCACGCGCTATTTCTAATCTTCTTTGCTTTCCATAAGGGAGATTTTTGGCAATCTCATCTTTGTATTGATCCAATTCGAAAAGCTTGAGAAACTCTAAAGATTTCTCTTCCATCTCTTTTTCACCAGAAAAGTGAGATGGCAAACGCAAAATCGAGCTGAACATCGAATGCTTCGCCAATGAATGATAAGCAACTTTCACATTATCTAAAACAGATAATTCATTAAAAAGTCGGATATTTTGAAATGTACGACTAATTCCCCCACGGGTTACTTGGTATGGTGCCAATCCATTCAAGCGTTTTCCATTGAATAAAATCTCACCTTCGGTTGGTACATACACCCCAGTCAATAAGTTAAAACTAGTTGTCTTTCCAGCTCCATTAGGTCCAATAAGACCAATTAACTCTCCCTGATGGATTTCTAAATTAAAATCAGAGACAGCCTTAAGTCCACCAAAACGAATGCCCACATTTTGCACTTGAAGTAAAGGTTTACTTACCATATTGGTTGCCTCCTTTCGAACCTTTCCATGATTTAAAATAATCGGTGATTTCGCGTGTTCCCATTAATCCTTTAGGTCGGTATAACATGACAATGATTAATATAAGACTATATATAATCATACGTGTTTCGGGATAGCTTTGAAGAAAAGTCGACACAATCGTTAACAGCACTGCTGCAATAACTGCTCCAGATAAACTTCCTAATCCACCTAATACAACGTATATTAAAATATCAAATGATTTTAAAAACGAGAAGTTTGTAGGTTGAATAATATAAAAATTATGTGCATATAAAGCACCTGCAACCCCTGCAAAAAACGCCCCTATAACAAAGGCTGTTACTTTGTAATAAGTGGTATTTATTCCCATAGCATCTGCTGCAATTTCGTTTTCTCGTATAGAGATACATGCGCGTCCATGTCTGGAATTCGTAAAGTTCACAATCACAATAATCGTAATTACTAAACAAACGAATGAACTAGTCCATGTACTTAATTGAGAAACTTGCATACCTGCTGCCCCACCAACATAGTCAATGTTAAGGAAGACAATTCGAATAATTTCTCCAAATCCCAAGGTTGCGATTGCCAAATAATCACCTTTTAATCGTAGGGAAGGAATCCCAACGACCATACCGGCTAACGCTGCAATCAAACCACCCATAACGATTGCTAGAGAAAAAGGTAGATGAAGTTTCATTGTTACGATAGCTGATATGTATGCTCCTATAGCTAAAAATCCAGCATGGCCGATAGAAAATTGCCCCGTAATTCCAATTACTAAATGTAAACTTACGGCTAATATTATGTTTATGCTTATAAAGATGAGTGTATTTGAATAATACTGATTCAAAATTCCACCAGTGATAAGATACTGGATTACTCCATAAATCGCTGCTGATACAATGATAAATAACCAGAACCTGTTTATCTTTTTCATATGTCCCTTCACCTACACTTTCTCTCGGGTATTTTTCCCAAAGATGCCTGATGGTCTAAAAATTAGAATTAAGATCAGAATGATGAAAGCTGCAGCATCTCTCCATAATGAGAACCCTAAGCCACTTACCACCGTTTCTACAACTCCAAGGACAAGACCTCCGACCATTGCTCCTGGAATAATACCAATACCACCGAGAACAGCAGCAACGAAAGCCTTCAAACCAGGAATAACTCCCATTAATGGTTCGATTTTTGTATAATACACACCAAAAATAACACCAGCTGCTCCAGCTAAAGCTGAACCAATTGCAAACGTAGCTGAAATCGTATTATCTACATTGATACCCATCAATTTCGCTGCGTCTACATCATGTGAAACGGCGCGCATTGCTTTACCAATTTTTGTTTTATGTACGATTAATTGCAAAATAATCATAAGTATGACTGATACAGAAAGGATTAAAATAGATTGACTGCTAATTTGGGCACCGAATAACTCAAAAGAAATATTAGGCACTACATCTGGGTATGCTTCTGGTTGAGCCCCTCTAACATAGATGACACCATATTCAATAAGAAGTGAAACCCCAATTGCAGTAATTAAGGCAGCTATTCGAGTAGCATTACGAAGACGTTTGTAGGCAATTCTTTCTATGAGGACACCAAATGCTGCACATGCAACCATTGACAATAATAACGCTGGGAAAAATCCTAGTCCCCACCAGGTTATTGAATAAAACCCAATAAACGACCCTACCATGAATACATCCCCATGGGCGAAGTTGATTAACTTAATAATCCCATAAACCATCGTGTAGCCAAGTGCGATTAACGCATAGATGCTGCCGAGTGATATTCCGTTGATAATCTGTTGAATCCATTCCATGTATTCTCACTCCCTTATAAAATCTCAACATCCTAATAAAAACAAGATGGGAGGATGGTTGTTCCATCCTCCCATCTCACCGTTCAATCATTAAGGATTTACTTTTGTATTAAAGACTTGTTTGCCATCTTTGTATTCCAGAATTGTTGCAGACTTGATTGGATTGTGTTGCTCATCAACTGTTACATTTCCAGAGACTAAAGCTAAATCTTTTGTTTCTGCGAGTGCATCTTTAATCTTCGTTCCATCTACATCACCTGCACGTTCAATTGCGTCTGCTAACAAATAGACAGAATCATAACCAAGGGCGGAAAATGCGTCCGGTGATGCGCCATCATATTTATCCGAGAAGCTCTTAACAAATTTTTGAATTTTCTCATCTGGATCTTCAGAAGAATAGTGATTTGTAATAAATGTATTATTCAGTGCTTCTGGACCTGCTAATTCAACTAACTTCGGAGAATCCCAACCATCAGCACCCATTAATGGAACATCAATGCCCATTTCTCGAGCTTGTTTTACAATCAAACCAACTTCTTCATAATAACCAGGAATGAAAATGAAGTCTGGTTTTGCTGATTTAAGACGAGTTAATGTCGAGCGGAAATCTGTATCTTTCGCAACGTACGCTTCTTCAGCTACAATTTTTCCACCAGCTTCTTCAAACGTTTCCTTGAAAGATTTTGCAAGACCTTTTGCATAGTCACTTGAACTATCAGCGAAGATGGCTACGTTTTTAATATTCAATTCATTTGCTGCAAAGTTAGCTGCTACTGTTCCTTGGAATGGGTCGATGAACGAAGTTCGGAACGCAAACTCGTTAACACTACCATCTTCATTAACAGTTACGTTAGGACTTGTTCCAGAAGGTGAAAGTAGAACAGTTTTTGTATTGTTCGCAATTTGTACTTGTGCGACTGTATTACCACTTGTAGCTGCACCAATAATTGCTGTAACTTTGTCTTTGCTTGTTAATTTAATGGCCGCATTTGTTGCTTCAGGACCTTCGGATTTATTATCCACTTTAATAATTTTAATTTCTTTACCGTCGACACCACCGGCTTTGTTAATTTCTTCAACAGCAAGATCGATTCCTTTTAATATTGAAGATCCAAAAGAAGCAACACCACCAGATAGCTCTAAGTTCGCACCAATTTTAATGGTGTCACCGTCAGCTGAACCTGAACCTGAATCTCCACTTCCTTCTGCACAACCAGTTAATATACTGGCTAGTAATGTAGAAACTACAGCTAGTTGAGTAAACTTTCTCTTTTTCATAAACAATCCCCTTTTTGATAATTCCGAAAACTCATGCCGCAAATGTAGGTATTAGTCTAGTAGTCGGATACTATCTTTTTTTATTGGTAATCCTTTGTATTGTAAAACAATCTAACTAGTAAGTCTATATTATTTTTTGTTAATTTGAATATTTCAAAATATTTCATTAGTATTATTTAATTGCTGTTTGCACAATGTAATATATGAACGAGACATATTAAATATGAATAGATTCATAGCTCTAGATCTAAGCACTTCTGTATGTTGTAACTCAACACAAGGTAAAAACGAATTACGATTTTTTTGATGGTAATAATCATTGAATATGTTCATCATTGTATTACTAGTTACAACTAGTTTAATAGAAAACACCTTTGAAATCAGTACTTTTATAAGTAACTGACTCGAAGGTGTTTTCTATTAGGTTGCTTCTGAAATAGTTATCGCCGATTAATAATCGCAAACAAATAGGGCAATACTCTTGTGTTCATTTAATCCAGTTAACTGATTCAAAATCTGTTTTAGTGATCCTTCTTTAGTCTTCTAAATCTTCAAAGCTTCTATTAAGGCAAAACAGTCGTACCCATCAAGTAGCGATCGCATTCTCTCGCGACTTCACGTCCTTCATTGATGGCCCATACAATCAAACTTTGACCACGACGCATGTCTCCAGCAGAAAAAACACCTTCAACGTTTGTTACATACTTGCCATACTCTGCTTTCACAGTAGAATTTGAATTCGTTTCTATGTTCAATTGCTGAAGAAGTCCTTGCTCAGGTCCACTAAATCCTATGGCGAGCAACACTAATTCTGCTAACCATACTTTTTCGGTGTTTGGAATTTCATCACGAACTCGATTTCCTTCTTCGTCAATTCGCAGTTTGACGTTAACAGTATGGACTTCTTTGACATGACCACGCTCGTCTCCAACAAAGCGTGTGGTTTGAACAGCATACTCTCGCGGGTCTTCTCCGAATTTGCTCGCAGCTTCCTTTTGACCATATTCGATTCGGTGAATGACTGGATATTGCGGCCAAGGGTTGCCCATATCATCACGTATGGACCCCTTTTGGTCGTAAATATCAAATTGAGTGAGGCTCTTACAATTGTGACGAACGGCGGTAGCCAGACAGTCAGTTCCCGTGTCACCGCCACCAATCACGATGACATTTTTTCCTTCAGCTGAAAGAAACTGGCCATCTTGATGATTGGAATCCAGATAGCTTTTTGTATTTGCATGAAGGAAGTCCATTGCATAATGAACGCCTTTCAATTCGCGACCTTCTACTTGAACATCTCTAGGAACAGTGGCCCCTCCGCATAAAATCGTGGCTTCGAAATTTTTATACAATTGCTCAACCGAATAGTCTTTCCCAACCTCAGTGTTGGTAATGAACTTAATCCCTTCAAGCTCAAGTAGATTCACGCGACGTTGAACCATTTCATATGGAAGCTTCATTTCAGGGATCCCATAAGTAAGGAGTCCACCTACACGATCATTGCGTTCAAATACTGTGACCCAATGACCTGCTTTGTTCAATTGAGCAGCTGCAGCTAAACCCGCAGGACCTGAACCGATGACGGCAACCTTTTTACCCGTTCGCTTTTCAGGAGGCTCTGGAATGACCCAACCTTCTTTAAAGCCTTTTTCAATAATGGCGCGTTCCACTGTTCGAATGGCAACAGGTGGTTCGTTTATTCCTAAAACACAAGCCCCTTCACATGGTGCAGGACAAGCGGCTCCCGTGAATTCCGGAAAGTTATTCTTTTCATGTTCGCGCTTTAATGCTTCCTTCCATTGACCTAGATACACAAGATCATTCCATTCAGGGATTAAATGATTAACAGGACAACCTGTAGTAACTCGGTTTATTTCCATTCCAGAATGGCATGTGGGTACTCCACAATCCATACAGCGCGCACCTTGTTTTTGGACTTCTTGATCAGACATTGGCAATGTGTAATCGCGCCAATCTTTCGTTCGTTCAAGAAGTGCTCGTTCCGGTAGTGTTTGTCGTGCATACTCCATAAATCCTGTAGGATTCCCCATATTACTCCTCCTTTCCGTTAAACTACTTTACGCCTTCTGCTCCTTATTGCTTTCATTAAATGCGGTCATTTGTGCATCGAACAAGTTGAATCCTTCTTCTTGCAGAACTTTAATGCGTGTATTAATTTTCAAATAAGCTTTTGGAATTACTTTTACAAATTGCGGTGCATATTTCTCCCAGTAGGTTAAAATCCGCTTCCCATGCCCACTATTGGTGTATTCAACATGTTTTTTAATCATTTTGTATACATCGTTTAAATCTTCTTTATTTTCTATAGGTTGAATATGCACAAGCTCCGGATTACATTTAGAATGGAATGACCCGTCTTCATCAAACACATACGCGATACCACCAGACATTCCCGCTGCAAAGTTTCTTCCCGTTGAACCCAAGACCACAACTTTGCCTCCAGTCATGTATTCGCAGCCATGGTCTCCCAATCCTTCTACCACAACATTTGCGCCACTATTTCGTACGCAGAAACGTTCTCCTGCAATTCCCTGGATATACGCTTCACCGGCTGAAGCACCGTAAAAAGCTACGTTTCCGATAATGATACTTTTTTCTGGCACGAAAGTAACGACTGGATCTGGATGTACAATGATTTTCCCGCCAGAAAGCCCTTTTCCAACAAAGTCATTGGAATCTCCGACTAATCTAAGCGTCATTCCCCGAGGAATAAATGCGCCAAAACTTTGACCGGCTGAACCTTTTAGCGTTAATTGAATTGTATCCTCGGGTAATCCCTTTTCACCATAACGTCTTGTTATCTCACTACCCAGCATTGTTCCAGTTACACGGTTAATATTACGAATGGCCGTGGTGAATTTCACCGGTTCTTGTTTTTCAATCGCATTTCTGCAAATTGGGATTAACTCTTGATAATCAAGGGTTTTTTCTAATTCATGATCTTGATCAACTGTCTGGTAGCGCCCTACTTTTGCAGGTAGATTAGGTGAATACAGCAAAGCAGAAAGATCAATGTCTTTTACTTTCCAATGATCAATGGCTTCGTTTACTTCAAGTGCATCTGTGCGTCCCACCATTTCGTTAATGGTTCTAAATCCAAGCTCAGCCATGATTTCTCTTGTTTCCATGGCAATAAATCGCATGAAATTAGCCACATGTTCTGGATCCCCAGTAAATTTTTTACGCAATTCAGGGTTTTGCGTCGCCACCCCGACCGGACATGTATCCATATGGCACACACGCATCATGACGCATCCAAGTACTACAAGAGGAGCAGTTGAAAATCCATATTCTTCAGCACCAAGTATTGTGGCTATTACGACGTCTCTTCCGGTCATCATTTTGCCATCTGTTTCAATGACAATGCGATCACGTAGTCCATTTAACAAAAGTGTTTGATGCGTCTCTGCCAAACCAATTTCCCATGGTAATCCTGTATGTTTTAAGCTTGTTCTTGGAGCAGCACCTGTTCCTCCATCGTAGCCACTAATTAATACAAGGTCGGCTCTTCCTTTCGCGACACCCGCCGCGATAGTTCCTACACCTACAGCCGATACTAACTTCACACTAATACGTGCTTTTGGATTGGCGTTTTTCAAGTTATAAATTAGCTCCGCAAGATCTTCAATCGAGTATATGTCATGATGAGGTGGAGGAGATATTAGTTCCACACCCGGCGTAGATCCACGAACTTCCGCAATCCAAGGATAGACCTTTTTCCCAGGAAGGTGTCCCCCTTCACCAGGTTTTGCACCTTGAGCTACTTTGATTTGTATCTCGTCTGCATTAACCAGGTAATGACTCGTTACACCAAAACGACCCGATGCCACTTGTTTAATTGAACTTCTTCTTGAATCACCATTGGGATCAGGTGTAAAACGATCGATATCCTCTCCCCCTTCACCCGTGTTGCTTCTACCACCAACTCGGTTCATTGCAATGGCTAACGCTTCATGTGCTTCTTTTGATATGGATCCATAAGACATCGCACCTGTTTTAAAACGACTGCAAATTTCTTCAATTGACTCCACTTCATCAATCGGGACAGAGGGTCTATCTTTAAATTTCATAAGTCCCCTCAGTGATTGTAAGTTAATCGTTTCGTCAGTCAACATTTTTGTGTATTTCTTAAATACCGTATAGTTATTAGTTCGACAAGCATGTTGGAGTGTATGGATTGTACTAGGGTTATATTGATGATCTTCTCCATTTGCTCGGTATTGGAATTCATCTCCTGCTTCTAACGTTTTATGGTCACCACGATTTTCACCGAATGCATCTTTATGACGCATGAGCGTTTCTTTTTCGATCATATCAATGCCAATACCACCTAAACGTGAAGAGGTTCGGGTGAAGTATTTGTTTATGACGTCCATGTGAATGCCGACCGCTTCAAAAATTTGAGCTCCGCGATAACTTTGAATGGTTGAAATACCCATTTTAGAGAGAATTTTAATAATCCCGTCTGTTACGGAGTAAATATAATTACTTACCGCTTGATCGAGTGAATCCATAATGAGCTCACCCTTATTTATCAAATCCCGAATTGAATCGAATACTAAATATGGATTTATGCATTCAGCACCATAACCAATAAGAGTTGCAAAATGATGCACTTCTCTCGGTTCACCCGACTCTATTAATATACTGACTTTGGTTCGTGTTCCTTTACGTATTAAGTGATGATGGAGACCAGAAACTGCTAGAAGTGCAGGAATCGCAGCTTGACCTTCAGATACACCTCGATCAGATAAAATTAGCAATGTAATACCTTCTTCAACTGCTCGATCTACTTGTTCAAAAAGGACATCGAGTGCTTTTTCCAGATTACCTTTGCCTTCTTTTGATTCAAAGAGAGTTGAGAATGTCCTAGTTTTGAATCCTGCAATCCTTTGGTGGCGTAATTTATCTAATTGTTGATTTGTCAGTACGGGTGTTTTCAAACGAATATGCTTACAACTGTCCGAATTGGGGCTTACTAGGTTTCCTTCAGCACCTATAGTTGTATCAGTCATCGTAATAATTTTCTCGCGAATAGCATCAATTGGGGGATTCGTTACTTGTGCGAACAATTGTTTAAAGTAGTTGTAAAGCATTTGAGGCTTTTTGGATAACACAGCAAGTGGTGAATCATATCCCATTGAGCCAACTGGTTCTTTCCTCTCCACGACGAGAGGTTTCACGATTTTATTTAGTTCTTCCCTCGTATAGCCGAATGCAAGTTGTTGTTGTAGCAGATCTTTTTCTGTAAGTATGGGAGGATGTTCAGATGTATTAGGAATATCATCTAAATTCATCATATTTGAAAGCCATTTTTTATACGGCTGTTCCGAGGCAATTTGCAGCTTAACTTCTTCATCTGGAATAATCGTTCCTTTATCCAAATCAATAAGTAGAATCTTACCAGGAGCTAGTCTTTCCTTATATTCAATATCATCTGCGAATATATCCAATGCACCAACTTCTGAACCAAGGACAATCATGCCGTTTTTTGTGACATAATAACGGGCAGGTCTTAATCCATTTCGATCAAGACAAGCAGCAATTTGATTTCCATCTGTAAATACCAGTGCAGCCGGTCCATCCCACGGCTCCATTAATGTACTATGGTATTCATAAAAGTCCCGTTTTTCTTCGATAATACTTTCATCATTTGCCCATGGTTCAGGAACCATCATCATTGCAGTATGAGCCAAAGAACGACCGGAGAGATGTAAAAATTCAAAGCAGTTATCAAAGATGGAAGAATCACTACCATCACCATCAATAATAGGTAAAACCTTTTGTAAATCTTCACGATTAAAAAATTCCGATTCACACATCTGCTCGCGAGCCCGCATCCAGTTAACATTGCCTCGTAATGTATTAAATTCTCCATTATGAATCGTATATCGATTAGGGTGTGCACGCTTCCAGCTAGGGAAGGTATTGGTACTAAAACGGGAATGCACGAGTGCTAAAGCGGATTTAAAGTCAGGATGATTTAAATCGATGTAAAACGAATCAAGTTGTTCGGGGATTAGCATTCCTTTATAGACAATGGTACGCGTAGATAAACTACTAATGTACACATCTTCATACCCTTTCACACTGGCCATTTCTCTCTCAATTCGTTTGCGAATAATATACAGCTTACGTTCAAACTCCAATTTACCTTGAATATCATTTGCTTTTTGAATAAATACTTGCTGTATCGCAGGCTTTGATTTAGCTGCTACTTTCCCAACAAAGGAATCATTAATCGGAACAGGGCGCCAACCAAGAAACGTTTGACCTTCTTCTGTTATGATTCGCTCAAAAATGTCTTTGCTTTTCTTTCGTAGGTTGTGATCTTTAGGTAAAAACACCATTCCAACACCATATTCGCCTTCTCTTGGCAAAAAAATGTCTTCCTTCTTACACTGCTTTTCGAAAAACCGATGAGGAATCTGCGTTAAGATGCCAGCTCCATCTCCCGTACTAGTATCAGAAGACTGACCACCCCTATGTTCCATGTTGCATAGGATGGTTATGGCGTTTTGTACTATACCATGCGTCTTCCTGCCATTTATATTGGCAATCATTCCAATTCCGCAGGCTTCATGCTCTTGCTCTGGATCATACAACCCTTGTGGAATCGGGTATCCACTCTTGGTCATAAAAACGTCCCCTCTCTATTAATCTGCTGAAAGATTCACTTTTTTCAAATTGGTCTCTTTAAATTTCGAACAAGTATATCACAAATTATTCGTTCACAAAAAATTCTGATAACAAATATTATGCATTTTTATTTGTAATTATGAATGAAAACGCTATCACTTTTCGTTTATCCTTTTTTAAAAAATGTGGTTAAAATCTATTCTTAACAACGATTTAGACACCTTTATTATTATTAAACTAATTTCAGCAAAACATTATTTATACAGAGAAAAAGCCCTCACTCTTAGGTGAAGGGCTTTGACTTCATTTATCAAAAAATTATCATTTCTTCAATTATTCTATAAATCTACTATTAAAAAACCAATAAATACCGATAAATAAAAAAGGAACCTTACCCATTAACTTCCTTGTAAGGTTGACATTACCCTGTGTAATAATACAATAGAAATAAGATAATAAAATATTTTGGTTACATATGATTATTTGACATTACTATAGTAGTAATCTTTATTACGTGTATATTTCTTTAATATAATTTTAATTACATAAAATAATTTTAGGAGATGAAATAATGACGAAAGAGTCAAAAACTAAATCTGGTTGGTTTAAAGGTCTATCCAATCCGAACGAAAATGCACATACAATAATCGAAGAGGAAGACAAAGTTTCGCTTCTCCAAAATGAAAATGATTTTAATCTTACAAACAGTTCCGATACACTAGAGAACTCAAGCAAAAAAGATACATTTTCAAAGGACAACCAGGACAAAATTTCATTGGATTTAATCGTTTCTATAGAGAATATGCTCCATGACAGACAATTAATTCTCTATAAAAATGAAGGTCTTGAAAACCAGTTGCACATTGGAAATGAAACGATTAGTCGTTTGAAGCATGACTTAGTTAAGAAAGAGCAACTCGTTCAGGACAAGAATAAAGAAATTCGTGTGCTAGAAAGTAACCTTACAAACAAACAAATGAGCTACGATCAACTTCTTGAAGATTATAAAGAATATCAAAGTACTTCAAGCAATGATTTTGAAAAAATTTCAAATCAGCTTGAAAAAGAGACTAATAAATATAATAAGCTTAAAGAAGAATCAACTACTATCCAGCACCAAAATATGTTAACTATTAGAGAACTTGAAGAAAAAATTAGAAATTTAGAAATTGATAATCAAAACTACTCGGTTCAATATGCAAAAATCCTTGATGAAAAAAATGAATTAATGCAAACAATTAATGATTTCACAGAGCGGATGTCTTTCACTTTCTCATCGAAAGCGAATAACTCTTAATATTAATAGAACTGGTTCTCTATTTACTTTAGAGAAAGGGGACAACTATGTCAGACTATCGGAGTAAACTACTTGAACTTTTATCAGTTGTAAAAGAATCTAATGATTCTTTTTTAAAAGTTAGACTTATAGATGAAGAAGAGGTTGAACTACTTTGGGAAATTGACCATGAAACAGCTGAAAATATAAACGCAGTAACTATTCTTGATGAATCCTACAAGTACAGATTATCTTTTCACAGTTCATGGGACCCAATTAAAAAACAGTACAAAAGCTTTTTAACAAAAACGTATCGGGATCATAGCGAAAAAATTAACTTTTTATGTTCGGAAGCCTATGTAAGTGGTTTAAATTCTATCAAATCAAACGAAAAAATTAGACAGATTAAGAATCTAACTCACTTACCTACTAACTTAAAACAACTTGAACCTTCAGAAACAGAAAAAGTTAATCCTTATAAACTATCCACTACATTTGGTTGGATAGTTGCTGCTGTGCTGAGTATCATATTTATCGTTCTGTTTGTCTATTCATACATATTTAATCCAGTACCTACTGATCATCCTAAAGTAAATGTAGAAAACATTAGTAAAGTTGTCCCTGCTGTGAAAAATAGTGATAATGGCAAACTTAATCCTTCCGATGAAGTTAATGATTCTATACCTGTAGTAGAAATAAGGGATACTATTACCTATAACCTTCCTGAGGGCAAGGTAGCTCTAACTTTCGATGACGGTCCTTCCCAATATACAAAAGAAATTACGGATATATTGAATAAGTACGAGGTGGGCGGGACATTCTTCTTTATTGGAAACAATGTCAAAAAATATCCAGACGCTGTTCAGTATGTTCACTCAAACGGATACTCTATTGGTAGTCATTCTATGAGCCATGTAAATTTCACAAAACTATCAAATCAGAAAAAAGAATATGAAATCTTACAAACAAATCATTTAATAGAAGAGCTTATTCAAGAAGAAGTGATTCTCTTTAGACCCCCTTTCGGATCTAAAAACGAAGCAACCATTGAAGCAACGAATAAAACCAACACCAAGATGGTCCTTTGGAATGCGGATACAGAAGATTGGAAAAGCGATAATTCTGAAGAAATTCTTGATTATGTACTAGATTCTAAAACATCTGGTTCCATTATCCTCCTGCACGAGTCTCAACCAGTTATTGAAGCATTGCCAAAGATAATCGAATATTTAAAACAAGAAGATTTAGAAATTGTGAATTTAAAATGAAAAAGGACTGTCTTATAAGTCGAGAAATAATCGACTTATAGAACTGTCCTTTTTATTACGGTGTTAATGATTGTCTTAATTCATTAAACAATTTACATCTTTTCTCTAACAAAGTTGTCAGCGTGGCTTGGCACTTAATCATCTAATTCTGTGAAGGGTTTACTGAGAAGCTTCCCACTTAGAAACCTCATCCCGAACTCGAGGTGCCACTTCTTTTCCTAACAACTCTATTGCTTTCATGACGTCTGCATGTGGCATAGATCCAACTGGTACGTGAAGCATAAATCGTGTGATGCCTACGTTTTTTCGGAGATCAATGATTTTATTAGCAACAGTTTCTGAATCCCCTACATAAAGCGCTCCTTCAAAGCTTCGTGCGGCATCAAATGCAGCTCGGTCATAATGACCCCAGCCACGCTCACGTCCTAGTACGTTCATGACTTGTTGAGTTGGTGGGAAAAACTTATCGGCTGCCGTTTCAGTATCTTCTGCAATGAATCCATGCGAATGGGAAGCGATCGATAGTTTTGATACATCATGACCCGCTTGAGCTGCCGCACGTTTGTAGAGCTGAACAAGTGGCGCAAACTGGGCTGGATGACCACCAATAATGGCAAGGACTAGGGGCAATCCGAGTAGTCCAGCGCGAATGACTGATTCACTATTTCCCCCGCTTCCTATCCATATAGGCAATGGATCCTGTACTGGACGCGGATAAATACCGAGATTATTAATTGCCGGGCGATGTTTGCCGGACCAAGTAACCTTTTCGGACTTTTGTAAGGTTACTAGCAAATCCAGCTTCTCATCAAAAAGCTCATTATAGTCTTGCAAATCATAGCCAAATAGAGGGAAAGATTCGATGAATGAACCGCGTCCAGCCATGATTTCTGCTCGTCCATTCGAAATGCCATCAAGCGTAGCAAAATCTTGGAACACTCGCACTGGATCGGCAGAAGAAAGAACTGTAACCGCACTAGTTAGCCGAATTCGCTTCGTTTGCGAAGCGGCAGCAGCCAGAACCATCGCTGGAGAAGAAGCAGCAAAATCTTCTCGATGATGTTCTCCTACACCAAATACATCCAATCCGACTTGATCCGCAAGAACAATCTCCTCTACTACATCACGTAATCTTTGTGCGTGGCTAATGACTTCACCGGTTTTAACATCCGGTGTTGTTTCTACAAACGTGCTTATTCCTATTTCCATTAAATAGTCCTCCCCGTAAGCTTTCATTTTTTCAAAAACTGTTTCTTCTAATATACTTCAACTTCAAGATATTTTTCATTCCGAAGGATTTTTGAAATGAAGTATTCAATTTCTATGACTCTTTCAACGAAGGTGGCAAATTAAGAAAAGTATAAAACAACATTCACCGAAAATTTAGAGTACAATAGGATTATTTAAAAATATCATAATTTTAGGATATTTCATTATAATAAATAAACCATGTAAAAAATTATGTGGCATGTCCATGCCAAAGAGAAGGGATGTATGAATATGACTCAAAATAAACCAACTGAAATTACAACAGACGGATCCTTTCAACGCCAAGTGAATCGATTTACTACTCGCTTTGGGAATAAACCCGATGAACTCCCTATTGAAGTGGGTCGATATCGTCTACTATGGTCAGCAGCTTGTCCATGGGCACATCGCTCGGTCATTGTTCGAAAAGTCCTAGGATTAGAAAACGTTATTAGTCTAGGAACTGTTAGCCCCATGCGTCCAAGACTTCCCCATGTGGATTGGGAATTTTCATTAGATACAAATGGGGTAGATCCTGTTTTAGGAATTCAATATATGAGTGACATTTATAAAAAATCAGACCCTGATTATTCTGGTCGTCCGACTGTGCCTGCTATTGTTGATATCAAGTCCCAACAGGTTGTAAATAACGATTATTTTAAACTAACCAACTATTTGGAAACAGATTGGAAGCTGTTTCATAAGGAACATGCGCCAGATTTATACCCGGAGCCCCTCCGTAAAGAAATTGATGCACTGAATGAAATCATCTTTACTGATGTGAATAACGGTGTTTATAAATGTGGATTCGCACAATCACAAGAATCATATGAACTTGCCTACGATACTCTATTTAACAGACTGGATGAATTCGAACAACGCCTTTCGAAACAACGATTTTTAGTTGGAGATTTCATTACAGATTCAGACGTTAGGCTATATACGACACTGGTTCGATTTGATGCTGCTTATTTTACAGCCTTTAATACGAACCGGAATTTAATTCGTGAGTATCAGAACTTATGGGGTTATGTTCGGGATTTATATCAAACGCCTGGATTTGGAGATACGACGGATTTTGATGCCATTAAAAGACACTACCATCTATCCATCACGATTTCACCTGATAAAACTGAACCAACCATTTTGCCAAAAGGACCTGACCTGTCCGCGTGGAATTCCAAACATGATCGCGTTCGTTTAAATAATAATGAAGAAAAGTTCCTTATTTAATAAGCTCTGTAAAACTATACTATTGATTTTCGTTACAACGCACTTTCACGCAGCGTTCTTTCATGTTTCGAAGCTAGCAAAGAAAAGACTCAAACAACTTTTGAGTCCTTTCTCTCCTGTGGGAAAGCGAGACAGTCGAGACGCCGCAATGAGAACAAAGGAACGAAGGCTAAGAACGCCACCTCGCGAGCGCAACGCCTTCATGACCAACATCCTGTTGGCCCGAGGAGACTCGAAGCTCGCCCACGGAAATCGCAGCTGTTTTGCGGAATATCAAAAGTAAAATTTTTCATAGCCATTTAATAAAGACATAACGAGGAGATGATCACGAGATGGAACAAATAAAGATTCTTGATGCAGAAAAAGAAATGTATCCCTTTATTCGCAAACAAAGAATTGATGCCTATAGTGAGTATATTAAGGTTCTTCCAGTAGATCATTGGGAAGCTTTAAAAAAAGCTATTTCTTCAACAGTGGATGAGCACTTAAGCGTGGAATTAGTTGTAGCCGTGTTAGACGGGAAAATTGTTGGTAGTGTTGCTTTATTTCCAGCGAAAACGAATGCTTATGAAGGGTATGTGGAGGAACTTGACTATCCAGAAATCCGAATGCTTGCTGTAGCAACAGACGCTCGTGGCAAAGGGGTAGCATCCGCTTTGATTTCTGAATGTATTAACCGCTCAAAGGCAAAAGGATTCAAAGCAATCGGATTACATACTGGTGAATTCATGAAAAATGCCATGGCCGTATATGAAAGATTTGGATTTGAACGATACCCTGAGTTCGATTTTGAACCAGCAAATGACGGGATTATCGTACGAGCATATCGGCTGAACTTTGAAGAATAAGCACTTTTTATTATCCACCTTAGTTAACTTTTTCAGAGCATAATTCTGCGGACTATGTCATAACATGGTGGTATCAACACTATTAATGAAGATTTGGAGGGGATATGAGTCACTCTTAAGGAGAAACAAAAAGCGGTTAATGTTTTTAAAAAGGGTATCAGTTTCGGAACTTGTCTTTCCATGATTATTTCGTACACTGCATACCAGTCCATCGGTTGGGCTATCGTACATGGTTGTTTAAGTTGGATTTACGTTATTTATTATTTCATTAAGTACTCTCCAGGATTGTTTTAAATAAAGAAAGACATTTCTTCCAACCCGTTCATTTGAGTAGTACAAAATTTAAATAAAACATACAATTAGAGTCCAAATTCGAATTTTGAATTGGGCTCTTTTCAATAACTACTCATCGGTTTGGGGTTATGTTTCTCCTATTTGTCATCAAAAACCCCTTTTCCATTTCCCTATACATCAGCTGCACAGTCCTATATATTAAAACCAGGTGATGATATGAAAACAAAAATTTATATAAATAACGAAAAACTTATAGCAGGAATGACCATGAAGGACGATGCTGAACCAGAAAACAACAATATGGCTCTTCATGCATGTGAAAATTCTGATCTAGTACTAGCAAATCGTGAGAAATTAGCTGTGGTCTTGCAGTGCGGATTGGATGACTTCGTTTGTGCAAATCAAACACATAGCGCGAACTTTCACAAGGTAATCCTTGATGATAAAGGGCGCGGTGCAAATCGAACAGATAATGCTATTGCCGATACAGACGCTCTTTACACATACGAGACAAATTTGTTATTAAGCAGTTTTACTGCAGACTGTGTCCCTGTGATTTTTTACAATGAAGGTACTGGACTCATTGGCGTGATTCATTCCGGATGGCAAGGAACAATCAAAGAAATCTCCTTAAAACTTTTTGAGCATTTAAAACAAGTGGAACAATGTGATTTGCGTCATGTACATGTTCAAATTGGTGCAGCGCTAAGCCAGGAAAAATTTGAAGTTGATAAAGATGTGTATCTGAAATTCAAAGCTCTCGGCTATGCACATGATTTTATGTATTACAACGAAGAAACCCACAAATATCATATTGATAATCAGCAAACTGTTAAAAAGCAATGTGAGTTGGCCGGAATTCCAAGTGAGCAGATTACGATGGATCAGACGTGTACTTATATAAGTCCTGATGGTTTTTCCTATCGTCTAGACAAGAAAAGTGGACGGCATTTGAGTTTTATTATGAGAAAAGACGTTTGATATACAAAAAGAGACGAGTGTGACTTCTCGTCTCTTTCTGTATATATACTGATTAGTCATCTGTTTTTTGTTTATTAAATAAGAACACTGCAACCATCACAGCTACAAATGCCCAAATACTGATGACGACAAGGGGAGTAACTATGTTCTTCCACAAATCAGACTGTTCCAATGTTTCAGAAAGAAGGATAAGCTGTGCGCTTGGTAACCATTTTGCTACTTCGAGTATCGGGTATTGATTGATTAGGTCAATGACTAGTGGACCAAATGAAAACAATGCCATTAAAAGTAAGTTGTTGTTACTTTCAACATGACAACTTGGCAGACGTTTTTTTCCATCCTCATATACTTCTCGAAACTCTATGTTCATCGCACTTCCCTCAATTCCTTTGCAGTAGCTATTTCTATTTTCTCATAACCACCTTTGAAATTGCAGGTAATAAAATTCGATAACTTAAGTTATGTAGAAAGAAGATCGTTCCTAAAAATATAACTACCCATTGATATGTTGGGGTTAAGAGAAAAACAGAAAAGAGACGAGAAACAGACTCTCATCCCTTTTCTTATTTTCGAAGATTATTATTGATGAATTCTTCAAAGTCACTTTTCTTATTCTCTACACCTTGTTTATATTTTTCCAATTCATGAAGGCTAAAAGACTTCAATTTAACGATATGTACAGTTGATATCCTATATAAATAGCCATGCCCCAAATTATAAGTGCGGAAACTTGGTTCACTCGTTTTAAGAAGTACCCATTTCTATCGATTTGACCAATCATTCTTCCAGTTATCGCTAAGGAGAAGAACCAAATCCAAGAGACCCCTATGCATACTAAAGTAAAAACCCATTTTTCATATCCTGAATAAACCAAAGAACTTGTCCCAATTACTCCTATCGTATCTAATATAGCATGTGGATTGAGTAATGAAACTGAAGCAGCAAATGTAACCTGACGACGTGTAGAAAACCGATTTTGATTTTGACTGGCTTACTGCAGGTGAGTTTTTCCACATGATCCATCCCATATATGCTAAGAAAAAGAAACCGATGCAAAACAACAAAATCCTTAACCATTCAAAACTAAGAACAATAATTGATACTCCTGCCACAGCCAAATAAATCAATATAGTATCACAAACTCCTGCTGTGATAACGGCAGGTAAAGCATTTGTGAATTTTTAATGCGTCGCTCCTTGATTAAATACAAATACATTTTGAACTCCTAAAGGTAAGATTAAACCAAATGCCAATATGATTCCTTGTAAGACTGGTTCCACTATGATTTCCCCCTCTTCTTATTTAGAATAACGAAGGATGAACAATATGCCTTCTACTAATTGGATACTTTAGCATTAGTTGACAAAAAAGGACTCACCGTAATAGGCGAGTCCGCTTTCATTATGATAAGTATCAAAATTGGCTAAATAACTTTATTACCTTATCTTTGTGTAATCTCTGCCAGAATTTCATAAGAACGAAGGCGAGCTTTGTGGTCAAAAACTTGGGCAATTGCCATGATTTCATCAGCCTGGCTTTCCTCCAAAAATGACTGTAGCTTTTCTTTTACCGTTTGTTTACTTCCAATGATTGATGAACCTAATTGTTGCTGAAGAGCACTTAATTCATAGGGGCTAGCCAATTCGTTAATATCGTCAACAGGTGGTGGAAGCGGTACATCGTTACCACGCATTAAATTCAAAAACTGCTGTTGTAATGTAGTGGCAAGATATTGAGCTTCTTTATCTGTTTCTGCTGCAATCACATTTAACCCCACCATCGCATACGGCTTATCTAGAACCTTTGAAGGCTTAAATGCATTACGATATAACTGCAGAGCACCCATCGTGTTTAGTGGTGAAAAATGGCTGGCAAATGCGAATGGCAAACCAAGTTCTCCAGCCAACTGGGCACTGAAGCCGCTTGAACCCAACAACCAGATTGGAATATTCAAACCTTCACCCGGAATAGCTTTAATAGGGTTTCCTTGTGCCAAGGAAGGATCAAAGTAACCACGAAGCTCAGCTAATTGTTCAGGAAAGTCATCTCCGGTACTTCTCATGTCACGTCTCAATGCACGAGCGGTTCGTTGATCAGTACCTGGTGCTCGCCCTAAACCAAGGTCAATTCGGCCGGGAAATAAAGATTCAAGAGTGCCAAACTGTTCAGCGATGACGAGTGGTGCGTGATTCGGTAACATGATTCCACCTGAACCTACTCGAATTTTTGATGTACCAGCTGCGACGTGGGCAATAACGACAGAAGTGGCCGAACTAGCGATAAAAGGCATATTGTGATGTTCAGCGAGCCAATAACGGTTGTAACCCAGTTTTTCAGCAAACTGTGCGAGTTCTAATGTATTGCGTAAAGAATCAGCTGGAGTACTGCCAACTGTTATCGGTGAAAGATCAAGCACCGAAAACGGAATTTCCGTTAATTGTTTTGTATGTTCAGACATATTTTCATCTTCTTTCTATAAAAATTGTATGGAATATAGGTTGTATTAATATTCCTAAAAAATGTTTAAAAATACTCCTTGGAGTTACAATATCCTTTACTCCAACCACTGGTGATGCGCTCTTTTATCACTTTTTTATAGATTGTGACAAAATTTCATATGAACGCAAACGAGCCTGATGGTCAAAAATCTCTGTATGAGCCATGATTTCGTTCGCACCTGTTTTCACGATTATCTCTTGTAATTGCTGTTTCACACCGATTGGGTCTCCAATGATGGAAGTAAAAAGCTGTTCTTCCACAGACTTGCGTTCATTCGCATTCCAAAGCTTGTCCATATTTTCAACAGGAGGCTGAATCGGAGCTGGTTTTCCTTGTGATAATAAGAGGAACTTCTGATACATAGTAGTTGCCAGCCTTTGTGCTTCTTTTTCATCGTCAGCCGCTACGACTTGAACAGCTAAAAGTACATATGGACTTTGCAAAAACTCGGATGGGCTGAAATTTTCGCGATAAACATTTATTGCTTCCATCATGTTACCTGAGGCAAAATGTCCTGCAAAAGAAAAGGGAAGTCCAAGCAATCCAGCCAATTTTGCACTGTAAAGACCAGACCCTAACAGCCAGATTGGAACTTCTGTTTTCTCACCAGGAATTGCATGAAAACTAACTGCACCATTCCTTGTTGTTGTTCCTAAACCATATAAATAAGCAATAAGCTCCTGTAGGCGTTCTGCAAATTCAGGTTCTCCGGCTACTCGTTGTCGCAACACATTCGCAGTAAATTGATCTGTACCAGGAGCTCGTCCTAAACCTAGATCGATCCGGCCAGGAAAGAATGTTTCCAATGTCCCAAATTGCTCAGCTACAGAAAGAGGAGAGTAATGGGAAAGCAGCAAAGCTCCCGAGCCGACACGAATTTTTTCTGTGACAGAGGCCACTCTTCCAATCACTATAGGCGAAGCCGAGCTGGCCATTCCCACCCAATTATGATGTTCTGCAAGCCAAAACCTTTTATAATCCCACTGTTCTGCTTTTTTTGCTAAATCTAGCGTATTTAGGAGAGAAAGTTCAGCTGACCCTCCCTCAATAATAGGTGAGGGATCAAGTACAGAAAGTGGTATGTTTGCTAAGTTTGTCATAAGTCATCTACCTTTCGTGTTCCCTTTATTGTTTGCCAGCGAGTTCATGAGTGGGGAAGTAAGGCAAAACAAACTCTCCCAGTTCTTGAATTACTTCTGCAGGGGGACGCTGTGAAAAGTACAAGACAAAGGCCAGGTGATTGACACCAATTTCTTGAAATTGATGAAGCAATTCCACCAATTGGTTGCGACCAACATGATATCCTAAAGGTATGGAAACAGGAGGCGCATCGGGATTTTCCGATAAGTCGATGAATAAAGTTTGAGAGAATGGTTTAAATACTCCTGGGGCGTGAATCTCGGTCAACGTACGGTAGTCATTTATTAATTTTGTTTGGTTACCAATTGTTCTTGGATATTGAATCCAACCATCCCCATGCTCCGCAATCCATTCCATCGGCTGCTTGCTAAACCCAGTCACCATCGTGGGAATCGAAGAGACTGGTTTTGGTATCATTCTCATGTCTGTGCCATCCATCACACCAAAATCGCTATGGATTGTGGGGCGATCCTCTTTTAACAACCGTTCGAGAAAAGAGAATCGTTCTTTAAATAACGGACCAACTTCTTGCTTTGACACCCCTAGTGCGATGAAATCTTTTTCTCGGTCGCCCGATGCAACCCCCATAATCAGGCGTTCAGGAAACAACTGGTCAATCGATGTTGCTTCCTTCGCAACTCGTACAGGGTGGCGAAGTGGAAGGACAACACTTGATGTACCCAACGCAATATGCTTGGTTTTTGCGGCAAGATATGTTAAATAAATCCATAAATCGTACATTTGTCCGTTATCATCTATATTCAAGTTTTGGATTGTAACATCACGAAGCCATAAAGCTGCAAAACCATAGTCTTCAATTTTAAGTGCAAGCTCCAACTGATTCTCCATTATGGGGTTTTTTGACATTTTCTCTGTCGGGATGGAGAAACCAAGCGTCATTTTATCCTTTTGGTACATTTTATTGAATGAATTATGATGTAATAAACTCATGGCAATCCTCCTTACATAAGGGTTATATATTCAATCCAATATATTTTTCAAACAGTTTAATCGTTTTCTCATTCCGGCGATAATACGTCCATTGGCCAATTCGTTTCATTTCGACCAGCCCACTTTGCAATAGAATAGATAAGTACTGTGATGTTGTGGATTGTGAAATTCCGGTTTTGCTTTGAATATCACTTACACAAACCCCTCCCTCAAATCCCTCATCCTTAATAATATGGGCTTGTGTTGAAAAATTACGACCAGGGTCTTTTAGCATTTGCAAAATGCTTACCCTGGTCTGGTTCGACAATGCCTTGAAAATTTCAACCGCCTGTTCAACATCTAATTGATCTAATTCCTGTATCAATTTAATATGCCCCTTTCTATTTCGATTAACAGAATTTTCATTGGAATCAAGTGAATAGATTATTCGGGTGTAAATATCATATCGGCAATTCGCAATATTTATATATTATCTATCTGACTCTTAGATATCAAATAATATGTTTTGAATGACTTGAAGAATATGTGGGTAGGTAAATCTATTAATTTTTTCAGTGAAAAACGCAAAAAAAGCACATCCACTTTCGCGAGTGATGTGCTTTTACATTATCCTGTCTCTGTCCGAAACACAAAGTTGGACGGATCTCATGATACTTAATTTACGTTCTTTTCTCATTTGAAGTTAATTTATTCCCTGCTCCTGCGCCCTGCTCAATGATTGTTCCCAAATTGCCCCATAATCCAAATCGACGATCGGTTCATTTTTGATCAGACGTTCACGAATTTCTGCTACCAGTTGGTTTTCAATTTCATGTTCTTTTGCTGAAAGATCGACTTTCTTATTAAAAATGCCGTACAGCGTATAATCGCGCAGCTTCAGGAACATCGGCAAGCGCTCCACCCATTCACGGGAAATCTCTCTGACACTCATATAGCCTTTCAAGAAATGCGTCAATATATCTTTTCCAACTGTGGAACGAGCTTCAAGCGTTTCTTTGCGATATTTCCACCAAATGAAATAATACAGTGGAATGGCTATGTCGCTGGCAAAATAGAAATACATCGCATCATCGAAATCAAATACGTGAATATCGCCCTCATGATAAAAGAAATTGCCCGGGTGGATGTCCGAATGGATCAAGCCGAACGTCTCTTTCGTTTGGGGCAGCTGGTGCAGGGATGCAACAAGCTTCCGGTTCCCTTCAACAATGTCTTTGTCTTCAACCGGATTAATATGTTTCTCCAGCTCGATCAAATCATCTTCATCCCATCTCAGACGCTGTGATTCTGATGCATCATATTCTTCCGTTGCCAAGTGCATATGAGCAGTTATTGCGCCCCATTTTTCAAACAGTTCTGGACCGAACTCCGGACTGCTCATTTGGACGGGACTACCCGGTGCCTTATCAAACAAGCAAACAAAAAAGTTGGAACCGCTCACAGGCACTGTTTCCACGAGCTCACCATTTACGGATTCATGCACAAGTGACACATGTATTCCGCGGCCATTCAGGAAATTAATCCATTTCAGTTCGCCTTCTACTTCCTCCTTCGACCGGTGGGATGAGTGGGTCAATCTCAGGATATAGGACTTGCCGCCACGTTCTACTTCATAAACATAATTCTCGAAATCTCCAAGCTTTTTTGCATTGGTTGCATCTGCCTTATAGCGCGAGGCTGCTTCATCCAGCACTTCTTTTGAAAATAAATTCTCTACCCATTGTTCCATGATTGTTTCCCCTTTGAATGTTATCTGTAATCTTCCCTTATTTTACATGAATTTAAAGACATGAAGCTAGGTTATTTAGAACATACTGACTATTAAGGGGATAATGCCCTTATACGTACCGATTAAGTGCTTCATGCGTGTAGACCCGTTGATCAAGGCATCCCGGCTAAGCAAATTACGATTAATCAGACCATAATATATGTATGAATCTAGTTCTCCCTATCATATGACATAAATCAAAATAATTTGTCATAACCTGATGGTGTATCTAATAATTCTCAATGATGCTTCTGAAAATAAATGAATGGGGGAACTTCAATAAGTCCTGTAAAGGAACGAAAAACCGCTGCAGTCATAAAGAAGGGAATAAGTTTTGGAACTTGCCTTTCCATAGTTATCTCGTACACCGCTTACCAGTCTATAGGATGGGCTATCATACACGGCATTCTTAGTTGGATTTATGTAATTTATTATTTTATTAAATATGCACCAAATTTATTTTGAAAATAGAAAGCCTGACTTCTTTAAAGGATGTCTGGCTTTTTGTTTTTTGCAGTTTTATTAACATGCTTCATAGACGCACTGTTTCCTGTTCTCCTACCACATCACTTTCATTTTCCTATGTTTAGTCTGTTAATGCTGCACCATTAAAAAAACTTTCTTATGGTAAGGCTGACCTTTCGCTATAACATTTAAATTTTTCAAACAGAATAAGAGCGCTCTACACTTTCGCTAAACAATACCAATTTGGGAAAATCCGATAAGTGTCTACTCCCTGAGGGCACTCTTTGAGGTGCCCTTATCTCCATAATTTGAAGGTTTCTTTGAAACGTTGGGGTTGTTTCACATTTCCAACTCGATTGTCCTACTAAGCTAAAGATTCACGAAGACGCTTGATATCACTTAATGGAGGTAGGCCAAACATTCGAGAGTATTCACGGCTGAACTGGGAAGGACTTTCATAACCTACTTGGAATCCGGCATTCGCCGCTTCCGGTATGTCTAAAAGCAATAGACGTCGAGCTTCCTGTAATCTTACTTGTTTTTGATATTGCAAGGGGCTCATGGCGGTAACCTCTTTGAAATGAACGTGTAATGAAGATGGGCTCATTCTTGCAACCCTTGCCAACTCATCGATACGCAAAGGCTTAGCGAAATCCCGGTTTATGAGACTAATCACTTTCGCGATTCTCTCGGCATGGCTACCTGATACGGCGAACTGCCGGATCGAAACCCCTCCCTGTTCATCCTGCAAAATCCGGTAAAGAATTTCACGAATCACCAAAGGAGCTAGAACTGGAATATCCCGCTCCGTATCTAGAAGCCGAACTAACCTCAAAACTGCGTCAAGAAGAGACGGTCTCGTTTGGCTCACCAATAAGCCTCGCCCCGATCCTTCCTTATGATCCCATTCCGATTGAGAAGCTTTGATAATATCTACAATCTGATCTGGACGAAAATTCAGTTGAAGGCTTAAGTATGGATGCTGCGGAGCAGCTTGAATGATTTGTCCGGTAATCGGCAGATTTACAGAGGCAACCAAATAGGACGTTGGATTATAGTGATAGCATTCTTGTCCTAACATCACCAATTTCGAACCTTGTGCGACAATGCACAACGCAGGATCATAAACTGAATAAATCGGCTGTGGCTCTCCGTCATAGCGAAAGAATTTTAAAGAAGAAATAGCTGTATCATGTGTTCCAGAGCTGGGTGTATGGCGATCAATAAGTCTTGCCAATTCCTGCTGTTGTCTCGTGATTTCGTCATTAATTTTCATAGTTATCATCATACACTCCTTTTCTTGCACTCCAATAGCTCTTAGATATATATTATACTTTTTGGATGATTGTGCAATAACTCTATCCGAATTGGCTACCGTATTAGCCCCATTATAACCCATAATAGGACGAGAAGAAGTCTTCACAATCCAAGATAAAAGGAGAAAACCAAAATGGTGAAAAGTAATAATGAAAGACAAACATCTTATGTAGGCATGTGGGTTACCCGGGACGGATATATCCGTCATGAGCTTCTTCCTAACGGTCGTTACGACGAGGCGCGCGGCAATCAGAAAAGCGCCTATCAAGGCCGCTATATTCTAAATGGAGATCATATCGACTATGTAGACGATACCGGTTTCACAGCTGACGGGGATTTTCGTAATGGTGTACTCTACCACGCAGGGATGATTTTATATCGCGAAGAATAAGCAATTGGAAAGGAATTGAACAGACATGTCGAGCACGTTAAAAATCTACACATTAGCTGTTCTTAGTTTTCTAGTCGGAACATCGGACAGAAAAACTGAAGGTCGGAATCTTGATTGAACCGTATGGCGAAGGAACGATGCTATCGGTTCTTTTTTCGTGTTTGAATTTGGATGAAGATAGTGTGATTTGTTTAATCCCATCCGACCATTATGTGGATGGGATTAAGGAATATCAGGATGCGTTACGGAAGGCTAATCTCTTCCACCTTATCCCGATAAAACTCAACGGAATTAATCACGATTTCATTACATAAAAATAGACCATCTATACGGCTGCGTGAGTTCATAAAAAAAGTCTCACCGTATAAGCATTAGGCTTAAGGCGAGACCGTTTTTTATATTGTTACAACCCTGTTTGTTTCGGCTGCTTCTATTATACCTAGGATTACTTTTAGTGAAGATAGAGCATCATCACCTGACACCAGTGGTAATTGATCAAGTCGTATACTTTCAATGAACTCATCGATGACACCACTGTTCGTCTGATTATCGTTTGTTTGTATGTTTTCCAGTTGATAATTTACTCTTTCACTATCTTTTGTAATTACTTCTATTTGATAGTCATCACTATGATATATTTTCATAATGCCCTTTTCACAATAGATACTGGTACTGTTGTCTTCCTCACCGTAATATGTCCATGAGAAAGAGGCTGTACCTAATCGTCCTCGCTTCGTTTTTAGACTACAAACGATGTTATCGCATACTTCAATAGGCTCTCCATTTTCATCGACTTTATCAAGAGCTCCTTGAAAAGCACTTACTTGCTCGATTTCATCCCCTAATAAGTAATGCAATAAATCAATTTTATGTATTCCTAAATCACCAGCTACACCTAGGACAGAACGATCTTTTTTAAAGAACCAAGTGGAGTTAGTTTTATTAACACCCCAATGTTCTGGGCCTGAGTGGCCGAAAGTAGTTCTGAATGTAAGAACTTTACCAAGCTCTTCGCTTTCCAGAATTTCTTTTGCCTTTTGATGTGCGCGGGTAAATCGTTGGTTATGATCTACCATTAGTTTTTTTCCTGATTCCTTTTGAGCCTCTATAATTTCATTTGCATGTTCGATGGTTAAAGAAATTGGCTTTTCGCATAATACATGCTTACCACTTAGTAGTGCATTTGTAGAAAAAATATGATGATACTCATTAGATGAGCAATCGCTAATGATATCGATAGTAGAATCAGCTAATAGCTCTTCTACCGTATTAGCAACACTTCCACCAAACATGTTAGCTAACTCTTTTGCTCTCTCTGGATTTCTGTCATAAAAAACAATTTCACTAACATATGGATTGGCTTTATATTCTGGTGCATGGCGTAATTTTGCAATCGAGCCACATCCAATAATACCTACTTTCATCTGCAAATGATTCTCCTACTCTCTCTTTTGGAATAATACTGCAACGATAATAATCAATCCTTTTACAAAACCTTGGAGATGGGGAGAAACGTTCGTTAAGTTCATCATATTATTGAGGATGCCTAAAATTAACACCCCAAAAAATGTACCGATAATCTTACCTTTACCCCCGGTCATTCTTGTACCACCAATAATTACTGCAGCAATTGCATCTAATTCATATTGTACCCCTGAACTAGAAGATGAAATCGAGTTCAGTCGAGATGTTTCAATAATTGCTGCCACACTTACTAGCAATCCAACTAAAGTGTAAACACCGATTTTTACTCGATCTACGCGAATTGCTGATAATAGTGCAGCCTTTTCATTACTACCAATTGCATAAACATATCGTCCAAATCGCGTTTTATGCATAAGAACATAGACAAGTGCCGTCATGATGAGAAAAATAATGATTGGATAATCAATCAGCCATAAATCACTATTTGCAATTGCAGTGAATCCAGAAACTTCTCCTGAAACGCTTCCACCTTCCGCGATATACAACGCAATAGAACGCGCTGCTGCCATCATCCCTAAGGTTGCAATAAATGATGCAATTCTACCTTTAGCAACCATTAATCCGTTTAGGAATCCAGCAAACGAACCTACCAAACATGCCGTAAAAATTGCAACTAAAATACTACCTGTAGAATTTAAGGCTAAAACAGTCATGACACCAACTAATACGAGTACTGAACCTACCGATAAGTCGATACCACCTGATAGCATTACAACTGTCATACCTAATGCAACGATTCCTATAATGGACACTTGCATCAATATATTAAGTTGGTTATTAAGATCTAGAAATCTAGGACTCATAATCGACGCTGCTATAAAAATAATCAAAAATGCAATAATGACACTATACTCTGACCATAGCCAAGAGAGACGATTTTTAATGCTTGATGATTGTGAATTGTATTTATTAAGTTCTTTATTAGCCAATTTTTTCGGCCTCCCTTTTAGAGCCAGTTGCATAACTCATAATTTCATCCTCCGTTGAATGTTCACCTTGAAAACGTGCTGTTATTTCCCCTTGGAACATGACATTGATATTATGACAAATCTTCAATACTTCTGGAGCCTCTGAGGATAAAATAATTACAGCTTTTCCTTGTTCAGCCAGTGAAACGATATGCTGATAAATTTCACGTTTTGCTCCCACATCAATTCCTTGTGTTGGATTATCGAAAATTATGATATCCGTATTCACTTCAAGCCATTTTGCAATAATCACTTTTTGTTGATTACCGCCACTTAATTTGTCAATTGTAATACGAGGATTGTGTACTTTGATATTCAGTTTTTCCTTAAAATATTGGAATTTTTCTTGTTCTAATTTTTCTTGGATAAAGCCTGACTTTTCAAAATGTCCCATTGCAGATAAGCTCATGTTATGGATCACGCTTAGATCTTTAATGATGGCATTTTCTTTCCGATCCTTTGGAACAAATCCAATTCCAGCTTTAACTGCCTTTCTTGGATGATTTATTTTAACCAACTGATCATTAATTTTAATTTCACCAGTATACTTGTTTCGATAACCAAATAAGCTTTCAAAAAGCTCTGTTCTACCGTCGCCAGCTAATCCGGTAAAACCTACAATTTCACCTTTGCGTACAGTAAAATGAATATTTTTAAACAAACCTTCACTTGATAAATTTTTCACATCTAATATGACGGGGCCAAATGCATGCTCTTGTATGAATCGATCTTCAGAAATCGATTTTCCTACCATTAGTTTGGTGATTGTGTCTAAGCTTTCATTTTCAATGCGCCCTGTACCAACTACTTCTCCGTCACGTAATACGGTATAACTATCACATACTTTCTTAATTTCCTTCAATTTATGAGAAATATAGATGATGGAAACACCTGATTTTTTAAGGGAATTCATTAACTCGAATAAACGATCAACTTCATGTTCAGCTAATGATGATGTGGGTTCGTCCATAATAATAAGTTTGGATTTATGTAGTAATGACTTAGAAATTTCAATCAATTGTTTATAAGAAGTATCTAGATTTCGTACATATTCTCTCGGATTGATTTCAACGCCAAGCTTAGATAAAATTTCACTTGTTTTGTTACACATCTCTTCGACTTTTAAAAATCCGATTGTATTTCGAAGCTCTGAACCTAAAAACATATTTTCATAGACTCTAAGGTCGGAAACAACATTGAGTTCTTGGTGTATAAAGCTTACACCTTGCCCCTGTGATATTCGGGGATTAATCATTTTTATTTCTTGCCCATTTATGTGAATGGACCCATCATCAGGTTGGTGTACGCCACCCAAAATATTCATCAATGTGGATTTCCCTGCACCATTCTCACCTAATAATGCATGAATTTCGCCTTGCTCAACCTGTAGGCTAACATTTTTTAACACAGGTACCCCATTAAACGATTTTTTTATATTGCTCAATGTCATGAAAGGATTCTTAGACATGTCATTATCCCTCTCTTTATAAGAAAAGAGGAAATACAATAACAAATTGTATTTCCCACTATCTTATTTAGAATTTAGAATCTGGATCGTAGTGCTCATCAACGTTTTCTTTTGTAACTTGAGTAGCTTCTTTCACCACCATTGATTCTTTTGGTTCTTTCCCTTGTGCTAGGTCTGCTGCAATTTGCACTGCCTCTTCAACCATAGTCGGTGTATATAGGAATGTTGCTTTAATTAACCCGTCTTCTTTCATGTTTTCAAATACACCCTTGGCACCACCAGCACCTGTAATGAATTTAATGTCAGTTCTACCAGCTTCTTTAATAGCTTGTAATACACCTAAAGCCATTCCATCATCTTGCGTGAAAACAGCATCGATATGAGGATGTGCTTGTAAAATGTTTTGCATAACTTCTAATGATTTCTCAGTAGAGAAATCCCCACTTTGTGATGCGACAATCTCAATTCCTTTTTCACTATCCATTGCTTCTTTAAAACCTGCACCACGTTGTTCAGTAACTGAACTTGGTGGTCCAGTAATTTCCACAACTTTTCCTTTTCCGTTCAACTGCTCAACGAAGTATTTCCCTGCATTTACTCCGATTCCTTCATTGTCACCTTTTAAAACGACAGTTGCTGCATCGTTTTCCAATTCACGGTCAACGATAACTAATGGAATACCTGCATCTTTCACTTTTTGACCAACAGGTGATAGAGCTGCTGATTCTATTGGAAGCATAACAATAACATCCACGTCTTGAGCGATTAAATCATCTACATCATTTGCTTGCTTGTTAGGATCTGTGGCATTGGTCATCACATACTCAATACCGTCACTCTCTTTAAGTGCCTTTGCTTGATTTTCAGCACTTTCAATAAGAGCCCCCATCCAACCATGTGTTGCAGATGGTAAAGAAATACCGATTTTAAGCGTATCGTCACTCTTTTTACCGGTACTACCCTCATCACTACAACCTACCAAACTAAAAGCTGTTACTAAAGACAAACACAGGACTAAAAATTTCTTCAAATTAATACACCCCTTCATTTTTGTTAAAAAGCTCCCCAAAAATGTAATCGATTACATTTACATCTAAGATTAGCGCTCTAGTAATAAAATTTTTTAATACTAGAGCGCTAATCTTAGGTTCTTCAATCCTTACGTTGAAGCACGAATAATTAACTCATGACCTAAGATAATACTTTCAACTTCTTCACCTTTTATCCGATTAATTAACATTTTCGCTGCGATCGTTCCCATCTTATACATAGGCTGTGATACCGTTGTTAAAGTAGGATGTGTCATATTGGAAAAATCAATATTATCAAAACCTACTAACGCAATATCATCGGGAACATGTAACTCATTATTATTTACTTCTTTTAATGCTCCTATTGCTAATAAATCAGATACCGCAAAAACTGCTGTTGGTCTATCCTTTAGATTCAATATTTTTTTCATTGCCTGCTGACCATACTCAAAGCCCAGATGTTGCGTATGAATAATGAAATCTTTGTTTAATAGAATACCGTGTTCTTCTAATGCTCTCTGATAACCAATTCTACGTTGTCTCGCATATAAATATTTCTCATCCGAGTTAATTAAAGCAATTTTTTCGTGACCAGTTTTTATTAAATGTTTGACCGCACGGTAAGAAGCTTCTTCATTGTCAATGGTTACGTATGATATTTCGCTATCGATTGAATATTCACTACATTGAATGATTGCATGCTTTTCTGCTAGTTTTGTTAAGGTTTCTAGATTTACAGCCGGGTCCATCGAAATGATTCCATCGGCCATCTTGGACCGAACTAAATCAAAATAAATATCTTCCCTTTCAGGATTTGAATCCGTTTCACATAGAAGAATATTATAATTTTGACTTATAGCCTCATTTTCTATCCCTTTAATTATTTCTGAATAAAAAGGATTGGAAATCGTTGGAATTAATATTAATAAAATTCGGCTTTCTGAATTCCTTAAGTTTCTACCCAACATACTTGGTTCATAATTTAATTTTTTTATTGCTTCTTCTACTTTTATTTTAGTTTTGTACGAAACGGAATCTTGGCCATTTAATACCCTAGATACCGTTGCTACAGAAACTCCCGCTTGTTTAGCAACCTGCTGGATATTAGCCATATTTATTGTCCTGCTTTCTACGACTTCACTGTTTACAAAAAATGAAAACGATTACATTTTTATAGTATTATAGACTGAAATGTCTGTCAATAAAAAAATTATCTATTGATTTAATGCTGTAATTTATATATGTTAAGGAATGTAACGGATTACAAAACTGTATATTTAGATAATTATATTGAAGGAGGTTTATTTCATTGAAATTAGGGGTTTTTACCGTCTTATTCTCCGATAAAAATATGGACGAAATGTTAAGCTATGTTTCATCTAAAGGTATAGAAGCAATTGAATTAGGCACCGGGGGATACCCAGGCGATGCTCACTGTAAAGTGGATGAACTACTAAGTGATGACAATAAGTTAGAAAACTTTAAGCAAAAAATTAATCAACAAGGACTAATGATCAGCGCATTAAGTTGCCATGCCAATCCGCTTCATCCTCAGAAAACAATTGCGAGTCCAGCTGACGAGTTATTAGTAAAAACAATACGCCTTGCTTCCAAGCTTAATGTCCCGGTCGTTAACACATTTTCCGGATGTCCTGGCGATCACGAAAACGCACTTTATCCCAACTGGCCAGTGGCTCCTTGGCCACATGATTTCCAAGAGGTCTTAAAATGGCAATGGGAAGAAAAATTAATTCCGTATTGGAAAGAAAAAAATGACTTTGCAGAAGCACACAATGTAAAAATCGGCATAGAACTACATGGCGGATTCTCCGTACATACACCAGCTACCATGTTACGTTTAAGAAAAGCTTGTGGCCCTGCAATTGGTGCAAACCTAGATCCTAGTCACATGTGGTGGCAAGGTATTGACCCAGTTGAAGCAATAAAAATACTCGGCCGTGAAAATGCCATTCATCATTTCCATGCAAAGGACACGATCATTGATCAACAAAATATAAATCGAAACGGCCTAACAGATATGACGGACTACGCAGAAATGCGTGACCGTGCATGGTATTTTAGATCAGTTGGATTTGGACACGATCAAAAAACTTGGGCAGATATCATAAGTACACTTCGACTTTATGGATATGATTATGTCGTTAGTATCGAGCATGAGGATGGTTTAATGTCCATTGATGAAGGCTTTACAAAAGCAGTAGAAAATTTGAAACCAATTATGGTAAATGAACCTGTTGGTCAAATGTGGTGGACCTAAGTAGATTAATGCTGCCAGATAAATAATTCCACTCAATTTGAATTTCGGCCGTAAAAAAAAGACAAAGTGTATAAACAGAGTTAGGCTCAATGCCCAGCTCTGTTTATATTGTGAATTTTTCTGTTTTTCTTCAAACTGGCCCCTACATTTTACACTAAACTGATACTTTTAAAAATATCAGTCCTTTGCTAATGTTATGAGTGAATTCAAAAAGTAAGGAAGGTTTTGTCTATGCAAAAAACTCAAAGTTACTCAAGATCACGAACAAAAACTTTTAATTTAATTCTAACATCAATGTTAATTGCACTCGTATTCGTCGCCACTCTCTTATTAAATATAAAACTACCGATCACGGCAAATGGCGGTTTAGTTCATCTTGGAACAGCTATGCTCTTTATTGCCTCCATCTTATTTGGTCCAAAAAAAGCTGCCATCGCTGGTGCTGTTGGGATGGGATTATTCGACTTATTCTCTGGTTGGACATTGTGGGCACCCTTCACCATTGTGGCTCGCGGGTTACAAGGGTATATAGTGGGGAAAATTGCTTGGTCGAATGGGCGTAATGGTAACAGTATTGCTTTCAATTTACTCGCTACTATCTTTTCAATTCCTGTGATGTTATCGGTTTATTACATGTGTGAAGGGGTTTTATATAGTAACTGGATTGCACCAGTTGCCTCTATTCCTGGAAACATCGTTCAAAATGTTGTGGGGATCATTGTAGCCATTCCTGTTTGTGTTGCGTTGAAAAAAGTTTCTTTTTTTAAAAATTAAAGCACACCTATACAACTATTTTATATAACTTAAAAAAGGGGAGAAGGCTTCGTATATCAGGCTTTCTCCCCTTAACTTTTGTTTATTAAAAACCTGCATTTATAACAAACAAAACGAACGATCTCACTTACTTATGATAAGGTTCTCCGTAGCTTCTCTAACCGCGAATTTCAAAAAAGAACCTTCAATCTATGGATAGTTCAAAGATTCATTGTTTAATTTTTAATGATATTCTCTTATTCACTCAATTATTTAAGTGGATTCTTAATCATTGCTTTTTCAACCTCTTCATCATAGAAATGATTGTCCATTGATGAAAAATGTTGCTTAAACTTTCATTAAATCCCTTTGTTTCTACATCTAAAGAATTAACTATTGACTAGCTCTTTTTCACTTAGACCAAGTGTCTCTGCAGTGGAAGTCTGAATTTCGTGCAGAAGCTCTGGATTTTCCATTAAGGACACGCCATAAGAAGGAATCATTTCTTTGAGTTTTGGTTCCCACTCTTTTATATGTTGCGGGAAGCATTTATTAAGTACCTCAAGCATAACGTGAACAGCAGTAGAAGCACCTGGTGAAGCACCTAGTAATGCTGCAATCGATCCATCAGCTGCACTAACAACTTCCGTACCAAATTGCAGGGTCCCTTTGCCGCCTTCAGCAGTATCTTTGATGACTTGTACACGTTGGCCAGCTACTACTAAATCCCAATCCTCGATCTTAGCGTTCGGGATAAATTCTCGTAATTCTTCCAAACGCTGTTCTTTCGATAACATAACTTGCTGGATCAGGTATTTTGTCAATGACATCTCTTTTGCGCCTGCCGCCAACATAGTTAAGACATTATTTGGTTTAACGGAAGTTACTAAATCGAACATTGAACCTGTTTTCAAGAACTTCGGAGAAAAGCCGGCAAATGGTCCAAATAGCAATGATTTTTTATTGTCAATAAATCGTGTATCAAGATGTGGAACAGACATTGGCGGAGCACCAACTTTGGCTTTTCCGTATACTTTAGCATGATGTTGTGCAACAACTTCTGGATTATTACACACCATGAAAATCCCGCTTACTGGGAATCCACCAATGTGTTTTCCTTCAGGAATACCAGATTTTTGCATTAAATGTACGCTTCCGCCTCCGCCTCCGATAAAAACGAATTTTGCAGTATGGCGTTCGAGGATTCCGGTATAGACATTACGCACTTTTAATTCCCATGAGCCATTGCTAGTACGTTTAATATTCTCAACACTTTCGTTATAGCTGATATCCACGTTTTTAGTCTTTAAGTGGTCAAACAGCATACGCGTTAAAGCGCCAAAGTTGACATCCGTTCCAGAGGCGATTTTAGTTGCCGCTATCGCTTCATTTGACGGACGGTCTTCCATAATAAGCGGAATCCATTCCATCAGCTTTGCTGGGTCATCAGAAAATTCCATCCCTTGGAATAGAGGATTGTTTGAAAGCGCTTCATAACGTTTCTTCAAGAACGTTATATTTGTATCCCCTTGTACCATACTCATATGAGGTAATGGCATGATAAAGTCCTGTGGATTGTTTATCAGCTTGTTGTTTACAAGATAAGACCAAAACTGCGTTGAAAGTCGAAACTGTTCATTAACTTTAATAGCTTTGCTAATATCTATGGATCCGTCCGCTTTTTCAGTTGTGTAGTTAAGTTCACACAGTGCCGCGTGTCCTGTTCCCGCATTATTCCACTCATTAGAGCTTTCTTCCCCTGCGTTGTCAAGCTTCTCAAACACTTTAATTTCCCATTCAGGTACTAATTCTTTCAAAAGTGTTCCCAAAGTCGCGCTCATAACTCCGGCACCTATTAAGATAACGTCTGTTTTTTTCTGACTGCTGCTCATTATATCCATCCTTATCCCTTATATTTGCAAAAATGATGTAGGCGCTCCTGCATAGGCTTCACCAGCAATGCTCGACCTTGGAACATACCTTTTCTGTCTCAGTACCATATCATAGTCTATTATATAGATTAAAATATCTTTTATTATTATATGGCTATTATAAACTATTTAAAGCTAGTAAAAAAGAGAGAAGTCCGTCCACAAGGCATAAGAACACATTAAAACCAAATCCTTAACCCAGCTTCTTGCAAGAGTTAAGGCAGGGTTTTCCGTTACAAGTGAACCGTCACCATTAATTTTATGCGTTACTTGTGCGGTTCACTGCGATGTGCCTAAGAGCGGTTTTTCAAAAATAAATAGGGACATATGTCGAAACTGTCCCTATTGATCGATTATATTTAATTATACTTTATGATTTTTTACTCGCTAATACAAAGTGAATTACCGGTTATTCACTTGCTCATCTGTTTGAGCATCTATTGGAACACGCTTGCCCATTCCAAAAGCGTAAAAACTAATTACAACGATAAATAGGAAAACAATCCCTGCAATAAGCGACATCCGTGTCTCATCATTAAACCACATGCCGACTAAAACCATCATCAAAAATGCGATAGTGATGTAGTTTGTAACCGGTGCAAAAGGCATTTTGAATGGATGTTTATCCACTTCAGCCCTATTTCTTTTTCGGAATTGAATTTGACTGATTAGAATGACAAACCACGGAATCATACCCGGCAGTACACTTGCACTGTATACATACACAAATAAGTTTTCAGGTGCAATATAACTTAGTACAACGCCAACAGCTAAACCAAGCATTACACCAAGCGTACTGAATATAGGCACACCATTATGAGATAGTTTTGCAAAGAACTTTGGTGCTTGTCCATTCATGGATAATGTGTAGAGCATACGTCCTGCACTGTAAATACCGCTGTTACAGCCGGACATCGCCGCTGTAATGACGACAAAGTTAATAATTCCTGCTGCTGCTGTAATACCCACTTTTGCAAAAGTTGCCACAAACGGGCTGCCTATCGAATTAAGCTGATCCCAAGGATAAACCGTTACAATAATAAAAATTGCACCAATGTAGAAAATTAAAATACGCCAAATAATGCTTTGAATGGCCTTCCTTAAAGTTTTTTTCGGATCTTTTGCTTCACCAGCTGTAATTCCTATTAATTCGACCCCTTGGTAAGCCCCTATTACTAGTGACAGAGCAAAGAAAAATCCAGACCAGCCACCTGTAAAGAAACCGCCATGTTCCCAAAGGTTAGATAATCCGATCGCGTTTCCTCCATTGCCAAATCCGAAGAAAATAAGACCGATCCCAGTAATAATCATCAATACAATTGTAACGATTTTGATCATGGCAAACCAAAATTCAAATTCACCAAATGATTTAACAGAAATTAAGTTCGCCGCTCCAAGAATCACCATAGCGATGATGCCTGGTATCCAAGAAGGCAGGTCTGGGAACCAGTAATTCGTATATGCCCCAACAGCTATAATTTCTGCCATCCCTACGATTACCCATTGGAACCAGTTACTCCATGCCGTCATATACCCTGCTAAGGGATGGATGTATTTATGGCCAAATGTCGCAAATGAACCTGTACTTGGCTCGAAATACAACATTTCTCCCATTGCACGCATTATGAAAAAGATAAAAATCCCTGTGATTGCATAAGCAAGCATTACAGACGGACCCGTCCATTGAATTGTGCTGGCTGAACCCATAAATAAACCAACACCAATTGTACCTCCCAAAGCAATCATCTGAATATGACGCGCTTCCAAGCCTCTCTTCAATTCTTTGTTTGCCACTGCATTTCCTCCTCTTACACAATAAAAATGCCGCAATTTCGAGCAAGCTGCTAAAACACTCTCTATTCGGTATCGAAATGATGAAGCTGGCATCACTTTTTTAAATCTATCTTGAAAGCTCCCTACTAAATACTTCTTATTAAGCATTCTTAACAATTGGAAATATTTACTGTTTCCCTTTGTTATATAACACCTAAATTACTTATATTATATTAATAAATTTTCAAATAGAATACAATTGTATTTTCAGGAAAAACACTTTATTAATCAATATGTATTGATTAGAAACAAGGTAGTAATCATATTAGAAATTAAAGGATTTTTTATTTCAATATAATTATAATTTCATGAAATTTTAGTAATACTATTGAGTTAAATAAAATCTAGATGAATGATTATTTGTAAAAACCTGAACGCGCGCGACTTCTGAAGAGTCTTAAATCATTTCATATTGTAAATAGCCGAGGAAAGAATATTCCCTCGGCTTGATTCACGCTTTACACAAGCCAAAATCACATTTCTGAATTTAACTCTTCTAGATTTCCCTATTTATTTTTCTCAATTATTTATGATATGGTTCACCGTAACGTTGTATAGGGGAAAATAAAAACAAATTGGAGTGGTATCTTGCAGCCTCTCCTTTACTAGATGAACAAAAAAGTGATTAGAGATGTATGAATGTCTTTAGAATAACTCATTAAGTATTCCTAATTCCTTTACGGCTTTTGAATTTTGCCTTTTTGCTTCTCTTGTTAAAGTGAATTCGTTTATATCTTTTGATAAGTTGTATAGTTCTCGAATTGTATCATTTTTTATTTTATTTGAATCAATTTTTATATTGTGTCTCTTCATTTCAATTACATTATTTACATTTTTCAGAGCATCAAAATGCCTTTCAAAAAACCAGATATCTGAATAAGGTAATCGAAGTTTTTCTTTTATGTAAATTTCATATAATATGTGTGTATTATATTTTATTTTATATGAATCCCATGTTAATAGTTTAGCCATTAGCAGTTTAATATATTTTTTTACTTTTACTAATTCTTCTGTATCTTTTGTCCGTTGCATTAGAACAGTTAATTTTCCTAATACAATTAGACAAGCAAAGTAAATTGAATTATTATTAAAATTTACCAAAAAATACAATAGTCGTCCTTTTTTCTCATCTTTAATTATTTCAATTAGTAACGCACTCAATGGAATTCCAATAGTCGCTAACTCTCCATCATATAATTTATTGTCCTTGAATAAGAGGTTATACCATTTAGAATTAAGCTGTCTAAAATTTTGGTGAAACGGTGAAGTTATATCATGGGACATCATTCGTATCTGCTCAAAATAATTGTATATACGCTTTGAGGCATCTCTGTTATTTTCACCAACCAGTTTATTTAAAAGTTTATAGTAATCTGAAAAAAAGCTTCCATAAATCCCCCAAATGTGAAGTAAATTATCCTTCAATTTGCCTAGACGAGTATATGAAAAATCATTATTAATAATAAAGTAGCAGTACATGACACTCAGTCTCATTGCATCTATAATTTCTTGTTCATTTTGATTTATGAATGTACTGTCTTTAGAGGTAATAATAAAATCCATTATATTTTTAAATTGATCTCCTATTTGATGAGAAGAAATCACTACCTCATTTTTTAAAAAGACCCTTACCATTTTATTATGTTGAATTAAAGCATCTGAAATATTACCACTTTTTATCAATTCCAAAATGCAGTTAGACCAAAGTAAGATTATGTCATCTTTATTTGAAAACTCAGTATAGTTTTCCTGAATAACTTTACCATGGTTATATAAAGTTAAATTGGCGAGACGCTCAAAAACAACCATATTCCTTCTATATTCAATATCATTTCGTAAAATTTTTTCTGTGGTATCCTCAACCAATGTAAACAAATTATTTGATAATTCATATGTAGGATTCAAACCTTTTCTTGAATGCTTTTTAATTATTCTTTTATTTTCCAAATAGTATATTGAAAATATCTTATCTCTTGTTAGTCTAGGAAAGTTTGTATATACAATTATTTTTAATATAAGTATAGTTAAGGCTATAACTGCTGATAAAAATAGAAAAAGTATTATTTCTGAACTTGAATCATTCATTAATAAATATAAGTTTAAAAATAATACTAGGAAAATAAATGGAGCTAGAAATAGAATATTACTTATTAAAGATTTCGAGAATGCAATACTATAAATTGATGTCCCTAGTACCTTTTCCTTTTTTAAATTTGATATTAGTGAGAACAACGATAAAATTAGAAAAGTAACACTTATTTGGGAGAAAACCAATTGCTTATTCATATCATCGGATATTTTAGGTAACATCATGATAATATTCTCAAAAAAGGCAGTATGAAATATTTTGAACACCTGTAAAAAAAGAAACATGTACAAAATAAGTATAAATATTTCAATAATACTAAATAAGGTAATTGCTGATAAAACAAATGGATACCTAAGTTTGGCTTCAATAGAATAATATTTTCTTAAGTATGAAAATCGAACCTCTCTTATTTTATATTTCCATTTTGCAAAAATATTTTTCATTAAATCTACCATCTCCAATATGCAATATGAATAATCTGATCTATAGTAATTTATTTTTCGTTAACCATTATATATGCCGCCTAAAATCCTTGTTCCAATAATAGCTCTAAATCAATAATAATGAGTTTTCTTCAATATGTAACGTTTCATCATACATTACCTCAGCACTTGCATGATTTATCGGATTTTGATTTCTCAAATCAAGTGCTCCTCCACCTAAGTTAATCCGGATTTAAAACATAAAAAACCTCTTCTATTTATGATAAGGCCCACCGTATTGTATTTAAATGAGGTTTCATTATTAAATGACTTCTTAAAGTGACAACATTAATAAGTCATTAATTCTCTCTTTACTAAATTTCCAACTATCAGGAATATTATCAACATGACCTACTGCTATTCCACTTTTCCAAGTATGATTTTCTTTTAAAATTGTTTCTCCAACACCACGTCGACTTTCTTTAAGTCGGAGCCCGATTTCATGAGGCGTAGCCAAATATACTCTAGGTAGTTCTCCCCTGACAATATCGACATTCTTAAATTGCACAAGACTTACTATAGTTTTGGCAGTATGCTTATTCACCCACATATCCGCACCTTCATGATACGTTCGACCTTTTTTGTAACTTTGTGAAAGTCCCCAACCACCATCCCGACTACCTTTTACAGATACTTTGAGCATTTGTGAGCCATTGACGACTACTAAATCATACTCTGGTTGATTTGGACCATACTGAACAGAAATATCGAATCCAGCCCAAGCGAATAGTGCTGCAGTAAACGACTCTGCAGCAACGCTAACTTGATGATAGTTCATTCCTTTAATCTCCTTTATGTGGTAGCAATTTCTTCCTTATCCTTACTTTTGATTTCTCTTAAATCTTTGGCAATTAAAATCTCAGGGGTATACGCTAACATCCTCATTTTTGTTAGCCACTCAATGATTTCTATCTTGAGGTAAATTGATTTGTTAAATGAAAAATCGATTGTTCCATCTTCCAAAATAATATTCTCAGACTTCAACACTAAAAGCATTGAGACTTTTTTAACTCTATCTATATCATGAACTTCTAATGCATCACTTTGCGTATTAAATATTTCAGCACTATGAATCGACTGCTGTATACAGTAACGAATATCGGGAGTACTTCCTATTTTGACATGAATTAGTGCATTTTCTTTAACATCATACAGGTCAGCAAACTCAACATTTTTATAAAAATGTTGACCCTTCTTTCTATCAAGTAATATAAAATTGAATTCATCCTTTAAGAAAATGTTAAAAGGATATTCCGCATATGCAACTTGGTCATACTCCTCTATATCGGATGCTTGAATTTCCCTTCCTTTTTCTAAGGCTTTATCAGTGAGATTAAAACCTGGAATGAAGACTGCACACTCATTAACCTTTACTATTTCTCTCTCAATAAAATCCATATATGACTTATTGAAACTTGCCCATCTTCCTTTATACAAACAATAATCTTTTCTGCGGTATTCAGTACTGTAGTCTAATATTTTAAGTAAGCTGATTTGGCTTCCTCTGTCAGACCTTGGTCTTATTGAAACCTTTGATACATCATTACAATTAATCTCATTAAGTTTCTGACCAATAGATTCAATTGAATAAGAATCAAGTAAAAAATTTCTTCTATCATAAATTATCTCTACGCTGTCATCTTTCGCTGGTTCTATTAATATACCTCCATCATCTTCCATAAAGTATGATAGGCTCACACTTGGTTCTACTGTCTTAATTGCGTCTAATAGCATACTATTTAAATCAGAAATCATAGGCTGGTTGTCTACATTATTTTTCAGGAAATTCATTCTTGGTAGACTTCCTGATTTTTCTTCATTTAAATATATATAATGTAACTCATGGACGATATCGATAATATCACTTGGAGTATAATCACTTATTTCAAGTTTTACAGCTGAACCAAATCTCATCTTGTCCTCATACGAATATAACAAGAAACCAGAATATTTATCGTCAATATTAATCTTACTTACTAACAATTCATGGCTCTCCCCAATTTCTGATGTGACGTAAGAATTTGTATTATACTGAGTAAGTGATTTGTTCTTTGATTGTTTAAAGAACTTAGCTGACTTAACTTCAATAGAAGTTTCATCATGTATTATCTCTGCAATATCGAAGCCAAAATCCATATCAGCAAAGTTATTGGCATAGCTATGACCTCTTCCTAAGGATATAGCATATAAATTATTATCTAATTCAAGAATAATCATGCCGAAAGCAGATTCAACAGTTTTTGTTTTTTTAGAGGCATCCCCAAAAAAACCACTCCAATAGTTAGCCCACTCTATTTAAACTGTCTCCTCGGAATCTAACTTAAAGAAAAAATCAATAACAACTTGCTCTACTTTCTCCTCTTCATTTACCACAATTCTACTTGTATATGTTTTACTATCACCAATTCTACGCATTTCTTTTTCTCGTAAGAATTCAATAAAATCATCCCTTGTAGTAACCTGCTTATAGATACTTAGTTCCATTCCTTTTCTCCCTCACTTTTGTATGAAGCTTCTAACAGGCTACACATGAAAAGGATGATTTCTTCCTTATTATTGGTTCCTACTGGAAGCTACAACTTATTTTTTTGATAATTCTCAATTCTCTTTCATTCTCTAATATTACCATATCCTGTGTTTTATAAAGGGTAAAATTATCTACTAATTCACCATTACTTAAGTATTTAAGTAAGTTGTAAAATTCACTTTTTAAATACTCGATAGATTCCTCTTGATAATTACCTTGAATTTTTTGAAAATCAACCATTCAGAATATAAAAGCTCCTTTGATTCGTAGTTCGTAAGTTCTTGTGTTAAAGAATCTATAGAATCATTTTCGACATGATTTTCAAAGTATTTTTCAATATGAATCCACTCTTTGCTGGTAGGGGGGCTAGTTTTGTAAAATAAAAAAGCAGAATCGATTTTATAATTCGATTCTGCTTTAATCTTCAAAGGATATTCAATTAAGCCATTCCAATTACTATTCACCATACCCAAAATAATATATGCTCTATCAGAAACTTTATCCAAAATCTCAATTCGTTTAAACTTCCTACTTAGATCCCTATTGACAACCTCTTTCAAAAAACCTCATTTACTTATGGTACGGTTCACCGTAGAAGGTCTAAATGAGGTTTTACCCTTTTCCATTTAGTTAGCTACGGTTAAGGATTGCTCGAATCCCTCTCCTATTTCAATAACTCTTCTGGAAGCAACTTAAATCCTTCAATCATCGCTTCTTCTTCCACCTCAATCATTAGAAAGCTTTTACCATTGTAATTGACCTGTCTGACGTATCTCAAGTCTTGTGGGCTGATTGCAATATTCGCCACTTTCGTGCTGATCTTGATGGACTTGGAAGCATAACTCGGAACAACATGGCTTGCTTTCATTTCGTAGTTTTTGTCTTCAATCACCTGCTGAAAGGCCATTTCCACTTTTTCCGTACTCACATCTTTTATGCCGCTCGCCTTCAGCACACGTGCAACCTCTACCGTATCTAGAGTAGGCGTACTCTCTTCTTCGTCCTCACTCTCTTCTTCCACCGCTAACATATGATTGATCTCATCATATACACTGGCGAGGGTTTTCGAATTTACTTCATCACCAATTACTGCTTTGATAATTTCTTCAAACACCACTTTATCTTCCTCGGCAGTCATGATTTCATTACCGTTCAATACATTTTCGATAAATTGGACATCGGGTTTATTCGCTTTGTTCGCCGCATAAAGGATGTGATTGATATCTGCGGCGTTGTCCGTGATGCTAGGGAACAGAAATCCACCAATTGGAGTGGCAAGTTTAATGACGGGATCGGCCAATAGACTCGACTTAAACTCTTTCTCAATAAAATCAAATACCAGTGAACGTTTCGGCAGTTCGGTTTGGTTTATGCTACTGAGGATAAAAGGCGTGGTATATACTTCATCCCGCATGTCTATTTCCGTTTCATCGGGTTGGCGTTTCGTCGTTTTAAAATAAGTTCCGCGAATGAAAGTGACGACCATGTCCTTTTCATATGGGCTGTCTTCAACCATCTTCAAGGCGATCCGCTGCATATTCGCTTTCCATATACCGACCTCATCTGCATGAAGCCCTTCATATAAAAGCCGCTGTGTATGGTCCGTCTGACCTTCTTCTTGACGTTGAAACTTCACCTCAAACAGCTTCACATCCAGTTTTCCACCTAAAACCTTTTTAAAGTTCTCTAGGAACAGTTCTTGCTGCTCCCGGTCCAACAAGGAAAATGAGCGGCTCTCCTCATGATAGATCTCACTGCTTTCCTGCTTGATGTATACGTTATAAATGTCAGCGATTTTCAGTAAATCAGTATCCATCTTAAATTGTTTGCGAATCGCTGCTATGTCCTTCTTATTCATCTAAAATTCCAACTCCCTGGCTAGTAAAATCCGTGTTATTGAATTAAAATCCTTGGTATGTACAAAAAAAAGAGCGTCCTAAGCTAGTTTAGCTTTTGACACTTCTTTATTATAACAATATTTAAGATGATGAAATGAACACAGTTAATTTTGGATGAGTTAAATTTTTTGTGAATGATAATTTGTGCTAAGCTACCCTTAAAATTATGACTTTTGGGACAGCCCTGCTAATAGTTATGGGAAAAAGTTTTGTAACTGATCATTTACTAATGGTAAGGTTCACCGTAACATATCTAATTACGAAATATAAAAAGATTTTTCTCTCTACTCACTTTTAACAATAATAGTTTTTCCTATCATACTATGAAAATTTCAAATTTTATCCATTCGATGTACTTAATTCGATTCACTATGCTATTATTTAATTACTTCCTCAAATGAGAGTTACTTACATAAATTTTTCAGATTTATTATTTCAAATAGAAAGGGTGAAATAATGGATACAAATGAAGATATTTTGAAAGCAAAAGATGAAAGAATTGCGCGACTCGAGAAAATGATAATCGATTTAACGGAAGCTAAACAACAAATTGCGGTAACTATTGCTGACGCTTATAACTCAAGAACATTTTCTAAATCGAAAAGTAAATTTAAATTTTCCACAATTGTCAGTAGCTTAAAAGCTTTTTTTATAATCTTCCTACTACTCGTCATCATTGGTGGAGGAATTTGGTTATATCAAATGAATAAATCCAAACAAAGTTCTGAAACATTCATTAAAAATGTACAGGAACTGTCGAAATTAGCAACCGCTGAACTTTACACGGAAACCGTCTTGCAATCAGAAGATAATAAGATTTTCGGAAAAAATATCCCACTAAATATTTTTGGAACGAAACGAGAAGTCATATTCGTTGTACCTGCATCCGTTATTGCTGGTGTAGATCTGAAAGAAGTTACTTCTGAAGACATGGTTATTAATAAAGAGACAAATGAGATTACGATAACGCTTCCTCACGCAGAACTTATTCAAAAACCATCCTTAGACGTAGCTAAAATTCGTTACATCGTAGATGGTAGTATTTTTAATGGGGAACTAGATCAAGATGAAGTGATTGATTTTGTCGCAAATGCGCAAAAGCAAATCAGTAAAGAAGTTGCTTCTAATGGGTTATTAACAACCGCAGAGGATAACGCTGAAAAAGTTTTAACGGAATTTTTTAAGAATATGGATTACACCGCACATATCACATTTGAGGAATAAAAAATTTCTTATTCATGATCCAGCATGAATCTAATTAAAACAGCACCTTCTGAAAATTTGGATGGTGCTGTTTTTTCTATATAAAAAACTATAACTCTTACTTTCAACAACTTATGAATTACATCATCATATAATATTATCTTGGAAGATAACCATATTCGAATTTATTATTGGTTCATATCGGTCAAGTATATGTTCAATGCTTTAAAATTGCTGTTTGGGTTACAGTACGTCAAAATACAAGCAACTTACACTCATTTTATAGCAATAAAATCCTCCTTTGAAAAATAGAGAAAGGTAAACATGAGCATAACACTTAGCTTTTTCACTATTTGTAGCTGATTATATCAATCCCAAACATTTACAAAAATTGAACTCTAATTATTCACATTAGAAAAATTTCTAACAAGTTATTAAAG
>JBHGUT010000023.1:0-4799 GCA_048976825.1 Paenisporosarcina sp.
AATCCGAGCCACTCCCGCGGAAAAACGGATGGCGAAAGCCCCGCAGACCTTTAGGTCGAGGAGATTGAGGCGTTCGTCCGCAGGAAAGGGCTCAGATTCCGAATGATTCGTCTTAATTTTAGTTTAAATGAAAAAAGACTGTAGATAAACTCATAATTAATGAGTTTGTCTACAGTCTGGAATGACCGGATATTCTCCTGTCATTCTTTCTGTTGTAAAGCTCTTAATTCTTCTTCGTTTAAAGGTCTGTACTCACCAAGTTTAAGATTCGCATCTAAAGTTAAACCACCCATCTTCATTCGCTTTAAATAGGTGACTTTCTTTCCTACAGCTTCAAACATCCGTTTCACTTGATGGAATTTACCTTCTGTAATCATCAACTCGATTTCAGAGGTCTCTCCGCTTCGATTGATTTTCAATACTCCGGGTTTTGTTAAATAACCATCATCAAGTGTAACACCTTCATTAAACTTTTCGATGTCCTCCTCAGTTACACGTCCCTCTATTATTGCAAAGTACACCTTAGGTACGTGCTTCTTTGGTGACAGGAGCTGATGTGTTAAATGACCGTCATTTGTTATGACTAATAAACCCTCTGTGTCTTTGTCTAATCGACCGACTGGAAATGGCTGAAAATGTTGATCACTGGGATTCAGAAGATCTATAACTGTTTGATCCTTTTTATCCTCAGTAGCGGATATAACTCCAGGAGGTTTATTCATCATTAAATAAATAAATTCCGTGTAAACTACCTTTTCACCTAAAACAAGGATTTCGTCCTTATCAGGATTCACATGCATGGATACGTCCTTTGCGAGCGTACCATTCACTTCTACGGATTTTGATTTCAATAAGAGTTTCGTTTCTTTTCGTGAACCGTACCCCATATTTGAAAGTAATTTATCTAACCTCATGTTTGTTCCACCTTAAAAACCAAATTTCCTTGTATACTTCGTTAACCGTTCACCAAATAACTTTTGTGCAATCCCTATGCGCAGACTAATCGCACCATAAACAAGACCGCCTACAGTCCCTACAATCATAATAATGAGCAAAGCTCCGAGTTTTGATTCGGCTGGCATAAATTGTAGTAAGAACAGTCTTGTGAGAACTGCCGAAATAAGCATGAACAAATTAATTACTGTAATGAGTGCTATTCTTCGAACTAAAAGTTTAGATCGATAATCTTGGGTTACAACTAGCACAGCAAAATTCATAAAAATTGCAACACTATAACCAATAATGGTTGCAGCAATTGCACCATTTGTTTCCCAAAGTTTAATCAAAGGAATATTTAGTGCTAGTTTTATAAGTAAACCGACCAATAAGTTTAGAATAATCCATTTCTGTTGGTTGATTCCTTGTAAAATCGCTGCTGTTACAGGGAATAAACTAAACAGGATGGCCACAGGTAAATAATGTGCTAAAATATCCGAACCTATTTCACTTTGTTGATAAAAGAAATGATATAACTCATTTGCAACCACCGTCATTCCCACCACAGCAGGTAGTGTTAAGAAATATAATACTTGGAATGTTTGGTCGAGCGTTTTAGATAACTGATTATGTTCATTCAATGTAAAGTATTTTGTCACTAATGGAATTAATGCCATAGAAAATCCAGTGGCTAGCATTACTGGAATCATAACTAATTTGTGTGCCGTAAGGTTTAATACACCTAAATAATCGAAATCAACCGCTGAATTCATTGCTCGGTTAAATGTTAATAAATCAACGAATTGAAATAATGGATTCGCAACTCCCAAGAAAACAACGGGAATGGCATACACAACAATCTCCCTATACATATCTTTCAAACTTACATCATGTGAGGTAGTCGAAGTAGTCAATAACATGTCGTACTCCGGCTTTTTACGTTTCCAATAATAATAGAGAACAATTAATCCGCCGATTGCTCCTACAAATGCTGATAGTACAGCTACCTGAATTGCAAGTTTTGGAGATCCGTCCATTAAATTGATAACAACATATGCTCCACCTAGTAAAAAAATAATGCGAACGATTTGTTCGATTAATTGAGATACAGCGGTGGGCATCATATAGCTATAACCTTGGAAAAAACCTCTTAATAAGCTCATAAACGGTACGACAATTAAAGCAAAACTTACCCATTGTATGGCTTCTTTAACATCTGTTACTGAGTATATTTCTTCATCCTGATCGATTGACAAAGCCGCTAAAGGTTCGGCGAAAAAGTATAAGAAAAGAAATGATACAAACCCTGTAATCATCATGGTTAGTAACCCTGATTTCAGTAAATTACGACCTGTGTGATAGTCGCCAAGCGTATTATACTTGGAAACAAATCTTGAAAAAGCTAACGGTGCTCCTGAAATGGCAACTGCTAGCATTAAATTATATGGAATATAGGCATACTGATAAAGCCCAATATTTTCTTCTCCAACCATGGCGTAAAACGGAATGATGTATATAACACCTAGTATTTTTGATAGAAACAACCCAAGCGTTAAGATGGCTGTTCCTTTATATAAATTATTTGACATAAGTTACTTCCTGACTTCTAAATTTACAATCTACAAGGTATTTTACTCCTCAGACATCAAAACCACAAATGGTTTATAATAAGGAAAAAGAAAAGAAAGTGTGTGGACCCATGTACGATGTAATTATTGTTGGAGGCGGACCCTCTGGATTGATGGCTGCTATTGCAGCAGGTGAAATAGGAAAAAGAGTGTTACTACTCGAAAAAGGTACAAAACTCGGTAAAAAGTTAGCCATTTCTGGCGGTGGACGTTGTAATGTAACAAATCGTTTGACGCAAGAAGAAATTGTTAAACACATCCCGGGCAATGGCCGATTTTTATATAGCCCTTTCTCTGTTTTTAATAATGAAGATATTATCACGTTCTTTGAAGGTCTTGGTGTTGAATTGAAAGAGGAGGATCACGGTCGTATGTTCCCTGTTTCAAATCGAGCACAAGACGTAGTCGATACGCTAATTCGGCAGTTGGACAAATTACGGGTAGAGGTTTTATTTGAAAGACCTGTTGCAAAGCTTTTAATGAATGATGAAAAAGTTCAAGGGGTACGCTTAAAAAGCGGGCAGGAAATCTTAAGTAAAGCTGTTGTTCTTGCAGTTGGTGGAAAAGCAGTTCCACAAACTGGCTCAACCGGTGATGGGTATCCTTGGGCAGAGCGTGCAGGCCATACTGTCACCACTTTGTACCCAACTGAAGTACCATTATTATCAGACGAACGTTTTATTCGTTCGAAAGAGCTTCAAGGTTTAGCCCTACGAGATGTAGCAGTTTCTGTTCTGAATAAAAAAGGTAAAACACTCATCACTCATCAAATGGACATGTTATTTACTCATTTCGGTATAAGCGGTCCTGCTATTTTACGGTGTAGTCAATTTGTTGTAAAAGAGCGCATGAAAAACGGGGAACAACCGGTCGATATTGTGATTGATTCCTTACCAAATGAAAATGCTGAGTCAACTTTTCAAATGCTTGTGAGGCTAATGAAAGATGATGCAAAAAAATCAGTGAAAAATGTTTGGAAAGGTGTGGCTCCTGAACGATGGTTATTATTTTTACTTAATCGTGCTGGTATTGAGGGCAATGAAGTGGGTGCGAATTTATCAAATGAGAAAGTTCGTGTTCTAGCTAGCTTACTCAAATCATTTACGATGAAAGTAAATGGCACACAACCGATTGAAAAAGCCTTTGTAACAGGTGGAGGCGTATCTGTAAAAGAAATTGAGCCGAAAACCATGGCTTCTAAGAAAAAACTTGGCTTGTATTTTTGTGGTGAGATTTTAGATATACATGGCTATACCGGAGGATATAACATTACCGCTGCTTTGGTTACAGGTAAAATTGCCGGTATGAGTGCAGCTCAATTTGCTAAAAGTATTCCGTATATACCCGTTCAGTATGATTGAAATAAAGGAAGAATCACTTTTATAAAGAGTGATTCCTCCTTTTTTATTGGATGGAATTCGTGTCTACGTCCAGTTATGGTGGTTCTATGTCCAGTTCCGTTGATTCTATGTCCACTTTTGCGCGTTCTATGTCCAATTCAACTGGTTCTATGTCCACTTTTTCACTTCTATGTCCACTCGCCTGGAGATGGACAAGATTGTATAGAAATAATAAAGTCATTTAATCTTCTTCTAATAAAACTAGAGCCTTACTACATTAAACTATGTAGTAAGGCTCTTTAAATACAAATCAATTAAATCAACACTGTTTCAAAAATAGATAATAAAGTTGTTTAATTCGGATTCCGAATCTTTAAGTAAAGCACCCGTTAGCCATCCATGGACCGCAATACCAGCGCTACACCACAGAGGATGAAAATGTGTAGAACGGGTATAGATTACTACGGCTAGGAGATGAAGGTCGATGAACTATGGTGCCTTAGAGCCCAACCGTTAGTCTGACTCCAACAACCACGGTGTATCACAGAATGTCGCGCCCTTAATGGGTAGCACTCATGGGAGATTAATCCTACTCAGGTTGTTGCACTAGCCAATCACCCTATACTTTACTTTGGGGAGGATTTTTGATCAGCTGACAGCTTAATAATGATTCTTACAAGGCTCAGCCTTTTTTAAAAAAGTGTTTTACTGGGTCTACTTTAATTTGCTCTTTTTTGATTTTAATTTTCATGGGAGTTGAATAAGATATTTTTACTTCGAATTCTCTTCCTACGAAAGATGATTGTTAAAATTACTTGTATTAGGGGAATAAATATTGCCAATTTAAAAGGTAGAGGATGAATAAAAAGAAACAACGCATTTGGAAACAACACAA
>JBHGUT010000024.1:0-51985 GCA_048976825.1 Paenisporosarcina sp.
ACACCCGTTCCCATACCGAACACGGAAGTTAAGTTCTTTTGCGCCGATGGTAGTTGGGGGTTTCCCCCTGTGAGAGTAGGACGTCGCTAGGCACTAAAAGGCCGGTACCGAAAGGTATCGGTTTTTTTGTGTTCTTTTTTATTAGGAATGAGAAAAGAAAAGATGACTTTTGAGGTTCCTCATCAATAAAAACCAATAGCTTTGAATACATACTACTCACAATTTAGATTCATGTATAATATAACCATATTGTATCAACGAGGAAGTGTAGAATGGGAAAGAGACCAATTGTGGACCAAATGGTTAAATTTTATGAAAGTCGTCCAGTATCTTTTCATGTACCAGGTCATAAGCACGGATTATTGTCGGAATTACCTCGTGCATTTCGAGATGTGATGAGGTTTGATTATACAGAGTTGAGTGGATTGGATGATTATCATCATCCTGAAGAAGTAATTAGGGAAGCCCAAGCCCTTTTAGCCCAAGTATATGGATCAGAGAAGAGTTACTTTCTTGTGAATGGCTCGACAGTTGGGAATTTAGCAATGGTGTATGCAACGTGCGGAGAGGGGGATACTGTTCTGGTACAGCGTAATGCACATAAGTCGATTTTCCATGCCTTGGAACTTGTGGGAGCAAATCCGGTTTTTTTAACACCCGAATGGGATATAAAAACAGAAACCGCAACACATATTAGTCATAACACATTGCATTCTGCAATCGAGCGATACCCTGAAGCCAAAGCTTTAATACTAACGCATCCCACTTATTATGGTGTTATTAATGCCGGACTGGAGGAAATTATCAAGCTTGCACATGCAGCTCAAATACCTGTGTTAGTTGATGAAGCACATGGAGCCCACTTAGTTGTTGGAGGAGAGTTTCCACGCTCAGCTCTTCAAATGGGAGCAGATGTTGTTGTGCAATCAGCACATAAAACATTACCTGCATTAACCATGGGTTCATACATACATATTCAATCAAAACTAGTATCTGCGGAAAAAGTTAATCGGTATTTACGTATGTTTCAATCAAGTAGTCCTTCCTACTTATTACTGGCATCTTTAGATGATGCAAGGTATTATATCGAGACCTATTCACAGGGAGATCATCTCGCGTTTATTCAAGCTAGGAACCAATTTGTTGATGGATTAAAAATGATTCGTAATTTAGAAGTTATTGAAGTAAATGACCCATTAAAGTTATTGTTAAGAGTTCCCGGATACTCAGGCTTTGCGCTTCAAAAACAAGTAGAATTACAGGGGATATATTGTGAGTTGGCAGACACGAAGCAAGTTCTCCTTGTTCTTCCACTTTTGAAAAGAAAACATTCATTTCCTTTTGCAGATATTCGAATAAAAATAAAAGCGGCAATTGAACTTCTAGTAATTCAGGCAGTGAATGAAGTAAGTATTGATTATTCGCATCATCTACCCGCTCACTCTACATTATTTCTTCCATATAAAGAGGTTGCACAACAAAAAACGGAGATGATTCTTTATACTAAAGCAATGGGACGTATTTCTGCAGGGATGGTAATCCCATATCCTCCAGGTATCCCGCTATTGATTCGTGGAGAAAAAATAACAACAACAAAACTAGAAATGCTTGCGGATTATTTGGCAAGTGGTGCAACGATTCAAGGTGAGCATGATTTAAGCCGGAAACAGTTGCTTGTCTTGGAGGAGGAAACACAATGAGTTATTCAGGATTTTTTATCACAATTGAAGGACCCGAAGGAGCTGGAAAGACTACAGTCATGAAAGACGTGGTTGAGAAACTTCAGTTAGAGGGATATGATCTTATATCTACGCGTGAACCTGGAGGAATACGTATTTCCGAAAGAATCCGCGAAGTTATATTAGATAATGATTTGATTGAAATGGATGGTCGTACGGAAGCCTTATTATATGCAGCTGCAAGAAGACAACATTTAGTTGAAAAAATTGTGCCAGCGCTCTCTGAAGGTAAAATTGTATTATGTGACCGTTTTGTAGATGCTTCCCTTGCTTATCAAGGATATGCACGTGGACTTGGCATCGACGAAGTGTTGTCTATTAATGAATTTGCGATTGGAAAACTGATGCCGAATCTCACATTATTCTTTGACTTGGATCCAAAAATAGGATTAAGTAGGATTGCGAAACACGATAATAGGGAAATGAACAGATTAGATGCAGAGAGTTTAGAATTTCACGAGGCTGTTCGAAATGGGTATCAAGAGGTCATAAAAAGGTATCCGAATCGTATACATGTAATAGATGCTTCGAAATCACAAGAAGAAGTGACAAAGGATGTTCTGAATGTTCTGAAAAAAACTCTGGTTTCACGTGTGAATTGAAAGTTCTATTCATGCTATAATAGTAGGAAGAAGACGAAAAGAGGGGTTGAGCTTATGAAGTTAATCGTAGCTGTTGTTCAAGACCAGGATAGTAACCGATTGTCAAATGCTCTAACGAAAGGCGACTTTCGTGCAACGAAATTAGCGAGTACTGGTGGATTTTTGCGGTCAGGAAACACCACATTCTTAATTGGTACGGATGATGATTTAGTAGAAAAAGCCCTGGACTTAATTCGTGAAAACTGTCGTTCTCGTGAACAAATGGTTGCTCCTGTATCTCCGATGGGTGGAAATGCAGATTCCTACATTCCTTACCCAGTAGAAGTAGAAGTGGGTGGCGCAACAATCTTTGTATTACCAATTGAACAATTCCATCACTTTTAATACACGGAGGTTGATTTCGCATGAAAATTAACCAAGATGTTCGTGTAGGTGTAGACAAGCTTCGTAAAGATTCTTCGCAGCCATTACAGTCTGCAAATCGATTTGGTCAATTAGTGACGAAACAAGAACATCGAATGCAGACGGAACAATTGACTCGGCTGCTGGGCGACATATCAACCGCAGGTGATCGATTAGCAAGGTCCAGGAATCTACGTGAAATGGCTAAGTTTAAAATGTTGGTTAAACGGTTTTTATCAGAAGCAGTTGATTTTGGAATGGGTTTAAAACAATCCCACACTTGGAATCGCTTTGGCGAAGGAAGACGTTTGAAGATTGTGGAGACAATTGATGAAAAACTGGTTGAACTTGCACAAGAAATTTTGATACAAGAAAAAGAATCTATTGATTTGCTGGATAAAATAGGCGAAATAAAAGGGTTGTTAATCAATCTTTACACGTAAAATCCCGTGTCTTCCGGATGTCCGGAGCACGGGTTTTTCAAAATTCGAAAGGGTGAACAAAAAGTATGCATACGATGTCTGAAGTAATCAAAATGCAACCGGTTGTTATGAGACAACTCCAAATGGTTTTCCAAAAGAATCGTGTGGCTCATGCATATCTTTTCGAAGGAAGTAAAGGTACGGGTAAACAAGCTGTTATGCGTTCATTTGTAAAACTTCTTCTATGTGAACAGCCCAAACAAAATGTTTCATGTGAAACTTGTCGCGGATGTAGAAGGTTTGATTCGGGGAATCATCCGAATTTCATTCAAATAGAGCCGGATGGCCAAGACATAAAAAAGGATCAAATTTTACAATTAATTTTTGAAATGAATAAAACCGGTCTTGAGGTTGGACGAAAGATATATGTGATTCATCAGGCGGATCGATTAAATGCTTCAGCCGCCAATACATTGTTAAAGTTTTTGGAAGAACCAGAGGGACAAGTCCTTGCCATTTTGTTAACGGAAAAGCCACATGCGATATTACCGACGATTAGATCGCGAACGCAACATCTCTCATTCCCTTCTATACCAAGGGATGAGCGTATGAAGTCCTTAGTCGAACAGGGTTTAACCACATCTATGGCATCAACCGTTTCCATGGTAACTAACGACTTGGAAGAAGCTTTTCGGTTAGGAAAAGATGAGCAGTTTGCACAGGCTAGAAAAACAGTGTTAAAATTAATAGAAGTAGCTGAAACAAATGTCCATGAAGCAATGATTTGTGTGCATGAAGATTGGTTACCGATTTTTAAAGAAAAAGTTGAAATAGAGCTGGGGTTGGATTTGTTACTTTTCGCTTACCGCGATTTAGTAGCCGTGAAAGCAAATCCCGAAGCAGCGTGTACATATCCGGACTACATGTCTTTTTATCAACAACGAGCTCTTCATGTTACGTTTGAGCAATTGTCCGATAAAATACAGGCAATATTAAAAGCGAAGCAACAATTGCATCGCAATATGAACCGGACGCTGTTGATGGAACAGCTAATGCTGAATTTGCAGGAGGGATTTTCGTTTGTATAATGTGGTAGGTGTTCGCTTCAAAAAAGCGGGTAAAATATATTATTTTGATCCAACTGATTTTGCTTTAGAAAAAGATCAGTATGTCATAGTTGAAACAGCTAGAGGTGTGGAGTACGGTAAGGTAGTCGTACCTATCAAACAGGTGGAAGAACATGATGTTGTGTTACCACTTAAACAAGTTGTTCGGCCAGCTGATGAGCGAGATCGTCTTCAAGTAGATGAGAATCAAGCGGAGTCACAACGGGCATTTGAGTTAGGAACAGAGAAGATTGTTGAGCATGTGCTAGATATGAAGCTTGTGGATGTTGAATATACATTTGATCGTAATAAGATTATTTTTTACTTTACAGCAGAGGGTCGTGTTGATTTTCGCGATTTAGTTAAAGATTTAGCTTCTGTATTCAGAACTCGTATTGAGCTTCGTCAGATTGGTGTGCGAGATGAAGCGAAAATGCTTGGTGGAATTGGTCCTTGTGGACGAATGCTTTGTTGTTCCACGTTTTTAGGCGATTTTGAACCAGTGTCCATTAAAATGGCGAAGGATCAAAGTTTGTCATTAAATCCGTCGAAGATATCAGGCTTATGTGGTCGGTTAATGTGTTGTTTAAAATATGAAAATGATGAGTACGAGACAGCAAAAGAACTTATGCCAGACATGGGCTCGCGTATCTCTACGCCAGATGGTCTTGGTAAAGTAGTTGGATTAAACTTACTTGAACGTATTTTACAAGTTGAAATTTTCGAACAGCAACGTGTGCTTGATTATACACTTGAAGAAATTATGCAACATGCAGAAAAGCCAGTGCAATTGACCGAACAATGAGGTGATTTCTTGAAAGAACGTAATTTCTTAGACACGGTCATGGAATTTGAACAACAACTAGAATCTTTACAAAAACAATTTCATGCATTAAAAGAATTTGTTGCTTTAATGATGGAAGAACATCAATCATTAGAGCAAGAAAACCATAACCTCCGAACACGTCTTGATGCCATCCATTTAGCGGAAGAAGAACTGCGTAAACAATCGGAATTAGATGTTAAACGCATGAGTCATCTTGATGTTGGCGAAGGTTATGATAATTTAGCACGTTTATACCAAGAAGGCTTCCATGTGTGCCATGTACACTTTGGGAGTTCTAGAAAAGGCGAAGATTGTTTATTTTGCCTCTCTTTTTTAAATAAACAAAACGGGTAATGGAAGGCTGATTCCACTAGTTATAGTGGAGGTCGGTCTTTTGTTATGTCGGAGGGTAGATAGCATGGGAATACATTTAAAAGAAGACGAACGTCTTGATTACTTACTTGCTGAACAACTGAGAATCATTCAAAGTCCATCCGTCTTTTCTTTCTCATTAGATGCAGTTTTATTGGCGAAGTTTGCCTATGTACCGAGTGCGCAGGGGAAAATCGTAGACTTGTGTTCTGGAAATGGTGTTATTCCATTGTTTTTAAGTGCACGTACGAAAGCGACGATTATTGGTGTAGAGCTACAGGAACGGTTAGCAGATATGGCAAAAAGAAGTGTTCAATACAATAATCTTCAAGAACAAATTGAAATTCTTGAAGGGGATGTCAAAACCATTCCTACACAGTTAGGAATTGAAAAATTCGATGTAGTAACATGCAATCCACCTTATTTTCCTGCTCACGAAGCTAGTGATAAAAATCTAAAAGAACATATGGCAATTGCTCGACATGAACTTCATTTAACGTTAGACGAAGCAGTGGAATCAGCAAGTCGATTATTGAAACAGGGTGGGAAAGCAGCTTTTGTTCATAGACCTGGACGTTTTCTTGATTTAGTAACAGCAATGAGAGCCAATCGTCTTGAGCCAAAACGAATACGGTTTGTCTATTCAAAAATGGGGAAAGAGGCTAATACTCTTTTAATAGAAGGAATAAAAGACGGTAAACCTGATTTGAAAATACTTCCTCCCCTATACGTTTACAATGAACTAGGCGAATATACAGAAGAAGTCCGTGTGATGCTGTATGGAAAAAAATAAACAGCATACATTTTACGTGTTGGAATGCGCAGATGGAACCTACTATGCCGGTTATACAAATGACCTTCATAAACGGATTGATGTCCATAATAGTGGAAAAGGCGCTAAATATACCAGGGCACGGTTACCTGTCTCGTGTATCTATAAAGAAACATATGAAACTAAACAACTTGCCATGAGAGCGGAGTATGCATTTAAACAATTAAGAAAAGCGGACAAAATAGTTTACATGACGAGTGAACAGAGAGGTGAGGATGCCGAATGAAATCACAAAAAAGTTTTTCTCAACCGAATAGCACGGGTACTCTATATTTAGTAGCAACACCTATAGGGAATCTAGAAGACATGACTATTAGGTCGATTCGTATGATGAAAGAAGCCGATTTGATTGCTGCTGAAGATACTCGAAATACAAAAAAACTGTGCAATTATTTTGAAATAGATACGCCTTTAATGAGCTATCATGAACACAATCTAGAATATGGCGGAGATAAGATTCTTGATTTATTAAGAAACGGAAAAACAATCGCTCTAGTTAGCGATGCTGGGTTACCGTGTATATCAGATCCCGGAGCAGATATCGTGGCAAAAGCAGTTGAGGAAGGCTTCGCTGTTGTTCCCATTCCAGGTCCAAATGCAGCACTGAGTGCGTTAATTTCATCAGGACTATCAACATTATCATTTTCCTTTTTGGGTTTTTTACCAAGACACAAAAAAGAAAGAAAAACAGCGCTTGAAGCAATTAAATATAAAACGGAAACATTGATTTTTTATGAAGCTCCGCATCGCATAAAGGAAACATTACGTGAGGCTGAAAGCATTCTAGGACCTACAAGAAAAGTCGTGTTAGCTCGTGAACTTACAAAGAAATTTGAAGAATTCATTAGAGGAACTTTACAAGAAGCGGTGATTTGGGCTGATAATGAAGAGATTCGAGGAGAGTTTGTATTAATAATAGAAGGTGCTTCGGAAGAAGAAAAGGAAATAATTGATCATTGGTGGTCCGGACTAACGATAACAGAGCATGTAAATCAAGTGATTCTTGGACAAGAAATTTCTTCAAAAGAAGCTATCAAAATTGTCTCCAAAGAGCGGCAGTTGTCAAAACGAGATGTCTATCAAGAATATCATGTTATGGAAGAACAAAATCCGGAATGACAGGGTCATTCCGGATTTCTTTGATAAGGCTTATTTTTTAATATTCGTTTGAATTTCTTTAACTAACATTTCTGCGCCTTCAGGGCTTAGAATCAATTTTCCGCCTACTAAACGTAAGTTATCATCTGATACTTCACCGGTTACTACACAAGTCATATTTGGTAAATATTTTTTCAAGATGATTTTATCGTCATCCACGTAAATTTCCAATGCATCCTTCTCTGCAATACCTAATGTGCGTCGAAGTTCTATTGGAATAACTACGCGACCTAATTCATCGACCTTACGAACGATACCTGTTGATTTCATGAAAAGCACTCCTCTTACTCTATTATGTAATTCGTCAAATTTCGACATTTCTCTCTTGTCTGTTATTTATCATACCAACTCTTGCCATATACGTCAATAATTAAAGATTTGACTTCAAAGTAATGTTTAATAATTTTATGATATTTATTTTTATTTATGCATTATTTTTGATATATTTTTACAATATAACGAAAATCTTTACAAAAAATGATATTTTATGGAATTAAATTCATATTAATAATAATTCGACATATTTCGCGCATCTTCCATCATTGAAACAAACCAACTACTCAGATAGAATAAAGATACTATATTTTTACGGTGAGAGGACGAACAGTTGTGAGCAATCAAAGAAAAACATTCTATATAACAACCCCTATCTATTACCCAAGTGGAAAATTCCATATTGGAACCGCGTATACCACGGTAGCATCTGACGCAATGGCACGTTATAAGCGGTTGAGAGGATTTGATGTACGCTTCTTAACAGGAATGGATGAACATGGACAAAAGATTCAAGAAAAAGCAATTGAATCAGGTAAAAATCCACAAGATTATGTGAATGAAATGGCTGAGCATGCTAAGAAAATATGGGATTTGATGGACATTTCTCATGATGACTTTATACGTACAACAGAAACAAGACATAAAGAAGGCGTTGAAAAAATATTCCAGACTTTTTTAGATAACGGTGATATTTATAAAGGTGAATACGAGGGATGGTATTGTACACCTGATGAGTCTTTCTTTACAGAGAATCAGTTAGAAAATGGAAACTGTCCAGATTGTGGACGTTCTGTAAAGAAGGTAAAGGAAGAGTCCTACTTCTTTAATATGAAGAAATATGCAGATCGTTTGGTGCAATATTATCAAGACAATCTAGAATTCATAGAGCCAGAATCCAGAAAAAATGAAATGATTAACAACTTTATTAAGCCGGGCTTAGAAGATCTGTCCGTATCGCGTACATCATTCGATTGGGGAATCCGTGTTCCTGGAGATGAAAAACATGTGATTTATGTATGGGTTGACGCACTCTCAAATTATATTACGTCACTCGGTTACAAATCAAATGATGATTCTTTATTCAATAAATTTTGGCCTGCAGATGTTCATGTGGTTGGGAAAGATATTGTAAGATTCCATACGATTTACTGGCCGATTTTCTTAATGGCATTGGATTTACCATTGCCGAAAAAAATATTTGCTCATGGCTTTATCATGATGAAAGATGGCAAGATGTCGAAGTCAAAAGGAAACGTTGTTTATCCAGAGATGTTAGTGGAGAGGTTCGGTCTAGATGCTACTCGGTATTTCTTACTTAGAGAGCTACCATTTGGAGCGGACGGCGTTTTCTCACCTGAGGCTTTCGTAGAGCGTACGAATTTTGATTTAGCCAATGATTTAGGGAATTTGTTAAACCGTACTGTTTCAATGATGAATAAATATTTTGACGGAATTATTCCAGTGGAGAATAATGAGCCAACTGAGTTTGATGTTATTTTGCAAACCCATGCTAAAGAAGTAATAGAAAGATACGAAGTTAATATGGAAAATATGCAATTTAGTATTGTGCTAAGCGATGTTTGGTCACTTATCTCACGTACCAACAAGTATATTGACGAAACACAACCATGGGTTCTTGCTAAATCAGAGGAAGACAAACAAAAGCTCGGTGCTGTGATGTGGAATTTAGCAGAAAGTCTTCGTCAAACGGCAGTTTTAATACAACCGTTTATGACAAATGCACCCAAACAAATTGCTGAACAATTAGGGATATTACATGAATCACTAACATGGGATTCTTTAGATATTAGTACGAGTATTCCTGTGGGAACGAAAGTAGTTGAAAAAGGAGTACCTATCTTTCCTCGATTAGAGGTGGAGCCGGAAGTCGCTTATATAAGAGAACAGATGCTCGGATCTGTAAAAACAATAGAAGAAGTTAAGGTTGAAAAAGAAATACCGAACGAACCTGAAATTACAATTGAAGATTTCCTGAATGTAGATTTAAGGGTTGCTACTGTCTTAGCATGTGAATCGATTCCAAAAGCTGATAAATTACTCAAGTTGCAGTTGGACCTTGGATATGAACAGCGTCAAGTTGTCTCTGGAATTGCAAAACATTATACGTCAGAGGAACTGGTTGGGAAAAAAGTTATTGTGGTTGCAAATTTAAAACCTGTTAAACTTCGAGGAGAACTATCGCAAGGTATGATATTAGCTGGAGAAAATGATGGCTTCTTAACTTTAGCAACCGTGGATTCCAAGCTTGAAAATGGTTCAAAAATAAAATAATTTCAAAAGCAGCGGCCCTTCTAGAATTTCTTAGAGGGGCTTTTTAGTTGAAGTATTTTAGCGAATCGTGCTATCTTAAAAGAACGTTTTGGATTTGATGGTTTATTATGGATATAATAGTATGCGTTTTTTTACCAAATTAAAGGAAAAATGACATGCGTTTCACTATAAAAGCATGACTATGTCATCACATTGTAATGAAACTGAGATGTATAAAATCTTCATATGCTCTAAAATGAAAATAGTGATAGGAGAATTCTTATGTATATCGATACACATGTTCATTTAAATGCAGACCAATTTAATGATGATTTAGAAGAAGTAATTAATCGAGCATTAGATGCTGGTGTTAGTCAAATGGTAGTTATAGGTTTTGATCGAAAAACGATAGAACGCGCAATTGCTTTAGCTGACCAATACGAGTTTATTTTTGCGGTGGTAGGTTGGCATCCAGTTGATGCAATTGATTGTACCGATGAAGACTTAGAGTGGATTGAAAACTTGGCTTTGCATAAAAAGGTGGTTGCAATTGGAGAAACCGGCTTAGATTATCACTGGGATAAATCGCCAAAAGATGTGCAGCAGGAAATCTTCCGAAAGCAAATTCAATTAGCACAGCGTGTTAACTTGCCTATCGTTATTCATAACAGAGATGCCACAGATGATGTTGTCCGAATATTAAAAGAAGAGCATGCTGAAAAAACTGGCGGAGTGATGCATTGTTTTGGTGGAAGTGTTGAAACGGCAAATGTTTGTATAGGCATGAATTTCATGATCTCTCTTGGAGGACCAGTAACTTTTAAAAACGCAAAGAAACCAAAAGAAGTTGCCACTGAAATTCCTTTAGAATGGCTGATGATTGAGACAGATGCTCCGTATTTATCCCCTCATCCACATCGCGGAAAACGCAATGAACCTTCTCTTGTGCCTTTAGTTGCGGAAGAAATTGCCCGTTTGAAAAATGTTTCTATTGAAGAAGTTGCACGAGTTACAACTGAAAATGCAAAACGATTTTTTCAATTCCCTGTTTAAAAAATAGAAATCTATCCAATACTTGGTATATGGAGGTTTCTTTCAACTAGAATAGTATGACTAATTGCTATTGGTTGACAGTGCGTTTGTAAGACTATATAATCACACGAGTGATAAGGAGGCGTTTTTCATGACAAAAAATTACATGAAAAACCTGTTCTTTAGGACATTGAGGAATAAACAGACAGGTATTGCTGTTATTGCAGTAGTTCTATTTGTTTCAGTACTATCAGCCGTTCTTTTTATAGGGACGAAAAATACCGTTGCTTTAACATTGAACGGTAAACAACAAGACATTAAAACACACGCAGATACTGTTGGAGACTTGTTAGCAGAACAAAATATACAAGTATCCGATGCTGATTTAGTTTCACCCTCAGTGAACGCTTTAATTGAAGAAGGTCTTTCAATTAAGTGGGAGCAGGCAAAAGAAGTAACAATTTCAGTTGATGGTAAAATTCAAAAACATACTTCAACTGCAGATAAGGTAAGTGAAATATTAACAGAAGCAGGAATTGAAGTTTCTGAGTACGATAAGCTAACACCTACGCTAGATGCGAAGGTCGGACCTGATGCAAACATTGCTATTAATAAAGCGTTTGAAGTTACGCTTAAAGATGGTGCTAATGTGAAGAAAGTTTGGTCCACTTCGACTACGGTCGCTGACTTTTTAAAACAACAAGAGATTCAAATGAATGAATTCGATCGTGTCGAACAAAGAATGGAAGAACTTGTGATTCCAAACGATGTTATACAAGTTGTTCGCGTAGAAAAGGTCACCGATGTAGTGGAAGAAGCAACGAATTTCGCTCTTGAAACTAAAAAAGATAGTAAATTACTAAAAGGTAAAGAGAAAATTGTTCAAGAAGGTAAAAAAGGAACAATTGAACTCACATATGAAATTATTAAAGAAAACGGTAAACCGGTTTCAAGGATATTAAAAAGCGAAAAAGTAATTAAAGAACCTTCTAAAAAGATTGTTGCTGTAGGAACGAAAGTTGTAACAGCTAGTGTATCTCGTGGTTCAACAAGCGCTGCACCTTCAGGTGGTAAAGAGTTTTATGTTTCAGCTACTGCCTACACGGCTTACTGTAATGGTTGTTCGGGTGTTACAGCTACTGGTATTAATCTTCGTTCAAACCCTGGGTTAAAAGTTATTGCTGTTGATCCAAGTGTTATTCCTCTTGGCTCTAAGGTTTGGGTAGAGGGATATGGTTATGCTGTAGCAGGAGATACCGGTGGAGCGATAAAAGGTATGAAAATTGATTTATTTGTTCCAACTACAGAACAAGCGTATGCGTTTGGTCGAAAACAAGTCCGAATAAAAGTTTTAAATTAATCAAGTCAGGCTTTCCTGCTTTATTGGGAAAGCTTTTTTTAGTTTCACTGGATATTCATCATTAGGGTCTATCACCCGCGGATTAATTAGACTGTCGACTTATCTTTCAACTTGTTAATAGCCAAGAAAGGCAGTACTTACCACTTTTCTGCCCGTTATATAGGCTTTTCTGTACAAGGAACGTTTGCCACAGTAAAATAGTCAATGAACCGTTTGGAAATGAGGCCAACTGACTTGAATATCGAAGAAATTATAGTAGTTGAAGGAAAAGATGATACAACTGCCATCAAGCGTGCAGTCCAAGCAGATACGATTGAAACTAATGGATCGGCTATTTCCAGCGAAACTATACAGCGTATAAAACTAGCACAAGAAGTTAGAGGTGTCATTGTATTTACCGATCCCGACTATCCGGGTCGACGAATTCGCGCCATAATTGAAGAACAAATTCCGGGAGTTAAACATGCATTCCTTCAAAAGGAAAAAGCGATTGCTAAAAACGGCAAAAGTTTAGGTATCGAACATGCTTCCGATGAAGATATCCGTGAATGTTTGAAAAATGTGTACACGCCTAAAAATGAACATGTTGAGTGGGATGAAGTCATGTTGTCAGATTTAATTGAAGCACGACTCATTGGACATCCAGATGCAAAAAAACGCAGGTATCGTTTGGGCAACATCTTACAAATAGGCTATACAAATGGAAAACAACTTCAAAAACGTCTTTTTATGTTTCAAATAGAACGAAAACAGTTTCACGATGCCATAGAGCAACTGGACCAGGAGGATTATCATGAATAAAGATATAGCTACTCCAATACGTACACAAGAAATACTCAAAAAATATGGGTTTTCATTAAAGAAAAGTTTAGGCCAAAACTTTTTAATCGATCCTAACGTTTTGCGCAACATAGTGAGTCACGCCAATTTAACAAAAGAATCCGCTGCAATTGAAATAGGTCCAGGCATTGGTGCGTTGACTGAACATTTAGCTCGTACAGCTGGCCATGTCGTTGCTTTTGAAATCGATCAACGCTTGCTTCCAGTTCTTGAGGATACATTGGCTCCTTATAATAATGTTGAAATTGTGCATTCAGATATATTAAAAGCGAATGTCTTAGAGGTAATGAAAGAAAAGCTTTCGGGATACCAAGATGTCATGGTCGTTGCTAATTTGCCATACTATGTAACAACGCCAATTTTAATAAAATTACTTATGGATAAACTTCCGATCCGTGGAATGGTTGTCATGATGCAAAAAGAAGTTGCCGATCGAATTACTGCATCTCCAAGCACTAAAGCATATGGTTCATTATCAATAGCAATTCAATATTATATGAAAGCTGAAATTGCGATGACGGTTCCTAAGACCGTTTTTATCCCCCAACCAAATGTGGATTCTGCTGTAATTCGTTTAACTCGACATGAAAAAAAATTAGTTTCAGTGATTGACGAGGATTTTTTATTTACGGTTTCTCGAGCATCCTTTGCACAACGTAGAAAAACAATTCTAAACAATTTACAGTCTCAATTACCACAAGGAAAAGAAAAGAAAGAACTTATCTTATTAGCACTTGCAGAGGCAGATATTGATCCTACACGTCGTGGAGAGACCTTATCAATTCAGGAATTTGCTCGTTTAGCAGATATTCTATATCTAAATTTTAAAGGGTAATCTGTTACAAAAATAAAACATTTTATTAAAAAAACATAAAAAAATAACGAAAATCATTGACAAGGGGAATTGTACATTGTTAAAATGAATAATTTGAGTTGACAAATATTTGGCTTTCTGGTATGATTGGATTTAGTGAGGTGTATGCAAAATGCCAAAAACTTTAGCGGATATTAAAAAGTCTTTAGATTGTCATTTGGGTAAACGTTTGCAATTAAAAGCAAACGGTGGTCGCAAGAAAACGATTGAGCGAGCTGGTATTTTACGTGAAACGTATCATGCTGTGTTTGTAATAGATCTTGATCAAGACGAAAATGCTTTTGAGCGCGTGTCTTACAGCTACACAGATATTTTAACCGAAGCAGTAGAAATTACAATTGTTGATGACATGCAAGAACTTGTTGTCGGCAAATAAGTTATAGCAATTATTAATATTTTTTAAACACTCCTGAAGTTAACTTCAGGAGTGTTTTTTTGTTTTTGGGTCATACTACTGTTGTCAGTCATGAAGGAGGAAAACCGCATGTCACGTAGAAAAGGTGTTATGTCGGATCGACTGAAAGAGGAAATTGCGAAGGAACTCGGATTTTATGATGTCGTTGAGCGAGAAGGTTGGGGCGGAATTAAATCCCGTGATGCAGGAAATATGGTTAAACGTGCGATTGAAATGGCGGAGACCGGATTAATGAACGGAAAAAATCAGAGCAAATAAGTAGCAAAATCCATTTTTGACTGACAACCAAGGCGGAGAGATCCGCCTTTTTATACGTTTGAAAATCACAGTTGGTTTTGGTAAATGAAGGGAAACGCATGATTTGTGTTGATTCATTAGCCACCTTATTAATTACATGAATTTTATAGTTTTTGTGTGCTTTTTAATTTTCGGGTCATACTACGCTTGTCAGTCTAAAAAGGGGGAGCCGCATGTCACGTGAAAAAGGTGTTATGTCGAATCAACTTAAAGAGGAAATTGCGAAAGAATTCGGATATGATGATGTCGTTGATTGGGGCGGAATTCAATCCCGTGATGCAGGAAACATGGTGAAACGTGCGATTGAAATTGCTGAGAACCAATTAATGAACGATGAAAATCAGAGCAATGAGTAGCAAAATCCATTTTTGACTGACAAGGCGGAGAAATCCGCCTTTTTGTGCGTTCAATAAATAGGTCAAGCTGTGGTAAAATAGGGATTAACAATACCTGAGAAGGAGGTTTTCCTATGCTTTACGTGAAAGCGCCTGCGAAAATTAATTTAACTTTGGATGTTCTCCACAAAAGGTCAGACGGCTATCACGAAGTTGAAATGATCATGACGACTGTTGATCTTTCAGATCGAATTGGATTGGAGTCCAGAGAAGACGGTGTCATCCAAATCATATCAGCAGACCGATATGTTCCGGACGATTATCGGAATTTAGCCTATCAAGCAGCGAAATTATTAAAAGATACATACAATGTTTCCGAAGGGGTAACTATTCTATTAGAGAAAAAGATTCCAGTAGCCGCTGGATTAGCTGGCGGTAGTAGCGATGCAGCAGCTACATTGAAAGGTTTAAATCAACTTTGGAATTTGCAACTAACAGTAGATCAATTAGCCGAACATGGTGCAAAAATAGGTTCCGACGTTTCTTTTTGTATTTACGGTGGTACTGCACTAGCAACAGGGAGAGGTGAAAAAATTCATGCATTACCTTCACCACCGAACTGTTGGATTATATTAGCTAAACCTTCTATTGGAGTGTCAACAGCAGATGTTTATGGCGGATTAAAGGTTGCTGATATTATTCATCCGAATACAAAGGATATGATTCGTGCTATTCAGGAAAAAAAATATGAACTTATGTGTTCTTCCATGGGAAATGCTTTGGAAAGTGTCACTCTAAACCTATATCCTGAAGTTTTGACGCTGAAAGAACAAATGCTTAAATTTGGGGCTGACGCTGTATTAATGAGTGGTAGTGGCCCAACAGTATTTGGTTTAGTTCAACATGAATCCAGAGTAAACCGTATTTATAATGGATTAAGAGGATTTTGCGATGAAGTATATGCGGTTCGACTATTAGGTGAGCGAGACCCACTTGCTTAGAACCGTATATTTGTGGTACCTTACGTATAAATCATTCGTGTTTAGGAGAGGGTTCCATGAAATGGAAACGTAGCGAGCGTCTTGTTGATATGACGCATTATTTATTAGATCATCCACAACAGCTCATACCTTTAACGTTATTTGCGGACATGTATCAATCGGCGAAGTCATCGATAAGTGAAGATTTAACAATTGTAAAAGAAACCTTTGAGGAAAAAGGCATCGGTCTTTTAATGACTGTTCCGGGTGCAGCTGGCGGTGTGAAGTATATTCCAAAAATGCGTGACGAAGCTGTTAGAGAAGTTATTCAAGACTTTATGGAAGAGCTAGGCCATTCAGATCGCTTACTACCGGGTGGATACTTATTTATGACGGATTTACTAGGGAATCCCCAATTGATGAATCGAGTGGGAAAAGTATTTGCATCAGCTTTTGCTAATCAACCTATCGATGTCATCATGACAGTAGCTACAAAGGGCATTCCAATAGCACATGCTATTGCTAAACACTTAAATGTTCCGGTAGTTGTTGTTCGACGAGATAGCAAAGTTACAGAAGGTTCAACCGTTAGTATTAACTACGTTTCAGGGTCGTCCCGTCGTATTCAGACGATGGTTCTCTCTAAACGCAGTATGAAAAGCGGCCAAAGAGTACTCATAACCGATGACTTTATGAAAGTTGGCGGTACCATGAATGGCATGAAAAATTTACTTGAAGAGTTTAATTGTCAATTAGCGGGTGTTGCTGTTTTAGTAGAGGCAATTCACGGGGATGAAAATTTAGTAGAGAATTATTTATCACTAGTAAAACTTCATGAAGTGAATGAAAAAGACCGTACCATAGCATTAACGGAAGGTAATTATTTTTCGAAAGGTGGAAATGAATCATGAAAGCAATTTCTACAACAAAAGCTCCAGCAGCAATCGGTCCATACGTACAAGGAATGATTGTTAACGGAATGATTTATAGCTCTGGGCAAATTCCTTTGAATGCAGAGGGTATAATGAACGAAGGATCGATTGAAGAACAAACCCATCAAGTATTTACAAATTTGAAAGCAGTTTTAGAAGAAGCAGGATCATCATTATCACAAGTTGTAAAGACGACAGTCTTTATAAAAGATATGAATGATTTTGCGGTTTTAAATGAAATTTATGGCCAGCATTTTGGGGAACATAAACCTGCGCGATCTACTGTTGAAGTAGCAAGATTACCAAAAGATGCTAAAGTTGAAATTGAAGTCATTGCATTAATTTCATAAGAAATTTTAACCATAGAGTATTACTCTATGGTTTTTTTATTCCATTCTTAATTCGATTCTAAATTTTTTAATAATTCTATTAAAAAAGAAGGAAATTTGTCATAAATGTAGAATATAGTTGTCAGAGTCTGTAGGGCATCTAAGTAGAAAGGTGGTGAGAGAATGGAAGTAACTGATGTAAGATTAAGAAAAGTTCAAACCGATGGTAGAATGAGAGCCATTGCTTCCATTACACTAGACAGCGAATTTGTTGTACATGATATTCGTGTCATAGACGGTAATACAGGATTATTTGTTGCTATGCCGAGTAAACGAACACCAGATGGAGAGTTTCGCGATATCGCACACCCAATCAATACTGGTACACGTACGAAAATACAAGATTCGGTGCTAAAGGCTTATTATGAGTCTAGTGAAAAAGATTTGATGCCCTATGAAGAAGCGGGCGCATGATAATTAAATGAAGAGACAAATCATTATAACAATGGTTTGTCTCTTTTTTTCGGATAACACTTTCTTATTCGATTAACCGATGACTTTGTTACCCATTAATGATCATTCCAATTATGTATGAAGTTTTTCATTCTTGACAAGCTAAACAGGAAAAAATGTAAATTATTGCACAAAAGGATTTCCACCATTTAGGTGAGATATCCTTTTTTTATAAAATTCAACAATAATAATGGTTTTGTCATCATTTTGTCAAGCTTAATATCCTTGAAATACAGCTGTTTTTCGGCTATAGTCAAAAGAGTAAAAGAGCAAATTGGAGGACTTACTTATGACACATACATATGCAGTGGTATTAGCTGCTGGTCAAGGAACTAGAATGAAGTCCAAATTATATAAAGTATTACATCCTGTTTGTGGGAAACCAATGGTTGAACATGTGGTTGATCATATTCAAGAAATTGGTGCGGAACGAATTGTCACCATAGTTGGCCATGGTGCCGAAAAAGTACAAGATCATTTGGGAAACCGCAGTGAGTATGCCCTTCAAGAAGAACAACTTGGAACAGCACACGCTGTCCTTCAAGCAGCTACCGCTCTTGGAAATCTCACTGGTACAACGCTTGTCGTGTGTGGTGACACACCGCTTATACGCCCTGAAACGATGAAAGCACTTTTACAACATCACAATGAAACCAATGCAAAAGCAACCATTTTAACAGGTCTTCCTAAGGATCCTACAGGATACGGTCGCATTATTCGTAATGCAGATGGCCATGTTGAACGCATTGTGGAACAAAAAGATGCATCTATCGTAGAACAAAAAGTGAATGAGATTAACTCGGGTACGTATTGTTTCGATAATAAAGCGTTGTTTGAAGCATTAAAGCATGTCAAAAATGATAATTCTCAGGGTGAATACTACCTACCAGATGTTATAGAAATATTGAAAAATCATGGTGAAATTGTTTCAGCCTTTGCAACAGATGATTTTGAAGAAACACTGGGCGTTAATGATCGTGTTGCACTTTCACAAGCAGAAACACAAATGCGTGCACGAATTGTTGAAAATCATATGCGGAATGGTGTTACGATAATAAACCCTCTGAATACTTACATTAGTGCTGAAGCGGTTATTGGGTCAGACACAATTCTTAATCCAGGTGTTATGATTGAAGGATCTACAGAAATTGGTGAAGATTGTGAAATTGGACCAAACAGTCATATTACAAATAGTCGAATTGGGGATCGAACTACCATTCATTCTTCTATAGTAACTAATAGCGTGATCGGAACAGATACGGCAGTGGGTCCTTTTGCACACATTCGTCCAGACTCTGAAATTGGCAATGATGCCAAGATCGGGAATTTTGTAGAAATTAAAAAAACGAAGCTAGGTAATCAATCGAAAGTATCACATTTGAGTTATATTGGGGATGCCAAGGTTGGAGAACGCGTAAATATTGGTTGTGGAACGATAACTGTGAACTATGATGGCAAAAATAAATTTGTAACAACAATTGAAGATGATTCTTTTGTTGGCTGTAACTCTAATCTCGTTGCCCCAGTAACTATTGGAAAACGAGCATATGTTGCTGCTGGATCAACGATAACCAAAAACGTACCAGCAGACGCTTTGTCAATTGGCCGAGCGCGTCAAGAAAATAAAGATGGATACGTTAAAAAACTAAACTTAAAAAAATAGGGGGCAATCATGGGTTATCAATATGCAAATACGAAGTTGAAAATCTTTTCACTAAACTCAAACGAATCACTCGCAAAAGAAATTGCAAAGGAAGTAGGTCTTCCTCTTGGAAAGATATCCGTTACACGCTTTAGTGATGGAGAAATTCAAATCAACATAGAAGAAAGTATTCGTGGTTGTGACGTATTCATTATTCAATCGACTTCATCTCCTGTAAATGAAAACTTGATGGAATTGCTAATCATGGTTGATGCTGTTAAACGTGCATCTGCTCGAACTGTAAATGTTGTTCTTCCTTACTACGGATATGCCCGTCAAGACCGTAAAGCACGTGCTCGTGAACCTATTACTGCGAAATTAGTTGCAAATTTACTGGAAACTGCAGGTGCTACTCGTGCAATCGTGTTAGATTTACATGCTCCTCAAATTCAAGGATTCTTTGATATTCTAATTGATCACTTAATGGGTGTGCCAATTCTTTCTGATTACTTCTTGCAAAAAAATATTGATCCTTCTGAAATTGTAATCGTTTCCCCAGATCATGGTGGTGTAACTCGAGCACGAAAAATGGCCGATCGTTTGAAAGCCCCGATTGCCATTATTGATAAACGTCGTCCTCGTCCAAATGTTGCTGAGGTAATGAATATTGTTGGACATGTGGATGGAAAAATAGCCATCTTGATTGATGACATTATTGATACAGCAGGTACGATTACGATTGCAGCAAATGCACTTGTTGAAGCTGGAGCCAAAGAAGTGTACGCTTGCTGTACACATCCAGTATTATCTGGACCAGCAATCGAGCGAATCGATAACTCTGTCATCAAAGAATTGGTTATTACGAACTCAATCGAATTACCTGAAGAAAAAACGTCTCCAAAAATTAAACAACTATCTGTTGGACGTTTATTAGCAGATGCAATTGTCCGTGTATATGAAGAAAAATCGGTAAGTACCTTATTTGATTGATGCTTAAAAGGTTTCAATTCTCCTATGTTGGGTAAAGATACTAACAGAATCTTATACAGGAGAGGGAGTAAACCTATGACTACAACAGTAAAAACTCAATCACGCGAAAGAGGTAAAAACTCTGATTTAACAGAATTACGACACGGAGGATTCGTTCCTGCCGTTGTTTATGGATATAAAACAGATTCAACAAGCATCTCTGTAAGTGAAGTAGATTTATTGAAAACGTTACGTGAAGTAGGTCGTAACGGGGTCATGAAATTAGATGTTGAAGGAAAATCGGTAAATGTTGTTCTAAATGACTATCAAATGGATGTATTAAAAGGAAAGTTTGTACATGCAGACTTTTTAGCGATTAATATGTCAGATGAGCTGGAAGTGCACGTATCGGTTACGTTGACTGGTACTCCTGAAGGTGCAAGAGAAGGTGGCGTACTGAACCAACCAATCCGTGAAGTAAGTGTAAAAGTAAAACCATCTGATATTCCAGAGTCAATCGAATTTGATGTATCTGAACTTGCGATTGGAGAAACGTTAACTATCGGTGATATTCGTGATAAAACAGATTTCACGATATTAGACGAAGATCATGTTGCACTCGCTTCAGTTTCTGCTCCACGTTCTGATGAAGAGTTAGAAACAACAGCTGATGAGCCAGCGGTAGATAATAGTGATGAAGCTTCTGAAAAAGAAAGTGAAAAAGAAGAAGCATAATTCAAAAATGGGGTTGTCCAATGACAACCCCATTTTTTTCGTGAAATAAAATCTTTGTGATAAGATTAAAGAAAAGCAAATACTTTTGTGATGAATCTAACAACGTATAAGAGAGAAAAGGATGTACCACTATGAAAATGATTATTGGACTCGGCAATCCTGGTAAACCATATGAACATACTCGACATAATATTGGTTTTGATGTAGTAGATGAACTCTCCAGAAGGTTTAATTCACCATTGACCCAAATGAAGTTCAAAGGGATGTATACCATACTACATCGACCAGAAGGTAAAATTATGTTATTAAAACCTTTGACTTATATGAATTTGTCAGGGGAATGTGTTGTTCCATTAATGGACTATTATGAGGTAGTGGAAGAGGATATATTGACGATTTATGATGACCTAGACTTAGCTGTTGGCCGACTACGACTTCGACAAAAAGGCAGTGCTGGAGGTCATAATGGCATTAAATCAATGATTTATCATTTAGGTACTCAGGAGTTCAATCGCATTCGGGTCGGTATTGATCGTCCTCCTTCAGGAATGAAGGTACCCGACTATGTTATGTCTAAATTCACACTTGATGAAAAGCCATTAATGGAAGAAGCGATTAAAAAAAGTGCAGATGCATGTGAAGAGTGGTTAAAATCCCCTTTTCTTGAAGTGATGAATCGTTTTAATGGAGTTTAACGCATAAATCTTCCTATACCGGTCTATACTTTGAAAAAGGAGGCCGGTGAACACTATGGCAATTCGTGTAAAGTGTCGCCACTGCGACACATTAATGGGGTATATACCTTCAGAGTCTGCTGAAAAAAACAGTCGAGTAAAAGAAATGAAAGAAGAATATGCGGAAGAGTTTATTTCGCAAGATGAGCAAGGGAGAGTTACTATAAAAAGTACTTGTGAACATTGTGAACAATCTCTCGCGTTATTTCCAAATTATCATGCCATTAAAAAATGGATTCAATGACTATAGAAATTGCTTTGGCGCTAAATTGCGCTCAAAGCCTTTTTCTGTTTAGGTAGGGGGATTTTAATGAAACCATTACATCAACTTTTTATACAAGATTTACATATAGCATCATTTGTAAAAGATATTGAAAAAGGCTTGGACCGACAACTCTTAACTGGACTTTCGGGTGGTGCGCGGCCAGTCTTCATTCACGCACTGGCGACTGAAACACAAAGACCTATTCTCGTTGTTTCACCAAATTTACTTCAAGCGCAAAAATTATATGAAGATATGGTGAAGTTATTCGGAGAAGAAGAAGTTCGCTTATATCCAGCAGATGAACTGATAGCGGCTGATTTATCTGTTTCAAGTCCAGAGCTAAGGGCAGAACGAATTGAAACATTAGATTTTATGTTATCTCAAAAGCGGGGAGTTGTGATTACTCCTATCGCAGGGCTTAGAAGACAAATGCCGAACCTAATTCAATGGAAAGCAAGTCGTTTGGAAACTTCTATTGGTAAAGAAGTTCAAGTCACGGATTGGATTGATCAACTTGTAGCAATGGGTTATTCTAGACAACCTATGGTTACTACTCCGGGTGAGTTTGCTTTACGCGGTGGAATATTAGATATTTATCCAATTTATATGCAAAATCCTATACGTATTGAATTTTTTGATACGGAAGTGGACTCCATACGAACATTCTCTGCTGAAGATCAACGTTCACTACAAAAGTTAAATGAAGTATCCATTTTACCAGCAACCGAATTTGTTTGGACGAAAGCACAACTTACGACTCTAGCGGAAAAATTAGAAGTTTCCTTGTCTAAAAGCTTAAAAAAATTAAAAAAGACTGAAACCAAGGAGCTTTTATTACAACAAATTGGACACGATATCGAGTTGCTCAAGCAAGGCGATATACCTGAGCAAATGACAAAATTTATATCGATTCTAGAAGACTCACCCACTTTCCTAGGCGATTATTTTTCTGAAAATGGATTGGTTATATTTGACGAGCTTGGAAGAATTCAAGAGGTAACAGATTCACTTGAGCGAGAGGAAAAAGATTGGTATATATCATTGCTTGAAGAAGGAAAAACAGTACACGATGTTAAGCTTTCTTTTACGATGAAAGAAATATTAGGTATGTTAGAACAACGAAAAATGTACTTTTCTTTATTTGCCAGAGCATTTTCTGGTGTAACATTTAAAAAAACGATGTCATTTTCTTGTAAACCGATGCAACATTTTCACGGTCAGATGAATGTGTTAAAAAATGAGATGGAACGTTGGGTAGCAGGGAAATTTTCTTTGTTTATCCTAGCTGAAGGAAAAGAAAGACAACAAAAAGTCCAAGATGTGTTAGAGGATTATGGTATTAATGCACGAGTCATAGATGAATCGACGATTCCAAGTCAACCGGGTACGTATATTATTGACGGAGAACTTTCTAATGGGTTCGAGCTCCCACTTCAGCGATTAGCTGTGTTAACTGATGAAGAATTATTTAAGCAAAGACCGAAGAAAAAAACACGTCCACAAAAAATGACCAATGCGGAACGTATTAAAAGTTACTCTGAAATTAAACCTGGTGATCATGTTGTACATATCCATCATGGGATTGGGAAGTATATTGGTATTGAAACGCTCGAAATTAATGGGATTCATAAAGATTATTTACACATTCGATATCGAGCGGAAGATAAGTTATTTGTTCCGGTCGATCAAATCGATCAAATTCAAAAATATGTAGCATCTGAAGAAAAGGAACCAAAGCTTCATAAATTGGGCGGAGCGGAATGGAAGAAGACAAAGGTTAAAGTATCTGCCGCTGTCCAAGATATTGCAGATGATTTAATCAAGCTTTATGCGAAGAGAGAATCGGAAAAAGGTCATGCTTTTGAACAAGACAATGATATGCAACAATCCTTTGAAGGGGCTTTTCCTTTTGAAGAAACAGATGACCAGTTACGTTCGATTGAAGAAGTTAAAAGAGATATGGAACGCGAACGCCCGATGGATCGCCTTGTTTGCGGAGATGTTGGGTATGGAAAGACGGAGGTAGCGATTCGCGCTGCATTTAAAGCAGTACAAGACAGTAAACAAGTTGCTTTCCTTGTTCCTACCACGATTTTAGCTCAACAACACTACGAAACGATGAAAGAACGATTTTCTGATTTTCCAGTTGAAGTTGGTTTGTTAAGTCGATTTAGATCTAAAAAACAACAAATGGAAACGATGAAAGGTTTAAAAGCAGGTACAGTTGATGTTGTTATTGGCACACATCGATTGTTATCTAAAGATATCGTCTACCACGATCTTGGATTACTGGTTGTGGATGAGGAACAACGATTTGGAGTAACTCATAAGGAAAAGATTAAACAATTGAAAACGAATGTTGATGTATTAACACTTACAGCAACCCCAATTCCTCGAACACTTCATATGTCTATGATTGGGGTACGTGACTTATCTATCATTGAGACACCACCAGCAAATCGTTTTCCCGTTCAAACTTATGTAATGGAACATAACGGTTCCTTGGTTCGTGAAGCAATTGAGCGTGAGATGGCGAGAGATGGTCAAGTGTTCTATCTCTACAATCGCGTGGAAGATATGGCGAAAAAAGTAGAAGAGATACAAATGCTTGTACCGGAAGCTCGAGTTGGTTTTGCACATGGACAAATGACAGAGAGAGAATTAGAGTCTGTTATTTTAAATTTTTTAGAAGGTGATTATGACGTTCTAGTGACGACAACAATCATTGAAACAGGCATTGATATTCCAAATGTAAATACACTGATAGTCCATAATGCAGATCGAATGGGGCTTTCTCAACTGTATCAATTACGAGGTCGAGTTGGTCGGTCAAACCGTGTAGCGTATGCCTATTTCATGTATCAGCGGGATAAGGTTTTGACAGACGTCGCAGAAAAAAGATTACAAGCAATTAAGGAATTTACCGAACTTGGTTCAGGGTTCAAAATAGCAATGCGTGACTTGTCTATTCGTGGAGCGGGAAATCTACTGGGTTCTCAACAACATGGATTTATCGATTCAGTTGGGTTCGATTTATATGCACAAATGCTACAGGAAGCCATTGAAGAAAAACAAACGGGAATTAAGAAAGAAGATCATGTGGATTTAGAAATCCTATTACCATTTGATGCATACCTACCAGATTCCTACATCCCGGATGGTTTTCAAAAAATTCAAATGTATAAACGTGTTAAAGCGGTTGAAAGTGAAAAAGAGTATGAAGATTTACTTGATGAATTGATTGACCGTTTTGGAAACTTGCCGATGGAGGCAGAACGTTTAATGCGTGTTTCTAGAATGAAAGTGTGGGCCAAACAAGCAGGAGTTGAATCAATTAAAGAAAAGCAGGGTCAATTGATCGTGAAGCTTTCTCCAAAAGGCACATCTTCAACAAATGGAGCAATGCTCGTAGAATCATCAATGGTCTATGGAAGAGCAGTTGGTTTTCAAATTGATAATCAACAACAGTTGCTCATTTCAATTGACGACAAGAAAACAGGGAAGCATCATCCTTTCGATGTTATGGAAGCAATGATTAAGCTTTTACCTGAAGCTCGTAAAGAATTAGCTACCTCAAATGGAGTCTAATACCGCGGTTGCATATTTTGTCCAAACATGGCTCATACTAAGATAGAAATCAAGTGAAATTGAATTCTGTTGAAAGCGAGGCAACATGGATGAAAGCAACAGGTATCGTCAGACGGATTGATGATCTCGGACGTGTCGTCATTCCAAAAGAAATTAGAAGAACATTGCGTATTCGTGAAGGAGACCCTCTTGAAATATTTACAGATCGTGATGGAGAGGTCATTTTAAAGAAATATTCTCCTATCAGTGAGTTAGGGGACTTTGCTCAAGAGTATGCAGAAACATTGCATGCAACGCTCGGAACGCCTGCTTTTATTAGTGATCGAGATGAAATGATTGCCGTAGCAGGTGTCCCTAAAAAAGATTATTTAAATCGCAGAATATCTCCGGGTGCAGAAGAAACATTATTGTCGCGAACAATTGTAAGTGAAAAAATGGAGAAAACCGTTGAGTGGGTACCTGGACAAGTAGAGCAAGTAAAATCTTATTGCATCGCTCCTATCATAGCGGGTGGAGACCCAATAGGCGCAGTCTATTTGTTATCCAAAGTACATTTCATAGGGGAAGCTGAAATAAAAGCAGTAGAAACCGCTGCCCACTTCCTAGCCAAACAAATGGAACACTGAAAAGCGAAAAGCGCTACTCTAGCTCGACGCCGGCGCTTGTAGCTAAACAATGAAAATGGGTCACTGAGCTGGCCTTTGAAGCTAGACAACGAGAAATATGAAAAAAGGTCTTATGCCCAAGATTCAGAGGGGTGTGAGACCTTTTTTTGAGTTTAACATGTGCCTCTCGGAAGAGAATTGTTTCGTGCTATAATATGCATATTGCTTAAATGGAACGAGGAAATTTGATGAACAAACAATGGACGATGAAACAATTTATGCAGGGAGCTGTTTTATTAACAATCGCAGCATTTGTCGTCAAAATACTCAGTGCCGTTTATCGTATTCCTTTTCAAAACATTGTTGGAGATCAGGGATTCTATATTTACCAACAAGTGTATCCTTTTATCGGTGTGTTAACCGTTTGGACTTCATACGGTTTTGCAGTGGCAATCTCCAAATTATTAGCGGATAAGCATGGCCAAGAGAACCAAGATAAGCGCAGAACCATTCTATTGGTAAGCTTTGTGTATGTAAGTATCATTTCAATAATTAGTTTCCTAATATTATTTTTAGGAGCAGAAACTTTAGCTGGTTGGATGGGCGACGAAAAGCTCGCACAACTTTTAAAAACGGGATCTTTTGTCGTTTTGTTAATGCCCCTACTTGCGTTATTAAAAGGTTCATTTCAAGCAGAAGGTAGAATGGAACCCATTGCGTATGGGCAGGTGGTGGAACAAACTGTTCGCGTGGGTGTCATTTTGATAGGAACTTACTTTGTCGTGAAAAGCGGCGCCTCTTTATATACGGTTGGGAGTACGGCTCTATTTGGCGCCATTGTTGGGGAAATAGCGGGTGTTATTTTACTTCTTTTATTTTTACAACCAAAAATTCAACTAAAGAAAAAATTAATACCTAAAGCTTTTTTATCAATAAAATCAATACTAAAAGATTTAACGATAATCAGTTTAAGTGTTAGTATCAGTTCTCTTATTTTGTTGTTCTTTCAACTTGTGGATTCATTTACGATTTTTAAATTATTAACTGAAAATGGATTGCACCGGATCGAAGCTATGGAAACAAAGGGAATTTACGATCGAGGACTACCGTTGGTTCAAATGGGAATCCTACTTGCATCTACGTTATCACTTTCAATTGTGCCACTTATTGCACACACAACTCAAAAAAAGTCAGGTCGAAATGCAAACCCATATGCACAACTCACATTCCGCATAGCGTTTTTATTTGGAGTAGCAGCAACTCTCGGTCTGATTTTAGTGTTACCTGCAGCAAATGAAATGCTTTTTGAAACACGTGATTTGTCAACCACACTTATGGTATTTTGTGTGCAAATATTTTGGTTGTCTCTTATTTTAACGATGACATCAATCTTGCAAGGTTATGGCAAAGTTATCATACCTGCTTTTATTCTGGCATTCGGATTAACTTTAAAAGGTTTGTTCAATTTGTTGTTACTTCCAAAGTTCGGAATTATGGGTGCAGCTATTGCAGGTAACATAGGGCTTGCGAGTATAACTGTAGGAATATATGTATATATGCAATCCGTTTGGAAACTACGTTATGCTTCAAGAAGGTTTTATAAGCATGTTTTGTTTGCATCGATTTGTATGATTGTGACTGTTTGGTGCTGGATACTCGTAGCCGATGTATGGTTATTTGATGCCTTACCAAATCGGATGAATGCATTGATGACTGTCCTCACCGGTGTCATCCTGGGTGCTACTGTCTTTTTACTGTATGTTGCTAAAAGCCGTATAGTAGCAGAGAAAGAATGGTTTTTGTTACCTCTTGGTAGAAGAATGGCGATGTTGCAATTAATACTGAGCGGAAGAAATAGAAAGGGGTCACAACGATGAAACAAATAACGGTGATCGGCTTAGGAGCAGGTGAGTTAGACCAGCTTCCATTAGGGCTTTATCGTAAGTTGACAAAAGCGACAAGGCTTTTTGTTCGAACTGCTGAACATCCCGTGCTGGATGAGTTGGTAAATGACGGCCTTTCTTTTGAAAGTTTTGATGCCATATATGAAAAACACGATGCTTTTGAGATGGTTTATAAAGAGATAGTTGAAACACTTATTGAATTGGCGGATGAATCCCCTCTAATCTACGCTGTTCCTGGACATCCTTTAGTGGCTGAACAAACGGTTCAATGGCTTGTGGAAGCGGAAAAAGAAGGACGCATTAACTTAGAAATTTTAGGTGGGCAAAGTTTTTTAGATCCAATATTCAATGCACTCCGCATCGATCCAATTGAAGGATTTCAGTTATTAGATGGAACGATGTTTAAAAGAGACGATGTTCAAATGGGTCAACATGTGTTGATCGCACAAGTTTATGATTCCTACAGTGCTTCAGAAGTGAAGCTAACACTCATGGAGAAATATCCGGATGATTATCCCGTAACGATCGTAACTGCTGCTGGCTCGAGTAAAGAGGAGCTCAGAACGGTACCTTTGTTTGAACTTGATCGAGCAGCAGAGTTAAATAATTTAACAACTGTGTATGTTCCGCCAGTCGTGCAACTGGAAAGTCGGTTAAAAGAATGGTCCTCATTTAGAGAAATTATTGCCAAACTACGTGCACCAGATGGTTGCCCGTGGGACAGGGAACAGACACATGAGAGTCTAAAAAAATATATAATTGAAGAAGTGCATGAGTTCTTACAAGCCGTGCATGATCAAGATGATGAAGGCATCATCGAAGAGTTAGGTGATGTTTTACTGCAAGTTTTTTTGCATGCGCAAATTGGACAAGATGAGGGATATTTTAGTTTAGAAGACGTACTTCAGAGTGTTTCAGCTAAAATGATTCATAGACATCCACATGTTTTTGGTGATGTAGAAGTTGAAAATTCAGAGGACGTGCGTCGCAACTGGCAAGAGTTAAAAGCCGAAGAAAAAGGGAAGGGTACGAAGGGAATACTAGAGGGACTAGACAGAGCAGAATCTTCACTTTTAACATCTTACAATTATCAAAAAGCAGCAGCTAAAGTAGGGTTTGACTGGCCGAATGTAGAAGGAGCAATGAATAAATTCGTTGAAGAATGGGATGAATTTAAGCAAGAATTACATAATGGTGATTCAGACGCTCAATTAGATGAGTTGGGTGATGTGTTATTTACGATTGTGAATGTCGCACGTTTTTATGGATTGTCACCGGAAGAAGCCATGATGCATGCAAATCGAAAATTCAAGTCTCGTTTTCATTTTGTAGAAGATAACGTGCAGAGAAATAAGGGGGATTTTAACGCCTATTCACTAGAAGAGCTTGAGTCATTTTGGCAACAAGCTAAGCAAAACAAAGGGGAGAAAAACCATGAGATTAGATAAATTTTTAAAAGTTTCACGTTTAATAAAACGCCGTACACTAGCAAAAGAAGTAGCTGATCAAGGTCGAATAACGGTTAATGAGAAAGTAAGTAAAGCAAGCTCGGTAGTCAAAGTAGGCGATGTTTTAGCGATTAGATTTGGTCAAAAAGTGGTAACTGCACGTATTGAAATGCTTAAAGATGCTGTAAAAAAAGACGAAGCCACAATGATGTATACGATACTAAAAGAAGAACGTCTAGAAAAAGTGGATCCAGAATTTATTGACGATGAAGATTAAGCAATTTATCAAAGCATGACCAATATTTGGTCATGCTTTTTGTTTTGCTCGCATACAGTAAAAGGACTGGACAAGTAAAGGAGGAATTTTATGCAATATCAAGGTGAACAATCAATTACAATCCCATCTGGAGATCACGTAATAAGTCTGAGAAATCGAAAAAGAATGGATTTAACATCTGTTAAGTCGATTGAGCGGTTTAATCAAGAAGAGTTTGCGGTTCGAACATCACAAGGGCATTTAAGTATTAAAGGCGAAGAGTTGCGAATCGTTCACTTAGATGTGGATAAGGGACTGCTTACATTAGAGGGTCATGTGAAAATTTTCCAATATGATGAAGAAGATGAAGAACAAGGCAAAAACTTCCTGCATAAATTGTTTGGATGACAATTTCTTATCAATTTTTAAGCCTGTTGGCCATGATTGCAAGTGGCATAGCCACAGGCTTTTTAGTTGAAAGTTATAGGGACATAACCAATTCGTTTAGTCCAAGATTTTTTTTAAGAAAATATCGATTTCTTTTTGAAATAATACTATGGACCGCTCTTGGTTGTGTGAGTTATCTATTGTTATTTTATTTGCGAGATGGGAACTGGCGTATTTATGATCCACTTGCTCAGATAGCAGGAATCGGTTGTTACGGATTGTGGTTTCGAACACCACTTCTTGCAGGAAGACGGGTGTTTATGAACTTAATTGTTCAACCAATTTGGTGGGTCATTTATCATTTCTTTTTAGTAATACGTTATGTATTCATTTTCATTTTCAAGATAATTATGATTTTTATCTGGCCTTTAATAAAAATAATTAAAAAAATGTACCCAAGGTCCCTTAAAAAATAGTGTATAATCAGATATAATAGCAACTACAAAAGAGATGACAAAATTTGGCTGGGAGTGAACGTAATGGGTGAGAAGAATCGACGAACTAAAGACTATCGCAACGTATCATCCATTAATAAAGAATATGTTCGCTCAGTTGAACGTCAAGAAAAACGGCAACAAGATCATAAAGTTCGTTTATTACGCCGTCTAAGTGCATTTGCAGTACTGGTCGTAATAATGATGGGCTGGATAACGCTGACGATGTTTTCACAATCGAAAGCTTTAGCAGCAAAAGAACAACGAAAACAAGAAGCATTAGAAGCACTTGCCGAAGTAAATGAAGAACAAGAAATGTTGAAATCACAAATAATAAAATTAAATGATGATGATTATATTGCAAAGCTCGCTAGAAAAGAATATTTCTTATCTGAAGAGGGCGAAATCATTTTTTCCATACCTGAAAATGAAAAAAATGATAAGAAAAAAGAGGATTCTAAAGAGTAGTCTTATTGACACTCTTTTTTTGTTGGCTATAATTAAGAGTGGACACTTGTTTTTTCAAGGTCCGCTATCAAGATTACAAGGCTTTAAAAAAGCCGGCTTAATTTTTAAGGAGGAGCATTTTTTTTATGTCAATTGAAGTAGGCAGCAAGGTAGAAGGTAAAATAACAGGAATCACAAATTTCGGAGCATTCGTCGAACTACCAGGTGGCTCAACAGGTCTTGTTCACATCAGTGAGGTTGCTGATAACTATGTGAAAGACATTAATGAGCATTTGAAAGTTGGAGATATGGTTGAAGTAAAAGTGATGAATGTCGAAGCTGACGGCAAAATAGGCTTATCGATTCGTAAAGCCAAGCCACAAGCTGAGCGACCAGAACGTCCTCAACGTCCACGCCAAAATAGTCGTCCGAACGATCGAGATCGTCCGTTCAAAGAGAATTTCGAACAAAAAATGGCGCGTTTCTTAAAAGATAGTGAAGATCGTTTGTCCACTTTAAAACGTGCAACTGAATCGAAGCGTGGCGGACGCGGCGCAAAACGAGGATAATATTGCTGGCTGTTTTGATCGTAGAAAAAGTGTTTATTGGAACATCCCTGTTGATTTGCAGGGATGTTTTTTTGTGGAATAAATTAAAGGAATTTGAAGATGAAGTAGAGAAAAAGAGAAGGAGGGGGCGATGAAAATGACAAAACAAGAAATTATAGTAGCACAGAAAAATTATAGAATGTGGTTAGACACTTTACTAGAACTTTCAGAAGAACAAGTAACAACACCATACCTACCTGGTAAATGGTCGGCAAATCAAATTGTGATGCATTTAGCGGAATGGGATCGGTTTACATACGAAGAACGCTTACCGTTTATGGTGGAAGGGGCTAAGCTTGAAAGATTCCCTGAATTTGAAAAGTTTAATTCAGAAGCTGCTATGAGAGCAAACGAGCAAACATTCAAAGAAACCGTTTCTTATGCGAAAAGTGAACGTTTGCGCATATTGCAAAAACTAGAACAAATAGATGAAGCTGAATGGGATAAGGAGTTCCATATTGGTGAGCATGTATTGTCGATAAGTAACTACTTTACCGACTTTACAGAACATGACGAACACCATAAGCGACAAATCGAGTCCATTCGAGGTTAATGGAGAAAGAATAATTAGTATATTGAAAAACGGATACAGGGAAATACAAAAAACCCGCAAGAGATAAATATCTCTTGCGGGTTTTTAAAAATGACCCCTACGGGATTCGAACCCGTGTTACCGCCGTGAAAGGGCGGTGTCTTAACCGCTTGACCAAGGGGCCAATATTTTAAATGTCTAGTTTCGAAGTCCAGCTCGCACCTTCGCTTGGGCCCACACGAAGTGGGTCATGAAGGCGTCACGACACGATGTCGTGAATTTAGCCTTCCAACATTTTCGAAAACAGGTTTTCGAGTCGGCCCTTCCAGCGGCGGGGTCGAGCTCCCATGGACTTCTACACTTAGGCCCACATGATGTGGGTCATGCATCCGTTGCCGCAGAACGCGGCGAACTTAGGATGTTTACATATGTATGGCGGCCGAGGGGATCGAACCCCCGACCTCACGGGTATGAACCGTACGCTCTAGCCAGCTGAGCTAGGCCGCCGTTTTAAAAAGAACATTTTTTATATTACAAGCGATTGTATAAAGTGTCAAGATGTCTTTTTGAAATTTTTTTTCGCTAATCCTCCGTTTTTTCGTCGAAATGTTTTTTTGATAGACTACCATGAAAAGACAAACTTCAAACAATGACTCTCCTATAATAAAAAGCATCGTCATTGAAGGGATTGGTAGTATGAAGTCTTGGACAAGCGAAAATATAGTTCGAAATCATGTTTGGACGAGGTGGATCCTTGTCCTAAAGAAGAAAAAACTTAAAATAGGGTTAGCGACTCTCATCTTGTTTACCTCATTTTTCTTATCTAAAGCAGTTTTATTTGAAGCGGCTGTCCCTTTTTTCTTGCCTGTATGGGCAATTATTGCACTTCGATACCCTGCATTCTTACCGTTTGTATGGATTGGTGGAATCACGGGTAGTTTAACGCTAGGGATTGGACAAACAGTCATTCATCTTTTACAAGTAGGAGGGTTTCAGCTATTTAATCATGTATTACGTCAAAAAAAGTGGATTCCTTTACAAGTGGCACTAACCGTTCTCATCATTCAATTTGGTTGGCAATGGGTGTCGTATAGTGGAGAAATACCTTTATCCGTTTCGCTTCTCATTTTATACGAAAGCATATTGTCTGCAATTATGACGGTATTTCTTTCTCAATTATTTGTTCCGATGCATGCCGTTACAACTGCAAAATGGACCTTTGAGCGAATTGGTGCGGCTGTTATGGTAAGCGCATTATTGCTAACGGGAATGGACGGACTTTTAGTTGGGATGGTTTCTATTCCATTAGTACTTGTCCATGTGGGCATTTTTGCTTCGGTTCATGTGGGTGGAATATTTGTTGGAACTGCTGTAGCGACAATAATGGGAACCATATTAAGTATCTCTCAATTATCATTCAGTGGGATGATAGCGGTTTATGCTTTAACAGGTTTATTTGCAGGTCTTTTTCAAAATAAAGGACGTGTTTGGATTGCTGTTGGATCACTAGGTGCAGCAACGTTTTTCTCTATTTATGATGCTTCGCTCCCGCTAGATTCTGTCTACTTTGTCTCCTTGACGTGTGCAATGGGTATTTTCTTTTTATTGCCAACATCTTGGTTAAACTATTCACAAAATCAACTGTTTCCAAAGCAGTCCTCTGTTTTATTTAAGCGTCAGCAGTGGCTGACAGATCGTGTTAATCATCAACTTAAGGATTTTCAACATTTTGTCGACTTTATCACGCAACTAGTTAACGATCGTTTTCCAACATCAAAAGAGCAAGAGGTAACACAACAAACAGTGGAATATTCAGTGTGTAATTCTTGTTTTAGGCAAGCGAAATGTTGGGGAACTGAAGGTAAAGGCATGTGGCCGATAGTAGAAGACTGGAAAGAAGTACGTAGTCATGCCAAATCAGGTATCCGCTACAGAATGAATGAACGTATCCAAGAAAAATGTGTTCGCTCAAGTGGACTTATTGATGCCTTAGAAGAGGAATATTCTTCGAGAAAACTATCAGGGCATTACGCCCATGGGAAGAAGATGCTAGCTTTTCAATTACGGGACATGAGCCAACATGTTAGTGAATTAATGGCTGATCTTCAAATGAATGAAGTTAGTCACGAATCAGAAGAAGAAAAAATTTCTAGGCTTCTGGATGAAGCGAAAGTTTCACATTTTCAAATTGATATGTTGTCTGAGGAGCCTGGTAATCGAAAAATCGTCTGTTGTTTACCGGTTAAACAAGCAGAGTGGGAAACAAACCAAATGATTGGTGAACGCTTAATTAATCCTATTCTTCATGAATTATATGATGAACCATTTGAAATTAGTCGTACATCTGAAATATCGGATCCTTTTCCACATATACAATTGACATTTCAATCGGCTGTTCGTTTTACGTATGAATATGGGGTGCATACCCGTTCCTTCCAAAACACCGTATATTCAGGGGATACACATTGTGTAATACCACTTCATAAAGGATTAGTGGCATTCATTCTTTCGGACGGAATGGGCCAAAACGTGGAAGCTTATCGTGAAAGTCGTCGCGTTATCCGCTTATTGAGAGAATGTTTACAACACCATATGAATCCAGAAACGGCAATGCATACATTACACTATGTGATGTCCCTAAAACAAAATTCCGATTTGTATGCAACTGTAGATTTAGCTTTACTAGATTTACAACAAGGAAAGTTATGGTCATTTAAAGCGGGGAGTATGTCTACGTATATATTGCGAGGAAAAGATTGTTTGCGAATTGACAGCCAAAGTGTACCAGTCGGTTTTTTACCTACACTATCAATAGATGCTGAAGAAAGAATTGTAAAAGACGGAGATTTATTGGTGTTATTGTCTGATGGTATGTTCTCACCCGACTATTCATTTGAAGAGCAAGAAGCTGAATTGATTCGACTCATGAGGAAACATGAGAATTCACCAAGTTCGACCTTAGCTGATATTTTGGCAGCAGAATTTGGTCGGAGATATCCGGCTGCAGAGGATGATCGTACTCTTTTAGTCATCAGGTTAAGACATGCATTGCCTGAATGGTCATTGTTTTCACCATCTAAACGAAATATTTCACGAGAAAGAATGATAAGATAGATAATACGAAATGGAGATGACAAGAAGATGGATTTTCGTATAAAAGTATTAACCGAATTAATGAAAAGTCAACTAATACGCGACAATGACCGTCTTCTTGTCGCGTGTTCTGGTGGAGCGGATTCCATAGCGCTCCTCACATTTTTATGGCATGAAAGAAAAATACTTGATGTGGAAATTGGATGTGTTCATGCAAATCATGGACTTCGAGGTTCGGAATCTGATGCAGATGAAGATTTTGTTAAGGAACTATGTAGGGAACTCGAAATTCCATTTTTCTATCGAACCCTGCCAATTAATGAACTGGTTGAAAAAGAGAAGGGGAATGTTCAGGATATTTGTAGGCGGGAAAGGTATATGTACTTCGCAGAAGTTATGCATGAAAACGCATATAATAAGTTAGTCGTTGCTCACCATGCGGACGATCAAGCGGAAACTGTTTTAATGGGTTTAACAAGAGGATCGAATGCCAATGGTATGCCGATTGCAAGAGAGTTTGGTAATGGGAAGTTAATTCGACCTTTCCTATTCGTAACACGTCAACAAATAGAAGACTACTTACATGAACAACATCGTTCATATAGAGAGGACTCAAGTAATAAGAAAGATACATATACGAGAAATCGTTTTCGGCATCACATATTACCTTTAATAGCCGCAGAGAATACAAACGGAACCATACAAATTAGCCAATGGGCTGAGCAAAGACAATTAGAGGATGAATTCTTAGAGTCACTTGCGATTAAAGAATGTGAAAAAGTCATCACAGCAAAATCTAACGATTCCATTGAGGTGGATTTAGAAAGATTTCAAGGCATCCCAATGGCTTTACAAAAAAGAGTCGTTCTACTACTATTAAACTATCTATATCCAAAACAAAATATGTGGCTAGGTCAATCGTTAATCGAACAAATTCATGACCAGTGTCTCGAACATGACGGTTCAAAAGAAATAGCTCTTCCAAATGGAGGAAAGGTCCGCCGTCAATATTCGATGATGCTTTTTTCATTTCCAGAAGAAAGTTCAATTGCGAAAATATATTCAAAAGAGGTTATACTAGGTGAGTGGGTATCAGTCGGATATGATACACATATGCTCCTTGAAAAAAAGGGAGACATAACGCAAGAAAATGAGGGAGCCTGGTATATTGTTCTTCAAGAAGACGAAATGCCATTAACAGTGCGAACTAAACAAATAGGCGATCGCTTAACACTGCAAGGAATGTCAGAATCTAAACGGGTTTCTCGTTTAATGATTGATGAAAAAGTTCCGCGGTATCAGAGAGACTTATATTTGCTTTTAGTAACGAACAAAGATGAAATTCTTGGAGTACCAGCGGTCAGACTTGGATTCCGATTTGCAATACAACCACCTCCCGAGTGGACACACAGATTATTAGTTAAAACAGAGGCACGAAAACCTAAGGAGGAACAATCATGTTAGAAAAGGATATCCAAGAAGTTTTACTGTCTGAGGAAAAAATCCAAGCAAAAATACAAGAATTAGGTGCAGGATTATCCGCAGATTATAGCGACAAATTCCCACTAGCAATTGGGGTTCTAAAAGGCGCTATGCCATTTATGGCTGACTTAATGAAACGTATGGATATTTACATGGAAGTAGATTTCATGGATGTATCTAGTTATGGAAATGCAACGGTCTCTTCTGGTGAAGTGAAAATTGTAAAAGATTTGAACACTAGTGTTGAGGGTCGTGACATATTAATTATTGAAGACATAATTGATAGCGGATTAACGCTTAGCTATTTAGTTGATTTATTCAAATACCGCAAAGCGAATTCGATAAAAATTGTGACTTTACTTGATAAACCAACAGGACGAAAAGTAGATTTGAAAGCAGATTATGTAGGTTTTGAAGTACCAGATGCTTTCGTCGTAGGATATGGATTAGATTACATGGAAAAATACCGAAATTTACCTTACATTGGAATCCTGAAGAAGGAAGTTTACTCTTTTTAATAGAGTTTCCTCATTTTTGACATAAATTCATGTAAAACGTTTAATAGAAAAGGCTTTTCGTTGTACGCAAATTTCTACGTATGATAAGATTACAAATAGTTTTTCTGTAAATTTTGTGAGGAGGCTCGGGATGAATCGAATATTTCGATACACCATATTTTATTTATTAATTTTCCTCGTAATAATTGGGATTTTTGGGACATTTAATAGTGGGAAAAACCCAACCAAAGAAATCAATTATGGCGAGTTTCTTACAGCGTTAGAAAGTGGAGACGTTACAGAATTTAGTATGCAACCTGATCAAGGAGTTTATGAAGTAAAAGGTAAGATGAAGGGTTATAAAGAAGGCGAAGAATTCATTACGATGATTCCGCCTAACAACACCGGACTTCAAACCAAAATAGAGGAAGCAGCTAAAACTAACGATGTTAAGGTATTAAAAGCACCTGAAACAAGCGGATGGGTGCAATTCTTTACCGGGCTTATTCCATTCATTATCATTTTCATTTTGTTCTTCTTCTTATTGAACCAAGCACAAGGCGGCGGAAATCGTGTCATGAATTTTGGTAAGAGTAAAGCGAAGTTGTACGATGATAAGAAAAAAGCGAAGTTTGAAGACGTTGCTGGTGCGGATGAAGAAAAACAAGAACTTATTGAAGTTGTTGATTTCTTAAAAGACCCTCGTAAATTCGCTGAAGTTGGCGCACGTATTCCTAAAGGTATTCTCCTAGTTGGACCTCCGGGTACAGGTAAAACCTTACTAGCTCGTGCGGTTGCAGGAGAAGCTGGTGTTCCTTTCTTCTCAATCAGTGGTTCTGACTTTGTTGAAATGTTTGTAGGGGTCGGGGCATCTCGTGTGCGTGACCTTTTTGAAAATGCAAAGAAAAATGCACCTTGTATTATTTTTATCGATGAAATAGATGCTGTAGGTCGTCAACGTGGAGCAGGTCTTGGTGGTGGTCACGATGAGCGTGAACAAACCTTAAACCAACTACTTGTTGAAATGGATGGGTTTGGAGCGAATGAAGGAATTATTATCATCGCAGCAACAAACCGACCAGATATTTTAGATCCAGCACTTCTTCGTCCGGGACGTTTTGACCGACAAATTACAGTTGGACGCCCTGATGTAAAAGGTCGTGAAGCGGTTCTTCGTGTTCATGCTCGAAACAAACCGTTAGAAGACCATGTTGATTTAAAAGCAATTGCACAACGTACACCAGGTTTCTCGGGAGCTGATCTAGAGAATCTTCTAAACGAAGCAGCACTTGTAGCGGCTCGTCGTAACAAAAAGAAAATCGATATGTCTGATATTGATGAAGCAACGGACCGTGTAATTGCGGGACCTGCTAAAACAAATAAAGTCATTTCAGAAAAAGAACGTAATATTGTTGCTTGGCATGAAGCTGGGCATGTTGTGATTGGTTTAACATTAGACGACGCGGAAATTGTTCATAAAGTAACAATCGTTCCTCGTGGTCAAGCAGGCGGTTATGCGGTCATGCTTCCAAAAGAAGATCGCTATTTCATGACAAAACCAGAATTACTGGATAAAATTTCGGGCTTATTAGGTGGACGTGTTGCTGAGGATATCGTTTTTGGTGAAGTGTCGACGGGCGCTCATAATGACTTCCAACGTGCTACTAGTATTGCGCGAAGCATGGTAACTGAATACGGAATGAGTGACAAACTCGGACCAATGCAGTTTGGTCAAGCACAAGGTGGTAACGTCTTCTTGGGTCGTGACTTTAACTCTGAACAAAACTATTCAGATGCAATTGCTTACGAAATTGACCAAGAAATGCAACGTATGATCAAAGAGCAATATATTCGTACAAAAGAGATATTGACTGAAAAACGTGAACTACTTGATTTAATTGCTAAAACATTACTTGAAGTTGAAACGCTTGATGCTGGTCAAATTAAACACCTTAAAGAACATGGGACACTTCCTGAACGTCCGTATGAAGCTTTAAATGGCGATACGGATGAGAAGAAGGATGGCAAAAAAGAGTCAGTAATCGAAACAACTACTGATGAAGAGTCCCCAGTGCCGGATGTAACCGGTGCAGTAAATGATCCATCTACGGGTGATTTACCTCGTGAAGAACCTGTTGACCCACCAAAAGGGATTCAAGAGGAACGTAAATAACAAGTACTACATTCATAGCTGATTGACTTCATAAATGGAGTCAATCAGCTTTTTTCTGTCCTTATAATTATGGTATGATATCTTCTAGATAAGGCAACGTGTATGCTGAAAAACGAAATGAAGTCTAGGTTCGAATGAGATTTTGAAATTAGGCAAAAGGGTAAGTATGAACTAAGATGTTACAACAATAAGTGAGGTTCGAAGATGATACTCGTTCTTGATACAGGAAACACAAACATTGTACTTGGTGTGTATGATAAAGATGTCCTTTTACATCATTGGCGTATGGAAACGGACCGATACAAAACAGAAGATGAATATGGTATGCAGGTGAAAGCTTTATTTAACCATGCAGGCATACATTTTGATCAAATAAATGGCATTATTATTTCATCCGTAGTTCCATCCATTATGTTTTCTCTAGAGAGAATGTGCCTAAAATATTTTGGCCTTAAACCATTAGTTGTAGGTCCTGGTGTGAAAACCGGGTTAAACATAAAATATGAAAATCCTCGTGAGGTTGGCGCTGATCGTATTGTCAATGCGGTTGCTGGGATTCATGAATATGGGCCACCACTTATCATCGTCGATTTCGGCACAGCAACGACGTATTGTTATATAAATGAAAAAGGCGATTATATGGGGGGTGCAATAGCTCCTGGAATTGGTATTTCAACGGAAGCGTTATTTACTCGTGCATCAAAACTACCTAGAATCGAACTGACTCAACCTGAACATGTTGTTGGGAAAAATACAATTTCCGCGATGCAAGCGGGAATTGTGTATGGATATGTTGGCCAAGTTGAGGGCATTGTAAATCGAATGAAAGCTCAAAGTAAATCAATTCCTACTGTTATTGCAACGGGTGGTATGGCAAGCTTAATCTCAGCAGAGTCTACTGTTATTGATGTGATAGACCCTTATTTAACATTAAAAGGATTGCACATAATCTATAATCGAAATCAATAAGAAGTGAGGGAAAAATACATGAATGATTATTTAGTAAGAGCACTAGCGTTTGAAGGTAAGGTTCGTGCATTTGCTGTGAAAACGACAGATACAGTTTCAGAAGCCCAACAACGACACGGAACATGGCCGACTGCTTCAGCGGCACTTGGACGTTCGATGACAGCGGGTGTCATGATGGGTGCTATGTTAAAAGGCGAGGATAAATTAACAGTTAAGGTCGAGGGAAAAGGTCCAATTGGAGCTATTATTGTAGATAGTAATTCAAAAGGAGAAGTGCGTGGATATGTATCTAATCCTCAAACTCATTTTGAATTAAATGAACATGGGAAGTTAGATGTACGTCGTGCGGTAGGTACAGACGGCATGTTAACAATTGTGAAGGATTTGGGTATGCGAGACTTCTTTACAGGACAAGTTCCAATTGTTTCGGGAGAGTTAGGAGAAGACTTTACCTATTATTTTGCAGCATCGGAACAGGTGCCTTCTTCGGTAGGTCTTGGTGTTCTAGTGAACCCCGATAACACGATATTAGCTTCAGGAGGATTTATTATCCAATTGATGCCAGGAATTGAAGATGAAACGATAACTATTATCGAACAAAAGCTAAGTCAAATGGAACCTGTTTCAAAACTTATTGCCAGAGGTCTATCACCTGAAGAGTTGTTGCAAGAGATTTTAGGAGAAGAGAATGTCCAAATCCTCAATCACATGCCAGTAGAATTCGAATGTAACTGTTCAAAAGATCGTTTTGGAACAGCCATATTGAGTCTTGGAGAAACAGAAATTCGTGAAATGATTGAAGAAGAAGGACAAGCAGAAGCCCAATGTCATTTCTGTATGGAAACATATCATTACTCACAACGTGATTTGGAATCTTATATTGATGAAATCAACTCGTAATCATGAGCGTCGACCTGTAGAAGGTCAGACGCAAAAAAAGACATTAAAAACAAAACCCGTCTTACTTGTACTGGGTTTATTATTAGCGGGAAACATATTATGGTTGATTGCATGGATTAATCCTAACGGGTCTCCAGGTAGCAAAGAAGAGGTTGCTTCCGTAAATGCGGAAGAAATCACTAGGGAAGACTGGTTAGTAGCCATGGAAGAGCAATATGGAAAAGAAACACTTCTTGAATTGGTCAATGCTAAGGTGATGGATACTGCTGCAAAAAAATACGAGATTAAAGTAACTGAGCAAGAAATTGACTTAGAACTGGCGTTAATACGGTCAGTTCAGGATTCAACGGATACGTCTCTTCAATCATTAAATGGGGAGATGCAACGTAAAAAAATGCGCTCTCAACTTATATTAGATAAGGTTTTAACGAAAGACATTGTTATTAAAGATGAAGAAATTAAAACGTTTTTTAATGAAAATAAATCACTTTATAATATTCCTACAACGTACCGAACAAGCATTATTGTTCTCCCGACTTTAGCTGATGCAAAAGATACCGTCAAAGAATTAAAAAAAGGTTCATCATTTGAAGTTCTAGCAAGAGAACGCTCCATTGATAATTCGTCTGGTAATCTTGGTGGAGATATTGGCTACGTGACGGTAAATCAAGAAAATATTGATAAAGCAATTGTGGATGCTGCGAAAAAATTAAAGGCAAATGAGTGGAGCGATTCAATAACGTTGTCAGATGGTCGTTATGGTGTTGTTTTTGTTCAAGATATTGCAGAAGGCCAATCCTTCAAATACAAAGATGTAAAAGATCATATCAAGCGTGAGTTAGCGATTGAACAATTACCCCAATCGGTATCCCCAGAAGCTTTCTGGAAAGAATTTGACACCGAATGGTTTTACAGCAAGTAACATATGATGGTACGAAGGCTCATTCAAGGATATCCGAATAGGACGTAGCTAATAGTTTTTTAACTCCCCCGACGGAATTTATCGACCCGAAGCCTGCTATCTAATTGGTCTCGAGCTATTGTTTTTCATTTGACAGTGATTAGGAAAAATTGGTAAGATAAACTTATATAAAACCGATTAAATTACTAGGGATTAGGAGTGAGTTGAGTATGCGTGTAGGAAATTCAGTTGCTGATTTAGTGGGTAAAACGCCAATTGTAAAATTAAATCGTGTTACGGGACCTGAAGATGCAGAAATCTATTTAAAATTAGAATATTTTAACCCTGGTAGCAGTGTGAAAGATCGAATTGCCCTTTCTATGATTGAGGCAGCTGAGGAAGCTGGAAACCTCAAACAAGGTGATACAATTATTGAACCGACAAGTGGGAATACGGGCATTGGATTAGCGATGATAGCTGCGGCTAAAGGATATAAATCTGTATTAGTAATGCCTGAAACCATGAGTTTAGAACGCCGTAATTTACTTCGGGCTTATGGAGCGGATCTTATCTTGACACCAGGTCCGGATGGTATGAAAGGCGCGATAGCTAAAGCGACTGAGTTATCTGAAGAAAAAGGATGGTTCATGCCCCAACAATTTAATAATGAGGCAAATCCGGAAGTCCATCGATTAACTACTGGCCCGGAAATTGTTGAAGCCATGGATCAATTAGATGCGTTTATATCAGGAATTGGTACGGGCGGTACGATTACAGGTGCAGGAGAAGTTTTGAAAAAGAACTTCCCAGGTATTGAGATTGTAGCTGTAGAGCCAAAAGACTCAGCGGTACTATCAGGTGGCCAACCTGGTCCCCATAAAATTCAAGGAATCGGTGCAGGTTTCATTCCAAAAATTTTAGACACAGATATTTACGATACAATCATTCAAGTTTCAAATGAAGATGCATACGAAACGGCTCGAAAAGTCGCTCGTGAAGAAGGAATTCTTGGTGGGGTCTCTTCTGGGGCTGCCATCTATGCTGCAGTTGAAGTAGCTCGTAGACTGGGCAAAGGTAAAAAAGTGTTGGCGATCCTTCCGTCAAATGGAGAACGCTATTTAAGTACACCGCTTTATCAATTTGAAGATGGTCAATAAGGAATTTTGGAGAGAGAGCAGAAAAGCTCTCTCTTTTTTTGTTTATTTAAAGATCAGTTATGTCTAGCTACAAGCGCCGACTTGGCTCGCGGTATATGAGTCATGAACGACGCACAAACTTAGCCTTCCTTTCTTTGCGAAAGCAGACTTTGGCATCGGTTCTTTCATTGCCGACGTCGAGCTAATATGTGTCTTTGCGCTTTTCTTGTGGCGTTCTTACTGTCATTCACGATAAGATGAAAGCAATACGTGTTTCAGGGGGGAGTAAGAACATGCAAGATGTTCAATTACAAACAAAAACAATTCCATTTAATAAAGATGAATTTTATTATGCATATAAAGAACTGACAAAAAACGAACAGCATCATATCTTGATGGAAAGCGGAAGAGGTGGCCATTTTTCTGTGGCTAGTTGGAATCCGCTAGCCATTGTTAAATCCAATGAAACAGGCTTGTATATAGAATGGCGCAATGGATCTATGGAAGAGCGAATCGGAGACCCACTCCATTTGGTTGAACAAATTGTTGCTGAGTATGGTTTTACCCACGATAAGAATCTTCCGGATTTCCAAGGAGGGGCCGCGGGTTTTATTAGTTACGATTATGCTCGTCAAATTGAAGTATTGCCAAATGACACGGTAGATGATTTAAAGATCCCCGATATCTTTTTCTATTTAATCGATAACTGGGCAGTATTAGACATAGAAAATGAGACACTTTACTTGATGCACTTATCAACAATCGATATTGATTTGAAAACGGAAAAAGAAAAGTGGATGAATGCTGCCAAACGAGGGCTGGATATGCGTTTGTTCTCTTCTGGAGCAGGGACAGATGTTGCAGAAGATCATGCACAACTTCAAGTTTCCATGACAGGACTAGAGTTCGAAGACGCTGTTCGTCAAATTCAAGCGTATATCGAACAAGGGGATGTCTTCCAAGTTAACTTATCGGTTCGTCAATCAAAGGAATTGTCCGTATCACCAGTTCTGTTATATGAAGCATTACGCTCATTTAACCCCTCTCCATATATGGCTTTTATACATTGTCCTGAGTTTGCTGTTGTTTCGGGATCTCCTGAACTTCTTGTCAAGAAAAAAGGCGATGAGTTATCAACGAGACCAATTGCAGGAACACGTCCTCGAGGGAAAGATGAAGCGGAGGACGAGTTGTTAGCAAAAGAATTAATTGATAATGAAAAGGAACGTGCTGAACACGTGATGCTTGTGGATTTAGAACGTAATGATTTAGGGCGTGTATCTGCTTATGGGTCTGTTGAAGTTAATGAATTCATGGTGATTGAGAAATATTCACACGTCATGCACATCGTTTCTAACGTAAGAGGAACTCTTGCTTTAAATACATCAAATACCGAAGTTGTACGAGCAGCATTTCCTGGAGGTACCATCACGGGTGCACCAAAAATTCGTACAATGGAAATTATCGAGGAACTTGAACCGGTAAGACGCGGGTTGTATACGGGTTCCATTGGATGGATGGGTTATAACGGTGATTTAGAATTCAATATCGTGATTCGGACAGCATTTATTCAAAACGGAATGGCTCATATTCAAGCGGGGGCGGGTATCGTCATCGACTCCGTTCCATCTAATGAGTATGTGGAGTCGTTAAATAAAGCAAAAGCTCTTTGGCAAGCTAAAGCAATGGCAGAAGGAGTTGGCAACGCATGATATTGATGATTGATAATTACGATTCATTCACTTACAACTTAGTGCAATACTTTGGTGAACTTGGTAAAGAGCTTGTGGTAAAGCGGAATGATGAATTAACTCTGGATGATATCGCGTTGATGCACCCTGAAATGATCGTGGTCTCTCCTGGACCTTGTAGTCCAAATGAAGCGGGTATTAGTGTATCGGTAATTGAACATTTTAAAGGAAAGATACCGATTTTTGGTGTATGTCTTGGACACCAATCGATTGGACAAGCTTTTGGTGGAAAAGTTATCCGAGCGGAACGTTTAATGCATGGAAAAACTTCCCTCGTTCATCACGACAGTAAAGGAGTTAATGTGGGCATGCCGAACCCTTTCCAGGCAACCCGTTATCACTCCTTAATTGTAGAGAAAGAGTCTTTACCTGATTGTTTAGAAGTGACCTCTTGGACGGTTGAAGGAGAAATCATGGGGCTCCGTCATCGTGAATTGGCCATTGAAGGCGTACAGTATCACCCGGAATCGATTATGACGGAACAAGGAAAAAAATTACTTAGGAACTTCATAGATACCTATTGCCAACAGGCAAAGAAGCAGGAAGTTTAATGTGGGCTTGGATGAATGGAGAATATGTGAAAGTGGACGAAATGCGTATATCCCCATTTGATCACGGCTTTTTATACGGACTCGGTTTTTTTGAAACCTTTCGATCTTATTCGGGACACGTGTTTTTATTAGAAGAGCATTTGGAACGATTAAAGAAAGCACTCGACGAATTTCACTTTAAGATCGATTTGGAGATAGAAGATGTAGCGGCGATTGTTCGGCAGCTAAATGAACGAGCAAATGGAGAGGATGGCTACTTTCGTTTAAATGTTTCTGCAGGTGTTCATGAGATAGGATTGCAGCCAGAGGTTTATGAAAAACCGACGGTCATTATCTTTAGAAAGCCATTACCTTTAAGTGTAAGTGGCACTGAGAAAAAGGCTGTTTGGCTGGAAACTCGACGGAATTCTCCGGAAAGTAATATACGTCATAAATCCCATCACTTTGCAAATAATGTGCGAGCAAGACTTGAATTATCTTCATTAGCAGTACATGAAGGTCTCTTTTTAACGCATTCAGGTCATGTTGCGGAAGGTATTACATCCAATGTGTTTTGGGTGTGTGATCATGTATTGTTCACGCCTTCTTTAGAAACTGGAATACTAGCAGGCACTACTCGTTCTTGGGTTATTAGAGAAGCAAGGTTATTAGGTTTAGAGGTAAGAGAAGGTTTATTCACCCCTGATTTATTAAGTGCTGCGAGCGAAGTGTTTGTTACAAATGCGGTTCAAGAAATCGTACCAATAAAGAGTTTAGAGGCAATCACCTATGTTGGGAATCAAGGCTCTATTTATAAATTATTGCATAAACGTTATCGGGAGCAAGTCGAACGTTTACGATAGGAGAGGTCATTTTGAGTTTAAAAAAATACACGAAACCATTTGAAGTGAATGGGACGGTGTTTGATTTCCATAATGAAACAATTGTAATGGGTATACTGAATGTGACGCCAGATTCCTTTTCGGATGGTGGCAAATTTGATGCCGTTGAATCAGCAATTGCACATGCGACACAAATGGTATCTGAAGGTGCGAAAATAATTGATATAGGTGGAGAATCCACACGACCAGGCCATGCGGCTGTAAGTGTAGAGGAAGAGCTTAATCGCGTGATTCCTGTTATCAAAGCGTTGTCGACCGAACTGAACGTTGCTATTTCAATTGATACATACAAAGCGCAAGTAGCAGAACAGGCAATTCTAGCAGGTGCCCATATTATTAATGATATTTGGGGAGCGAAGAAAGAACCGGAAATTGCAGAAGTGGCTGCTAGACTTAATGTTCCTATTTTACTCATGCATAACAGGGAAGAAGCGAACTATACTGATTTTTGGAATGAAGTTCGTGCGGATTTAGAAGAAAGTATTAAAATAGCTAAAGATGCGGGTGTACCTGACACGAACATATGGTTAGACCCGGGGATTGGTTTTGGGAAAACAACCGAACACAATATTAAGATGATGCAACATCTAACTGATTTGGTTGGCATGGGTTATCCTGTGCTACTTGCCACATCACGAAAATCCATGATTGGCAATGTGTTGAAATTACCTGTATCAGAACGTTTAGAGGGTACAGCCGCAACTGTAAGTTATGGGGTTATGAGTGGGTGCCATATGATGCGGGTCCATGACGTAAAAGAAATTGTGCGTACCGTAGACATGATGGACGTTTTAATAGGGAAACGATATTTTATCGAGTCGTAAGGAGGCGTTATAGATGGATTACATTCATGTGAATGAAATGGAATTTTGGGGATACCACGGGGTGTTTCAGGAAGAAAACAAATTAGGGCAACGGTTTCGAGTAAGTCTTTCATTAGCTGTTTCATTAAAGGCAGCTGGTGAAACGGATTCTTTAGAAGAAACCGTTAACTATGCAGAGGCTTATACAATTTGTCGTGAAATTGTAGAGGGCGAACCGGTTAAACTAATCGAAACATTGGCTGAACGTATAGCGTCAAAGGTTTTAGCCACATTTAATGGGCTAGTCAAAGGGTGTAAGGTTGTGTTAATTAAACCGGATCCGCCGATTCCTGGTCATTACCAATCTGTATCAATCGAAATCACAAGAGGCGAGTTTGTATGAATACAGCGTACTTGTCGCTAGGTTCAAATATGGGGGATCGTCTCGAGATGCTTCAAGATGCGGTTCGTTTATTAATTGATAATCAAGATATTCACGTCTCAAGAATTTCATCGATCTACGAAACTGCTCCAGTTGGGTATACGGATCAGGCAGCTTTCTTAAATGTGGTTGTCGAAATACAAAGTGATTTGTCTGCAAAAGAAATTTTATTTGTTTGTTTAGAAACAGAACAGTCTCTAGGAAGGATTCGTGAATTTAGATGGGGACCGAGATGCATAGACCTTGACATTTTACTCTTTAATGATGAAAATATAGTGTCGGAGAATCTAATGGTCCCTCATCCGCGTATGCTTGAGAGAGGGTTTGTTCTGATCCCGTTAGTAGAGCTAAATCCTAATGGAAAACATCCGATGACTGGATTGTCTTTCAGTCAGTATGTGGAAAAGCAGAAAGAAGGCGTTCACTTATGGAGAACATTCGATGGGGCAGACGCATTCGTGCATTCAGGAAACTAAAGGCGATAAAACAATTAGATTTTGCTAAAAGAATTGGCATTTCTACTTCGATTTTAGGACAAATTGAACGTGGAACTCGAGTACCAACGAAAGAACAACTACAGACAATAGCTTCCGAGCTGCATATAGAGTTAGACGAGTTACTAGGTGAAGAGAAAACGAAAGGAAAGGAGGAATAACCATGACGAAAATGAGTGAAAAGCCATTCCAAATTGGCGATCACATAATGGACAATCGAGTTGTATTAGCGCCGATGGCTGGTATATGTAACTCAGCTTTCCGTTTGACCGTGAAGGAATTTGGAGCGGGTCTTGTTTATGCAGAAATGATTAGCGATAAAGGAATTGTGCAAAAAAACCAAAAAACAATGGGCATGTTATACATTGATGAAAGAGAAAATCCATTGTCTCTACAAATTTTTGGCGGAGATAAAGAAACACTTGTTGAAGCAGCTAAATATGTAGACCAAAACACGAATGCCGACATTATCGACATCAATATGGGGTGCCCTGTTTCGAAGATTATTAAATGTGAAGCGGGAGCAAAATTATTGCTTGACCCTGATAAGATTTATGAAATGGTTGCAGCAGTAGTTGATAACGTGAAAAAACCTGTTAGTGTGAAAATGCGTACAGGTTGGGACTTGGATCATTTATATGCGATTCAAAACGCACAAGCAGTTGAACGAGCAGGTGGTTCTGCAGTTGCTGTTCACGGCCGAACGCGTGTTCAAATGTATGAAGGTCATGCGGATTGGGATATCATTCGTCAAGTGAAGGAAAATGTAAACATCACGGTTATCGGTAATGGCGATGTTGAAACTCCGCAAGATGCGAAGCGTATGCTAGAGCAAACAGGCGTTGATGGTGTTATGATTGGCCGAGCAGCTTTAGGGGATCCTTGGATGATTTATCGAACCGTTGAATATTTGGAGTCTGGTGAATTAAAACCTGAACCATCTGTTCGTGAGAAAATGGATGTATGTTTACTTCACTTCGAACGTTTAGTTGCACTTAAAGGTGAAAAAGTTGCCGTTCGAGAAATGCGTAAACACGCTTCTTGGTACTTAAAAGGAATCCGTGGAAACGGTAAAGCACGTAATTTAATCAATCAAACAGAATCCGCACAAGAATTCCGCGTGTTCATTAACAATTTTGCAGACGAGCAAATGGCTTTAAATTATGAGTTAGAAATGAGTGTCATATAAATCATTAGAGAGAGCTGTCACAAATGTGTGATGGCTCTTTTGTATAATAATAGTGAAATTTATTCTAGTTATTTTTTCAAACACTGTGTGGCTTTCAGAAAAAAATATTGTCTGAATTATGGAAATTCACATAGTTTTATTTAAAAAACGCGATAACACGTGAAGACGTTTGTGAAATTGTGTACAATAGGTTCATTATGAATGGCTAAACGGAGCTATAACAGAAAAAAGGAGTGAAATGAATATGTCTCATTTAGATGAATTAAACGATCAACTTTTGGTGAGACGCCAAAAGATGACTTCTATAAGTGAAAGTGGGCTTGATCCATTCGGTGGACGCTTTGAACGTACGCACTTGTCAGAAGGGATTCGAACTGAATTCGATAGTTATACAAAAGAACAATTAGATGAAGAGCCACACGAAGTTACAATTGCTGGCCGTATCATGACGAAACGCGGAAAAGGAAAAGCAGGTTTCGCGAATATTCAAGACTTCGAGGGACAAGTTCAAATATATGTTCGTAAAGATGCAATCGGCGAAGAAGCCTATCATTTATTTAACACAGCTGACTTAGGAGATATCGTGGGTGTTCGTGGGACAATGTTCCGCACGCAAGTTGGGGAGCTTTCAGTTAAAGCAACTGAATTTACTTTCTTAACGAAAGCGCTACGTCCAATGCCAGAAAAATTCCATGGTCTAAAGGATGTTGAACAACGTTACCGTCAACGCTACTTAGATTTAATTACTAGCCAAGAAAGCAAAAAAACATTTATTACACGGAGCCGAATCATTCAATCGATGCGCCGTTACTTAGATGGTCAAGGATTCTTAGAAGTAGAAACGCCACTTATGCATGCAATCGCAGGAGGAGCGGCAGCTCGCCCGTTTATTACGCACCACAATGCATTGGATATGACCTTATATATGCGAATTGCAATTGAACTACACTTAAAACGATTAATCGTTGGTGGACTTGAAAAAGTTTATGAAATCGGACGTGTATTCCGAAACGAAGGTATTTCAACTCGCCATAACCCGGAGTTTACAATGCTTGAGTTATATGAGGCGTATGCAGACTATCGTGACATCATGGCGTTAACAGAAAACGTGATTGCGCACGTAGCACAAGACGTACTAGGAACAACGAAAGTAATGTACGGTGAAGATGAGATTGATTTGTCACCAGGTTGGAAACGACTTCACATGGCAGATGCAGTTAAAGAGGTAACAGGAGTAGACTTCTGGATTGAGATGACGCAAGAACAAGCTCATGGACTTGCGAAAGAACATGGCGTTGAAGTTAAACCTTCTATGGAAGTAGGACATGTTCTTAATGAATTCTTCGAACAAAAAGTTGAAGAGTCACTAGTTCAGCCTACATTTATTTACGGTCACCCAGTGGAGATTTCACCATTAGCGAAGAAGAATCCTGAAGACGGTCGCTTTACTGATCGCTTTGAATTATTCATCGTTCGTCGTGAACATGCAAATGCCTTCACAGAACTAAATGATCCAATCGATCAACGTGAACGCTTCGAAGCGCAACTCGTTGAAAAAGAAGCTGGTAACGATGAAGCGCATGAAATGGATGATGATTTCATCGAGGCTCTTGAATACGGTATGCCACCAACAGGTGGACTAGGTATTGGGATCGATCGTTTGATTATGCTATTAACAAACTCACCATCAATTCGCGATGTACTATTATTCCCGCAAATGCGTCACCGTGATTAAGATAGAACATATAAAAGAAGTCGGCAATTATGCTGGCTTCTTTTTCTTTTTAATAAAGTAAATGCGACACTGTTATTTTAATAATCTTTTAATTTTAAAAAGACTTGTCTGCTCTTTAAGATGGTGTTATAGTAATCAAGTCGCTAAAACAGGCGGCAAACAAAAACAAAAATAGTGAATTTAATTGTTGACAAACGATTACGAACTTGCTATTATATAAGAGTTGCTGTCGCGAGAGTGGCGAGCAAATGAACCTTGAAAACTGAACAGCAAAACGTCAACTAAACTAAGTGAAGAGCTAACGCTCGGAACTAAAAATTAGCGGAACACACTTCGGTGTGGGAAGCGAAACTTGAACTTAAACGTTCATTATAAACGTCATTAATTTGACGCCAGCAACAAAGTCGAGCTAATCGACTCACCTATTATGGAGAGTTTGATCCTGGCTCAGGACGAACGCT
>JBHGUT010000025.1:0-13510 GCA_048976825.1 Paenisporosarcina sp.
GCCGAACCGTTTACAAACACAACCGCGAACTTACAAGCGCCTGTCGTCATTAACGTTCATGAACGAATCGGCAAGCAAGTCATTTTAACGAATACACCGTACAAAACGAAACATCGGCTATTTCCAGAAACGGTTGAGGCGAAATAAGGAGGCGAGAACATGCTTGTATTAACGCGCAAAATAAAAGAAGCGATCCACATCGGCGACGATATCGAAGTCGTCGTTCTCGCCATCGATGGCGATCAAGTCAAACTTGGCATTCGTGCACCGAAACATATTGACGTGCATCGAAAAGAAATATATCTCGCCATCCAACAAGAAAACAATGCCGCCTCACTTGCCTCCATGACTTCGCTTCAACAGCTATCGCACCAATTAAAGAAAGGAGGGAAAAAGGATGAGCGTTAGCATCGGCGGTGTTCAAGTCCCTGGCGTCATCGCTCGCATCGTTCAAGACAACAAAGCGATCGCCGAACAAGCATTAAACGAAATCATTAACAAACATAAAGACGATCCGGCTCGCATCGTCAAAGAAATACAACAACCATCGCCGTTTTCACAATTTCTTGACATTAAAGTATAAAATTTTTTTCGCAACCTATTAAACTTTGAAAAAAACAACCGATAATAAATGTGAGAGCAAGAAAGAAGGGCGGCCGACTTCATTCTTGCTAACTAAAAACCACATGGACGTGGGAAAACAAATTCAAGGAGGAATATAAAATGAGAATTAACCACAACATCGCGGCGTTGAATACTTATCGTCAGTTGACAAATGCGAACAATGCCCAAGGTAAATCTATGGAGAAATTGTCTTCTGGTCTTCGCATTAACCGTGCAGGTGATGATGCGGCAGGTCTTGCGATTTCGGAAAAAATGCGCGGACAAATTCGCGGATTAGAGCAAGCATCTCGCAACGCACAAGACGGTATTTCCTTAATTCAAACAGCTGAAGGTGCGTTAAATGAGACGCATGCGATTCTTCAACGTATGCGTGAATTAGCTGTTCAGGCTGCCAACGATACGTATACTACTGCAGACCGTCAAAAAATTCGTGATGAAGTTGTTCAACTTTACAAAGAAGTGAACCGTATTGCGAGTCAAACTGAATTCAATACGAAAGCATTAATTAGATCTGGTATTACAGTTAAGTTCCACGTTGGCGCAAACAGTAGCCAGACTATCACATTATCTATCAACAAAATGGTTGCTTCTGCTTTAATCGGTGGAAATACAACAGTTATTAAGTTGACTTCTCAATCAGGCGCAGAAGACTTCATTAAAGCAGTTAATAGCGCGATTAACAAAGTATCTAAAGAGCGTGCAAACCTTGGCGCGTATCAAAACCGTTTAGAGTATACAATCAACAACCTAGGTACTTCAGCAGAAAACTTAACAGCAGCTGAGTCACGCATTCGCGATGTAGATATGGCAAAAGAAATGATGAACCAAACGAAGAACTCTATTCTTGCACAGGCTGCACAAGCGATGCTTGCGCAAGCGAATCAACAGCCGCAGGGAGTACTTCAATTATTACGATAGAAAACATAATGAAAAACCGACCAAGAAGGTCGGTTTTTCATTACTAAATATGTGAATATCTTTATTTTATTGTGGGAATACTTGCGATTGGTGTGAAGGAGGGGAAAAATTGCAGAGTATGTTAGATGAATTAAATGAAATAACAAAGAAGCTGTATAGAATCGAAACTCATCAAGCTATGCAAAGATGGAAAAATGTTTTTGAGCAAATTTCCATCGATATTGAGGAATGTAACGAAAATATAAACAAAAGTGATGTTTTAGGGATTCTTCAAATGATTTTGTTAGCCGCACAAAATAAGGATTATATTTTAATGGCTGATTTGATCCGTTATGAGTTAATACCATTGTTAAGCAAATGATAGAAGGGGGGAACGAATGATATGTACTTATACTCTAATTTAAAATATTTAAACGAATATAACCCCAAACTTAAGTACGATCTTAGTAATATCGATGCAGATGAAATCGAGCTTTTGAAAGTAAACAACAATTTTGTTTTTAAGCTTCAAGACGAAGAAGGAAAAGAATTTTATTCGGGTAGTATTTATGATCCAATGTACGAAGCGGATGTATTTTTAGAGGGTGTTAATTTTGATAACACAGGATATGTTTTATTTGGGATCAATTCTAACGTGACTTTGACAAAAATTTTAGAAAAGAAAACGGATAGTGCTTGGGTGTTTGTGATCGAAAGAGATTTAAGAGTTATAAAGAAATTTTTAGAGGAGACAAATCTACGTCCTTATTTAGAAAATAAGCCGGAAAGACTCATTTTCTTTTATGGTGAAGAGGAACAAGTAAAGGATCTTTTATCTATTTATTTGCAATCCCTTGTAGGTTTTTACTTTTTGCAAACGGAAATACTTAGAACATTCCCTACTTACCGTGTGTCCCCTCAATACTATCAAAATATTTTTGAACACTTTAGTAGCATACTAAAAAATCATGTGTTTAACATCGGGAATGATCTTAACGATACTTTACTTGGAATTAAAAATGAATTAAAAAATTTGAAACATGTATTAACTAGGCCGCGTTTAAAAGATTTAAAAGATAAATATAAAGGCAAGCCGATTATATGTGTATCAACAGGACCATCACTTGATAAACAACTGCCGCTGCTTAAGAAAGTGAGAGGAAAAGCAGTTATTGTATGTGCTGAATCGGCTATGCGTGTTTTGTTAAAAAACGGTATTACACCTGATATTGTATGTATCTTAGAACGTATTGAAAATTCATTTAAATTAAGTGTGGAAGGTGTGCAAATTCCGCAAGAGACAGTATTAGCTGGTTTGACAGTAATTGACCCACGGATTTTTGACTATTGGCCAAAATATTTTGTTCCTATCTTTAAAAATAATCTGGCTAACAGTCGTTTTATTAACGATGCGTTTGATAATTTAGGGGAGCTCTATTGTGGTAACTCTGTTGCGCACATGTGCTACATGCTTGCGAACTATATGGGAGGGGATCCAATCATCATTATTGGTCAAGATCTAGCTTATAGTGATGACGGGACAACACATAGTAAAGATTCATTTTATAACCTTGAAAATGACCAAGATATTGATGACAATATTAGAACAAAGATTCAGGAAAGTTTGTTGAACGAAGGAATGCATAACAAGACTGTTTATTTAGATGGTTATTATGGTGGAAAGGTCCGTTCTCGCTTGTTATGGCAACAATTTCTTATTTGGTATGAACATCATGTTGCAAGTTCTAAAACTCGAACAATCAATGCGACGGAAGGTGGTGTGCACATCAAAGGTACAGAGAGAATGCCGTTTAAAGAAGCTATAGAAAAATATTGTGTCGAGTCGATTACACCTATCACCCATTTATTAGAGCATATTGACATACCAAAGAGAAACGCACGAGAAAAATTGCAAAATTTACGTAAGAGATATGAGGAATTAAAGGAAACTCTTCAGCAAATTCGGGATTACGCTGAAGAAAACAAAGAATATACATTTCAGTTATTGCAGGAATTAAAATCTGATGCAAAAGAAACGTTTCTGTTGGAGATGAAGTTAAGTAGAGTGTTATCTCACAATGAAAATGTCATTAAAATGATTTTAGACAATGAACTGATTAGTTTTTATTTGCGTCCTCTCGTAGCTTACATGCATGTGAGAATTAATCCGATTTCACGTATTAGTTCTATTGAACGGGCAAGAGAGATACTGTCTATTCAAGGATGGTTCATGGAGAATGTTGTACACGGGGTAGATGAGTTTACATCATTGTATGAGCGCGAATTAGAAGAGGTTTGGAGCAAAATTGTAGATCATTGAATGGAGCGATCAAAATGGAACATCCAGAGTTAATCTTCGAAACAAAGAAGAGTTGCGAAGAGTATTTGCCTAAGTTAATCTATGCTTGTGATATGATATCCCAAAAAATACAAAGTAACGATGTCGAATGGTTTAATACCTATCAATTATTTTTAGATGGATTATCGTGGTTTATCAGTGCGATACAGGGAATTAGAAAAGTTTCAGAAAATGAATTAAAAGAGATTAACATAGAAGAGTTTGTTATATTGCTAAAAGAAGTAGAAAAAGCATTATTTAACAAAGATTATGTGATGCTAGCGGATTTATTAGAATATGAACTAAAGGAAAAGTTAGATGAATATTTAGAAATAATTAAGAGGGATATTAATATATGAGTTATGAACAATTAAATTGGGATATGATCCAAAGAAAGAAAAATGTTCATATAGATGATTTTTTCCATGATAGTGAAGAACAGTTTGAATTTTTTAGATCCAAAACTGGACATTTAACATGTCTTTGCAAAAAAAATAACGAAGAGGAGTTTTTGATTCATAGCAAATACGCTCCTATTAAGGAAGCAACTCATATGATACAGGCACAACTAAGAGGCTATAGTTTTTTTGAAAAGGTGGTTGTATATGGATTTGGTTGTGGGCATCATGTTCGGGAATTACAAAAAATTGTAAGTGATAATATAGAGATCGAAGTATGGGAAACGAACATACCATTTTTTTTTGAAGTATTAAAACATGATGATTTTACGGATATTTTTCAAGATAGAAGGTTAAAAATAAAAATAACTCAAAAAACTAAGTTGCTTTTTTCTGAATCTCGAGGGACGGACTTTGATAAGGTAGCTGTCGTTATTCACAAACCTTCATTACGTTTAGTACCAAAGTTTTTGGGGTCATTTCAATTAGCGATGGAAAGATTTTTGATGAAGATGACGACAATGAATAACTTTTCTGATGTAATGAAAGAAAATTTTTTGTCGAACGTTTCATTAGGAGTTTCAAGTATTACATCGTTTATACAACAATTTAAAAATGTTCCGATCATTATGGTATCTGCCGGTCCGTCTTTAGAAAAAAACATTCATCTATTGCATGATGCAAAAAAACACTCTTTGATTTGTTGTGTCGGTACTGCACTAAAACCATTACTTGATTCTCAAATCCAGCCTGATTTTTTTATGATGATTGATCCAAAGGATTTAGTATTTGAACAAATAAAAGATATATGTGATCTCGATATCCCGTTATTTTACTTATCTACTGTCAATAAAAACGTGCCTTGTAAATATAGGGGGCCAAAATTTATCGTTTATCAAGAGGGATATCCGTTAGCTGAGGAATACGCACTAAACGAGGGGGCACCTATTATTCGAAGCGGAGGATCTGTTGCGACTGCTTTGTTTGATTTATTGTTAAAATTCGGTTTCTCTCCCATTTGTTTAGTGGGTCAAGACCTAGCTTATACGAATCAGAAAACGCATGTGATTGGTTCTCATAACTCTAAACATTTCAATAATTTTGGTAATGATATTATTTATACATTGAGTTTTGATCGGTTAGATAAAGTTCCAACTTCAAGACAGTTCCTTGCATATCGGGATTGGTTTGTAAATGTTGCGCGCTTAGAAAAGCGGCCATTATATAATGCGACAGAAGGAGGAGTGTATATTGATGGATTTGAGCATATTTCCCTTACTGAATTTATAGAAAAAAATAGGGGAATTGATATTTCGGATACGCGTGATTATTTCCGAGAATTAGTAAAAATTCAAACTTCGCTTTGAAGCCTTTGGATGATAAATTATAGGGGGATTTTAGTGTAAGATATCCCCTTTTAAGTTGGATGTATCTAAAAATTAGTTCATGTATCAGGGGATTTACAGGTTCATCTTTGAAATTTTTTAGAAAAATAAGTAAATATATTGTTATATAACAATTATATGGGCTATTCACCCTATTCACCAAAAGTTGTACTTGATTTTCTTCTGAACATACTCTATTTATGCTTGTGAGGAAAAATCAATACATCAATGACTTTTACATATCTTTCTACGGGAAACCGTATTGTTTTTCAAGTACATGTTGTGGGGATGAACCATTATATGAACTTTTTATGTATTATGAAATAATTTTAGTAAGTGAAATGATGTAATGATGATTAATTTTTGTTTTTCGAGAGATCATGGAGGGGTTAGTCATGTACTTATCTGGTCAAACATTATTGATAACAGGTGGCACGGGTTCGTTTGGTAAAAAGTTTGTTAAAAAAGTTCTAGAATATGACGTAAAAAAAGTCATTGTATTTAGTCGTGATGAACTAAAACAGTACGAAATGGCACAAGAGTATAATGACCCCCGCCTTCGTTTCTTTATCGGTGATGTTCGAGATAAAGATCGCTTATATCGAGCGTTTGATGGGGTAGATATCGTTGTGCATGCGGCTGCATTAAAGCATGTTGGTGCGTGTGAATATAATCCATTTGAAGCGATCAAGACGAATATTTACGGTGCGCAAAACGTCGTTGAAGCAGCGATCGATCGAGGAGTTAAAAAAGTGATCGCATTAAGTACAGATAAAGCGGCGGCTCCTATCAATCTCTATGGTGCAACAAAACTTGCATCAGACAAGTTATTTGTGGCTGCCAATTCATATGTTGGATTTAAGGATACGAAATTTTCCGTTGTTCGCTACGGAAATGTAGTTGGAAGTCGAGGAAGTGTTGTGCCGTTCTTCAAGAAAATGCGTCATACAGGCAAATTGCCGATTACAGATGAGAGAATGACACGTTTCTGGATTACCCTTGATCAAGGTGTGCAATTTGTGTTAGATAACTTACAACGTATGCGTGGGGGAGAAATTTTTGTTCCGAAAATCCCAAGCATGAGAGTAGTTGATTTAGCTAAGGCAATTGCACCGGAATGTGAAATTGAGATTATTGGTATCCGACCGGGTGAGAAACTTCATGAAGCGATGATTACGGAAGATGATGCTCGCCGTACTTTGGAATTTGACACTTATTATGTTATTCAACCGGAGTTTCCATGGTGGTCTGAAGCGTATGTAGAAGGAGGAAAAAAGCTTCCAGATGGATTTAAATATACGAGCGATACGAACACGCAATGGTTAACGGTGGAAGAGTTACGAGAGTTGGTAGATGGAATGTAAAGTATTTTTTTCCGGTTTTTGAGGAGATGATAAGATGGGGAAGTCAACATCTTGGGAACCGATTCGTCAATCATATTTGCCCTATGGAAAGCAATGGATTGATGAGGAGGATATTGAAGCAGTTGTAGAAGTATTAAAAGGAGATTACTTAACAACCGGTCCGTATATTTCAAAATTTGAACAAGCTGTTGCACAATATGTCGGGGCCAAATATGCTGTTGCTTTTTCGAATGGCACAGCAGCACTCCACGGTGCTTGTTTTGCGGCGGGGATTGGTCAAGGAGATGAAGTGATCACAACACCGATGACCTTTGCTGCAAGTGCGAATTGTGTGCTTTATCAAGGTGGGATACCTGTTTTTGCGGATATTGATGAGAAAACGTACAATATTGACCCAAATAAAATCGAAGAGAAGATAACGAATAAGACAAAGGCTATCATCCCTGTTGATTTCACAGGTCAACCGGTTGAACTAGACCGTATTTTAGAAATCGCCAGAAAGCATAGCCTTGTCGTCATTGAAGATGCAGCGCATGCGTTAGGAGCGACATATAAGGGTAGAAAAATCGGCTCCATTAGTGATATGACGATGTTCAGCTTTCACCCAGTAAAACATATTACATCGGGTGAAGGTGGTATGATTACGACGAATAATGAAGAGTATTATGAGAAATTACTACAATTCCGTTCTCATGGGATTACGCGCGATAAGGAAAAACTGAAAGAATATCACGGTCCTTGGTATTATGAAATGCAATTCCTTGGTTACAATTATCGAATAACTGATATTCAAGCAGCGCTAGGGACGAGCCAGCTGAAGAAGATTGACCAATTTATTGCACTTCGTCGAAAATATGTTGCAATGTATAATGAAGCGTTCAAAGATATGAATGAAATTATTACGCCATTCCAACATAAAGATGGAGATTCAAGTTGGCACTTATATATGATTCGATTGAAATTGGATAAACTAACAGCGTCAAGACGCGAATTTTTTGAAGCACTTCAACAACAAAACATTGGTGTCAACGTTCACTACATCCCTATTCATTTACAGCCTTATTATCAACAACTGGGTTACAAAAAAGGAATGTGTCCAAATGCTGAAAAATTGTATGAAGAAGTGATTACGTTGCCTTTATTCCCAGCGATGAGTGAAGAAGATGTTAACGATGTAATTCATGCTGTAAAGAGGACGATAGCCTATTACAAAAAATAAGAAGGTGAGAAAGTGAAAGTTGCTGCCATTATCCAAGCGCGTATGGGCTCAACTAGACTTCCGGGGAAAGTATTAAAAAAAGTACTTGATAAAACGTTACTTGAATATCAAATTGAAAGGGTAAAAAGAGCGAAAACGATTGATGAAATAATTATTGCGACAACGACGAAAGAAAGTGATGACCCAATCGTTCACCTTTGTCAGCAACTTTCGATTCCTTACTATCGTGGTTCGGAGGAGGATGTGTTGTCGCGCTATTATGAAGCAGCAACAACATTTGGTGTAGATGTAATTGTTCGTTTAACATCCGATTGTCCAATTATTGATCCAAATGTTATTGATAAAGTGGTTGAACAATATTTGGATAATAGAGATCGATACGATTATGTGTCAAACACATTAACGCGTACATATCCGCGAGGGATGGATACAGAAGTAGTGTCGTATGAAGTGTTAAAAAGAGCTCATGAAGAAGCTAGAGAGTTAACGTATCGTGAGCATGTAACTGCCTATATATATCATCATCCTGATCAATTTAGACTTTGTAATGTTTCAAATGAAAAGGATGAAAGTAAGCATCGTTGGACAGTGGACACAGAGGAAGATTTTTTATTGATTAAAAACATATTAGAAACATTGTATCCACTCAACCCATTGTTTACTTTAGAAGACGTCATTCAAATTTTACTGGATAAGCCTGAATGGGTAGAGATTAATGCTCATATTGAACAAAAGAAATTGTAGGTTGTGTTTGCAAAATGAATGTGGTGTTTAGAGTGGACTCATCTGTAACGATTGGAACGGGTCATGTGATGAGATGTTTAACACTAGCAAAACAACTAAAACAAAAGAGTGCTAACGTTTCTTTTATATGTAGGGATCTTGAAGGAAATTTAATTAACTTTATTAAAGATCATGGTTTTGCTGTTTATGTTCTACCAAAAATCAGGATAAATGAGACAGACAATAATGATACTTTTAAATGGTATAAAGAAAACTGGCAACAAGATGTGTGTGAAACTCTACACATAGTAGAAGCATACATCTACTCAATAGATTTTTTCATTGTCGATCACTATGGTTTAGATGAAAAATGGGAATCTAAGCTTAAGTCTTTTACAAAGAAACTAATGGTGATTGATGATTTGGCAAATCGGAAGCATGTTTGTGATTTTCTTCTTGATCAAAACTGGTATTTAAATGATCAAGAAAGATATAAAAATTTAGTTCCTCCTGAATGTAAACAATTATTAGGACCCAATTATGTGTTGTTAAGGGGAGAATTTATCGAAGCTTCTCGCCAGAAACGCATTCGTAATGGAGAAATTCATAACATCCTTGTTTTTTTTGGCGGAACGGACCCTACAAACGAAACGGTCAAGGCATTGAATGCATTGGCTTTATTAGAAAATAATATAAAAGTGAATGTTGTTGTGGGTTCATCTAATAAAAGAAAAGACGAAATTCAAGAATATTGTGATCGATACCCTAACTTCTTTTTTCATTGCCAAGTGTCAAACATGGCAGAATTGATGAATGAAGCCGATTTAGCAATTGGAGCTGGTGGGACGACAACATGGGAAAGATGTTATTTAGGTCTCCCATCCATTACAATTATTGTAGCAGATAATCAAACAGAATTAACCGATGCTGTTAGCAAGTTTGGCGCGACCATTAATCTTGGATTTAGTCATGAAGTCACATCTGATCGAATATTTAAGACTGTAAAGGATTTAATTAAGCATCCTAAAAAAGTTCAATTATTATCTGAACGTGCTTCGAAGCTTGTCAATCACGAAATGGTAAATACTTATCCGGTTGTTAAGGCAATCATGGAGGAACTAAAATGAACTTATTAGAACGTGCAAGACTGGAAGATATGAATTCTTCACATTTAGAAATGGTTTTAAATTGGAGAAATCAGGAGCATATTCGAACGGTAATGTTCCACGATCAAATTATTTCACTAGAAGAACACAGGAAATGGTTTCACAAATTGAAAGAAGATGAGCGAACCGTTGTAAAGATATTTTATCTTGATCACATTCCGTTAGGGGTTGTGAATTTTACTAATATAGATTTTGAAAATGGTAAATGTTCTTGGGGATTTTATATTGGTAATCAAAATGCGCCAAAAGGCTCAGGAACTTTAATGGGGTACTTAGCCTTAAATTTTATATTTGAAGAGTTAAACATCCGTAAATTATGTGCGGAGGTAATCAGTTTCAATGAAAAAAGCATTCGTTACCATCAGCGGCTAGGTTTTAGAACAGAAGGTGTTTTGAGAGAACACGTTTTTAAAAATCACCAATATGCGGATGTCATATTAATGGCTTTATTTAATAAAGAATGGAAAGAACAAAAAAGTAGAGTAAAACATATGATCGAAGGAATGAGAGCATGAACGAAATTATTGTTGAAGGAAGAAAGATCGGACCAAATCATAAACCATTTATTATTGCGGAAATGTCTGGGAACCATAATCAATCTTTAGAACGTGCTTTAGCGATTGTCGAGGCAGCTGCCAAGGCAGGAGCACATGCGTTAAAGATTCAAACATATACAGCGGATACAATGACATTAAATTTGGAAAATCCCGAATTTAAAATTGAAGATAGCGATAGTTTATGGAAGGGACATACGTTGTATCAACTCTACCAACAAGCCTATACCCCGTGGGAATGGCACAAACCGATTTTTGATCGCGCTCGAGAATTAGGAATGATTCCTTTTAGTACTCCTTTCGATGAAACAGCCGTAGACTTTTTAGAAGAATTAGATGTACCAATGTATAAAATTGCATCGTTTGAAAATAATGATATTCCACTTATTAAAAAAGTTGCTTCAACAGGGAAACCGATGATTATTTCAACAGGAATGGCAACGGTATCCGAATTAGATGAAACGGTAAGAGTAGCAAGAGAAGCAGGTTGTAAAGATTTGATCCTTCTAAAGTGTACAAGCACCTATCCAGCTTCTCCTGAAAATACAAACATATTAACGATCCCACATATGAGAGAATTATTCAATTGTCAAGTCGGTTTATCGGATCATACGATGGGGATTGGTGTGGCCGTTGCCAGTGTTGCGTTAGGAGCGACGGTCATTGAAAAGCATTTCACATTATCAAGAGCAGATGGTGGGGTAGATTCTGCGTTTTCAATGGAACCTGACGAAATGAAAGCTCTTGTAGTAGAGACGGAAAGAGCATGGCAGGCATTAGGGGAAGTAAAGTATGGTCCAACGGAGAAGGAGAAAGCATCATTAAAATTTAGAAGATCGATTTATGTTGCAAAAGATATTAAAGCTGGAGAAAAATTCACTAAAGAAAATATTCGAGTTATTCGTCCGGGATATGGTTTAGAACCAAAGTATTTTGAACAAATTATTGGATTAACAGCAAAACAAGATTTAAAAGCTGGAACTCCTTTGTCTTTTGACTTGCTTTTCTGAATAAGAAAGCTATTCATTTGTACAAACAGGTGACATATGATGGAAAAAAGGGAGTAAGAGCAATAAAAAATAAGCTTCAGTGTACCTGAGGCTTATTTTCATTTATGGGGGATATGAAAAGTGTTATTATGTCAAGAAAATAGACACGTAAAATCGAGAAAAATTTTAAAACCCTACTACCGCACTTCGTTTAGTGGTCTCTTGAGAGGGAGAACGGTTTGATAAACCCTTCCCCTTCTCAGGAGGAAAGATGCCCCTTATATCGTGATTTGCGGAGAGAAGTGTTGCTACTTTTTTCCTTGCTGATGCATCTTCTCATACTCCATCGGAGACATGTACTCATTAGCGGAATGAATTCGCTCGGCATTATAAAAACACTCAATGTATTCAAAAATCCGTTGTTTCGCTTCTTTCTTTGTCGTAAAGGTTCCGTGGAAAATGAGTTCCTTTTTAATGATGCTGTGAAACGATTCCGCACATGCGTTGTCATAACCGTTTCCCTTTCGACTCATGCTCGTCTGGATTCCGTATTGCCTCAACATGGCTGGGTATTCATTCGATGCATACTGGCTCCCTTGGGCCGAATGGTGAATCAGACCTGGTTGAGGATTCTGCTGATGGATGGCCCGGTGAAATGCTTTGATCACTAACTCTTTTGTCATTCGCTCGGAAAGATACCAGCCAACGATTCTACGAGAAAACAAATCCATGACCGAAGCTAAATACAGCCAGCCTTCTTTCGTCCAAATATAGGTGATATCCGCCACCCATACTTGATTCGGCTCATCTGCTTCAAACTGCTGATTCAATAAGTTGGGATACACAGGCAAATGATGCTTCGAGTTCGTGGTTGCCTTATATTTTTTCTTTGTTTTTGAACGAATATCACCATCTTTCATGATTCTGGCGACCGTTTTTTGAGATACCTCGCCTCCTTGTTTCTGAAGGATTTTTGTGATTTTTGGACTGCCATACGTTTCTCTGGACTCGGTGTGAATCTTTTTGATTTGCTTTTTCAACGCTTCCTGTCTTTATCTTTTGTTGACTTTCTGGCCGTTTGGCCCATGCATAGTATCCACTTCTTGAAACACCTAGAACTTCACACATCTTCGCCACGCGAAACTCCTTTCTATGCTTATGAATGAATTCATAAATTACTTCTGTTTTTTGGCGAAGATGCTCATGGCCTTTTTTAAGATCGCGTTTTCCTCCTCCAGATCCCGAATACGTTTTTGAAGGTCACGCTTTTCACGATCTTCTGGCTTGAGGTTTCCGCTCCCGATAAAGCTATGCTCAGCATCTTTTTTATAATCTGCTACCCATTTATGAAGAGTTTTTGGCGAAATATCGAGTTGTCTTGGGGTTTGAGCGACCGCCTTTCTTTCCTCGACCACTCATTTTACTGCATGTATTTTGAATTCTTTATCAAAACGTCTAGCCATTATAGACACTCCCTATGATTGATGGATTTACTATACATTTCTCTATTCGTTGTGTCTATAATCTAGACTAACATCATTACAGGTGTGAAAAGGTTTTTAAACACAGAAAAAAGCACTACAGAATGGGAGTTTATGAAGAAACTTATACAAAATGAAGTTTCTTAAAACCATATATATCTAAAAAATTGTTCGAAAAATCTCCTGCAAACTTTTAACTCAATCAATACTTACTGCGGTTTAGTTCATCGTATTTTTTTGTTATAGTTGAAAGTAAGTAATAAAATTGGAGGAATGGTTTTGTGCGTAAAGAAAATATAGCATTGTTGCAACAGCGTTTTCCTGATGTCCTCGAAACAGTGATGAATGTAGAACAATCGTTTCCGCATGATA
>JBHGUT010000026.1:0-7796 GCA_048976825.1 Paenisporosarcina sp.
ACGCCTAGTTTAGTAATAAGAAGCCTTAAAAGGGAGTTATTCTCTTTGAGGCTTCTTTAATGAGGGGGTGCCGAATAAACCTCTTTTGATTAATAACATGGAGATATCCTTGTAAGACCTGTGAAAAGGTGTCAATACAGGGTTCCCTACCCTCGCCAAAACACCGGGAGTGCTCAAGAAAATTCGAAATGTCCTAGACCCAAAGAAATTCCATCAAGCCTTTCGCTCCGTGTATGATCAGGTAGGAGCGTCATGCTTTTGGTGCCTATGTTTTGTTCCCGTGGTATGATGAGGATAATTATGAAAACCATCCTTTTTATAAAAGTATTGATGAAGTGAATATTGGTGACTTGCCATTTTTGCCAAATTCTGTGAAACTTGTCGAACGATTCGTAGAGCGGCTGGTAAACAGTAATCCTGAGGAGTTGCAGGAAGAGGGGATTTTACCGTGTTGGACTATTTCACATTGGGAATCAAAGCTGGAAGATAAAGTACTTGTTGCACCGGTGAATAATCCGGATTGGTATACTGCGATTAAACAACAGTTGAAAGTGCAAATCAAATCAAGTATTCTAAAAAAAAGATTGGGAAAAGACAAAGTTCATCGCTCTATATGTTACCCAAGATGTAGCTGAAATCGTAGGAGCTGAGAACGGGATTAGGTATTATAGTGAAATTGATCAAGTAAATATAATAACACAAATAGATACGGCTTTTGTACAATTCCAATTGAAAGCATGGCACACATTAAGACAGACCATTCGACCGGATGGCTATAGAATACAAAGTAATCTCGTCAAAACCATGAATTTGCTTAAACAATCCAAAGAACTGCCGGAGCTGTTTATGAAGTTTGGTGAAGACAAGAAGCTGTGGCGGATGTTGAGAAGACTGACTTCCAATGTATCAATAAATCTAGATTCGAATCTATTAGATAAAGCCACGAAAATCCAGACATATCAAATTGGATTTTATTCGGTGGATTATGATATTGCAAGTGGCGAGATTCACGTAAGCCACGACGATGAAGTAATTGAGACAATACCTTTGGAACAGTTGAGGAATGAACCGACTATTGTATTTAAACGGTTGAAAGATATCGTATATCAAACATCTTGAAAGAAAAAATAAATAATTCTGGAGGGGATGCATATGAATTATTGGATTTTCCAAGGTAATCCAAAACAATTTAATGTGGATGCATACTTAAGAGAAAACGAAGTAATAACATGGGGAGTTCGGCAGAAACAATTTTCGGATGATATTCATGTGGGTGATCGGGTTTTCCTTTGGCGAGCGGATGGTGGAAAGAAAAATTCGGGGGGAATTGTTGCTCATTGTGAAGTTACATCCAATCCATATGATGGTAGTGAACATTTGGAAGTTGACCTAAAGGTAATGGAATATAGACTCACTGCTGAAGATGGAATGCTATTTAGACATCAACTTAAGGAATTACCGGAAACGAAAAAGATACAAATAATAAAAATTGGAACCGGGACCAATTTTAAAATTTCTGAAGAGGAATATTCACTTTTATATAAATTGTGGAGTAACCCTGATTTATTGAAGAAGAGACTTGAATTGCCAGTAGTGGATCGATACCTTTATTCCTTTAAGGAACATGCAGCAAGCTGGTTTAAAAACAATGAATTACTCTTTGAAAATTTTCGATTTTTTACCACATTTAAGTCTCAAGAATATCTAGCAGAAATGAACTGGGAGGATATTCAGGCGTTAGGGGAGCATATTAATTCACTTAATATGCCATTATCCAAGAAACGAGCATTGGGGAACCCAAATGCACCAATTGAAAAATATAGAGAGAGCTTTATCTATTTAATTCATGGGAATGATCCTATTCCAGAAAGAATTAATAAATTTTTGTTTAGTGAGGAATATCGGTTATTTGGTTTGGGAGAAAGCTTTGTAAGCGAACTGATTGGTAATGTTTTTCCTGACAAGTACTGTTATTACAATCAAAGAGATAAAGTGGCAGTTGAAAATATTTTGGAATTGGAACCGAACTATGCACGTGGTGATAGCTTTGGTCAAAAATTTATTAAATTTCAACAGTGCTTAACAGAAAATAGAATTGAAGAAAAATATTTAGAAATTGTTGGGAAACAAACAGAATTACCACTGTTCTTAGAAATTGACCAGTTCTTTAGTTATTTGTATGAAACCTTCGGTAAAACAAGCTCCCATGATAGTGTTGGACATGAGGGACCACAATATTGGTTATTAGCAGCAGGCGAAAATAATTTTATGTGGAATGAATTTAGAGAAAAGGAAATCATAGGGATTGGTTGGAAGGAATTAGGAGACCTCACGAAATACAGTAGTAAAAGAGAAATCATTGAAGCTTTAAAAGAGCTTAACCAGTTAGACTATACGCCAACGAATGACGCTTTAGCGAATTATCAATTTGCTTTTGAAATGAAGATTGGTGATTATGTATTCATTAAATCGGGCATTAGACATTTAATTGCACTTGGAAAAATAACGTCTGATTATATTTTCGACTCATCAAGTACAGGTTATAAGTCCATTAGGAAGGTAGAATGGCTAAAGTTTGGAAATTGGCATACCGGGGAATTGAAGCTTCATATGAAGACATTAACGGATATTACGCCGTATGAAGAATATGTCCAAGACCTACTCAAGATCATTGATGCCGAGAATCTTGAGGATGCTTATCAAACGGAGGAAACAAGTAACTTCGATGTTATTAAGGAACCTCCATTATTCAATGAAGAAGAGATAATGGCTGAAGTTTTTATGGAAGACTCTGATATACAGGAGATTCTAGAAACCTTAGACTATAAGAAAAATATTATCCTTCAAGGTCCTCCTGGTGTAGGAAAAACCTTTGTTGCTAAACGTCTGGCGTATTTACATATGGGAGCGGTAGATGAAAGTAAAGTAATGATGATTCAATTTCATCAGTCCTACTCATATGAAGAATTTATCCGTGGATATAAACCGGATGGCGATGGGAAATTCGTATTAAAAGATGGCGTTTTTTATCAATTTTGTCAAAAAGCCATCCTAGATCCTGATCATAATTATTATTTTGTTATCGATGAAATCAATCGCGGCAATTTATCAAAAATCTTTGGAGAGCTTATGATGCTTATTGAAACGGATAAGAGAGGAAAGAAATATGCCGTGCAATTAGCCTATAATCGTAAGGATCATGAAACTTTTTATATTCCAAAAAATCTCTATTTTATTGGAACAATGAATACCGCGGACCGATCGATCGCCATGGTAGATTACGCATTAAGAAGAAGGTTTTCCTTTATTAATATTGAACCGGCATTTCATTCAGAGAAATTTAAAGCTTTTTTAATTCATAAAGGAGTTAGTCAAGGATTTGTTGATAAAATTGTCCAAAGTATGGAAGAAGTTAATACGGAAATTATAAGAGATTCTGTGAACCTAGGTAAAGGGTATGAAGTTGGTCATTCTTATTTTGTCCCAACCTCTGAAACCGTGGTTGCAGATGAACAAAAATGGTTTGATCGTGTGATTAAATGGGAGATTGAGCCTTTATTAAAGGAATACTGGTTTGATCAGGAGGAAAAAGTAAATGAACTCCTTGCAAGAATTAAGTAGAATTCCTATTAAAAATATTTACTATATGCTTTGCTATGCATGGGGGCATTTAAATGAAAAGGATTTAGCAAATATTTCTCGTGAAGATGAAAAGGATATTTATCATTTATTAATACGAATCCTAGTTGTCAAGCTTCGGACGCTAATTAGTAAGGGATTTTACAAAGAATATAAAAGTGAAAATGAAGAAATGTCTTTATTGAGAGGGAAGATCCTATTTTCTGAGTCGGTCAAATCGTTTAGCTTTAATCGAGGAAAAATGCATTGTGACTATGATGAATTGAGTACAAATATCCTGTACAATCAAATTATAAAGACTACATTGAATTATTTGTTAAAAGTGAAGGACCTTGATTCTCAGTTTTTGGAAGGAATTAAACAGTTATATCCATATTTCTCTCAAGTCGATGTAATTAAATTGAACGATGCTGTTTTTTCAAAGGCGAAAATCTTTCGTAGCAATCACCATTATGGGTTTGTCCTGTTGATCTGCAAATATTTATATGAGTCATTATTATTAAATGAAGAGGAAGCGGAAACAACTTTTATGGATTTCTGGAGAGAACCGAAAAAGATGGCTCGACTTTTTGAAGACTTTGTTAGAAACTTTTATAAAAAAGAATTACTTGGGTTTCAAGTGAAAAGAGACCGATTTTATTGGGATGCAGAAGGGGAAGAATTATCTTATCTTCCTATAATGGAAACAGACATTTCTTTGGAAAACAAAGATATAAAATGGATCATCGATACTAAGTTCTATCAGAATACGCTATACGAGAATTATGGTAGAAGGAAATTAATTAGCACAAATCTCTATCAGCTCTTTGCTTATTTAAATAACTTTAAAGATACCAGTTGGCAGGAAAAGAAAGAACTTCGAGGAATGCTACTATATCCACAAGTGGGAGAGGAATTAAGTTTATCTTATGTTATTAAAGGATATCCAGTGAAGGTAGCCACGGTGGATTTGAATAGTGGATGGAAGGATATTCATAATAGATTATTAGGTATCGTTGGAGAACATTAGAAGGAATAAAAAAATATTAGCAAGGGACATCAATTCAGGAAGACTACATCCAAAAACAGCTAGAAAAAAAGAAGCTTCTGAACAAAATGAAGTAGAAGGCAAATTTGACACAGGCAAGCGTAGTTATAGTCTGGGTCTTATTCGAGTATGCCTAGAAGAAACAAGTGAAACCGTAGTTTGCCTTCAATTTCTAGTCATGAATCTTGAGCAAAAGCTAAAGGAACTTTTGCACCATATTTTCACAGAATGAATTCAACGGTTAATTTTTCGAATGACTTTCTGCATATGATTCGATAACCAGCCCCTAAGTATTGAAGTGGAATTATTTTGGAGGAACTCGAAATAAAAATCTCAGTTCAGAGCATAAAAGTAAAAAATTCCGTCCGGCAATATTGAAGCAAAAGAAAAGATTCTTCTAATAAAATAACGATATTCATATTAAAATTTTAACTTTCGGTGGGTGATGATGATGAAAATTGGGAATGTATATTTGAAAGTTGTTGTTGAACGTTTTAAAAGTGTTAAAACCCTTGGAGATAAAACAATTGAACAGTTATCGGAACAAGATATCCATTGGACGTATAATCAAGAATCTAATAGTGTTGCCGTCATCGTAAAGCATTTAAGCGGCAATATGATTTCCAGGTGGACCGATTTTCTAACTTCCGATGGGGAAAAGGAAAATAGAAATCGTGATGAAGAATTTATTGATGACATCTTTTCCAAATCAGAGCTGATGCGTGTTTGGGAGAAAGGCTGGAACGTCCTGATCGATACACTAACAGGATTAAAAGAAGAAGATCTATTAAAAACGATAAAAATTCGTGGCGAGAAGCATTTCGTTCTAGAAGCAATTGAGAGGCAAATGACCCACTACGCGTATCATGTCGGACAGATTGTTTATATTGGAAAACAGCTAAAGGATAGCGAATGGAAGACGCTCAGCATACCAAGAGGAAAGTCTGAAGATTATCGAAAGGAAATGCTTGAAAAACACCGAGATAATTAAGTTAAGTTGGGTATTCGTTAACAAGGGAGAGGAAATTATGAAAAAAACTCAAGTTGGGATAGCTGGGAAGTTCTTCTGAAGTGATTTGCCATCTCAATATAAGGAGTTTCAAGGGGACTTGTAGCCAAATTCCAGTCATTATTAGTAGAATAAAGGCAAAGAGGTGGTTTATTATGAAAATCTACACAACTCATGATTTGCCGAAAAATAAAATTATAGATTTTTTCAAGTTGAATTGGGGTAGTTCAGAAATGGTTATTTCCAGTGGGGTTTATGATTGCAGTAAATTAGATGGATTTGCTGTTGTAAATGGTGAAGATGAAATCATTGGCTTAATTACTTACATTATGAAAGATAACGAATGTGAAATTATTTCCTTAGATAGCATAGAGGAAGGGAAAGGCATCGGTACCTCATTAGTTCAAGAGGTAGAAAAGCTAGCGTTGAAGGAAAAGTGTAAACTACTTAAACTGGTTACAACAAACGATAACTTACAAGCATTAAAGTTTTATCAAAAACGGGGCTTTATTTTGTCCCGAATTTTTCTTAATGCAGTGGAGAAAGCAAGGAAGATAAAACCAGAGATTCCGTTAATGGGCAATGATGGTATCCCAATCAGAGACGAAATTGAATTGATAAAAATATTGAACTAACCGATGCTATATTGAAGATCCGGCTGGAAAACTGGGATTTGGCCCATTCAACTTTATTCGATTAATCTTATATAACAACATATAAAAAATTATTTTCCAAACAAACGAGAGTATAACTCACTGAAACTACTGAACTGGAGAAAATCCAAATTATGAAAGGATTTGTACCTAAAGGAAAAGGAATATTTAAATACATTATTAGTAAAGTTAACCAGATCATTTTCTGAAACGATCCACTTTTTAATTGAGAATTGTTATCAATTATAGTATATTTGTTAATAACACATTAATTAAGTAAGGAAAATATACCATGCAAATATTTTGGACGAAAATAAATAAAATTATTGAGGAAACACCCGAGGTAAAAACGTACTTGCTCGACGTTCCGGAAGATTTTACATGGGCGGAAGGTTCACACACGCACCTCGGACTGGAAGGTTTCAATGTTGATGATAAACCAAATCGCAGTCTGGTCCGCCATATGTCCATTTCAACTTTACCATATGAAGGTGCAATTGGTATTACAACACGATTCAGAAAGCCCTGTTCTGAGTTTAAAACTATTTTAGGAAATCTTGATGTAGGCAGTGAAGTTGCCATATTTAAAACTCATACAAATGTGCCGCTTAAAAGGGAAGATAAAAATGTATACCTGTTGTCATCAGGTGTTGGCCTGGCAACTTTCAGACCGCTTGTACTTGAATATTTCAAATGTGCTGACAATGTTAATCAAATTCATTCCCTGAACATTGATTCAACAAAGGACTTTTTATTCACAACTATTTTTACATCCGCTCCTGACAAGAATTTCACGGCACAGTTCGTCGATAACCGTAAAGACTATTATGAAAAAGTGAAAAATTTTGCTGAAGACAAGGAAGGGTTCTTCTATGTTGTAGGTAGCGACGAGTTCCTTGTGCAGAACATTCAAGTACTTTGTGAGCAAGGCATCAAGCCAGAACAGATTATGCTCGATAAGCATGAAAAAGAACTTCCTAAATTTTTCTCAGTTGATTTGTCAATTTGAGCATCTCAACTAATTCGGACTAGAAATTTTTATTTTGTTTTAAATAGTTAATGGTTTTACGATTGTTAAAAAGGAAGTCGCTTTTTAGCCCACCTTAAAGGGCAGTAAGACCCCACGAGATTACAAAAAAGATAGGTGGTGGACGTGCTGCCCGCTTGCGTCCGATATAATTAAGGTTAGTACCGTAATTTTATCGTTCAATATTAGTTACGTAAAATTTTTTCCATTGATTTCCCTTTTGCTAACTCATCGATTAGCTTGTCTAAATAACGAATTTCTCGCATTGTTGGTTCCTCTATTTCCTCCACTCGAACGCCACAGATTACACCTTTAATTAAAGTTCGTGCAGGATTCAATTGCGGAGCTTCTGCAAAAAAGGTTTCAAAATCAGTCTGTTTTTCCAGTTGTTCTTCTAACTGTTCCTGGCTATATCCTGTCAACCAACAAATAATTTCATTA
>JBHGUT010000027.1:0-180559 GCA_048976825.1 Paenisporosarcina sp.
GGTCGCAGGTTCAAATCCTGCCCCCGCAACCAATGGTTCCGTGGTGTAGCGGTTAACATGCCTGCCTGTCACGCAGGAGATCGCGGGTTCGATTCCCGTCGGGACCGCCATTTTTATGAAATGACTTTTTATAAATTTGGGGGATAAGCAAAGAAGGTCGAGGAAGCAATTGAGTAAAGGAAGGAGCGTACTGAAGTACGTGACTGACTGAACGAATGAAGCTGACAAAGAAATTCGAAGCTTAGCACAAATTTAATGTGGCTCAGTAGCTCAGTCGGTAGAGCAAAGGACTGAAAATCCTTGTGTCGGCGGTTCGATTCCGTCCTGAGCCACCATTTTAATATTTTTATCCGGCCGGAGTAGCTCAACTGGTAGAGCAACTGACTTGTAATCAGTAGGTTGAGGGTTCAAGTCCTTTCTCCGGCACCATGTTCATCTGGAGGGGTAGTGAAGTGGCTAAACACGACGGACTGTAAATCCGTTCCTTCGGGTTCGGCGGTTCGAATCCGCCCCCCTCCACCATTTTTAGGGGCATAGTTTAAAGGTAGAACTGAGGTCTCCAAAACCTCCAGTGTGGGTTCGATTCCTACTGCCCCTGCCAATTTTATATTTCAATTTAAATTTTATGTTGTGGCGGGCGTGGCGAAGTGGTTAACGCATCGGATTGTGATTCCGACATTCGGGGGTTCAATTCCCCTCGTTCGCCCCATATACTATTAATGGGGTATAGCCAAGCGGTAAGGCAACGGATTTTGATTCCGTCATGCCCTGGTTCGAATCCAGGTACCCCAGCTTTGCGGAAGTAGTTCAGTGGTAGAACACCACCTTGCCAAGGTGGGGGTCGCGAGTTCGAACCTCGTCTTCCGCTCCATTTTTTGGCGGCATAGCCAAGTGGTAAGGCACAGGTCTGCAACACCTTTATCACCGGTTCAAATCCGGTTGCCGCCTCCATTTTTTAAAACGATTTTCGACAATGTTTATGAAACAATCTTTAAAAGTGTATTAAATTTTACTTATTAAGCATGCCCGAGTGGTGGAATGGCAGACACGCCGCACTCAAAATGCGGTGCCGCAAGGCGTGCCAGTTCGAGTCTGGCCTCGGGTATCATCAAAAAAAAAGCAGTATCTACTTTAATTGTAGATACTGCTTTTTGTATGTTAATAGATAAATGTAAAAGGGGAATAATTAAATTTAGTATTGGATTATATTCCTACTTATCATCATTGCTGATGGGGTGGTTGGCAACTCGGTTCTTGTTTGTTTTCGCAGATTCGTTTTGACCGAGTCTATCTAAATCATTCACACTTATATCGTATCCATAACCATATTCTTCACGATCTTGTTGTTTCTTCTTCTTGTTTTTGTTTTCTTCTTGTTTATCCTTGTTCATAGAAACTCACCTCCAGCTTAAGTTAGTTTGTTCAAATCACCAAAAAATATTCTTTTTTATTGTGATACTTAACCAAACTAAAGACAAAGCCAATAGCGTTCTAAAAGAAAGGAATTCTTCTCATTCTAATTTAGTGATATAAAAAATGCTTAAGGATTATGCTTAAACGTTAGTGCTAAAAATAACCCTGGGTATTAACCAAAGACTCGCTTTATTAGTATTACCTCAAGATACAATTCAATGAGGCAAACGATGTGAAATATTTTAGAATAAAAACTCCTATCAAGGGAATACAGGATAGTGTAAGTGGTCAACTATTTTGAGCATAAGGAGATGAAAAACATGACAAGTGTAAAATTAGCAGTAGTTTATTACAGTTCAACAGGTACAAATTATCAACTAGCAAAATGGGCTGAAGAAGGTGCAAAAGAACATGGTGCTGAAGTAAAAGTATTGAAGGTACATGAAACTGCCCCTCAAGGAGCTATTGATTCTAATCCAGCATGGAAAGCCAACGTAGATGAAACGAAACATGTGCCTGAAGTAACTCTAGAGGATTTAGAATGGGCAGATGCCATTATATTTAGTGTTCCAACCCGTTTTGGAAATATGCCCGGTCAAGTGAAGAATTTCTTAGATACTACAGGAGGACTCTGGTTTCAAGGTAAGTTAACAAACAAAGTTGTAAGTGCTATGACTTCTGCACAAAATCCACACGGTGGTCAAGAAATCACAACGTTGGCGCTCTATACAACCATGTACCACTGGGGAGCGATTGTAGTAGCACCTGGTTATACAGATTCTGTAGTATACGGTGCTGGTGGAAATCCTTATGGGACAAGTGTTACTGTTAATCAAGAAGGAAAGATGATTGAGGATGTTCAGGAAGCGGTGAAACATCAAGCAAAACGCACGGTGACTGTTGCTAAGTGGGTAAAAGATGGTCAAAACAGCTAAATTTAGTTTTTACTTTACAAGGAGACAAAGGGATGAAGCTCTATTGGGCCTCGTCCTTTTGTCCTTTCACTTTAATTAACAGTTAAGGATTAGTCTTTCACTTAGAATGTAAATACTATATACTATAGTTTACGAAAGACTGGGTGATATAGATGAATGAAATGGGAGCTATACCGAAAGATATATCCGTTCTACATGCGTTAAATAGTATTGGAGAGACTATTATAATCGCAGACAAACAGTTTTATATTCGCTGGATGAATCGTAACGCTTCGGACTTGCTAACTTTTATTGCACCTCTATACCAATTAGAAAATAGCCAAGCCTTTATTGGTTTAAATATGGACTTCTTCCATCAACGTCCTGAACATCAACAACGCGTTATGATTAACATAAATGACAATCACCGAACTCGTATCAACATTAGAAATAGATTTGTAGCCGATATTGTTGTGACACCAATTAAGAATGATGCAAATGAAATGGAAGGTTATGTAGTCATGTTAATGGACGTTACGACTAAAGCAGAAGAAGAGAAAAAGAAAGAAATGCTGATTAAAGAACTTTCTATTCCCATTCTTCATGTATGGGAAAATACGATTGCTTTACCTTTAATCGGAGAGTTCGATACAGAACGAGCGAACTTACTCATAACCTCGGTCTTGATGGAATGTTCATCTAGTCGAGTTGAATACGTCCTAATTGATTTTAGTGGTCTTCAAACTTTTGAACACGAAGTTCAATTTCATATTCAAAAATTGTACGATTGCTTAAAATTGATTGGTGCAAAATGTATTTTGGTTGGTATCAAGCCAAATCTGGCTATTTCTATGGGTGCTCTTGAACGAGACATCCCAACTTACAGCACAACGTATGCGGGATTGGAAGCAATTATTGCAACTCAGAACTAATAGAAAAACCGTTACCTAGTGTAGCGGTTTTTCCATGTAAACCGAAGTAAAGTTGTAAAACTTTCCTATCATTTAATAACGGTTTGTATCTGTTGTTTATCTACGATATGGGAGGAGCAATCTCCACCGTTAACTTGATTGAACATTTTCCCAGAGGAAGTAAGCAATAGTTCCGCTTCTTCATTTGTCATCGATGACTTGAAAAAGAATACTTGTAATGCCTCTAAAGTGTGTTCGTGCACAGCTGTTCTAGCTGAGTCAACAAAAGGGCTACCAAATGGACCAAGGTGATCAGAGAGTGTAATAAGCCCCTTTAACGTATGAAGACTACCGTTTATTCCTAAATAGCTGGTTTGGTTATTTACCATTTGAACTTTAATATCGCCAACAATGCTAGAAACATCATATAACCCTATAGGAATTTCATACTGCAAAGAAAAAAAGTTATTTAGATCAACACCGCTATTCACGGGTTGTAAATAGTCTTGAGTTTGAATGCGACTCATTAATGCTTCCGTCGTCGGAAGGTATCGATTAGAATCAGCTCCGAACATTTTCCATTGTGCTCGCCATTCTCTAATTCCCTCATAATCAGTTATTTTTTTATCTTGTAAGTCAAAAAATAAATGTTCTTGAAATAATTGCATACGACCTTTAAGCATTTGTGGAGAATCAGAGACGACAAATTTGGTATAATGGTTAATGCCTAATTTGATATTTTCATCAATTATTAAAATAGAAGGATCGATAGAAAGTTTCATGTTTTACACCTACAGTTCATTTTCATCAGTTTAACATAAGAAAGGAGGACATTTCATGAATGTGATTCAGTTTCAACAAGACTTAATTTCATACGCACATTCTATTGGAATCGACAAAATCGGTTTTACAACGGCCGATCCTTTTCGCGAACTGAAGAATCGTTTAAAAAGGCAACAAGAACTTGGTTACCAGTCTGGTTTTGAGGAATCTGATATTGAAAAAAGAACTTACCCTACACTTTTATTAAATGAAGCAGAAAGTATTATTTCTATTGCAATAGCTTATCCATCTAGAATGGAGAATTCGCCTCAAGGGAAAAAGGGATTGCGTAGAGGAATATTTGCACGTGCTTCTTGGGGGATGGATTATCATACAGTTCTTAGAGACCGTTTATTAAAATTGGAGACTTTTATTACTGAAAATATACCTGATGCACAGACCCGTTCGATGGTAGACACAGGAGAGCTTTCAGATAGGGCAGTTGCTCAACGTGCAGGGATAGGTTGGAGTGCTAAAAATTGTTCGATTATTACACCAGAGTTCGGTTCTTATGTATATCTAGGTGAAATGATTACCAATATTCCTTTTGTACCTGATAAGCCAATGGAGGATGAATGTGGAGATTGTCGTTTATGCATAGATGTTTGCCCAACAGGGGCGATTATCGAGGGTGGTCAATTAAATGCACAACGTTGTATCGCATTTGTAACGCAAACGAAAACTTCATTACCCGACGAATTCCGAGCGAAAATAGGTAATCGTTTATATGGTTGTGATACATGTCAAACCGTGTGTCCCAAAAACAAAGGAAAGCTTAACATGCATCAACCTGATTTTGAGCCGGATCCAGAAATTGCAAAGCCTCTTTTAACACCATTGCTTCATATGAGTAATAAAGAATTTAAGATGCAGTTTGGTCATATTTCAGGTTCATGGCGAGGAAAGAAACCGATTCAACGTAATGCGATTGTTGCTCTTGCGCATTTCAAAGAAGAAGCTGCTGTACCGGATTTGATTGGCTTATTGATGAAAGATGAAAGACCAGTTATACGAGGGACTGCTGCTTGGGCAATCGGTAAAATTGGAACGCCCGAAGGAATAGACGCTTTAAATAAAGCATTACAGAGTGAAAAAGACAATGAAGTAATTGAAGAAATTCATAAAGGATTATCCTTTGAAACCATACATTAAGGAAGTGACAGAATGGCAATACATGTAGTGCTTTATCAACCACTCATCCCAGCAAATACCGGGAACATTGCACGTACTTGTGCCGGAACAGATACCAAGTTGCATTTAATTCGACCATTAGGTTTTTCAACAGATGATAAGATGTTAAAACGAGCGGGGTTAGATTACTGGGAGCATGTGGACATACATTACTATGATGAATTGGATGAGTTATTCACAAAATATCCTGAAGGACAGTTTTTCTTCTTAACGAAGCATGGCTCTAAGCCGCATACCACATATGATTACAGTAGAGTTGATGAAGATTACTTCTTCGTATTCGGGAAAGAAACATCAGGTTTACCTCGTGAACTAATTGATGCCAATCCTGATACTTGTTTACGTATTCCGATGAATGATAATGTTCGATCTCTCAATTTATCTAATACTGCTGCTATATTAATTTATGAAGCTTTACGTCAACAAAATTATCCAACGTTAACATAATAATAAACGGGATCGCTAGTAATTAGCGATCCCGTTTTTGTTCTTATTTCTTTTCAGGTGCACCTGGTTTGTCATCGTACCCTGCCGTGAAAATCGCAGCAAGAAATGCAACACAGACACCTAGAATAAGAAGTAAATTCATATATGTTGCCTCCTCTTAAGAGAATTACACTACATTGACTAAGTATAGCTTACTTCCTATCAAAAAGAAATATTCTCTTCCCGAGAAATATGGCGAAAATCGGTCAGATTGCAATGAAAAAAATATTCTTAGAATTGTCCATATGGTTAATTATTCTTAAACTATAAAACGGCTGAAGTCTTTGGACTCCAGTCGTTTTGTTTTCCAGACTATTAATGAGGTAAGAAAAGTAATTGGTATAAGAATAATACTGCAAAAATATAAAGAAGTGGGTGCACGTTACGTGCTTTGCCTTTAAAAATCTTCAATAATGGGTAAAGGATGAATCCTAATTCAATCCCTGTAGCAATACTTGAAGTTAATGGCATTGTTAGGATGATGATAAAAGCAGGGAATGCTTCATCAAATGAATCCCATTCGATGTGTTTGACTGCACCTATCATTAAACTACCCACGATGATTAAGGCTGGAGCGGTAATTGCAGCAACACCAGAAAGTGAAGCAACAAGTGGTCCAAAGAATGCAGCAATGATAAATAATATGGCAACAGTGACAGATGTTAATCCAGTACGTCCTCCAACTGCTACGCCTGCTGAGGATTCAATGTAAGCGGAAGTAGGACTTGTTCCGACCATGGCGCCAACAGTTGTAGCCACCGAGTCAGCTAGCAATGCTTGTCGTGCTCGCGGCATCGTGTTGCCTTTCATTAAACCAGCTTGTTTCGCAACACCGATCATGGTACCAGTCGTATCAAACAAGGTAACCAATAAGAAGGAAATCACGATTCCAAATAAACCGAACTCTATGACATCCATTAAAGCAGTCGCTGGATTCCAAACGATAATGCCTTCAGGAAGCTTAGGGAGTTTCATTAGTTGGTCTGTAAATTTTAATTGCCCTGTGAAGAATGCTACAATACCAGTTGCGATCATTCCATAGAACAAGGCTCCGTAAACATTTAAAACTGTTAATATAACGGTTACTAGTAAGCCAAATAGCGTTAGAAGTACAGGAGCACTTGTTAGATCACCAAGCATTACTAAGTTTTGCGGGTGTGCTTCAACCAAACCAGATAAGCGTAAACCGATAAACGCTATGAACAAACCAATACCTGCTGTAATTCCGTGCTTTAAGTTTTCAGGAATAATTTCAATTAATTTTTTACGTAAAGGTGTTAAAGATAAAATAATAAATAAAATACCGGCAATGAACACTGCAGAGAAAGCAGTGACAAAATTAATATCACCATTCGATGAAATAACAACTGTATAGGTAAAGAATGCATTTAACCCCATACCAGGTGCGATTGCGATTGGATAATTTGCGAATAAACCCATCCATAACGTACCAACAACAGCTGAAATGATGGTCGCAAGGAAGACTTGGTCAAATGGTACACCAGCATCTGCAAGGATAAAAGGGTTGACGATAACGATATAAACCATTGTTAAGAAAGTAGTCATTCCTGCAAGAATTTCAGTTTTTACATTAGTATTATGCTCTTTTAAGCGAAACATAGTGTGTCTCCTTTCGAAAAGACGAACGAAATTACCAACAATCCATATATTATTCGTTTTTTGGTGAAAGTGCAATAGATTTTAGAGAAAAAACCATCTTACTCGTAAATAAAGCATTGAATTTGTACAATAGAGTGAGAAAGATTAATGGAAAGGATGTCGAATATGACACATACTTTAAAATCCACAAAGACTTTATATAACGGTGTTGAAATGCCAAGACTCGGATTAGGTGTTTACAAAATGACTAATTCGGAAGAAGCAGTCGAGGCAATGACTACTGCATTGAAAACGGGTTACCGTGCAATTGATACAGCTTCTTTATATGGTAACGAGAAAGAAGTAGGTGAATCTGTACGAACATCAGGCATCAAAAGAGAAGAAATATTTATCACAACTAAAGTTTGGAATGCTGATCAAGGATACGATCAAACACTCCGTGCTTTTGAAAAGTCCCTTGACTTATTAGGTTTTGACTACCTTGACTTATATCTGACACATTGGCCTGTGAAAGAAACATATAAGGAAACGTATAAAGCAATTGAACGATTGTATGATGAAAAACTCATCCGTGCAACTGGAGTATCCAATCATCATCAACATCATCTTGAAGAGATCATGGTAAAGGCGAACGTAAAGCCAATGGTTAATCAAATTGAACTTTCTCCGCGTTTAACACAATACGATTTACGTATATTCTGTGCAGAAAATGACATAGCAATTACGTCTTGGTCACCACTTGCGCGTGGCGGACTTTTAAATGAGCCATCACTTGTTCGTATGGGCGACAAGTATGGAAAGACACCAGCTCAACTTATTATTCGCTGGCATTTACAACACGACTTAATAGTTATTCCAAAGTCCGTAACACCACAACGTATAACAGATAACGGACATGTTTTTGACTTCGAATTATCGTTTGAAGATATGAAAAATATTGATTCATTGAATTTAAATGAAAGAACCGGTGCAGATCCGGATAACTTTAACTTTAATTTCTAAAATAAGAAAGAGATTTCTCGAGTTAATAATATGCTCGAGGAATCTCTTTAGTGTGGAGAATTGCTACTAACTCATCATTTATAGTCTTCTACAACAATCATTTCTTTTGTAATCGGGTGAACGAACTGTAATTTTTTTGCGTGTAAAGAATAATTGTCAGCTCTTGTGCGAGATCCGTACATCCGATCTCCCGTAACTGGGTGACCGATTGAACTAAAATGAACACGGATTTGATGCGTACGACCCGTTTCTAAAATGACATGAACTTTTGTGAAATTTGCATCCTGCCCTACTACTTCAAAATGAGTAATGGCTTCTTGGCCAGAGGGAGATACTGCACGACGTGAAGAGTCATGACGATCTTTTCCAATAGAAGAACGAATCGTGCCATTTTTTTGTGTCATGAATCCATCAACAATCGCTTCGTATACACGTACGATTTGTTTGTCCTCAAGCATCCGGTCCAGCATAGATTTAACGAGTGGGTGTTTAGCTATTAATACCAAACCTTTTGTCCCTTGGTCTAGGCGATGAACATGCTCGGCATAAACACCACCTTGTTTTTTAATATAGGACATAACATGATTCATACATGTATCTGATTGACCTGGGTCATTTGGATGCGTAGGCATGTCTGCAGGTTTAGAAACTACAAGGACGTGTGCATCTTCAAATAAAATGGGCACTTCACATTTTTCTGTAGCTACATAAGATGAGGGCTCAACATTTACATGAAACGTCAGTTTTGTGCCGATAGGGTAATGGTGTTGCCATACCATTGGTTCTCTGTTTTCGTTTACAATACTTTTAGCCATACGCATTTCATGCATAATTTTTTTCCCAATATGGAATTCGTCTCGTAATAGTTGTTCAATGGTGATATTGTCTTTTTTTAATTCATAATCAAATGTTTTAATCATTTTCATTCCTCCAAAAAATAGACCATGTACAAGGACATGGTCTGCGTTATCTATTATTTTAATACAACATCATTAAAAAATGCTTCAATCTCTTCTTTTGGGTTGTTCCCGACCACACGTGCAACCTCTTGGCCATCTTCAAAGTGTATCATAGTTGGTGTGGCTTCAATATTATAATCCTTCCAGCCTTGCTCAAATTCATGTACATTGTATTGTACTACATCAACATCCATGTCTTTTGCAATAGGCATTAACACGGGTGTCATTGCACGGCAATGTGGACAAGTTGGACTGAAGAAGTAAGCTGTTACAGGTTCTCCACTTTCTATTTTAGACTCTAAGTCATCAGGAAGAATAATATTTTGGTAGTTTACATCATCTAGTTGGTCAATTGTTTCTGGTTTTAAATCGTCTGTTTTGTATGCATTGTCCACCAATTTTTTTTCTTTGGACATATTTGTTAGAACAATGAGCAAAATAAAGACAACAACAATTGCTCCGCCAATAATCATTAATTTCTTCATTTATTTTTCCTCCTTCAATGCTTTTATTGTCAAAAAGCTTAAAACTGCTATTAATGTGAATGCGATTAATGCTAAAAATGGAATGGTAATAAAACCTAGCAAATTAATGTATTCACCTGTACACGATACCCGCCCACAAGATGGTGCACTTTCAGACAAAAAGTCGACTTTTTGAAGGCTATAATGGTAAAGTGATATCGCACCGCCAATAATAGATAGAGCAGCAGTAGTCACAGCAATCCGTGCATTTTTTTGTATGTATGCGATTCCAAGAATAATGACAAGTGGGTACATGAAAATCCGTTGAATCCAACATAATTCACAAGGCTCATAACCGCGAATTTCTGAAAAATACAGCGATCCCAATGTTGCAGTTAAAGCTACAACCCACATAAATAATAGTAGATTCTCAATTTTCTTTGTCATGACATAATCCCCTTTAAGTTGTTACACTCATACTAAATTATAATTCTAAGGCTTGTACATGTAAAATATTTTCAACGAACCGCTAACTTATATATACTTGAAATGAAGCATTTGTGAAGGAGAAGATAAAATGTCAGAGGAATTTGATTTATCCAAGTTTGAAGTAAGCATGATTATTAGAGAAACTACGATAGAAGATATCGAACCTATACTAGCTATGCAAAGACTTTGTTTCCCAGGAATGGATCCGTGGAAGGTGGACCAACTTCGTAGCCATTTAAGTATTTTCCCGGAAGGACAACTAGTAGCTGAACTTGATGGTGAAATAATCGGATCATGTTCAAGCTTAATCATAAATTTTGATGAATATGATGACCGTCATTCGTGGTCTGATGTCACGGATGCTGGATATATTACGAACCATAATCCGGAAGGTTATAACATGTACGGTATCGAGGTAATGGTTCACCCGGAATATAGACGAATGAAAGTCGGGCAACGTTTGTATGAGGCACGAAAAGAGATTGCACGACAATTGAATTTGAAGTCCATTATAATCGGCGGACGAATTCCAAATTATCATAAGTATGCTGATCAAATGAGACCAAGAGAGTATGTTGATGCTGTTTCGAGACATAAGATTTACGATCCCGTCTTAACATTCCAAATTATGAATGGTTTTACGTTGATGCGTATTAATCCAAACTACTTACCTGATGACCGCGCTTCAGTTAAGTATGCAACCTTGATGGAATGGAATAATGTGGATTACAAACCCATGTCGAAACGTCATTTCAAGACGAGTTATCCAGTGCGAATATGTGTTGTCCAATACATGATGCGTGCCATTGAGTCGTTTGAAGATTTAGCCAATCAATGTGAGTATTTTGTCGATGTAGCTTCTGATGCACATTCTGATTTTGTTGTGTTTCCAGAAATTTTCACTACTCAACTTATGTCATTCTTAGATGAACCCTCACCAAGTCGTGCTATAAGAAAATTGACAGAGTATACTCCTCAATATATCGAACTCTTTAGCGATTTAGCTGTCCGTTATAATGTAAACATCATTGGAGGATCGCATTTCGTTAAAGAAGAAAACGATGAGATTTATAATATTGCGTACTTATTCCGACGTGATGGATCCATTGATAAACAATATAAAATTCACATTACACCAAATGAGCGTAAATGGTGGGGTATTAGTGCAGGAGACACTGTACGCGTATTCGATACAGACTGTGGGAAAATCGCCATTCAAATTTGCTATGATATTGAGTTCCCAGAACTTGCGCGTATCGCAACAGACATGGGAGCAAATATTATTTTCTCACCTTTCTGTACGGAAGATCGACAAGGGTATTTACGTGTGAAGTATTGTGCACAAGCACGTGCTGTTGAGAATCAAATATATACCGTGATATCAGGTACAGTTGGAAACTTGCCGCAAACAGAAAATATGGATATTCAATATGCACAGTCAGGTATTTATGCACCATCCGATTTTGAATTTGCTCGAGATGGGATCGTCGGAGAAACAAATCCAAACTTAGAAATGGTTTTAATTGGGGATGTAGATTTAGAAATACTACGTCGACAACGTCAAAATGGAACGGTTAAGCAGTTAAAAGACCGTCGACATGATGTGTACCGAGTAGAATACAAAAAAAGCTGATAAAAGCTGCTCTATTCTAATTTTTTAGACTGAATGCGCCTTAATGTAAAATTAATTTTGGCGCTTTCCGCTTTTCTTTAGTGGAGCAGTATTTCACAGTTTCTTATGGGAGGAACTTAAATGGGTTATCAACAAAGAGTTCAGAAATGGCTCTCATTCAGTTCATTGGAAAATGAGTTAAAAACTCAACTGATTGAAATTCAAAAAGATGAAAAGCGTTTAGAAGATGCCTTTTATAAGGATTTAGAATTTGGGACAGGTGGTATGCGCGGAGAAATCGGAGCGGGCATAAACCGAATGAATACATATACAGTGCGTAAAGCATCTCAAGGTGTTGCGAATTACGTGAAAAATGCGGGAGTAGAAGCAATGAAAAAAGGAATTGTTATTGCTTTTGACAGTAGAAGAAAATCGCCAGAATTTGCACGAGAAGCCGCTGCGACATTTGCGAGAAACGGCATTCAAGCCTATGTTTATGAATTACCACGAACAACACCACAACTTTCCTTTAGTGTAAGGGAATTGAATGCCTTCATGGGAATAGTTATTACGGCAAGTCATAATCCCCCAGAATATAATGGCTATAAAGTTTACGGTGAAGACGGGGCGCAATTGAATTTAGAAAGTGCTGAGCAAGTGATTTCATTCGTCAAACAAGTAGGAGACGAGCTTTCTGTAGAAAGTGCGGATTATGATGAGTTTTTGACAAAAGGGATGATACAACATATAGGGTCTGATTTGGACCAATCCTATTTAGAAGCTGTTAAATCGGTACAGCATCATCCTGAAATGCTTGCAAAGAAAAATGTTCGGGTTGTATTTACACCTCTTCACGGGGCATCTGGAGCAACAGTGAGAGAATTGATGAAGCAAACAGGTTATCCCCACTTCGACTATGTAGAAGAACAAATGGAACCGAACGGAGAGTTTCCAACACTCCTATCACCGAACCCTGAGGAAGCTAGCGCATTTGAGTTTGCAATGAAACAAGGGTCTCAATCAAATGCAGACATTTTGATAACGGTCGATCCGGATGGAGATCGTGTTGGTGTAGCAGTTAAAGATCAACAGGACTATGTTCTATTAACTGGAAACCAAACAGGTGCCATATTAATTGAGTATTTATTAACTCAGTTAAAAGAAAAAGGCGTTATGCCTGCCAATGGTCGTGTTTTTAAGACAATCGTTACATCAGATTTAGGCAGAGTTATTGCTGAATTCCATGGAGCTTCTACTGAAGATGTATTAACGGGTTTTAAATTTATCGGCGAAAAAATACATCATTATCAACAAACAAAGGAATTCAATTTTTTGTTTGGTTACGAAGAAAGCTATGGGTACTTAATCAAGCCTTTTGCACGTGATAAAGACGCAATTCAATCTGTCTTAGCTATTACCGAAGCGGCTGCTTATTATAAAGAGCAAGGGAAAAACTTAGTCGAGGTATTGAATGACCTTTATGAACGCCATGGTTACTATTTAGAGGGATTAGTATCTGTTACAAAAAGAGGTGCAGATGGTGCTCGTTCTATTAAAAATTTATTAACCCGATTAAGGGAACAACCGATCAAAACCATTGCTGGGATCGCCATTACTTCACAAGAAGATTACTTCATGCAAACAAGATCTTTTATTGATGGTCGTGAATCTGAAAAGCTTGTTTTACCTAAAGCAGATGTGATTAAGTATTTCTTAGAGGATGGTTCGTGGGTCTGTATACGTCCTAGTGGAACCGAGCCAAAGGTCAAATATTATATGGGTGTTACGAGTCCAACGGAGAAAGTAAGTAAAGAGAAGTTGGAGCGTATTACAAAAGAATTTACAAATGAAATGAATAAACGTTTTTAATCGTAACAGAACCCTATTAGGTTGTATTTCTAATAGGGTTTTTACATACGGGGGTGGTTTTATGTGGGAAGAGAATGACAATCGATTAATGAGAAAGGTATGTGATTTTAACTTTAGCGATATCTTGGTTTATTTGAATCGAAACCCAAAAGAGGTTTTGCATCAAGTGGACTTGGAGAATCAATGTGTAACAAAAGCTGTCTCAATTGAAAAAGAACACATCATCATTCGCGTTTCGAAGAAAGCAGAATTTCTTACTATAGAAATTCTTTCAGGTTCTATAGACACCAAGACGAAGATTGAAGTAGGTTGTTACGTAGATAAATGGTTCGACTTGAATCGTGATTTAAAACCTTTTTATGATGTAGCTTCACAGGATAAATTATTAAATGAAGTAGTATCTACTTACAAAGGGTTACGAATTGTGGGTGTTGAGGATTTATTTGAAGCATTGTGTTGGGCAATTATGGGGCAACAGATTAGTTTGCATGTTGCCTATTCATTAAAACAAAAGCTGGTTACTACATATGGAGAATCTCTCATTTATGAAGATAAAAAGTATTGGCTGTTTCCAACACCTGAAAAAATAGGATCGATCGGTTTGGAAGATTTAAGAAAGCTTTCATTTACACAAAGAAAAGCCGAATACGTACTAGGTGTTGCGCAACTATTGAGAACAGGATTACTAAGTCGACAACATTTTGAGGGTCTATCTCTAGAACAAATGGAAAAAGAATTAATCTCTATTCGTGGCATTGGAAAGTGGTCAGCAAATTATGTGATTATGCGTTGCTTCCGACATTCAGATGCTTTTCTAATTGCAGATGTTGGCCTACATAACGCATTAAAAAAATTGCTAAAACGGGATGAAAAACCAACGATACATGAAATAGAATCGTTGGCTGAAAAATGGATTGGCTGGCGTGCATATGCCACATTCTATTTATGGAGATCATTACAGCCATAACATTTTAAGTCAAAAGTATGAGCACCTGTTCATGCATATGCATGAAAGCGAATGGTATGATAGGACATATAATAGAGTTGGGATTGGAGGCATCTGTATGCAGTCAAATGAACTTTCTAACATCGAGTTATTAAAAGAAATAGCTGAATTGCTGAATGAAGAAACGGATATGAACAGTATGCTGCAAGGTGCCCTTCGGAAGTTCTTAGCCGGTACACAGTTCGAAACAGGCTGGATTTTCTTTATTGACAATAAAAAACATCAATTAATCGTACATGAAAATTTGCCCGAGGCATTGCGTGACCAAGGTTGCAAACACTTACAAAAAGGCGGATGTTGGTGTGTGTCTAGGTACAGGAATGGTGACTTAAAAAAAGCATCAAACATTATAGAGTGCCAACGTATAGAAAGTGCGATTGAAGCAAAAGTTGGTGATCACGAAGGTATTACACATCATGCTACCGTACCTCTACAATCTGGTGTCGAACGTTTTGGCTTATTAAACGTTGCATCCCCTGATACAGTGGGTTTTTCGGATGGTGAACTTGCTTTACTTGAGTCTGTTGCCTTTCAAATGGGTTCAGCGATCAAGAGAATCGTTTTAACAAAACAAGAGCAAGAATTGGCATTAGTGCAAGAGAGAAACCGATTAGCACGTGATTTACATGACTCCGTCAATCAGTTGTTATTCTCTGTCACGTTAACAGCCCGAGGCGGAAGTGAAATGTCCGAACAACACGATGTTAAAGAAACGTTTCGAGAAATTCAACACTTAACACAAGAAGCCTTAACAGAAATGCGTGCACTTATATGGCAACTTCGACCAAAAGGATTAGAAAGTGGGCTCGTTGAAGGGATAAAAGGCTATGCGGAGATGCTTGGTCTTAATTTACATACGAATGTTTCAGGTGTGATTAACTTGTCATCTAGAATGGAAGAAACCTTGTTTCGAATTGCTCAAGAGGGGTTAAACAATGTTAGAAAGCATTCAGGTGTTCAAGATGCGGAGTTATTTATAAATATAACATCAACTGATGTTTTGATTGTACTTAAAGATGAAGGCTGTGGATTTCAGATTGACTCTGATGTACGCTTACCTTCTATTGGGATGCAGAGTATGAGGGACCGCGCCAAAGTTGCTGGTGGAACAGTAGATTGGGTAAGTGAGATGGAAAAAGGCACTGAAATATTAATTCGATTGCCTTATTAAGGAGGAATCTGCATGATTAAAGTACTTATAGCAGATGATCATCATGTAGTAAGACGTGGGTTGTTGTTTTTTCTGAAAACCCAAAAGGACATAATCGTTGTTGGGGAAGCTACAAACGGGAGAGAAGCCGTTGAGATGACAGCCGAACTTAATCCGGATATTGTATTAATGGATTTAGTTATGCCTGAAATGGACGGGATTCAAGCAACTAAACGTATAAAAAAGCTTTTCCCAAAAACAGAAATCCTAATGCTCACTAGTTTTTCAGACCTCGATCATGTAATTCCTGCCATTGAAGCAGGAGCTGCAGGATATCAGTTAAAAGACATTGAGCCCGATGATTTAGTTGAAGCAATTCGCAAAATTATACGGGGAGAAAACACATTACACCCACAAGCTACAACACAGTTAATGAAAAGCAAAGAACCACGTGAGGTTCCTCTACATTTACTGTATCCATTAACACCGAGAGAGCAAGATGTTCTTTCTGAACTAACTAAAGGAAAAAGTAATCGTGAAATCGCATCTTCCTTATTCGTTTCTGAAAAAACCATCAAAACACATATTTCAAATATATTTTCTAAATTACACGTACAAGACCGGACACAAGCTGCTCTTTATGCAGTGAAGCATGGATTAACTGATCCGAGCGGATTGTAAGAGGAGAGAATGAACATGAACATAATCGTCATAAGCGGTGGACCACGTAAACATGGTCGCACGGCAATTGCAGCTCGATTTATAGAACGGACACATGGTTTCCATGCGATGGATTTAAGTGTCATGGAAGTACCTTTATATAATGGAGAAGAAGAACAAGCAAAAAACCCAGTCGTTAAATCATTACGTCAATCTGTTTTAGAGGCAGATGCTGTATTGTTGTTATCCCCTGAATACCATAGTGCGATGAGTGGAGCTTTGAAAAACACGCTCGATTTCTTAGGTAGCACCCAATTCTTACACAAGCCAGTAGGATTAATCGCAATTGCTGGTGGAGGTAAGGGTGGCATTAATTGTCTTAACAATATGAGAACGGTCATGCGTGGAGTTTATGCAAATGCGATTCCGCGTCAGTTAGTTTTAGATCCTAGCACGTTTGATTATAATCATGATGGACTTGTAAAAGAAGCTGCTGAACAAGTAAATGCATTAATTGAAGAGTTGAAAATGTACGCTCAAATTGGGAAAGAAATAAAGGCGCAAAGCGTCAGGTAAAATAAAAGCTGTACACTGCCCGAGTGAATCGACGCGTGTACAGCTTTTATTATTAATATTGTTGATGATAATTAGCGATCTTTTACCTTTTCTTAACAGGACGTTTACGCGCGTCTTTTGAAATTTTCTTCCACTTCCCTAGTTCAGCTTTACGAGCGACAGCATCGGCTTTCCGTTCAATATAAGCAAGCTCACGCTTCAACTTTTCATAACTAGCATAACGTTCCTGTGTCAATGAACCATTTTCAAGCGCTGCTTGAACAGCACATCCTGGTTGACCGTCATGTTGACAGTCATTGAAACGACATGCGTTTGCAAATTCCTCTACATCCTTAAAACTTGAGTCAAGACTTTCACTATTGTCCCACATTTGGAATTCTCGCATACCAGGAGTATCAATTAATAATCCTCCACCTGGCATACAAAATAACTCTCGATGAGTCGTGGTATGACGACCTTTGTCATCACCTTCTCGAATTTCTTGAACGGTCATTACTTCTTCTCCACACAATGCGTTTGTTAAGGAAGATTTACCGACACCTGAAGAGCCGAGCAATGCAGCTGTTTTACCCTCTTTCAATAATTCCTGAAGTTCAGCAATTCCTTCACCAGTTACACTACTAACAACATGAATAGGTACACCAAATGCAACTGCATCAGCTTGTTCCACATATGTTTGTGGATCTTCACAAACATCTTTTTTAGTTAACACGATAACTGGCTTTGCTCCTGAATCCCACGCAGCAATCATGTATCTTTCCAGTCGACGAACGTTGAAATCTAGATTCAATGACATGACCAAAAAGACGATATCTACATTTACAGCAACAATTTGTTCAATTGTAGTGTCTCCAGCTACTTTTCTAGAAAATATGGATGTTCGGGGCAAAATGCTGTGGATTATTCCTTTTTCCTCACCTGGCATTTTTTCAACAGCTATCCAATCACCGACCGCAGGGTAGTCACGACGTTCGTGTGCTAAATGCTTAAAGCTACCAGATAGTGAAGCTAACCATTCACCATCTTTAGTCACAACTCGATACATATGTTTATGTTCTAGTAAGACACGCCCCGCGACGCTTCCATGTAATTTTTCATTGATTATTTGTTCCGTCCATTTTATTTCCCAAGAATCGTTCCATCCGTAATTTTCAACTGTTTTCAATGTGTATTCCTCCTGTTTTGTGCATATAAAAAACCGTGACTGCGAAGAGGCAGCCACGGTTAAACACACATCACATGAAACGGTCTACTTTTTAGAAAGCACACGTGTGATGAGATACCTGGAACATGCCAATTCGCGCATTTACATTCTCAATTAAAGTTGCCATAATACCTCACCTGCTTTCGTTTTAATAAAATAACCTTACCAAAAGCATATTCAGTAAGTCAACCCTTAAAATGAGAAATATGCCCCTCTTCAGAAAATTATACAAAATTTTGGTTTATTAAGAAGCTCATGAGGGATATCTACTAATTAAGTAAATACTTGTACGAAAAATGACAAAAATGGAGGAATTTAAAATGGCTAAAAATTCAATCGCAGGGCAAAATGGTGAAAAATTGGAGCTGCAGCATTTCTTTCAGTGGGGTTATTAGCAGCATGTAGAGATGGAGAAAATGAATCCGATGTTGATGTGAATGAAGAAGTGGAAGAAGAAAATGAAGAAGAATAAAGAAAAAACCCGCCCTAGTGGCGGTTTTTTGCGCTATAAAAAAGAATCTGGTTAGTGGAGTCATACAGATGCATTACTCGTTTAATGGGTGATTAAGATATGGTTCGATATGGACAAAAACTACACAAAACGGTTTTACCTTGAGTATTTTATTTTCAATTTCTTCAGTGATTCGATGACTTTCTACAACATTAAGACTTGGATCAACTGCAACAGTTAAATCAACGAACATGAGATTTCCATGCATTCTTCCCTTAAAATCGTTCAAATCGATTACGCCTTGGACTTTCTTTACAAGGACAGATAATGTTTCTACTTCCTCTTCATTGAATCCATCGGTCAGCGTATGTACCGCTTCATTAAAAATATCATATGCAGTTTTTAAAATAAGCAATGCAACTAAGAGTGCAGTTATAGAGTCAATGATGGGCATCCCAAAAATTGCGGCAAGGATACCGATCGTGGTTCCAATGCTAACCATAGCATCGGATCGATTGTCATATGCAGCTGCTCGAACCGCGGAACTATTAATACGGTTAGCTAATTGTAAATTGTATCGGTAGACGGCATACATAATAATTGCACTTCCGCTCGCTACTACAGCGGTTAACATGGAAGGAGTCTCATGGACAGGATGAAATAAATTTCTGCCTGCATAAACAAGAACCTGTAATCCAACTGCTGCCATAATAAAAGATGCGAGGAGAGAAGCAATCGTTTCTGCCCTAAGATGTCCATAATGGTGATTATGATCGGGGGGCTTTTGTGAAATACGTAAGCCTATTAAAACGGCTATAGATGCTGCAATATCAGTTGTATTATTAAGACCATCTGCTTTTAATGCTTCCGACGAACCCAAGATACCAACTGTTAGCTTAGTTGCACTTAATAACATATAAGTAGCAATGCTTATTAACGCACCTTTTTCCCCTTCTCTTAATTGTGTATATAGCTCCATTTTGTTTCCCCCCTGCAAGACTTTGAAACATAATAAAACGACCCTCCTCGTGAGAGAGTCGTTATTATTCTAAGCTTTTTAAGATATTTCGACTAATTTTGAATCAAGATTTTTTATTTTTACGACTTCAAGATACAGTATGTGATGTCCATCTATATCTTTAATCGTAAATTCAAAGCCTTGTTCAATAATTTTTTCACCTTTAATGGCTTCAAAGCGTTTAGTCATGAACCATCCGCCAATGGTATCAATATCTTCTTCGTCAATATCAATCCCAAGAATATCATTTACGTTTTCAATTAATATTTTTGCATCAAGAATGTAATGATTATCGCTAATTTTTTGGACTTCCGGTAATTCGTCATTATCAAATTCATCTCGAATGTCTCCAACAATTTCTTCCAGTATGTCTTCTATTGTAACAAGTCCTGAGGTACCGCCGTATTCATCCATTAAAACTGCAACATGGATACGTTCACGTTGGATTTTAAGTAATAAATCGCCGATAGGTATTGTTTCTATAACACGAATAATGGGTTGCATATAGTCGATAACCGGTCGGTTAATGTTTGAGGCATCTTTTATATACGATGTTAATAAGTTCTTCATGTTAACAAGACCTATTACGTGATCTTTATCTCCATCCGTCACTGGGTAACGTGTATACTGTTCCACGTTTACTTGGTCAAACACTTCTCGAAGTGTTGTATCCTTATCGATCGTACTCATCTCTGTTCGCGGTGCCATTATTTCTTTAGCAATCCGATCGTCAAATTCAAAAATTTTGTTTACATATTTATATTCCGCTTGGTTAATCTCTCCGCTTTTTAAGCTGTCTGATAAAATCATACGAAGTTCATCTTCCGTATGAGCCAGTTCAGATTCGGAAACTCGCTTTAATCCAAAAAAACCTGTCAAAGCGCGAGCAGAACCATTTAAGAATTTAATAACTGGAAACAAAATGCGATAAAACCAAATTAATGGTTTAGCTGTATATAACGCAACTTGCTCTGCTTTTTGAATTGCTAACGTTTTCGGTGCTAATTCACCGACAACTACGTGCAAGAATGTAACTGCTGAGAATGCAATTGCATATGAAAAGAAGTTCGACATACTATCGCTAAGTGCAAAACGTTCAAATAATGGATGTAAAATACGTTCGACAGTCGGTTCACCTAGTAAACCTAGGCCAAGAGCGGTCATTGTGATACCAAGTTGACACGCTGACAAATATTCATCTAAATTTGAAATGACTCGTTTTGCGGGAATCGCGCGTTTATTTCCTTCCGCAATCAATTGATCAATGCGGGTCGTTCTCACTTTTACAATAGCAAACTCACTTGCAACGAAGAATGCCGTAAAGGCGATTAAGACAGCAAATGCTGTCAATCGTATGGCTATGTCCAAAGAATTCCTTTGTTCTAGACCCGAATGAGGGGGAGAACAAAGTGTACACCTCCTGTTTTCTGAAAAATAGTTAATATATATAATGATAAGGTAAATATAAGTAAAAAACAATTATTTATTCATAGAGTCTTGTTTCAAGCAGCACAATAGCATATTAAATTGCTACAATCATGCTTGGTTTTTCACATGCAAAAGTCATTTACAGATTTCATATAATTTTATCGCTTTTCGATATATTACACGTTCTGTATTATATAGTAGAAGACTATTAATAAAGGATGTGTATGTTTTTGGCGAATGGAAAAAGAAGTCGCTACATAGAAATATTAATTGCTTCTACAAAACTGGGATTGACTTCGTTTGGAGGTCCAGCAGCACATCTTGGTTATTTTCGCGAAGAATATGTGCAAAAGAGAAAATGGCTCGATGACAAATTGTATGCGGACTTAGTGGCCCTGTGTCAGTTTCTACCTGGTCCTGCAAGTTCTCAAGTTGGTATTTCAATTGGTATGTTACGAGGAGGCATATTAGGAGGCGTTTTGTCGTGGATTGGTTTTACCCTACCATCCGTTCTATTGCTAATGGCATTTGCATGGATTATGATGCAAACCAGTTCATTTGAAAGTGGCTGGATTCAAGGACTTAAAATTGTAGCAGTAGCAGTTGTTGCTCATGCACTACTAGGTATGGGGAAATCATTAACACCTGATCGTCCTCGAATATCCATTGCTATAATCGCTGCTATAGTGACATTACTTTTCCCCACAGCATGGAGTCAAATTCTCATTATCATAATTGCGGGTTTGATTGGTATGTTTTACTACAAAAACGAAGAAAAACCTGAAACTGTAAATATTCCTTTGACCTTTGGAAAAAAAACAGGAATTATTGCGTGGGTTATATTCTTCACGCTATTAATTGTATTGCCTATATTTAGACCATATGTACAAGCTTCTGCTTATGCTATTTTTGATATTTTTTACAGGGTAGGTTCTATTGTTTTTGGAGGAGGTCATGTTGTTCTTCCAATGCTTGAGCGAGAGGTTGTACCAAACGGCTGGATGACTTCGGAAGCATTTATTGCAGGATATGGTGCAGCACAGGCAGTACCAGGTCCGCTCTTTACACTAGCTGGTTATTTAGGTCAAATCATGGGTGGATTTTCAGGTGCAAGTATTGCGGTATTGGCCATGTTTTTACCATCCTTTTTACTTGTGGTGGGGACTTTGCCGTTTTGGGCGATTATTCGAACCAAACCAAGAATTCAAGCAGCTTTAAAAGGAGTAAATGCCGCGGTAGTTGGGATTTTACTTGCAGCTCTTTACGATCCAGTATTTACGAGTGCTGTTCATGATTCTATTGATTTTGTCCTTGTATTAATTTCTTTCACCCTATTGGTGTTTTATAAGTGGTCCCCTTGGATAGTGGTTATTATTACAGCTTTATTAGGTGCACTCAGTTTTGCATTATTTGGCTAAAAGGAGCGAAACGATGAATACTTCATATGTATACGCGCAACAACTTGATCAGAAAGATGAGCTTAGGCACTTTAAACAAGAGTTTTATTTACCAGAAAATCAGCTTTATATGGATGGAAATTCACTAGGTCTTATGTCAAAGCGTTCAGAAGGAACATTGACAAAATTAATGGAGAGTTGGAAAGAAAAAGGTATTGATGGATGGACTGAAGGAGATGAACCTTGGTTTACTTATCCAGAAAAATTGAGCGAACGTGTTGCACCAATAGTAGGTGCCAAGGGACATGAAGTTATGGTAACAGGCTCAATCACGGTAAACATTCATCAAATGCTCTCAACGTTGTTTCATCCTTCTCCAGAAAAAAACGTCATTGTTGTGGATGAATTGAATTTCCCTTCAGATATTTATGCCGTGCAAAGCCACTTACGACTTCGAGGGCTAGATCCAGAAGTGTCTATGCGAAAAGTGAGAAGTCATGATGGGTATACACTATCAATGGATGCAATAGAAGAGATGTTAACAGATGATGTTGCGATGATCATGCTTCCATCTGTGTTATATCGAAGTGGACAATTGTTAGATTTAAATAAAATAACGAAACAAGCACATTTGAAAAATATTTTGGTTGGCTTTGACTTGGCTCATTCTATCGGTTCAGTTCCCCATACTTTACATTCAGATGGTGTAGACTTTGCTATTTGGTGTCATTACAAATATATGAATAGTGGACCAGGTGGATCTGGTGGACTATTTATTCACGAGCGTCATCATCATGAATTACCAGGTCTTGCTGGATGGTTTGGGTCAGACAAGTCAAGACAATTTGACATGTCCCATTCATTCTCAAAAGCTGAAGGAGCAGGTGCTTACCAAATCGGTACACCTAATCTTTTTAGTACAGCACCTTTAAGTGGAAGTGTGGAATTATTTGAAGAAGCAGGAATGGAAAACCTTCGTGCTAAATCCCTTGCGTTAACCCAATATTTACGTGATTTAATTCATTCTCAAATTGGGAGCTATGGGTTCATTGATGTAACACCAGTAGCAAATAATGAACGAGGGGGGCATATTGCATTGGCTCACCCAGAAGCGGCTCGTATTTGTAAAGCATTGAAAGCGGCAAATGTTGTACCAGACTTTAGAGCTCCTGATATCATTCGGTTAGCCCCAATCAGTTTTTATACAAGCTTTTCGGATGTATGGGAGATGGTCCAACGTCTAAAAGATATCATGGAAAAAGAATCCTATAAAAACTTCACCAATGAACGAAATGTGGTAGCATAACATGAAAATTCATGATATTTCCATGTTACTAAAAAAAGACACGGCGGAGTGGCCGGGAGATACTCCTTTTCAGTATCAAGTAAATTGGTCTAAAGAAGAATCAGGTTCAGTTAATGTTGGGAAATTGGTCACCAGTACACATATAGGTACGCACATTGATGCGCCATTTCATTTTGACGAGAATGGTGAAAAGGTACATGAATTGGCTTTGCAAAATTACCTTGTTCAGGCTGTGGTTATTGATGTAAAAGGAAGAGAGAAGATTTCAAGGGAAGATATCGAACATATTCAGATTGGACGTGAAAAAGCCGTTTTATTTCATACGGGATCCTGGAATAATCGATCTTTGTTTCCTAAGGAGATACCTTCCTTCGATTTAGATATTGTCGAATGGATGATTGATAAAGGAATTATCTTGTTTGGAGTGGACTTACCATCAGTAGACGCAATCACAAGTAAAGATTTATCCATGCATCATGCATTAAATAGAGCGGGTAGATATATTTTAGAAGGGCTTGTACTCGACAAAGTAAAAGAAGGTAGTTATGAATTAATTGCATTACCATTGAATATTGAAGGAGCAGACGGAAGTCCTGTAAAAGCCATTTTAATTGACCGAATGTCTACTTAAAGAAAATGAAGCAATTTGGACTTATATAACAAAAGGATGAGCCCAAAATCATTTGGGCTCATCCTATATTTTTATTGCTTTTTTAGTTCTTCATGTGATTATTAGCTTAATTTATAGAAACATAAAAAAACGCTCCTTAAGAGGAGCGGCATTCTAGTTATTTAACTACTAAGACCGAACAATGAGCTTCTTTAATCAGTTTTTCACTGATAGAACCAACAAAGAATTTCTGGAATCCTGATTTCCCACTGTTTCCGACAATAATAAGATCGGCTTGTTCCTTATCCGCCATATCCGCGAGTGCGTGTGTGGGATGACCATCAATTGCTACGATATTAGCCTTAATTAGATGTTTATCCAGTTGTTCTTGAATCGATTCTGACATCTGCACGGCGTATTCTCTTGCAAACTGTCGAGGAGAATCATATTCTTTTTCAACAGGAGGAACGTTTGTCAAATCCATTGAAAGAGGTGAAGACTCAACTTGTTGTCCTATATAAGCAATTTCCCCACCTACAACATCTTCGTTTACATAAGCTACAGTTAATTGCGTATTAGGAATATGTTGCATGAGTCCAACTGCTTTTAATAAAGCAGCACGGCTTCCATCCGATCCGTCGTATCCGACAATCATTTTTTGAATCATGCGGGAACACTCCTTTTTAGCTAAACATTGGGAAAACATATGATATTAAGAACCAGAGTAAGGCAAAGAAAATAATAAGGTATGCTGCATATTTAATGAAGGTAGCTCCTACCAACCCAGAATCGGTCTTTTCTTCACGTTTGACTTCAATGTTTTTTCGCTCTTCCATCTTTAATCGCTCCCTTAGAATGATTTATTTAGTAAATAAATACCCTTTTGCCCTATGTCTAAACGTAAATCATTAACAGAATACTGTTTCTCTTCAAAATGTATTGACATTTCCGAAAACGTCGTGATAATCTTGAAGAGCAAATAACTATAAGAATGGAGGTACGTGTCATGATTTATCAAGTGGAAATTATAACTAATTACATAGTTCGTCCGTACCTGTCTGTACATTTCCAATAATTTATCACATCTAGGGACAGGTGCGAAAACCTGTACCTTTTTTCATGCGCACACGCATCTGGAAACAGGGCGTGTGCTTTTTTGTGTTTTTTATTTCCATATTTTGGTGTAATCAGCTATGAGCTGTCACATAAATAAAAAAAGAAAAGGAGTGCTGACGATGAACTATCAGCAACAGAAACAAATTTTAATCAAGGAATCTCTTGAAGGTGGCTAGTTAAGCTATACCGTAAAAGGAAAGAAGGAAATTACATGTTCTCAGTATTATTTAAATTAAAATGGTTTTTTGCGGAAAACTGGAAACGTTACACAATTGCCGTTTCTTTATTAATGGTGACAAACGTACTTGAAGTTGTTCCACCGTGGTTGTTAGGGGAATCTATTGATGCCATCTATCAACAAACGCTTACATCTAAATTACTTATGACATTTATTCTTGCACTTATTGCAGTCTTAGTTGTGAATTATTTAAGTAACTTCGTTTGGCAATATCAATTATTTGGTGGCGCGTATGTCATTGAAAAACAACTTCGTGGCCGTTTGATGAAACATTTTTTACGAATGACACCATCGTTTTATGAAAAAAACCGTACTGGTGATTTGATGGCACGAGCGACAAATGACTTAAAGGCGGTTTCTACTACAGCGGGGTTTGGAATTTTAACACTAATCGACTCTTCACTCTATATGCTTACGATTTTAATCACGATGGGGATTTTGGTGAGTTGGAAATTAACGTTGATTGCTTTATTACCGCTGCCAATACTAGCGCTAATTATGCAAATTCTTGGGAAACGTATTCACGACAGGTATATGAAAGCACAAGATGCATTTGGTGACATGAATGATAGTGTATTAGAAGCTATTGCCGGCGTTCGAGTGATTCGAGCGTATGTACAAGAACGTGCGTCAGAGAAACAATTCGATGCGATGACTGAAGACGTCTATTCTAAAAATATGGAAGTCGAAAAAATTGATGCACTATTTAATCCGATTACAAAAGTGTTAACTGGGGTTAGTTACATGATCGGCCTCGGGTATGGCGCTTACCTTGTTTCTCAACAACAAATGACGCTGGGTGATTTAGTCTCCTTCAATGTATATCTTGGGATGATCATTTGGCCGATGTTTGCTATTGGGGAATTAATTAATGTTATGCAACGCGGGAATGCATCACTTGACCGTGTTCAAGAAACATTGGATTACGAGGAAGATGTAAAAGATCCTGAGAGTGCAGTATCTATAGAACGTCCTGGTCGTATTGAATTTTCGGGGATGAACTTTCAATATCCAACATCTACAAACATTAATTTATCTGAGATTCATGTTTTGATTGAACAAGGTCAAACACTTGGAATTGTAGGGAAAACAGGAAGTGGGAAAACGACATTCATTAAACAATTACTGCGAGAATATCCAGTTGAAAGTGGAGCGTTAATGCTTGCAGGTGTCCCTATTGAAGACCAGACTAAAAATCAAGTGAGAAATTGGATTGGATATGTTCCACAAGATCACGTGTTATTCTCAAGAACCGTGAAGGAAAATATCTTATTTGGTCACCCTGAAGCAACAGACGAAGACATTGAAACTGCCATTCGATTATCTTATTTCCAAAAAGATTTAGAGATGCTTCCGCAAGGTCTTCAAACACTTGTTGGTGAAAAAGGTGTTGCATTATCAGGTGGACAAAAACAACGTATTTCAATTGCTCGTGCGTTAATCAAAAATCCTGAAATCTTACTATTAGATGATTCGTTATCCGCAGTAGATGCGAAAACGGAATCACGTATTATTGAAAATATACAAAAAGAACGAAGCGGAAAAACAACAATTATAACGACTCATCGTTTATCGGCAATACAACATGCAGATTGGATACTTGTATTAGACGATGGTGTGATTATCGAAGAAGGTACGCATGAAGATTTGCTTTTGAAAGAGGGCTGGTATAAAGAACAGTTCGATCGTCAGCAAATCGAGGAGGTGACGTCATGAGTACAGGAAAAAGACTTTGGGTGTACGCCCTTCATTATAAAAAATTACTCATAATGGGTATTTCTTTACTAACTGTAGCAGTGGCTGCTGATTTAGCTGGTCCACTCATTGCGAAGAAAATCATCGACGACCATATTGCGGGAGCAGATGGTGGTGCGATTGATTTTGAACCAATCGCCATTTTGCTTGGCGTGTTCTTTGCCCTAACAGTTGTGGCAGCAATCTTTCGTTATGGAGAGTACTTGCTACTACAAAAAGCCGCAAACCGAGTTATACAAAAAATGCGAAATGATGTGTATCAACATATTCAGACACTTCCCATTCGATATTTTGACAACTTGCCTGCAGGTAAAGTGGTTGCTCGAATCACTAATGATACAGAAGCGATACGCGAATTGTATGTAACTGTGTTATCTCAATTTGCTTCAAGTGGAATGTACATTACGGGGATCTATGTGGCACTTTTCTTCCTCGACTGGAAGATGGCGTCGATTGCTTTGTTCGTATTACCTATTCTCTATATATGGATGATGATGTACAGAAAATATGCTTCTAAATATAATCATATCGTCCGAGGAAAAGTAAGTGATATGAATGCGATGATTAATGAATCCATTCAAGGAATGACTATTATCCAAGCGTTTAGAAGAGAAGAACAAATGCAAGAAGAGTTTGAGGTAATGAACCGAGAGCATTATAAATATCAGAATAAGTTGTTGTATTTAGATGCAGGTACATCACATAATTTAGTTGGGGCTATTCGTTCTATTACCTTTGTGTTGTTTATTTGGTATTTTGGTGGTGCTTCACTAACGGCAACGACTGCAATTTCCGTAGGTGTTTTATATGCATTTGTTGACTATATCACACGACTTTTTAACCCAGTGACCGGTATGGTGAACCAGCTAGCTAAATTAGAGCAAGCTCTTGTAGCGGCAGAACGTGTGTTCCGATTAATGGACCGACCTGGCGAAGATGTGAGTGATAAAAAAATTGCTAGGTACCGTGGAAATGTTCGTTTTGAAAAGGTTTGGTTTGCTTATAAAGATGAGGAATATGTATTAAAGGACATTTCTTTTGAAGCGAAGCAAGGTGAAACCGTTGCGCTTGTTGGGCATACGGGCTCCGGCAAAAGTTCCATTATGAATTTATTATTTAGATTCTACGATGTGTCAAAAGGTGCGATTACAATTGATGGTTTGAATATCCAAGACTTATCGCGTCAGACGGTTCGTGACCATATGGGTATTGTTTTACAAGATCCCTATTTATTCACAGGTACTATTGAATCGAATGTCAGCTTAGGGGATGCAAGAATAACTCGTGAAAAAGTTATAGCCTCACTTGATGCAGTAGGTGGAGATCGCGTTTTAAAACATTTACCAAATGGAATTGACGAACCTGTTATTGAAAAAGGAAGTACATTATCTTCTGGACAGCGACAATTAATTTCTTTTGCACGCGCTTTGGCCTTCGATCCAGCTATTCTGATATTAGATGAAGCAACATCTAATATCGATACTGAGACGGAAGAGATTATACAGCATGCAATGGATGTTTTGAAAAAAGGGAGAACAACATTTATCATCGCTCACCGTCTTTCTACTATTAAAAATGCAGACCGTATTTTAGTTTTAGATCGAGGAGAGATTGTTGAACAAGGTTCACATGAAGAGTTATTAGCTTTAGGCGGCCGCTACGAACAAATGTATAGACTTCAATCAGGTACATCTCTAAATCCCCAAGTGGGTTAAGGGATTTTCTCTTTTGCTAGTAAAAAGTCAATAAATGCAAAAACGGGGAATGCAGAAATATGCGTTCCCCGTTTTATATTATGTAGAAAAATATTTAATTGAATTATTTTAATCATACACATGAAACAACATCAACTCGTGTATCATTTTCTTTAAAACATCTTCATCAGGTGGTATTTCCCCAAGCCACAGAATTGAACCGTCCGGTAGATACTCTCCATTAAAGCGCACCTGTTTATAAAAGAATGAAAACGTCCAACCTGGTAATTGTTTATTTTCATACATCGGTTTAAAGCTAAAGTGCTGTAGCATTTTGTCACTCCTTTCATAGTGTCACTGACCTTTGCATAAGTTATTAGAAAGAGCTAAGGAGTGATGTTGTGTTTATTGAACAATTACAACAAGCCATAGAAGGCGAGTATAAGGATTATTATACGTACAAAAACATGCTCACATTGACGAAGGACCCCTTCTTCCAGTCTTTCATTAAACATGCAATGGAAGATGAAAAAAGTCATTATGAGATGTTCCAGCAACTCTATTATATGCTGACCGGGCAATTTGTACAAAACCCCGATAAGCCTAACCCTCCCTTAAGTTTAAAACAAGGCACAAAGGATGCACTCATTGGTGAGTTAGCAGCAACTGAATTATATAAAGAAATGCTACTGACCATCCCAATAGCTGAAGCTTATAATCCGTTATTCATTGCCATGCAAGATGAAATGGAACATGCTATCCGATTTTCTACCATCTATAATGCCCTTTAACTAAACGTCTTCTCATTTCTATTCAGCACGTCTTCTCTGTTATAATGGAAGGTAGCATGAAAGAAAAAGGTGAAGACGTTGAATTTTTTATGGACTCTAGTTTTTATGGCATTAATAGGAGCGTTAATCGGTGGTTATACGAATCATTTAGCAATAAAAATGCTTTTTCGTCCACACGAAGCAAAATATATTGGGAACTGGCGAATACCCTTTACACCGGGGTTAATTCCTAAAAGAAGAGATGAGTTAGCCAAACAACTTGGGCGGACAGTAGTAGAGCATTTATTAACACCTGACACTTTTAAAAGACGCTTTTTTTCTGAGGAAATGAAACAAAAAGCGGAGTTATGGATTCAAAGTCAATTAGTCAAACATGTTTTCGAATCAAATAAAACGCTCCAGGAATGGCTTTCAAAAGCAGGTATAGAAAATGTTTCTCCGCGCATAGAAAGCAAAATTGATGCCATTATTGACAATCAAATGAGTGAAATTGAATTACGTTTTGCAAATAAATCTATTAGAGAAATAGCACCTAAACAATGGCAGATAAAAGCGGATGAGCAAATTCCTGAGATTGTGACCTATCTGCTAGGAAAAGGGGAAGCGTATTTTGAATCTGAAGAAGGCAATCAAACAGTTAAACGTTTGATTGACGATTTCTTATCTTCAAAAGGTAAGTTTGGTAATATGATTCAAATGTTTATGGGGGAATCATCCTCGATTGTAGGAAAAGTTAAGCCTGAAATTAATAAGTTTATGCGTGCTCCTGGTACATTCGAGTTATTATCAAACATGATTCGTGGAGAATGGGAAAAATTAAAAGATCGCCCTTTAAACGAATTAATAGGTGGTTTTGATTGGGAACCTGTACTTACAACAGTAAAGACCTATGTAAAACAAGAGGTTGCAGCTGAAAAACGACTAAACGATACGTTACAATCGTATTGGCCAGAAGGTTCGAATTGGTTTGCCTTAAACTTAACTCCTAAACTAACAGAGTTCGCTTTTTTACAAGGGGACCTAAAACTGGAAGAGACCATTAAACGTCTTAAACTAGAAGAAATGGTAAGGGACCAAGTTGATACGTTTCCAGTAGAACGTTTAGAAGAATTAATGCTTGGGATTTCAAAGAAAGAATTCAAAATGATTACTGTTTTAGGAGCCCTTTTGGGTGGCCTAATTGGTATCATTCAGGGCTTAATCGTTTACTTTATTAATATGATGTAGGAGTGATCAAATGACAGTTAACATTTATGATGATATCAATCGATTAGAAGGTACTTTCCGAAAAACGAAAGAGTACGCTGCGGTTCTAGAAGCAGTTTCCGCTGTGAAGGAGGACGAGCAAGCTCTTGCTCTCTTTAAAAGTTTTCGTGATTTACAAATGACCTTGCAACAGAAGCAAATGACTGGGGAAGAAATATCGGGTGAAGAACTGGAGTATGCACAAAAGACTGCTCAACTCGCACAAGCTAACCCAAAGATCGAAAAAATGCTGCAAGCCGAAATGGGCTTAAGTGGATTAATAGAAGAAGTAAATCGGGTTCTTATGAAACCTGTCCAATCTTTATACGAAGGAATTTAAACCGGCATTTGCCGGTTTTTTTTATTGCGGAAAAGATAGTAAATAAATCTCAATGAAAAATAACGCTATATAAGGGTATAAGAAAGTAACATGCTTTATGAAAGGAGGAAGGTGATGATCATATTTACGTTTTTATTAACTTGTGGATTAATGGGAGTACACATTTTTTCAAAGAGGCTCCACTTTTTAAAATCTTCTCCTCGGCATTTATTTCTTTCCTTTTCCTCAGGAGTAGCGGTTTCTTATGTATTTGTCCATTTATTGCCGGAACTGAATGAATATCAAAAAGAACTTGAAGATAAACTGCAACCGAATTTTCTGACGGTTGTTGAAGACCATATTTACATTGTTGCAATGATTGGACTTACTATTTTTTATGTACTTGAAGTGATGATGAGGAAAAAAGGGGACTTTGCTAATGAGAACGAAGAAGCAAAATCTTCCTTACAAAGATTTCAATTTCATATGGTCACATTCTTTTTTTACAATGCTGTTATAGGGTATTTACTTGTACGAGGGGGATATGATGGTGTTAAAGAGACCCTTTTATTTTTTATCGCGATGAGTGTTCATTTTATAACAAATGACTGGAGTCTCAGAAAATCCCATAAACATGTGTATGATAGGTTCGGTCGTTGGTTTTTAGCTCTAGCTATATTCTTTGGTTGGGGTGTGGGGTCATTTATTGAGATGCAAGATGTGTTCGTATCCCTACTTACCGCTTTCTTAGCGGGTGCAATTATTTTGAATGTGATGAAGGAAGAATTACCAGAGGATCATAAAAGTAATTTGCCTGCATTTTTAGTAGGGACTCTGAGTTATACCATGTTGTTATTAAATATTTGAACAAATAAAAAACAGACTCTACAAAGTAGAGTCTGTTAGAAAGGTTAAATTATGCTTTTTGAACGTTTGAAGCTTGAGCTCCACGAGCGCCTTGCTCAACGTCGAAAGTTACTTTTTGACCTTCGTCTAAAGATTTGAAACCTTCACTTTGGATTGCTGAGAAATGTACGAATACATCGTCCCCATTTTCACGCTCGATAAATCCGAAACCTTTTTCTGCGTTAAACCATTTTACTGTACCTTGTTCCATGTTTGTTGCCTCCTAGTGTGAAATTCACACAATGTAATACTATCCCTGCCCAAAGTGATCATTAAGACGATAAGTTTGAAACGTATACAAATCTTTTACACTGACAAAAATAATTCTTCTTTATCATAACACCAACTGAAACGATAAGCAAATGAAAAGGGGGAGTGGGATTAAAAATTTTTGTAAATACAATTTAAGGACCTAACATTTGAAATAAACACACGCAAATGACTTTAAATTAATATAAAAAAAGGTATGTAACTTTTAACTATGTTAGAAAGCTATATAATTAAAATGGGAAACCTTTTTGAGAAATGTTACAAAAATTGGACAATTATTGTCGGTGTTTCCTATTATTTGGTTAAAATTTGCAATAAATTGATTGAAAATATTAAATTAACTGAATTTTAGGTGTACTAAATAAAATTTGGTGATATAGTAAAAACAGAGAACTAATAATAGATAGAAGGATTTGAGGGTGAAATGTTTTGTTTGGCAAATGCTTCAAGTGATTACTATGTTTACGGTCATTCTAAGAATGTTAAAGCTTATATAGAAGAAAATTTAGAAGAAAATTGGAATTTGCAATTTTTCCCGAAAGAAGCCGTTTTACTTGAAGTGGTCGAAGGAATAAAAAAAGAAGAGGGAAAAAAGGTTATCTATTTATAAGGGTAACCTTTTTCAGTGTTTGTTTAAACCTTCGAAGCTTAAATTGGATGATACCAAGAAAAAAATGATTATAGTCACAATTACATAAACTCTAGCAGAACCATTCCTTTAAAACCCCACGCACTCTTGTTCTACAAAAATTTTTGCCTACGAGCAAATTTTCCAATTTCGCCGATTCAAAAAAATAATCTTTTAATTATCATACAAAACTAAAAATTTTAAGTGGTCAATATCAAACCCTAGAATGTATTTACGTAAGTATTATTTTGGGAGTTTTTTTGCATTTTTTTCATGTAGGTTACAAAAGGAATAGTTAATAAACCAACTTAAGGTTGCATCATTCCCAACATTTCAGAAATAAAACTAGTAGTATACATCTGTTTAATAGTTAATGAGTTGTATATAAGTTAAATGAAAAGAAAACAAATAAAAGCCCAGTAGATTTCTGTGTAAAAATTGGAGAATATTAAAGGGTTTTTCCCATCAGTCTCGAATATAATAATTATGAATGACTATTCACTCAGAAAGAGGTGTCTATTTTGACTTATGAAACTTTAACAATGGAAATAAATGGACGATTAGCGACAATGACGCTTAATCGCCCACAAAGTATGAATGCAATGAATGGAACTATGATGAAGGAAATTGCGGATGCTTTGGAGAGAATGCAAGATGAAAAAAATGTCCAAGTCTTACTTATAAAAGGAGAAGGACGTGCATTTTCAGCGGGTGGAGACATTAAAGCAATGTTGGACCCGAATAGTCCATTGGATATTGATACGGTGATGGTTGATGTTACTCGATTAGCAAAAGCACTGTATATGCTACCCATGATAACGATTGCGAGTGTCCATGGAGCGGCAGCTGGTCTTGGATTAAGTCTTGTCCTAGGATGTGATGTTGTGATTGCAGAGGAAAATAGTAAACTTGCAATGAATTTCATCGGAATTGGTCTAGTCCCTGACGGAGGAGGACATTTCTTTTTAAAAGAACGGGTAGGGATTCCAAAAGCCAAACAATTAATTTGGTCTGGTAAAGTGTTAAACGGGCACGAGGCATTAGCTATAGGGTTAATTGATGAGGTAACTGCTGAAGGAAGAGCCTTTAAACATGCTGAAGATGTTGCTGCAAATTTCTTGTCATCTCCAGTGAAAGCGATGCTCGCATCTAAACAAATTTTACATATCCAACATGTTCACGAGCTAGAGCGGGTCTTGGCTCTTGAGAGTTCCGCGCAATCCGCCATGCGCCGTTCAAAAGATCACATGGAAGGCATTCAAGCCTTTGTTGAAAAAAGAAAACCAAGTTTCATAGGTGAATAAAAAACAGTCTGCTGATGGCGTTCCTAGCCTTAGCAGACTGTTTCCATTTAAACATGGAATAAAATAAGTTTTCCTGAAGTATTAACAAGACGGTGAGTTGTTTCTGTAAAATCTTTTTCGTCAATTTTATCTTGCCCTTTTTCTTTAGCTTCTGCATCGGAAGCAAACTCCCAAGTTTCTTCTAGAATTAATTTACCCGTCGGTTCAAATGCAGTGAATTTATAAGGTTTCATAAATGTCCAACCTTTCTGAAATGAATATAGATTTATAGATTCATTATACAAGTTTTCAGAACAAAAAAAAAGTTTGTAAAGTTCACTTGACATCATAATCGTAAGTAAAGTAAGCTTGACGTAAAGTTAACTTTACTGACTGAGGAGGGTGATGGGTGAAGAATTTTGTGAAAGAGAAACGATTGAAATTTAATATGACGCAAGATGATCTTTCCGAAAAGTTAGATGTATCAAGGCAAACAATTATTTCATTAGAAAAAGGGAGATACAATCCATCCATTAATCTAGCATTTAAACTCGCCAAATTGTTTAACTGCCCAATTGAAGACATATTCATATATGAGGAGGATTAAGAACATACTTAAGGGTTACGATTTGATCACAGGATTGTCAGGGTACATTATCGGCTTTTTAGTCATCTGGATTGTCTTTCATTTCATGTATAAAAGTGGGAAAAAGAAGCGTCTTTTTGACGAGCGCTATCACCAGGTACAGAACAAAGCACGTTCGTTGGCATGTGTTATGTCAACCTTTTGTATCGTCATAGCTTGGATTGCATCGCTTATTGTAGAAGGTCCTGGATTTTCATTTTTCCTTTTAACATTTATGTATATTGCACATATGATTGCATTTGCAATAGGCGGAATAATTGCTGAGAAAAAATACTAAGGGGTGTAGATATGACTTTACAAATTGAGAATGTAACTAAAAAATTTGGCGATTTTACCGCTGTGAAAGATTTATCGATGACGGTGAAGGATGGCAGTATGTATGGTTTTTTAGGGGCTAATGGAGCAGGTAAAACCACAACATTTCGTATGATTCTTGGATTATTAGACCCTACACAAGGTTCGATAACATGGAATAATAAGCCGATTACGTACGCCAATAGCTCACACATAGGTTACTTACCAGAAGAACGTGGTCTTTACCCGAAAATGAAAGTCGAAGATCAGCTTATCTATTTAGGTCAGCTTAGGGGTATGAAAAAACAGGATGCCAAAAAATGCATCAATACAATGGCTAGAGCGATTCGAAGTTCCACATTATGCAGGGAAGAAAGTGGAAGAATTATCAAAAGGAAATCAACAAAAAATCCAAGTCATCGCCTCTCTTATTCATAAACCATCGCTTATTATTTTGGATGAACCGTTTAGTGGACTAGATCCAGTCAATGTTGAATTATTGAAAAAAGAGATACTCGCTGTCCAAAAAGAGGGGGCGACGATCGTTTTCTCAAGTCATCGGATGGATCATGTGGAAGAATTGTGTGAACAACTCATCATTTTGGACCATGGACATTCCTTATTGACGGGTTCTTTACGTGAAGTGAAAAGATCATTTGGACGTCAGAATGTCCGATTGAAAGCGGATTTTGATTTGGCATTTTTAAAGGAAATACAAGGGGTTACTTCGTTCAAGCAAACGATTGAAGGAGGCGTTTTTCAAATTAATGAAGAACAAATCGCTCATGACTTATTGCGATCTGCTATGTCAAAAGGTGATATTCGATATTTCGCCATAGAAGAGCCTTCACTCCAAGATATTTTCATTGAAAAGGTGGGGAAAGAACATGCGTGATTTCTGGACAATATATAATCAGTCCTTTTGGACAAAGGCAAAAACGAAATCATTTGTCATAACTACTCTGGTGGTTATTACTGGGATTTTCTTAATGGCAAACATATCGAGTATCATTTCGAAAGTTGAAGATGCAGGCGTTTTTGGAGATGGAGCGGATGAATCAAAGGTATATGTGGTCGACGATGCAGGGTCATTGACAGAAGTATTGCAGCAACAATTGGATGCTGTAGAAAGTGGCTTAATACTAGAGTCTTCTGATGATTCAATAGATGGACCTAGAACCCAAATTTCGGAAGGGAAGATTAAAAGTTTCCTTGTTCTATCAGTAAATGACGCTCAAACTATTCAAGCAACTTATACTTCCGAAAATGCAAACGAAGTTGAGAATTCGATGGTCATTCGCGAAGCCCTTCAAAACTTACAAACAAACTTGAAAGCAACATCTTAAGATTTGTCGAATGAAGAGGTGACACAACTATTTGCACCAATTGATTTTGACCAAAAATCAGTTTCGCCTTCCTCTAAATCTGAAGAGGAGTTAAGCGAAGCACGAGGCTTGGTTTACATCCTAATCTTTGTTATTTATTTCGCTGTATTCTACTATTCAAACATGATTGCGATGGAAGTTGCTACGGAAAAATCATCACGTGTTATGGAAATTATCATATCTAGTGTTTCACCAGTTAAACATATGTTTGCGAAGATCGCTGGTGTAGGAACATTAGGGTTGCTACAAATTGCTTTATTCGGAGTAGTTGGATTTGTTGCGTTGAAAACAAGCGCTTCTGATTTAACGTCGGATGTTTTCTCTTTTTTCGGTTTCTCTAATGTCAGTGTAAGTACAATGATTTTTGCAGTTATATTCTTTTTACTTGGTTACTTCCTATATGCGACTCTCGCGGCGCTTTTAGGATCCCTCGTTAGTCGTACGGAAGATGTTCAACAATTGTTGTTACCTATAACATTCTTGATTATCATCGCTTCATTTATTGCATTCTCAGGAATTGGGAATCCAGAGGCATCTTATGTACAAATAGCCTCTTATATCCCCTTCTTTACACCACTTGTGATGTTTTTGCGTGTGGGGATGCTAGAGTTGCCAATTTGGGAACCAGTACTGGGAATAGGAATACTGTTAGTAACGATTTTCATTTTAGGATGGTTTGGATCGAGAGTATATCGAGGTGGGGTATTGATGTATGGTACATCCCAATCGTTGAAAGATATTAAAAAAGCGATTCAACTAGGAAAGAAATAATTCTATTAATAAGGTTCTACTTAGACTCGAGATTTTTACTGCCTATAACTTTCATTAAATGATTCTGGAATTATTCCAGAATCTTTTTTATGTGCGCCCAGCATGGGCGTAGTCTATAGGGTGCAAGTCCCGAACTGCGAAGGCAGAAGTAGCAGTTAGCTTAACGCAAGGGTGTCCATGGTGACGTGGAATCTGAAGGAAGCGAGCGGCAAACCTCCGGTCTGAGGAACACGAATTTCATACATGGCTCGGTGTGACTGGATGAGCGTGCATAACAACGCAAAGTCCTTTCTGTCAAAGGTCATATTTAGTAAATGAAACAGATAGATGGAGGGAAATACTGCGTCCTTACCTGGGGAGGCCTGATTGATACGCTAAGTACACTTGGTAACCTATCCAAATAGCTGAACAATCAGAAGTCAGCAGAAGCCATATACCACTCGAACTCAAGAAGAATGGGAAGGGCTAACCGCCGTATACCGAACGGTACGTACGGTGGTGTGAGAGGACGGGAGTTAATCACTCCCTCCTACTCGATTGTCCCAAACTAGAAATTTCACTTCATACAACCGGTAGCTATTTTCCAGTTCGGATGGTAAAATAAGAACAAATATTCTATTTTTCCGGGGGGTTCCTCATGACATCCATTCGCTTTTTCCACGTGGCTGATTTGCATCTTGGTAGTCCATTTAAAGGTGTTACATCAATGCCGAATCGTCAATTAAAAACACTGCGGGATAGCACATTTGAAGCATTTCACTCACTAATTCAAACTGCTGTTTTGGAAAAACCAGATTTCGTTCTTATCGTCGGTGATATCTACGATGGGGAAGATCGTAGTTTGCGTGCACAACATAAATTCCAACAAGGCATGGAATTACTAAATACCCATCAAATTCCAGTCTTTTTGTGTCATGGGAATCATGACCATTTAGGAGGAAAATGGACACGCTTTAAACTACCATCAAATGTTCATGTTTTCGATAATAAACCAGAGAAAACGTATATTCGGATTCGTCAACAGGATGTATACATAACTGGTTTTAGCTATAAGGAACGTCATATAAAAGAGTCCATGATATCTTCTTACGAAGAAGCAACTACCAAAGATGCAATCCATATTGGGATGTTACACGGAAGTTTAGCTGGGGATATTACACATGATGTATATGCTCCTTTTACAAAAGATGATTTAATAAGCAAAAATTACGATTACTGGGCACTGGGTCATATTCATAAACGACAAGTCTTACACACGGAGCCGCCAATTGTTTATTCGGGAAACATACAAAGTCGTCACCGGAATGAAAAAGGACCAAAAGGGTTCTATGATGTAACGCTAGAAAAAGGGGATGCCAAGCTTACGTTCATTCCAACGTCTTCAATTATATATGATCAAATTAATTGCGCTTGTAGAGACATCATTCATGCAAATGAATGGTTTGAAACAATTGAAGATGCTATTGAACGATTCCGAAGTAACCATGGCGCGGGAGTGATTGAAATAAATTTAACAGATGTAGATGCAAATACATTAGCAATGCTTGACGGAACACCAATGGATGAATGGCTCTCCATGGTTCGAGAAACACAAGAAATGAAAGAACCACAAATTTGGGTCCAATCCATATCTATTGAACCTTCCGAAACAGTTGAGATGGAATCAAGTGGTTTAACAGAGAATGTGATCTCAGTAATGGGAAATTGGGATACACAAGAATGGAAAGAAATTGTCAGCGATGTTTATCAACATTCACGTTCTAGTAGATTTATAGAAAAACTGACAGATGAAGAATATGAATTAATTGAAAAAGAGGCTAGGGCTTTCATTCAAAAAGAACTTTTAGTAAAGGAGTGATGAATCGCCATGCAAATACAAAAACTCGTAATTTATGGATTTGGTCAACACGAAGACATAACAATTGAACTTAAAAATGGAATTAATGTATTTTTTGGATGGAATGAAGCAGGTAAAACAACGATTCAGCAGTTCATGCTATCTGTCTTGTTTGGATTCCCACTTCGCAATCAAGGTCTACTCCGTTACGAACCAAAAGGTGGAGGACGTCACGGTGGACAAGTTCATATCAAACATCCAGAGTTTGGCAGTGTGATCGTTGAACGTGTGAAAGGAAAATCAGCAGGAGATGTGACAGTTTTCTTTGAAGATGGTACAAGAGGCGAAGAAGAAGCTTTGAAAAAAGTATTGTACCGTTATGATCGTACATCCTTTGAATCGATTTTCTCATTCTCCATTCATCAATTACAAAATTTTGACAAGATGACAGAAGAAGAATTGAGTCGAACCCTTCTGGCCTCAGGCACAACAGGAGTAGATGCCATTACTAAGCTTGAACAACGGGCGACAAAAGAAATGAATACTCTTTTTAAAAAGACAGGCAAGAACCCAGAAATGAATGTGAAAATTGAAGAGATTCGAGATCTTGAGCAGACACTAAAAGAAGCCAGAGTGAAAATTGATCAATATGAACCTTCGATTTTACGTATTTCTGACATCGATCAACATCTGGAGATATTGAAAGAAGAAGAACAAAAGCTTAAACGACAAAATGAACAATATACCAAATATCGTCAAGCAAAACCTTTACTAGAGCAACAATTGCAATTTGAAAATCAACTTTCTGAAATCAAGCAACAATCGTTTCCAGCAGAAGGAATTCGACGTTATGAAGCGCTTAAAGATCGCGTGCAAGAAATGGATATTCAGATGGACCAATTTAAACAAAGCATTTCACAAGTAGAAAAACAATTAAATGAGACATTTTCATCTGAACGTATAAAGGAAATGGAAGATTTATTGTCAAGAGAGTCGGAATGGTACCACTGGCATTTACGCAATCAACAACTTACAAATGAATTAGAGCAATCAAAGCGTGAATTGGAACAACATGCTCGATTGCTAGGTATCAAAGATGAAGCCCATTTTAAACAAGTGAAAGAAATGGACGTTTCACTTCAGAAAGAGGAGAATTTCCAACAGGTTATCCAGAGTTTGCTAGAAACTGAGGAACTTATTCGTTTTGAAAAACAAAGCCATGAGCGAGCCAAAAGTGAGATCGAAGAAGCTGAACGAAAAATTGAACATCATCTTAAGTCGGAACCAAGTGAAGCCGATCAGCAACAAACAAAAAAACTCCAACATTTAATCAGACAACTAGCTGAATTAAAGGTACGCCAACAAGTTGAGCATGTACCTGCAAACAAGAAATCTAACACTTCACGATTAGTAAGTATAATCATTTTTGTTGTATCTGTCATAGGGGCATATTTCCTTGGAAACTGGGGGATTGCGGTAGCTGGAATTTTTTTATCTGCACTGATTTTTGTTTTATTAAAACAAAATCATACAGTCTCAGATTTTAAGGCGAAGGACTATACAGCTGATATAGCAACGCTTGAAATTGAGCTTTCAAAGACGGAACAACTAACGGAACAAGCAAAATTATATAAGGATCGATTCACACAGCTCTCAGAATTAAGAGAAGAGAAAAAACATGTTCTAACAAAGCTGCAAGAGAATATTCGAGTGGCAACTGGAAAACGTGAAGAAGCAAATGAAATACTCAATGAATATCTATTCCTTCATGGATTCGATGGATTAATGCAACCACAATTGTTTCCTGAACTATTCAAACGTATCCGCCAAATTCAAGAACTTGATCAGTTAATTTTACGTAAAACCACTGAATGTGAAGGCGTTCATCAACAAATACAAGCTCGACTTACAATTATTGAGCAAACAACAAATGAATCGCTTTCTGAAGACCGTGCATATAGCCGTTTGCGTGAGGTTTCTAATGCAATGAAAGATCGTCAAAAAGAGCAAGTGAATATTCAAGATAAAATGAATGAATGGACTTTACAGTTGAACGAAAAGAAAAAATTACATGAAGTACATTCGAATGATATTCAAAAATTATGGAATGAGGCCCAAGTTGAAACAGAAGTTGCTTTTTACGAAGCGGATACAGCGTACCGTCTAAAACAATCCCTTCAACATGATTTACAGGCCATTCAGGTACAACTAGATTCAATTGGTGAAGTTTCTTTTCCTGTTGAAGATGAGGTTGAACAATCGATACAGCTTGATCAACTTGACGAGCAATCCCAACTTATTTTAAAGACTCGTAATGACTTGCTAGAAGAGAAAGCATTACTCAAACAACAAACAAATTCATTATTGAGTGATGAACACTATGGACAAACGCTTCAGCAATTTGAACAAATGAAAGCTGAACTGAGCGAACTCGCCCACAAATGGTCTGTGAATAAAGCGGTTACTGAAGCTATTAGACAAACGATGCATAATTTAAAAGAGAAGCGACTTCCATTTGTTCTCGAAAAAGCCCAACAATTTTTCACTCATTTAACAAATGGTCGCTACGACTCACTAGAAGTAAATGAAAATGGAATATTTGAAGTAGTAAACCCAAAAGGTATACGTTTTGGAATTGCGGAACTAAGCCAAGCTACAAAAGAACAGGCGTATATTTCATTGCGCTTCGCATTGGCTGAATCCCTGATTGATACAGTTCCTCTACCTTTAATTATGGATGATCCATTTGTCCATTTTGATCGTTTCCGAGTACAACAAATGGTACAATTAATGACAGAATTAGAAACTAGTCATCAATTCATGTACTTTACTTGTCATGAAGAAATGACAACAATTTGGCCACAATCGCATGTAATAAATGTTATAGAGTTGCAAAAGGAAAGGAGTGTACCGTCGATATGAAAGGTATAACAACTTTAGAAGTGGGAGAAGTAGTTGACCACTATCTATTAATCAAACAATCTACGAAGCAATTTACCACAACAGGCAGCCCATTTATGACACTCATATTGCAAGATAAAAGTGGGGATATAGAAGCTAAGCTTTGGGATACAAATGAAGAACACGAAACGTTATATTACTCTGAAGCTATAGTTCGTGTGGGTGGAGAAATTCAACATTACCGTGGTAAAAATCAATTGCGTATAAAGAGTATTCGTCCTATTAAAGAGGAGGAGTCAATTTCAATAAGTGATTTAGTGCCTTCAGCTGATAAACCGAAAGAAGTATTATTGGAAGAGCTTATGCAGTTTTTCTTCGAGATGGAAAACCCGCATATTCAGCGTATTACACGTCACTTATTAAAAAAACATCAGCAAGCAATTATGACCTATCCCGCTGCAACAAGAAATCATCATGATTATGTATCTGGACTAATTGATCATGTAGTATCTATGCTAAAACTGGGAAAATCATTATGTGACTTGTATCCTACATTAAATAAAGATTTACTATATGCCGGTATCATTTTACACGATGTAGGGAAAGTTACGGAGCTTTCAGGTCCCATAGCTACAACTTATACAATAGAAGGAAATCTTCTAGGACATATAACCATTATGGTAAACGAAATTGCGAAAGCAGCTGAAGAACTTAAGATCGAAGGGGAGGAAGTAATGCTTCTTCAACATATGGTTCTCTCCCATCATGGAAAAGAAGAATGGGGTAGCCCGAAAAAACCAATGCTTCGAGAAGCTGAGATTTTACACTATATCGATAATATCGATGCGAAAATGAACATGTTAAACCGTGCGTTGAAAAAAACCAATCCAGGTGAATTTACAGAACGGCTTTTCCCATTAGACAATCGTTCTTTCTATAAACCAACTTTTGAATAGAAAGAAGTACAAAACAACAAAGATTTGGTCAGAATTGCGATGTAGATCTTCTATTTTAGAAGAAGGAATTATTTGTAAATATATAAAAAGGCGCTTTCCTTAAAAGGAAGCGCCTTTTGCTTTTCTTACTTAGCTGTTTCTTTGTTAGCATTCATGATTTGATCTAAAGCGTCTTTTAACTCTTCGTCTTTAATCTTAATGTCCGCATCTTTCATTAACTTCGCAACTTTCGGAAGTAATTTACTTTGGTCTGCTTTTGCCATAATCAATTGTTTGCGGATTTCATCAGATTTCTCTTCCAAAGTCCCGTCAACTTCAATATCTCGTTTATCAGTAACTTGGATGATATGATATCCAAATTGTGTTTTCACAGGCTCGCTTATTTCTTTTATTTCTAAAGCATGAGCAGCATCTGAAAATGGTTTCACCATTTTATCTGCTGTGAACCAACCTAATTCTCCACCTGATTCCTGTGCTGCTTGTTCAGTTGAATATTCTTTTGCTATTGCAGCAAAATCAGCACCACCATCAAGTTTTGCTTTCACTTCTTTGGCTGTTTCTTCATCAGCAACTAATACGTGACGAGCATTCAATTCGGTTTTCATATTTTCGTAATGAGCCTTAATTTCTTCGTCAGTCACTTTAACGCCTTCAGTCAATGCTTTTTCCTGTAATAAGTTCAAACGAATATATTTTTTATAACTTTTTTCTGTTTGACCTTGTTGTGAGAGATATTGATCAAAGCTTTCGCCCATTTCCTTTTTCTCTTTGTCAAATTGCTTTTTCACTTCTTTGTCTGTTACTTCATATTTATCAGCCAAAACTTTTTCAATGACTAATACCTGTAGAGCTTGTTCCCCAACAGAGGCTTTCATTTCTTGATAAAGTTCGTCTTTAGTAACGTCACCAGCTTTTGATGTTACAAGTACATCTGAATCGGATGATGAATCGCCACTACATGCGGATAACGCTAAAACAGATGCTGCTAGAGTTAATGTTAATACTGATTTTTTCATGTTTTTCGCTCCTAACATTCTTCTTGATGCCGTAGTTACTATAACATAAACGAAGGAAAAACGAAAATAGTTCCCGGTTTTTGCCTACAAAACTAGTATTAACTTGCATACGATAACAAAGAGAAAGGGGGTGTACGAGATGAGTCAAGGAGGATATGGTTATCAGTCTAACTTTGCATTAATCGTCGTGTTGTTTATTTTGTTAATTATTGTAGGTGCAGCTTTTATGTATTAAAAAATAAAAGTCCATTTGCCTGGAAACCAGGCGAATGGACTTTTTTATGCCGTCAATAATATTTCTACATAAAACGAAACAAGTAATATCGTAACCAATACGTTGATGGTTCTAAAAATCTTGGTTTGTTTTTCTTCTGGAATCTCACGTTGCATACAAAGTGCGTATGTCATACGATTAATTTGGAATAAATACAATACTGAGAATAGAACAACTAGTGCAATAATCACGTCTATTCCTCCCCTCCGACAATCTTCAATATCATATCAAAAATGAAAGAAAAAGAACAGTATTTTGACTACACAAATGTAGGAGGAATTAAAATTTCATACCCCGTTTCTGTTTCTTCAATCAATGCAGTTTTCGGTGAACGTAATAAATTCTTAATATACAATAAATCGATTAAACATAAACCACAATGGTAGGCAAGGAGTATTGAAAAATAGTGTCCAAATGCCGGGAAGTTAAATGCACCCATTATAAGAAGACCATTAATAAAAATAAAAGGTGAAATTAAAGCAAATATGAATCTTAATTTTGGGATTGGTTCTTTAATTCGTATGGATAAAATAGGCAAAAACTCTAAATGTTTTTTCACCGATATATGCAGCTGGCTTCTATAGGATACCAATGGCAAAAAATGAAAACATTTATGGATTGGGTAGATTAAGATTATGCTTATTAAAAAAACTGGGAACAGGTCATCTGAAAGTTGGCTGTTATTCAGAATTTCTAGTGTGATATAAAACAGTGAAAATACGGCAACAACGATTAGCGACGACAATAAGAAAATACGATCAAAACCGTATTGTTTTTTTACATTAATAGTTTTCCAGCAGTGCACAGTATGCATCTCCTAAAGTAAAATAATATACTTGCAGATACATACATTACGATGTTTTATTAAAAAAAGCAAGCTTACTTATATTACATTTTAGATAGCGTTTTCAAACCTTATGATTCCTTATCTTTCAATAGGGACGGATGGATTTAGATTTCCATTCTTTTCATCAAATGTCTGATCGATATTACGGAAAGAATGTTCGAATATTTCCATAAAATTATCTCCATAAATATTCCTTATTACCGCCATTACTTCCATGAATTCTGGAAAACGTCCGTATAAGTCTTTTATTGGGAGAGAGCCCTCAATCACCGAATGATGTGTATTGTGATAGTTCTCAATCATATTTAACAAAAGCTCTTCGCCCTCTTTAGTTAATTCAACGTATGTATTCCGTTTATCAGCTTCTCTTTTTGAAAAAGTTAATAGATTGCGCTCCTCGAGTTTTTTAGAGAAGTTAAAAGCAGTTGACACATGCATGACTCCAAACTTCGCAACGTCCGAAATTGATGCTCCTTTTAAATGATATGAAATCCACAAAATATGATGTTCATTAATATTCAAATCATAAGGTTTAATCCACTGTTGCCAATCTTTCTCGACAGCTTTCCAAAGTGCTTTAGACAGTTGTGCAATACGTTGGCTGTAGAGCATAGCCTCTTTCATTGTGTACATTTGGTCAGACATACCGTCACCTTCTTTCACAATATTTAATTTTCCATCATTATACCAATAAAGCAAACTATTGCATAGTTCGAATGTTGGAAATAGTTTAATATTTGTGAGATTGATAGATTAGATTGTAGTTCTTATACTTCTTTTTCATCAAATGCACATAAAAAATAGTCCTACAATAAAATGTAGGACCATGTCTTATCAATTAATTTGCTGAAGATGGTTCTTTTTGATGCTTTGCAAGAGATTTTTCTAATTCCTTCATAGCCATTTGTATGGACTCAATCTCAGTTTTTAAGTTTTCTTGAATGGGAGCAGTATCACTTTGCCACTTTTGAACAGATTTTTTTAACTCTGCCACAGTTTGTGGGACTTGGACTTTCGATTCTCTTGTTAAATTGGTAATTGATTGTTTTAAATCACTAAATTGGAATTTCAAATCTGATAACTTTTCTTTCCAGTCTGAAGATGTGGTTTTAAGATTAGTACGTAATTGACTTCCTGATAGAGGAGTTGAAAATAAGACCGCGGTGGAACCTGCAAGAACTCCAGTTGCAAGACCGAATAAAAATGTAGATACTTTCACTACGAAGCACTCCTTTCTATGTACTCTTACTATTCCTTCATTTCAATTAATTAAAACATGAAGTGTAGTGGGTGACAATAGAAATAGAAAAAGCCTGCTCAGATGAGCAGACTTTATATGCTTAGTTAGAAAATGCGGTATCAAATTTAGAACGCTTCACGAGTTGAGTTACAATCGGGAAAATGATAAAGAATGCAACTGAATTGATGGCTATTGCAGGTAATACGCCAGCCATAAAAGTAGGACCAAATGGTAATTCTACACCGAGGCCAAAAAGTGCAACGGATAAGAAAATGACACCAGATAATAAGGTTCCTAATGCTACTATAAAAGTGGCAATGGGTAATTTTCTAGTGAATTGTTTTAAGATAACTACTACTGCGTAAAATACAAATGCTGTGATAAATTTATCAACCACATTCGGGATAAAGCCTGCAGGAAATGTTGAAAATAATCCTGAAATAACACCTGTAGTGAGTGCTAACAAAAAGACATGTGATGCTTTTGGGAACAGTAAGATTCCAATAAACATCATTGTTAACATGAAGTCCGGTTTCATTCCGCCATTAAATCCTGGAATGACTAAATACAACGCAGCACCTACACCGACTAATAGGGACATTAAAACTAGATTCTTCGTTTTCATTTTCTCATCTCTCCTCAACTAAACTAGTCTGATTTTTTGGTTCCCCTAACGTATCCTTTGATCGTTAGCAGAAACTTAATCTTGATTTTACCGTCATTGATGTTTGATTGCAAGATTAATTGTTTATGTTCGTACGAATCTTCTCTGCATATTCATTAAACAGGTCAGAGGAATATTGTTTCTCTTTTGTTTGCCAATTCACTTTGAGGCCATCAGTTTTATCATATCTTGGTATGAAGTGAAGATGGAAGTGGAATACACTTTGTCCAGCTGGTGCTCCGTTATTATTTATTAAATTTAGTCCTGCTGGTTCAAAAGCTGTGTTTAAGGCAGAAGCGATTTTTGGAACCACTGAAAACAATTGGCCCGCTTCTTCGGAAGGCATTTCGTATACATTGGCATAATGCTTTTTAGGGATTAACAAAGTATGTCCTTTAGTTAAAGGCATAATGTCCATAAAGGCTACAACATGATCATCCTCATACACTTTTGTGCTTGGAATGGAGCCGCTAACAATTTTGCAAAATAAACAATCGCTCATCTACTTCACTTCCTCTCTCATGAATGATGTAAGTTTATCATATATTTCATTTATATTGAAAATCGATGGTGGCAGATTTTTCATTCATCATTTGATAAGATAAAAGAAAGAAATGAGGTGACCCAAATGAACGTATTAGATGTAAACGCAGTAACGGGTGGTTATACGAGAAAACCAGTCATACATGATTTATCATTTTCAATCGCGCCAGGTGAACTAGTTGGTTTAATCGGTTTAAATGGTGCAGGAAAAAGTACCACCATTAAGCATATTATTGGGCTGATGAATCCGAGACATGGTGACATTCGTTTAAACAATGTGACGTTTGAAGAAAATATGGACAAGTACCGATCTTCTTTTTCTTATATTCCAGAAACACCCGTACTTTATGATGAACTGACCCTGAAAGAACACTTAGAATTAACCGCAATGGCTTATGGTTTGGATCAACAAACATTAGATTCACGATCTGAATTACTATTGAAAGAATTCCGTATGGAAAAAAGATTGAATTGGTTTCCTTCTCATTTTTCAAAGGGGATGCGCCAAAAAGTAATGATTATGTGTGCGTTTTTAGTAAATCCTTCCTTATATATAATTGATGAGCCATTTGTTGGACTCGATCCTCTTGGTATACAATCATTGCTTGACCAAATGAATGAAAAGAAAAAAACAGGGGCGTCGGTCTTAATGTCAACGCATATCTTATCGACCGCAGAACGATATTGTGATCGAATCCTGTTATTGCATAATGGACGAATTCGTGCACAAGGAACAATGAATGACTTGCGTGCAGCCTTCAAGATGCCTCTTGCAACATTAGATGATTTATATATCGCCATGACAAAGGAGCAAGAAGATGAATAACTTGCAGGATGTCTGGCGGAAAAGGTTTCTTCATTATGTAACTGAGCTACAAAAATATATGAAATACGTATTTACAGGCCATTTGGCAATTGTCTTCGTATTTGTCATTGGAGCAGGAGGGTACCAGTATAGTGAATGGTTAAAAACTGCGCCAGGCAATTTTCCAGCAACCTGGTTTGTAGCAACAATTCTTGGATTATTGTTAGCATACAGTCCTCCTACAACCTTAATACGTGAACCTGATCAAGTATATTTATTACCTGTTGAATCAAAATTAATGAGTTTTATGAAAAAAGCTTTAAATTGGACGTTTTGGTCTCAAATTTTCATTGTATTATTGCCCTTTGTTGTTGCAATTCCCTTGCTTAGACAAGTTGGAGACGTCGAGTCCTTCACAATTGGAGTCGTATTTATCTTTGTAGTATTAATGAAGTTATGGAATGTTCGCGTTGAATTTTCATTTAGATGGGCAAGCGCTGGAAAAGGAGTCTGGGGAGATCGTATCGTTCGAGCTATGGTATCAATCGTAGTATTATTAGCCGCTTTTACTATGGCACCTTTATTTATCGCTTCGTTAATCATTCCTGTCTTTTTCTATGCGAATGTATGGTCTCGTCAAATGAAAGGAAAACCCTTTCCGTATGAACATTTTATTAAAATAGAACAAAATAGGATGCTACGATTTTACCGTTTTGCCAATTATTTTACCGATGTGCCACATATTAGAGGGTCAATTCGCAGACGTGCTTGGCTCGATTGGGTATATAGAATTGTGTCTTTTAAACAATCAAAATCTCAAGAGTTTCTAGTATTTAGGACATTTGTAAGGACAGATGATACCTTCTATTTATGGGTGCGGTTGACTGTTTTATCAGCATTAGGGGCATTCTTTATTGGAATCCCTATCGTTGTGATGATTTTTGTAGGTGCATTAGCTTTTGCAAGTACATTGCAATTAAAACAGGCATTGTCGTCTGCAAATGAGTTTCGAATGGATATGCTATACCCACTAAGTAGTTTCGCACGTGTAACAGCAGTTGAGAAAATTGTACGTATTGTACAAATTGTACAAGCATTCATTGTCTTAATTACGATATTAGTAACTGGAACAACTGAGCTATTATTATTCCTTGCACCAGCAATTATAGTTGTTGTAAGTGAAATCACGCTAAGACTTAGTAAATAAATAGGTCTCATAACCCGAATTAATTTGGGTTATGGGACTTTTTTGATGAGAATTTATCAAATTACTAAATGGATTAAAAAGAAAAAGGAAGTAACGTCTCTAGAGGTCCTTCTGGATTAATGATGTCTTGAATATCGAGAATAGGGATTGGAAAGTAAGGAAAACCTGCAACATATGGGGTAATTTCGTATAGTTGGAAATAGATGACGAGTGAGTGGTCGGCTAAATAGAAATCTTGATCACTACGTATGTGCGTAAATTCATCGAGAAGAGGTGTTTCCCATTCAATGATTTTCATTTGAATATTGGCAGATACCTTTTTAACATAATCACTATCTGACTTAAATAAATCTTCCAATTCATATTGTTTACCAGTCGTAATATTAAAAGTTAAAGATTTAATAATTGTCAATCCGTGAGCCCCACCTGTAAAGGAATAAACGAGTAAAGATAAGCTTAATATCCCTCTTTCATTTGTTTTTATTTCAAAGTGCCCAACCATTTCAAGTAGATTCGGATCATGGTAACCAAGTTCAATTAGAATACTGTTTAAAGTGGACACAATCGAGTTGTTAATCATTATCTCTGCTTGTCGGTTTGCCAATCCCTTAATAAAGGGATAGTAAACAGAAATTTTTGGCGAATCATTATATAACAACCTATACCCAATAAAAACAGGGAAATTCATGAAAAATTCCTTTCCTTATAATTAAATTATCGTTAATCTTTGTCCTCTACGATGTTCACCTTAAATGTTCCAAGACCTACGGAGTTAGAGAGTTTGTTGGAAAGTTGTTGGATGAATTTTTCAGCTTGTTTTTTACTCGAGTCAATCCCATGTAATACAATAGTCATTTCTTTTTGATCCATGCTATATATAGTAAAACCAATACTTCCCGTCGGTTTATAGCCCTCATTTTTCAAAGCAGTCATGAGTTGTTCTTGAAATTTGGATTCGATCAACGTTTGATTTACGGACTCAACCTCACTAACATCCCGTAGATAAAGATCTTGATCAGACTCTTTATTAAAAGAGAAGGAGAAAACAAATATTAATACGATTAAGCTGATGGCAACAAATCCAATTCGGATCATGCCGTTATTTGATCGTCTGATGTTGTTCCCCTCCAATCGTCATATTCCTACTCAATCATATGCAACCAACCAATATTTATTCGCAGCAAAAAAGCTGCTTCTATTAGAAGAAACAGCTCATTGCTAAAATGAAGAATATGATTAATTATCTAGTTTGATAATCTACTACTGCAGCACCTAATGTTTTAGCAGCTATAAGCATGGCATTTTCATCAAAATCGAATTTGGGATGATGGTGTGGAAACATTTCGCCTGGAGGTTTAGCGCCAGTAAAGAAAAATGTTCCTGGCACTTTTTCAAGATAGTAAGCAAAGTCTTCTCCGCCCATATGTTGCTCAGATTCTCGAACTTCGTTAACACCTGGAACTTGTTTTGCAACCTCTTTTAAAAAAAGTGTTTCTGCTTCATGGTTTACAACTGCATTGTATCCTCGTTCAAATAAGAATTCATAAGTACAGTCGTTCGCGATGCACGTTCCTTGAATGACACGTTCCATCTCTCTTTCCATTAAATCACGAACTTCTGGATTGAATGTGCGAACTGTTCCGATTAATTTTGCAGAATCTGCAATGACATTGAATGCATTGTGTGCAACAAAAGATCCAACTGATATAACAGCTGATTCAATTGGATTAACACGCCGAGATACAATCTGTTGTAAGTTAGTGACCAGTTGAGAGCCAATTACTATGGCGTCTTTTGTTTGATGAGGACTTGCGCCATGACCTCCACGTCCTTGTATAGTCAGTTCAAATCGATCCGCTGCAGCCATCATAGGTCCAACACGATATTCAATTGTACCAGGTGGGGTTAAAGACCATAAATGTGTCCCAAATATAGCATCAACGCCTTCTAAGCATCCCGCCTCAATCATCGGTTGTGCACCACCTGGAGCATACTCTTCTGCATGTTGATGAATTAACACATATTCTCCAGACAATTGTTCGCGAATTTCATACAAAGTTTTTCCGAGGACCAATAAGGTTGCAGTATGTCCATCATGTCCACATGCATGCATAACATTTGGTATCGTCGATTTGTAAGGGACGTCCTTTTCGTCTTGTATCGGAAGGGCATCAAAGTCCGCTCTCAGCGCAACTGTTTTTCCTGGCATAGCACCCTTGACTCGAGCAACAACCCCATTTCCACCAACGTTGGGTGTAAATTCAATCCCTAAATTAGCATAGTAATTTTGAATATAATTGGCAGTGTTTGTTTCTTGGAATGATACTTCCGGATACATATGTAAATGACGACGAATGACCAGCATTTCTTCAAAAGCATAATCTAATTTTTCAAAAAGTTGTTGTTTCAAAGTACCTCTCCTTTTGATTTGCGAAGTAGTGATAATGCTTGTAATTATAGCATCGGAAAAGAAGTAGAACAAATGAATATTTTCAATCTTTCAATAATTTAATAGCTCTGCCGAGAATGGCGAATATGTAATTTGTAAGAGAATCCACTTAAGTCCTATCTCTTCCTACTGTTAAAATACAAAGAGCTTAATCCCAAGAGGATTAAGCTTTAATACGTTATGCTTCGTTGTTTTTTTGTACGGCCCTATAAGTAGTCACATATGAAGCGCTTGAAAAGATGTTTGGCTTTTTATCCATGCCATCATCTGTACTACGTTTTTCGTGGGCTTTGGAATATGCTTGTGAGCTCTGCCATGCTTCAAATGATCCAGGACCTGTCCATTCCGTTAACACAATATACGTATCTGAACTAACTGGACGTAAGACACGGATAGCGATAAATCCTGGTTCGTCTTCAATCGCACGTGCTCGGTTTGTGAATCGGTGTTCGAAAATTGGACGTCCTTCATCTGTTACTGGAATATTGTTGAAAACAAAATAGCCTTGATCAGTAAGTTCGCCTGAAGAATCTATTACTTCATATTTGCGGGGGGTTGAGAAAACCGTTTTCCCGTTTGTTTCATGCATTAATACCGCGTTTCCTTCACCATGAAGTACAATCATCTTTTCATTAGCGTATTTCTCTTTAAGTGACTCCATGAATTCAGGTGTTCCAGATGTTAAATAAATATTCATATAATATCCCTCCGTATCTTTATCTACAGTATAATCTTCCCTTTCTAAAAACACTCGAAACAACACTTTGACCAAAAGATGTCTAACAATCTAGACAATTCTATGACAATTGCACCTGAAATCTATACAATAAGGGAGAGAAGGTCTATATTAAGAACGAATATAATCGAACGATTTTAAAATATGGGCAAATGAAAGGCAGGAAACCAGTTTCATGAGAAAGATAAATGACACATTTTTACGTGCCGCTAGAGGCGAAAAAGTAGATTACACCCCAGTATGGTATATGCGACAAGCAGGACGTTCACAACCAGAATACCGTAAAATAAAAGAGAAATATTCATTAGAAGAAATTACCCATCAACCAGAACTATGTGCATACGTAACTCGTTTACCCGTGGAAAATTATAATGTAGATGCTGCTATTTTATATAAAGATATCGTAACGCCACTACCAGGAATTGGCGTGGATGTGAAAATTAAAGCAGGCGTAGGTCCTGTAATTTCAAATCCAATTCGTTCGGTTCAAGATGTTGAAAAACTTGGTGAGTTATCGCCAGACGATCATATTCCATTTGTATTAGAAACAATAAAAATTCTGACTGAAGAACAATTAGATGTGCCGTTAATCGGTTTCTCAGGAGCACCATTCACGCTCGCAAGTTACATGATTGAGGGCGGACCTTCAAAAAATTACAACAAAACGAAAGCTTTTATGGTGTCTGAACCTCAAGCATGGTTCGCACTAATGGACAAGCTTGCGGATATGATTATCGTTTATACGAAAGCTCAAGTTAACGCAGGAGCAAAAGCCATACAGATATTTGACTCATGGGTGGGTGCTCTTAATATAGAAGATTATCGTATTTTTATTAAGCCCGTTATGACTCGAATTTTCACTGCGATTAAAGAATTAGGGGTTCCTGTTATAACATTTGGTGTTGGAGCCAGTCATTTGGCAAAAGAATGGCATGACCTCCCTGTAGATGTAGTTGGTCTAGATTGGCGTTTATCAATAAATGATGCACGTGCAATGGGTTTAACTAAAACTCTTCAAGGAAATTTAGACCCTTCTTTATTGTTAGCCGATTGGTCAGTAATCGAAGAACGTGCAAAAGCGATCATTGATCAAGGTGTGACTCATCAAAATCATATTTTTAACCTTGGACACGGTGTATTCCCAGAAGTTAACCCAGATATTTTGAAACGATTGACAACATTTGTCCATGAATATAGTCGTGAAAAAATGAAAACACATTCATAAAAAACTCATGTGCGCAGTCAGAAATATAAAATGGCAAAATTAACGTAATAAATTATCGAATGAGGTGATGAGGTTGTCTAAAAAAACAATGGGACTACTTGTCATGGCGTATGGAACGCCTTACAAGGAAGAAGACTTGGAACGTTATTATACACATATTCGTCATGGCCGTCCGCCAAGTGAAGAAGCCTTAACGGATTTACGAGACCGGTACCGTGCTATTGGTGGGATTTCACCGTTAGCTAAAATTACGGATGATCAAGCAGCAGCGCTACGCGACCGATTAAATGAAGTTCAAAATGAAATTGAATTTAAATTATATATTGGATTAAAACATATTGAACCTTTCGTTGAAGATGCAGTGGAACAAATGCATAGAGACGGAATTACGGAAGCCGTATCGATAGTATTGGCACCACACTTCTCAACATTCTCAATCAAGTCTTATAACGGGCGTGCGAAAGAGACTGCAGAAAAACTTGGCGGACTAACTATTACTTCAGTTGAGAGCTGGTATGATGAACCGAAATTCATTCAATACTGGACTGAAAAGGTAGCTGCAACGTTCGACTCTATGTCAGCTGAAGAACGTGCGAAAGCATGCTTAATCGTTTCTGCTCACTCATTACCTGAAAAAATTATTGCGAATGGTGATCCCTACCCAGATCAATTAAAAGAAACCGCGGATTTAGTCGCACAAGCTGCAGGAGTAGAAAACTATGAAGTAGGCTGGCAAAGTGCAGGTCAAACACCTGAACCTTGGATCGGACCTGATGTACAAGATTTAACTCGTGAATTACATGAACAAAAAGGATATACCTCATTTGTCTACACACCAGTTGGATTTGTGGCAGACCATTTAGAAGTTCTTTTTGATAATGATTATGAGTGTAAAGTCGTGACGGATGAGATTGGGACTAAATATTACCGCCCTGAAATGCCGAATACGCAACCTTTATTTATTGATGCAATGACTGATGTGGTTTTAAAACATATAAACAAGAATTAACTAAACTGAACCCGAAAGTGATGATGACAGTGTCTGGAGAAAAACGTAAAGTAGCTGTAATAGGAGGCGGGATAACCGGATTAGCTGCCGCTTTCTACTTACAAAAAGAAGCAAAAGAAAAAGGATATCCACTTGAAGTGATCTTAATCGAAGCTTCTCACCGACTTGGCGGGAAAATCCAGACAGTTCGTCGCGATGGTTTTGTTATCGAACGAGGACCAGATTCATTTTTAGAGCGTAAAAAAAGTTTCGGTCAATTTGCTGAAGACCTTGGAATCAGTGACCAACTTGTTGCCAATGCAACGGGTCAAGCCTATATTCTAGTGAATGATGGTCTTCACCCAATTCCCGGGGGATCTGTTATGGGCATTCCTACAAAGATTTCGCCGTTTATTACTTCAGGGTTGTTCTCTTGGAGCGGGAAATTACGTGCAGCTGGTGATTTTGTTTTACCTAGGGCTGCAAGTAAGGATGATCAATCTGTCGGGACATTTTTACGAAGACGTTTTGGCGGTGAAGTGGTTGAAAATTTAATTGAACCTTTATTATCCGGTGTCTATTCAGGAGATATTGATAAAATGAGTCTTCATGCAACGTTTCCTCAGTTCTTTCAACTTGAACAGGAACATCGTAGCTTAATTCTCGGTTCGAAAAAAACGGTATCCAAACAGCCTATTAAAAAGTCCAAAGAAGGTATTTTCCGTACATTTAAGAATGGATTGGAAACGATTGTGGGAGCCATTGAAGCGCAGCTTGAATCTGGTTCTGTAATGAAAGGTGTACGCGTGGAGCGTTTTGAAAGAGTCGGGGAACAAGTAAATCTGTTCCTCAACAACGATTGTGAAATGCTTTTCGATCGAGTGATCTTTGCAACACCACATCTTGCAGCTCTCCCATTATTTGAAGAACATGGTTTGATGAATGACTTTCATGAGATGCCTGCAACCTCAGTAGCGACAGTCGCTTTGGCTTTTAAAGAAGAGGCAGTCAATCAAGAAAAAGAAGGCACTGGCTTTTTGGTGTCTCGCAATAGTGACTATTCGATTACAGCTTGTACGTGGACACATCGCAAGTGGCCAACGACTACACCAGAAGGTCATGTGTTACTTCGAGGATTTGTAGGTCGTGCTGGTGATGAGTCAGCTGTGGAATTATCCGACAGCGAACTTGAAAAAATTGTTCTCTCGGACCTCCGCCAAACCATGAAAATTGATCAGGATCCTTTATTTACAGTAGTCACAAGATGGAAGAACGCTTCTCCTCAATATATGGTAGGGCATAAAGAACGGGTGGCTAAGACGAAGACAGAAATTAAAGAGCATTTCCCGATGATTAAGCTAGCGGGAAGTTCTTATGAAGGTCTTGGACTACCAGATTGTGTAGATCAAGGTAAAGCGGCTGTTGCAGAAGTATTAGAAGAACTTTTCATGAAACCACGCAAATAATTGATGTGGATCCAAGCCCGTTTAAGTCAAAAACTCAAGAAGCAAATGTTTAATTTTCTATTATCTCAAGGTAAATTATTAGACGATTGAAAAACAGCCGTTCAGGAGGGGAGTCCTGAACGGCTGTTTCGCTTGCTATAAATGGTTACAGTTGTCACAAGTATTGCCATAACACTCATGTTGTTCTTCAATTTTTTCACCACAATGGGCACATTGTTTAGCGGGAAGGTTTTTAAAAAATTCAATAACGTTTTCTAGCATGTCTGTTTTCCTCCTTATCATCTGTACTAGTACTGATATTATTTATTATATTGTATTATAACAGATTTGTGTATGTCAATACAAAACCATCGGATTCATATATAGTGTATGTAGAACCTTTAAAAGGAGAGATACACGATGATTTTTATTGACAATAAAGGCATCACAGATTCACGTATTAATTTAGCAATTGAAGAATATGCATTAAAAACAATGGATGTGGATAAAGATTCGTTCTTTCTGTTCTATATCAATGAACCTTCTATCATTATTGGAAAAAACCAAAATACAATAGAAGAAATTAATACGGATTTTGTTGAATCAAATGGTATCCATGTCGTTCGTCGATTATCTGGTGGAGGAGCAGTTTACCATGATTTGGGGAATTTGAATTTTAGCTTCATCACAAAAGATGATGGAGACAGTTTTCGTAATTTCAAGAAATTCACCCAGCCCATTGTAGATGCTTTAAAAGAAATGGGTGTTAATGCTGAATTGTCAGGACGAAATGACATTCTTGTAGAAGGACGGAAAATTTCTGGAAATGCACAATTCTCAACTAGGGGCCGGATGTTTAGTCATGGTACCTTAATGTTTGATACAGAAATTGAAGCAGTAGTTTCTGCACTAAAAGTACGTAAAGACAAGATTGAATCGAAAGGTATTAAATCCATTCGAAGTCGCGTTGCTAACATCATGGAATTTTTAGAGGAACCCATTACGATCAATGATTTCCGCTTGAAATTACTTCACTCTATTTTTGGGGGAGAAGAAAAAGTGAAAACAGTTGAGTTAACGGAGCAAGACTGGGAGAACATTCATGCGTTATCGAAAGAACGATATGCCAACTGGGAATGGAATTATGGAAAGTCACCCGCATTTAATATGTCACATTCGGAACGCTTTCCAGTCGGAGGAATTGACGTTCGACTTCAAGTGAAAAATGGAGTCGTTGAAGATGCTCACATTTATGGGGACTTCTTCGGTTTAGGTGATGTTTCGGATATTGAATCTCGTCTTATTGGTGTGACCTATGAAAAAAATAGTATTGAAGAAGCGATTGGAGATTTGGATATACCAACGTATCTTGGTGGTATAACCAAAGAACAGTTTTTGCAATTAATTTATTAAATTTACCGAGAGAGTCTGACATTGGTCAGACTCTTTTCTCTGACAACTTCCACAATTATAAACGAGCTAAAGTGGCGCTTTTCATATTTCTTGGTAAAATAAAGAAAAAGAGTAAAGGGGGAGGCCACAATGACGACACATCGTATTTATATTGTTGAAGATGATCGTAAAATAGCCTCGTTACTAGCCGATACCTTACGTAAATATCAGTATGAGGTGCGAATCGTGGAAGATTTTGATCGTATATTAGATGAATTTGAAGCCTTCGATCCTCATCTGATCCTACTTGATATAAATTTACCTTCATATGATGGTTATTATTGGTGTCGGCAATTTCGTTTAAAAACGACTTGTCCGATTGTCTTCATTTCAGCTAGATCCGGCGATATGGATCAAGTCTTTGCATTAGAGAATGGCGGAGATGATTTTATAACGAAACCTTTTCACTATGAAATCGTCCTAGCCAAAATAAGAAGTCACTTACGAAGAACTTTCGGAGAGTATGCCTCCAAGCAAGAAGAACGCACCATTAAACTCGGGAAATTGTGCTTGTGTCTAGAACGTATGGAACTACATATCGGTCCACAAGAAATACCTCTGCAAAAAAGAGAATGTACAATTCTCGAACTTCTCATGGGTCAATCACCTAAAGTGGTGACTCGTGAACAATTGCTTGAAGAGTTATGGGATGATCAAGCATTTGTCGATGAAAATACACTTAACGTCAATATGACTCGTGTACGTAAGAAATTACAAGACTATGGAGTTACCTCGACAATTGAAACTGTCAGAGGAGCGGGATATCGGTTTATTTTAAGCCAAGAGGAATCATTATGAGCATTAGGCTTTACATGAAAGAACATTTTGCTTATTTACTATTTCAAATCCTTCTCGTTTTATTTATCATGTTTCTCTACTGGTTAGATGGATTTCGAAATATAGATACGGCTATTTATTCTGTCACTATTAGTACCCTCTTAATCTTGTCCTTCCTGTTTGGACGATATGTTAAACGATACTCTTTTTATCATAAAATCTTATCTCATCCTAAACAGATGGAAGTTGCGCTGAGACGCGATGCAAAATCTCCTGAGCAAGAACAGGTTGAATTTTTTTCACAAGCGCTTTATCGTCTGTATCAAAATGAAGTTCAAACCTTGTATGCCAATCAGAAAAGGCATCTTCAATTTATGAACCAATGGGTGCATCAAATGAAAACGCCCCTATCCGTTGCTGAATTACTGATTCAAGAAGAGGGGGAAACTGACAAGAAGAGCTTGCAAGAAGAAATTGATCGGATGAAACGCGGATTAGATTCAGTATTGATGAATGCAAGGATTGATACTTTTGAGCAGGATATGCAGGTGGAAAAAGTCGAACTTAAGAAACTAGTTACTGAAGTCGTTTCTGAACACAAACGATTATTTATTACGAACCATGTGTATCCCGTAATATCGATTGATGAACAATTTGTTGTTCTGACTGATACCAAATGGATTCGATTTGTTATCGGTCAATTCATTACGAATGCAGTGAAATATACATTTGATGAAGGTATGAAAGTATATATAGAAGCAAGTAGTCAGAATGGGGATGTTTTACTATCGATTAGGGATGAAGGAATTGGAATCCCAACCGCGGACATGCCACGAGTAACCAAAGCATTCTTCACAGGAGAGAATGGCCGTAAAACAGGGGAAAGCACTGGAATGGGTTTATATTTAGCCAAAGAAATATGTGACAAACTGGGTCATGAATTGTCTCTTCAATCTGTAATAGGTGAAGGGACGACCGTTTCTGTTTTGTTTCATTCCCAAGATTTCATGAAGCGAGGTGAATCTGAAGATGTCGATTTTGAAAATGGAAGACGTGACGAAAGTATATGAAGGGAAAGTTACGCATCGAGCTTTAAATCAATTGAGTTTTGAAGTGAGCAAGGGTGAATTTATTGCAGTGATGGGCCCCTCTGGTAGTGGGAAAACGACATTGCTAAACATTATTTCAACTATTGATACCGCAACTTCAGGATACGTCACTATAGATGGTTTGCGCCCTGAAGAAATGACAAAAAACGAGCTGGCTCTTTTTAGACGGAGACAGCTCGGTTTTGTCTTTCAAGACTTTAACTTAATGCAAATGTTAACAGTTGAAGAGAACATGGTGCTTCCTTTAACATTGGATGGACATTCTGTTGAGGAAATGAAAAAACGATTAAGTGATATTTCAAAGAAACTGGATTTGAATCAGATATTAGAAAAAAGACCAAATGAAATTTCAGGAGGACAAGCCCAAAGAACTGCCATTGGTCGAGCTTTAATTCATAGACCGACTTTCATTCTCGCAGATGAACCCACGGGTAATTTAGATTCCAAAGCGTCTAGAGATGTTTTGGAGTTGTTAGCCAAGGTGAATCAAGAACAGGAAACGACGATCATTATGGTCACGCATGACCCTATTGCAGCAAGCTACTGTGATCGGGTGGTGTTTATTAAAGATGGTGAATTTTTCAATGAGATTTATAGCGACGATCGAAGACAAACATTTTTCCAACGAATATTAAATGTGTTGTCATTACTTGGAGGCAATGTAAATGACCTTTCGACAATTCGCTTATCGTAACGTAATTCGAAATCGTCGTATTTATGCTGCTTTTTTTATGGCGAGTATGTTCTCGGTTATGGTGTTTTTGATGTATTCTATGTTATTGTTTCATCCCGAAATTGAGGATGAGTTTTTACGAGAAGTAGCAGCTACAGGGATGATTGTAGCAGAAGTCATTCTCTATATTTTCACGCTGTTTTTCTTGTTTTATTCCATGAGTGCATTTTTACAAGCTCGGTCGAAAGAGTTTGGATTATTGTTACAGCTTGGTATGGAAAAAAAACAACTAAACAAGCTTGTTTTTTTAGAGACGATGTTGATAGGTGCATTTTCAGTCGCAACAGGAATTGTCTTTGGTTACGCGTTTACAAAGTTTTTCTTTATGATTGTTCGGGAGTTATTACAACTTGAAAGTTTACCATTATACGTTTCCTGGAAACCCTTTGCGTTAACCATCGGATCTTTTATGAGCTTGTTTGTTATTATTTCTTTGACAAGTGTGATTTTCATTCGTGAACAAAAAATTATTGAACTACTGAAGGGATACCGGAAGTCAGATGAGGTACAAAGTTACTCCACTGTAAAAGCAGTATTCGGCATTTTATTGTTGGTGTTTGCTTATGGAGCGGCTGCTTTTACTTCGATAAAAGTAGTATTTGCATTATCTATACTACTGCCACCTATAGCAGCGCTAGGTACCTATTTTTTCTTTACTCACACAGTCTTATTTTTTCATCAAAGATTAAGAAAACGAAAATCTTTTTATTGGCATCGGTATCGACTAATTGCATTTTCAGAGGGTGCTGTGAAGTTAAGAGAAAATGCGCGTATGTATTTTATCGTTACCATTGTCACTACCGTGGCTTTCTTATCGGTGGGAACTTTGACTTCATTGACGTCCTATACAGGCCAATATCGTGAACTTAATCCACTAGCCCTCATATATACGAGCGATTTAGACAATTCACTAGAACGCGAACACATCGATTTATTAACGCGTGAATTAGAAGAGGAAGGCTTATCCTATTCACTTGTTACTTATTTAGTAAAAAAACAAACCTCTTCTTTCTCACAAAATGAAGTGGATATACTGAGAGAATCAGATGTTAATCAATTAGCAGTTGCACTTCAATCACCTTTAATTGAATTAGACTCAGGACAAGCGATGTTTATTCCTTATTCCGAAAACTCCTTAACTTCATTCAAAAATCGAGAAATCCAAACGGTCCTTGAAGAAAGCAATGTACCTATATTGGTTAAAGGTGTATATCCGAAAATGTTGTTTCCTTCCATGAGTTTTGGATCTAATGTGATTGTAGTCAGTGATCAGGATTATCTTTTAATTGATGAACCTCTAGCAGGACAGCCTTATGAAGAGTCATTTTATAAATTTTTTGCTTTTCATGTGCCCGAGTGGGAACGGACAAAATCGATTGGATTAGAAATTGACTCGCAAGTAACGGATGCTATTTACACGAATAAATCCAATGATTTACCATTTTACTTTGAGAATGCTGGATTGAACTATTCCATTATTCGAGCTACATTTTCGTTGCTATTGTTCACTGGGTTAATGGTAGCTGCTGTTTTACTTCTTGCAGCGGGTAGTTTCGTGTATTTCAAATTGTATACGGGGCTCGAACGTGATAAACGGCAGTTCGAAGTATTAAAACGAATGGGGTTAACAAATTTAGAGTTGATAAAAATCGTTAATCGTCAGCTCATTCCTCAGTTCTTCTTGCCTTGGGGAATTGCCATGCTGCATAGTGCATTTTCTTTTATATCGTTACAAGTCATTTGGAAAGATTTAGCGGATGTATCAATTTTGATGGAAATGATTTATGTATTAATCGGGTTCACATTTATTCAAGTATTGTATTATTTTTTAATAAGATGGCGTTATATTGCCAATGTAGGAGCATCGTAAGAAATTACGGTGCTTATTGTTTTATCTGAACATTTCTTTTATAATGAAAGTATTGAATAATGAATGAGTATTCATTCAAAAAAGGGGGAAATCATGATGAATTTAGTATCTCGTGTTCGTGAAACAGCACTCGAACATCCATCCAAGATTGCTTATCATTTTATGGGTAAGGATACTTCTTATGCTGAATTTGACCAATCGATTGCCCGTTTTGCCTCTGCATTACAAGGATTAGGGATAAAAGAAGGAGACCATGTTGCTTTTTTACTTGGAAACACACCTCATTTTTTAATTTCTTTGTATGCTACTATGCGTTTAGGTGCCACTGCAATACCGATTAATCCAATTTATACGCCAGATGAAATTTCTTACATAATCCAAAATAGTGATGCCAAAGCAGTTATTGCTTTAGATATGTTATTGCCACTTGTAGAAAAAGCATCAGGAGCATTTCCATCTGTAAGTACGTATATTATTTGCGAAACAATGCCTGACACTGCAGAGAAATTAGCAGCTCTACCTGAAAGTCTTCGCGAAAAAGTGAAACCGTTTACACAACTTCTTATGTCAGCTTCACCAGATGTATTACCTGTTGATGTAGCAAAAGATGATACAGCCATAATATTATACACATCTGGAACAACAGGACGTCCTAAAGGGGCAATGCTCACGCACGAAAACTTATTCTCAAATGCACGTGACGTAGCTGATTATTTAGGATTTTCTGCGGAAGATCGTGTTATTGCTGCTTTACCAGTGTTCCATGTATTCGCTTTGACCGTAGTAGTAAATGCGCCATTACTTAAAGGGGCAACTATTTTACTTATACCACGTTTCTCGCCAAATGACGTATTTGAAATAGCAAAAACTCAACAAGCGACAATGTTTGCAGGTGTTCCAACCATGTATAATTTCTTAGTTCAAACACCTGACACGGATGTTACTGATTTCTCATCCATTCGTTTAGCGATTTCTGGGGGCTCTTCATTACCGGTCGCATTATTACATAACTTTGAGAATAAGTTTAACGTTCGTATTTCAGAAGGTTACGGGCTGTCAGAAGCGTCACCTGTTACATGCTTTAACCCCTTAGACCGAGATCGTAAGCCAGGTTCAATTGGTACGTCTATTATGAATGTGGAAAACCGTGTTGTAAATGAACTTGGTGATGATGTAGCAATTGGTGAAGTAGGAGAGTTAATTGTTCGTGGCCCAAATGTCATGAAAGGGTACTATAAAATGCCAGAAGAAACAGAAGCAACTATTCGAGATGGCTGGTTATATACAGGAGATTTAGCAAGAGTAGATGAAGAAGGATATTTCTTTATTGTGGATCGTAAAAAAGATTTAGTAATCGTTGGCGGTTACAATGTGTATCCACGTGAAGTTGAAGAAGTATTGTTTGCTCATCCAGGCGTAGTTGAAGCAGCTGTTATTGGGTTCCCAGACGCTGATTTTGGAGAAGCAGTCCATGCTTATGTAGTGGTTAAAGATGCAAGTGTAACTCGTGAAGATTTACATGCATACTGTGCGGAACATTTAGCAAAATACAAGATTCCTAGACAATTTGAGTTTTTAGAAGAATTGCCTAAAAACACAACTGGAAAAATATTACGCCGTTCATTAAAAGATCAGGCTTTAGTAAAATAAATAAAGTTATACCAGACACTCTAGTAAGTGTCTGGTATTTTTGTTTTTTTTAAGTTGAGTAGGGCTAATCAAATTGAGTAATAAAAAACTATTCCGTAATTATGGAATGGCTAATTAATTACATTTCTTCTCTAATGCCATTTTTGCTTTTTCAATGTTGTTTTCTCATCTACAGTAATTATTGATAGCGGGCCCTTCAACCATAAGCGGATTGTGTGGCAAGAAATAAAAAAACAGAAACACTGGCATTTAACCTGTGTTTCTGCTTTTTATTATTCGCTTAAAGACACAAAGTTAATGGGTTGAATGCTCGTGATTTTAGGAGTTACTTCTAAGGCATGTGTATTTAGAGGTTTAATAAATCCAAATACCAATGTAAGTGTAAGAGATAATAATACCAGTTTTTTAATCATTATAAATCCTCCCAATAATTTAATGTTTTGATTTTATATAAAAAGCAATTTGCTTTTTGTAATAAAGTAGTGGCATTTTTGTATTTTCTAATGTCGGAATATTTATTACCAAGTAAAATTGAATATTTATGAGCATGATGATAATCACTTTTTTGTTCAAAATAATTAATTGCTTTAATTAAATAATCTTCAAAGTCCAGGTTAATGTTGTGAAGGATCAAATACACATTAAAGTGAAACGAGAATGGAGACTCTTTACTCGATAAAAATACTAAACCCTTCTGACACCACTCTTCAACTTTCTTGACATTGTTATGTTTCGAGTATTCTTGAACTATTGAAAAAATTGTAGTTAAAAAATCCTCTTCATCTTCAAAATTATTTAAGCTTTCTTCAAAGTATTGAATCGCTTTATTAGAGTCCCCTTGAATGGCTGCCAATGAACCAAGGTTGTAATTAATTATTCCATTATGATGATGCAAGTTTAAATCAAGCACAATTTTTTTTGCAAGTAAAAAATTTTCTTCAGCATTCTTGAAATTGAGATTTCTCTTAAATGCTATTCCTAATACAATATAGCAGTCAAAAGCTCTTTTAAATAACAAATTATTCCGATAAAGTGATAATGACTTTGAAGCGTACTCAATAGTGTTTAGTATCTGGCCTTCTGCTAAATAACTTAAACTAATTGCATTATAAAAGTCAGCTAATTCCCATTCTTCTAAGTGGAATTCTGAAATGAGTTTCAAAGACTTTTCAAATGAAGATAGAGCTTGTATGTAATCTTTTTGAATATAATCAAAAATACCACAGTTTAAATGGAATATAAATTTTTGACGAATTCCAAAATCATTCTCCATTTGCACTAATACATTCTTTAATGAAATACAAATTGTACTAGAAGGATCATGAATAAGGTGAAGTCGTAACAATAATAGATTATAAGTATAAAAATTTTTTGACTCTTTAAATAAAAGCTGTTTATCAGAGAATTTTAATAAACCTTCTTCAACTACGTTTCTATTTCTTTCAATGATTGCTTCTTTATAGAGAGAGAACAAACTCAAAAGAAATTTACCTTCTTCTTCAGTGGATAAATCTTGGAAGTCTAAATTTAACCGATTTAATAGCAATTGAAGTACATCATCACTTGGAACTGTTTGGTTGTTTTCAATCTTACTTAAATAAGATGTAGAACAGATACCTTTAGCCAAGGTTATTTGTTTCATATTCTGTTGTATGCGAGACATTTTGATTAGTAAACCAATATTATTCATTCGTCTCCCCATCCACCTTTAAGACTACACGAGTATTTGAGTAATATCTACTATTTAAAATTGGGAAACATAGTTCCATTTTACATAGAAAAACGTCATTTTTTTTAAAAAGTTTCCCAACTCATTATGCTATCTTCTTCTATCTTATCGAATTATGATTATATTGTAACTATTTAAGTAAATTAAATCTATTTATACCATTAATATTTTAATAAGGGGCTGTTAAGAATGAATTCAAGTAATTTGTACATGTTAGATCGCTTTGAAGAAGGATTAGCGGTACTCTTGCAATATCCCTCTGAATCTAATGTGCTTGTCGTTCCATTAGAGGTTTTATCAAAAAACATGGAAATCGGTAATGTCCTTACTGTGGAAATTGAAGAAGAAGGATTTATAGTTAAGAAAGTCGATAAGCGAAAAGTAAAAAAAACATCTATAGAAGGCGCATTATGTTCCTCAATGAAAATTGATAGTTATTCTATTGACTATCAACAAGGATGTTTGAAATACACGAGTGCTTCATAATATAATTTGATCAATAACGCTCCGCCAAGCGTTTTTGACATAAAAAAGTCTGTAACTTCTTCTTTCAAAAGAGAGTTACAGGCTTTTAATTTTGATAAGTATCGAATAAGTAATAGTTTCAATTCATATATCCTCTATATATTTACGATTTTCTTTTTTAGCTAAATATTTGTTTGCTAACGAAAAATAAGTCGTTGCTTTTTTATATTTTCTTTCATTATGAAAGTAGTTAGCCAAAAGAAGGGCGTATTTGTTAGCATTTCGATAATCTTGTGTTGTCACAAAATGATGAATTGTTTCACTCACAGTGGATTCGAAATTTTCAAAACCTGAATTTTTGGAAATATGACATTTAAAGTGATAGAACATACCTTTCATTTCCTCTAAGGGATTTTCTTCATATAATGTAATTCCATAATTACTCCACTTTAATACTTCTTCAAAATCTTTAATTGTAGAGTTTTCAAGGACAATACTATAAATACTAATGAGTTTTGATTTGAAATCGTGACCGACTTGAATACTTTTTTGATAGAATTCAAGTGATAGTTGAAAATTTTTTTTCAAGTTATGAATGGAAGCGATATTTAAGTAAATCATAGATAGGTTTTCCAAAGAATTATGGTGTAGAGAAATTTTCTCAGCAAGTAAGAGGTTTTCATAAGCTTGATCTATATTTCCAGAACGTTTATAAGCGACAGCCTTTATGATGTTAGATTCTATTGCGCGGAAAAATAAGAATTCTTTATTAAAATATGACAGTGCTTTGTCATTGTATTCGAGTGATGCCATAAGCTTTTGGTTTTGTAAATATATTGTGCCTAATCCATAATAAAAATCAGCCGTTTCGTGCTCTGGTACCGTAATCAAATCATGGTAGATTAACGCTTTTTCAATAGCTTCTAATGATAAATCAAGCTCTTTGTTGTAATAATGAAAATAAGCAAGGCAAGAGTAGAAAAGAAATAATTGGTATGTATTAAAATCTCCAGAGAACCGAGATACCAACATTATGAAAGTATTAGTATCATATTTTTTATTATTGGTCAGCATTTTAAGTCTTAATACCAGAAGCAGGTACGTTAAGTATTTATCAGAATCATAGAAAACAAAGTAATCTTGTAGAATTTTGTTTAGCTGAATCTCAATATTTACCCTGTCTTTTTGCATAATCGCTTCAGAATAGATTACTCTCACATATTGAAAATACTCTTCCTCTGAGATGGTGGAAATGGTTGGATTAATCTCTAAACGCTCAAATAGCTTCTTTCGTACTTCCTCACTTGGAACAATAGAGTTACTTTCAATTTTACTTAAATAAGCAGGGGTACAGATATCTTTAGCTAACTGTAACTGTTTGATATTCTGCCTTATTCGTTCGAATTTAATGATGTGTCCATATGTGCCCATTGCTTTAACCCCTTAAAGTGTATAAAAATCTATTATATATCTTCAACGTACTTACGCTTCTCTTTTTTTTCTAAATATCCATTAGCTAAAGAAAAATAGGTAGCGGCTTTTTTATACTTTTTATGATCTTTGTAGTAATTAGCCAAAAGAAATGAATATCTATATGCATGACGGTAATCTTTTTCTTCAACGAAATGAGTTATAGAATAGTTGATAATATCTACGAAATCTTCGTCTGAAGAGTTTTTTGCTAAAAGACATTTAAAATGGTGATATAAACCTTTTAAAGCTACTTCTGGTTTTTTTTCATACATTTTCAAACCTAAAGTAACCCACTTTAAAACTTCCTGCAAATTATTAATCTTAGAGTTTTCTAGTGCAATACAATAAATGCTCGTAAGCTTTACTCGAGAGTCATGTGCGATATTCATACTTTTTTTGTAGTAGATAATGGCTTGTTCGCTGTTATATGTTTCGGCGTATAGATTTGCTAAATTTATATAAATAATGGATAAGTTCTGAATATTATTTACTTGATAGGAAACTTTCTCGGCTAAAAGAAGATTTTCAAATGCAAGACTGAACTTCAAGGAATTCTTATAACTAACTGCAATATTTATATGACACTCTATTGCCCGGAAATATATAAACTCTCGATTGTAATAAAATAAAGCTTTTGAAGTATAATCGAGGGCTGCTAAGAATTTTTGATTTCTTAAATATGAAAGACCTAAAATATAAAAAAATCGGCTATTTCCCATTCTTTTATTTCAATTTTACTATGAAATTTTAAAGCACTTTCAAAAGATTCTAAGGCTAAAGCAAATTCATTCTTAGAGTAATGAAAATAGCCTAAGCAGGATTTAAAAATAAACAATTGATAAGTATCGAAGTTTACAGACAAACGAGAAATTGCTATTATATAAACCTTTGTATCGTATCCAATATTATGGGATATCATTTTTAACCTTAGTATCATAAGCAAATAAGAATAAAAATAATTAGGATTTGAGAAAACAAAATGGTCATTGAGAATTTCAAGTAGTTTGATCGCAATTGAAACACTGTCTTTCTTCCTTAGTGCTTCAAAATAAATTTCTTGTACATGTTTAAAATAATCTTCCTCTGATATGGAGGAAGTGGAAGAGGGAATTTCTAATCTCTTAAACAACTTTCCAAGTAATTCATTACTAGGAACAACGTAGTTGTTTTCAATTTTACTTAAATAAGCAGGCGTGCAAATATCTTTAGCTAAATGCACTTGTTTGATATTCTGTCTTATTCGTTCAAATTTAATGACGTGTCCATAGGTTGCCATAGCTGAAACTCCTTTCGGCTTTATAAATCTTCCCAAAAGTCCACTTTTTGTTTTTTGAACATAAATTCATTTGATAGGGCATAGTATTTAGCTGCATTTTTATATTTTGCGTTCTCGTTATAATATTCAGCTAAAAAAAGGGAATACTTTTGAGCGAATCTATAATCTTTTACATCTTTAAAAAAATGAATCGCATTAATCGAGATTTTTTCAAAATCCTTTAAACCAGAATTACGTGATTGATAGACTTTAAAATGATGATAATAGTTATTTAATGAAAAGGTTTCATCAGACTGTATATATTCCAATCCTAATGAAGCCCATTTCACGACTTCGTCTGCTTGTCCAAGTTTAGAATACTCTCTTATTAACGAAAAAATAGGATAGATCTTTTGGGTGTTGTCAGTTTTGAGTTCAAAGCTTTCTTTAAAATACGCAATTGCCTTTTCATGTTCTTCTTTCGTAGAACTGAATGTGCCTAAATTGTGAGTAATTACATGTATGTGTTCAGATAGATTGAGTTGAGTGGCTATTTTTTGAGCCAATAATAAATTCTTGACTGCTTCGTCTGTTTTGTGAGACCTGTCTTGGGCACCCGACAAGATTAAATAACATTCAACTACGCGAGTATTGTAAAAACCATTTTTGAAAAATTCGAGCGCTTTTTGAATGTACTCAACAGAAATAACCCATCTTTGATGAACAAAGTAAACATGAGCCAAAAGATAATAAAAGTCAGCTTCTTCCCACTTATCTATCGAGATTTTTTTAAAATATTCATTTGCCACCTCAAGAGCATCTAGTGAAGCTGCATAATCAGTTTTGAGTGAATAGGACATTCCAACATTGGCATGAAATAAAAAAGATTGATAATCGTTAAAATTAGGTGACATTTCCGATAAAGCTATGACCATATCGCCTCCATCGCGTTTTAAATCATAAACGATTAACGAGAGTCGAAAGATCATAAGTTGATACGTGTAATAGTTCGACATCTCACTAAACAAGTATTGCTTTGCTTGAATCTCTTCTAGTTTTGCTAGAGTGAGCTTCCGGTCTTTATTCATCACTGCTTCAAAGTAAATATTTCGTATGTAGGCTAAATAACTTTCATCATCTAAATTTTTATCTTGTGAAATCTTTAATTCCAAACGGGCAAGTAGAAGATTAACCACTTCTTGGCTTGGGTCAACGGAATTGTTTTCAATTTTACTGAGATAGGAGGGCGTGCATATGCCTTTAGCCAGCGTAATTTGTTTCATATTCCGTTTTACTCGCTCTAATTTAATCATATGACCCAAGTTTTTCATGAGTGGTGCTCCTTATTTATATCTAATTTCGTTATCATTAAGCTTACTATAAGACTGATTTATATCAAATAATAGTTTATCTAGGAAATTTTTTTAAGTTGACCTGCAATTTCTACCCCTCAAATGTGAAAACATTCCCAACTTTTTAGCGAATTTTGTCGTATTTTATCGAGTAATATGAAGTAGTCAACGATATTTACGACATGAATATGAATTTCGTTTATTTTTGAAGGTGGGGGAATCATGGTCATAACTGCTTTAGTGTTATTCCACATTGCGATTGGGATGCTGGTAATCCCGAAAAATGATGGTTTGCCTAAACTCATCCATGTAGTAGCCATTACATTTTTTATAATGGTCATGGTATACGCAACATTTTCCTTTCTGCCAGTTCTCGGACAATATGTTCATGTTGTAAAAAAGTACATCTTTCTTGATGTGATTCATTTTTAACGTCAAATCAGTAAAATCATCTTTAGGATGGGGACTGCCCATCCTTTTTTTTATGAAAAGGAAAAGAGGTATCCCTAAATATTAATGGATACCTCTTTATTTCTATACTGTGTCCCCGTTGAGAGCTCTTTGTTGTAACGGCTCAACCGCAGGACCTTCCAACACCCTGCCTGTATAGGAGTAACGCGACCCGTGACATGGGCAATCCCAAGAGCGTTCTTCGTCGTTCCAGTTTACATCGCATCCCATATGCGTACAGGTGGGTTTGACTAAGTGAAGTTTACCTTTTTGATCTTTGTAAGCACCCGTTTTATGGTTGCCTATCATAACAATTTTCCCTTCATCTTCTTTTAAATCGTCAATTGACTCAGAGGGACGGTCAAATTTACCTGTTATTAATTCTTTTGCCACGTTTGCATTTTCTTTAAGGAAATTCTTCGCATCTTCTGCTTTCATTTTCGAACGAGTCGGTGTAAATAATTCCTCATATGGATTTTCGCGACCTTGGCATAAATCAGTTAGTAGAAAACCTGCATTTGTTCCGTTGGTCATACCCCACTTATCAAAACCAGTTGCAACAAATACATTTGGCATTCCGGTCATTGTTTGACCGACATATGGAATTTGGTCGAGAGTTGCATAATCTTGTGCAGACCAATGATAATCAATGGACTCTACAGGGTAATGCTGCTTCGCAAAATTGGCTAATGTTTGATAATACTCATTTGTTTTGTCTGCATGTTGTCCAACTTTATGTCCCTCGCCTCCAACTAATATATACTGCTCGCCATTAGGTCCTTCAACTGAGCGAATGGAGCGGGTGGGTTTTTCCACATTGATATACATACCGTCTAACTTTATGTCCGATACTTTTGCACAAACCGCATATGACCTCTTTGGAGCGAGTCTTGTGAAATATAGCCCATCCTCATCATTAAATGGAAAGTGGCTAGTCACGAGTACTTTGTTTGCTTTAATTTCAAGATCGTCTCTTAATTCTACAGTGATTTGGTCCCCATTTTTAATCTTCATTGCGCGCGTATCTTCATGAAAAGTTACACCAAGTTTTTGGGCTTCCTTAACTAAAGCAGAAACGTATTTGACGGGATGGAATTGTGCTTGATTTAACATGGAGAGAGTTTCTTCAACGGGAAAAGGTAGTGTAGGAATCGCGCTTGATAAATCTCCTGGAATGTCTAACTTATCATAAGCCTCTTTTTCAGCATGTAAAACACTCTTACCTTCTTCAGTTTCAGCATAGATAACAGCCTGACGTTCTTCTAAATCACAGTCGATGGATAATGACTTTACTAATTTTCTTACTTGTTCTATTGCGTTTTGATTGGCTTCAAAATACAATTTTGCTTTTTCTTCATCGAATGTTTTAATCAATTGATGATAAATAGGTCCATGCTGAGCAGTTACTTTGGCAGTAGTGAATCCTGTTGTTCCACTTGCAATTTTACTTCCTTCAATAACCTTCACTTGGACGCCTTCTTTTGCTAATAAATAAGCGGCTGTAATACCTGCAATACCGGCACCTACAATTAGTACATCTGTCGACATATTTTTATTCCCAGGGTTAAACGAAGAAATACTACGGAGTTCTCTCCAATAGGATTTCGGATATTGAGGTAATTCAAAAGATCCCATCTAATAACCTCCCGTTCTGTATTTTCTAGTCATTACCCTTTTTAAAGGAAAACAATCACTTTCATGTTTTTATCAAAATAACTTCCGTTAAATTTCGGAAATAAAAAATTACTTCATTTAATATTAATATCGACAGGTATTTTGTTCTAAAAATAAAAGGAAAACTCTTACGATTGTCGAAATAGATGTTATGAGATCAAGAGGAGGAATTATTTTGGCTAAAAGAAGGATGACGATTGAAGATTTAAGTAAACTAGTTTCGGTTACACAACCAACGCTAGCACCTAATCAAAAAGAAGCGGTTTTTGTGCACACAAAGATAGATGACAAAGAGAATACATATCAAGCGAATCTGTGGCATGTGGACTTAGACTCCAAAGAAATTACGCAATGGACACATGGAAAAGAAAAAAATTCGAGTCCTTTATATTCCTCGGATGGAACAAAGCTTGCATTCTTGTCAACGCGAGATGATAAGAACCAACTATATATCTTATCCACCAAAGGTGGAGAGGCAAAGAAAGTTACTTCATTTGAAAAAGGGGTCAGTAGCTTTCAGTGGTCTCCTTGTGGAAAGAAAATTTGGTTTTCTGCTTCTGTAAAAGAAGGAAAGAAATTTACGGATGAACCAGATAAAGAGGAGAAGAAAAAACCTGAAGCATATGTTGTTGATAAGATGAAGTACAAAATGGACGGAGTAGGCTTACTTCCCCAAGATAGTTTTAAACATATTGGATTACTAGACCTTGAGTCTGAAGAAGTCACACAATTTACTCAAGGAAATCATTTTTATGGTTTACAGGCGTTATCTCATGATGGAACTAAAATCGTCATCAATGTGAATCGTTCCGAAAACCAAGATTTCGAATTCCGTCAATCGTTGTACTTGGTTGATGTTGAATCGAAAAAAGAAACAACAATTATGGAAGAAGATGGATACTTCGGAGGAGCTGCATTTTCATTTGATGACCAGAAACTAGCGTTTGTTGGAAGTGAAGCCGCATACAAGAATGCGACACATTCTGAACTCTATGTGTACGACATTGAGTCAGGTACTCGTGAAATGTTAACGGAAGGCTTAGATGCACCGGTAGGAGATTATGTCGTTGCAGATCATCAACAAGGACCTGGTGCTCCACCAGTAATATGGACGAAGGATAATCACTTATATTTTCAAGTTTCAACAATGGGTGATGTTCGTTTGTATGTAGCTTCTTTAGAAGGTGAAATGTATCCTGCGACTGGTGAAGATGAACATGTTTATGGCTATGACGTAGCGAAAACGGGAGGGTTTGCTCTCGTTACTGTTTCCAACCCTACTAAAATTGGTGAGCTCTACCTTCACACAATTGCAACCGGAGAAAGACAAACATTAACATCTTTTAATCATTCATTCGAAAATGAAGTTGAACTAGTGCCAGCAGAAGCTATCGTTTACAAAGGCGATAAGGAATGGGACGTTCACGGATGGTTAATGAAGCCTGCAGACTATGTTGAAGGCGAAAAGTATCCATTAATCGTGGAAATTCATGGCGGACCTCATGCGTTATATGCGAATACATTTTTCCATGAACTTCAGTTATTAGCTGCACAAGGTTATGGTGTCCTTTATGTAAATCCTCGTGGTAGTCATGGATATAGTCAAGAGTTTGTCGATGCTGTAAGAGGAGATTACGGTGGAGGAGATTATGAAGATATTATGAAGGGCTTAGACGCCGTATTAGCTGAGAATAGCTGGATCGATGAAAGTCGTCTTGGTGTCACCGGTGGAAGCTACGGCGGCTTCATGACAAACTGGATTGTCGGCCATACGAATCGTTTTAAAGCTGCCGTTACACAGCGTTCCATTTCGAACTGGATTAGTTTCTTTGGCGTTTCCGATATTGGCTATTATTTTAATGAATGGCAACACGGAGCGGATATGACGGACGTCGGAAAATTGTGGAACTTCTCACCGCTAAAATACGCAAAAGATATCGAGACACCACTACTGATTTTACATAGTGAAAAGGATTTCCGTTGCCCGATTGAACAAGCAGAGCAACTGTACATCACGCTAAAACATATGAATAAAGTTACTGGTTTTGTACGGTTCCCAGAAGCAGATCACAACCTATCACGTAATGGTTATCCGAATTTAAGATATACACGTTTGGAGCAAATAACAGGGTGGTTTGAAAAGTATTTGTAATACATTATTTCCTGAGAAATATAATTAATTCACCTTATAACGGTACCCCTTTCGAAAATTCGAAAAGGGTTTTTTTTCCCTTCGATTCTAGCAGGGTTTATAAATAGAAAAAAAAGATGATTTATGTTATAAATAGTACTGTTATCCCAATGCCGAGTAAACAGGTTGGAATAATATATTATTAAAAAGGAGAATTTGCAATGGGACGTGAATTCGTAGAAATTTTTGATGAATGGGTAGATTCTTATGATGCATCGGTATCGGGACAGGATCCTGAGTACCGTGATGTCTTTGATAAATATGAAGATATTTTATTAGCCGTTACACATAAATCTTTTGGAACAGTAGTTGAATTTGGTACAGGAACTGGGAACTTAACCGAGAAATTACTAGAAGCAGGGTACAATGTTATCGGAATTGAACCAAATGATGCAATGCGCCGTGTTACATCCGAACGTTTTCCGGAAATTTCCTTAATAGATGGAGATTTATTAGCTTTTGATGTTGAATATAATATAGATACAATTGTTAGCACCTATGTTTTTCATCATCTTACAGACGTTGAAAAAGGAAAAGCACTACGTAAATATGCTAATCTGTTATCGAAGGATGGAAAAGTCGTATTTGCGGATACTGTCTTTATTACGGAACAAGCAAAAAGAGAGCAAATTGATAAAGAACGTGCTCGCGGATTTAACAACGTAGCCGACGATTTAGAAAGAGAATACTACACGACAATACCCATATTAGAAAAAGCATTTACAGATGCAGGATTTACTGTTCATTTCACACAGATGAATGATTATGTATGGTTAATGGATGCTACTAAAAACTAAGGAGTGTTTTAAATGAAGCAAATGAATGTAGAAAGTTTTAACTTAGATCATACGAAAGTTCTTGCACCCTACGTGCGTTTAGCTGGAAGAAAATTAGGTGCAAATGGTGATGAAATATTAAAATATGATATTCGTTTTACACAACCGAATAAAGCACATATGGAAATGGCGGGACTTCATTCAATTGAGCATTTGATGGCTGAAAATATTCGAAACCATACAGATCAAGTCGTTGATATGAGTCCAATGGGGTGCCAAACCGGTTTTTATTTAGCCGTTATCAACCATGACAACTACGAAGAAATCTTAACGATTTTAGAAAAAACACTGGAAGATGTATTGCAAGCAACAGAAGTTCCAGCTTGTAATGAAGTACAGTGCGGATGGGCTGCCAACCATAGCTTAGAAGGCGCAAAAGAAATCGCGCGTGAGATGTTATCGAAGAAAGACGAGTGGCGTACGGTATTTGCGGAGGAAGCATAATGAATGTCTATGGGAGTGTGCACGAACTAATAGGCAACACGCCTGTAGTTGAATTGAAAAATATCGAAATTCCAAATCATTGCCGTATTTTCGCAAAGCTTGAATTCATGAATCCAGGCGGAAGTGTAAAGGATCGTTTAGGATTGTCTTTGCTTCGGGATGCTGAAGAATCTGGTCAATTGCAGCCAGGCGGAACAATAATTGAGCCAACCGCTGGGAATACGGGTATTGGATTAGCGTTAGCAGCTGTTGGCAAGGGATACACGGTAAAGTTTGTTGTGCCACAAAAGTTCAGTTTGGAAAAGCAAACATTGATGCGTGCACTGGGTGCGGAAATTGTGAATACACCAACTGAACTTGGAATGAAAGGCGCGATTGCCAAAGCAGAGGAACTTGTTCAAAAAATTCCAGGTGCTTTCTCACCCTCTCAATTTTCAAATCCAGCCAACCCAGAAACATATGTAAAAACCTTAGGTCCTGAACTTTGGCGCGATTTAGACGGTAAGATTGACGTCTTTGTAGCAGGTGCTGGTTCAGGTGGAACATTTATGGGAACCGCCAAGTATTTAAAAAGCCAAAATGCAGATATTAAGACGGTCATTGTTGAACCTGAAGGCTCGATTCTTAATGGTGGAGAACCAGGTTCTCATTATACAGAAGGAATAGGCATGGAATTTTTACCTGGCTATATGGAAAAAGCATATTTTAATGCCATTCATACTGTGACGGATCAAGATGCTTTTGACAAGTTGAGACAGTTGTCTAAAGAAGAAGGGCTTTTAGTTGGAAGTTCATCAGGAGCTGCATTATTTGCCTCTTTGGAAGAAGCGAAAGTTGCAAAACCCGGGAGTCATATCGTGACCATTTTTGCTGACTCAAGTGAGCGTTACTTAAGTCAGAATGTGTATGAGTTATTAAAGGAGGAAGATTAGGATGAGACCAAAAACAAAATTGATTCACGCTGGGATTGTTGGAGATGAAACAACTGGAGCTGTTTCTACACCAATCTACCAAGTGAGTACGTATAAGCAAGATGCAGTAGGCGATTTCCGTGGATATGAATATTCACGTACAGGAAATCCCACTCGACATGCACTTGAAGTTTTAATCAGTGATTTGGAGGGCGGACATGCAGGGTTTGCTTTTGGATCAGGTATGGCTGCGATTAGTTCAGTAATGATGTTGTTCAATTCAGGTGATCATATTGTTATGACAGATGATGTATACGGAGGTACATACCGTGTAATGACAAAAGTCTTAAACCGTTTTGGCATTGAATCCACTTTAGTTGACTCTGCAAATTTAGTTGAATTTGAAGCGGCTATTCAAGAAAATACGAAAGCAGTATTCTTAGAAACACCAACCAATCCTTTATTGAAAGTGACAAATATAGCTGAGATTGCGAAACTAGCTAAATCTAAAGGGTTATTAACAATTGTTGATAACACATTTATGACGCCTTACTTGCAACAGCCTCTTTCATTGGGTGCAGATATTGTTTTACACAGTGCCACAAAATACATCGGTGGTCATAGTGATGTTGTTGCAGGATTGGTAGTTGTGGCGACAGAAGAACTAGCAAAAGACTTGCACTTCGTTCAAAATTCAATTGGCGCCATTTTAGGACCACAAGATTCATGGTTACTTATTCGTGGATTAAAAACACTTGGTATTCGTATGGAAGAGACAAATGCGAATGCAAAACGGATTGCTGAATTTTTGGTGGGACATGAAGCAGTGGGGAAAGTTTATTACCCAGGTTTAGAAACTCATGCAGGACATGATATTATGAAACAACAAACTACCGGATTTGGTGGTATGATCTCGTTTGATGTCGGAAGCACTGAGAAAGCGGCACAATTAATAAAGAAATTACGTTATTTTACGTTAGCGGAAAGTTTAGGGGCAGTCGAAAGCTTAATATCCGTTCCTGCACAAATGACGCATGCATCCATTCCTGCCGATCGTCGCCAAGAACTTGGGATTTTGGATGGATTGGTACGTATCTCTGTCGGTATTGAAGACGTAGAAGATTTACTTGAAGACTTAGAGCAAGGATTAGCAGAATAACTTGATGATTTGGTCATTCCACTTAGTTGTGGAATGGCTTTTTTCTTTGCACTTTACATACCATATAGGGGTATAATATAATCTATTTAACATATTAATGTGTTGTATAGATAAAAGGCAAAAATTCTGATGTTCTCATCAGTTTATTAAATTTAAAGGAGAAATTTAAATGAAAAAGAAAATACAAATGGGAATTTATTCATTGGTCGCAATGTTTGTGTTATCAGCATGTGGCGCTGATAAAGAGGAAGTAAATCATGAAAATATGGACATGGACTCTAATACAAATTCTGAAGAAAGCATGGACATGAACCATGCTGGTTCAGGTGAAGTTCCAGAAGGTTTAAAAGTTGAAGAAAATCCAACCTTTAAAGTGGGAAGCCAAGTGATAATAGAAGCAGATCACATGGAAGGCATGAATGGTGCAAAAGCGACGATTGTAGGTGCCTTTAATACTACGGCATATACAGTTTCGTATACTCCGACAACAGGTGGAGAGAGAGTGGCAAATCATAAATGGGTTATTCATGAGGAATTAAAAGGAACTAATGACGAGACTTTGGAACCTGGAACGGAAATTACGTTGGATGCAGACCATATGGAAGGAATGCAAGGTGCAACAGCAGAAATTGATTCTGCTGAAAAAACAACTGTCTATATGATTGATTACATGCCGACTAACGATGGAGAAAAAGTAACCAATCATAAATGGGTTACAGAGAGTGAACTTTCCGCAAAATGAATTTTTATCCCAAAAGAACTTATTTCTTAAAGGAATAGCTTTCCTGCTTTATAAAATTTGCATTAAATAGGCCAAAAAAAACAATCAACAATCTTTGCGTACCCCCTAAGGGTATTGTATACTAAAAATAAATCAAGATGGGAGGCTGAAGAAATGGATGAAATAGTGGAAGCTTTACCGCTAACTCCAAAGGTCTCTGATGAATCATGTAGAAAAAGTCATCATCCAGAAGCTGTCAAAACAAACTTAATTCATCGGTTAAATCGTATTGAAGGTCAAATACGAGGGATTAAAGGTATGGTGGATCAGGATGTTTATTGTGATGATATTATTACCCAGCTATCTGCCACTCAAGCTGCCTTAAATAGTGTAGCAAAAGTGCTTTTACAAGGACATCTCAAAGGGTGTGTAGTGGATCGATTAGCAGAAGGTGATGAAGAAGTACTCGATGAATTATTAGTCACGATTCAAAAATTAATGAAAAAATAAGAGGAGGATTTTTAAATGACAAATCAAGTTACTTTACAGGTACAAGGAATGTCTTGCGGACACTGTGTAAAATCAATTGAAAATAGCGTGGGAGCAATGAATGGTGTGGAGAAAGTTCTAGTTCAACTAGACAAAGGAACAGTAGAGGTTGAATTTAATAATGAAGTTGATGTTCAAAAAATTACAGATACAATCGAAGAACAAGGTTACACTGTTGGTGCATAATTACTGCGTAAATCGCAGTAATTTTTTTAAACAAAGCATACCCCTACGCGGTATGTAAGGAGTGAGATTCAATGACTGAAAAAAAGATGGATATTCCAATTACGGGTATGACCTGTGCAGCCTGTGCAAATCGTATAGAAAAAGGTTTACAACGAATAGATGGCGTTTCAGGAGCAACGGTTAATTTTGCAACTGAAAAAGCGAGTGTTACGTTCAATGAAGAGGAGACGGACCTAACTTCTTTACATGATAAAATTAAGACACTTGGCTATGATGTATTGAAAGAGGAAATCGATTTAAACATTATGGGTATGACTTGTGCAGCATGTTCGGCAAGGATTGAAAAAGGACTGAATCGCATGGAGGGAGTGGAAAATGCGACAGTTAATTTGGCTTTAGAAACAGGCAAAGTTTCGTTTGACTCAAGTTTATTGTCACCAGACGATTTTATAAAGAAAATACAATCCCTTGGTTACAATGCAGAATTTAAAAATGAACAAAACAGTGAAAAAATGGATCATAAGAAAGTAGAAATTCAAAAGAAAACGCGTCTATTCCTACTTTCCACATTGTTATCTTTGCCACTCTTATGGACAATGGTATCTCACTTCACATTCACCTCATGGATGTATGTACCAGAATTCTTAATGAATCCTTTTGTACAATGGGCTCTTGCAACACCTGTACAGTTTTGGATAGGATGGACCTTTTATAAAGGTGCTTATTTTGCATTACGCAATAAGAGTGCCAACATGGATGTACTAGTTGCTCTCGGAACGTCAGCTGCCTATTTTTATAGTGTGTATCTTGTTTTATCCAACCTTGAGCATATGGGCACCCATAGTATTGGGTTATATTTTGAAACAAGTGCGATATTAATTACCCTAATCATTCTTGGGAAATTATTTGAAGCACGTGCAAAAGGACGTACTTCTGATGCCATTCAAAAGCTAATGAAGCTTCAACCGAAGAAAGCATTTGTAGTAAGAGATGGCGAAACAATAGAAATTCCGATAGATGAAGTGCGGGTAGGAGAAGTTCTTTTAATTAAACCAGGTTCATCTATTCCAGTGGATGCAGAAGTCATATCTGGTAATTCTGCTGTAGATGAATCGATGTTAACGGGAGAGAGCTTACCAGTCGATAAAGCTTCAGGTGACATTGTTTATTCTGCTACTCTAAATGCAAATGGAACACTGCGTGTGAAAGCTAAAAATATCGGTAAAGATACAGTGCTATCCAATATCATCCGTGTAGTGGAAGAAGCACAGGGATCAAAAGCACCTATACAAAGATTAGCAGATAAAATTTCAAGTATTTTTGTTCCAATTGTTGTCGGGATCGCTGCTGTTACTTTTATTGTGTGGTATTTCTTAGTTTCACCTGGAGATTTTGCTAATGCGTTAGAAAGTACAGTTGCGGTGTTAGTAATCGCTTGTCCTTGTGCACTTGGTTTAGCGACACCTACGTCCATTATGGCTGGGTCAGGTCGATCTGCTGAACTTGGTGTTTTGTTTAAAACGGCTGAAGCGCTGGAAAATACCAAGCACATTGACACGATTGTTTTAGACAAAACGGGAACAATTACAAATGGACGTCCTAAAGTAACTGAATTTGTGGTAGCTGAAGGATTTGAACATGACCGTATAGTTTCGCTCGCTGCAACTGCAGAAAGTCAATCAGAACATCCGGTGGCCACAGCAATCACTGCTTTTGGCAATGACGAAAAACTTCCAGTTGAATCGTTTGAAGCTATTCCAGGGCAAGGTATTCGTGCAGTAGTGGATGGTTCAAAACTATTAATTGGAACCAGAAAGTTACTCAATGATTCAAATATTCGCTTCAATGAGTTAGAGGCAAGTGAATTAGAGTCTCAAGGTAAAACCGTTATGTTTATTGCTGTCGATGGTAATTATGCTGGCTTAATAGCAGTTGCGGATACGGTAAAAGAAACGTCCGAAGCGGCTATATCAGAAATGAAACAACTAGGTTTACACGTGGTTATGTTAACAGGTGACCAGGAGCGGACGGCTCGTGCAATTGCAGCACAGGTGGGAATTGATGAAGTGTTTGCGGGTGTTTTACCAACAGAAAAAGCAAATGTGGTAGCAAAATTAAAAGCAAATGGTCGCCGAGTAGCGATGGCTGGGGATGGACTCAATGATGCACCTGCTTTAGCAACAGCGGATGTTGGAATGGCCATGGGAACAGGAACAGCTATTGCGATGGAAACTGCCGATATTACTTTGATGCAAGGAGATTTAATGCGAGTGGTGGATGCGATTCAAATGAGTCGATTAACCGTACGTAATATTAAACAAAACTTATTCTGGGCATTAGCTTACAATTCAGTAGGTATACCGATTGCGGCTGCAGGGTTTTTAGCACCTTGGCTAGCAGGAGCTGCAATGGCGTTTAGTTCAGTATCAGTGGTACTAAATGCTTTACGTCTTCAACGTGCGGAAGTAACGAAGTAATAATAAAAATTTGGAAAGAAGTATCCTTACAGGGATGCTTCTTCTTTTTTATTTGAATTACATTTAGTAAAGAATACTACTCTACTTTTAAGGCTGGTCTTGCTAGGTGAATAGAATAATTTTTATACCTTGTTATTGAAGTTGACCTAAGTTAATAAGTCTCTATTGAATACACTGTTAAAGAGACTAACAAAAGAAAATAAAGGGTGATAATTTTTTTTATGAAAACAATCGTCTTTATTGGCAGCAATAAATCCGGATCAAGTAGGGAGGCAATAAAAGCTGCTGAAAAGCTTGGTTTTTTTACTGTGTTATTTACTGATCGTGATCTTTTCTTTGAAAATAGACTTGATTTTCCAGATGTCCATCAAATGATTCTTATGACTTTAACAAATTTTGGTTTGTTAAAGTCAAGTATAAATGAAATACAAGAACAAGGAAAAGTAATAGAAGCTGTACTGAGTTTTGTTGATCCTTTTGTACATGTAGCGGCAAAGTTATCTAAAGAACTAGGGGTGACCGTTGTATCTCCCGACCCTTTATTGAAAATGGAAGATAAGATTTTAACACGTGAACTTTTAAAAGATCTTCCAGTATCCCTTTATTTTGCAAAGTTTGAAAAAGAGGATTCCTTGAAAACGTTTATTGATAAGCAGGTAGGAAAATATCCTCTGATTGTAAAAAAACCTGTTTCTGCTGGTTCTAAGGATGTGTTATTAGTCAAAGACAGCCTGCAATTAACAAAATCCATCAATAAGTTAATGGTAAAACAAAATAGAGAGGTATTGATAGAGGAATATTTAGATGGTCCTCAATATTTGTTTGAAGTATGTGTGGTCAATGGGAAAGTTAATGTCGTTGCGGTGATAGAACAGGATATCAAGTTTTTCGAACGTTTTATTGTAACTGGGTATTGTTTGTTGGGGGATATTGATTCTGCTTTTTATAATAATATTCATGAAACTATTAGCATGATATTGGAAAGATTTAATTTTAATAACGGAGCCTGCCATTTAGAAATGAGATTGGTTAACGAACAATGGAAATTAATTGAAATAAATCCGCGAATATCAGGAGGGGCAATGAACCGAATAGTTGAAGTAGGCTTTGGAATTAATATAGTGGAGGAAACAATTAAAATTTTCTTAGGGCAAGAGCCTAACCTCCAAAGAAAATACAACAGGTTTGTGTATGCACATTATATAACCAGTGAATCGACAGGAACATTAATCAAGGTGACAGGTAAAAACCGCTGTTCTAAGTTGCCGGGGATCGAGGAAGTCTATATTAAACCTAAAAAAGGGAAATTGCTACACCCGCCTCTATCCATGGGTGATCGATATGGATATGTATTGTCTTCTTCAAATAATAAAGAAGAAGCAATCAAATTTGCTAAGGTCGCAGCTAAGGAAATCAGTTTTTATATTGAACCAATATAATTATGGAGTGATTATGTATGAATGAAGAACAAAGTAAAACGAAAGAAGATGAATTTGTTTGTGATGTGACATCTGTTTTGAAAACGATTTATGAAATTCAGAACAAAGCAAAATTACCCATGTTTCAAGGTGTGTTTCATGAAACCATCCCAATTATTTTGTATTCTACAGACTCTCTAGAACCTTTTTCTGCCTTTGGAATTGCTCCAACCTCACAGTCCTCATTTAGAACATGTTTTTTCCGTATTGAATATCTATCTTCCACGACTATTCACCTGTCATTATTACACCCAACTGATGTAGAGGATAATTATTTAGATACCACATGCAGTCCCTTTCGATTAAAAAAAACGAAGAGTACTGTGATTGTTTCTTTACAATGCTTATGTGGCATTCAGTGTATCAGTCCAAAATTAGTAAATCGTCGAATCATTATTTCCAGTGAAAAATGTTAGTAATGAATAATTACTATGAGTATTTAAAATGAGGATGAAAGGAATATGAACTTACAAGAATTGAGATGGAAAGGATTTTAAACAATACCTCATTCCAACAGTTGTACTAACGAATGATAAAGAATTACTAGACGTTATTAATCTATAACCGAAAGGTATTTTGAAACCTGTTTCAGGACAAGGAGGCGGTGTTCTTTTTATTGAAAAACTAGAAGAAGATAAATTTATTATTAATGACTCAGGGAATACCTTAACCTATAAGAAACGAGAGTTATTAGATTTGATTTCACCTAAAATTAAACAGGAAGAATATTTAGGTCCAAAGTTTTTTTCTTCACGTCTTAAATTCGGTCATGTATTCGACCTTTGGGGCATTACATATAAAACAGTGGTGGTTATACGGCATGCCTTGATGAGTTTTTACAAAAAGAGTTTAGTATTATGTATGTTTGTTAATAAAAGATGTGTGTATGAACTGAAAAGGAAATAACCCCAATTATGAAATGGGGATATTTCCTTCTTGTTTCTGTTTCTCATAAAATTGAAACCATCTTATTTTCCTTTGAAGACTGGTTTACGTTTCTCTCCGAACGCGATTAAAGCTTCAACGCGATCTTCGGTTGGAATAGTTATTTCATAGGCTTTTCTTTCAATGTTTAGGCCAGTTTGCAAGTCGGCATTCATACCATGCTTAATCGCAAATTTTGCTTGTTGTAAAGCGATTGGTCCATTCGCTAACATCATGTCTGCGAATTTCCCTGTCTCATCAAGCAAATTCCCTCGTGATACAACTTTGGTGAGGATGCCATATGTATGTGCTTCATCCGCTTTTAAACGACGAGCGGTAAGAATTAGTTCCATCGCTTTTGCTTCTCCAATGAGTCGTGGTAACCGTTGTGTGCCACCAGCACCTGGAATAATGGCTAAGCTTGTTTCTGTTAATCCAAGGACGATGTCATCGGTGCCAATTCGGAAGTCACATGCAAGGGCAAGTTCCATTCCACCGCCAAATGCATAACCGTTCATCATGGCAATCGTTGGCTGGGGTAAGTTTTCAATTGTTGAAAAGACTTCGCCAATCTTATAAATGTTACGCTTTACTTGCTGCTCTGTTAAGGTCTTACGCTCTTTTAAATCAGCACCAACGCTAAACGCTTTGTCTCCAGCACCTGTAAAAATTACTACACGGATGTCTGGATTAATACGAATTGATTCTGCAACTTGTCCGAGCTCTCGCAACATTTCATAATTAAAAGCATTCATAGATTCAGGTCGGTTTAATGTAATAATCGCTAGATTTCCATTTTGTTCATAACGAATAGTCTCCACGATGAAATCCCCCTTGTAATGTTTAAAAATTTCCAAAGTTTACTTATACAAAACATATCACTTTATGCACGTGGTGACCATCAGTTCTCTCTCATTTCTTTAGTCGAGCTGTTTCTTGTTTAGTAGATATTTGCCATTTCTATTTTTTCTATTCCCTTTTTAAATCAATCATCTGTTATTTATCGAGATTAATAGGAAAAATGGATAGGCATACGGAACTGTTCTTGGTATACTTTACCTATAAATTTTCAGTAAATGAGGTCAAATACATGGAAGTTTTTATTGGACGTCAACCTATATTCGATCGGACAGAAAAAGTTTTCGCTTTTGAGTTGCTTTATCGCAATGGCGATATGAATATATTTCCAGATATTGATGGAGATTTTGCCACTACAGAGGTCCTTATAAATTCTTTCCTTACAATTGGGGTAGAAGAGCTTTCAAATGGTCGCCCATGTTTTATTAATTTTACTGAAAACTTACTGTTTGAATCAATTTTTGACACATTTAATCCAAAACATATCATTATTGAGATTTTAGAAAATGTAAATATAACACCCGTGTTGATTGATAAACTTCGTCAACTAAAACGGCAAGGGTTTAAAATGGCTCTTGATGATTTTGTTTTAACGAACAATATTGTTCAATATAAAGAACTCTTTAGTTTAATAGATTTTATTAAAGTGGATTTTATTGCTACGTCTGTTGAAAATCGTCTATTTAATGAAAAATGGATTAAGACAAACTTTCCGCATATTCGGTTGCTCGCAGAAAAGATAGAAACACGTGAAGAGTTTGAACAGGCAAAAGAATCTGGTTATCAATTTTTTCAAGGGTATTTTTTCTCTAAACCTCAAATTATTCATAGCAATGATATCCCGACGAATTTAGCCCACTATTTTCGTATCATTCGTATGATTAGTGAAAAAAATGCCAACATTAGTCATATTGCAAACTTAATTGAACATGATGTCGCGTTGTCTTTTAAACTTTTGAAACTCATTAATGCATCTTCTTCTAAGAATAAAGTTCGTTCTATAAAACATGCTATTGTCGTCCTTGGCTTGACTGAATTACATCAATGGATTTATATTTTAGCTCTTCGCGAAAGTATGCGTGGAGAAACCGGTTACGGTGGCAACGCATTGCTTGCTTCGTCTTTATTCCGAGCGAAATTTTGTGAATTGTTAGCTAAACATAAGAAAAAATCGAATTCAGCAGAGTATTTTTTAGTAGGCATGTTTTCGATGATTGAAGCACTTTTGCAACGACCTCTTTCCCAAATCATACAGCATCTGCCGTTATCTATTGAGGTAATACAAACGCTTTCCAAGTCTGAAGAAACTGAAATGTCCATTTACCTCGAATTTACCGTGGCGTTTGATCAACTGAAATGGGTTGAAATTCTTAAGTTTACGGACGAACTAAATATTCCAGAAGACGATCTGCACACGTATTACAATAAAGCTATGCAGTGGTCCAATCAAATTACTTAACTGCCCTTCTTAGGAGGGCAGTTTTTTTAATTAAATTACGAAATTTAAGTATGTCAATCACTATTTCACCTTTTCGGCTAGTCTCATCCAAGTAGACTTGAAGTGAGACAGGACAAGCCTTTAACAATAAATAATTAATATTTACCACTTGTAATCCGTGAGAAATAGGGTACACTAAAAAAACGAACAAACGTTCTAAAAGGAGGCGAGAAAAATGCCACTCATTCCAGCCGATAGTTTACCTTACTTCGAAAACATGATTTACCTGCCCATGGTCCTTACCATCTTAGAAAGAGATCGTGAAAGCGTAGAAAAAGGTCCCTTCAAATTGAAAAGGCCCTACGTAAATATAATTGATCAAGCAGTGAAAGAAGCTCAAAAAGAGCTTAAAGACACGCGGCTCTATCTTCGTCAACACAACATGAAAGTTATACGTGGAAACCACGATGACACCTTCACCGAATATGTCTTCTTTTATGGCGGCTACGAAGAGCACCGCCGCTACTTAAATGTGCGACTACGTAATCGTGTGGAGGAACTGCTTGGGGTTTATTTAATTATGATGAAACGTATTAATTGAGTAAAAGCAAAAAAGCCCTTTCTATAGTAAAAGGACTCTAGAGTCGGTATGTTAGCGTTTTGGCTTCACACGATTTTGTAAATAGGTTGTTTGTGGTTGTATGTATGACTGTTGCATATGTTGACGGGTTTTTTGAAAGTGATTGGTTAGGAAATGACATAGAACAAACTGTCTGCACATCGTGGAGTAGGAAACGTTTACGGGAATGACTTTCGTATTTGTGAAGTGTACTAAGCAATGACCAAGTGAGTTCTGTGAATAGTAATCAACAGATGAAAAAGAAATCCAAATATTTCCGTCAGAATCTGGTGAGAGAGTAGGCATCATGATTAACGGATGACCAAAATCATGAGAAACGATAATGGGTATTTTATGAAGATTTCCAATTGCTTCTTTTGAAAAAAACGTGGCATGTTTGTAAGAAGTACCATAGAAAAGCAAAGACTTTTTAATAATGTTAATCGGTTTCATTTTTACAATAAATTCAGCATGATTTTCAGTTACGCGTGTACAAAGTTTATGCTCAATCCAAATAGGTTCAAGAGCAACTGTGTTAAAAGATACAAGATAGTTCGATGCAACAGACAAATGAGTGTTCAAATATTCACATCCCTTTTTTAGCTTTTTTTAGACTACAAACCCTATTATAGATAAATTTGGAAATTATGCAATATACATTAATGTGAAATTGAAAAAAATCAGAAAATATAATTGGTACCGAATTTTCTGAAAAAACATTTGCAACTAGCTACACTTTTTATCTATAATAGAAAAAAGGCCTCCGAGGTGAATGCAATGGATAAATATTATTCTTATGCTGACTTTCTGAAAGCGATGGGACGGAGTCAAACTGTTAGTGAAGCGGAGAAGTTGCTCAACGATATTTATATGGATTTGTTTTTAAATCATGTACATCGTGAACAACGAAAAGAACGTTTACTGACGTTAATTGATGGTGCACTTGATCAAAAAGATGAAAATGCTTTCGTGGTATTTTCTCATGAGCTTCACGAGTTACAACAAGAAAGTGTGTAAACTTTAAACCTATAGCCTAGTGATAAATCCGTTCTTTTTAGAGGACGGATTTTTGTTCGGTTTTTAAAAAACATATGTTCGCTTTTTGTTCGTAATAAAAAAGGGAATATGATAAGCTAAATACATGAATAATCACCTATGAAAATGCTTTGGATTTACTCCATTAAGATTTGAGTATCTAGGTTAAGCTAAAGCGAGCACTACACTAAAAAAATCAAACGCCAGCTCTGGGATCTTCAAGAGGTTGCCAGATGAATCTTTTCACTTCACATCATCTGTTGGAGTCTAGCAAAAGTGGCGTTTTAATACTTTTTAGAAACAGGAGGAATTGTTATCGCACAGTCATTTGATTTACAAGCTCCTTATCAACCAGACGGGGATCAGCCTCAAGCCATTCAAGAATTGGTTGAAGGGATACAAAAGGGTAAAAAGTATCAAACATTACTTGGTGCAACGGGGACGGGTAAAACATTCACAGTTTCTAATGTTGTGACGGAAATCAAACGACCGACACTGGTAATGGCTCACAATAAAACACTTGCAGGACAGTTATATAGTGAATTTAAAGAGTTTTTCCCAAATAATGCAGTCGAATATTTCGTTAGTTTTTATGATTACTATCAACCTGAAGCTTATGTACCCCAAACCGATACGTATATTGAAAAAGATTCGAGTATTAATGAAGAAATAGACAAACTCCGTCACTCTGCAACTTCCGCATTGTTTGAACGTGAGGATGTATTAATCGTTGCCTCAGTTTCCTGTATTTATGGTTTAGGGAATCCAGAAGAATACCGAGAGATGGTTTTATCTCTTCGAAAAGGGATGGAAATTGAACGGAATCAATTATTAAGAAAGTTAGTAGATATTCAATATGAACGCAACGATGTTAATTTCGTGCGTGGTAAGTTCCGTGTTCGTGGAGACGTAGTTGAAATTTTCCCTGCTTCTCGTGATGAGCGTTGTATTCGTGTTGAATTTTTCGGCGATGAAGTGGATCGTATCCGTGAAGTGGATGCATTAACAGGGGAAATTATTGGCGAGCGGGAACATGTAGCTATTTTCCCAAACTCCCATTTCGTTACTCGTGAAGAGAAGATGGTAAAAGCTATTGAAAATATTGAAATAGAGTTAGAAGAACAATTGAAAGTCATGCGAGCAGAAGATAAGTTACTAGAAGCTCAACGTCTCGAACAACGAACACGGTATGATTTAGAGATGATGCGGGAAATGGGTTTTTGTTCTGGTATTGAAAACTACTCCAGACATTTAACACTTCGTGAACCAGGTGCAACACCCTATACTTTGTTGGACTACTTCCCAGATGACTTCTTATTGATTGTGGATGAAAGTCATGTAACCTTGCCACAAGTACGCGGGATGTTCAATGGTGACCAAGCACGGAAGAAAGTATTGGTGGATCATGGTTTCCGATTACCATCTGCTATGGATAACCGACCGTTAACGTTCCAAGAATTTGAAGGACATATGGATCAAGCTATTTTTGTTTCCGCAACTCCTGGTCCATATGAATTGGAACATACACCGGATATGGTAGAGCAAATTATTCGCCCAACTGGACTTTTAGATCCAACATTAGAAGTTCGACCAATAGAAGGACAAATTGATGATTTAATAGATGAAATAAGACAACGCACAGAACGTAACGAGCGTGTATTAATTACTACTTTAACGAAGAAAATGTCGGAAGACTTAACAGATTACTTAAAAGAAATTGGCATTAAGGTGAATTATTTGCATTCGGAAATTAAGACTCTCGAACGAATCGAAATCATTCGAGAACTTCGAATGGGTGTATACGATGTCCTTGTAGGAATTAACTTACTAAGAGAAGGTCTTGATATCCCAGAAGTATCACTTGTCACTATTTTGGATGCTGATAAGGAGGGCTTCCTTCGATCGGAGCGATCGCTTATTCAAACAATTGGGCGGGCAGCTCGTAATTCCAATGGACATGTGATTATGTATGCTGATCGAATGACAGATTCGATGACGAAAGCAATTGGTGAAACAGAAAGAAGGCGTACGATTCAACATGCTTATAATGAAAAACATGGGATTACACCAACAACTATTCAAAAGAAAATACGTGATGTAATTCGTGCATCGCATGATGCAGAAGAAACGCTAACGTATATGGAAAAAGTAACAAAAGGCAAAAAACTAACAAAAGACGAAAAAGCAACTCTTTTGTTGACGCTAGAAAAAGAAATGAAGGATGCAGCAAAAGCGCTCGATTTCGAACGAGCTGCACAGCTTCGTGATACCATTTTGGAGTTAAAAGCGGAAGGATGAAAAGATTTGAGAAATCAAGAAATACGTATACAAGGCGCACGCGCACACAATTTAAAAAATGTATCATTGTCAATCCCCCGGGATAAACTCGTCGTCATGACAGGCTTATCCGGTTCGGGTAAATCCTCACTAGCATTCGATACGATTTACGCGGAAGGGCAAAGACGTTACGTTGAGTCATTGTCTGCCTATGCCCGTCAATTTTTAGGGCAAATGGACAAGCCAGATGTTGATTCGATAGAGGGTTTATCACCTGCGATATCCATTGACCAAAAAACGACGAGCCGCAACCCTCGTTCGACAGTTGGTACGGTAACGGAAATATACGATTATTTACGATTGCTGTATGCGCGAGTAGGAAAACCCATTTGTCCAAATCATGGAATTGAAATTACTTCACAGACAATTGAGCAAATGGTTGATCGATTAATGGAATTTCCTGAAAAAACACGCATGCAAATTTTAGCACCTATTGTTTCAGGACGAAAAGGCACACATGTCAAAATGTTGGAAGACGTGAAAAAGCAAGGCTATGTCCGAGTTCGTGTCAACGGAGATTTAATGGATTTAGATGATGATATTAATTTGGATAAAAATAAAAAGCATGATATCGAAATTGTAATTGACCGTATTGTCATGAAAGAAGATATCGCTCCGAGGTTAGCAGATTCACTAGAATCCGCACTGCGACTTGCAGAGGGGCGTGTACTTATTGATGTAATGGAACATGAAGAAATATTATTTAGTGAGCATCATGCTTGTCCTATCTGTGGTTTCTCAATAGGCGAACTTGAACCACGTATGTTCTCATTTAACAGTCCGTTCGGTGCTTGCCCTGAATGTGATGGCCTTGGAACAAAACTCGAGGTCGACCCAGAACTAGTCATTCCCGATTGGTCAAAATCATTGCGAAATGGCGCAATTGCCCCATGGGAGCCAACGAGTTCACAGTACTACCCCCAACTATTAGAAGCTGTTTGTAAACATTATAAAATAGATATGACCGTACCAGTAGACGAGTTGCCAAAAGAACAAATGGATAAAATTTTACATGGCTCGGGTACGGATAAAATTCGTTTCCGATATGAAAATGATTTTGGGCAAGTTCGTGATAATGAAATTTTCTTTGAAGGGGTCATGTCAAATATCGAGCGACGCTATCGTGAGACATCATCTGATTATATACGCGACCAAATGGAAAAATATATGGCACAACAAGACTGTCCCACTTGTAAAGGGTATCGTTTAAAACCTGAAACACTAGCAGTAAAAGTGGATTCTATTCATATAGGTAAAGTAACTGAGTTTTCGATTCAAGAAGCCGATCAATTCTTTGATACGCTTGTTTTATCAGAAAAAGATATGCAAATTGCACGGCTAATTTTAAGAGAAATTCGAGAACGTTTAGGTTTTCTCATTAATGTAGGGCTAGATTACTTAACTTTGAGTCGTGCAGCAGGTACTTTATCTGGTGGAGAGGCTCAGCGAATCCGATTAGCTACTCAAATTGGTTCCCGTTTAACTGGCGTCTTGTATATATTAGATGAACCGTCCATCGGACTTCATCAACGTGATAACGATCGTCTCATTTCTACATTGAAAAATATGCGGGATATAGGGAATACCTTAATTGTTGTCGAACATGATGAAGATACGATGATGGCCGCTGATTATTTAATTGATGTGGGTCCTGGTGCTGGTGTTCATGGTGGGGAAATTGTGGCTTCAGGAACACCGGAACAAGTTATGAAAAGCAAGAAATCATTAACAGGTCAGTATTTAAGCGGAAAGAAATTCATTCCCCTTCCTACGGAGCGTCGAAAACCAGATGGTCGAATGATATCCATTAAAGGAGCAACAGAAAATAACTTAAAAAATATATCAGTTGATATTCCCCTCGGTATTTTCACTTCAGTTACTGGGGTCTCTGGTTCAGGTAAAAGTACATTAATAAATGAGATTTTACACAAGTCACTCGCACAAAAATTGAATCGTGCGAAGGCAAAGCCTGGACAACATAAAGAAGTAACAGGAGTGGAGTTACTAGAAAAAGTTATTGATATTGATCAATCGCCAATTGGACGAACACCCAGATCAAATCCCGCAACCTATACCGGAGTTTTTGACGATATTCGAGACGTTTTCGCATCTACCAATGAGGCGAAAGTGCGTGGTTATCAAAAGGGACGCTTTAGCTTTAATGTAAAAGGTGGGCGTTGTGAAGCCTGTCGTGGAGACGGAATCATTAAAATAGAAATGCATTTCTTACCCGATGTTTATGTACCTTGCGAAATTTGTCACGGAAAGCGATACAATCGCGAAACGCTCGAAGTACGCTATAAAGGCGAAAACATTGCAGATGTTTTAAAAATGACCGTGGAAGATGGATTAAAGTTTTTTGAAAATATTCCAAAAATCAGCAGAAAACTGCAAACTATCGTAGATGTAGGCCTTGGGTATATGGAACTTGGGCAACCGGCAACAACTCTATCAGGTGGAGAAGCACAACGAGTTAAACTTGCTTCTGAATTACATCGTCGTTCGAACGGAAAATCATTCTACATCTTAGATGAACCAACAACAGGTTTACATGCCCATGATATCGCACGGTTACTCGTCGTATTACAACGACTTGTTGAAAATGGTGACACTGTGCTAGTGATTGAACATAATCTTGATGTGATTAAAACGTCGGATTATATTATTGACCTTGGACCTGAAGGCGGGGACAAAGGCGGAACAATCTTAGCGGTTGGTACTCCTGAGGAAATTGCTAAAGTAAAAAAATCTTATACGGGACATTATTTAAAACCTGTGTTGGAACGTGATCGGAAACGGATGGATGATCAATTGGAAAAAGCAACAAAGAAAAAACCAAAAAAAGTTGCAGTTTCCACAAAATGAATCTTTTTCGTTTGCAAACCGTATGTATAAGGAATACCTGAGTAGTTAAAAGGAGGCCATTAAACATGCAACAAGAACGAAAACGCATTTTAGACTTAGTTGAAAGAGGATCTATTTCTGCTCAAGAAGCGTTAGTATTGCTCGAGGCTTTAGAAAATGGAGTAGCAAAACCAAATGAACCGAAACAGGATGCGAATCGTGAGCCTGGAAAGACCACTCATTCTACAAACTCCAACACAGAAGAACATACGAAGAAGTCAACGTCATCCCAAGCAGATGATTTTATGGAAGATATTAAACGCGATTTTACTCAATTCGGAGATCGTTTTATGCACTTCATGCAGTCTGCGGTTGGTAAAATGAAATCATTTGATTTCGATATGCCGTTTGGTGAGCCAGTAGAATTCCACCACACCTTTTCAAAAGAACTAATGGATTTTAAAGACATCTCGGTGGATTTGGCAAATGGGAAAATTGAAATATATCCTTCGCAAGATAGTCAAGTTCGGGCAGAGTGCCATGTACGCGTCTATCGGTCCCAATCTATTGAAGTAGCAAAAGCTGAATTTCTAGAGAAATTTATTTTTGTTATTGATCAAAACAAGCTCCGTATTCTTAGTGATATGAAAACGACGCACGTAAATGTTGTTCTATATGTTCCTAAACAAACCTATTCATCCATTTCAACCCGTTTATTCAACGGAGGATTTACAGGTAAACACATAGAAGTGGATCGTTTGAAAATCAAAACGGCCAACGGAAAAGTTGATTTAAAAAATATCCATATTGAAGAGGCTGAGATTCAAACAGCGAATGGTACCATTCATGTACACGAAGCAACAGGGAATAAAATTGATGCTGAAACCATGAATGGCCGTGTTTACATTGATGGGCATCTAAAAGAAATAGAAGGTCAATCTGTAAATGGCCATGTCGTAGTGACCACACGTGATAAGAATGCACGTAAAATTGAGGGAAGTGCAGTCGCTGGTGCTGTTGAAATTTATGTTCCTTCAACCATTGCCATTAAAGGTGAAGTGTCTTCGAATTTAGGGAAAATCGATGTTGCCCTATCTGATGTTACTCAAATCAGTGAGCAAGAACATTTCTTGCAAAAAAGCATTCGTTTCTCTAAAGAAATTGCCGATTCAACGGCTACTCCGCTTTATATTAAAGGGGAAGCTAAAACTGGTTCGGTTCTAGTTCGATACATCACTGCAGAATAGAAAAATCCCCGAATCGATGTAAAATCGATTTGGGGATTTTTTTATAATAACCATCGAAGGACACCCTGCGCAATTGCTTGTGCACACTGTTTTTGATAAATGAGACTCCTTAATAACTTCATTTCTTGTTTATTGGTCATAAACCCACACTCCACTAAGATAGCGGGCATCGTTGTTTCACGTAAGACAGCAAAATCTCGTTGTTTAACTCCTCGATCTTTCCTTCCGGTCTCTTTAATCAGGGCTTTTTGAACCGATTTTGCTAAGTCTTTGGTTATTTTTTGAGCATGTAAACAAGTGAATGTCTCGATTCCATGGACCTCATTCCAGTCAGTTCCAAATGCGTTCGCGTGTATAGAGATATAACCGTCTACTTTCAAACCATTGGCAAGTTTAATCCGTTCGTTTAATGGGACATCGTGTGTATCGTCATGAGTAAAAATAACACAAACATCTTCAATGCTTATTAATTGTTTTACCAATTGAGCTACAGCTTTGTTGAAGGCAAATTCTTTTAAGGTCCCGTCTGGTGATCTTTTTCCCACTGTGTTAGGTCCGTGTCCAGCATCTACTATTATTTTTTTAATTTTAAGCACCTCCTGTGAATTAAATAGAAAGATTCCTTATAAAAAGATACAAGTTATGTGAAATGCATTTCATTTTTCATTGGTCGTGCTAATATATAAATCATAAAGATTTATTCGAATGATGAAGAAAGCTGGTGGTTTTTTGGCTCAAGTGTCGACAAAAGATGTAATGGAGATGTTCGATTTAACACTTGTTTGCGGACAGGAAGGCATCGGACGTCATATCGCAGTAAGCGATATCTCAAGACCAGGTCTTGAAATGGCCGGATACTTTACACATTATCCTGGAAACCGGGTACAACTTCTCGGTAAAACAGAATTGTCATTTTTTGATATGCTGCTTCCCGATGAACGTATAGATCGTATGCAAAAGCTATGTTCTCCAGATACTCCTGCAATCATTATTTCACATGGTATGGACGTTCCCGAGGAACTTAAAAAAGCATCTAATGATCAACACGTACCTGTATTAACAACGAAAATGACAACGACACGTTTTTCAAGTTTGTTGACCAATTTTCTTGAAAGTAAATTAGCTCCTACTACTGCTGTTCATGGCGTACTTGTAGATATATATGGAGTCGGTGTATTAATTACGGGAAAAAGCGGTGTGGGTAAAAGTGAAACTGCATTAGAACTTGTTAAGCGTGGGCATCGACTAGTGGCAGACGATTGCGTAGAAATTAGACAAGAGGCTGAGAATACATTAGTAGGAAATGCCCCTAGGTTAATTGAACATTTATTAGAAATACGAGGGTTAGGAATTATCGATATCATGACGTTGTTTGGCGCAAGTGCCATTCGTAGCTTCAAACGAATCTCACTAGTTATTGATTTAGAAATCTGGGACGCGAATAAAACTTATGACCGTCTTGGATTGGAAGAAGAAAAAATGAAAATCATTGACACCGACTTGACTAAACTGACGATTCCTGTTCGTCCAGGTCGTAACTTAGCTGTAATCATAGAAGTGGCATCCATGAATTATCGATTAAAACGAATGGGTGTTAATGCAGCTGAAGAGTTTTCAAATCGATTAAACGATGTGATTAGTCAAAATGAGGATGCATCCTATTAGAAAAAAAGTCGTATTGAAGGGGGAAATAACATGAACTTTTTACTAGAAGCTATAGATCCGATTGCTTTTTCTCTCGGACCAATAGATGTACGTTGGTACGGTGTGATTATTGCTTCAGGAATCGTATTAGCTTTTTTGGTTGCACAAAGAGAAATGGTGAAACGAGGGTTTCATCCAGATTTTTTAACGGACTTATTGATATGGGCAGTACCACTCGCAATTTTAGGTGCACGTTTGTATTATGTTTTATTCAAATGGGAGTACTATGCAAGTAACCCTGGTCAAATCTTTCAAATTTGGGAGGGCGGGCTTGCCATTCATGGAGCATTAATTGCTGCATTTATTGTTGCCTATTTATTTACTAAAAAACGCAAAGAATCATTCTTAAAAGTAGCTGATATAGCTGCACCAAGTATATTAATTGGTCAAACGATTGGTCGTTGGGGCAATTTTATTAATCAGGAAGCACATGGTGGACCTGTATCTCAAGAATTTCTAGAAAATATGTTTTTACCAGAATGGATCATTGAACAAATGAGAATAGATGGTACATATTATCATCCAACTTTTTTGTATGAATCAGTGTGGAACTTTACAGGCGTCATACTCTTAATCCTACTTCGTCGTGTGAACTTACTTAGGGGAGAAATGTTCTTATTTTACGTCATTTGGTACTCGATTGGTCGTTTCTTTATAGAAGGAATGCGAACGGATAGTTTATATTTAGTAGGGGAACTGCGCACTGCTCAAGTGGTGTCACTGGTGTCTATTGCTGTTGCCATCATTATTGTTGTTTATAGAAGAATCAATGTGAAAGAGGCTGTAAGATATAAAGACGCATAAAGTTAGGAAGATTGCACATATGCCAACAATTAAAAATGGATTATTTGCTGGATTAAAAACGACCTGGACTCTGAGTAAAATTATTTTTCCAATTACACTTATTCTGGTCATTTTACAATTTACCCCCGTATTGCCTTGGATTATAGACTTGGTATCTCCAATAATGGGGCTCTTTGGTTTGCGTGGAGATGCAGCTATTCCGTTAGTGCTAGGAAATGCTTTGAATTTATATGCGGGAATTGCTGGAATTCTATCAATGGAGTTAACTGTTAAAGAAGTGTTTATATTAGCAGTGATGTTGTCGTTTTCTCACAATATATTTATCGAAACTGGAGTCGCACTTCGAGTAGGTGTAAAACTATGGGTAGTACTCCTTGTACGTTTCGGTTTAGCAGCTATTTCTGCTGTTTTTATCAATCTTCTTTGGTCAGGTGGTTCTGAAGTAGCTACCTATGGAATGGCTCCAAAAGTAGCAGCAATTCCAGACGGATGGACTGAAATCATCCTTCTTGGACTACAAAAAGCAAGTTTTGGCGTATTGCAGTTGGCCATGGTTGTTATTCCATTGATGATTATCATTCAATATTTAAAAGACAAACAATATCTTCAACGATTTTCAGAGAAATTAGCTCCATTTACAAAAGTACTTGGCATTGCACCAAATGCTTCAATGACACTAGTTTCTGGATTAGTGATTGGACTTGCATTTGGAGCAGGAGTAATGATTCAAGCTGTTCAGGAAGACGGAGTAAGTAAAAAAGATGCGACATTGGTTTTTATTTTTCTTGTGGCCTGTCACGCAGTTGTAGAAGATACACTCATTTTTATTCCACTCGGTATTCCGATTTGGCCACTTTTCTTATTAAGATTAGGAACTGCATTTATCTTAACAATAGTTGTTGCAGCTTTGTGGAAACGAGCTGAACAATCGAAAAGAAAGGAAGTACTAACAACATGACAAAACAACCCATTACTACGCTTCTTTTTGATTTTGATGGAACGTTGCTTGATACTAATGATTTAATCATCCAAACTTTCTTAAGTGTCTTGGGTAAAAGATACCCTGGACGTTTTTCTAGAGAGGACGTTCTTCATTTTATAGGACCATCTCTTAAACAAACATTTGATTCAATTGATGAGACATTAACAGGAGAACTAATTCAAGAATATCGTGCATGGAATATTGAAATGCACGATCAAATGGCAGTTGAATTCGATGGTGTTACTGAAACATTGCGAGTCTTAAAAGCACGCGGAACTAAAATGGCTATTGTTTCAACTAAAAGACAAGACATTATCCAAAAAGGTCTAAAACTAATGGGAATAGAGGATATATTTGAAGTTGTAATCAGTCTTGATGATGTCGTAAATCCAAAGCCGGACCCAGAACCTATCTTGCTTGCGCTCGAACAATTGAATGCTTCGAAAGAAGAAGCATTGATGATTGGAGATAACTCACATGATATCGAGGGTGGTCAAAATGCAGGAGTTCGGACAGCTGGCGTTGCATGGACAGCAAAAGGAGAAGCATATCTAGCTGAGTTTAAACCTACTTTTATGTTACAGCATATATCTGATTTACTTGATATTGTTGGTCCATCTTCATGAGAAGAACGGAGCGTTATCCTGTCGAAGGAGCAAACTCTTTGTGGCATGTTTATAAAACAGTGCCGTTTTGGAAGGTTATAAAAAATTTTATAGTCATTCAACTTGGAAGGTATAGTCCTTCATTAGCAATGAAAAATTCTCTTTATCGACGCTTTTTGCAAATGAAAGTAGGAGAACAAACATCTTTCGCTCTTATGGTAATGCCTGATGTCATGTTTCCTGAACGAATTACGATAGGGACGAATTCAGTTATTGGGTATAATACAACGATACTTGCCCATGAATATTTAATTGATGAATATCGAATTGGCGATGTCGTAATTGGTGATCGTGTTCTCATAGGGGCAAACTCCACCTTGTTACCTGGCATTCATATAGGTGATGATGCGATAGTTTCAGCAGCCACACTTGTCCATCAAGATGTGCCAGCAGGGAGTTTTGTCGGGGGAAATCCGATGAGAATTATTTATACTGCAGAGCAAATGACGAAGCGTCGATTAAAATAATAATAGAAACCTCATGATGAGTAGATTACTCACTTCATGAGGTTTTTTATATTGACTCCAAAATTAATTTGCGATAAAATAGGCATTACTTTCACACGCTAACCAATTAGTGAACTAAATCATAATAACCATTTTAAGGAAGTGAATATTTATGACGTCAATCCGTAAATTTGAAAAACCATTGGGAATGAGAGATTCATTTCCATTAATAAATGAAAAAAAAGAGAACGTAAGAGAAATAGGGCGATTGTTTTTGCGCTCACGTGGATTTGATTTTATCAAGACTCCGACAGTTGAATACTACGAAACAATCGGTAAAGCTTCTGCAATTGCTGATTCAGCTTTGTTTAAGCTTGTTGATCGGCAAGGTGAAACACTTGTTTTAAGACCTGATATGACGACACCAATTGTTCGAGTCGCTACATCGAAATTATTATTCGAACAAAATCCCTTACGTCTCGCCTATTTCGCTAACGTTTTTCGTGCACAAGAACAAGAGGGCGGAAGACCAGCAGAATTTGAACAAATGGGTGTTGAATTATTCGGTGATGTATCGGTTTTTGCAGATGCTGAAGTGATTATTACTGCCGATGAGTTAGTGAATGAATTAGGAATATCAGAGCACAAACTGACAGTTGGTCATGCAGGGCTGTTACACTCAATCTTAAAAAGTTACACAAATGATGAAAAGCAAGTAGATGAACTACGATCCTATTTGGTAGAAAAAAATATTGTAGGTTTTGAAGAAGCCGTTCGTTCTTACAATTTGGACCAGCTTAAAGAAACCCAACTATTGTCATTCATTGAACAAGCTTCTCATGTGAAATCGATTGATGATTTAAAACCATTTATTAATACCGTGAATAAAGAACAGTATGATATGTTTTTGTATTTGAAAGAATTATCTTTGTTATTGATTTCATCAAGTTTGTCTAAAAAAGTGACGTATGACTTAACGTTAACGAGTGAAATGAGTTATTACACCGGTATGCTATTTGAAGTGTTTGCAAGTGGTAGTGGATTTGCGATTGGAAACGGTGGTCGTTATGACGGTTTATTATCAGCATTTGACTCGCAGGTTGGTGCTACAGGCTTCGGACTTCGCGTCGACAGATTGCTCGAAGTGATGACTCCAGAACCTATTCATGAAGCACATACCTTACTTTTATTTTGCAAGGAATCCTATAACAATGCTCTAAAAAAGGCACAAGAATTGCGTCTAGCTGGTATACGCACAACCGTTCAGCTGGCATCAAGTATTGAAGACAAGAGTGAATATAAAAAGAATTTTTCTGATGTGTACTGGATGACCTCTGGAGGTGGGCAGGATGAGTGAATTAACAATTGCAATGCCAAAAGGGCGTATCTTTGAGGAAGCTTACGTTTTATTACAAAATGCAGGTTTTCAACTTCCTGAGGATTTAGACGAATCACGAAAACTCATTGTTGAGGCACCTAATGAAAAAATACGATTTATTTTAGCGAAACCTATGGATGTACCGGTTTATGTTGAACATGGGGTTGCAGATATCGGAATTGCGGGTAAAGACGTCTTAATGGAGCAAAAAAGAATCGTCCATGAATTACTGGATTTAAAAATTAGCCAATGCTATATTGCGACAGCTGGGCTACCTAATACGTCCATGAATGATATTGCCCCTCGAATAGCTACAAAATATCCTACAATTGCATCTGATTTTTATAAACAAAAAGGCGAACAAGTTGAGATTATAAGCTTGAATGGATCCATCGAGTTGGCACCGATGATTGGGCTTGCAGACCGTATCGTAGATATCGTGTCAACAGGTAAAACAATAAAAGAAAATGGCTTAATCGAATATGAAAAAATTGCTGAAGTTACTTCTCGTTTAATAGTGAATCCTGTAAGTTATCGACTAAAAAATGAACGTATTCGTGAGTTGGTTCAGAAATTGAAGAAATCTATGGAGTGAGGAGGATTTTTATATGAAAATCATTTCTTTAACAAAAGACATCTCATTAAAAAGACCCCTTGAAATGGGCAATGCAGAACAACTACAAACGGTTAGAGACGTCATACAAGCGGTTCGTGAAAAAGGAGATGCAGCATTAAATGAATACAGCGAAAAATGGGATCACGTTAAACTTGAAAACATTCGTGTTTCTCCTTCCGAAATGGAAGAAGCCGTTGCCAAATTTGATGAACAACTTCGTCAGGATTTAGAAGAAGCGGCACATAATATACGTGTCTATCATGAGAAACAGAAGCGTAACTCTTATGAAATTAAATTGGCAAGTGGATCGTCTATTGGCCAACGAATAAGTCCACTTGAATCAGTCGGACTTTATGTTCCAGGTGGCTCTGCGTCGTATCCTTCTTCCGTATTAATGAATGTTATTCCTGCACAAGTTGCCGGAGTGGAACGCATTGTTATAGTCACTCCACCAAATCTTAACGGTAAGTTACCCGATGCTGTTTTAGTTGCAGCTTCCATATTGGGCATTGATGAAATATATAAAATAGGTGGAGCTCAAGCAATTGCAGCATTAGCCTATGGCACTGAATCCATTGCATCCGTTGATAAAATCACTGGTCCAGGAAATGTCTTCGTTGCACTCGCAAAACGTGAAGTTTTTGGACAAGTGGCAATCGATATGATTGCCGGTCCAAGCGAGATTACAATAATCGCAGATGAAACCGCGTATGCCGATGAAGTAGCGGCGGATTTACTTTCTCAAGCAGAACATGACCCGATGGCTTGTCCGATTTTAATCACGACAAGCAATGAACTAGCAAAGAAAGTAGCTGTCGAAATAGAAAAACAATTACTGACGTTACCCAGAGAGAAGATTGCGAGGGCCGCGGTTGAAAAATTCGGCAAAATCTATATCGCGAAATCGATTGAGGATGCATTGATAGCAGTAGATAAATTGGCGCCAGAGCATTTGGAAATTCTAACGAAAAATCCACAAACTGTGGCTGAACAAGTACGTCATGCGGGTGCAATATTTATTGGACGGTATAGTTCAGAACCAATTGGTGATTATTTTGCTGGTACCAATCATGTGTTGCCAACAAATAGTACAGCCCGTTTTTCAAGTCCCCTATCTGTCGATGATTTTATTAAAAAGACAAGTATTATTTATTACAGTGAAAATTCATGGAGTGAACATGCAGAAAAAATAGCTAGACTCGCAAGAATGGAAGGATTAGAAGGCCATGCCCGAGCGGTAGAGTCACGAGGATGGACAAAGGAGATGAGTGAATGATGAGACAGGCAAGCATCAATCGTCAAACGAATGAGACGCGAGTAAACGTTTCACTTAATTTAGATGGTGATGGACAAGCGACAATTGATACAGGGGTTCCATTTATGGATCATATGTTGGATCTTTTCGTCAAACACGGTTTTTTTGATGCAACGATAGAAGCTTCTGGAGATACCCATATTGATGATCATCACACGACTGAAGATATTGGGATTGTTTTAGGTCAAGTAGTAAAAGAGGCATTGGGTGATAAAAAGGGAATCCGACGTTATGGCAATTCATTTGTTCCAATGGACGATTCCTTAGCACAAGTTGTGATTGATTGTTCAAATCGTCCTCATCTTGAATTTAGAGCTGTTTTTCCTAAAGAAAAAATAGGGGATTTTGATACAGAGCTCGTTCATGAGTTTCTATGGAAATTTGCATTAGAAGCACGCATGAATGTTCATGTCATCGTTCATTATGGTCAAAATACCCATCATATGATTGAAGCTATTTTTAAAGCACTTGCTCGTGCATTGGATGAAGCGGTTTCCTTTGATGAACGTGTAAAGGGTGTGCCGTCTACGAAAGGGCTTTTAACATGAAAATTGGTGTAATTGATTATGGCATGGGGAATTTATATAGTGTAGAGCAAGCGTTACTTCGACTCGGTTGTAATGTGACAGTAACCTCAGATACACGTATCCTTGATGAAATGGACGGGCTTGTTCTTCCAGGTGTAGGTGCATTTCCAGATGCCATGAACATTTTAAAAACAAAAGGGGTAGATCGGTACATTCAGCGTTTAAGTGAAACCAATAAACCGCTACTTGGTATTTGTTTAGGGATGCAACTTTTATTTGAAGAAAGTGAAGAGAATGGAATAACCAAAGGTCTTGGTTTGTTGAAAGGTCGAATCCGTCACTTTCAAGATGTTTCGACTTCTTCTGATGTAATCCGAGTCCCGCACATGGGATGGAATCCATTAAGCTTTACTCATTATCCGGATTGGTTACAGCAAGTAGACAAGCAAAATTCAACACATGTCTATTTTGTTCATTCTTACTTGGCAACCCAAACTTCCCGGGATGAAATAATTGCAAGTGCTACTTACGCAGGTGAATTTGTTCCAGGTCTTGTACAAAAAAACAATTTGACCGGGATGCAATTCCATCCAGAAAAGTCAGGTCCATTTGGTAAGTACTTATTGTACCAATGGGTTCGTGCAGTTGAAGAAAGGGAGTTTGAAAGATGAAGTGTTTCCAATTATATCCTGCAATAGATATGCGCGGAGGGAAATGTGTTCGATTATTTAAAGGGGATTATGATCAAGAAACGGTTTATTCAGATTCTCCTTTCGAAATGGCGAAAAAATTTGCTGAACAAGGTGCAAATTGGATACATATGGTCGATTTGGACGGAGCAAAAGGTGGAGAACGCATTCATGATGTTGACGTTATACGTGCAGCAACAGAACTCGGTGTAAAGGTGCAAATCGGAGGAGGCATTCGCACTGAGGAAGATGTAGCGCATTATTTAAATAACGGTGTAACACGTGTCATCCTTGGAAGTTTAGCCATTGAGCAACCAGAGTTAACCACTTCTCTTATCCAAAAGTTCGGGCCATCAAAAATAGTAATTGGTTTAGATGCAAAAGATGGAATGGTTGCAACGCATGGTTGGCTAGAAACCACAAAAAAATCGGCTATTGAAGTTGGTCAATATTTTGCGGAAAAAGGTGCAAAGACGTTCATTTTTACAGACATATCAACAGATGGAACGTTAAAAGGTCCCAATATATTGGCTAATGAATTACTTGCTGAAGCAACTGGTGCTGAAGTGATTGTTTCAGGTGGAATTAGTTCGCTTTCAGACGTGAAACAAGTGGCACAAGTTTCAAAGACGTCAACTATAGGTGGTGTCATTATCGGGAAGGCTCTCTATGAAAATAGATTTACTTTGCCGGAAGCATTGACTGAGGTGAAAAGATGTTAACCAAAAGAATAATTCCTTGTTTAGATGTTAAGGAAGGTCGCGTAGTTAAGGGTGTACAATTTGTATCGTTACGCGATGCAGGTGATCCAGTTGAACTTGCTAAATTTTATGATGAACAAGGTGCGGATGAGCTCGTGTTCTTGGATATTTCTGCTTCTCATGAAGGAAAGGAAACCATGGTGGATGTTGTTAGAAAAACAGCTGCAGAACTTGCAATTCCTTTTACAGTAGGTGGAGGAATTCGTACACTGGATGATATGAAAAATATGCTCAGAGCAGGTGCTGATAAAGTATCGGTGAATACCTCAGCAATTGACCGTCCCGAACTAATAACTGAAGGAGCTACTTATTTCGGATCACAATGTATTGTTGTAGCTATTGATGCTAATTGGTCAAAAGAAGATGGTACATGGATGGTCTACACGCACGGGGGGCGAAATAAGACGAAGTGGACAGCAGTTCAATGGGCCAAAGAGGCTGTGCGCCTTGGAGCAGGGGAATTGTTGCTCACTTCTATGAATCAAGATGGAGAAAAAAGTGGATTTGATATACCTCTCACAAAGGCGGTAAGAGATGCTGTAACTGTCCCTGTTATTGCGAGTGGGGGAGCAGGAAACGCACAACATTTTTATGATGTTTTTACAGAAGTTGATGTTGATGCAGCGTTAGCAGCTTCGATTTTTCATTACAAAGAAACGAGTGTGGAAGAAGTGAAAAACATTTTACGTATGAAAGGAGTGACTGTAAGATGACAAGCTTTGATTTAAAAATGATTCAATTTGACGAACGTGGACTAATTCCGGTTGTTGTTCAACATGCTCAAACAAAAGAAATCTTGACGTTAGCTTATATGAATGAGGAATCGCTACAAAAGACGATAGATTTGAAAGAGACATGGTTTTTTAGTCGTTCACGTCAAGAACTGTGGCATAAGGGGGAAACAAGTGGACATACTCAACAGGTAGTTTCTTTAAGAGTTGATTGTGATTTTGACGCACTTGTAGTGGAAGTACTTCCAAAAGGACCTGCTTGCCATACAGGAGAATCTTCGTGCTTTCATAAATACGTATTAAAACCTGCAGAACCTATTGGTAGTTATGAAATTTTAACGAATTTAGTTCAAGTTATTCAAGAACGGGAACAAACGATGCCTGAAGGTGCTTATACAACGTATTTATTTGACAAAGGTGTCGATAAGATTGGTAAAAAAATTGGTGAGGAAGCAACGGAAGTTGTGATTGCAGCTAAAAATAGAGATGCTGAAGAATTAAAATGGGAAGCGGCAGATTTACTTTACCACCTCTTAGTCTTGTTACAAGAGCAAAAAGTTAATTTATATGACGTATTAGAAGTTTTACAAAAACGACATGAGAGTAAATCCTAATTCTCTATGATATAATGGAAAGATACTTTAAAGGAACTGACTGGGTTCCTTTTCATTTTTTCGGAGGCATATATTTGGAGAATAAACGAAAGAAACCAATAAAAGAGAATATCGTCTCGTTTATCCCTACAGGCGAATACTATTATCAAAAAGCGCTTCAAGCATTGAACAAAGAACAGTTTGAAAAAGCGCATAAATATTTAAACAGAGCAGCGGAACTCAGTCCTGATGATCCGTTAATTTTGATGCAACTCGCTATTGTGGAAATGGAAATGGAGAATTACGATCTTGCACTCGATCTACTACAGAGTGCACATAGTCTTGATCCTAATGAAAGTGAAATCATATTCTTCTTAGCGGAAGTGAATGCCCACTTAGGGTTAATTGTCGATGCTCGAAAGTATGCAAAAAAATACACCGAGATGGACGTTAGTGGCGTATACGCAGAGGAAGCGATGGAAATTATCGATTTTACAGACCAAGAGGATTGGCCTTTATTTGAAGATGATTCTTTTGATAGTGACGTCCTCTACATTCAAGAAAAAGCTCGAAGAATGATGGAGCAGGGAGATTTTGAGAAGGCAGTAGAAGTTCTTGAAAAACTTCTTGAAGAAAATCCTGAGTTTTGGGCAGCTTATAATAATTTAGCACTTGCTTATTTCTATATAGGTGAAGTCGATCAAGCGAAGGCATTATTACATCATGTGCTAGAAGAAAATACCGGAAATTTACATGCATTATGTAATTTAGCCGTTGTTCATTATTATGAAAAAAATGATGAAGAACTAGATTATTTACTGAAGATGTTATCAAAAATTCAACCTTATTTAGTCGAACACCGATACAAATTAGGTGCAACTTTTGCATTGGTTGGTCGCTATGAAGAAGCATTCAAGTGGTTACGTTCTTTACAAAAGAAAGGGTATGAAGGAGATCCAGGTTTTTATTTTTGGCTATCTCATTCTGCCTATTTCTCTGGAAATGAAGATATTGCTCGTCAAACATGGAAACTTTTAATTAAATTAGATCCTGATAAGGACGGTTTAGAACCATGGTCAGGACAAAAGCAGGGTGACCCGCTTTTAGGCATGGAGCATAGCCGAGATTTTATCGTTGAAAAGCTGGAAAGTGTATATCGAAGCGAGAGAATGATTGGCCTTTATTTGCTAGGAAAAACATCTCACAAGCAAGAAATTATTTCTCATCCAGAATGGGTAAAAGTTGAATCTTATTCAACGATGGAGAAACAGTTTTTAGCACATTCACTTGGACATGAGTTTGAAGTGAAAGATACTTCGGAACGCAATTTTATGCGTGCCGTGGAAGCAACAGAACTTATCTATCAAAAACATAAACCTTTAACGAGTTCAGGTTCTTTTTTATTCCAAATGTGGTTTGTTCTAATTGAGCGCGCCATTGATAAAGGCTATACATTTAAAAATCCGAAAGCTTTAGCTGGGTCTGCTGATTACATGTTCCAATCTTCTAGGGAGCAAGGGATTACAAAAAAAGCTATTGCAGAAGATTACAATGTGACACCTGCTACTTTGACCAAATATGTAAATGAACTCATTCAATTTTTACCTTTGTTTGATTCCTAGGCAAAAAAGTTGAAGGTATAGGGTTATTCTTATACGATTTGTTGTAGAACGATGTTTTAGGGGGCTTTTCAATGACTGAAGATAAAATTTATGATGTTGTCATTATCGGTGCTGGACCAGCAGGTATGACAGCAGCAGTATATACATCACGTGGAAACTTAACAACATTAATGATTGAGCGTGGAATTCCAGGTGGCCAAATGGCGAATACGGAAGAAGTTGAGAACTATCCTGGTTTTGAACACATTTTAGGACCAGAGCTTTCAACCAAGATGTTTGACCATGCGAAAAAATTCGGTGCAGAATATGCATACGGAGATGTACAAGAAATCATTGATGGTGAAGCTTATAAAACCATAAAAGCGGGTGGGAAAGAATATAAAGCCCGTGCGATTATTTTAACAACAGGTGCGGAATATAAAAAAATGGGTATTCCAGGAGAAACTGAGCTAGGTGGACGTGGAGTAAGTTACTGCGCAGTTTGTGATGGAGCATTCTTTAAAAATAAAGAGTTAGTCGTTGTGGGTGGAGGAGACTCCGCTGTTGAAGAGGGTGTGTATTTAACACGTTTTGCGAGTAAAGTGACCATTGTTCATCGTCGCGATGAACTACGTGCTCAGAAAATCCTGCAAGACCGTGCTTTTGCTAATGAGAAGATTGATTTCATTTGGAATCATACTGTTAAAGAGATTAACGCTGCAAATGGTAAAGTAGGAAGTGTTACATTATCTTCTACTGTCGATAACACTGAACAAGAATTTAAAGCGGACGGCGTATTTATTTACATCGGTATGCTTCCACTAACAAAACCGTTTGCAAACTTAGGAATTCTGAATGAAAATGGATACATTTTAACTAACGATCAAATGGAAACAAAGATTCCAGGTATTTTTGCGGCTGGGGACGTACGTGAAAAAACCTTGCGTCAAATCGTAACAGCTACCGGTGATGGCAGTGTTGCTGCACAAGCAGCACAGCATTATATTGAAGAATTACATGAAAAATTGAGCGGCCAGGTTTAATTTAATCATTCCTTAATGCATTTGTAATACCGTTGCAATATAAAAGGTGTATATTGAGGATAGTAAATTGACCCCCTTTTAATAGCAACAATTTGAAAGGCTGTTTCTCGATGTAATCGATGAAGCAGCCTCTTTTTTTTAGCCTAGGGCTTGCACTATTTAGATGCAGATGTATTTTTCTTGATGAATTTTTGATATGGTCAAGATTTAAGTTGTATAATGGAATAAGTGAGTCTACTGAGATGTGGAGTGTAAATCGTGCAACGTATAGCGAATTTAATTGTAGTAAAAAATAATCAAGTATTATTATTAAAAAAACCTCGAAGAAATTGGTATGTTGCTCCTGGAGGGAAAATGGAAGAAGGAGAGTCCATTTATCTCGCAGCAATCCGTGAATTTGAGGAAGAAACCAATACCCATCCAGTACTTCCACACTTAAAAGGTATATATACAATGGTCATTAAAGATGAGAATGAAGTGGTTGATGAATGGATGCTATTTACCTTTGTCGCGCATGATTTAGAAGGTACCCCATTCGAAGTGACAAAAGAAGGAATACTCGAATGGCATCCTGTAGAGGATTTGGCTCATTTGCCTATGGCAGAAGGGGATCGAACAAATCTCCAGTTTGTCGTATCTGCTAGAGGAATTCAATATGGAACATTTGTTTACACAACGAATTTTGAATTATTGAGTGAAGAAATTCAAGTATCTAACGAAGGAGAGAGGCAATAATGGAAGTGCAACAAACTCAGGATTCGGAATTAGTTATCATCACAGGTATGTCTGGTGCAGGTAAAACTGTTGCTATACAAAGTTTCGAAGATCTCGGGTTTTTTTGTATTGATAATTTGCCACCAGCCCTATTAACGACCTTCTTAAAGTTAATGAAAGAATCGGGCAAAGATATGAATCGTATTGCCGCTGTTATGGATATGCGTGGGGGAGATTTGTTTGATTCACTAATTGGTGCTTTAGATGAAATGACGAAAACTAATATGGTAAATCCGAAAATTTTATTTTTAGAAGCCGATGATGAAACATTGGTCAGACGATATAAGGAAACAAGACGTTCGCACCCCTTGGCACCAGCTGGTTTACCATTGGAAGGCATTGCTAAAGAACGCTTATTGCTTTCAGAATTAAAAGGACGCGCCCAATCCATATATAATACATCTAAGCTCATGCCAAAAGATTTGAGACAAAAAATTCAAGAAGAGTTTTCTTCAAAAGACAGTTCCACCTTTACGGTAAATGTGATGTCGTTTGGTTTTAAACATGGTTTGCCCATTGATGCAGATTTAGTGTTTGACGTGCGATTTTTACCAAATCCCTATTATATAGAAGACCTCAGACCGAAAACTGGTCTCGAATCAGATGTTTCGGGGTATGTGTTAAAAATGCCAGATACAAAAATTTTAATTGAAAAACTGACCGATTTATTCTTATACATGATTCCGCAATACAAGCGAGAAGGTAAACGACAATTAGTAATTGCTTTTGGTTGCACAGGTGGCCAGCATCGATCAGTTACCTTAGCTGAGTACTTTGCGATTCTATTCCAAGAGGATTTTCAAACTGTAATTACTCACCGTGATATTAAACATAGAAAGGGCTGATGGAATGGCACGTTCTAAAAGCCGGAAACGGATTGTTATCATCGGTGGTGGAACGGGACTTTCCACATTGCTTAGAGGCTTAAAAAAGTTTCCAGTGGACTTAACCGCCATTGTAACCGTAGCAGATGATGGTGGCAGTTCTGGTCGTCTGAGAGATGATTATGATATTCCTCCTCCAGGAGATATTCGAAAAGTAATGGCTGCTCTATCTGAAGTAGAACCGTTAGTCGAAGAAATGTTCCAGTACCGTTTTAGCTCGTCAAATGATTTAGGTGGACATTCCTTGGGAAACCTCATGCTTACCGCATTGACCGATATTACAGGTGATTTTTCACATGCCATTCGGGAGATGAGTCGTGTATTAAACGTCAACGGAACAGTATTACCAGCAGCAAACCAAGTGATTACTTTACATGCAGAGCTTGAAGACGGAACGATTGTTACTGGTGAATCTAAAATTCCAACATACAATCAACGCATTCATCGTGTTTTCTTAACACCAAATGATGTGAAGCCACTTCAAGATACCATCCGTGCAATTTTAAATGCCGATTTAATCGTATTTGGTCCAGGAAGTTTGTATACCAGCATTTTACCGAATTTAATGGTAGTGGACATTCGAAAAGCAATTTTAGCGTCGAAAGCACCAACCGTCTACATTTGTAATTTAATGACGCAACCTGGTGAAACACATAATTACTCAGCAGCGGATCATGTAAGAGCACTCATGTTCCATATGGGTGCACCATTCATTGATACCATATTGTTAAATACGGATGAAGTTCCATTATCTGTTCAAAAAATATATGAACAAGAACAATCAAAACCAGTTAGTTACGACGAAACTAAGCTAACTCAAATGGGCATTAATGTTGTAAAAAAAGATATTGCCACGATTAGAGAAGGTGCGATACGTCATGATGCTATTAAAGTTGCTGAATGGCTGGTGCAATATACAGAAGAAAATAAGCTTTCTGTAGAGAAACAATCTTAGACTGCCGTGTGAAAGGGGGATTACCCGTGTCATTTGCTTCTGAAACAAAAAAAGAATTAACACAGGCTGAATCAACTCCTTGTTGTTCAAAGGCCGAATTGTCTGCTCTTATTCGAATGAACGGTTCCCTGTCTTTTGCTAATCGTTTGTTAAGTCTAGACGTGCAAACCGAAAACGCAGCTATTGCAAGACGACTTTACACTTTAATGAAGGAATTATATCCATATCGAGTGGAATTGTTAGTCCGTAAGAAAATGCGTTTGAAAAAAAATAATGTCTACATATGCCGGGTTCGTGATGGAGCAAAGGACTTACTTGAAGACTTGAAAATTATTTCGGAGGACTTTCAATTTAACCATACGATTTCTAAAGAGTTAGTGAAAAAGAAGTGTTGTAAACGTGCGTATTTAAGAGGGGCTTTTTTAGCCGGGGGTTCAGTAAATAACCCAGAGACGTCTGCCTACCATTTAGAAATATATTCTTCTTATAAAGACCATAGTGAAGCATTAGTTGAACTCATGAATGGATTTGGATTAAATGGAAAAACAATCGAACGAAAAAAGGGATTTGTCACTTATTTAAAAGAAGCTGAAAAAATTTCCGATTTTCTCAGTATTGCAGGTGCTCACATGGCCTTACTGAAATTTGAGGATGTTCGAATATTGCGAGACATGCGAAACAGTGTGAACCGTCTTGTGAATTGTGAAACAGCTAATTTGAATAAAACCATTGGTGCATCAATCCGACAAGTGGATAACATTCGTTTCATCGATAATGTGATGGGAATAGACCAATTACCTGAAAAATTACGGGAAATTGCTCGGCTTCGGGTTGAATATCAAGATGTAACTTTAAAGGAATTAGGAGAAATGGTATCGACTGGGACGGTCAGCAAATCAGGTATTAATCATCGTCTTCGTAAATTAGATGAAATTGCTGACTCTCTCCGTGGAAGTGTTAGTTAAATTCAAAGTGAATGAAAGTTGTCTGAAACACGCTTATCAGCTAACATTAGTAACAAAGATAAACGGACATGAATGTAAGGGGGAATAATTGAATGACCGAACAACAAGTTGAAGTAACATTAAAATCCGGTTTACAAGCACGACAAGCTGCTCTTTTTGTGCAAGAAGCAAATCGTTACCAATCCGATGTGTACCTTCAGAAAGACGAAAAGAAAGTAAATGCGAAAAGCATCATGGGCATCATGAGTTTAGCAATTAGTAAAGGATCGAACGTGGTCATAAGTGCTGAGGGTTCTGACGAAGAGCAAGCGGTATCTGGTTTAATCGGAATGATACAAAAAGAAGAATAGTAAACAACAAAACCTCCGACGTAAAATCGGAGGTTTTCGTTTGTGCAACTTTATTTTCTTTTAGCAGATGTAGTTTAACCTCGTAATTCCATTGGTCATAATATAGTGTGCATCAATATTTCAGTATAGGGGGTACACCTTTGGAAGATGTGCATATTGGTACATTGACAGTGAAGGTGATTGTAGGCTTCGTAGCCCTGTTCATCATTGTTTTTATCTCTGGACGAAATTCCATCAATCAATTGACGCCGTTTCATTTAGTGTTCGTTATGGTACTTGGAGATTTTTTAGGGAATGCGGTATATGAAGAAGTGGTTAATCTCTTACACTTTTTATACGCGGTTGGACTTTGGACTCTTCTTATGCTTAGTTTGGAATTTTTAACACAAAAAGTGAAAGCAACTCGATCAGTCTTAGTTGGCAATCCATCGATCATTATTCGAAATGGGTTGTTTGACAGAAAGCTACTCAAAAAGAATCGATTGGATATCAATCAAATCTCCAGTTTACTTAGACAAAAAGATGTTTTCTCGGTACGTGAAGTGAAATTCGGCATTCTAGAAGCAAATGGTCAACTAAGTATTCTCAAAAAATCGGATTATGAACAACCAACGAAACAGGACTTCAATTTTTCAAGCGATATTGTCGACCTTCCTATTACACTTATTTCCGATGGTGAAATATTATGGGACAATTTGGCCGAACGTGGTTTTAATAAGGAATGGTTATATATCCAACTTAAAAAGTATGGATTTAAAAATGAGAAGGAAATTTTCTTCGCGGATTGGCGAGAAAATGAAGGGATTCACATTTGTCCTATGAAATAGTTGCTACAATAAAAGAAAATTGGAAGATGTTTTCCTTCCTAAAACCTACAATGTTCTGGTATTCTACGCTAATTTACAAGCAAACTGACCGCCTAAAATAGCCATATTATTTTCGCTTTGTAAATACAAACGCCACCCGCTCAATACGAATCGGTGACGTTTTTAAATTTATAATTTATCCATCTTCGAAGTCATCGAATATTTCGAGGCTGCCTTCACGATTTCGACACGTGTGCATACCGCTTAAACCATATTATATTTGGCGTGACCGAGAAAATTAACCAAATTGCGGATATATAATAGGAGGTCGCGGTCAAAGTTACATAAACGGCAGACAAACGTACAATGAAAACGTACATTTCTTGGTATTTTACGATGATTCATAGTCTGATTCAGCGGATAAAAAAAGCCGTACCAAACGTAATTAAACGTTGATACGACTGCTTGCATTACGCCCTCGGCGAGAATCGAACTCACATTTTAAGCTTCGGAGGCTTACGTGCTATCCATTGCACCACGAGGGCAAGCGACTTTTCTATTATACAAAGTTACAGCATACAATACAACTACACAATTGTTTGTGCGTAATATTTGACCTTCATTGACCATATTGTATATGATAAGGTTACAACTGAGCACACATCGTCTCAGGATGTTAGAAAAGAATTCATGTTTGAAGGAGGCAATTCAATGAACTTAATTCCTACAGTTATTGAACAAACAAGTCGTGGAGAGCGCGCTTATGACATTTATTCACGTCTATTAAAAGACCGTGTCATTATGCTTGGAAGTGGTATAGATGACAATGTATCTAATGCCATCGTAGCTCAATTATTATTCTTGGAAGCAGAAGATCCAGAAAAAGACATCTCGATTTATATCAATAGCCCTGGCGGAAGCATTACTGCTGGTATGGCAATTTACGACGTTATGCAGTTTATCAAGCCAGACGTTCAAACAGTTTGTATCGGTATGGCTGCATCAATGGGTGCATTTTTACTTGCAGCTGGAACAAAAGGTAAGCGATATACTTTACCAAATGCAGAAGTCATGATTCATCAACCACTTGGCGGAGCTCAAGGGCAAGCTACGGAAATCGAAATTGCTGCTAAGCGAATTTTGTTTCTTCGTGATAAGTTAAATGGCATTCTTGCAGAACGTACTGGTCAACCAATTGAAGTGATTGCAAAAGATACGGACCGTGATAACTTTATGACGGCTGAACGTGCAAAAGAATATGGATTAGTTGACCATATTATTGAACGTAGTGATTTTAAAAAATAATAACGATTAAATCCCAATGAATATTTTCATTGGGGTTTTTTTATTATAAATAACGTTCATGTTTTAACGGCCTTTAAAGAAGGTAGTTAATGTATATACTACTCATGAGGTGACAGGTGGTGGTGGCTCTTCAGGTGGCGGTGGAGCAGGACGAAGTTGGTAGTACAGAGAAAGGAGCGGCAAAATACCTCTCCTTTTTTAATAAAGCATTTGCAAATTGTTAATCTCTGAACGGAAAAGCTCGGTTGCCTCCTCCTATATCAAACGTCTATTATAGGAGTTGAGTAATATGCAAATTTGGGTCTGAAACAAGTTCGAACCCAGACTCCAAAAATAATTCTTTCCTAGTTCAACCAAACGAAAACGATTTAAGGAGATTTAAATTGCGAATTCAATTTTATACACGGCCCAACTGTTCATTATGTGAAGATGCACGGCTGATGCTTCAGTTAGTCTCAGAAGAAATTGACCTTGAAATTCAAGAAATTAATATTGAAAATAACGATTTTGTTCATGAAAAATATATGATTCGAATTCCGGTAATTGAGATGGATGAAATAGTCATCCAAGAGGGAAGAATAGATTATCCTACTTTGTTAGAAGCGCTTACAAATGAGTAGCGCTTTTTTGTTTGCAATTCTTTTTGATTGGGCGTAAACTAAAATTATTAAAGCGGGACATAAAATTAATAAATGGGACGAAAAACGTCCAGCTGAATGTCACTGAGGAGAATGCTATGAATCAACTATTGAATGCTCAGCAAAAATTAGTTCCTGAAATGACGATTCTTCTTCAAAAGAGATACAAACTATTAATGACAATCCAACTTTCGGGTGAAATTGGAAGACGTGCGCTTAGCGAACTTGTCTATATGACCGAAAGAGAAACAAGAAAAGAAACTGAAATATTAAAGCAGCAGGGACTAGTAAATATTCGATCTGCGGGAATGGTAATTACAAAAGAGGGCAAAGATGTATTATATGCATTACAAGATATGGTGCATGAATGGTCTGGTCTTTCGCAAATGGAGCTTCAAATCCAACAGGCTTTTCGTATTTCACGAGTCATTATCGTCCCAGGCAATAGTGATGAGGAACCTCAAGCTAAATCCTTACTTGGTCAGATGGCAGCGAAACAAATTGACCATCTAACTGAGCCTAAACAAATTATCGCTGTAACTGGCGGTAGTACCATTGCTTCGATTGGGGAATATCTTTCCATCTATGTTAAGGAAAAAGCATTAACGTTTTTAGCTGCACGTGGTGGGATAGGTGAGGAAGTTCAATTACAAGCCAATACAATTGCAGCTTCATTCGCACATGCAACAAATGGTGTGTACCGCACGCTTTACTTACCAGATCATTTAAGTGAAGAAGCGTATGCAGCCATGATGAAAGAGCCAGTTATAAAGGAGATGCTCCATTTATACGACCAAACATCCGTGGTTATTCATGGTATAGGTGATGCTCTTGAAATGGCCAAACGTCGAAATTCGAGTGAAGATGAAATTCACAAGATTAAGCAAGCTGGAGCGGTTGGAGAAGCATTTGGTTATTATTTTAATAAAGATGGGCAAGCCGTTCATCGGATTCGTACAGTCGGAATTCAGCTAAAACAGTTAGAAAGTGTTCATCATTTGTTAGCTGTTGCAGGTGGTGCTTCTAAAGCTACTTCGATTGGATCCTATCTACAACATGCACCTCCACAAACTGTCCTTATTACGGATGAAGGTGCAGCAAGAAAATTAACTCAACAACTTTGAATTGAAAACTAGGAGGAAATAAAATGACTTTAAAAATAGCGATTAATGGTTTTGGACGTATTGGACGTATTGTGTTTCGTGAAGCTTTGAAACATGATGAAGTAGAAATCGTAGCAATTAATGATTTAACAGATGCCGCAATGTTATCACATTTACTAAAGTATGATTCAGTTCATGGAACTTTTGATGCGGATGTAACTTCTGAAGATAACCAATTAGTTGTGAACGGGAGAAAAGTACAAGTTTTAGCAGAAAAAGATCCCGCCGATTTGCCATGGAAAGATCTTGGCATCGACATTGTCATTGAATGTACGGGTATTTTCCGTGATGTTAAATCAGCTGGAAAACATATTGAAGCAGGTGCGAAAAAAGTAATCGTTTCCTCGCCAGGTAAAAGTGGTATGCCTACATTTGTTATGGGAGTTAACCACGATGCGTATAACGAAAAAACGGATAACGTGGTTTCAAATGCCTCATGTACGACTAACAGCTTAGCGCCAGTTGCAAAAGTGCTAAACGAAAGCTTTGGGATCAAACGTGGAATGATGACGACCATTCATTCATACACAAATGATCAACGTATCTTAGATTTACCGCATGAAGATTATCGTCGTGCACGCGCAGCGACTGAATCGATGATTCCCACTTCAACAGGTGCAGCAGCTGCAGTAGCTCTAGTTCTTCCTGAATTAAAAGGGAAATTAGATGGTATGGCGGTTCGCGTTCCAACGCCAAATGTGTCACTTGTTGATTTAGTTGTAGAACTTGAAAAAGACGTTACGACTGAGGAAGTGAATGCTGCACTTAAATCAGCATCTGAAAAAGAATTAAAAGGAATCTTAGAATACAACGAGTTGCCATTAGTTTCACGTGACTATAACGGAAACCCTGCATCATCTACTGTAGATGGCTTGTCAACGATGGTTTTAGATAAAAACTTAGTTAAAGTTTTATCTTGGTACGATAATGAAACTGGTTACTCAACACGTTGTATTGACCTTGCATTATACATGTATAAAAAAGGATTATAAGACATTCTATTTAGGGTGACTCATGCCTCTTTATTTATAGCGAATATTTGCGACAACCTCTATAATAGAGTTGGGTAAAAGGAACGGAGATACCCTCCGTTCCTTATTTTTTTAGTGTTAAACGAATGAAAAATTGTATTGAAGGAGGAGATTCTTCATGAAACAAAAAATGACAATGCAACAGGTAGACTTATTAGGTAAACGTGTATTTTGCCGCGTGGATTTCAACGTCCCAATGGAAGAAGGACAGATCACTGACGATACACGAATTCGAGCAGCACTTCCTACAATTAAACATTTGGTAGATAAAGGTGCAAAGGTTATTTTGGCGAGTCATATGGGTCGACCAAAAGGAGAAGTGAATGAAGAGCTTCGTTTAACAACAGTAGGTAAACACTTAAGTGAACTGATACATAAACCTATTCAAAAGCTTGATGAATCCATCGGGGAATCAGTTGAACAAGCAATTGGTAAAATGGAAAACGGCGACATTGTATTGCTTGAAAATGTCCGTTTCCATAAAGGTGAAGAAAAGAATGATCCACAATTAGCGGAGCAATTTGCTAAACTAGCTGATCTGTTTGTAAATGATGCTTTTGGAGCGGCACACCGTGCGCATGCTTCAACAGAGGGGATTGCAAAACACATCCCAGCTGTTTCAGGATTGTTGATGGAAAAAGAACTAGATGTTTTAGGAAAAGCATTATCAAAACCTGAACGTCCATTTACTGCCATCATTGGTGGGGCAAAAGTGAAAGATAAAATAGGTGTCATAGATCATTTGCTAGACATAGTGGATAACCTAATAATCGGTGGGGGCTTATCGTACACATTTGCAAAAGCTCAAGGTTATGATATAGGGAAATCTTTGGTCGAGGAAGACAAAATTGATCTTGCGAAATCGTTTATTGAAAAAGCAAAAGAAAAAGATGTGAATCTTTTCTTACCCGTAGATGCTGTTGTAGCAAGTGAATTTTCAAAAGATGCCGAAACGAAAGTCGTAAATATTGATGCAATCCCATCGGATTGGATGGGTCTTGATATAGGACCGAAAACCACAGAAACATATGCGAATGTCATTCAGAATTCGAAATTGATCATTTGGAATGGACCAATGGGTGTGTTCGAAATGAAATCTTTTGAAGAAGGTACTAAGGGTGTAGCGGAAGCAATGGCGAATACGAATGCTTTTACCGTAATTGGTGGCGGAGATTCAGCAGCAGCAGTTGAAAAATTTGAAGTTGCAGAAAAAATGGACCATATTTCAACGGGTGGAGGAGCTTCACTAGAATTTATGGAAGGCAAAGACTTACCAGGTGTAGTTGCGTTAAATGATCTAAACGAAGGAGGCGAATAGTTTGCGGAAACCCATCATTGCAGGTAACTGGAAAATGTATAAAACATTGTCTGAAGTAAAACAATTTGCAGAAGAAGTAAAAGGCTCAGCTCCGGATTCAGAGAAATTAGATTCTATTATTTGTGCTCCAGCTTTATTTTTGGAACAACTAACACAGATGGTTCAAGATACTTCCATAAAAATTGGAGCTCAAACGATGCATTTTGAAACAGAGGGCCCATTTACTGGTGAAGTTAGCCCTGCTCAATTAGCAGATATTAATGTGGAATACGTTATTTTGGGACATTCAGAACGTCGTCAGTATTTCAATGAAACAGACACAGATGTTAATAAGAAAGTGCATGCAGCATTTGCTCATTCGCTGACACCAATTCTATGTGTCGGTGAAACACTGGAAGAACGAGAAGCAGGTTCCACAACATCTAAAGTTGAAGGGCAAATTGAACGTGGGCTTGCCGGTTTAACGGAAGATCAAGTGAAACTTATGGTCATTGCATATGAACCAATTTGGGCGATAGGAACAGGGAAAACGGCTACCTCTGAAGATGCAAATGAAGTTTGTCATTCCATTCGATTAAAAGTGGAAGGTCTTTATGGAATAGAAGCAGCTAATGCGGTAAGAATTCAATACGGTGGAAGTGTCAAACCTGAAAATATTAAAGAGTTATTGTCAATGGATGATATTGATGGAGCCCTAGTCGGTGGTGCTAGTTTACAATCAGATTCATTTTTAAAATTATTGGAGGCGGGCTCAAATGCCTAAGTCACCAGTAGCTCTTATTATTTTAGATGGATTTGCACTACGAAGTGAAGTTTTTGGGAATGCAGTGGCACAAGCAAAAAAACCAAACTTTGATCGATTTTGGAACCAATATCCACATGCCTCATTAGTTGCTTCTGGAGAAGCAGTTGGTTTACCTGAAGGACAAATGGGAAACTCTGAAGTAGGTCATTTGAATATCGGAGCGGGTAGAATTGTTTATCAAAATTTAACACGTATTCATAAGTCCATTAGAGATGAAGACTTCTTTCGAAATCCAGCGTTTATGGATGCAATTGCGCATGTGAAAGCGCATAACTCGAAATTACATTTGATGGGGTTGTTATCTGATGGTGGTGTGCATTCACATTACACACACCTATTCGCTTTATTACAATTAGCAAAAATGCATGACTTACATGACGTTTTTGTCCACGGATTTTTAGATGGAAGAGATGTTGGTCCGAATACAGCACTGGGTTATATCGAAGAGACCGAACAACAGATGAAATCAATTGGTATTGGTAAGTTTGCATCGATTAGTGGTCGTTATTATGCAATGGATCGTGATCGACGTTGGGATCGTGTTGAAAAAACATATCAAGCATTAGTCGATGGTATAGGGGTCAAGGCGTCCAGTGCACAAACATGTGTTCAAACATCCTATACACAAGATGTCTTTGATGAATTTGTTTTGCCATGCGTTATAGAAGATCAAGGGAAACCGGTTGCGACAATTGATGAAAACGATGCGGTTATCTTCTTTAATTTCCGCCCAGATCGTGCAATTCAATTGTCATCAATTTTCACAAATCCCACTTGCAATGCTTTTTCATTGAGTCCTAAACATCCTACTAATTTGAAATTTGTGACGTTTACATCATATAGTGACGAAGTCATAGCGTCTATTGCGTATGACAAAGCAAACTTATCAAATACCGTAGGAGAAGTACTTTCAGTCAATGGTAAAAACCAGCTCCGCATAGCGGAGACGGAGAAATACCCCCATGTTACTTTTTTTATGAGTGGTGGACGTGAAGAACGTTTTCCTGGAGAAGAACGTATTCTCATTGAATCCCCAAAAGTCGCAACATATGATTTGATGCCTGAGATGAGTGCATTTGGAGTGACAGAAGCTTTGCTAGATGCCATAGATTCAGACAAGTTTGATGCTATTTTATTAAACTTTGCAAATCCAGATATGGTTGGGCATAGCGGGTTGTTAGAACCAACGATTCGCGCAATAGAAGTTGTTGACGAATGTCTGGGGCGGATTGTGGATGCGATATTAGCGAAAGGTGGAGTCGCCATTATTACGGCTGATCACGGGAATTCAGATGAAGTAGTGACAGTTCAAGGTAATCCAATGACTGCACACACAACGAATCCTGTTCCTGTCATCGTTACGATGAACAACATTGGAATACGCTCTGACGGGATTTTAGCTGATTTAGCACCAACCATGTTACACTTATTAGGAATAGCACAACCACCTGAAATGACAGGTAAAACACTATTAATAGCTGAGGAGAGTTAAACCATGCCAATTATTACGCATTTACAAGCTCGTGAAGTATTAGATTCTCGTGGGAATCCAACAATCGAAGTTGAAGTATTTACTGAAAGTGGTGCATTTGGTCGTGCAATTGTTCCTTCTGGTGCTTCGACTGGTGAACATGAAGCCGTAGAGCTTCGTGATGGCGACAAAGGCCGTTACCTTGGCAAAGGTGTTTTAAAAGCTGTTGAAAACGTAAATGAAACGATTGCAAATGAATTAGAAGAAAATTTTTCTGTACTAGACCAACTTTCAATTGATAAAGCGATGATTGAACTTGACGGCACAGAAAACAAAGGCAAATTAGGTGCTAATGCAATTCTTGGAGTTTCCATTGCGGTAGCACATGCGGCAGCAGATTACCTAGATATTCCGTTATACCAATACTTAGGCGGATTTAATGCGAAGCAACTACCAGTTCCTATGATGAACATCTTAAATGGTGGTGCACACGCTGATAACAACGTGGACATTCAAGAATTTATGGTTATGCCTGTAGGCGCTGAATCTTTCCGTCATGCACTTCGAATGGGAGCAGAAATTTTCCATAGCTTGAAAATAGTGTTGAAAGAAAAAGGATTAAATACAGCAGTTGGAGACGAAGGTGGATTTGCTCCAAACTTAGGTTCTAATGAGGAAGCAATTACAACGATTTTGACAGCGATTGAAAAAGCTGGATATAAGCCAGGAGAAGAAATTCTTCTTGCAATGGATGTTGCGTCGTCTGAGTTTTTCAACAAAGAAGATGGTAAGTACCATTTAGAGGGTGAAGGTATTGTTAAATCATCTGAAGAAATGGTGGACTGGTATACAGAGCTTTGCGACAAATACCCAATTGTTTCAATCGAAGACGGTTTGGATGAAAATGACTGGGCTGGTCATAAATTATTGACTGATCGCTTAGGAAAACGTATCCAATTAGTTGGAGACGATTTGTTTGTTACAAATACAACGAAGCTTGCTAGAGGAATTGAAGAAGGTGTTGGCAATTCAATCTTGATTAAAGTGAATCAAATTGGAACATTGTCGGAAACATTTGATGCAATTGAAATGGCAAAACGTGCAGGATATACGACAATTATTTCTCATCGTTCAGGAGAGTCAGAAGATGCAACCATTGCTGATATAGCCGTTGCAACAAACGCTGGTCAAATCAAAACTGGTGCCCCTTCACGTTCAGACCGAGTGGCGAAGTATAACCAGTTGCTCCGTATTGAAGATCAGTTGTATGATACTGCAAAATATTTAGGAATAAAAACATTCTATAATTTAAATAAATAAATAAGAAAATCGCACACGATAATGAAATCGTGTGCGATTTTTTCTTTATGTAAAGAATCGTTTGAATAAAGACTCCAATGATTCTACTTCGAGATTGTCTATTTCTCCGTCTAGATAATTTGGCAAATTGCTAAATCTGTGAAGAAGTAAGAGTTGCATTAAACGGTTTCGAACTGCATCCGTTAAATCTATTCCATAGGAATTAAGAAAGGCACTTGTTAATCCAGATTCTTTATAAAAATTAAATAAAATGGGTCCTAATAAATCATAATTCGGTTCTCCAATAAAACAATCCGCAAAGTCAATTAAGCCAGTTATTGTCCATTTATCCTTTTGACGATTTACAATCAAATTAAATGGCGTATATTCACCAGTTAACAATACTTGTTCGCTAGAAGTCTCAAATGAAGAAACGAAATCTTCCACATCATCAATTATGTGGGATGCAAGTCCAGTTTTTATATGATGATTCTTCACTCGTTTTTTCTGATCCATAATCCAATTATCAAAATTCCGATCTAGCTCTTCATAAACTTCTATATTTAAGGTATGCATCTGTTTAATTAATTTACCTAAATCAGTAGCAATTGTTACTCGTTCATCATGCGACAAATCATTCCATACATCAATTAGTAATGTACCTTGTACACGGGTCATGATTAAATAGTGCCATCCCTCAAATGTGCCTTTGCATAAAACTTTCGGAACTTCTATATCGATTTGGTTCCAATCCGTTTTCTCGATAACATCGGTTTCAATAAAAAATTCTCTCGAATCAAAAGGAGAAAATAACTTTAATACCATTTGATCATCGATGCTATAGACGATATTCCCTCCCATAGGGAAACGGCTAATGGTTTGAAACTGAATATTTTCTTTTTCTAACAAGGTTCGAACTACCTCATCCCATATGGAATGATTTTTATGGTTTTGCCAAAATTCTTCTTGTGTTAAATTTTGAATGGACATATTTTTCCCCCTTCCCCTAGTAAACTTCTATTAGTTTAACAAATAGTCTGACATAATTCTCTAGGTATTTCTCTCAATTCATTGTACTTCACTGTATTTTTTGGTAAAATTAATCTTGTTGTGAAGTTTCGATCAGGAGGTGGAACAAATGCATGCGTTGTTATTGACATTATTGGTCATCAATTCGCTCGCATTAATCGTTGTTGTGTTGTTACAATCAGGGAAAAGTGCAGGTCTATCAGGAGCCATCTCTGGGGGAGCTGAGCAACTTTTCGGGAAGCAAAAAGCAAGAGGAATTGATCTTATTTTGCACCGAGTAACGATTGTATTAGCGGTATTATTTTTTATTTTGGCATTAGCCGTAACAAAATTATAATCAACACATACGAACCGCCTGACCGACTGATTGGTTAGGCGTTTTCTTATAGATGGAGGTTTTTTGAATGCGAATAGCGCAACCCAAACCGTTCTTTTTTGAAGCGGGTAAAAGAGCCGTTTTATTATTACATGGTTTTACTGGAAATTCGTCAGACGTGCGAATGCTAGGTCGTTTTTTAGAGAAAAAATGATATACATCTTTAGCTCCTCATTATAAAGGACATGGAGTGCCACCTGAAGAATTGATACATACAGGCCCACAAGACTGGTGGAAAGATGTCATGCGTGGTTATGATAAATTAAAGGCTGCTGGTTATGAAGAAATTGCAGTTGCAGGATTATCATTAGGCGGAGTCTTTTCATTAAAATTAGGGTATACAGTTCCGGTAAAGGGAATAGTTTCAATGTGTGCACCAATGTCAATGAAAACAACCGACATCATGTATGAAGGCGTATTAAAGTACGCACGAGAATACAAACGTTATGAAGGAAAAAGTGCTGAACATATCGAAGAAGAAGTAGAAGCATTGCAAAAACAAAAAATGGAGTCGCTATCTGATTTAAGGGATTTAGTATACGATGTTCGTCAGCATGTAGATCATGTATATGCTCCGTTGTTAGTCGTACAAGGTCGACTGGATGATGTTATTGATAGTAACTCGGCAACTATTATTCATGATTCAGCTGAATCGTTTGAAAAACAAATTAGCTGGTATGAGGAGTCAGGACATGTAATCACCCTTGGTCCAGAAAAAGAACAGCTTCACGAAGACATATTAGAATTTTTGCAGTCCTTAGAGTGGCAGGTGTAAAAACCGTCATCCTAGCACACGCTGTGAGAAGGAGGGATGTAAGATGACACAAACTTTAGAAGAACAATTAGTCGCGCTTTTGCGAGAAGAAAATTATAAACCCCTGACTGTTCAAGAGTTAGAAACCCAACTAGATTTAAAATATTCCGAGGAATTCAAGGAATTAGTAAAAACTCTTACTCGTTTAGAGGAACAGGGAATGGTTATTCGTTCGAGATCTAACCGATACGGACTCCCGGTCCAAATGAATTTATTGCGAGGTAAATTTATTGGCCATGCCCGCGGTTTCGGATTTGTAGCGCCTGCTGAAGAGGGTATGGACGATGTTTTCATTCCACCAACGGAAATAAATGGGGCAATGAATGGAGACACCGTGTTAGTTCGTGTTTCAAGTTCAAGTTCTGGTGATCGTAGAGAAGGTTCTATTACTAAAATCGTTGAACGAGGAATATCAAAAGTAGTTGGACAGTTCCAAGATAATAAGGGATTTGGCTTTGTACTTCCAGACGATAAAAAAATCTCCATGGATATCTTTATTGCAAAAGAAGATACCCTTGGCGCAATCGACGGTCATAAAGTTGTAGTAGAAATCACAGGCTGGCCAGAAGGTCGTAAATCTGCAACAGGAATGGTAACACAAATTCTGGGTCACAAAAATGATCCGGGTGTCGATATCTTATCGATAATTCATAAACATGGCATTGAGACAGAATTCCCACAAGCCGTTTTAGACCAAGCGAATGCCGTACCTGATGAAATCGCTGAATCTGATTTACAAGGTCGTCGTGATCTTCGAAATGAAGTAATCGTGACAATCGATGGAGCAGATGCTAAAGATTTAGATGATGCCGTTACAGTTACAAAAAATCCAGACGGTACCTATAAACTTGGTGTACATATTGCAGATGTAAGTCACTATGTGACCGAAGATTCTCCAATCGATGCTGAAGCATATGACCGAGCGACAAGCGTATATTTAACTGACCGCGTCATACCTATGATTCCTCATCGTCTATCAAACGGCATTTGTTCTTTAAATCCTCAAGTGGATCGATTAACTCTTTCATGTGAAATGGTCATTGACGGAAGCGGGAAAGTTGTTTCACACGAAATCTTTCAAAGTGTAATTAGAACAACAGAACGTATGACTTATACAGATGTTTACAAGATTGTGGATGAAAAAGATGAAGAGCTTATGGAACGTTACCGCGATTTAGTTCCAATGTTCGAATTAATGGCAGAACTTGCTGGGGTATTACGTCAAAAACGTGCCGATCGCGGAGCAATTGACTTTGATTTTAAAGAATCTAAAGTACTCGTCAACGAAGAAGGATGGCCAACCGATGTAGTCATTCGCGAACGAACAATAGCTGAGCGTTTAATTGAAGAATTCATGCTGGCTGCGAATGAAACGGTAGCAGAACACTTCCATTGGATGGAAGTACCTTTTATCTACCGTATTCACGAAGATCCAAAACCTGAAAAACTGCAACGTTTCTTCGAATTTATTACGAATTTCGGTATTGTGGTAAAAGGGTCTGGAAATGATATTCATCCGCGTGCCTTACAAGAAATTGTAGAGTCAATTGAGGGAATGCCAGAAGAACCGGTAATTTCTACAATGATGTTACGTTCGATGCAACAAGCAAAATATTATGCGGAAAGTTTGGGTCATTTTGGTTTATCGACAGAATTCTATACGCATTTTACCTCGCCAATTCGTAGGTATCCGGATTTAATCGTTCATCGTTTAATACGTACTTACTTAATTAACGGAGATGTATCCAAACCAACAGTGGCCCATTGGGATGCTGTGATGGATGAGATTGCGGACCATACGTCTGGCCGTGAACGTCGCGCGGTTGATGCAGAACGGGATACGGATTCATTAAAGAAAGCGCAGTATATGTCGGATAAAATTGGTGAAGAGTTTGAGGGAATTGTCAGCTCAGTCACAAACTTTGGAATGTTTATTGAACTTCCGAATACAATTGAAGGACTCGTGCATGTAAGTAATATGACAGATGACTATTATCGTTTTGATGATCGTCAAATGATGATGATTGGGGAACGTGGTGGTAAACAGTTCCGAATTGGTGATGAGGTTAAGGTACGTGTTACTTCCGTAAAACCAGAAGAATCAGCCATTGATTTTGAAATTGTTGGCATGGTGAAATCGTTTAACCGACCTGCTCGTAAAGAAACACCGAAAGTGATTCAAACAAGACGTAAAGAAGGTTCAGGAAGAAATTCCTCAAAAACTTCAAGGTCATCACAACCTGGCGAGAAAAAAGAAGTGAAACAAAAGAAAAAGTTTTATGAAGGCATTGCGAAGAAACAACAAGGTCGTAAACGTAAGAAAAAGTAAGGAATTAGAGCGGCGATAAGCCGCTCTTTTCGAAACAAAGAGGTGTTTAGTATGCCAAAAGGGCAAGGAAAAGTAGTAGCACAAAACAAAAAAGCCAATCATGATTTTTTTATTGAAGACACGATTGAAGCGGGTATTGTTTTACAAGGCACTGAAGTTAAATCTGTTCGTAAGAGTAAGGTTCAATTGAAAGATGCTTTCGTACGAATTCGGAACAATGAAGCTTGGATTTCCAATATGCATATTAGTCCATACGAGCAAGGGAATCGTTTTAACCATGAGCCTCTACGTTCTAGAAAACTATTACTGCATAAAAAACAAATTAACGAGTTAATTGGACTGTCAAAACAAGATGGTTTTTCGATCATACCGATTAAAATGTACTTGAAGGATGGATATGCTAAAGTACTGATTGGTGTAGGTAAAGGGAAAAAACATTACGACAAACGTGATGATTTAAAGAAAAAAGAAGCAAAACGAGATATCGAAAGAGCCTTCAAATCTCGTAATCAAGAATAATGGCACTTGAATTTTGACCAATTTTGTCCTATAATGAATATACAACTTGCCAGATTCAATAGTAGTTCACCCGAACTCCTTCTTATATGAGGGGACGTTACGGATTCGACAGGGATGGTCTGAGCTTAAGTTGCGCGTCGGAGGGCTCGGCTCCGTATCAACGGCACTTTATAATAACTGGCAAAAACCAAAACCTAGCATTCGCAGCGTAAGCTGACAATGTTGCTTGTCTTGACCATCGCCCATGTGGTCCTGTACGAGCTCACTCTTAGTGGGATACGATCGTCGGTGCAACTTGAGCCGCCGGTAAGAGATTTTCAAGTTAGCGTACAAGACGCCCGCTTGTCGGCATAATGTTACGCGAAACTTAATCGGCAAGATACACGCGTAGACGCTTAAGTGTTGGAGTTTCTGGACGCGGGTTCGATTCCCGCCGTCTCCATTTTAAAATGGTAGATAAAATCAGTCATATCAACGGTTATACAGATTAGGGATATTGAACGGGAGTTGAACTCTTGTGCAATGTCCCTTTTCTTATCCTATGAAAATTACACACTTTAAGCTTATTTTTGCAGTGGACGGTGCTATCTGTCGTTCTAGCTAGTGGTAAGGAGGAAAGAATAGACTGCACGCACATTACATTGCACTTGATACAGTATTCACTATTCCCTGCTGTTTTCATCATGTGTAAACAATGAAAGTGTCTGTAGCTCTAGTTACATAAAAAGAGAAGCAGATTTAAATGCTGCTCCTCTAAAATAGAAAGTTCATTCAGATAAAGTTTCTTCCACAAATATTCGTAGAGGTTTTATAAAGAAGCAGAGCAGAATTTTAATGAAGTGGTAGGGGAAAGGCATAAATAAGATTATGGAGAACACGTAGCTTCTGATAAAAGATGCTACGTGTTTTATTTATGAAAGTAGAAGGTGCTTTAATACAACGAGTGATCCTATAAGGATTGAAAAAAGGAATCTTCTATTGTAGCTATAGAAAACTTTTAAATAGAGTAACACCATTTGGTAATTCTCATCTAACTAGGACGTTATCCTATTTGATAAGAGGAGAGGCTAATATCAAACTGATATAAAAATACTAGTTCTTGCTAAGTCTATCTAAAGTCCCCTCCATGTGTTTTAACTGCTTTTTCATATATTTTTTTAATCTCATCTTTACTAGCTGTTCGCTTTGCTTTAGGTGGCTTTTCGTTTTTAATTTCTCCACCTTGTTTCTTCTTTTCCATATTATTAACCTCCAATGAAATTAAATTGCCTTGGTAGAGCTTTACTGCATATTTTACCATACCCGGATAAGCAGTTAGAGAAGTTTTTTGCACTTTAGTTGATGTTAGAAAACCTGCTAGATAGCAACCGCCCATAACATCAATTATGGGCGATCAATAATTTATTCTTTTCGAAGGCATAGACATTATGGTCATTGCCTTTTTTTGTTTGATAGCATCTGAAGCAATTTTACACTTTTGTATTCTTGGGAATGTTGACCTCTTTTTTTTTAATTTCCACAAGTCACTTGTTGTTAGCCTACCAACGTTACTTTCTTAAAAGTACTAATGACCATGGATAAAAGGTAACAGCTTTTAATATGTGCAACTCTCCAAAATTTAATAAATTGCTCTAATTATAAAATTTCCAAGATATAGAATGCTTAACTCTCTTAACTTTGTATCGTAAAGAGCAGAATAGGATAAAACAGCTAACTGGGTACTCACCCATTTCAACCATAGCTAAGAGAATTGATAAGAGATTTACAGTTATGGATCGATGTTTTATTTCCTATAAGTAGCGAGTGAGTATAAAGGAGAAAAAAGGTTACACCAACTTAAAAAACTCTTGCAGAACTTTTTAAATGTCGTATTTTTTGGGGGAAAAATCGTTTACCCCCCAATGCCTAGAGAAATACTACTTTGATTCTCCTTGAGTAAGTTGTGCGTGAAGCGAATAAGTATTAACGCATCATTACGAAACAAATTCCAACTAGGTCCAATTGTATATTAAAATATACAATTGGACAATATTGGTATATAGTGGAACTTACTACAATTATAAAGATTTTCGTGTAATGTAATATGAACAGAATCATAAGTATTTTGGTATTAAATTATTATTAACAACTTGAGAAAATGATTTCTTAGGTTGTTTTTTTATTTAAAATTAATTGTAATAATAAAATCAGCTTATTTGGGAGAATAAGATTATAAAAAATATAAGGAGGTTTATATGAGTAAAAAATATCGTATTATTCTGCTTACTTGTACATTTGTTTTGTTACAATTAGTTGGTTTTATTATCGAAGGAAGTTTTATAAATTTATTAAGTAGTTTTTGGTACACTTCGGGATTTGTTTTACTTATATTATTATCTTTGGTAGATCAGCCATTCTTTTCTAAAGACTCAAATATTTTTATGAATGCTATAACTGCAATAATGGCCTTACTCTTAATAAAAGAAGAAAATAGAGACTATGTATTTTATTTTTTTGTAATATATACTTTCTATTTACTTATATCTAGTTACTTTCTGATGGTTAGAAGAAGTAAATCTTTAAAAGAAGAAGGAAAAGTAATCCAATTTATAAGTAGATTTAATAGAATAATAGGTAAACCGGATGTAATTTTTTCAGTATTTTTTATATGGGGAGCAATGATTCAATATACAACAAGTTCTACTCAGTTTAATACTTTATTATTATTTTGGACTTTATTTATGTTATTAAATTTACCTGAACTATCAAGAGCGATTGAAAAATTATTTGAAAAATCTCTACCAAAGTCTGAGGGGATAGGACGAATTTTTGGCGTACAATCGCAGAATACTTTTTTAGTTAAAGTTGATAGTAAATATAAACAAGTAGATTTATTTAGTTTTGTAGAAATGAAATATTCTGTTGATAATAAAGTTTATCGAGGTTTCATATGTGAGATGATGTTATTGGATCAAGAGCAGTGGATAAAGGTTATTACTAATGAGGATATAAATCTCTTATTTAGCGATAGTGATAATTTAGCAAATTATCTAAATGACGTAGTTTATAAAATAGAAAATATTCCAACAATAGATATTTTTAATAAGTTTGTAGGAGTAGTTACAGAAGGAACAGAGATAAATAAGATAAGATTTTTATATAATTCAAAAGTAATTATAAACGAAGGAACCATAGTAGAGATAAAAATAAATAACAAAAATGTGGTTTATCAAATAATTAAAGGTCGTACTATGATTGAACAATTAGCAAATAAAAACCAGTCAGGGTACATCATGGGTGAGGCAATCCAACTTGGAGCTTGGGATTTTTCAAAAAGTAGATTTGAAAAGTTTGGGTGGGTTCCAATTATTAACACTCCTATATATTTGGCAACACCACTTGAACAAGTTGATGTAGAAGATAACGAAATAATAATTGGTAGTTTACCGGAAACTAATTATCCTGTAATTCTTAATAAAGAAATAGCAATAACACACCATACAGCAATCATAGGTGTAACAGGCACAGGTAAATCTGTATTCTCAAGAAATCTTATTAGGGAATTCATAAAGGAAGAAGATACAAAAGTTATTTGTATCGATTTTACAGGAGAATATAAAGAAAAATTTAATGATTTAAATTTAGTGAATATAATAAATGAGACAGACTCACAAGTTATTTTTGAAGATATTAAAATTCTTGAAATTGAAGAAGCGAAATTTGCAAATCTAAGAAATAATGTTGTAATTAATGAAAGCAAAAGTAGAATTCATACATTAATTACAACTTCAATAGAAAATTTCTTAAGAAATAATGAAAAAATTACTGTTTTTGAATTGCCAGAAGTACATAATACTTCAGGGGTTATGTACTATACCATGGCATTTATCAGAACTTTATTTCAGATAGCTAAAAATAATAATAGCTATGGAAAAAAAATTTCTTTAGTTCTCGAAGAAGCTCATACTATAATTCCTGAATGGAATTTTGCCGGATCTTCTGATAAAAATACACAAGCAGTTAATAATAGTATAGCTCAAATAGCCCTACAGGGAAGAAAGTACAATATAGGGTTATTAGTAATTGCTCAAAGAACAGCCAATGTATCAAAAACTATACTTACACAATGTAACACAATTATTTCATTCCAAGAATTCGATAAAACAAGTATAGATTATTTAGCAAACTATTTTGGTAATGATATAGCAGAATCAGCAAATAAACTAAAATTTAGACAAGCTATAGCTGCAGGTAAAGCTCTAAAATCGAATGTTCCAATGATATTTGAAGTACCTGAGATTATAGAGGTAGAATCTGTTCCAAATTTACTGGATTTAACAGAAGCAGCAGCAACTAATTAAAATCCCCATTTAGAATATTTACACCTGAACTGGATTATTTTAATTATTATTTGAATAATTCTTAAAGATTACTTATATGAGTGGTTTAAGAAGAAAGGAACGGTATAGGTATTCAAACAGCTGAAGTCTATGAAGGGTATACTAAAAATAGAATAATCCCCTCTATAGGACAAGTACAGCTATCAAAGCTAACACCAATGCTCTTACAAGGTTATGTAAATGATCTTAAAGACAGTGGACTTGCTAGTGGAACAATTATAAAGATATATGCCATTGTTAAAGGTGCTCTTGACCATGCAGTTTGTATGGAATTATTAGTTTCTAATCCTATTAAAAAGGTACAAATTCCTAAAGATAATAAGAAAGAAATGACTGTATGGTACATTGCAATAGCCCAAAACATCGATTATGAGCGGAAGTGTAGGTAAGACCCTAATAAATCGAATACCACCAAATAAAAGTCCTCTTAAGGTTGATATGACAAGCATGTTGCTAGTTATATGGAAGAAATAAGATTTGATATTAAGGAGCTTGATTATAGAACTATAAATCATGGACGATTTAATTATATTTTTGGTAAGCTAAGTGAACTATTAATTGCATTTGAAGAAATTAATTTTAGGAAGCAGCTAATACGAGAGAATAAGCACATTTGTATTTGATAAAAGGTTACTATACTAATGAGTTGTTAGAAAAAAATAAAGCCTCAAAAGCAGGAAATAGGTTTTTCATTTGATAGAAATACTTGTTTGGAAAATTATAATGTTCTTATGATATAAAAGAATATTAAAAATTTTCATTAACAGTTTGCATATTAAATGGTAGAATTTGTTTAAAGTACTTTAATTGGGGTAAAATAATTGAGAAAACTAAAATCAAGAGACGAAGAAATAATTATCGAAGAGGTTGATTTTAAGATTATTGAGAGTTTAAATGATAACTGGGATGATGAATGGAAATGTTTAATAGAAGATAAAGGACAAGAGTATATAAACTATGCATTATTAGTCAACGGTTCTATAGAAGGATTGATGACAATTAAAAATGAAATGATCGGATCACTGGAAATTTATAAATTAGAAGTAAGTATTACTAAAAGAAAAATTGGTTATGGCACACATTTAATATCATATGCATGTTGGTTGGCATCTACTACATATAAAGAGACTGCAAAAGGCCTTGTCTCACTATATGCTAAAGAAAGTTCTGAAGGCTTTTATGAACAATTAGAAGCAAAAAAAATGGATGAATGGCACTCGTATTTTCTTTTCGAAAAACATATAGTATTTAGATTAGCTCAAAATTTTGAGGAGGGATTGAAATGAATACAACACTTTTAAGAAGAAAACAAACTGATAAGGGAATAAAAGAAACAGAAATACTTGCAGTTCCACGTAAGGAGAATGCACCTAGATATAATTTTTATGAAATGGTAAATTATTGTAATGAGCAAAAAAAGGATATTACTGAATTAACACATGCAGAAAAAATGAAGTTTTTAATTACTAAGAATAATTAAAATAAAAATCTTGAACATGAAATATAATTTTTGTTCAAGATTTTTTTCATTTAGTTTAGTAGTTGGTCTTTCTTGTAAAACTACTAATTCTTCAAAATTAATAGCTTTAGAAAATTTAGAAAAATCATTAATAGGAATATCAGTGCTTAATGATATTCTTTGTTGGGGATTGTAGAGATCACGTAGTGTCTATTTAATAGATGCTGCGTGTTTTTATTTTAGAAGTTGTGAAAATAGTTTGATATTTGAGTGCTATGTGCTTGATATCTTTTTGAGTCTTTTCCATACAGGATATTTAAAAAGTATATTAGAGACAAATTGAAATAAATCCTCTCTAATTTTTTAGTCAAATAGGTTTAATCATGAAATTGGGTTTTTAGATACATTTCATTACCATCATTTGTTATTGTTGGTATAATTAGATGCAAGGGGCGATTACATGGCAATTTTGAGCGAGCAACAAAAACAGGCAGTTGAAGCAACTGAGGGGCCAGTATTAATTATTGCTGGTCCAGGCTCTGGCAAAACGTTCACGCTTGTTGAACGTATTTTATATTTAATTCAAAATGAAGAGGTAGAACCAGAAAATATTTTGGTGGCTACTTTTACAGAAAAAGCCGCAAATGAGCTTATCATGAGGATTTCTAATAAGCTACATAGCGAAAATATTAAATTCAATTTAAATGAGATGTACGTTGGAACAATTCATTCTATTTGTTTAAGAATCCTAGAGGAAAATAGGGAATACACTCGACTAAAGAAAAACTACACTCTTTTAGATCAATTTGATCAACAATATTTAATTTATCAAAAGATGCGACGTTTTTTAGAAATCGAAGACATAGGGGCATTACTCTCACCAAATTTATCTAGATGGAAACAGTCTGAGTTTTTATTAAAATGGATAAATAAACTAAGTGAAGAAATTGTCAAAGTAGAAGACTTGCTTGAACATGAGGATATTATAGTAAATGTTCTAGGTGAGTGTTATCAACTATATAGTGACCTCTTGATTGAAGAGAATGCATTAGATTTTTCAACAATTCAACTTGAAACGTTAAAGCTGTTAGAAGAAAATGGTGAGATACGATTAGCCTATAATGATATACTTCATTATTTAATGATTGATGAATTTCAAGATACAAATACAATCCAAGAAAGGTTAATTTTTATATTAGCTGGTGAAAGACAAAATATCTGCGTTGTTGGAGATGACGATCAAGGGCTATATCGATTTAGGGGAGCAACTATCCGAAATATTTTAGAGTTTCCGGATAATTTCGAAGTAGGTGCCTGTAAACAAGTTGAATTATCAACAAACTATCGCTCAAACCCACCAATAGTACAATTTTATAATCAATGGATGGAACAAAATAATTGGCTATATAATGGTACTGAATATCGATTTGATAAGAAGATAGAAGCTCATGAATCTAATTTCAACGAGCAAAAATCTGTTATTAAAGTTTCAGGAGAAAATGGACAAGGTGATTGGGAAAGTGAAGTATATTTATTCCTTCAATCAATGAAAGAACAAGGGAAATTAACAGATTGGAATCAAGTCGCATTCCTATTTAAATCAGTAAAAAATCCAAAGGTACTATCCTTATCTAGATATTTAGAGGAAAGGGATATACCAGTCTATTCTCCCCGGTCAAATCTGTATTTCGAAAGACGTGAAGTGAGGTTAGCTATTGGTGCAATTTTATTTTTATTCCCACAGTACGGACAAGAAAAAAAATGGAACGATAATGCTGAGTTGGTTGAGTGGGAGTATTACGATGCGTGCCTCCATGAATTTGGTGCTGAATTAAGAAAGTCAGAAAACAACGATTTATTACAATGGTGTAGGGCAAAAGCTAAAGAACATTTAACACTAGAGAAAAATACCGACTATGCATTCTCAGGGTTATTCTATCAACTTATTCAATTTGAATTATTTAGTCATATGCTTAGTGAAAATGTATTTACGGTAAAAGATAGTCGAGAAGCACGAAATCTATCTCAATTCTCTAATATGCTAACGAAGTATGAATATTTACATCATATTTCGGTACTCACATCTAATAATGTGATAGATGCAGTAGTACGTTTATTTAATCAATATATCCGCTTCTTAATACAAGGAGGCATAAATGAGTATGAAGATGATTCAGAGTATGCACCAAGTGGTTGCGTATCATTTTTAACAATTCACCAATCTAAAGGATTGGAGTTCCCAATAGTTCTAGTTGGTTCTCTAGAGTCTACACCTCGAAAACAATATACCGAAATAGATGAAATTTTACAAAATGAGTTTTACTCTAAACCACCATTTGAACCTTTAGATAGAACGAAGTATTATGATTTTTATCGTCTATACTATACAGCTTATTCAAGGGCGCAAAATATCTTAGCTCTTACTTGCCAAGAAAATGTAGCTAGTGGTCAGGGAACGAGAAATGTACCTGCTAGGCCATTTTTAGAGTCATACCGTCATCTCAACAATTGGAGGGAAGAACCAAGTATTTTTGAAATTGAATTAGCACAAGTGAAAGATGTGAATATTAAACCAGAATATTCGTTTACCTCACACATTAATTTATTCGAAACATGTGCATTGCAATATAAATTTTATAAAGAGCTTGGATTTGCACCCGTACGTCAAGGTGCTACAATTTTCGGAACACTTGTCCACCAAACGATAGAAGATGTTCATAAAACTGTATTAAAAGGTGAAGAACACATTATTACCCAAGATAATATTGAGGGGTGGTTTAATACAAACTATCAATATTTATCTAAGAGAGAACGAGTATATTTAGCTGATTCAACTAAAGAAGCAGCATTAAAACAAATACAGAGCTATGTAGACAAACAAAATGGTGATTGGTCTAAAATCCAAGAAGCGGAAGTAGATGTATCTCTTGTAAAAGACAAATATATTTTAAAAGGTACAATCGACCTTATTAAAGGTGATGGCGATACAGTAGAAATCATTGATTTTAAAGCTGAGAAGAAGCCAGATTTAGAAAAAGATCGAGATGCTATTAATCGATATAAACGACAATTAGAAGTATATGCACATTTAGTAGAAGAACGAACAGATTATACTGTAGGTAAAATGCATATTTACTATACAGGTGAACAAAATAGTAATCCCTATGTAACATTTAATAAAGACTCTTCTGTAATTAATCAAACAATCAAATCATTTGATACAATAGTAGAACGAATTGAAAACTATGACTATACAATTAAAGAAAGACCTAAAAAACATTGTGGAAACTGTGATATGCGTTTTTACTGTGATCGAAATTTATGAGGTGAAATGAATGAGTAACGAACAAGAATTACTAAGTGTAGAACAATATAATTTTGAGCCTATTAAAGGATATCCAATGCTTAATTGGAAAGGTAAACGACCATATACATCAACGCAATTTTATCCAGCACAGTTAAAAGAATCTTATGGTGAACCAGATGAAAGTGGATGGATGAACAAGATTTTTTGGGGGGATAACCTTCAAGTGATGAGTCATTTGTTAAAGAATTATAGAGGAATGGTTGATTTAGTTTATATAGATCCACCTTTTGATTCTAAAGCAGACTATAAGAAAAGCATTTCTTTAAAAGGTAAAAATCTAGAAGGTGATTTATCGGCATTTGAAGAAAAACAGTATACAGATATTTGGTCTAATGATGATTATTTACAATTTTTGTATGAAAGGTTTATTCTAATGCGAGAGCTAATGTCAGATAATGCAAGTATTTATGTTCATTGTGACTATAGGAGATCGCACTACATTAAACTAATTTTAGATGAGGTTTTTGGTGCAGATAATTTTATAAATGAGATTATTTGGAAAAGAACAAATGCACATAATATGAAATCTAAGGGATATGTAAGATCTAACGATCATATTTTATTTTACAAAAAAGGTGAAAAATTCACTTATAATGAGCAATATTTGCCATATGGCGAAGCACAATTAAAGAGATTCAAAGAGGATGAGAATGGCAGATTATACAAAGCTCAAGATTTAACATTTTCATCTACAAATAAGTCTAGGCAATTTGAATGGAGAGGAACTACACCCCCTCCAAATAGATCATGGGGTTACTCATTTGAAGATCTAGAAAAACTATATTCAGAAGGAAGAATTATCTTTAAAAAAGATGGCACACCTCGTATGGATGGACTAAAAGTATATCTTGAAGAAACCAAAGGAACCCCTGTAACTGCGAACTGGACTGATATTGGAAGAGTCGGTAATACGTCTGCTGAAAGACTAGATTATCCAACTCAAAAGCCTGAAGAGCTGTTAGAAAGGATTATCAAATGTTCGTCTAATGAGGGGGATTTAGTATTTGATTGTTTTATGGGGTCGGGTACTACTCAAAATGTTGCCTTAAAATTAGATAGAAATTTTATTGGGGCAGATATAAATTTAGGGGCTATTAGAGAAACTATTCAACGATTAGTAAAGACTATGGACAGTCTGACAATTGAAACTGGATTTGAAGTTTATAATGTTAATAATTATGATTTATTTAGAAATCCTGTAGAAGCAAAGGAGTTATTATTAGAAGCATTAGAAATACAAAGAATTTCTAATAACGTATTTGATGGTGAAAAAGATGGCTTCATGGTTAAAATTATGCCAGTTAATAGTATTGCAACTAAAGTGGACTTAAATAGTATAATTACTGGTTTAGATTATAAATCTTTAGAAATAAAACAAATAGAAAATCCATCTAAAGCTGTAGAAAATATTTTATTAGTATGTATGGGGCATGAGCCAGACTTAGCTGCTAATTTGAAAAAAGAAATTCCATATAAAATAAATGTAGAAGTGGTTGATATTTTACGTGATAAATCACAGTTGGAATTTAAACGAGATTCAGAGGCAAGCATTAAGGTTTTAAATGACGAATTGATAATTGAAAATTTTTATCCTATGAATCTTTTACAAAAGATGAGTTTAATGAAAGAAAATGTAACTGTTTGGAGAGAACTTGTTGAATCTGTAATGATTGATTGGAATTATGATGGAGCAGTTTTAAATCCAAGTATTATAGATGTACCAGAAAAAAATGATTTTGTAACAGGAATATATGATGTACCTAAAGATGCGGGGACTATAAGAGTGAAAATTACTGATTTACTATCTGAGTCATTAGAGGTGAGTATTGACAATGAGTAAAAAACAAGGTTTTGCATTAGATTTTGCCTTTTATACGCATCTATGGGATTTCTACTTTCAAAATAAGTCTAAAATAAGAACTAAATATCGAGTTCTAACGAGAAAGTTTTTAGATTTTAATAATTATGAAAACCGAGATTCATTTTTACGTCAACCTCAATTCGAAGCTTTAGAAATTTATATCTTTTTAAAAGAATATCAAGATAATAAAAAAATTCATGATATTTTTACGGATTGGTATGAAAAACAAAATGGTTTTGAAATTCGGAGTGATATTGGTGTAGGGAAAGATGAGCAAATAACACTCTTTATGATGAATTTAGAGGAGTATAAAGATGTATTCGGTCGTATGAAAAAATACGAACAAGATTATGCAAATTATATTTTTGCTCTAACAATGGGTACAGGCAAAACAATTTTAATGGCAACTTGTATTTTCTATGAATTTTTACTTGCAAATAAATTTCCTAAAGATAATCGTTTTTGTCATAATGCGTTAGTATTTGCACCAGATAAAACAGTGTTAGAGTCGTTACGTGAAATTCAAACATTTGATAAATCTAAGGTTGTTCCACCTGAGTATCTTTCTTGGTTAGATAGTAACTTGAAGATTCATTATCTTGAAGATACAGGTACAACTTTAAATACAATTGACCGCTCAAAATACAACATTATTATTTCGAATACACAAAAAATTATTTTAAAACGCCAGCAGAAGGAAAAAACAAAAGTAGATACTTTATTTGATTTGGCTAAAAATACAGGGACGGGCTATGATGATTTAAGTGATTTATATGGCTTTGATCAACCTTCTGAAGAAGGAGAATTAATTACAAATCAACGTTTTGCAAAACTCACTAGATTAGGTAATTTAGGTATCTTTATCGATGAAGCACATCATGCATTTGGAGACAGCTTAGCCAAAGATATGGGTTTAAAAAATGCAAAAACAAGTTTACGCTTAACGATCAATGAATTGGCTGATTCATTAGAAAAGTCCGGTACATCGGTTGTGGGATGTTATAACTATACGGGTACACCTTATGCAGGAATGGAAGTATTTCCAGAAGTAGTTTATGCATATGGTTTAACAGCTGCAATTAATAAAGGTTATTTAAAAAATGTAAGCATTGACGGTTATACAAATCCAAAATCTAATGAATTTTTGAAGTTAGTAGTAGAAGATTTTTGGGAACGATATGATGACAACCGCTATGAAGGTATGTTACCTAAGTTAGCTATTTTCGCTAGTAGTGTGGACGAATTACAAAATGAATTAAGACCTCAATTGGAAGAATTGTTAAATGAATTAGGAATATCAACGGATAAGATTTTAGTAAATGTCGGTGATAATAAACTTACAAGGAATGATGATATTCGAGAATTTAACCGTTTGGATACTCCTCAATCGAATAAACAATTTATTTTACTTGTCAATAAAGGTAGAGAAGGATGGAATTGTCGTTCTTTATTTGGTGTAGCATTATTTAGAACACCTAAATCGAAAGTATTTGTATTACAAGCTACTATGCGATGCTTACGTGCTATTGGGCCAGTTCAAGAAACAGCTAAGGTATATTTATCAGAAGATAATTTAGTGATTTTAAATGATGAACTTACTAAAAACTTCCGTTTAAATGTAGATGAATTAAATCAAATAGATAACGGTAAAGAAAAGTATCAAATTAGAGTAACAGCACCGCCAATTAAAGTGAAATTGAATCGCACTCAAAAATTACATTCATTACGAGAAAAAGAAGTAAGTGATGTTATCGAATTTGAAATAGAAAAGTTAGATTTAAGTAAGTACGAGTTAAGAAAAATTTCTCAAGAAGGCTTTCAAGGATCGAAAAAAATAAGTGGAGATTTAACACACTACCGAGCTAAAAGACGATTTAGTAGATATACTTTAGTAGCAGAAATAGCTAAATATTTAAATAAACCTTGTTTAGAAATAGAAAAAATTATGAGCAATGCAAATCCTAATATCGAAGCTCTGGCAGAGCTAACTAGTACCTATAATGAATTGTTATACGATCATATTATTCCAATTTTATTTAATAGGCTATATGATTTAAAACCTTATGAAAGTAACGAAGAATATGAAATACAGCTTGTTAAGGAACCTAAAGAAGGATTTTATCAAGTAACAGCGAAGCCTGAATTAGTAGCGGAGCTTTCGGGTACAGATTACAATGCATTAAAAGAGAAGTCTTTTCATTTAGACACATATTGTTTTGATTCACGACCTGAAATGAAATTCTTTAAAGATGTAGTAAATGCAGAAGAAGTGAAGAAAATATACTTTACAGGTATGCTAACACATGGACAAACAGATTTTTATATTCAATATATTGATCCAGATTCTAGGACAGTACGAAACTATTATCCCGACTTCCTTGTAGAAAAAAGTAATGGCGATTTTATCATTGTAGAAGTAAAAGGTGATAATAAGATTGAAGACCCTGTAGTTCTAGCCAAAGAAAAGGCTGCTAGAGAGACTGCAACCGCTAGTAGAATGGAATATAAGATTATTAAGGGTAGTGAAGTAAATGCAGGAAAATCTAAAACAATAATTTTTAATTACTGATATAAAGACATAATTTTAAATTGCCCCCGCAAGCTGTTTTTAATTTAACGTAGTCAAAAGCGTAGTCAAACATTTTATACTTTAGCTTAAAAACCTTATAAACGCTATAGTTAAAGCACTTTATTGAGAAGGTGGTTCGACTCCCGCCGTCTCCATACTTCGAAATCACATGATTTCAAATAGTACCTGTTACTTAAAGCTAAAAATGTCATAATGACATCTTTATGCTTTAAAATTTGAGTGGCAATCATTTGCTTAAAAAACTGTTTTAAGTTTTTTATGATCTGTAATCTCAAGTACTTAGTTATACTATTTTTGATTAATGAGACAAGCTAGTCTTCACAGATAATTCTTGTCTTTTGTCGCAATAGAAAAAATATGGCATAGGGAAATAATTGGACTCTGTTTCGGTTTTTTGGTTTAAAATAAAATTACTTTAATATGATAAATAGATTTGAAAAAAGAGCATTGAAATACTTAAAGTGTACCCTTTGTAAAGGACATTTTAACTATTACAATGCTTCTTTATATGGTTTATTTATTCACTAATATTTCTTCAATTATACTTTAATAATTGTTTCATCTACGACGAATCTTAAGTATTAGTTGTCCCTATAGAAAAACGCGAAAAATATACATACGTTAAGCTAATTTCTGTTTGCACGCAAGTCATTACGTCGACGAATTTCATTTGTAATTTGAGCGTTATGGTTATTTTTCAGATTTCCCAATATGGAATTATTAGTTCTCTTCTTCATTTATACTCCTATCTTTTAATTATATATTTTATGGTGTCAATGGTTCTTTGGATAAGAGATTTCTTTCTTTGAATAATAATCGGTTTATACTCATTAATCATCATTGAGAAGTTTTTATACTTTCCGAAAGGTGCTTTATTTTGAGTAAACTGCACACCTCTCATTTCAAGATTATGAAGTACTTCTTCATAGGTTACTTTTTTAGGTTTGTCCATGTCTCATCACCTTTATAATAATTTTTTTGAAAGAAGATTATCGCTACTCGCTGGTCCACCCAGCCATGTTATATCCAATGTCCACACCTGATTTGGTGCTGTTGCGAGATGGCTCTCAGGAATTCTTCGCACCGGTTTTTGATTACGTCCTCGGTGATTTTGCATCTTTTCTTCCCGTAACACACGATAAAACGTTGATTCTGACGCAAGGTATGTGCCTTTGTCAGCAAGCTTTGGGACGATCTGTGTCGGGGGTAAATCCGCATATTCCACTTGTTTCACAACCGTGATGATTTCCTTTTTTTCTTCGTCAGTCAACTTATTTTTGGGTATCGGACGTTTCGCATGAGGACGTTGATCAACCTTCACGCCACCTTCAGATACCCAACGTTCATACGTCCGAACACTAAGGTTTAACACCTGACAAACTTTCATTAATCGGGCACCATTTTGATTGGCTTCTTGAATTAATTCTACGGCTAGTGCGCGATTTGATGGGTCAATCATTCGTCCTCGTCGTCCCCCCAAATCGCTTGGGCCTTTTTTCGAAGGAGTAGTAATGCCGCGGCTTCTGCCAGTGCTTTCTCTTTCTTTTGAAGATCCTTCTCTAACACTTTCGCACGTTTTGTTCTTCTTTTAGTCGTCCGTTCAACTGCTTTGCTTGATCGAATGCTTGACCATTTGTCTGAAGGCATACATTGCTCCATGCTTCAATCTGTTCGCGATATAAGCCCTTTTTACGGCAATATTCCGCAAGCTCCACCTCATTCATCGTAAAAGTTTCCATCACGATTAAAAACTTATCCTGACTATTCCATTTGTCGCTTGTTTGTCCATTACCTGGCGTAGCAGTACCAGCAGCTCTGGTTTCCTTTCGCCATTTGTACAAGGTTACTTCGGAAATGCCTTCTTCTTTAGAAATTCGGGCGACTGATTCATTATTTGGTGGCATCATACGTTTGATGATTTCAGTTCTTCGTTCTTGCGAGTAACGTGTTCCATTATGTCTTGTCATATCGATCGACCTCCGTGTAATTTACTTAATCATACCACGTTAGCCTCGTACGACTTCTATCCTAACAGAGGGGGTAATCAAACTGAACTATCAACTTTAAATTCAAAAAAGACAAATCTCCCTAATTCGATTGCTGAACTATCTGATGAAGATTTTGATCGTTTTATGTGTAATGTCGTAAAAAACAATGAAGAAAGCAACGAAGTTTTAAAGGAAAAATTAGATGCAGTTGGAGTTGAATTTGAGACTAACTCTGATGACGGTGGATTGGTCTCAATCAGTGCTGTAAAGTCTAGTGATGTAGTTTTAACTTTTAACAGGCTATTCTTCAAAACGTACTGGAGACTCTTATTGGCGTATAAGTGGCATGTGGGATGCAGCAATTGCAGAAGTTTATGCAGCAACAGAAGATCCACAGCGCGTAATTCATTCGGCAGTTGATTATTGGATTGGTTTTGATCTAACATAATAGAGGCACCTCTTCTTTTGGTAGTGATTTCTCGATAATCTCACTATACCAATGAACGAGGTGCTTTTCTTTATTTTTATAGATGTCAACCAAACGATTAAATAGTATCTAACGGCAGTATCACCAGCTCGTCGCACTTAGGTGCGAAAGTTGAGTTAAGAAAAATATATTTAATTTAATTTTTAAAATTAATTGACTATTCTTTCAATTGAGTTATAATTCAATTATTAAACCATTTTAGTAAAAATTGGTTTAATAGTAATTTAAAGGAAGGGAGGGTGAAAATATGAGCGTTAACATTGAAGAAACAAAAAAAAATGACGTGAAAAGCTACTCAGAGTTAATTTTTGAAGAAGTTGAAGACTTTGACATTGCTTTAGAGCAAGGTTGTCCAGATTGGGAATTGGGAGGAGATTAAAAGTATTGTATTAATATATTTTACGAGTTTGAATTGTTTAAAAAAGATGTACATATGTATTTATTGTACATCTTTTTTTCTTGAAAAAAACAATTTTATAAAGAAATGGAGTAATTTTATGTTAATGAATGAATTTCTTGAATTTGAACCTACTGAAAGCAATGAAGTATTCTTCATATATGATTATTTTAAAAGAAAGAAGTATAAGATTTCAAACGAACTTTTTGAATTCATAATTGATTTAAACTTAGAGGAAATTTCAGAAATAGATGAAGAGTCAATAAAAATTTGCTATGAGTTAGGAATATTAATTGATCCTGATGAAAAGTATAATGAGTATTTGCAATTAAAAGAAGAGTGGGAAAAATATGGATGGAGAGAAGCTCTAAAGTATCATGTGGCAACTTTAGATTATCCATTTCGCGGAGAAAGAGATATGGGAATTGAAGTTATGCTCAAATATAGTAAAACCGAGAAAGACCAATTAAGAAAAAAAAGTTATTCAATGATTTATAAAGAATACGATCTTGATGAGTATGATAAAGAGGATCTCTCTTCTGATTTTCTTACAAAAGGAAAACTATTTTTAATGTTGAAATATACATTAGGTTATTCTAATGAAATAAATGTTCAATGGACTGAAACCAAGATTTTACAGCGGACAACTCCAAGTGGAGGATCAAGGCAACCTACAGAAGGTTACTTTTATGTGCAGGATATAAAGAATCTTGAAAACGGGTGGTATTATATAAATGGTTTGGATAATTGTCTTCAAAAAATAAATAATATAGAGATTGACGAAAAAAAGATGAGAGAATTATTCCCTTTAGTTTATAGCAATACCTCTATGGCAATAAAAGCTTTTGTTGTGTTAACTTCTGTATTTGAAAAAAATATGTATCGTTACAGAGAGCCAAGAACATTTAGAACTATACATATGGATGCAGGGCATATTTCTGCATTAATGGAGAAATTTGCCGAAAGATATAATTACTGCTCTTATGTACATTACACTAGCGATGAAAATTATATACTAGACAATTTAAATCTAAACTATTTAGATGAAGGATTTCAAACTGCAGTTATTTTTGGAGAAGGAGGTCAAAATTAAATGAAAACAAAAGAATGGTTACCAACTACTAAATTTAGTATTAAAAATCAGCACGTAATTGTAAGTTTCCCTATTATTAGAAAAAAAATCAAGTTATCAAAATCTGAATTTAAGAAGGCAATTTTTCAAAGGAAGGAGGGGGAGCTATTTAAAAATAATATGTGGACACACATCAATTCAATTGATGAAAAAACATTATTGGGTGTTAATCACTGGATTAATAGAGGATGGACACCGTCTTTAGACTATTATTTATCGTCAAGGGAAATTAATTATCTTGATAAAGGCGATTATACTGGTGAATTAAGAAGAAAAATAAGTAAAGAACTTGGTGATAAACCTACAAGATATTTACCTGGAAAAATATTAAAAACCATTAAATTGGAAACACCACATCATAGTATTTCTGATGAAGAGTTTTTGAATGGAATATGGAATAGAAGAAGCGCAAGGCGTTTTAATATGAATGAAGTGGTGACATTGGAACAGTTGGCATTTATTTTGAATGAAAGCTCTCGAAAAATTAAAAAAACAAGAATTTTGGAAGAAAAACTTAAAAATCCTTTATTAAGTTATGGATCTGCTTTTGAGTTTTATATTACAGTATTTTCAGTACAAGGTTTACAACCTGGGATTTATAAATATGATTTGTTAAATGAAGAACTGTTGTTATTGGAAGATGTACAATTAAATGAAGTATTAAGTGCTATGATGTCTAATCAAGGCTTTACAAAGACTGCATGTTTTTCAGTATTTTTAATTGCAGATTTTGAACAATATCAATGGAGATATCGTCATGAAAGAGCATTAAGAAATTTATATATTGAAACAGGCAGGGTAATGCAAAATATAATTATGTCGGCATTAGAATTAAATGTACATGGAATAATTACTCCTGCTCTAGAAGATCGTAAATTAAGAAAGCTGTTAGGTATAGACACTCATAAACTTCTACCTATTACTTCTCTCACCATGGGAAGGAAATAATATGTGGAAAATACAGCATGGGTTTAGAATAAATTTAAAAGACGATACAATTTTATTATCTAATAGTTGGCTTGATAAATTTTATAGTATTCGTTCAAATAATATAGAAAAATTATATATAAAAATGAAGGAAATCCAAAAATTAGAATTTTTCACTGAAGATGAAATAATTGGTATCTTTCAAACTCTTATTTCAAATACAGAGGCATTAAACTTAATTAATTATTTTAAAAAAAACAAAATAATGATTTCTTATAACAAAATGAAAGATTATTCAAACGCTAAATATCATAGACAAGAAGTGTTTTTTGATAACTTTGAGAGTTCTGACGAAAATGGGCATGAAATAAATAGGCAGCTGCAAAACAAAACAGTTTTGATTCCTGGTTTGGGAGGGTATGGGACATACACTGCAATGTTACTTGCGAGAATGGGAATAAAAAAAATTATTTTAGTGGATAATGATGTTATTGAATTATCAAATCTTAACAGACAAGTTTTTTATGAAATAAATGATATTGGAAGAAAAAAAGTAGAAGTATGTAAAGAGAAGATTCATTTATTTGATGAAAATATCTGTGTAGAAATTTATGATTTTTTAATAACTGGTCCTAATGATTTAGTTGAAATATTAGATGATGTTGATTTAGTAATGAATGCTTTTGGATACATACCAAAAGAGTTACAAATCAATAATATTTCGCACAATATTATTGAAGCTTGTATATTAACAAAAACTCCCGTTTTAAATTATAATGGATCATTTATAGGTCCGGTAGTTACAGAAGATTATCCCAATGCCTACTATGAATTTGCGTCAAACAAAGAAGTGTTTGATACATTAAAAAATAGCGTAAATGAAAATATAAATGCAACTCATATAGCTGCTTTTGTTCCCAGAATTTCAATTAGTTGTTCTGTAGCCGTTTGGGAAGCTGTTCGTTATTTATTAAAAGTTCCTACTCGCGTTTCGTTGGAAAAGCAAGTAATTATATTAGATACTCTTGCATATACAAAGCATAGAGTTATAAAAATTTAGATTAAGGAAGGTCTTTATGAACCAAGTATCTAAAGTTGCTATGCCCCTAATTATCATGACCCTTCTTAATTTCAGTATGTCTTTTGTAGATACTATGATGCTTGGAAGAGTTAGTGTCGATTCAATTAGTGCAGTTTCTTCTGCAAATACACCAATTAGTGTTATGACACAAATTATAACTACTTTAATTATTGGTGTCCATATTTTAGGTTCTAAAGCATTAGTAAATGAAGACAGTAAAAAAGTTATGGAAGTTTATAGAATCAGTTTTTACTTAATGAGCATAGTAGCTATCATAATAGTGATGATTGGATTTGTTTTTAGTCATCCAATCATCAGTTTTTATTCAACTGAAGAAATAATGGCTATATCACAGGAATATTATTTAATACGATTAATTGGGTTGTTATTTATACCAATAACTTTGATTATTAAAACATCGTATGATGTTCGTAAGAATACAAAGATCGGATTAAAGTTAATCATTATTTCTAGTTCAACACATATTATCTTTAATTATATTCTTATTTTTGGTTTTAATTTAGGAGTCATTGGAGCAAGTATTGGTTCTCTCATTTCAATTATAGTAGGAGTAATATATATATTATTTGAAAATAATAAAAGTGGAACAATAAAAATAAGAGAATTACTTAACTTAGATATTAATGATAAAAAAACTTTTAAAGAGATCTTACCTATCAATGTCACAGAAGTTTTTAATATGTTCTTTGACTATCTTGGAACTTCATTATTGGTTGCTATGCTTACATATGTTAGCACAGTGAGTCTGGCTTCAGGGCGAATACTTACTTTGTATTTAAATGTTTCTTTCTCAATAGCAATGAATGTTGCGACTGCAGTATTGATTCTGGCTAGTCGAGGAGAGCAACCACTTAAGAATTTAGTTTCAGATTCCTTAAAATTTGTCTTTCTTATTCTTTCGCCAATAATAATTACATTTATATTTACACCTGAAATAGCTATACGATTATTTTCAAGGAACAATGAATTATTAGAGGATGTAACGTCTTCAGTTGCATTTTTAGGTATTGTAATCTTTGTAATTCCTTTTGTAACAATTAGTTCATCAATTCTTCGCTCAAAGAAATTAAATAAATTGAATATGTATATAACAGTAGGATCTATGTGGTTGGTAAGAATGCCCATTGCCTATATTCTCATTTTTAAAATGAATGTTGGAGTTATTGCAATCATGATCGCAGCATTAGGATACTTCATAACAAGGGTAATTGCTAATTTATTTGTACTAAGAAAGGTTGAGAAAAATGAAGTTATCTGATAATGTTTCTTCTATAAAAAACAGATATTTTTCTGTTAAAAAGTCTTTTGATAATGGATTTTATAATGGAGTAAAATTGTATTGTTATAGAAATGATTATCATGACGAGCTAATAATACTAATGAACAAAATAAATTCATTATCAAAAAATAATTTAAGCGATATAGATTGTTATTTTCTTGAACATTTGAAAACATTTATTATAAAAGAGTGTAAGGCATTGTCAAAAAACAATGAGGATTATTTAATAAAGAAATACTATTTCTTATTCTTTCAAGACTCAATAAAAAACCCGCATTTTGATGAAGAGTTATTAGTTGGATTTTTTAAATTTATTGAGTCAATAAAAATTAGAGAAGCCAGCCTCTCTAAAACTAGTTATAAAATATTGGAAATTTTAAATAATTGGTTCATGGAATGTAATAAAGATACCATCATTTTTGATAGATTTTTGTTTAAGAAAAATACTGATATTAAGAGTAATGTAGCGAATTATGAAAAAAATCCATTCTCTCGAGAAGATTTATATGTTTATCTACAAAAAATTGAAAGAGAGCTACTTACTTCATTAGAAAACATCAGTTCTATAAATAATATTGGCAACATCAAAGTTATATCAAAGGAGGAAATACTTGAGTATATAAGTAATAGCCTTTTTAAGTTCAGTAAGTTGACTGGTGAAGAGATAAAATTAGAAATTATCAATAATAATTTTTCTGCGATTATTCCAGATGCTGGATATCTATCTAAACAATCCCTAAATACTGATTATCACGTACTTGCTCTTAATAACTCTTTTTTAGATACTCATAAAACTGAAAGACAGTTAAAATTGCTAATGTCACATGAAATACATCCTGGGCATATGTATCATTCAATCACCTCGCTAAAATCAGATTTTTCTGATTTTAATGAATTAGGAGATAATAAATTGGTTTCTGAAGGCTGGGCTATTTATTCTGAATATATGACAGGAGAAGAAGATCCGTCACTACGCGAATTATTTTTAATTCAGTATAGCAGACGATGTGTAAATGCACTTTATAGTATTAATCTATTATTAGGTAAATCAAAATTAGAGTGTTCTTCTTATATTGAGAACTTATTGTCAAGGTTTGATATAAATCATGGATATTTAAAATTGATAAAATACGGTAAGAATTTTAATTTAAATAGTATTAACTATATATATGGATTTATATCTATTAAAGAACTTTTAGATAGTTACCAGGTGACGCCTGAAGTTTTTATGAAATTTGGGGCTATTGATATAAATATTATTAAGAAAAACTTAGAGTTCGAAAAAAATAAATAAATCAAAACCCATAACCATCTAATAGTTTTGATGTTATTATGTAGGCATAGAATAGTTACAATCCTTCTACTTTGTTTTAAAATTTGATGATCTCCAAAGTAGAGAGATTATTATAAATCAATTAATTGGTGATCTACTTAGTTTTATTAAAAAGGAGAATTTAAATGGAAAAAGTACGAGTGCGTTATTCGCCAAGTCCAACTGGTAATTTGCACATAGGGAATGCCAGAACTGCTTTATTTAATTACATATTCGCACGACATCATAAAGGAAAGTTTATTATTCGAATAGAAGATACAGATATAAAAAGAAATTTAGATTTTAGTGAACAGGAACAATTATTATACTTGAAATGGCTAGGGATTGATTGGGATGAGGGACCAGATATTCTTGGTGATTTTGGTCCATATCGTCAGTCAGAACGTAAAGAACTGTATAATTCTTTAATCGAGCAACTATTGATGGAAGATAAAGCATATAAGTGTTATATGACGGAAGAGGAACTTTTAGAAGAACGTAATACTCAACTTGCGCAAGGGAAAACTCCTCATTATGGAGGAAAGCATGCTCATTTAACTCAAGCTGAACTAGAAAAGTTTGAATCAGAAGGACGCGTTCCAGTGATTAGGTTTCGTGTGCCAAAACTGAAAAAATATCATTTTATCGATATTGTAAAAGGAGATATTACATTCGAAGGAAAAGACGTGGGTGGAGATTTCGTTATAAAAAAAGGTGATGGTACTCCAACTTACAACTTTGCTGTCGCTATAGATGATTATATGATGGAGATTACACAAGTCTTAAGAGGGGATGATCATATTTCTAATACCCCCAAACAAATGATGATATATGAAGCATTCGGATGGAAAATCCCAGAATTTGGTCATATGGCATTAATTATAAGTAGTGAGACCAAAAAGAAATTATCAAAGCGTGAGCATACAATATTACAATATATTGGACAATATCGAAAATTGGGCTATCTCCCGGAAGCTATTTTTAACTTCATTGCTCTTTTGGGGTGGTCTCCAATTGGTGATAATGAAATTTTTACAAAAGAAGAATTAATTAAAATGTTTGACGCAAATCGTCTTGGTAAATCGCCAGCTACATTGGATATAAAAAAATTACAGTGGATAAATAATGTCTATATACAACAACTTTCTTCTGACGAGTTATTTAATTTTACTTTACCTTATTTTATTGATAAAGGCTATGAAAAGGAATCTCCTTCTGAAAATGCAATAAATAAGATTAAAAAAATACTTTCCCTATATCATAAAAACCTAAAATATGGAGCTGAAATAATTGAATATGCAAAAATATTTTATGCAGAAGAATTTTATTTATCCAATGATGCAAAGAGGCAAGTAAAATCAAAACAAGCGCAAGATATTATTTCATTATTTAGTAGCAAGCTTAAAAATATTGATCGGTTAGAAGAAAAAGAAATTATGGATAGTATTAAATCCATTCAAAAAGAAACAGGTATTAAGGGTAAAGAATTGTTTATGCCTCTTCGAGCCGCTGTTAGTGGAACTATTCACGGTCCAGAGTTAGGAAAAATAATTGAAATACTAGGTAAAGAAAAAACTTTAAAACACATTAATATAAGTCTTAGTTGAATTACGCGTTTGTTGATTAGCCAAAATTTAGGTTCTCCAAACAGACTTTATGTTTAAGTTCATAAAGCCACTCTGCCAGTGCGTTTTGTCAATCAATCGGTAATTTGCGTTTTAATAATTCGTGTATAAATCCCTTTTGTCAAAAGCTTTTGCTGGTTTGGACTTTAAAAATTTCTCACTGTCCTTAAAACAATTTTGGACATTTATTACGGAGTTATATGTAAGGTTGAAAATCTAGTGCTTCTGTTGGAATTTGATTGTTATTACGCCCAACACTGTCCGGAATTTGACGGCTCATTTTGTCCTGATCCTGACGGATTTTATGCCATTTAAAGATAAGGAGGCTTTAACGGCCTCCCAAAAAATATCTTATAAATCGACCTGATAAGTCTCTTTTTGCTTCAAATAAAAAATGGACTTCATGACTGTCAGTGAAAATATACCAGCCCCTACCAAGTTCCAAACTGAAGGATCACACCTTGCCATAAAGTCGAACCATTCACCACATTTCAGCCGATGAACCCTCTCAATACTCAATTTCAGATGAAGCATTAAAAGAAAGACTGGCAAAGATTCATAGTGAGAATGACAAAATTTATGAGAATGTATTAAAACAAAATGCCAAAATAAAAGAAGCAAAAGTTAAAAGTTTCGGTTCATCAATTTCAGCAAAAGATAAAAAAAGAACTAAAAGATTTCGAAGACAAGTATATGGAAAAAGCATTAAAAGAAATAGAAAATAATATAATCAAAAATGGATACGTAAAAGTGGAGAACCCTCTGAAGATAGTACTAATGGGGAAATATCTATTTTGTCGGCGGCGGCTCCATCAAATCTTGCTGTCACAGACAGTCTATACTACGATGAGAGATATGCTATATATACATTTATAGGTAGTTGGAACTTTACTGACGGTACATGGAGTACTTATGAGGACGCTGCAGATATTGCTGCAATCCGCGGCTTGTATACACCAGAGATTATTTTTAAGTAGTAAAGCATATGCTTATGATAATTATGGTAATAATAAAAGTTCTGATGTTACAAAGAAAGATGAAAGTCTTTTCGGAGTAGTATATAATGTTGAAGATACATACATGGCTCCCTCAAGTGCTCCGCCTATAATGTACACAGATAATGGGAAAGTTTATATTCATTTAGTGCATCTGCTAGCATTTCGGGTGTGAAATTATCAGGATCTTCTTTAACTGTTGACTACTCTAAATCGAATTCAAGCTGGCAGAGAACTAGTCCTGGAAGAGCTAAATACTAATATTTGGGTGGTTCTTTATGAGTAAACTTTCACAGATTTCTCTTCATATTTTTCTAACAATAGTTATTTCATTCTTTACTTTCTTTTTTATAGGAAATATATTAAAAACTGATGAACCATTTAGGGATTTAATTCTAACCGTAATTGGAGTGCATCTCATATACTGGTGCTATTTAAACTATTACAATAAAAATGAGTCATAAAAACAATTATTTAATATAATTACTTCTAAAAGAAGCCCTACCAATGAAAACCCCGTATATGACCTTAATCGGTCATATACGGGGTTTTTCATTGAAGATAACGTGAGTAAACAAACTATGGAATTCGAAATTGATTTTAAATCCTAATGTAGAAAGTGATTATTAATAAGAGAGCCGTTTTCTTTGAGACCATCAAAATTTACCTAGCGTTTTTAAAAACAGGAATCGTAGGGGAAATTGGCTTAACGTTGTAAATCCGCATTTCCTGACGCTCCCCCTCTAAGGGTACCTGTTCAGGATTTTATCGATCTAAAGGTCTTAAAGAGTTGAGTCCCGTCATTCTTTTTATATCAAAATTATACTCTCCTAAAAAGTTAATATGCTCCCAGCCTAATGGCGAAATATGTTTTATCATCTTGTCTTGTAATATCCCTTTTTCACTCATGACTTTTGTTGCTTCGGTAAGGTAAACCGTGTAAATTCTTAGACACCTTGCAATCAAAAATTAGTTTAGCCGAACTAGCATTAAAAACCTTAATAGATCAAAAAAAATCATACATGCAACAAATGTTCATCTAATCATAAAAGCACCTTCCACACATAATGGAATGGTGCTGCTTCTGTATTTCAGAAAAAACCGCACCAACTTATGATACGGTTCACCGAAACTAATACTAAAAATTACAATCGAAGTCAAAACCGAAGTCAAAGGTTTTTGAAAGTAATTTAAATCTTTAATAATTGCTGATATAACATTGTATAGATGAGTGGGGGGATCGACTCCCGCCGTCTCCAGTTAAAAATGTAGAAAAATACGGTAATATCAAGGATTTTAAAAAGTTAGGGATATTGAACAGGAGTTGAACTCTTGTTGAATATCCCTATTTTCATCCCTTCATATTCATTTACCCATTAAAAACACCTCCAAGTTGGTTTTAGGTATTTAATACCCAATTACAACTTAAAGATGTTTTATTTGTCTTAGACTATAAGCCAGTCCTTAGCTTTTAAGCAAAAGTTTGATTTCATTATTGTTCACATCTTAATGTACCCGAGTGTCAGGTGGTTTTTACATTATAATAAAATATCTGGCTCACTTTTTTGACTCATTCGCTGTTTCTTAGATTTTCTAAAATAAAGCAATTCATATATACAAGGAATGACAATCAGAGTCAAGACAGTTGCCATGGCTAACCCGCCAATAACAACAATTGCCAGACTTTGTGATACTAAACTTCCTGTTTCAGCTTGTTTCACTAATAGTGGAAGCATCGCACAGATGGTTGCAATCGCAGTCATGAAAATCGGTCTCATCCTTGTTGCAGTCGCTTCAACAAGTGCATCACGAATAATCATTTTTTGTTCATTTTGTTTTACTCGGTCTAGAAGGACAATCGCATTGGTTACGACGATACCAATTAGCATTAATGCTCCTAGAAGTGCTGTGATGTCAACTGAAATTCCGCTGATAAGGATTCCTAAAATGGCGCCAATCGCAGCAAGTGGCAGAGAGCAAAGAATAGCGATTGGTGCTCTGATTGACTTAAAGGTGATAACCATAATTAAAAATACAATTCCGATTGAAACGAGCATTGTGAGAAATAGATCTGTAAAATCATCTGCCTGTTGGCTGCTTGCTCCACCGACTAAAACCTCCACATTCTCCGGAAGATCCATGCCTTTATTTTCTTTTTTATCGCCGAAAATCTCTAGATTTACTGTTTTCGAGATTTCAGATAGCTTTGCAGGATCTACTGATGCTGTGACTCGAAGGTAGGCTTCCCCATCTTTATGAAACTGGTTGGTGGAAAGCTCTTCACTTTGTAAGGTAGCAATGGACGATACAGGTACTTGGCCGGTCTCGGTCATGACTGGTATATTCTCCAAGTCTTCTGGTGTTTCCGTATCCAGGAGAGGTTCCAAGAATACAGTTTTTTGCTTGTCATTTAAACGAATCGTTCCAATTGGTGTCTTATTTAACATGACACCCAATTGTTGTGCGATTTGTTCGGTATTTCCTTTTGTTGGATCAACAATGAGGGAGTGTACAGTTTTCTTTTCATCTTGATTGGTGTTTACTTCCTCCACACCATCAATGTTCTCCACTTTTTCTTTAATATTGCTTGCCACTTCCTCAAGCTCTGCTAAATTCTCACCGACTACATCAATGGTGATATTTGCACCTGCTCCCCCCATCATAAAGGAGGCAGTAGATACTTCTAAAAGGGCATCAGGATATTGAGCTTTTTTCTTTACTATTTCTTTCACTATGAGGTCTGTATCATTTTTATCTTCTAATAGAATACTGAAGGATGCTTCTGTCTGTGATCCAACCCAACCATATTGAGCCGCTTCAGCTGGAGAACCTACCTGTGAAAATACGTATTTTACCTCATCCATATTTCGAATAGATGATTCAAGTTCAATTGTCTTTTCCTTTACTTCTTCCATTGGTGTATCATTCGGGTAACTCAGCGTGGCATAGACATAGTCAGCTGAAGAGTTATCAACTGCACCTTTTGGAATGAAAAAGTAAGTGCCGATGGACCCGATGAAAAGGAAGATAGAAATCGAGAAAACAATCCATTTATGATTTAAGGACCATGTAACTATTTTTGGAAAACGGACAGCTGGTTTGTGTTCAGGAATCTTTGTATTCTTTAATAATCCCGCACTCATTAACGGAACAACAGTCAACGCGACAATCAAAGAAGCAAGCAAGGAATAAGTAACGGTTAAAGCGAATGGTAAAAGAAATTCTTGAAGTCCACCATTCAGTAAACTCATCGGTAAGAAAACGGCTACAGTTGTTAATGTAGAAGCAGTAATCGCAACACCGACTTGTTTAGTTGCGTTAATAATCATTTGAACTGAGAATTTCTCTGTTTGCATTTTCCGGAAAATATTTTCGATGACGACAATACTGTCATCAACTAGGCGACCAACTGCAACAGCGACACCGCCGAGCGTTAAAATATTCAATGTCACACCAGACAATGACAGTAGGAATAGTGTGAAGCATAGGGATAAAGGAATCGATATAATGGTAATAAAAGTAGAACGAATATTCCGTAGGAAAACCATTATGACAATCGTTGCAAATAGTGCACCAAGAAGGACTTCTTTTACCATAGTATGAACGGAAGTTTTAACCATATCAGCAGAGGATATGTAAATAACGGATTCCTGCTGATCATACTTTTCATTGATTTCCTTTGTTACTTTTTTAATTTCTTTGCTAATCGTCACCGCATTGGATTGACTGTCCTTTGTGATGCTAATATCTAAGCTATCCTTTCCATTGAATCGACTAATGAAGTTCGCATCTCTTGTTTCTTCAATGGTTGCAATATCTCCAAGCGTCAAACTGTCTGCTACAGTTAATCCTTTTAGTTTTTCAATGCTTGTTAAATCACCGATTACTTTTATATTGCTTGTTTTTCCGTCAATAATCTTTTCACCGACAGTTACAGCAGTGTTTTGACCTTTAAGAATACCCATTACTGTTTGAAGAGAAATTTGATTTTCAGCCAGTTTTTCATCATCAATTTTGAAGGAAATGACGGAATCTGTAATCCCATATACATCTACACTGGAAACCCCTTTAATTTCTTGATAGAGAGATTGAAGCTCCTCACGTGCAAAATCCATATTTTCTGTAGTCACACCTTCTTCAAAGGTGACGGCAATGTTAGCAATTGGAATCATAGAAGTATTAAGCTGTGAAATTATTGGCTTGGATATATAGAGTGGAAAAGCTACATTGTTTAATGCATCTTGTACATCCTGTTTGGCTTGTTTCATATCATATCCTGCCTCGAAAAGCAGGTCTACTTTTGAAAATCCGTCTCCTGTTGTAGAAAGGACAGATGTTTTTCCATTCAATCCTATAACGGCTCTTTCAATCGGATTGGTTACTTCTGATTCCATTGTTTTGGAGTCAGTTCCCTGGCCCATGGAAATAATGGTGACTTGCGGTTGATCCGCTGAGGGTAAAAATTCCATAGGTAATCTAAAATAACTGACTATACCTATCACTAATATTAAAATGGTTAATACAGCGACAGCAGCCCTGTTAGCAAAAGCCCACTTAGTAAATATCGACATGAAAAGTTTCCTCCAAAAAATACAAATTTGACATCAAATAAAACACTATAAATGCAAAATAAAACCTCTTAAAAATTTACATAAATTCAATTCACCCAATGCGCTCCCTTCTTTCCATTGTTTCAGTTGCATCTTCATTGTAAAAAATAGGAGTCTATTCCACATTGATCCTTAGGATTATTTTTTTCTAAGACCTAAGACTTAGAAGATAATGGGAAAACCTTGGGTGGTTTAGGAATTATCGCTCTTGGACTGACCTTGGTCATTGATCATCGGCATAAATTTATCAGTAAATAGACTATCACTTAAACATAAAGCTTCAGTTAACAGTTGGATATCCATTAGTATTTGGTCCTTATTTAACGCATTATCACATTTAAAATAATCGTCTATTAATCTATTAAGTTCAATGTAAACAAGAATCATAGGTATATGCTCCTTTTGTTTAATTCCATAATGTAGTTCTTAATTCTTATATTATAAAACATAATTAGGATAATTGGAATATTTTAGACGAAATATTTACACTAAATTTACAAATAAAAAAAGGAGCGAAAAGCGCTTCTTTAGTAAAACTATTAGAGATTAGGGAAAACTTCTTATCAGAATAAAAAATAAGTAAACATAAGACTGTGCAAATACAAATTTACTCTCTTGGAGATTCCTGACGTATCCATTTACATGAATGATGTAGTTGGTAAATCTATTCATAAAAACACGCCTTTCGATTTATTTTGATAGTCGTTTTTTTTGTTATGTAAATCTTGGTTCTTTATATAGGGGTTGTCTGAATATAGTCATGTATATTGAATTTTTTTTTGTGATGTTTCTTTCTTTCTACTACAAAAAAAATAAGTATGGAAAGATTTACATGATGTCAAAATCACCTTTAGGAAGACCAGGAACATGAATGCTTTTTATGTTATTCATAAATCAGCCAATAGTAGGGGGAGGACGAGATGAAGCTCTATCATGTACGAACATTAGACCACTTGAAACGTTATAAAGAAACCTGGGATCATATATTAGAAGCAAATCGAAATAATAACCCTTTTATTGAATTTCCATGGGTCGAAAATTGGTGGAGATATCTGGGGGGAAATCGAGGAATAGAAATCATCGTCGTTGAAGATAACGAAAATGTGATTGCCTTTTTCCCATTTCAGATTACTAGCATGATGAATATCACATTAATAGAGTTCATCGGACGCGGTGACGCGAACTATATGGACATTGTTGTTTATAATCATGAAAGGGAAAAAACGATTAAATTTGTTTTGGATGAATTAATGGATTCAATGCCGAAATGCATATTCAACTTACATGGATTATTATCAAGTAGTCCTACAACAAACATGTTGAATTTATATTTAAAGAAAAAAAAATGTGAAGCCTCGATTTTTTCAGTCGTTACTCCTTTTATCAATATGGAGTCGGTGGAACTGGAACCTTATTTGAAAAAAAGGAGAAAGATACACGGACTCGATCGAACGGAAAGAAGACTGCGTTATTTAGGGGCAATTAAAGTAACGACATGTGATTCAACTGAGATTGAACGTGTTTTTTCCCTACACAATAAACATTGGAAACAAAATATAGATACTAGTCAATTTACCGAGGAAGCACATAAACAGTTTTACTCCTCTATGTTAAAAATTACTGATAATCCATTGCAAGCAAAAGTAGAATGCTTGTATTTAGACGATCAAATGATTGCTTTTTCTTACGGCTTTTTGTGTCGTGGTCGTTATCATAGATATGTGACTGGACACGATGATGACTATGGACTTTATAGTCCAGGTACGATACTTGATAAAGAATTAATCTCCAACAGTCAAAACAAGTCTATTCGAATTTTTGACTTAAGTATTGGCTATGAACCTTATAAATTTGAATGGAATACGGGAGTGGATTACTCGAACACTTTCCTCTTTTCCTCAACTGATTGGAAAACCAAAATGATGTATCAATTTTTTAAAGGAAAAGGCTATTTGAATGTTGCTTTAAAAAAGAATCATAAAATGGTTTTATCTACACTCGGTTTTATTGGAAAAAAGCTTTATTTTATTGAGAATGCAAAATTTCGAGATTGGGTGAAGGCTAGTAAGAAACTAGCCGGAAAAATATATTCTCAAAAATCAATTGATGTTTATCAACAAAGTCAGGGGCTAGCTAAAGTAATGGACTACAAGTTGACAAAATATCCAGAAGCGAAAAAACATGACCATGACTTACAAAGAGTAAACAAAAGATATTTCAATGGTTTTATTCCATATAGTGACGAAAGTGTTTCGACGTTTTGGATCCATTCAAAAGTGATCCGTGCGGATGAAGTCGGGTATTTGGAGCCCTTACCCAAAGAGAGTGTATTTATCACAGGTTGGCAGATTCATAAGCTATCTAATATTTGTTCTTTTTTAAGAGGAGAACAGGATGTTAAAGAAATTTTCCTTTATACTTCAAAGCAAGATAACGTCGTAACAAAGCATCTACAACAATTAGGTTTCATTCATAGAAATCGCATTAAAAAAACTTCCGTATTTTCGAAAACTAAAATCCATGTATCATCCCCAACAGTTAAGGAGTAAAAGTAACTCCTTTAGACAACATCAGCGTGAATTTCGGTAACGCGCCTACTACGATAAATAGTAGGTTTTTTATTTTTGCTTAGAAAAAAGGATGCTCCCAAATTCGGGAGCATCCTTCTATCCTTGAAGTAATTTCCATTCTTCAATTGTAATCGAAAAAACATAAGCATCATGATTCTGAGAACCTTGATAAAGATAATTCCGAAGTAAACCTTCTTTTTCAAATCCTACTTTCAGTAATAGCTTCCAGGATGCCTCATTTGCTGGAAAAGTAGTTGCTCCCACACGAGATAAATTCAGCTCTTCAAAACAATAAGTTAAAACTGCTCCTAATGCTTCTTTAATATATCCCGTGCCCCAATAATCAGGATGTAAATCATAACCAACTTCACATTTCTTGCTCCAGAGCTGGAGGTTGTTTAATCCAATTGTACCTGCAAACTCTCCTGATTCCTTTACTTGGATGCCCCAACGCATAGAACGCTTAGCTTCAAATCCAGCAATCATATTAGTGACCATTTTTTCTGCCTGTTCCAATGTCTCTAAAGGGTCCATTCCATAGTAGCGTGTGACATCTTCTCGTGAAAATTGATCGAATAGAGGAATGGCATGTGATGGATTCAGTTCAATTAGTTTAAGTCTTTTAGTTTCTAATACAGGAAATGACAAGTGTAGTGCCTCCAATTTCTATCTGTTCGTTTCTCTTGCAAAGTAAATATAATCAATCGCGATTCCTTCCAGGTCAAACTGACGTAAAAATGAAGTCACTTGTCCTCGATGATACGAGGCATGATTGATAAATGTAAAGAACATTTCTTCCCTTTTATTCGAAAACGGGTCGCCTCTTAAATTCGTAAACTTTAATACTTCCTTCCAATCATCATTTGATAGTGTTAGGAAAAATTGTTCCATTTCTTCATGCAGCTTTGCAAAAGCTTCTTTAGTAGTTGATACTGTACTAACCTCAAATTCAACCCATTCAGGTTTTTCAATTCCAGTTAACCGTTTGAACCATAAGTAGTCTACACTCAGCACATGTGAAAACGTTTCGCTGATTGATTTAAAAGAATTCTTTGCTTCTTGATGAAATATGGAAGCGTCTTGTGACCCGACGTGATCAAGTAATTTCTGTGTTGCCCACTTATGATAATGAAACAATGATTGCCATTCCATCTGAATCCCCCTTTAAAAAATGTGAATATTCTCCATTTTACCACTTTATTAAGATAGTACACTATCACTGCATCTTGTTAAAATTTGGAAGAAAATAATTGTGGTTGGGAGAACACCCACTTATACTAAGTACAAAGGGGTGTTCAACATGATTTTATTAACAGGTGAGAATTTACATATTGAAGAAATGCGCTCTATTTTATATCAAAATGAAAAAATCGAATTAGATATACAAGCTTTGTCACGGGTACAAAAAAGTCGTGAAGCAGTTGAGAAAATAGTAAGAGAAGGTCGCACTGTTTATGGGATCAATACTGGGTTTGGAAAGTTTAGTGATGTCAGTATCAATGAAAAAGATGTGCATGCACTACAATTGCATTTAATACGATCCCATGCTTGCGGGATTGGTGAGCCATTTGAAGAACGAGTGTCACGAGCGATGGTTGTCCTGCGTTTAAATGCATTATTAAAAGGGTTTTCAGGAATACGAGTGGATGTATTAGAACGTTTAGCATATATGGTGAACCATGCCATTCATCCAGTGATTCCCTCACAAGGATCACTTGGTGCGTCTGGTGATTTAGCTCCTCTTTCACATTTAGCATTAGTGTTAGTTGGGGAAGGATATGTATGGAATGAAGGACATCAACAAGCAGCAGGAGAAGTGTGGAAATCTCTCGGTATGGAACCGTTAGTATTAGAGGCGAAAGAAGGGCTTGCACTTATTAACGGAACACAAGCAATGACAGCACAGGGTGTTCTCAATTGGTTGGAAGCAGAAACGCTAGCCTATCAAAGCGAATGGATTGCGGGGATGACCATGGAAGCGCTTCATGGTATCACAGATGCTTTTCATCCTGCTGTACACGAAGCACGTGGATATGTAGAACAAGTAGACGTAGCGAAACGGATGCTTGCATGGTTAAAAGGCAGTAAGCTTGTAACTAAACAAGGGGAGAAACGTGTTCAAGATGCGTATTCTCTTCGATGCATACCTCAAATTCATGGTGCTAGTTGGCAAGTGCTTGGATACGTTAAAGAAAAACTAGAGATTGAAATGAACGCCGCAACAGATAATCCGCTTATTTTTGAAGATGGGGGAGTCATTATTTCAGGCGGGAATTTCCACGGACAACCAATTGCTTTTGCAATGGATTTCTTAAAGTTAGCAGTGGCGGAGCTAGCCAATGTTTCGGAGCGTCGAATTGAACGTTTAGTCAACCCACAATTGAATGAAGGTTTGCCTCCATTCTTAAGTCCTCAACCAGGACTCCAATCCGGTGCAATGATTTTACAATATGCAGCAGCTAGTTTAGTTTCAGAAAATAAAACCCTCGCTCATCCTGCATCAGTGGATTCTATTCCATCCTCTGCAAATCAAGAGGATCACGTAAGCATGGGAACGATAGGGGCTAGACATGCAGGCAATATCATTCAAAATGCACGACGGGTATTGGCCATTGAAGCATTCTGCGCACTCCAAGGAACGGAATATAGAGGGAAAGAAAACATGTCGCCGTCTCTTCAAGACAAATGGGATGAATACCGCGCATTCACACCGTCGATGGTTGAAGATCGAATTTTTAGTACAGATATCGAACGTATTAATATTCATTTGAAAAATGAGACTGGCTTTATGATTTATTCGAAAAAAGAAATCATGTCAGTATAAAACATGACTCAAAAAAACGACCTTAAATCTGTTGATTTCAAGGTCGTTTTTCCTTGTAAACAAATTCTAATTCAGTTGGATTTGGAACACTTTGGTTTTATAGAATATGCTTTAGGGAGGTAATCTATATTTTTGTAGCGATTTATTTATCAGGATTTATCTCATTTAATTCAATACGGTCTTCCTAACGCTTTTCTTTGAATTTGTTATACTGGAACAAAGCAATTAAAAGGAGATAGTCCCATGAAAACATTTGCTATAATTTCAGGAAGTTTAAGAATAGAATCTTTAAACAGAAAGTTGCTTCTTTTTCTACAAGAGACATACAAAGAAGAAATAATAATGGAATTTATTGAAATTCAAGACATGCCATTCTTTAATGAAGACATAGAAGAAGATGCGCCAGAAAGTGTGAAAAAAGCTCGTCATCAAGTTCAGCAAGCAGATGGTGTATTAATAGCAACGCCAGAATATAATCACTCGATTTCTGGTTCTTTGAAGAACGCTCTTGATTGGATGTCTAGAAAAGAAAAAGTTTTTTTGAAAAAACCTGTCCTTTTAATGGGTTGTTCTGGTGGCCCTGTAGGAACATCAAGAGCTCAAAATCATTTACGTCTAATTTTAAATTCGCCTGGTCACCAAGCGCTAACTTTACCAGGAAATGAAATATTGGTTGGACAAGCATCGTCGAAGTTTGATAAAGATGGAAAACTTATTGATGAAAAAACAATCGACTTTATTGATGAGATCATGAAGAAGTTTGTCGTCTGGATTGATACCACTAAACAATGGCAAAGGGAGGGGATTTAAATGGAAACACAAAATAAGCCTCATATTTTATTAATTGATGGGATGGCCTTACTATTTCGCTCGTTTTTTGCAACATCGGTGTTTGGTCAATATTTTAGAAATGAAGCAGGGATTCCAACGAATGGGGTACAAGGTTTTGCGCGCCATGTCTTGACGGCTAAACAAATGATGAAACCTACTCATATGGCGATTTGCTGGGACATGGGCATGCACACGTTTCGCAATGATCTATTTGATGGATATAAATCCAATCGTCCCGCGCCACCTGAAGAGATGATTCCTCAATTTGATATGTCAAAAGACTTATCTAAAATGTTGGGGTGGCAAAATTTTGGTGAAGTCGGGATGGAAGCAGATGATTTAATCGGCTCAATGGCTTGTAAATGGCAACACGAAGCGGACATCACCATTGTTAGTGGCGATAAGGATTTATTACAATTACTCAGTCCAACCACAAAGATTGCTTTTACAAAAAAAGGGTATGCGGTTTATGATGAGTATACATATGAGCGATTTTTAAAAGAGTATCAAATAGAACCAGCTGTTTTTGCGGATGTGAAAGCTTTCATGGGGGATTCAAGTGATGGGTATCCTGGAGTTAAGGGTATTGGACCGAAGAGTGCATTACAATTGATTCAAACATATGGCTCAGTTGAAGGAGTCATAGAATCATTGGCAGAATTAAAACCAGGTCAAAAAAAGAAAATTGAAGAGAACCTTGATATGTTACGCTTGTCCAAAAAACTTGCCACTATTCACTGTGAAATGGATTTACCAATCGAAATGGACCAGTTGTTAATTCCAACATATACACATGAACAGTTACAACAACTTGAGCAAGCAGGTTTTGGCTTAACGAGCCGACATGCACGTTCTTTGTATTCTATTTAATCAAGTTTCTCATGATTTCATGTTTATATCTTGTGCTGAAAAAAATAGTTTGCAAAGTAAAAAATTAGCCATCTTTAAAGCCTTCTTTATCAGTTATTGTATTTGAAAGAGGCACAATTTTTACAAACGTTAAGATAGCCTTGTTCTTTTTATATGAAACATAACGAATGCGGCTTTCGCGATTTCTTCCACCATTATCATGGATGAGGAGCGTTAAGCCGTTTTCGTTTTCTTCATACCCGATAAGCGGAACCCAATGATAAGAAAATTCATATGAGCGTAGCCAGTGGAAAGTAAAATATCGATCAAACTTGCATGCAACTGGTCGTCCTTCACGAAGTTCAGCTTTTGCATCTTCTAATGAACACGTATTTATTTCCCATGTAGGACCCAAGAGTTTACGTAGGTTTTTCTTTAGACGCCATGTAAATAAACCAATTCGAGTACCACCAAGTAAACGATAAAGTTGATTTACGTCATATTCGTAATCCTTCTGTAACCAAAATCGTAAAATAGTCAAAGCCGTAACGGGACCACATGCAGATGGCTTGTAGTGGCTTTTGATGGAATTGTCATATTGTGAAAGACCTTCCACATCTAACTGTACTCGCATAATTTCACCTCAAAATAAAAAAGAGTTTTTCCGTCTGCTTTTAACAGTACGGAAAAACTCTTTTGATTTCAAATGATAGCATTCATGAAAATCTAATTCTTACAAGTAACGGTGCACATCTATGTTTGCACCTTCAGCTAATGCATGGCCAAGGGACTCATCAGCTCGGTGGAAGTTTGCAATTGCGCGACCGACGATATCACGGTTTTCGATTGTAGAGAATTGATCCAACAAGTTTTTAATTAGTGCTTGCTTAGTTGATTCTTCGTAACTACGGTAAATTTCACCGGCTTGTCCGAAATTGTTTGTTTTCTCGATGTGATTTTTACCTGCAACACCTGAGATGGGTTGATCAACTTCTTTGTATTCTGGTGCTTCTTTTGGTTCTGAATCAAAACTATTAGGCTCGTAATTTATACGGGACGTTTGTTGGCCAATTGGCATAAAACCATCACGTTGGTTGTTGTGAACAGGAACTTTTGGTTGGTTGATTGGTAATTGTAAGTAGTTAGGTCCAACACGGTGACGTTGTGTATCCGAATAAGAGAACAGGCGACCTTGCAACATTTTATCTTCAGAAGGCTGAATACCAGGTACAAGTACACCGGGATTAAATCCAACCGATTCTGTCTCTGCAAAGAAGTTGTCCACGTTACGGTTTAATGTCATTGTTCCGACCAACTCATAAGGGAAATCTTTTTCTAACCAATCCTTCGTCGCATCAAGTGGATCGAAATCAAAGTTATCCATGTCCTCCGGGTTTAATGTTTGAACATATAAATCCCACTCTGGATAGTCCCCACGCTCGATTGCTTCATATAAATCACGTGTAGCATGGCTGAAATCTTTTGCTTGCTGTTCAGCAGCTTCTTCAATAGACATGTTTTTTATACCTTGTTTAGGAACCCAACGAAGTTTGATGTAAGTTGTTTTCCCGTCTTCAGTAATCCATTTAAAAGAGTGAACAGAAGATCCACGAACATGACGGTAATTTAGTGGTATTCCTTCATCCGTAAATAAGTGTATGTACATATTGGTCGTTTCTGGAGATAGGCCCATGAAATCAAAAAGACGTGAAGCATCTTGAAGATTCGTACGTGGATCAGGTTTTAATGAATGAATAACATCCGGGAATTTAATAGCATCACGTATGAAAAATACAGGTAAGTTATTACCTACGAAATCATAGTTTCCTTCTTCCGTATAAAACTTAACAGAGAAACCACGTGGGTCTCGTGCTGTTTCAGGTGAATGAAGACCATGAATTACTGTTGAAAAACGAGTAAATACGGGAGTTTCTTGACCTTCAGTTTGCAAAAATGCAGCACTTGTATATTTTTTCATACTGTTTTTAACCACGAATGTACCATGTGCCGCTGCACCACGAGCATGAACAACACGTTCTGGAACACGTTCACGGTCAAAATGAGCTAATTTTTCAATTAGTTGATAATCCTCCATTAGTGTTGGTCCACGTTGTCCAGCTGTGCGTGAATTTTGATTGTCTCCGATTGGAACACCTTGATTAGTTGTTAATTTTTTCAATTCAATCACTCCTTATTTATAATCATTACAAAAAAGTACTAATTCAAATGTAAAGTATATTAAAGTTATTTTCAAGTAATAAGAGTTTACTATTCTTATAAAAAAATGGTGAAGCTATTTAATTATATTTTCAGAATGTTTATACTAAAAAGGGGGGGATTAAATGATTAGATTATTAAAATCAGAAGATATGATGGAGGCTGCTTTAATTTGCGCCAAAGCGTATCCCGCGATGAATATAACAGAAGAATCACAACAAAAGGCTTTTATCGATCGATTAATTTTAGAACAAGAAACTGAAAATGATTTGACCTATTTTGGTTTATTCTCTGAATCAGAAGAACTAATTGGTTTGTATCGACTTCATGACTTTCATGGAAATGTAAATGGGAAAATGATTCGACTTTTTGGCATAGGAATGGTAGCTGTTCATTTCTTTCATAAAAAAGAACGTATTGCTTATCAGTTGCTTCAACATTTTCACTCACTGGCAGCCGAAGAAAAAGTGGCTCTCGTTTCCTTGTATCCATTCGATCCTTCTTTTTATCATAAAATGGGCTACGGGTATGGTCCGACTAGGTACCAATACCGATTAAAACCAACTAGTTTTCCGAGCAATGGAAGTAAACAAAACGTTGTTTCGCTTTCTCCTAAGAATGAAGAAGAAATCGTAGAAACTTATAACCATTTTGCCTCTTTACATCATGGAATGATTGAAAGAACTTGGAACGAAAGAAATCTAATTAGGAAAAAAGCTTCTTATTATGCGGGTGTTTATGAAGATGACAAATTAATCGGTGCAGTCGCGTATCGTTTAGAACCCATTAAAGATAGCCACTTTCTCCATCATGATTTAATCGTTTACGAATGGATGTGGACTACACCAAATGCTTTTCTCGATATTTGCGCATGGTTAAACTCACAAAAGAATCAAGTCGATCGTATTGTCATCCGAACTCATGATGAATCTTTTATGTATCAACTGAATGATGTGAAAAATGATAGCAATCAATTAATTCCAAGTGTGTATCACGAAGTAGCTAATGTAGGTAGTGGATTAATGTATCGAATAACGTCTGTTGAAAAATTTGTGGAGCTTACAAATTTCCATGGACTAGCTCGACCAGACAAGGAGATATCCATCACCTTATTTATCATGGATTCTTTCAACACAGAGCAACATGGTAGTTATAAGTTAAGTTGCAATGGAGCGGTTTGGAAAACAGAAAGAACCGAGATTTCTGAAGAAGAGACCAACTTAGCACTAACTATTTCTGATCTCAGTTCATGGTGGATGGGTTGTGTCAGTTTAACTCAGTACGTTAACTACGGAAAAATTCAAGTGAAAAATTGCAGTGTCTCTGATTTAGATCACTGGTTTAAACCGTTATCTAAGCCAATATGTTTAACATCATTTTAACTTGATGCCATATCCTTTTTTTAAAATAAAAGGGGTGTAATTATGAAATTGTCTTATCAATCATTTTCATCGCTCAGTTTTCAAGATGGACATGTTCTATTTAATCGGGGGTTCGAAAATTATTTAATTCCTATGAATCTTACTTTTGATGCGTTTGTTGGCCGTTTTGGAAATGAAGGATTGTCTGCAAAATTGTCTGTTGTAGCCTTCGATGAAAATGAACCAATTGGTTTTGTGTTACAAGGGATGAAAGAAATCGATGGACAGCGCATTTCCTGGAACGGTGGAACTGGAGTAGTACCTGAATACCGTGGTAAGAAAATCGGAGTCGAGCTGATGAAAGAAGCCGAAAGGTATTTGGTTGAAGAAGGAGTTTCCATAGCAACCTTAGAAGCACTTTCCGATAATAAACCAGCTATTAAATTGTATGAAAAATGTGGCTACGAAGTAGTGGATGACCTTTACTTTTTGTCTTCAAAAGGGAAAATTCAATCAACGTTACCTGATTTAGGTAGATATGAAATTGCTCGAGTTCCCGCTTTTCAATTAATTGGGAGCAACCTATTCCCAACAATTGTGCCTTGGCAAATAGATGCAAGTGTCGTTCCAAGGGTAGGTGGTGAAGCCATCATTATTTCAGAAAATGGTGTATTTAAAGGATCATGTTTAATACGAAAAAGAAAAGTTTACGACAAAGATACAGAAGGTATTACGTTATTTCAATTAAAACATACCGGGGATGATGAGGCTCTGAATCTATTATTGGCTCATTCATTAGAATTTGATCAATCCATCGATAGGTCAACTTACAATTTTGCATTTGGAGATGGTGTTGCAGTCTCTGCTTTACGAGCAAAAGGATTTGAGCAGACGCCTATTTCCCAAGTATTCATGACCAAAAATTTATAAAAAAACAACCAGTGCTTCACAAAATGAAGTGAAGTGACTGGTTGTTTTCTTGAATATTCACCTGCAGCACCTCTTTTTTTAAAAAAAGACACCACAAAAATATGTAGACATAATGTCTACCCTTTTTGGCTTAGTAAAAATTCAGTTACTTGATCAGGAGATTTTGCGTTAGCACTGTGTAGATGGCCAGTTTTATCTCCGTTTTTGTAGATTAATAAACTGGGAATGCCCATTACATCATATTTATCAGCTATGTCGGGTAGTTCATCACGATTCACTTCAAACCACTTATATTGGTTATATTCTTCAACAATTGGGTCTATAAACATATCCATACGTGTACAATCTGGACACCATCCAGCACTGAATTTAACAATAACGTCCTCATCTTTTGAAATAATTTGATTGAATTCTTCAGCAGTTGTAATCGATTTCATGTATACTCCTCCTTCCGCTCTAGGAACAGTTTACATGGTATTATTCTTGATGAATAGTTATTTGTCTTAATTACTGTAGTTGTTGTTTATATCCTTGAAATTGTTGGACAGTTTGTTGAATTTCTTTTGAATCTGCAGGTTTGAGTGCATACCAACCATGGTTAAAACTCAGGTCGAAAAATCCACGTTGTTGTTTAGAAATATCACGCATTTGCGAAAAAATGGTTTGATAAAGTGCATCATGGCTTGCCTCTTGCATCGCATTTACATAAGCACTACATAAATGTTTTTCCATTGATAAGGCGTCATTCAATAGATCACGGTCATTAATTTGTGGCGTCTCTGAATAGGGAGTTTCAGGATTTTGAATGGTTGACTTGTTCATGAAACCGCCCCCTCTTCGTTTTGTTTTAACAGTTTTAAAATCTCATCATAGTGTTTGGAATGCATTTGTCCGGCACTTTCAAATTCTTTTTTCAAATCTGGAAGCTGACAATTCTCTGCAGCCCCATTCATTTTCTTAGTGGCTAACAAATTCCAAGATAACATGTCACTTAAGTATAGGAGATCTTTTGCTGATATCATTTTTGGCGGTTCTTGATACATGACTTTTTGGTCAGATGGTGGAGAAAATAAGCTCATAATAATACCTCCTTTTAGTTAATTTTAGTTTGTGAAAAAATTTGCGAATTATGCTCAGTTCTTGTTAATTAGTATGTATTTAATTAATTACTATTTAAATAAGAAGAAACAGCATAAAATGGAGAATATTTTAACAATCGGAAATATTATCACGGATAAAACATATACATAATTGTAGATACTTTATCGTTTTTATAAATCGAAGCATGAAAGATGGAGGGTGAAGGTCATATAAAACGAAAATGCGTCATTTAAATATTGCGAAAAAAGCGAAAATGATCTAAACTTAGATTCATAGAAAGTGTTTCTATTTTTTTTGATTAAAAAATGAATGAGTATTCATTCAAGAAATAAAAAGGAGGCTTTACTGGTGGCATATCAAATTAAAAAAGCTGCAGTTTTAGGATCAGGTGTAATGGGTTCAGGTATAGCGGCGCACTTAGCAAATATCGGCATTCCAACCTTATTATTAGACATGGTGCCTCGTGACTTATCGGATGAAGATAAAGGAAATCCGAAAGTTCGAAATCGAGTAGCACAAGGAGCCCTCGATAAATTATTAAAACAAAAACCAGCACCTCTTGCTTCCAAGAAAAACTTAAGTTTACTCTCCGCAGGGAACTTTGAAGATGATTTAGAAAAACTTCAAGATGTGGATTGGATTATTGAAGTAATCGTTGAAAATCTTGATATTAAAAAAGGATTGTATGAAAAGATCGATGCAGTTCGCAAACCCGGAACAATCATAACTTCAAATACATCAGGTATCAGTATTAATGCCATGGGTGAAGGACGTTCTGAAGATTTCCAAAAACATTTTCTTGGAACACACTTCTTTAATCCTCCGCGTTATTTAAAATTACTTGAGGTTATTCCTGCGAAAACAACTCTTCCAGAAGTGGTTGAATTCATGCAAACATTTGGTGAGGATCGATTAGGCAAAGGTGTGGTGATTGCGAAGGATACACCGAACTTTATTGCCAATCGCATTGGAACTTATGGTTTACTCATCACTCTTCGTGAAATGTTAGCGAAAGGATATTCGGTTGGCGAAGTGGATTCAGTAACAGGTCCTGTTATTGGTCGTCCGAAATCAGCGACTTTCCGAACACTTGATGTAGTTGGTTTGGATACATTCGGTCATGTAGCAAAAAATGTGTACGAACAAACAACTGGTGATGAGAAAAAAGTATTCGAACTACCACCATTATTAAATAAAATGCTTGAAAATGGTTGGCTTGGCGCAAAATCGGGTCAAGGATTTTTCTTGAAAAAAGACAAGGAGATTCTTGAATTAAATCCAGAAACGATGGAGTATGAGCCAGCCAAAAAATTAAAAACACCTTCACTGGAAATGGCGAAACAACAAAAAGGATTAGCTGCAAAAGTGAAAACTCTTACTTACGCAAATGACCGTACTGGAGAGTTATTATGGAGTATTTTGGCTCCCACTCTTGTTTATTCAGCAAAACTTCATGGTGAGATCGCGGATGATATCGTAGCAATAGATAATGCGATGAAGTGGGGATTTGGTTGGGAACAAGGACCCTTTGAAATTTGGGATGCAATCGGAGTTAAAGAATCAGTTGAAAAAATGAAAGCTGAAGGATTAGAAATTCCTGCTTTTGCACAATCACTTTTAGACAGTGGTCATGAATCATTCTATTTTGAACAAGATGGAGATCTTTATTACTTCAACGGCACGGAATATGAACTTATTCCAACCAATGAAAAAGTAATTAACCTAAAACGTTATAAAAAGAAACACGGGGTTATTAAAAAGAATTCCGGTGCTAGTTTAATAGACCTTGGCGATGGGATCGCATTACTTGAATTTCATTCACAATCGAACGCGATTGGCTTAGATATAATTCAAATGATTAACTTCGCTGTAGATGAAGTGGAAAAGAATTTCAAAGGTCTTGTCATTGGTAATCAAGGTAAAAACTTCTGTGTGGGTGCCAACCTCGGAATGATTTTGATGGAAGCTCAAGATGATAACATTTTCGAACTTGATTTCACCATTCGTTCTTTCCAAAATGCCATGATGAAAATTAAGTACAGTTCAAAACCAGTAGTTGCAGCTCCATTTGGCATGACATTAGGTGGAGGAGCAGAGGTTTGTTTACCAGCTGCCCACATTCAAACATCAATGGAAACATATATGGGCTTAGTGGAAGTTGGCGTAGGGCTTATTCCTGGCGGTGGCGGAAACAAAGAATTGTATATGAAACACTTAAAAGGTTTACCTAACGGCGTTCATGTCGATTATCAATTTGTTGCAAATAAGGTATTTGAAACAATTGCTATGGCAAAAGTATCAACGTCAGGTGAAGAAGCACGAGAAAACAATTTCTTGAATTTTGCAGATGGGATAAGTGTAAATGCCGATCACTTAATTTATGATGCAAAACAAGCTGCATTAGCCTTATATGAACAAAATTATAAAGCACCACTTCGTGAAAAGGTCCCCGTAACTGGTGAATCAGGGTATGCAACTTTACTTTTAGGAGCAGAAGGCTTATTCCTATCTGGGTTTATTAGCGAGCATGATTTGAAAATCGCTAAAAAATTAGCCTATGTATTGTCTGGTGGAAAAATACCCTACGGCACATTAGTAGACGAACAATATTTGCTCGATTTAGAACGTGAAGCATTTATTAGTTTAGTAGCTGAACCTAAATCTCAAGCTAGAATGCAGAACATGTTAGTGAAAGGAAAGCCATTACGTAACTAGGGTTGCGGTTGGCAAAAGGAGGATAACTCATGCGCGAAGCAGTACTCGTAGCAGGTGCGAGAACACCTGTAGGAAAAGCAAAAAAAGGTTCTCTTGCAACAGTAAGACCTGATGACTTTGGTGCATTGGTTGTAAAAGAAACATTACGACGTGCGGGTGGATATGATGGCCCGATAGATGATTTGATTTTAGGATGTGCAATGCCAGAGGCTGAACAAGGAATGAACGTTGCTCGAAATATTGGAGCGTTAGCTGGTCTTCCTGACACGACTCCCGCAATAACAGTTAATCGTTTTTGCTCATCAGGATTGCAAGCAATCGCCTATGCATCGGAGCGAATTATGCTAGGTCATTCACAAGCAATTATTGCAGGTGGAGTTGAATCGATGAGTATGGTTCCAATGATGGGAAATACGATTCGACCAAATGCCACGCTAGCAGAAACAGCACCTCAATATTATATGGGAATGGGTCATACGGCAGAGCAAGTTGCGATGAAATATGGAATTAGCCGTGAAGATCAAGATGCATTTGCTGTTCGTTCACACGAAAATGCAGCAGCAGCAATTGCAGCTGGAAAATATAAAGATGAAATCGTCCCAGTAGAAGTTACGAAACGTTATGTTGACGAAAATAATAAACCTCAAGAGAAAAAGTTTTTATTTGAAATGGATGAGGGTGTCCGTGTAGGTACAAACATGGAGACACTCGCGAAACTTCGCCCAGCATTTAATGCTCGCGGAACGGTTACTGCTGGGAATGCATCTCAAACTTCTGATGGAGCGGGTGCATTACTCGTTATGGATCGTGAAGTAGCAGAAGCACAAGGTCTTAAACCGCTTGCGAAATTCCGTTCATTTGCTGTCGGTGGCGTGCCTCCTGAAGTGATGGGAATTGGACCAATCGTAGCGATTCCAAAAGCACTGAAAATCGCAGGCCTTTCCATTGATGACATTGACTTGTGGGAATTAAATGAAGCATTTGCTTCTCAATCACTTCAAGTTATTCGCCATTTAGGAATAGATATTAACAAAGTGAATGTTAATGGTGGTGCAATTGCACTTGGTCATCCACTTGGAGCAACAGGTTCAATCTTGACATTAAAAATGGTACATGAGTTAAAACGCCAAGGAAAACAGTTCGGCGTTGTTACGATGTGTATTGGTGGCGGTATGGGCGCAGCTGGCGTATTTGAAATACTTTAATAGTAACTAGTTTTATCAATTCACTTGTAAGAAAATTGGAGGAAAACAAAAATGACAAACACTACGAAAGATATGATTAAAGGTGGAAGCTTTTTAGTAGAAGATGTAGCTTTAGACCGTGTTTTCACACCGGAAGATTTTACAGACGAACATAAGATGATTGCAAAGACAACGGAAGACTATGTTTTACATGAAGTTGTCCCTGTTATGGAAAAGTTAGAAAACCATGAATTTGAGCATTCTGTAAAACTATTAAAATCAGCGGGAGATTTAGGTTTACTAGGAGCAGACATTCCAGAAGAATACGGTGGTCTGGCTTTGGATAAAGTTTCTTCTGCATTAATTGCGGAGAAAATGTCTCGTGCTGGTGGATTCTCGATTACACACGGTGCTCACGTGGGAATCGGTTCTTTACCAATCGTTCTTTTTGGTAATGAAGATCAAAAACAAAAATACTTGCCGAAGTTAGCAACGGGTGAGTTAATTGCTGCTTATGCTTTAACTGAGCCTGGCTCAGGTTCAGATGCACTAGGAGCTAAAACGACTGCGAAATTAAATGCAGAAGGTACTCACTATGTATTAAATGGAGAAAAACAATGGATTACAAATGCTGGATTTGCAGATGTGTTTGTTGTTTACGCTAAGGTCGATGGAGAGCATTTCTCGGCATTCATCGTTGAACGTAAATTCGATGGCGTTTCTGTTGGTGCTGAAGAGAAGAAAATGGGGATTAAATCATCTTCAACTCGTACTTTAATACTTCAAGACGCACAAGTACCTGTAGAGAACTTGCTTGGAGAAGTAGGTCGGGGACACGTAATTGCGTTTAATATTTTAAATATTGGTCGTTACAAATTAGGGGTTGGTACTATTGGTGGATCTAAACGTGCATTTGAATTAGCTGTGGCTTATACAAATCAACGCCAACAGTTTAAGACACCAATCTCTTCATTTAACTTAACAAAAGAAAAACTTTCAACAATGGCTTCAAGATTATATGCATCTGAAAGTTTAATTTACCGTACGGTTGGATACTTCGAAGATCGAATGAGCCAATTAAGTGCTGAAGAACAAAAAGATGGAAAATCAATTGCTGCATCTATAGCAGAGTACGCAATTGAATGTTCCATTAACAAAGTAGTAGGTACTGAAGTTCTTGACTATATTGCGGATGAAGCAGTTCAACTTCACGGTGGTTATGGATTTATGCAAGAATACGAAGTAGAGCGTATTTATCGCGACTCTCGTATTAACCGAATTTTTGAAGGAACGAATGAAATTAATCGACTTCTAGTTCCAGGAACATTCCTTCGTAAAGCAATGAAGGGAGAACTACCACTTCTTCAAAAGGCTCAAGCGCTTCAAGAAGAGTTGTTAATGATGATGCCTGAAGAAATGGAAGATGCACCTTTAGCGCAAGAAAAAGTATTAGTTCAAAACGCTAAAAAAATCGGCTTGCTAGCAGCAGGTTTAGCTGCACAACGATATGGCACAAAACTTGAAGTAGAGCAAGAGGTGCTAGCGAATATTGCGGATATCGTGAACAATTTATTCGCGATGGAATCTGCAGTTCTGCGTACAGAAAAAGCGATTCAACGAGATGGTGTTGAAAAAGCGAATCAAAAACTTCTGTACACACAAATTTTCTGCCAAGAAGCATTTGAAAGTATCGAAAGAGATGCAAAAGAAACATTGATTGCCGCAGTAGATGGTGATAACTTACGTATGATGCTTTCGGCACTACGTAAACTAACACGTTATACTCCATACAATGTCATTGCGAAAAAACGTGAAGCTTCAGTCAAGATAATTGATGCTGAAAAATACGTAGTTTAATTTCATCAAATCCGAACGCTTATTAATAGGCGTTCGGATTTCTTTTTTGATAGGATTAAGAAAAGTGAGGAGGTATAGAAATGCCAATTACGTATTATGGTTACCCAAGCTGTGGAACATGCAAAAAAGCAAAAGCATGGTTAAAAGCTGAAGGTTTAGCGTATCATGATGTACATATCGTCGAAAATCCCCCTTCAAAAGAGGAACTGAAAAAAATTGTGGAAATTAGTGGACTGCCACTCAAAAAGTTATACAACACAAGTGGAATGAAATATAGGGAGCTCGGTTTGAAAGATAAAATCCCTTCCATGTCTGACGATGAGCAGTTTGAATTACTAGCATCCAATGGGATGTTAATTAAAAGACCGCTTGTAACAGATGGTTTAAAAGCGACTGTAGGGTTTAAAGAGTCAGACTTTCAGGAGAGTTGGAAAAGGTAATTAATAATCTTGTTTTTACATCATGGTTATGTCAAACTGAAATTGAAGAAATTACATATTTGGAGGGGTTTTAATGAGCACACCAAAAGATTTGCGCTACTCTGAAGAACACGAATGGGTTAAAGTGGAAGATGGAAAAGCACGTATCGGTATTACACATTTCGCACAGTCTGAATTAGGGGATATCGTATTCGTAGAACTTCCACAAGTTGGAGATGATATTAAATCAAACGAACCTTTCGGAAGTGTTGAATCAGTTAAAACTGTTTCTGAACTTTATGCACCAATCAGTGGTAAAGTTGTAGAAGTAAATAATGAACTTGAAGATAATCCGGAATTTGTTAATGAGTCACCATATGAAAATGCATGGATGATTGTCATTGAACCAACGGATGCTTCTGAAATCGAATCGTTGATGTCTGCTGAGCAATACGAAGAAATGACGAAAGAATAATAATCTTTAAAACGCCGACATTTGTTCGGCGTTTTTTGCTTAAGCTGCCGAAAACGTTGTCATTCTGTAATAGGAGTGAAGTTGATGGAATCTGGTAAAGTGATTCTAGTAGAAGGTCGATCGGATAAACAAAGGTTAGATCTCGTGTTAGCAGAACCGGTTGAAATTTTATGCACGAACGGAACAGTGAGCGCCACCAGACTTGAAGAGTTGTTGTCTCCTTATAACGATCAAGAGATATATGTTTTCTTTGATGCAGATGCATCCGGTGATAAACTTAGATCATTAATCAAACGGGAATATCCTGAAGCAATTCACCTATATACAGAACCTATGTATCGTGAAGTTGCAACTACCCCTCTTAAATATCTTGCGTCCGTTTTAGTTAGTGTTAATATAGACGTGAAAATTGATTTTTTAACTTAAAAGGATGAAACCAAATGAAAGAATGGAGTCGAGCAGAATGGGAAACAATTTCCCGAAATGCAGAAATTGCGGCTTACTATTTGTATACACCAATGTGCGGAACGTGCCAGGTTGCTTCAAAGATGTTAGCTGTAGTTGAAGAATTGACGACAGATACTCCAATGGGTAAAGCAAACTTAAACTTTGAGAATGGATTAGCACATGATTATCAAATTGAGAGTGTCCCTTGCTTACTTATTTCTGTACAAGGGGAAATTCGAGAAAAAATCTATGCATTTCATTCAGTCACATATCTTTATGAAAAATTAAGAAATTATAATTGACTCAAGAAAATTATTATGTTACATTTTTTTGTAGTTAAAAAAACTTAAAAACTTAATATTGTCACTCTTATAAAGAGAGGTGGAGGGATAGTGCCCTATGAAACCCAGCAACCGTCACACTTAGTGAAATGGTGCCAAATCACTCAAAGCATGTTGCTTTGAAAGATGAGAGATTGGTCAACGTATATATATTTGTGCGCTTATGTCCTTTCTGCTTATCTGCAGAAGGGACTTTTTATTTGGAAAAAAGTATAGATTTGAATAGCTGCTACAAGTTATGTTGTGTGGCCATATGAGCTCTAAGCCATCAATTTAACCGAGGCAGGCTTACGATTTTCTAAGAATAGAGGTGAGAGACAAATGATTCAGTTACAAAACTTATCGAAGACATTTACTACGGATAAAGGAAAACTGATAGCCGTAGATCATGTTAATTTAACCATAAACCAGGGTGAAATCTTTGGAATAATCGGATACAGTGGTGCAGGGAAGAGTACGTTAATTCGATTATTAAATGGTTTAGAGAAACCTACTGAAGGATCAGTTCATGTAAATGGTCAAGAGATTTCATCAATCTCAGGAAAGCAGTTAAGACATGCAAGACAAAAAGTAAGTATGATCTTCCAGCATTTCAACTTACTTTGGTCTCGAACGGTAGAGGATAATATTGCATTTCCCCTCGAAATTGCCGGAATATCAAAATCGAAAACGAAACAACGTGTGGAAGAATTAATTGAACTTGTTGGCTTGACTGGAAGAGAAAAAGCTTATCCTTCGCAATTATCAGGGGGACAAAAACAACGTGTTGGTATTGCAAGAGCACTAGCAAACAACCCGGAAGTATTACTTTGTGATGAAGCGACATCAGCACTTGATCCAGAAACAACGGATTCTATTTTAGAACTATTAGTGGATATAAATAAACGTTTAGGTTTGACGATTGTTTTAATCACACATGAAATGCATGTCATTCGTAAAATCTGTCATCGTGTTGCGGTAATGGAATCAGGAAAAGTGGTTGAGCAAGGTAATGTGCTTCAAATTTTCCAATCACCTGAACAAGCGATTACCAAACGATTCGTCGCACAAGTAAGCGGATCTGAGTCAGCTAGCCAAACCATTGCTCATCTTGTTGAACAATACCCTTCTGGCAAGCTCGTAAAATTAGTTTTTGTCGGTGATCGAACTGAACAACCAATTTTATCGAGATTAATCAAGCAATATCAAGTAGAAGTAAATATCGTTCAAGGTAATATTGCACAAACACAAAATGGAGCATATGGTACTCTCTACTTACAACTCGATGGAGATGTTTTAGCCATTGATCAAGCCATTAAGTACTTACATGATCAAGAAGTGCACACGGAGGTGATCTCACATGATTGAAACTCTCTTTCCGAACGTTGATTGGGAAAAAATGTGGGAAGCCACTCTTGAAACGATTTATATGACAGCAATGGCGACTGGATTTACTTTTGTTATCGGATTAGCATTAGGAATTCTTCTTTTTTTAACTAGTCCTCATCAAGTATGGGCTAATAAAATTGTATATTGGTTAACGGGTGCATTCGTTAATATTTTTAGATCCATTCCATTTATTATCCTCATCATTTTATTAATACCCTTTACAAAATTCTTACTCGATACTATTCGAGGAGCAAACGCTGCATTACCTGCATTAATCATTGGAGCAGCTCCATTTTATGCACGAATGGTGTTAATTGCATTAAGGGAAATTGATAAAGGCGTTATAGAAGCCGCACGTTCCATGGGTGCGAAAACGTCGACAATTGTTTGGAAAGTGTTATTGCCTGAGTCTTTACCGGCTTTATTATCAGGAATAATAGTTACTGCCATTGCACTAGTGGGATATACAGCGATGGCAGGAATAATCGGTGCTGGTGGACTTGGAACTTTAGCGTTTCAAGATGGTTTCCAACGAAGTCGTGAAGATGTAACACTTATTTCAACAATTATCATTTTAATCATCGTCTTTATTATCCAATGGGTTGGTGACATGATTACAGCAAAAGCAGACAAACGTTAAATTGGTGCTTACGAGTATGACTCGTTCACATAAATACTAAAGAAAAAAGGGGCGTAAAATTATGAAGAAATTTGTAGCAGGAATTTTAATTTCAGTAAGTGCTTTAACTTTAGGAGCTTGCGGAACGAGCGATGATGTAACTTCTGGAACAAAAGAAGAAAACAAAGAATTAGTTGTAGGTGCTTCTAACGTACCTCACGCAGAAATTCTAGAGCAAGCAAAACCGTTGCTTGAAGAACAAGGAATTGACCTTATCATTGAAACATACCAAGATTATATATTGCCAAACAAAGATTTAGAAACTGGTGACTTAGATGCCAACTACTTTCAACATGTTCCCTATTTAGAATCACAAATAGCAGACAATGGGTATGATTTTGTCAATGCTGGTGGAATTCATATTGAACCAATTGGCGTTTATTCGAAAAAATATAAATCTCTAGAGGAACTACCAAAAGGAGCTACTATCTTAATCAGTAATTCTGTAGCTGACCATGGTCGAATTTTATCCATGTTAGAAGCTGAAGGTTTGATTAAACTAGCTGAAGGTATTGATAAAACAAAAGCTGAAGTTAAAGATATTGTAGATAACCCGAAAGACATACAATTTGAAGCGGAATACGAAGCTGCATTGCTTGTTCAATTATATGAAAATGAAGAAGGAGACGCAGTGTTAATTAACTCTAACTATGCAATTGATGCAGGTATTAACCCATTGGAAGACTCAATTGCTATCGAGAACTCAAAATCTCCTTATGTAAACATTATTGCTGTACAAGCAGGAAATGAAGACAATAAAGAAATCAAAGCTTTAGTCGATGTACTTAAATCAAAAGAGATTCAAGATTTTATCTTAGAAGAATGGGGCGGCTCAGTCGTACCAGTAAAATAAGCATATCTTTAAAAAGGAGTTTCATATATGGAACTCCTTTTTATTTTTGTATGCTTATAAGCAGTTT
>JBHGUT010000028.1:0-41206 GCA_048976825.1 Paenisporosarcina sp.
GGCTAAATCTTCAAACAGTAAAGTAGCATTTGGCTAGCCAAAAGCTACCTAAATAGCTTTTTTTACTACGCGGATAATTGTGTGGAAAAGGTGAATACTAGAATTAGTGATATGAAATGCAGAATTTACCGGTCGAAATCGAGAATTACTACAGTGAAATGCAGAAAAAATTTATCGGATTAGACAAAAGTAGGCAAAATCTCCAAACAGTAAAGTAGCATTTGGCGAGCCAAATGCTACCTAAATAGCTTTTTTTACTACGCGGAAAATTGTGCGGAAAACGTGAATACTAGAATTAGTGGTGTGAAATACAGAATTAACAGGTCGAAATCAAGAATTCTTACAGTGAAATCCAGAATTCATTCGCTGAAATCGAGAATTCCACCCGCGAAATGCAGAAAAAATTTTTTTGAATTAGACAAAGTAGGAAAAATCTCTAAACAGTAAAGTAGCATTTGGCTAGCCAAATGCTACCTAAATAGCTTTTTTTACTTCGCGGATAATTGTGCGGAAAACGTGAATACTAGAATTATTGGTGTGAAATACAGAATTAACTGGTCGAAATCAAGAATTACTACAATCAAATACAGAATCCATTCGCTGAATTCCAGAATTCCACCCGCGAAAAGCAGAATTCGCAGGTCCAATAGAAGTTCCATGGATAAAATGTGCAAACTTGTGAATACTTATATGGAAGTAGAATGTCAGGTTTTAGAATCCTTTACCATGCTAAACTTCACACGAGTTTGGCGGTCTGCTATACTTCTCTAGGGAAATTTTTCTAGGAGAGAGAAGGATATAATTTAAATGAATCGAAAAATAAGAAAAGAACCGCATCCAGTGTTAGCAACGGTATTACAGTACGTGTATATCATTATTGGAGCGGCAATTATTGCTGTTGGCTTCAATGTTTTTTTATTACCCAATGAAGTGGCTTCAGGTGGGGTTAGTGGAATAAGTACGATCTTAAAAGGATTGTTCGATTGGAAACCAGGACTGGTGCAATATGCGTTTAATATTCCATTGTTTATTGCAGGGGTCATCTTTCTTGGAAAACAGTTTGGAGCTCGCTCACTGGTGGGTACATTGACGCTTCCGATGTTCGTTATTCTGACTTCTGGTTGGGAACCGGCAACCTTGAATCCATTGCTTGGGGCTTTATTCGGCGGAATTTCCGTTGGTGTTGGTCTTGGAATTGTATTTCGTGGGAACGCCTCAACGGGTGGTACGGATTTAGCTGCTCAAATTATTACCAAGTATACCGGGCTTTCTCTTGGAACAAGCGTCATGTTGATAGACGGATTGATTGTTCTGAGTGCGGCACTCGTATTTGATATCGAAAAAGGATTGTATGCTTTAATCGGTTTATTTGTCACAACAAAAACAATCGATATTATTCAACTTGGGTTCAGTCAATCGAAAATGGTGTATATTATTACGAATAAACAAGAGGAAATACGGGATGCTATCTATACCGAGATAAATCGAGGTGTAACCAAGCTTCCAGCAGTAGGTGGTTTTACGGAACAAGAACGACCGATTTTGCTGGTTGTGGTCTATCAAACAGAATTTACGAAATTGAAACATGTTGTGAAAACTGTAGACCCTTCTGCATTTGTCATTGTTTCAGATGCATATGAAGTTCTTGGTGAAGGTTTTAAACGACCTTAAAAAAGGTATATTTGAAGTACAGAACGACATTTGAGGGAGGCTAAACGATGAATAAGAAGTTACTTGCTGCTTTATTCGGATCGGCTCTAATGCTAGCTGCTTGTGGTGGCGGTGGAGATGATGAAGAAGCTACGGAAACCAATGATGAAAAAGGTGGAGAAGTTACTCAAGCTTCGGACGCAGAAAAAATTGTGGAGGCAAATTGTACAACTTGTCATGGTGGTAACTTAGAGGGACAAGGAGATTTCCCGCCATTAAATGATGTTGGTGCTCGTCTATCTGAAGAAGAAATTTTAGAAGTTATTCAAAAAGGACGTGGCAATATGCCTCCTAACTTAGTGGAAGGCGCCGACGCCGAAGTGGTCGCTGAGTGGTTAGCACAACAGAAATAATCGAATGAAAAAAAGGATGACGAAATTTGTCATCCTCTTTTTTTTGCAAAATTTTAAAAAACTTCAGCTGGCATTTTCGCGTTCTTGCTTTTGCTTTATATTTTTTTTGTTAGAAAAAGAAGGATTTATGAAAAATATGGCGAATTTTAGTCCAATATAGGCACTTATACTCCAAACAATAATAAGAGAAAAGTCTTAATGTGTAGATTCCATAAGGCGAACGTATGAGAATTTGTAATAGTACTGTAATAAAAATTTGTGGTAATTCTTGCTATAATGAGCTAGTCGGATAAAATTCGACAGCAAGGATTAAACATAGGTGGTTATAAATATATGATTTCAATGAAAAATATCTACAAGAAGTATCCGAACGGGATTGTTGCCGCTAATGGTATTAATGTGGAGATTAAGCAAGGCGAATTTGTTTATGTCGTGGGACCAAGTGGTGCAGGAAAATCCACTTTCATTAAGATGATGTATCGAGAAGAACGTCCAACTAGTGGAGATCTTATCGTTAATGGTATAAATATGGCGAAGTTGCAGTCAAAACGTGTACCTTATTTACGTCGACAAATCGGCGTAGTATTCCAAGACTTTAAATTGTTGCCTCGCTTGAATGTATATGAAAATGTAGCCTTTGCTTTGGAAGTAATAGAAGAGACACCAAAAGTAATTCGAAAACGTGTAATGGAAGTACTCGACCTAGTCGGGTTGAAACATAAAGCGCGGATGTTCCCTACCGAGTTATCCGGAGGCGAACAACAACGTGTATCAATTGCTCGTTCAATCGTTAACGTGCCAAAAGTGGTAATAGCGGATGAACCAACGGGTAACTTAGATCCTGAAACATCATGGGATATTATGAATTTGTTTGAAGAGATTAATAGACGCGGAACGACAATCGTAATGGCTACGCACAATAAAGAAATCGTTAATACAATGAGACATCGCGTAATTGCGGTTGAGGGTGGACTCATCGTCCGTGACGAACACGGAGGTGAATACGGATATGAAAGCTAGGACTTTAAGCAGACATTTTCGTGAGAGTTTTAAGAGCTTAGCACGTAATAGTTGGATGACATTTGCATCCGCAAGTGCTGTTACTGTTACTTTGTTACTTGTCGGTGTATTCGTCATGATTATGATGAATTTAAACAAAGTGGCCGATGATTTAGAGAAAGATGTGGAAATCAAAGTTCTCGTCGAATTAACAGCAGACGACACGATGATTGCGCAAATTGATAAAGATATAAACTCAGTAAAAGGTGTCGGATCAGTGGTTTATTCGACAAAAGAAGCTGAGTTAGAAGATTTAATTAAAGATTTCGGTAAAAATATGGGCTTATCGGAACAAAATAATCCGCTTAGAGCTGCATTTTACGTAAAAGCAACAGACCCGCTTGAAACGGAAGCTGTTGCCAAAAAAATAAAACGGATTCCAAATGTCTACTCAGTAGAGTACGGAGAGACTCAAATTAAAAAGCTCTTTAGCTTCTTAGATTTATCTCGGAATGTCGGATTAATTTTAATATTGGCGCTTTTATTTACAGCCATGTTTTTAATCTCAAATACGATTCGTATAACAATTGTTGCACGTGGTCGTGAAATTGAAATTATGAAATTGGTTGGTGCGACAAATTGGTTCGTACGCATTCCTTTCATTTTAGAAGGAATGTGGATCGGAATTCTAGGAGCCATTCTTCCAATGACCCTAGTAACCGTACTTTACTACAATCTTTTCCAAGCAGCACAACCTTACTTAAAAGGTGAATTGTTTGAGTTATTACCACTTACACCATTCTTGTTTCAAGTCAATGGACTTATCCTCGTTATGGGTATTTTCATCGGTGTGTGGGGAAGTTTTATGTCAGTTCGTAAGTTCTTACGCGTATAAACGCGAGGTCGAAAGGGGTTTACCATGAGAAAGAAACAATCTAAATGGATGTTATTAAGCATTACCGTCGTTTTAGGGAGCTCACTTATCATCACGGAGCCAGCTGCACTCGCAAATTCTTTAACTGATCTAAAGAGAGAGCAAGAAATACTGAATCAAAAAGCAAACCAGTTAAACTCGAATATAAGTGAGAAGCAAAGCGACATTAAAGTAAATCAATCCAAACAAGAACAATTGTTAGCTCAAATCCAATCGTTAGATGCTGAAATTATCAAAACTGATAGTGAAATTGACACCGTTCTTGGAGAAATTAAACGTACAACTGATGAAATTGAGAAATTAAACGAATCTATTAAAGTATTAGAGAAAAAAATTGCAGACCGTGATGAACTAATCAAAGAACGTTTACGTGCAGTTCAAGCAAGTGGCGGGAAGGTCAATTATTTAGATGTTGTATTAGGCGCTAGTAGTTTCGCAGATTTCATCGATCGTTTTAGTGCAGTGAACACACTCATGGAAGCAGATCGTAAAATCTTGCAAGAACAGGCCGATGATAAGAAAGAATTAGAGGTTCAACAAGCTGCTGTAAAGGACAAGCTTGCACAACAACAAGCGAGTCGCGATAAATTGGTTCAATTAAAAGCAAGTTTAGATGCTCAAAAAGTATCTAAAGGAATCCTAGTGGATCAATTAGAGGCAGAGCAAGCGAAATTAGTAGAAGAGAAAAAATCTTTAGAAGTAGCACATGAAGAAACGCTTAAAATCAGCAAAGAAGTAGAAAATAAAATTGTAAGAGAACAAGCTCGACTTATTGAACTTGCACGACAAGCAGAAATCGCTCGTAAGAAAAAAGAAGCAGCTGAGCGTGCTCGTCAAGAAGCAGCATCAGGTAACGGGTCATCAAATAATGGTTCAGCACCGTCAGTGTCTTCCGGCACTTGGACACGACCAGCAGCCGGTCGTTTCTCCTCTTCATTTGGAGGGCGTAACATTGGTTCAGGCAATGAGTTCCATTACGGAAGTGACATAGCGAATGATATCGGAACACCAATTGTTTCTGCAGCGGACGGCATTGTCTCTTATGCAGCTCCAATGGGTACATACGGAAATGTCATTATGGTAACGCACTCGATTAATGGTCAAATCTTCACGACTGTCTATGCTCATCTAAGTGGTATCAATGTAGGTTCTGGACAATCTGTTGAAAAAGGACAACTTATCGGTAGAATGGGAAGTACTGGTCGTTCGACTGGTTCCCATTTACACTTTGAAGTACATGAAGGTCCATGGAATGGTGCACGTTCAAACGCAGTGAATCCAATTCGATATGTTTCTTTCTAAATAACACATCACGGCGCTCACTTTCAGACATCTGATGGTGAGTGCCGTTTTTTGAATGGAATTTATTTGGAATGGGAATACTAGGTTACTGGTTTGTAGTCAAAGTAAGTATCTAGAGCTTTGTTGTAAAAGTAGTACTCTTTGTCGTAAAAAGTGACTGCTTTGTTGTAATTTTTCCGAGCTTAGTTGTAAAAGTAAGAGTCTTTGTTGTAAAAAGCAACGATTACGAAGGGTACCATTAGTAAGTAACCAGTGCTTTGTTGTAAAAGTAGTACTCTTTGTCGTAAAAAGTGACTCCTTTGTCGTAATTTTTCTGAGCTTAGTTGTAAAAGTAAGAGTCTTTGTTGTAAAAAGCATCGATTACGAAGGGTACCATTAGTAAGTAACCAGTGCTTTGTTGTAAAAGTAGTACCCTTTGTCGTAAAAAGTAACTGCTTTGTCGTAATTTTTCTGAGCTTAGTTGTAAAAGTAAGAGTCTTTGTTGTAAATTGCATCATGTACGAAGGATGCCCCTAATTTAAGAGTCAACCAGAGCTTTGTTGTAAAAGTAGTACTCTTTGTCGTAAAAAGTATCTCATTACTAAAAATTCCAAAGCAACTAAATCAAAGTATAATACGATATAGGGTATAGAGAATCATTTATTTAAGGAGTTGAATGGCTTTGCCTGTCACCGAGTGGTTTATTATAAAATCGTTAACTGTTCCTTCTTCTTGGATTGCAGTACTGATTGCGTTAATTGTTACAGGAATCGTTTTGTGGCGAGTCTTTGGGAAAAATACGGAGGATTGGTATTCCGATGCGGCAATTCTATTTTTGTTGGTATGGAAATTAAGTGTGGTCATTACCGATTTTGACATGGTCCTTGAGTCTCCGCTGTCGATTCTTTATTTCAACGGGGGGGAAACGGGATTATATCTTGGGTTATTTGCTGCATTAATTCGACTATTTTGGCAGCTTCGTCGTCAGGATTGGCCAGAAACTGAGGTTGCGGCCATGTTGATTGGGTTAGTCATGGTTCAGTCGTTATATCAATTTGTTATGGTTTTATTAAATGAAGCAGCACTTTGGCAAAAACTTGTCACGGTAGTTCTTTTCGCCGGTATGGTTATTTTAACTTGGTTAAAGGCATCTGTTTCGAGCGTATGGCGTATACAATTAACTATTCTATTTTTAAGTGTTCATCTATTTGTTGCATTGATTCAACCTGAAGGTTTGGTTCAAACGCCTTTATTTGTCACAGGGTTGTTCGTTTTGCATAGTGTAGCGGTTTACGTGGTCACACATAAAGGTTCTGAGCCTACACAAACGGAGGAGAATCTATGACGAAAAAGATGTTCGGTCTCATTTTAGTAGGTGCTTTAATCGCGATTGTTATTGCGGGTTATGTAAAAGAAAATGTCGACACGGTGGAACCCTTTGCGAATGAGCAACGAGGTGTCGATTTAGTTGGGGTTGCAGCAGATGAAGGTTTAAACCAGGGCGACACCGCGCCTGATTTTGAGTTAACAACGGTTGCTGGTGAAAAAGTTCGCCTTTCTGAATTAAAAGGAAAAAAAGTCATTATCAACTTTTGGGCTACCTGGTGTTCGCCATGCAAAGCTGAAATGCCTCACATGCAAAATTACTACGAGGAATTTGCAAAAGACGAAAATGTAGAAATTTTAGCGATTAACTTAACTAGTGGTGATCGGGTCAGTAGCGTAAAAGAGTTTGTCAAATCTTACGGATTAACGTTCCCAATCCCTATGGACAAAGAGGGTACTATTGGTCAGAAATATCAAGCCGTCACGATTCCTACTTCGTATATGATTGATACAAGCGGACGCATCCAAAACAAAATCATTGGACCGATGGATGAAAAAATGATCAAAAATTTTATAGCAAATCTGGAATAAAGATTGTATCAGGTCAACAATAGAAGTGGACAATCTCGTTTTCCGGTAAATTATTTATTTCATAAGAAATCGACACACGTCCAATAAATTGACCTATTATATGTAAATCCGGTTTTTCTCAGTCGTAACTACCTACCTTCGTTCATACAATGAAACCAAGAAGTAAGGAGGCGACACGTTTGAGAAAAAGCCGGATTTTATTATTTGTATTTCTTATTTTGCTTATTATCAGTTTCATCGTGTTTTGGTCTCCGTTTAAGAAAGACCAAACGGAGAAATCAACAATAAGTGATATGCCAGCTATAAATGAGGCATATAAGCGCATTTTAAAAAGTTCAGTACATCCTGTTGAGGGCGATTTATTAGTAGAAGGGGCTTTGCGCGGAATGGCCGAGACGCTTAAGGATCCATATAGCCGGTACCTGACGAGTGAAGAAGCAAAAACGCATGAAGAATCTCTTGCCGATGAACGAGTAGGCATTGGCCTTGAAGTGATGGAAAGTAACGGTCGATTTATTGTGGTTACACCTGTAAAAGAGTCTCCTGCAGCGAAGGCTGGGGTCAAGCCGTATGATGAAATCGTTCGAGTTAACGGTGAACGGGTAGAAGGGAAAACCTTGTCAGACTTGCTTGCGGCCATCAAAGGCGAAAAAGGGACAAAAGTATCTCTTACTGTATTTCGTGAGAATGAAAATCGTCATGTTGAATTAAAAATGAAACGGACAGCTCTTCAAATTCACACGGTTACGAGTGAGGTGTTAGAACAAGACGATACAAAAATCGGCTATGTATCAATCACGATATTTGGCGAGAAAACTGCAGAAGAATGGGAAAAACAAACACGGTCTTTGGTCGAACGTGGAATTGATGGTCTGTTAATTGATGTACGTGGGAATCCAGGTGGTTATTTACATAGTGTTGAGGCAATCGTTTCCACCATGCTAGACGCTGGTGAGACATATGCTTTTATGCAAGATTCAAAAGGAGTGCTCGAGCCACTCCCAGTAATTGCAGTTAAGAACGATGATTATGTGAAAAAAATGCGTAGGTTGCCAATTGTTTTAATTCAAAATGAAGGCAGTGCTTCAGCAAGTGAAGTGTTAAGTGGTGCGTTAAAATCAAATAAGCGTGCTCTTATTGCTGGTACAACCAGCTTTGGAAAAGGAACTGTACAAGAAACGTGGGAACTATCAAATGGTGGAGAAATGAAATTATCTTCGCATAAGTGGCTAACACCGAGTCAAGAATGGATTCATGGAAGAGGCGTGAAAGCTGATTATGCTGTAGAAGCAAATGAATTATATCAATTAGAACCTGTACCTGTGAGTGGCACTTTTAAAGTTGGAGATTTCAATAAAGATGTTGAATATGGACAGAAAGTGTTAAAAGCACTTGGTCATCCCGTTTCTCGAGTGGACGGTTATTTTGATGAAGATACGGCAAATGCCATTTTAGAATTCCGAAAAGAACACAAACAAGAAGGAGATGCTGAAATGGATGCGTCCTTCTTCCAAGAGTTACGAAAGACGGTTATAGCTTACAAATCTAGTAAGAAAAACGACGACCAACTCCAAATGTCGATCGGTTATTTGTTCCACTCTATTCAAAAGTAGAAAAAAGCTATTCGCATTTTATCAAGAAAAGCTAAAAGGCTTTAACGCGACATCGTGCACCTGCGATTACTCGTCGCAAAATGCAGAGCTAAGAAATTTTGCCGCAAAGCAAAGCCTTCATGACCCACCTCGTGTGGGACCAAGTGACACTCTAGCTCGATACCATGAAATGTTGAACAGGCCGCCCTAATCCGACTCTGGCGCTGGTGCAAGGTTTCCTCTGCGACGAGTAACCGCAGGAGCATCAGAATCGAAAACTTGTTTTCGAATGAAGATGTGAAGCTTAAGAGCAGATTGGCCTGTGAAACCAGATACCGGTTCTTGAGGGACTAATGCGAAATCCTGTTTTCGCGAAGGTTGGAAGTCTTAAAACCCGACTTCGTGTCTGAACGACTTTATGTTCCACATCCTGTGGGCCCATGCTTAGGTACGAGCTGGCACTTGTAGCTAGAGATATCCTATCTTTTTACAAAGAAAATCCTTATAAAATTTATACTTTCTTATGTTACAATGGAAAGAAATGTACGAACCGTTGATTGGATGGTGTGTGGCTTCATGATACTAGAATTTGGACTAGAACTACTAAAAGGTATAGGGAAATTTTTTATTCATCCGCTTGTGTATGTCACTGTTTTATTCGCGGTGTTGCTCGGTTACGTTCGAGTAAAGCGTGAGAGACGCTCGTTTCGAACACGTATTTTATGGGGCTGGACAGAGGCTAAGCGGTTAATGGCGGATACGTGGCCATTTGCCGTTGTGCTTTCTTTATTGAGCGTAGGCGTTGGGTTAACGGTATCTATGGACTGGATAATGGCATTTAGTGTGATTAGTCTGATTGTTGTTCTATTGTTTGTGTATCAAATTGGGTCTCCCATTTTTGCTGCTGCACTTGCTTTATTGGCAATGTGGGTAGGTTTTGATTTTTCCATCCTCGGCTTTTCGTTGGAATCAAACGGAAATTGGCTGGAAGTTGCAGTACCCGTTTCGTTATTGATGGGTGCTGTGGTCATCGTTGAGGGTTGGTTGATTAAAAAAGAAGGTGCTCGATTAGCTTCTCCATTTCTTGAGAAGTCATCTCGTGGGATGACTGCAGCGGTATTCATTTCGAAGCGCTTATGGATGATGCCATTGATGGTCGTTGTTCCTGGAGATGTCATCTCCACGTACACTCCTTATTGGCCACAAATCACACTCGGAAGTGAAACATTCGGTTTGGTTTTATTGCCAATCGTCATTGGTTTTGCCCAAAAAGCCCGTCGTACTTTACCGGTTTATTTTTATCCTAAAGTTGGACAAGCTGTTATGGGACTGGGGATTGCAGTTTTGTTGTTGGCAATTATCGCCGTTTGGATGCCGGTTTTGGCAATTGGTAGTTTAGCAGTTGGGGTAATTGGACGTCTAGGCCTGTGGATGTTTTTTGCAATAAAAGAAAGACAAGGCGGATACGCAGTCACTCCTCATAATTTAGGTGTAATGATTACTGGTGTATTACCAGATTCTCCTGCTGAAAAAATGGGACTTGCTGTCGGGGAATGTATCCGTAAAGTGAATGGGCAAACAGTCATGAATGAACGTGAGTTGTATGAAGCGATTCAAATCAATGCTGCTCACTGCCGATTAGAAGTACTCGATCATCAAGGTGAAGTTCGCTTGAGACAACACGTGATTTATCGTCACGATCATCATCGCCTCGGCTTGCTTGTCGTAAGATAGGGGAACAATAATGGAATCCATGTTTACAAAATTTATACTGGCTTTATTTTTGCCGGGTTTGCTCGTTGTATTATTTACGCGAATTACGTTTCACCATATCGTAGCTCTCATCTTAACGGTTTCGTTGATTACAGCATCCGTTTATGCAGGCTACACTCATACTTGGGGATTATTTATTGCGGACGCCTTATCATTGACAGTCGGCTTCTGGTACGCAAATGGTATGATGAATCGCGGCAAAAAACAAGAATAGCTTTCGAAACGTCTTTCCTCTATAGGAAAGGCGTTTTTTATAGTCCAAAGGGTAAAACGAGTAAGATACCTGGGACTTCCATTACCAAAGTAAAACCAAAAACATTGCATAGTATACCCAACGTGGTATATTCTTGTTATTTTAAGGCTTTAGTATGGGGTATACTCCTGTTTATTCGTAGTTTTTATGAGGAAATGTTGCAGCTTTTAAACAAACAAATAAGGGAGGAATTCTAAAATGACCAATCAAGTAACAGTTTATTCGACAAATACATGTCCTTATTGCGACATGATGAAAAATTTCTTGCAACAAAATCAAATCAGTTTTACAGAAGTTAATGTTCAGGAAAATCCTAATGAAGCAAAGAAGTTAGTGGCAACTACTGGCCAAATCGGTGTACCACAAACGAATATTAATGGGCAATGGGTGTTAGGTTTTGATACAGAGCGTGTAATGGAACTTGTTAAAGAATAAAAACGCTCTTTTAAAATGAAGAGGAGAGAAAACGAATGGATTACTCAAAACAGATCACAATTCGATTGAATCGGAAAACTCCATGATTAGGGGCAGAATGAGTCATTGTCAATAAAGTCAATAGATAAATAGAAAACGAGTGACTAAACCCACTCGTTTTTATGCGGTCTATTATACAATCAAACTATAAACAGCTAATACGGCAATCGAACCCATGACAACGACGATAACATTGGCACCTGCAAAGGCAATGGCAAATGCAGCTGTTGCACCAATTACTCCGAATAAGATATTTCCTTCTTGGACGAATAAGATGGCGGGAAATATAAGCGCACCTAGTACCGCAAACGGAATATTTCGTAATACACCACTAACCAGAGGAGGCAATTCTCGGCCCTCTAAAAAAGTTAGCGGAAATGCACGAGGAATATATGTCACGATGGCCATACCAAGAATCATCCACCAATACCAAGTTCCCATTAAGCAACACGTCCTTTCCGCGCATAGAAGATTTCAACTAAAATTGCAGATCCTAAAGTGGCAACTAAGATAGCCCAGCCTGTAGAAAGTAACCCGCTCCAAAATAAAGCACTATGAATGACAGCTCCAAAAAAGGCTAATAACATAACTTTTTTGTTGCCCTTCATCGATGGAACCAACAACCCGACAAACATGGCATATAATGCGATTGACATCGCGGCTTGAAGAAATGCTGGCAGATTAGCGCCAATCACATGTCCAATTGATGTGAAAAGAACCCAACTCCCATACGCGATGAGGATAACGCCCGCTGCAAATGGTGTCCGTATTTTCTCTTCTTTTCGAGTGGCTAGGACAGAGAATGTTTCATCTGTCACACCAAAAGCGTAAATGGCCTTTATCCAACGTGCCTCAGGCTGCATCTTTTCATTAAGTGAAGCCGTCATTAGGAAGTGACGAATATTCACGACAAAAGTATTTAAGACGATTAAAATGGGATCAACACCCGTTGAAATAAGTGTCAATGATATGTATTGAGCAGCACCAGCAAATACAAATATACTCATGGCCGTTGCTTCCCACATGGACAAGCCAGTGGTTTTTGCTAATAAGCCGAAAGTTAGTGCAATGGGAAAATAGCCAATGGCGATGCTCATTCCTGCTCGTAGGCCTTTGGTGAATGTCATAGACTGCACTCCTTTCTAAGATGTTGTATACCAATTAGCTCTTTTTGGAACATTCATTTCCTTTGTTGTTTAATAAATTATACATACGTATGGTAAAATAAACAATAAGAGGTGACATCCATGGACGAAATGCGGAAGAATTTAGGTGTTCAATTAAATAAAATTCGCAGGCAACGTGACATGAGTTTAGATGATATGGCTAAACTTACAGATGTTAGTAAAGCTCAACTCGCTCAGATGGAAAAAGGAGAATCAAATCCGACGGTTTCAACGATTTGGAAAATCGCCGATGGATTAAAAATTAGTTTCTCCTCACTGTTGCAGCGACCTAAATCTTTATTAACCAAAATTACACCAACAGAGGTTCCGTTTCTAACAGAAGACGATGGGCGGTATCGAGTGTTTTCCATTATTCCATATGATCCTGAACGCGGTTGGGAATTTTACCGAATCGAACTCGACCCAGAATGTTCGTATGAAAGCGCCCCTCACAATGAAGGGGTCGAAGAAACGTTAACGTTGGTTGATGGAATCATACAGGTGACCGTAGGCGATGACGAGGTAAGTCTCGAAAAAGGAGAAACACTCGTGTTCTCTGGAAATCAATTTCATCGGTATGTGAACACCGCTGATAAAATGTCTGTTTTACACCTGATCATACATTATAAGTATGTTTGATACATGCACCGCAAGGGAAAACTACCTCAAGATAGAATTTACCATCGTTCATAAAAGGTTCTGAATACGTCGCTAAAAGGATGAGGCACATGCCAGATTGGTTATCAGCAGATAATTTACTAGAACTAACACGAAATTACCGTGCGCTTGGTCCTTTAATGGGAATATTTCTTCCATTATTAGAAGCTTTTTTACCGTTTTTACCCCTATTCGTATTCGTTTTTGCGAACGCTAGTGCATATGGTTTATGGCAAGGGTTTTTATTGTCATGGGCTGGAACGGTCGTTGGATCGTATGTAGTATTTTTACTGGTTCGGAAATATGGGCGAGCACGTTTTCTAGGATTTATGACGCGACATGAACGGGTATTAAAACTCATACAATGGGTAGAAACACACGGTTTTAGTCCTTTGTTCTTACTCTTATGTTTTCCATTTACACCCTCTGCACTGGTCAATTTAGTTGCCGGGTTATCCGATATTAAAAAGAAAAATTATTTTTGGACTTTACTTGCCGGTAAGTTTGTCATGATTTTCACGGTAAGCTTCATCGGTTCAGACATACGTGCTCTCGTCACACAACCAATCCGAACAGCTATCGTAGCAGGAGTTATTGTGTTGCTGTGGCTTGTTGGAAAGCAGGTTGAACGGAAATTAAATGAACGTGTAGATGATAATTTTCGTAAGAATCCAGAAGAATCACTTCCTAGAAAGGAGACGATCGAGTGAGTTCTTTGAAACAAGAAATGTGGGAATGGACAAAGGCTATTGTGCTTGGCCTTATTGTCGTCATCGTTATTCGTTCATTTTTCTTTACGAACTATTCAGTGTCTGGCAAGTCGATGATGCCGACTTTAAAAGATCAGGATAAGGTAATTGTGAGTAAAATTTCATATACCCTCGGTCAGGTTGATCGTATGGATGTTCTTGTATTTCACGGAAATGAAAATGAAGACTATGTCAAACGTGTTATTGGACTGCCGGGAGATCTTATTACATATGAAAATGATCAGCTTTTTGTAAATAATAAACGGATTGATGAACCTTATTTAGAGAGTTATCCAGCCTTCGTGAATCCAAATGAAAACTTAACAGAAGATTTTAAGCTAGAAGAGTTAACTGGTAGTTTTCATGTTCCAAAAGATTCTTATTTTGTTATGGGTGATAATCGAAGACAAAGTTTTGATAGTCGATATTTTAAATTTGTCCATTCAGATAAAGTGATTGGGCAGGTAGTGGCGAGGTATTGGCCGATAAAACAAGTAACGGTTAATTTTATTGAAGAAAATCCCGAATAGTTTCCTCCTCTAGCAAGAGTTTAGTACAATAGAGAGAGAAACTAATTCGGTTTTTTATTTGCCTAAAGGAGGTTTTTACATGTCGCTTCGTTTAATAACCGGTCGTGCGGGAGCAGGGAAATCTGCTTTTATGAATAATGAAATCGTTCAAGCATCGGCTAATAATCCATTAGGCTCGCCTTTGTTTTTAATCGTGCCTGACCAAATGTCTTTTTCATCGGAGTTTGCATTGACAACGGCGGATAATTTGCATGGATTGATACGTGCACAAGTGACCACGTTTAAACGTCTTGCATGGCGTGTTTTACAAGAAACCGGTGGCATTAGTCGGCAAGAAATAAATGGTTTCGGTTATCGTATGCTGATTAGAAGATTGCTAGAGGAACATCAGGATGAGTTTTCGTTGTTCCGACGCGCAGCCAATAAACGTGGTTTTACGGATCAAATGGAAATGTTATTAAATGAGTTTAGTCGCTATTGTTTAGATGGTCACATCTTACAATCTTTAGAGGAAACACTAAAAAATGTAGATGCACCTAGAACGTTGCAAGATAAAGCGCATGATTTAATGGTGATGTTAAAAGCATTAGAAGCTCGACTTGGGACAACGTACATTGATAGTGAAGGTTACTTTAGGTTGCTATCCAGTCAATTGCACCAATCTGACATTATTTATGACTCAGACATTTTTGTGGATGGGTTTGTTTCGATGACGACTCGGGAATTCGAAATTCTAGTCGAGCTCATGAAAACGGCAAAACGAGTGACAATCTCTTTGCCTCTCGATGACGAAGCTCAGGATTTAATGGATGATCAGTCCTTGTTTCATAATGCTGCTAAAACAGCAGCCCGTTTAAAAGAAATGGCTAATGAATATTTCATTGATGTAGAACCATCCGTTCATTTAACAGAGAATACGAGATTCAAATCCGCTGAAATTACTCATATTGAAGCGAATTTAAACACGTATCCAGCTCCTCAAATGGAGGAAAGTGAACATGTGACGATTATTGAAGCCGAAAACCGTCGCGCTGAAATTCATGAGGTGGCAAGACAAATCAGACAACTCGTTCGTGATGATCACATGCGTTATCAAGATATTGCTGTGTTGTATCGACAAGCAGATGTATTTGATGAACTCATTGAAACGACCTTTGCTCAGTACGGTATTCCCGTTTTTATTAACCGGAAAAAAGCCATGCTCCATCATCCACTGATTGAATTTAGTCGTTCTGCTTTTGAGGCAGTAATAAGTGGATATAAATACGAGCCAATGTTCCGTGCGATCAAAACGGATTTATTTTTCCCTTTGCATGCCGATGTGATTGCGTGGCGGGAACGAGCAGACCGCTTGGAAAATTATGTCCTTTCACAAGGGATTTACGGTGAACGTTGGTTTGACGAAAAACGATGGCAAGTGAAAAAGTATCGTGGACTAGAGTTCCATACAAAAGTGCAAACAGATGAAGAGAAAGCGATCCAAGCCGATATTTCCGCGGTTCGTGATTTGGTCACAGAACCTCTACAGCGTTTTGCTACTAGAATTGAAACATGTAAAACGGGGCGAGAAACAGCTGAAGCCCTATTTGAGTTGATGGAAGAGCTGCATATCTATGAAAAACTTCAACTAATAAAAGATACAGAAAATGAGCAAGGGAATTTATTACTTGCAACTGAGCATGACCAAGCCTGGTCGCAATGGGTAGATGTGTTGGACCAGTTTGTGATGATATTTGGGAATGAAGAGCTTACCCCTGAAGAGAGTTTACGTTTACTTGAAGAAGGATTTGATACGCTTGAGTTTTCTCGTATTCCGCCTGCACTCGACCAAGTAACGGTCGCAACAGTAGATTTGTCGAGGTTGTCTAAAGTTCGAGCAGCTTTTGTTATAGGCGTAAACGACGGCGTATTTCCGAAGCGAATGGAGCAAGAGGGGTTACTTTCTGATACCGAACGTGAATGGTTTACACAAATAGGCTTTGAGCTGGCGCCGACCTCCAAAATGCGTTTAATGGATGAATCCTATATGGCGTATCGTGCCTTTACGACGGCTTCTGAAAAACTGATCGTCTCGTATTCGGTTTCGGATGAGGAAGGGAAAGCCTTATTGCCTTCACTTTACATTAAACGGTTACATCAGTTATTACCGAACGTGGATAAAACGGTTGCCGTTATCGATCCTTCGGAAATAAAAGAAGAGACCTTGAGTTATATCCAGCATCCACGAGCCACATTGCCTTATTTAGCAACCAAGTTTCGTCAAGTAGAACGAGGAGAACCGATGCAAGCGGAGTGGAAAGCGGTAGAGGCGTATTACAAAGAAGATCCAATTTGGCAAACGATTTTAGAACGTGTGATTCGACCAGCTCATAAACCGACAAATCAAGAGCGGTTAGACAGCGACACAACAAATGCTCTATATGGTGACTCGTTTACTTCGAGTGTCTCCCGTGTTGAAAAATATTATAGCTGTCCATTTGCACATTTTGCGACGTACGGCTTGCGCTTAGAAGAACGCGCCGAATTCAAGTTAGAAGCGCCTGCCATTGGGGACTTGTTTCACGCGGCACTTAAATGGATTGCAGATGAGACGCAACGTCTAGGCATTTCATGGGGGAGTTTATCGACCAAACAAGCGTGGGAACTCGCACGACAAGCAGTAGATGAGATCGCGCCTTATTTTGTGAATCAAATCTTACTCAGCACAAAACGCCATCAGTATATTCAGCGAAAACTAGTTCAAATTTTACAACGAACAATGGGAACATTACGTGATCATGCGAATATGTCGACTTTTTCACCAATTGCCATTGAAGCGGGATTTGGACCTGGTGAACAATTACCGCCACTTTTCATACCATTGAAAAATGGACAAGCCATGAAAATGCGTGGTCGAATAGACCGAGTCGATGCGGCAGTTGTGGATGGGAAATCGTATATTCGCATTATCGATTATAAGAGTTCAGCAAAGAGCTTAGATTTGAATGATGTGTATTATGGATTGTCTCTTCAAATGTTGACTTATTTAGATGTGGCCGTATCGAATTCGCGTATTTGGCTAGAAGAGGATGCAAGTCCTGCAGGCGTGCTATATATGCATGTTCATAACCCAATGCTAAAGACGAAAAAAGAATTATCTGATATGGATGTAGCGGAAGAGCTATTCAAAAAATACAAAATGAATGGCTTATTAATTGATGAAGTGCCGGTGTTGCTTGAAATGGATACAGAGATGGAAGGAACGTCCAAAGTCATTCCAGCTCGGGTGAATAAAGATGGATCCCTTTCAAATTCTTTTTCAAAAGTGATTTCATTACCAGAGATGGAATCGCTCCGTTCCTTTGTGCGTAAAAAACATCAGCTAGCAGGAGACGGAATGCTTGCTGGGGACACGCGCGTACTGCCATATCGAATGAAAGATAAGACAGCTTGCGATTATTGTAGTTTCCGAAGTGTATGCCAATTTGACCCAACTGATCCAGACCAGCATTATCGGAAATTACCTGTAGAGCCAGCAGAAATCATAACAGAACGTATTCGTAAGGAGGTCGAACCAAATGTTGATACCAACTAAACCGCTTGACGTGACATGGACGGATGCACAATGGCGTGCAATATTTGGCTCAGGACGAGACGTTCTTGTTTCTGCAGCGGCAGGTTCAGGAAAAACAGCCGTTCTTATTGAACGACTCATACAAAAAATGGTCCGAGTAGACAATCCAATCGATGTGGATCAGCTACTTGTTGTGACCTTTACCAATGCTTCTGCTGCTGAAATGAGACATCGAATGGCCGAAGCATTAGAACGTGAAATCATTCGAAATCCAACTTCTTCACATCTCAGAAGACAATTAAGTTTGTTGAATAAAGCCCAAATCTCCACTTTACATTCTTTTTGCTTATCATTAGTGAAGCAATACGCTTATGTTCTTGATATAGACCCAGGGTTTCGATTAGCGAACGATGCAGAGGCTGCTTTACTACGTGATGATGTATTAGTGGATGTGTTGGAAGAGGCGTATCGAGCAGAAAATCCTGAAGCCATTTATCGGTTGGTTGATAGCTTTACAACAGACCGGGATGATCAAGCGATAGAAGTGGTTGTTGATAAGTTGTATGGAGCAGCGCGAGTACACCCTGAACCAGCGAAGTGGTTAGCATCCATTCCAGCCCAATATAATTTACCTGTAGATGCGGTTATTGATGATTTTGAATTTATTGCACCATTAAAACTTACAATCCAACACACGTTAGAAGAAGCGTATGCGATGACTGAAGAAGTACGCCAATATGCCATTCAGCCAGCCGGACCTGCTCCTTTGGGCGCAACTGTTGAGCAAGACCAGTTGTTACTTGCTGAAGCGATTCGTCTTATTTCAGGACATTCGTGGGAGGAGACGTATACCTTTTTCCAAGGACTAAAATTTGTAACGGCGGCAAAAATCCCAAAAGATACATTTGACGAGGAACTTGTAAAAAAAGCAAAAGAAAAACGGGATCAGTTGAAGAAGCGAGTAACGAAACTTAAAGATGACTTTTTCACACGTTCTCCCTCTCGATTACTTGAAGAGATGAGAATGATGTATCCCTTGCTTGAAACATTAGTGGAGTTAACCAATGCTTACGGTGAACGATACCATGCAGTGAAAAGTGAACGTGGACTTGTTGATTTTTCGGATTTAGAACATTTTGCATTGCAGATTTTAACGACCGAAGAAAATGGTGAGCTTGTCCCCTCTGCGATTGCACATGATGTGATGGGACAATTTAAAGAAGTCTTAGTCGATGAGTACCAAGATACGAATCGTTTACAAGAAACCATTCTGCAAATCGTGAAATCGGGAACTGAAATGGATGGCAATTTATTCATGGTAGGTGACGTCAAACAATCCATTTACCGCTTCCGATTAGCAGAACCCATGTTGTTTCTTAATAAATACAGAACCTTCACGACTGAACCTGAACAATCAGGTGTCAAAATTGATTTGAACGCTAATTTCAGAAGTCGTCCAGAAGTATTGCACGCGACAAATTTCATTTTCTCGCAAATAATGGGCAATCGTGTTGGTGAAATTGATTATGATGAGGCTGCTGCACTTAAACCAGGTGCCCCTTATACAGATGGTGAGTCTGCCGTAGAATTGGCCATTTTGTCGAATCAAGAAGAAGGGGAAGACCTAGCTTCTGATGATGAAACGACCAATGTCGAGGTTGTTGAACATGAAGAGTTGAAGAAGTCCCAATGGGAAGCACGCTATATGATTCGGAAAATCCGGGCATTAATGGATGCAAAAACGATGGTAGTCGATCCTTGGTCGAAGAAAGAACGTCCACTGGAATATCGAGATATTGTCATTCTTATGAGATCGATGACGTGGTCGGAAGATTTAACAGAAGAGTTCAAGCAAGCAGGTATACCTCTGTATGCTGAATTGAAAAAAGGTTATTTCGATGCACTTGAAGTCATGATTATGTTAAATACGCTTCGGATTGTAGACAACCCATATCAAGATATTCCTTTAGCGTCTGTGTTACGAGCACCATTCGTTGGATTAACCGAATCAGAATTATCTCGAATCCGCCTATCGGCACCGAAAGAACCATTTTATGAAGCATTAAAACAATTTGTTCGTAAAGGTGAGAGTGGAGTTCATCCCGTTACAGCTGAAAAGCTACAGAGGTTTTTATTGCATTATGAAGAGTGGCGTCATTTAGCTCGACGAGGGTCTCTTGCTGAATTGATTTGGCGAATTTATATGGATACGTATTATTATGAAATGGTTGGCGCCATGTCGAATGGTAAACAGCGTCAAGCAAACTTACGTGCTTTACATGATCGTGCGTTATCTTATGAGAAAACGTCATTTCGTGGGTTATTCCGTTTTCTCCGCTTTATTGACCGGATGAAGAAACGAGGAGATGATTTAGGAACTGCGCGTGCCATGAGTGAAAAGGAAAATGTCGTTCGTTTAATGACAATCCACTCATCTAAAGGTCTTGAGTTCCCTTATGTGTTTATTGCAGGACTTGGTCGTGATTTTAATCAAATGGATTTTAATGAACTTTATTTATTTGATCAAACGTTCGGACTTGCCGTAAAGGCAGTGGACCCTGAGAAGCGAATTTCATATACATCTCTTCCTTTTTTAGCTATGAAAGAAAAGAAACATCTCGAGTTGAAAGCCGAAGAAATGCGTGTCTTGTATGTAGCCATGACACGAGCAAAAGAGAAATTGATTTTGGTAGCTACCGTAAAAGACGTAGAAAAAACGTTTAGTAAATGGGAGGATGCTAGTCAAGCTGCGGGTGAGCTGTTACCTGAGTATGTGAGAGCTCGTGCGAAAGGGTTTCTCGATTGGATTGGTCCAGCAGTAGCTCGTCATGCAGACTATGCGGCTTGGCAAGGTAAACCGAATGTAAATGGTGTGATTGACCCGTCCAGTTGGTCGTTTGAAACGGTTTATGTGGAGGAAATGCGAGAAGAAGTTTTGACTGAAGTTCTCCCGACTCTTCATTCCGAACAAAAAGAAGTACCAGAAGGTTTGAATCAGGAAATTTCTCGTAGATTTGATGCTATCTATCCTTTTGAACGAGCTGTTACAAAGCGCTCTAAACAGTCAGTTAGTGAATTAAAACGACTCGATCAATTGCGTCAAGTCGAAGAACCGGAATTTTTCAGACCAGCTCAAGTCAAGGAAGCGATGAAGACGGTTTATAAACGGCCAGCCTTTATGCAGCGAAACGGCTATACATTGTCATCAGCTGAGATTGGCACAGCCCTTCATACAACGATGCAACATTTAGACTTTTCCATGGAATCAACAATTGAAGCTATTACAGCGTTTATTTATCGACTAACAGACAAACAATTACTAACAAACGAAGAAGCGAAAGCAGTGAATGTTCCAACGATAAAAGCCTTTTTACAATCGGAAATGGGACAGCGTCTTCGAAATGCTAGTCAAATTCTTCGCGAAGTGCCATTTACCTATGGGTTAACGGATGAAGATCACGATATTCAAATTTTGCAAGGGATTGCCGATTGCTTATTCCAAGAAGCCGATGGTGAATGGGTGTTGCTCGATTACAAAACGGATCGTGTGAAAGGTGTTCTAATTTCTGAAGATGCCGTAACGCGTGAAATGAATGTGCGCTATGGATTGCAATTGTCTTTATATAAAGAAGCGATAGAACGCATTTTGCGCATTACTATTAAAGAAAAAGTCCTGTATTTATTTGATGCAGAGAAAACGTTGGTACTGGGGGATTCATTGTGAATGTTGCACCAACTCAATTGAGTGAAAGGGTCGTCGCGCTAGATATGATGCGGGGCTTCTCGCTTCTTGGAATTTTTATCGTCAATATGTTAGCGTTTCATACTCCTTTTTATTACATTGATCCATACTCATGGTTTCAAATTCCAGCGGACAAGGATGCATTTCAATGGATTGATATCGTCATCCAAGGCAGTGTGTATCCGTTATTTTCAATGTTGTTTGGCTATGGACTCGCCATGCAATACGAAAAAGCAATGGAGCGAGGGGTTTCATTTACTAACCTAGCGCTTCGTAGATTATTTGTCTTACTTAGCTTTGGTATCATTCATGCTTTTTTCATATGGTCAGGGGATATTCTCATCACGTATGCAATTAGTGGACTGCTGTTGATGTGGGTTTTACGGTTATCAGCAAAGTGGTTAGTCGGAATTGCTTTAGTTCTTTATATCGTTCCTAACTTTGTCCTTTCCTTAATTTCCTATATAGCTTTAAAAATGTTCCCAGAAGAGGTAATGGTTTACTCAGGTATTCAAAAAATCGAATCATCGATTGTAGCCTTTGGATCTGGTTCCTGGATGGAAATTTTTGCACAGCGCGCTGCTGACTGGAATTATGCGAATGGTCCAGCCATCGTGCCGTTCCTTTTGGTCACCATTTTTCCTTACATGATGTTGGGTGCTGCTGCTTCGAAAGCTAAACTTATTCAGCGAACGGCACAAAAGAAAACGTTTTGGTTCATTTTAATAGGGGTAACTTTAGCCATCGGAACGTTTATTAAGTTTCTACCATACACGTTGTCACCGAATTACTTCACGATGTATGTTCAGGATATTTTTGGCGGTCCCCTTCAAGCGATAGCCTATGCGGGAGTTATCGCGTTGTTGTGTCAGCTTTCTTTATTCCGAAAAATTTTTAGCCCAGTTGCAAAAGCAGGACGCATGTCCATGACGACCTATTTAACACAATCCATTGTTGCCACGACTATTTTCTATTCATATGGTTTCGGCTTATATGGAAAAGTGGATGTCATGACAGGAACGTGGATGGCAATTGGTATTTTCGTCATCCAGCTGATCTTCGCAGAAATATGGTTAACGAAATTCAAGCAAGGCCCAGTGGAAGCTTTGTGGAAGAGACTAACTTATGGAAATGAAAATAGTAGGAAATTAACAAATGAAAACCAAAATGAATTGTCATAGGATAAATAAAAGATGATTACAGCGATCGTTTTTTTGATTAGGTGATGGGTCCCAGGAAAGGGTTAATAATATCAACTGAAGGAGTGTCGGAGAATGAAAATTTTGTCGTTTCGCTATGAAGGAAATGTAGGATTTGGTCCCAAAGTGAAAAAAGAAGAAGCCGTTTGGGATGTTTTAGCGATTCAAGAGACGCTCCGAGTTTTGCCAAGTTTTCCTGCAACCATTTTAGAGGGTGTTGCAGCAGGAATGGATTTTGTTGAACAAATGCGAAAGCTGGTCGAAGCGGCAACAACTGCTGAAAATCCGAATCAGTTTAAACTTACTTTTGAAAGCATCGAATGGTTGTCGCCAATTCCTCGAACACCAAAAAATGTTTTCGGTGTTGGACGTAACTATTCTGATCATGCGAAAGAAATGGGTTCTAGTGCAGCACCTGAGCATGTCATGATATTCACGAAGTCACCAACGACAATCGCTGGAGAAGGAGATACCTTACCGGTTCACGCGAATCTCACATCGTCTTACGATTATGAAGGAGAACTCGCTGTTGTCATTAGTAAAAGAGGTGACAACGTTCCGAAAAACTTAGCCTACGATTATATATTTGGATATACAATCGCAAACGATTTAACCGCACGTGATTTACAAGCAAAACATCAACAATATTTCTTAGGAAAAAGTTTACAAGGTTCTTGTCCGATGGGTCCTTATATTGTTACAAAAGATGAATTGCCTAATCCACAATCATTAACAATTGTGACGAAAGTGAACGACGAAGTTCGCCAAAATGGACATACAAACGATATGATCTTCCCAATCGATCAACTAATCGAAGACATTTCAAGTATGGTGACACTAGAACCAGGGGATGTCATCTTAACCGGCACGCCATCTGGAGTAGGCAAAGGATTTAACCCGCCGAAATTCTTAGTTACTGGAGATACTGTAAAAGTATCCATTGAAGGGATCGGTACACTTTGCAATACTTTTGTATGAAATCACGGAAAATACCTTCATGGTTTAAACAGGTTGAATATGTACTAGATATGATACGATAGAAGAGAAATAGAATGACAAATTAGATGAGGTGACCAACGTGGATTTTTTAGCTAGCACACATTTACACATTACAACTTGGGTAATCGGCATTATCTTGTTCTTTGTAGCTGTTATGATGACAAACGGAAGTAAAGGACAAAAAATAACACAAATGGTTTTACGCGTATTTTACATCCTAATTCTGCTTACTGGAATTGCTTTATTCATGCAAGGAATGGATTCTGATATGGGCATGCTTTATGGATTTAAATTACTAGGTGGTATTTTGATTATTGGCATGATGGAAATGATTTTAGCTCGTATGAAAAAGCAAAAACCAGCGAATGTTTTCTGGATTCTATTTTTCGTATTCTTATTCATTACAATGTTCCTAGGATTCAAACTGCCAATGGGTATTAACTTTTTAGGTTAATAAATAAGGGGTAAGCCATTCGACTCTGGTCGAATGGCTTTTTACATGCCTTCCGAGCATTTGGCGATTGCAAAAGGAACCGATCGAGAGGGGATTCTACATTTCGAGGGTGGAATTCTAGGATTCGCAGAGTGAATTCTTCATTTCGTTGAAGGAATTCAAGAATTCGACATAGCTATTCTGCATTTCGAGCCCACCATTCTAATATTCATGAAATCCACACAATTTAATCGCGTTGCCGTGACGTATTTAAAGAGAGATTGTCACAAAAAGTAAGAAAAACTAGATTTAAGAGGAGTAAAGTACTTATTCTTTACACTTTTAGTCGTCTCACTTCCATTCGATTGAATATTGTGATATTTTAGGAGAATAGGTAAAAAGAGCGGAACTAGATTGTGGAAGGAGTTTGGAAGAACTTGACTGGCATAGCACTAATTGTAGTTGTATTGGTACTCATGATTATGTTTGCATTATCGGCCCTTATTAATTCACAACAAACCCATGTGAATACTTTGAGTAAGAAAGAATTACGTGAGACAATTGAAATACTTCAAGCTGAACAGGACCAAGTGACCAAGCAAACCGAATAACCATTCTACCCATCTAACCTTGTACATCATGTACTCGAAAAGATGGGTTTTTCTTTTGTATATTTTCAAAAATATCAAATAGTTTCCCGGGAAATGAAAGAAATCCATTCTAAGGTGTACACACTTATGGAGAGAATCATTTATCAAAAAAACAAGCTAATTCACAGTTTTGACGCAACTTTAAACGAAAATCTTCTTTAATCATGACAAGCATACAAAGGGTTTGGTAAAATGACGAATGAAGATTCGCAAGAGGAGGACCTCACATGAATACGATACAAAGACTTAGTTCAGTAATTTCTATGGTTCTTATTTTTAGCTTTATTGGCCCATTAACAATTTTTGCTGAAAACAATAAAGAAATCATGGATGAAAGCATATATGATTTATTGGTCGATCGCTATTTCAATAAAACAATAAAAAACGATTTTGAAGTGAATGCAAATGATCCTAGTAAGTTTGCTGGTGGGGACTTTTTAGGTGTGAAAGAAAAATTAACTCACATTCAAAAGATGGGATTCACTCTAGTTTCTTTAGGCCCTGTTTTCTCCACAGATACTTACGATGGAAAAAGAGTGTTGGATTATACGTTTTTTGAACGCCATTTTGGTACAGAAGATGAATTTAAAAGTTTACTAAAAGAAGCACATGATAAAAAAATAAATGTTGTAGTGGATTTCCCTATTCAAAGAGTTAGTGATCAACATGTTTGGCGTAAGGACTCATCTAAATCTGACTGGATTATAGAAAATGGTGACGGTACGATTGATTGGAATCTAGACAATCCAAAAGCACAAAAAGCGCTAATTGAATCGGCAAGTGAATTTGTGAAAACCTACAACGTTGACGGTTTACGTCTGACAGCTATTGAAGGTGTAGATGCTTTATTTTTAAATGAAATGATTCAATCTTTAAAGGCAACGAAACCAGACTTGTATGTTTTGAGTAATGAAGAAAGCGATGCAGCGTTTGATTTAAAGGTAATCGACAAACAAGAAGACGTGTATCGAAATATATTTAAAAACGTGGATCTTCCTTCCAATGATTTTGAAAAGACACTAGAGAATTCATTAGTGGTAAGAGCAGTAGATACGATTAATGACAAACGTTTCACAGCAGATGCGGCTGAAGAGAATATGTTTCCACCTACACGTTGGAAAATGGTTCTTGCAATGCTCATGTCTGTCCCAGGCGTCCCTGTCATGACGTACGGTTCAGAAATTGCAATGAATGGAGAAAAACCACCCGAATCGAATCAAATCATGAATTATAAAATAGAAGAAGAATTAATGGATTATATAGCTGATTTACAGTTGATGCGTAACGGTTCAGATGCCTTACGTAGGGGTAAAATCGAAATGCTGCATAATGATAATGGATTTATGGTATACAAGCGTTGGAACGAGGAAGAAACATGGATTGTTGCAATTAATAATACGGGGAAGACACAGCAGTTCGATCTTTCAGATGAGGTCATCGGGGACAACAAAGAGTTAAGAGGTTTATTTCAAAGTGATATTTTGAGACAAAGAGAGGATGGAAGTTACCGAATTGTTCTAGATCGGGAACTTGCCGAATTTTTCCCAGTGACTGAACAAAAAGGATTTAACAAAGGTTACTTGGCTGCCCTTGCATTAGTCTATATTTTATTTTTAGGATTTTTGTATCTCGTTTGGCGCAAAGGGAAGAACAAAAAACAAGCATAACTGTTTAGTAACGACGTTTTCATTCGTATTCATAAATAATCAAATCCAAAACGACCATTAAATTGTATATCAATTTAATAGTCGTTTTTTGTTTATATTAAGCCATATCATACATGAACCAACAAAGGACAGTTTAGTTAAAGTAGAAGGAGTTATTGGAAGTTTATAGAAGTAGTAACTATATAGTGTTTTTTATTGTACATAGGGGAAACAAATGTGGAAGGTTCACTTTTGGGCATATCAATATCCCTTTTCGGGATAGCGTGGATATTAACTTCAAGTGGTGGTTCCTTTGGTCTCGGAATTACATATGTTGGTCTATTAGTTTCACTTATCTCGTGGAAGTATGGAAAATTCAACTAACGGGGCAGGTTAATTGAAGAAGGAATATCTATAATAAGTATAGATTTTATGATGGAGAATCGATAACCAAAGAACAAGTTTCCCTGCGTAAAATGAATTTGGAAAAAAGAAAAGCCCGGGCAAAACGGTTAATCGAAACCGGTGCCCTGGCGGAAAAGTACTTTGGATTGGAAAAGCTGACAGTGGCACAAAGGGAGAAAATCTTCCAGACATTTTCGGAGTTTGTAAAGAAAATAAAGTGGAAGGATTGAAGTTTTGCACCTATCTTGATAAATCGTATTTCTTTTTTTTTCCAGAAAGGCGGCTTAGGAAAAATTTCTTCCTGTATATCCTGAGTAATAATGGACATGTCCGTCATTAAATGTTGTGGTTCCTGAAAATTCATGATAATGTGTCCCATCGTTCAAGTAGATAGGACGTCCCGTATCCCCTGAAAAATGATGTACATGCCCTACAAAAGTGGTATTTCCCTCATAATAATGAACGTGGTCCATCGTGAATTTTACTGGGGTAGTCGTTCCCTGAACTAAATGTGAATGACCATTATTTATCGTCGTTTCCGTGGAGTATTGGTGAACATGTAAATTGTTGTCGTTCCATCTTATACCTAAAATTTCATGCTCGTGCACAAAATCATCTCCTTATTCTCTTAGTTACTTCTATATATTTCTATGTAACAAAATTCTAATTTGTCACATAGTTGTTTTGTCCTATCAGTGATTTTCAAATATCCGAAGGCAAAATTTTAGCAATTACGAAAGCCGATAATTCATATGGTAAATAAAAATATAATCCGCTCGATGAATCTAGACCTTTAAACAATTGCAGCTGCGGAATAAACACTAGAGACTAAAACTGAAGAAGATTTGTATAGTTTTAGGTAAATGAAAAAGTCGATAAGGTTTCAAGAGTGGGTACAAATGGTAATGGTCTTAATGAAAAGCTGATTTGGTTTTTCATTTCTGTTCTGGTCCTAGCTGGATTAGCACTTATTACAAAATTTATTCTTAAATTCGCGAAAAAAAGAAGCATAAAATTATTATTAAGTGGATTCTTGCATAACACTCTGGCGCATAGACGGTAGTTTTGCTGACAAATGGTAGTTTGTTATAGGATAATGGTGATATATTTGATGGGAGAAATATTAGGGGAAAAACTCCAAAAAGAAGGAAGTGCTAAACGATGGATTTAGAAATGGTTATGCAGGAGCTTGAAGCCCTTGGCAAGGAACGAACTAAAAAAATATACATATCCAATGGTGCGCAAGAGCCGCTTTTTGGCGTGAATACAGGCGCTATGAAACCAATGTCAAAGAAAATAAAAATAAGTCAACGTTTAGCTGACGAGCTTTATGCCACAGGGAACTACGATGCAATGTACTTTGCAGGCATTATTGCAGACCCAAAAGCCATGACTGAGTCGGATTATGATCGTTGGATGGATACGGCGTATTTTTATATGCTGTCTGATTTTGTAGTGGCCGTAACTTTATCAGAGTCAGATATTGCACAAGAAGTTGCTGATAAATGGATCGCAAGCGGTGAAGAGCTGAGAATGTCAGCGGGCTGGAGTTGCTACTGTTGGCTTTTAGGGAATCGACTAGACGTTGAATTTTCAGAAAGCAAGATTTCCAATATGCTTGATATTGTGAAAAATACGATTCACGATTCGCCAGAACGAACGAAATCCTCTATGAATAATTTTCTAAACACCGTGGGGATTTCATATTTGCCGCTCCATGAAAAGGCAGTCGAGACCGCAAAGGCAATAGGTACAGTAGAAGTCAAACGGGACAAGAAAAAAAGCAGTTCCCTAAATGCTTACGAAAGTATTCAAACAGCAGTCGATAAAGAAAGACTTGGTTTTAAACGCAAGCATGTAAGATGTTAAAATTAACCTCGCATCGCGAAACGAGCTTCAATTATCCAAGCATAGATCCAACAAGGATTTATCGCTATTTTTGTAGAAATTCTTCAGCTAACGGGGCAGCAATCCTGCTTGAAGGATGTTCGAGGTCTTGAAAGAAAAAGAGCCCTCTAGTCTGATGCATGAGTGTCAAGGACCATTGACCCATCATCAAACAAGTTAAATGCAATGAAAAAATTAATCAAGTGACTAAAAAATACACTTGTTGTCGGTATATATTGCCAAGCTGTTCATTACGCGGGCTTTGTCGATGAACGAGGGCGCGTGATTGAAAAAGCCTTTGGGGTACAGGGTGAATGGAAGAATTTTTCATGTTTGATATCCCAAAGAATACAACAAAAAGATGCTCAATATTTAAATGAGCATCTTTTGATTTTATTAGAGAATCAAAGCTACAAATCTAGTTGCTAATTGCAGTTTTAATAACCTTTGCATATTCTTCGGCCAGAAACGCATGACCTTCATCGTTAGGATGAACACCATCCGGACTGATATACTTCGTATAATTCGTATCGTTCCATTTATTTTCCAAGTCGATGTACGTACAGTTGGGAGTACTTTCGCATGCTTTCTTAATCGCTTGGTTCCTCGGTTGTAGGTACTCATCGGAATAATGTGCGACGGAAATAATACCGCTTGCAAAGACCTTCGTCTCAGGCAAAGCCTCATGGATAGTATTTAAGAAGGTTAAATAATTACTTTGGTATTGGTCAATCTCGATTGTCATAGCGTTATATCCATATGCCATTAGTACGAACTCAGGTTTCAGGTCGATGACATCAGTCTTAACACGTTCGAGCCCGCTGTTCTTTCTAGAAGCAGGATAAGAAACATTTAGATCCGTCCTCCCGATCCCTTGATTGATGCTTTCCACATTCAATTTGTCTCCTATGAGGCCTGCGAACGATTTTAAGGCTTTGTTGCTGCTGCCATACCCTTCTGTATAACTATGACCTATCACGACTAGCTTCTTTTTAGGATCAGCAGGTTTCCTCACACTGGCATCTTTTTCAATGAGGAGGCCATCCAGTTCGCTGAACGATGAATGGACAATTTCGATCTCATGCCATCCTGTCTTATTCTCATACAGCTGAATCTCACTTAGCTTTCCATTTGAATCCAGATCCTTTTCTACAGCTGGTTCCCCGTCTACAAATACAGTCAGCGTCCCCCCGATTCCTCGCTGTTTTAAAACAGCAAACGGACTATCGGTCTCAATCTTTACCCGCCGTCCAAAATGCATAGTGTCGTTGCTCATCATCCATCCTTTCATGACTGTTCCTATTTCAGGGTCTTCGATTTGCTTCCACGGTCCGTTAGTAAACAGCCATTCTGGACTTGTCGGTTCTACTAGCTTCATCTCTTTTATTGATGGTTTAGGTTTAACTATTGAAGTAACTTCCAAATTTGTTGATGTCTTATTATCCTGATTTAAGAAATAAACTGACGCTACGAGGAGAAGGAGGATAAGTATCGATCCTATCCTCCATACAATTTTTTTGTTTTTACTGTCTAGACCTTTCATGTGAGACCCCCCAAAAAAATATCCCTATTTTTTTATTCATATTAACATATTCGTATTACCAGATAACATACCTTTTTGATTGACACTAAAGGATATAAGACGAGCAGATTTCTTGTAGAAGGATGATCGTATTTTTATTTTAAATTCATAATCGTTTAAATAAATTAAGCGGGACGGGTAAGTACAAGAATCATCAATGATGTAAAAATGAAACTTATGGAAATTAAGGACGTCTAAAAATGTAGGGGGTGCAATATGAAGAATATTCTTTTAGGAAGTTTAATGGTTTTTATTTTATTATCTTTATTAGGATGTCAGCAAAATACAACTTCAACCCGTACAGAAAACCTTAATGCAAATGAAGATATGGAAGATTTTGTCGAGCCAGAACCATCCGATTGGGTGAAATATACAAATCCTGTTCGAGAGTATATGTATTATAGAACACAAGCTGTGGTTAACGAGGATATTAACATTTTGTGGAATAAGTATCCAGACCTAAAGGATCATATTGACCAGAAACATGGGATTAATGTTGAGAAATATCAGGTTGACTCCTTAAATGAACATTTTGAATTGTTAGATGCCAATTACAACATTGAAAGATATGAGAATATTAAAGTGAAAACAATAAACGATCATAAAGTAATCGTTCTGGTGCATGGAAGTATGGTTTATTTGAGAAATGATTTCGATGAATCTGGAAGGGAATTTTTAATAAAGGTGTTCTTAGAACAAAAAGACAGTCATTGGACAGTAGTAAAAACGGACGAATACACTTTACCTGAATACAAAGAATGGGTGGAGAAAAAGGGAAAACGGTAATTTTCTGTTAAACTAGCGAGGCAGGATAGTTGAGGAAAAATAATAGAATTGCAAACAAGTGAATCGAGATAGCTGACATTACAATCCCGGTTCTCTATTTAAACTAATCATAATGAGAATCTAAAACCTATAAACCCATTAGCCATTCCATTTAAATTAGGAGATGGCTTTTTTGATTCAATTCTTTGTCAGACTCAACATGAAAAAACGCTTAAGACATAATATCTTAAGCGCTTTTTTCTATCTGGCTCGATAGCCTGCCATATTGACCGGATCCTTTGGAGAGGAATAGGGTGGTGCATAGGCTAGTTCTAGTGCCTGCAAGTCTTCCATTGTTAAACCTGCGTAAATGGCAGTGGCAATGACGTCAATTCTCTTGTCCACACCTTTAGCACCAACAGCTTGGGCTCCTAGTACTTTTCTTGATTGCTCGTCATAGTGAATCTTTAGGAACAATTCAGCGTGATCTGGATAATACGAAGCGTTTGAATTGGCTTTTTGGGTAACTGTTTCAAAAGAAATTCCAGCTTCTTTCAGACTTCGTTCGCCAAGACCCGTCATGCCCACACTCAAGTTAAATACTTTTGCAATGGATGTACCAAGTAAGCCTTTAAATGCTACGTTATCACCAGCAAGGTGTTTTGCAACAATAAATGCTTGTCTGTGAGCAGGCCACGCGAGAGGTACTCTCTTCGGTGCTCCAGTTATTAAGTCTTTATTCTCAGCCGCATCCCCAATAGCATATATCGAAGGATCGTCTGTTTGCATAAATTCATTTGTTACAATGCCTCTCGTGTCACCGATTGTCAATCCCGCTTCTGAAGCAAGCTCTGTGCTTGGTGAGACACCGATACTCATTAAAATGAAATCAGCTTGAATAGTTTCACCTGAGTCAAGGGTGATTATTCGTTCATTTACATTCGTAATGAAATTGCCTTTGTAAACTGAAACACCGTGTTTGATTAATTCCTTTTCAATCTTCTCGGAGCTGTCCACGTCTAATATATTCATCACTTGATCAGATTTTTCAACTAATGAAATATCCATGCCAAGATTCAATAAATTATCAGCCATTTCAAGCCCAATAAAACCAGCGCCTACGATCACACAGCTCTTAGGTTTGTCACTTTCAATAAATGAATGAATCTTTTGCATGTCAGCGAAGTTGCGTAATGTAAAAACATAAGTGCTTTCTAATCCATCTGTTTTCGGAATAATGGGCGTCCCACCGGGTGACAAAACTAAAACATCATAAGATTCGTTTTTGATTTCATCTGTTTCCAGGTTTTTCACTTCTACTTTCTTCTGGTCTCGATTAATGCGTATGACTTGATGCTTCAACTTGACGTCAATGTTCTTTTCACTTTTAAACTTATCAGACGTCGTTGCTAATAGCAGTTGATCATCTGCTATTTCACCACCCAAATAATAAGGCATGCCACAAGCAGCGTAGGACATCGTGTCATCTTGATCGAACACGACAATTTCAGCAGCGGAATCATAAAAACGTATCTGTGACGCAGCAGTTGCGCCACCGGCAACTGCGCCAATTATTACGATTTTTGTCATAGACTGCACTCCGTTTCTTAAGGCTGAATTTGATTTGCAAAGAAAATAGCAAGCGTACCAGGACCAGTATGAGCACCAACTGCCGATCCGATCATATGAATTTCCACTTCTACAGGATGGAATGTTTCTTCAATCATGGCTTTCATTTCTAGAGCAAAAACTTCATCATCTGCGTGACTGATTGCAATCGTTTGTTCATGTAAGCGTTCGCCGCGTTCTTCCATCAGTTCAAGCATACGCTTCATTACTTTTTTACGGCCTCGTAATTTTTCAATCGGAACTAATTTTCCTTCTTCGACATGTAAAAGAGGTTTAATATTGAGCAATCCACCGATAAATGCGCTTGCTTTTGATACGCGTCCTCCTCGTGCCATATAATCTAAATCTTCAACGGTAAATAAATGCTCCATATGAATAGCTTTGAATCGAATAATCGCTTCAATACGTTCCAAAGATTCACCTGCATTTTTGAGTCGTAACGCTTCTTTTACTAATAATCCACATCCAAGTGATGCACATTTGGAATCAATAATAGTCAACTTCATCTCTGGATACTCTTCTAGAACTTGTTCGCGAATCATCACGGCTGTATTATGCGTACCTGATAGTTCTGATGAAAAAGCAATGTAGAGGCCTTCTTCACCTGATTTAGCTAATCCTTCAAACTGCGTTAGAAATTGTTCGGGTGAAGCTTGTGAAGTTTTTGGTATTTTACCTTGTCGAATCGAGTCATACACTTCTTTTGAATCAATCGTCACTACATCTAGATATTCCGCATCTTCAATTTGGACGCGTAGTGGAATCAGTGTAACAGGATTCGTATCATAAAATGACTTCGGTAAATCGCAAGCACTGTCTGCAAATATTCTCATTTTTATCCCCCTTGGAACTTCTTTTTCTCTATATATAATTCTTCAAAAAGACACGTGAAACTGAAGTTGGTCGCTTAGGTGGTTCCGCACAAAGTGGCTTTATTCACCTGAGTTCCAAAAATACGGTTTTTTTATCTTTTTGAATTTGTATTATAAGTTTAATCGTTGTTGTAAGAATTTCGCAATACCGTCTTCGTTATTCGTGCCCGTAACTTCATTGGCAATGTTTTTTAATGGACTAATCGCATTCCCCATAGCGACGCCAATTCCAGCGTATTCAATCATTTCTAAATCGTTATCTTCGTCACCAAATGCGATAACTCGCTCTTTTGGAATGTTTAAGTATTTGGTCACATGTGAGAGTCCAACTGCTTTATTTAATCCACTACGAACGATTTCAATAACATGCCATGGTGCTCCCCAGCGGCGGTGGTCTATCACTTCTGCATGTACATCTTCTAAATGCTTGCGAATCGCAGGGACTTGGGATTCTTCCGCATGAATCAATAAACTAGTTGGGTCCGCTTTTAAGTAATTTCGAATATCGCCTGTTGTAATCTGTGGTTTTCCGAAATTGAAAATATCAAGCAGCTTTTCGTCATGGTAATGAAGATAAACCTCATCCATTACTTCTGCAATTATATTGTAGAAATTAAAATCATAAACAGCATCAATTACTTCATTTACCACGTTCAGTTTAATTGGTTCATGGATCGTATTCCAAGTACGGTCAGTAGGGTGATGAACATAAGCCCCGTTGAAGTTTACTATTGGCGTTTGCAATTGTAACTGATGGTAATATGTTTCACTCGCACGATAAGGTCTTCCAGTAGCAATCATGACTTCATGACCTTGCGCTTTCGCTTTTTGGAGCGTATGTAAAGTCTTGTCTGAAATTACTTTTTCGTCTGTTAACAAAGTTCCGTCCAAATCTAAAACGATCAAATGTGGTTGCATGAAAAATTGTAGCTCCTTTCTTATCTATATAAAGTGTATCTGCCCAATCAGAAATCGTCAAAAATATCCAACTCATTTTTGTACTTTTAGAACTAGTTTGCTACCATATTAAGAAGCAGATGCGAAGGAAGTGGGAAATGTGATCGTTGATAAAGAATTGTGGAACAAGATTCCACTTTTGCATGTATATAAAGAAGATGTTAAAAATGAGCACACGCCAGTCGTCCTATTCCTTCATGGTTTTACAAGTGCGAAGGAACATAATCTACACTATGCTTACCAATTAGCGGAAAAGGGATTCCGTGTAATATTGCCGGATGCGCACTTGCACGGTGAGAGACATGCTCAATTAGACGAAATACAGCTATCCTTACGATTTTGGGAAATTGTTTTAACGTCAATTGAGGATGTTAAGTCCATTCGTGAAGAGTTAATTAAACGTAATCTCATAAAGGATGAGACAAAACTCGCACTTGCTGGGACGTCAATGGGCGGGATCGAAACGTTAGGTTGTCTAAAAGTGTATGCATGGATTGATGTTGCTGCCGTATTAATGGGTTCGCCAGGTTATGTCCAACTTGCGAAAGCGCAAATGGCACAGTATGAATCGCGAGGTTTTAAACTTCCTGTTACGGAATTAGAGCGTAAACAAATGCTCGATACTCTCAGTCAATTTGATTTAACGAAAGATCCTGCTGCTTTAAACAGCCGACCCGTATTTTTTTGGCACGGTGAGCAAGATACCGTGGTTCCATTTGAGCCAACATATAATTTTTACAATGCCATTAAGAAATCTTATGAAAATCATCCTGAACGTTTTCAATTTCAATCAGATAAAACAGCAGGTCATGCAGTATCTAGAAAAGGGCTACTCCAGGCAACAGATTTCTTAGCGAAGAATTTGTCAGTATAACTAGTGTTTGTTATGATTAAGCTATACGAAAGTAGAAAAGGGGGATGAACATGGATCAAGATATGCGCGAAAGCATGATGGGTGCACTTGAAAATGTAATTGACCCAGAACTTGGGATAGATATAGTCAACCTAGGTCTCGTTTATGACGTAGATTTATCTGAAGATGGATTTGCAGTCGTAACCATGACATTGACATCACTTGGATGCCCGATGGGACCAATGATTGTTGATATGGTCAAAACATCTTTATATGAACTACCAGAAGTTAAAGAAGTGGACGTCAATATTGTATGGACGCCAGGTTGGTCGAAAGACAACATGTCACGTTACGCAAAAATGGCACTTGGTGTCAGATAATCGTTTAGAATTCCCTATGAATCAGTGAAAGCTGATTTGTAGGGCTTTTTTATGAATATAAAAGTAAAAATTTTCAAATAGGTACACTAAAGCTATATTTAGTCTAAGCACGATCTCGAGACGCATAGTTCCATTGATCCTTAAGCGCAAATAAAATCAACTTCCTTTACAACTTTTCATTTATAATCGTATAATAATTCCAAAGGTCAAAAAAGGTCAAACTATGAGGAGTGAAAAATATGCAAGCACAAAACGAACAACAGAGACCGCTGGAATTGTACGGGCGAAATCTTGTTGAACAAGCAAGAAATGGCAAAATGGATCCTGTAATCGGACGCGATCAAGAGATTCGACATGTTATTCGTATACTGTCCAGAAAAACAAAAAATAATCCGGTTCTTATCGGAGAGCCAGGTGTCGGTAAAACCGCAATCGTTGAAGGACTAGCACAACGTATTGTTCGTAAGGATGTACCGGAAGGACTGAAAGATCGTGATATCTTTGAATTGGATATGGCTTCACTTATTGCTGGAGCAAAATATCGAGGAGAATTTGAAGAGCGTTTAAAAGCCGTATTGAAGGAAGTAAAAGACAGTGAAGGCAGAATTATTTTATTTATAGATGAAATTCATACCATTGTTGGTGCAGGTAAGACAGAAGGAGCAATGGATGCGGGTAATATGTTAAAACCCATGCTTGCTCGTGGCGAACTGCATTGTATTGGTGCGACGACACTGGATGAATATAGAATGCATATTGAAAAAGATCCGGCACTAGAGCGTCGTTTTCAACAAGTACTTGTACGGGAACCTTCTGTTGAAGATACAATCTCTATCCTTCGTGGATTAAAAGAGCGATTTGAATTACATCATGCGGTGCGTATCCATGACCGCGCAATTGTTGCAGCTGCACAGTTTTCAAACCGATACTTAACGGAACGGTTCTTACCGGATAAAGCCATCGATTTGGTAGATGAAGCGTGTGCGATGATTCGTACTGAAATCGACTCAATGCCTCAAGAGCTTGATGAAGTCACACGAAGAATGATGCAACTCGAAATTGAAGAGCAAGCATTAATGAAAGAAAAGGATCCAGCAAGTCAACAGCGTTTAATGAGTTTGCGAGATGAACTGGAGACTTTAAAAACCTCCACGGAAGCTATGCGCAATCAATGGACAGCTGAAAAAGATTCGCTTAAACACATTCAAGAGAAACGTGAGAAGCTTGATGTGTATCGTCGTGATTTAGAAGATGCAGAAAATCGGTATGACTTGAATAAAGCAGCCGAATTGCGACATGGGAAAATGCCGTCACTTGAAAAGGAAATTGCTGAACTTGAAGCAGCTCTTGAATCCAGCACAGATAATCGTTTACTTCGAGAAGAAGTGACTTCAGAAGAAATTGCCTCTATTGTAGCACGATGGACAGGTATCCCTGTTACAAAATTAATGGAAGGCGAACGCGATAAGTTGCTCCGTCTAAAAGAAACATTGCAAGAACGTGTAGTTGGGCAAGACCAGGCTGTTCAATTTGTAACGGAGGCAGTGTGGCGTGCTAGAGCGGGTATAAAAGATCCATCTAAGCCGATTGGTTCGTTTTTATTCTTAGGACCAACAGGTGTTGGGAAAACGGAGCTTGCAAAGGCATTAGCTGCAAACTTATTTGACTCAGAAGATCACTTTATTCGAATTGATATGTCGGAGTACATGGAAAAACATAGTGTCTCTCGTCTTGTTGGTGCGCCTCCAGGCTATATTGGCTATGAAGAGGGTGGTCAATTAACAGAAGCTGTTAGACGTAACCCGTATTCAGTTGTGTTACTGGATGAAATTGAAAAAGCACACCCAGATGTTGCGAACATTTTGCTTCAACTACTTGATGATGGACGAATCACAGATAGCCAAGGTAGAGTGGTGAATTTCACAAACACAGTGGTTATTTTAACTTCGAATATTGGTTCACAGTATTTAGTAGAAGACACGGTAAATGCAGAAAGTCTAGTAATGACTGCTCTTCGTGCTCATTTTAAGCCTGAATTATTGAACCGGATGGATGAAGTAGTATTATTCCATTCATTAAAAGGTGCTCATTTTGAAGCTATAACGGAGAAATATTTAGTGCAGCTTGCTAAACGTTTAACCGAACAAGATATACGGTTAACATTCACGCCAGAGCTTGTTGCATGGGTTGTTGAGGAAGGAACAGATGCGGCTTTTGGGGCTCGTCCATTGCGGCGTTTTATACAACGGCATGTCGAAACTGCAGTTGCAAAAGAACTATTAGGAGGAGCATTACCGCCTGGAAGTCATATCGAAGTTACTACAACTAATCATCAAGTAAATGTTCTTATAAAATAAAAAGACGGTCTCTCTAAGAAATCTTAAGAGAGACCGTCTTTATTTTTTAGTGATTTTCGATTGGATCATTTGGAATGATAGCTGAAATAATGAAAATGATAAATGCCACGGCAACGGAAAGAATGGCACCTAAAACGAAGTTGAATTCTACTCCTGCTACTGAACTAACTACATAATTTAATGTGGTTACAAGTAGAAAAGACCATATAAATGTAAATATATATTTCATGTTGTTTCACCTCTGGACAGACTATTTGATATACCCATCATACCATAGGTGTCATTGTTGAAAAAGAATCTTTTGTCTAATTTCATATAGATTTGGCAAAGTCGTGGCAAGGAGTTGTAAAAAAGCAGGTTTTTCGGTATTATTATTACCAGGTACTAATAATTGATAACAAATGAAATGAGGTTGTCTCATGAATGCAGGAATTATTGGTTTAGGAAGATATATGCCAGATCAAGTGGTTACAAACTTTGATTTGGAAAAAAAGATGGATACAACCGACGAGTGGATTCGTACGCGTACCGGAATTGAAGAAAGAAGAATTGCGGGCGATGATGTAAATACTTCCGATATGGCTTACGAAGCAGCCAAACAGGCAATAGAGGATGCAGGAATAGGTGCTCACCAGATCGGCTTAATTTTAGTTGCCACAGTGACACCAGATATGCCGTTTCCTAGTGTATCAACGATGATTCAGGAGAAGCTTGGTGCTATGAATGCTGCTGCAATGGATATTTCTGCAGCATGCGCAGGTTTTATGTATGGGGTTATTACTGCAAAACAATTTGTTGAGTCAGGCACATATCCTTATGTTTTAGTAGTTGGTGTAGAAAAACTCTCTAAAATTACAAACTTTGAAGATCGTAATACAGCTGTCTTGTTTGGAGATGGAGCTGGAGCAGCTATCATTGGTAAAGTTACAGAAGGCCGAGGGATTTTATCATTTGAACTTGGTGCAGACGGTTCAGGTGGTAAACATTTATATCAAGACGGACCATATTTAGAAATGAATGGTCGGGAAGTGTTTAAATTTGCTGTTCGTCAAATGGGCGAGTCTGCGGAAAATGTCATTACCAAAGCAGGATTATCAAAAGATGAGGTGGATTTCTTAGTGCCGCATCAAGCAAATATTCGCATTATGGAAGCCTCTCGACAACGATTAGATTTACCTGAAGAAAAAATGTCGAAAACGATTAATCAGTTTGGGAATACATCTGCTGCATCAATCCCGATTTCGTTAAAAGAAGAAGTCTTAAACGGTAAAATTAAAGACGATGACGTCATTGTAATGGTTGGTTTTGGTGGAGGCTTAACTTGGGGAGCCATAGCTTTAAAATGGGGCAAGTAATTTGTCGTCATTGATACTTGCACAAATTATACTAATTGCATATAGATGAGGGGAGTACAAGAATCATGATAAAACGTCGTGTAGTAATTACTGGAGTTGGAGCAGTTACACCTCTTGGAAACAATATTGAAACGACATGGGCTGGAATAAAAGAAGGTCGTTCGGGTGTAGGTCCCATTACGCGAGTAAATGCAGACGATTTTCCTGCGAAAGTTGCCGCTGAGGTTAAAGATTTTGATATCGAAACATACATTGAAAAAAAAGATGCACGCAAAATGGATCGCTTTACACATTTCGCATTAGCAGCATCTATTATGGCAGTTAAAGACGCAAATCTAGAAATAACGCCTGAGTTAGGACTGCGTACAGGTGTTTGGATTGGTTCAGGTATTGGAGGAATGGAGACGTATGAACAACAGTTTCGTACGTTTCTCGATCGTGGATACCGTCGTGTAAGTCCTTTCTTTGTGCCGATGATGATACCGGATATGGCAGCGGGCCAAGTCTCCATACATTTCGGAGCTAAAGCGATAAATTCCTGCACGGTTACGGCATGCGCTTCAGGGACGAATTCGATTGGAGATGCTTTTAAAGTGATTGAACGTGGCGAGGCGGATGTAATGATTGCTGGAGGTGCAGAAGCTCCTATCACGAATATGTCTGTTGCTGGCTTCTGTGCGAATACTGCTCTTACCTTGAATCAAGATGTACAAACTGCATCTCGTCCATTTGATGCAAATCGAGATGGGTTTGTCATTGGAGAAGGCTCAGGAATTCTAATTTTAGAAGAGTATGAACATGCTAAAGCACGTGGTGCAAAAATGTACGCAGAAATTATTGGTTATGGATCGACTGGAGATGCACATCATATCACAGCTCCAGCCCCTGAAGGAGAGGGAGCTGCCCGTGCGATGGATCAAGCACTTGCAAGTGCAGGCGTCGAACCTTCACAAATAGATTATATTAATGCACATGGAACAAGCACCCCTTACAATGACCAGTTTGAAACACTCGCAGTAAAATCAGTATTTGGTGAACATGCATACAAACTTGCGATGAGTTCAACAAAATCAATGACTGGTCATCTACTTGGTGCAGCGGGTGGGATCGAAGCCATCTTTACCGCACTAGCTATCCATGAAAGTGTACTACCACCAACGATAAATCTGGAAAATCCAGACCCGATTTGTGATTTAGATTATGTAGCTAATGCTTCACGTTCAAAAGAGATTGAATATGCTATGAGCAATTCACTTGGATTTGGTGGACATAATGCAAGTTTGTTATTTAAAAAAATATAAGGTTTTTATTACTAAATCTCCTCTTTATGAGGAGATTTCAGACTGTAGACAAACATATTAATTATGAGTTTATCTGCAGTCTTTTTTCATTTAAACTAAAATTAAGACGAACCATTCGGAATCTGAGCCCTTTCCTGCGGACGAACGCCTCAATCTCCTCGACCTAAAGGTCTGCGGGGCTTTCGCCATCCGTTTTTCCGCGGGAGTGGCTCGGATTCCTTTCCTAAAATAAAAAAATTAATTACTTGAGGTG